>NZ_JAFCUU010000005.1:0-540552 GCF_049896685.1 Pseudomonas sp. TWRC1-2 | reverse complement strand
TATGAAGTGACGGCAACGGGTGAGCGCAAACCGGTGGAGGTGACAGTGGCCGCGGACTGAGCCGGCGACGCAATTGCCAAGGCGAGCACGGTGACCGTGGCGAGCGGGCTTGCCCCGCGCTGGGTTGCGAAGCGACCCCAAAAAAATGGGCCTGCTACGCAGTCCAACGCGGGGCAAGCCCGCTCGCCACAGGGTGCGATCGCTGCCGTGCAGCCGAAGAAGCATTACCTGATTGAGACGGTCATCAGTGATGCGTTTGTGATGAGCATTTATGAAGTGACGGCAACGGGTGAGCGCAAACCGGTGGAGGTGACAGTGGCCGCGGACTGAGCCGGCGACGCAATTGCCAAGGCGAGCACGGTGACCGTGGCGAGCGGGCTTGCCCCGCGTTGGGTTGCGAAGCGACCCCAAAAAATGAGCCTGCTACGCAGTCCAACGCGTGGCAAGCCCGCTCGCCACAGGGTGCGATCGCCACCGAATCAGAACAACTTGCGCTGCACCGCCTCGTCCAGCGTGCTGCGCGTCAACGCTTCAACCACTTCACCCGTGTTCGCCTGGAACGGGATGCCCAGGATCAGCACCAGGTGCATCCAGGTGCGCACGGATTCGCTTTTGCTCACCCGGCCCAATTCTTTGCCGTCCTTGTCCTTGAACACCGTTTCCATCGTGAAGGTGTTTTTCGCCGTGGACGGAATAATGAAGAAGGTGGCACCGGTAATGATCGCCGAGGCCATGCTGAACTGTTCGTTGTTATACAGCTTGGCGTCGGCGTAAATGTCCGAGTCCACTTTGTCAGTGCTTACCCGCGCAAAGCGGTTGGACTGGCGGAAGGCATCCGCCACAGCTTTTTCCCATAGCGCTGCCGGGGCGCCGGCGGCGGCGTTGGCGGGGCCACCGTTGACTTGGTTCAGCGCTGTGGTGCGCACAAATGCGCTGGGTTTCTGCGCTGGCGCGTTGGCGGTCGGCGGCCAGGTCTGCACCGGTGGCAGTTCGTGTTGCGAGTAGGACACGCAACCGCTCAGCAAGATCGCGGCGAGGACCAGGCTGTGCTTGATCAATCCTTTCATGTGTTGCTCCTTGAATTCAGGGTTTGGCCAGTTTGGCGGTAGCGGTGTCGAGCAGTTGCGCGACCAGTTTGTTCAGCTGCTGGGCGCCCATCGACGGTGCCCAGTATTCGCCGCCATACAGACCGACGTTGTGTTCGAACTTGAGCGCTTGCTCGGCCGTGGCCAGTTCTTTGCCGTTGCGGTCGACGATCACCAGGTTGCCGGCCACGTCGAAGCTGTCGACGTAGATCGGCCCGTTGACCCAGATCCAGATCGTCAGCGTCAGCAGTGCGCCGGGTATGTAGGCCGGGTGCGGTGCGCGATGGCCTTTGAGTGAGGTCATGTTGAATTTGAGCACCACGTCGTTTTCTTCCAGGCGCGTGGGGTACTCGGTGACCTGCTTGAAGTAACCCGCCGCGCGCACGTACTGGTTGAGCTGGGCCGTGAGCGAGCGGCTGATCGCAGTTTTGTTGGCCTCGTTGACGTCGGCGGCGTTCACCGTCACATCAGCGATTTGTGCACTGCGCGGGCTGCTGGCAGCAGCCGGGTGGAGCGGGGCACCGATGGGGCCGGTGACGGTGTAGGAGACGCAGCCGGTCATCGACAGCGTCGCGATCAGGGCCGCAGCCCTCAGGAGGGTGTTCAACACGCAATATCCCTATTTAATGAGCAAGCCAAGCCAGTGTCTCGACCGGTGGCTGTGAAACTTGAGGTGGGCGCGCAGCTTAGCAGGCCGCCGTTGGGCGGCGAACTTCACGGTGGCGGCAAAACCGCTTGAGTACATCGGGCAACCCCGTAAAATGCCGCGGCATTGGCTACATCGCATTTTTCAAGGACGAATCAAGCAATGCGCACTTCTGCTTTTCTCCCCGTCACCTGCCTGATGGCGGGCTGCACTTTCCAGCCGGGCCGCTGCGCGCCGGTCATCCTTGCCAAAACACCTGCCTGCTGGCCCGACACCTTTGATGTTGAGGTACTGGGCAAGATCGCGCGTTTTTTCAGCAAGGTCTGATCGCCGCGACAGCGTAGTTGACGTACACAACAGTCCCTCCCGCGGGTTCACCCGCTGCAACCGCGGACCTCTCACCCTAGGAGCACCCTGTGAAAACACTGTCCAAAATCCTGCTGTCTGGCCTCACCGCCGCAGCGCTGCTGACCGTGGCCGGTTGCGCCACGGAGAGCAACCGCGCGATGCCGGTGGAACAAGTCGCCAGCGCCAACGTCGCCTATTCCGGCGTGCGCGTGCCGATTGCCGTGGGCAAGTTCGATAATCGTTCGAGCTACATGCGCGGCATCTTCTCCGACGGCGTCGACCGCCTCGGTGGCCAGGCCAAGACCATCCTGATCACCCACCTGCAGCAGACCAACCGCTTCAGCGTGCTGGACCGCGACAACATGGGCGAAATCTCCCAGGAAGCCGCGATCAAAGGCACCGTACAGAAGCTTAAAGGCGCGGACTACGTAGTGACCGGTGACGTCACCGAGTTCGGCCGCAAAGAGACCGGCGACCGCCAGCTGTTCGGCATTCTCGGCCGTGGCAAAACCCAAGTGGCTTACGCCAAAGTTGCGCTGAACATCGTCAACATCAGCACCTCCGAAGTGGTGTATTCCACCCAGGGCGCCGGTGAATACGCCCTGTCCAACCGCGAAGTCATCGGCTTTGGCGGCACCGCCAGCTACGACTCCACCCTTAATGGCAAGGTCCTGGACCTGGCCATGCGCGAAGCCATCAACCGCCTCGTCGACGGCATCAACGCCGGCGCCTGGAACCCGCGCAACTGATCAGCAGCACCTCAAGGAGCAGTACACGGATGAGCAAGGCAGTGAAGTTGGCGCTGATGCTGACAACAATCGCGACGGTCGCCGGGTGCCAAACGGCGCCTCAACCCCTGTATCAGTGGGAAAGCTACCAGCCGCAGGTTTACGAGTACTTCAAGGGCGAGCCCAAGGAAGCGCAGGTTGAGGCGCTGGAGCGCGATCTGCAAAAGATCAACGCCAGTGGCCGCAAAGCGCCGCCGGGTTACCACGCCCACCTGGGCATGCTGTACATGACCATGGGCAAGGATGACCAGATGGTGCAGGAGTTTCGCACCGAGAAGGCCCTGTTCCCCGAGTCTGCTTCCTACATGGACTTTCTGCTGAAAAACGCCAAGACCGGAGTCGCCACCAAATGAGCCTGTTAAAACTCACGGGCGCCTTGCTGGCCCTGGCCTTGCTCGGCGGTTGCGCAGCGCCCAAAACCATCGATTACACGGCATACAAACAGGCGCGGCCGAAGTCGATCCTGGTACTGCCGCCGATCAATGAGTCGCCGGAAGTGCAGGCGTCCTACAGCCTGGTGTCGCAGGTGACTTACCCGCTGGCCGAAGCGGGCTACTACGTGTTGCCGATTGCCCTGGTGGACGAAACCTTCCGCCAGAACGGCCTGACCACCGCCAACGACATCCAGGGTGTGGCACCGGCCAAGCTGCATGACATCTTTGGTGCGGACGCGGCGCTGTACATCACCGTCAGCGAGTACGGCACCAAGTACATGCTGATCTCCAGCGACACCTCGGTGACGGCGTCGGCCAAACTGGTCGACCTGCGCACCGGCACCACGCTGTGGACCGGTTCGGCGCGGGCGTCGAGCGAGGAAGGCAACAACAATGGCGGCGGCCTGGTGGGCATGCTGATCACGGCGGCGGTCAAGCAGGTGATCAACAGCTCCACCGATGCCGCACACCCGATTGCCGGCATCACCAGTGCGCGCCTGCTGTCGGCGGGGCAACGCACCGGGATTCTGTACGGTCCGCGTAATCCGAAATACGGCACCGACTGATCCGGGTACGGAAAACACTGCAGATCTTATGTGGGAGCTGGCTTGCCTGCGATAGCATCACCTCGGTTTAACTGAAAAACCGAGGCGTTTGCATCGCAGGCAAGCCAGCGCCTACACACTTGCACAGTGATCGAGGTGTTATCCGACTCCGTTTAACCCGAACCCTCCACACCTTGCGTCTGACCTTGTGAACGGATCATTCATTCACGAGGTTCAGCCCATGTCCCGTCCGCTGCTTTTCCTGCGCCCTGCTGCCCACGGCTTTACCGTTACGTTGCTGGTCGCGTTGGCCGGTTGTGGGTTGTCTTCTTCCCGTGATGCCGCCAAGCCTGAGCAGGCTGCACCTGTCGCCGAACTGCAAAGCGCGCCGGTACAGGGGGCGCTGAGCAAACGCATGCCGATGCCGGCGCCAATGGCCGTGCGCATGGTCAGTCAGGATTCAGCGGCGATGGCCTACCGCAGCGAGCCTCGTGAGCACTACGCAAACCTGCCGGACAACCCGGTGCACCGCGTGGCCGAAACGCCCGTCTCGACCTTCAGTGTCGACGTCGACACCGGCAGCTATGCCAACGTAAGACGCTTCCTCAACCAAGGCCGTCTACCGCCTGAAGGTGCTGTGCGATTGGAGGAAATGGTCAATTACTTCCCCTACGACTACGCACGCCCCACCGACGGCTCGCCGTTTGGCGTGACCACAGAGATCGCCGCCACACCGTGGAACCCGCACACTCGGCTGCTGCGCATCGGCATCAAGGCGTCCGACCGCACCGTCGCGGAGCTGGCGCCGGCCAACCTGGTTTTTTTGGTGGATGTGTCCGGTTCCATGGACCGCCGCGAAGGCTTGCCGCTGGTGAAAAGCACCTTGAAATTACTGGTGGACCAGCTCCGTGACCAAGACCGCGTGTCGCTGGTGGTGTATGCCGGTGAGTCCCGCGTAGTGCTCGAACCCACCTCCGGCCGCGACAAAACCAATATCCGCAATGCCATCGACCAACTCACGGCGGGCGGCTCCACAGCCGGCGCATCCGGCATCGAGCTGGCTTACCAGATGGCCCGCGCAGGCTTTATCGACAAGGGCATCAACCGCATCCTGCTGGCCACTGACGGTGACTTCAACGTGGGCATCAGCGACTTCGACAGCCTCAAGCAGATGGCGGCCGAGCAGCGTAAAAGCGGCGTGTCGCTGACCACCCTGGGCTTTGGTGTGGATAACTACAACGAACACCTGATGGAGCAATTGGCCGACGCGGGCGATGGTAACTACGCCTACATCGACAACTTGCGCGAAGCGCGAAAAGTACTCGTCGACCAGCTCAGTTCAACCCTGGCCGTCGTGGCGCGGGATGTGAAATTGCAGGTGGAATTCAACCCGGCCCAGGTCAGCGAGTACCGACTGCTGGGCTATGAAAACCGCGCCTTGAAACGTGAGGATTTCAACAACGACAAGGTGGATGCTGGCGAGATCGGCGCAGGGCATACCGTGACGGCGTTGTACGAAATTGTTCCGACGGGCCAGAAGGGCTGGCTGGAGCCGTTGCGCTACGCCGCTGCGCCGGCGGCTGAACACTCATCCAAAAAGTTGGCGATGCTGCGCGTGCGCTATAAACCGGCAGCGGGCGGCGACAGCCAATTGATAGAGCGGCCCATCAGCAACCAGGCGACCAAGGCCAGCGACGACCTGCGCTTCTCGGCAGCTGTGGCAGCCTTCGCCCAACAGCTCAAGGGCGATGGCCGCTACACTGGCAGCATGAGTTTGCAGGACACCGCCGCACTGGCCCGCTCGGCCCGAGGCGATGACCCGTTCGGGCTGCGCAACGAGTTCGTGCAACTGGTGGAGTTGGCGCAGAGTCTTAAGCACTGATTTTGCCTGCAGCGCCGATCCAATGTGGGAGCTGGCTTGCCTGCGATAGCATCACTGCGGTGTGACTGAAACACCGAAGCGTCTGCATCGCGGGCAAGCCCGGCTCCCACAGGTAATCTGCATTGATCCATCGAAAGGAGTTCGCCACCTACATGGCCGTACCCGATGATTCACCCAGCGACGAAGCGCTGCTGGCCCGCTACCGAGCCGGAGACGGCGCCGCGTTCGAGGTTTTGTACGCGCGCCATCGCCAAGGCTTGTACCGGTTTCTGGTGTCCCTGAGCAACAAGGTCGAACTGGCCGAAGAGGTGTACCAGGAAACCTGGCTCAGCCTGATCCGCAGCACCACTCAGCCACAAGGTCGGGCGAGCTTTCGTACGTGGTTGTTCCAGATTGCCCGCAACCGCCTGATCGATCACTGGCGCAAGCACGGTATCCACAACCCGCTGCACGACAGCTACGATGAGCAACTGCACGCCCAGCCCGACGACAGCGCCGGCCCCGAGCAGCAACTGAGCCTGAGCCGCGACCAGGCGCGCCTCGACGCGGCGTTGCAAGACTTGCCCGAAGACCAGCGCGAAGTCTTCCTGCTGCGCCTGCACGGCGACCTCGAAGTGCCGCAAATCGCCGCCCTCACCGGTGCCCCGCTGGAAACCGTCAAAAGCCGCCTGCGCTACGCCCAGCAGAAACTGCGCCGCCTGCTGGCCGAGGAGATACCCGCATGACCGACCCCCGACACACCCAGGACCCCGACGACGTGTTGCTCCAACACTTTCGTCAACACAGCACAGGCGAGCCGCCCGCGTCCCTCGACGCCTTCATCCTCAACACCGCCCGCCGCGAAGCTCCAACGCCGCCGCCGAGCCTTTGGCAACGCTGGCTGAACGCCTGCCGCCAACCGCGCTGGCAGATGGCATTCGCCACCGTCGCCGGCGTGGCGCTGATGATCGGCGTGGTGATGCGCTCACCCGTGCCGCAACCGGAGATATCCACCGCGACCTTCTCCGCGCCCCACCCGCAAGCAGCGCGCCCAGTGGTTCAAGCGTATTCGGCGCCCGCACCCGCGCCCATGGCCCGCATGGCTGCCGCCGCACCGCCGGTTCAGGCTGAGGTGGCCGGCGCGTTGGCGGATGAGCCGGCCGTGAAACTCAGCAAGCGTGCGGTGGCGTTGTCATCATTGGAGGAGGGGTTGCAGCAGATCGTGGAGCTGCGCCGGGCTGGAGAAACCAAAGCGGCCGATGAACAGCTGCTGGCGCTGCATAAGCGCTTTCCCAAAGAAGACTTGCCGGCGCGGTTGGAGGCGTTGCAGAAGCGTTAATCGACACCCACAAAAAAGCCCCAGGTCTTTCGGTCTGGGGCTTTTCGTCTGTGTCTGGTGCCCGGCGGGAATCGAACCCCAATCAATGGCCTAGTAATTTAAGGCCTTATGCCTGGCATAAAAGATCTGGGATACAGCGCTATTTTAATCCTGGGTGAGAAGAGCCAACGCATGTGCCATGATGAAGGGCGGTGGTAAAGCATTTCCAATCATCAGGGCGATCGCTTCTTTGCCATGCGCTGCATCGAATCGGTACTCCATAGGAAACCCTTGGAGCAGTGAAGCCTCCCGAAGAGTAATGGTCCTGTTCTCTTCTGGATGAAGGAAGCGTCCTTTTGAAGGGTTAATGCAACCGCTAGTAATGGTAGGCGAGACTTCGTCCCAGGCCATTCTTCCATATACGTCCCTGAAACCATCACTTCTGAGATGGCAGGCCAGTTGGTACTCAACTGGCAACTGAGCACGACTTCCGCCATTTTTAGGAATAAGGGAGATGAGTCTTTTAACTGCTTCAGATCGTTTTTCTGGAATAGTATGAATGGCATCTGAACTCAAGAGAGGCGTCTCTATTTGCGCTATGACATCTCTAACAAGTAATTTCTTATTGCTTTTTTCCGCAAGTCTAGGGGTGCCAACTCTAGATGCGAGTAATATCAGTCTCTTACGACGCTGTGCTACGCCAAAGTTCGCTGCGTCAGCAACTTCGAATGTAGTGTTGTATCCTAGCTTTTTTAAGTTAACCATTAATTGTGTAAAGCGTGGATCCTTCGCCAGTGCTGGTACATTCTCCATCATCACATTTTTTGGCAGCAACTCTTCAACATATCTCTGGAACTGAAGTATCAAATCATTACGTGGGTCTTCAACTGAGTTTGATCGATTTCGCGTTCTTAAGCGTGAGAAACCTTGGCATGGTGGGCAGCCAGCAAGGAGATCGAGCTCGCCGTACTTTATACCGAGATCAGAAAGAACAGTGCCGGTGGGTATGTCTCGAATGTCAGCTTCATAAAGCTGAACTTCAGGATGGTTCAATTTGTAAGTCTGTTGCGCTTTTGGGGCTACTTCAATGGCGCCCAAAACGCTATACCCTGCTTGTTTTAGACCCAATGTCAGGCCGCCACATCCACTGAAGAGATCAATTGCAGTTGGCTTTTGCATATAATGTTTAGAACCTTCATGATGTGGTCGTCTTTCAAGCTTGGTCATTGTATCCCCAATCGCTATTCAGTTGCTACCCACTTTTTAAGAATTTTAGTTATTTGTGTTATGTGTGGATTGTCATTGCATTTGTTAAGTGCGTAACGTGCCACACCAATTGAGTTTTCCGCCGTTTGATCTAAACCAATCTGTGCTCTAAGTTCATCTTTCGCTTTAGCACTTACGGTGAATTTACGTTTCTTGCCTGTAAGGCACTCATAGACAATTGCGTCTGGACAGCACAGAGGAATATATTCTAAATAAGAGCTCATCCAGTCTAGGTATTGCAGGTGATTTTGAATATGCCGTTCTTGAATACCTTTTCTATCATTTCCGCCATTTTTTGTGAAGCTAGGAGAGCATCCAACTTCGGACTTAATGATTTCAGGTAGATCTGTTTGCATGGCTTGTGTAATATTTTTACTCTTGCTGAATACGTCAACTTTCTTTTTGTCGCCGTCGAGGTAAGCAAAAACTTTTGAGCCTGTTTGCAGCATCGCTGGTACCTGGCGTGACAAGATTGCCTCTGCTCCACCAGGACAAATTCTTATGTCCAGAGCATTTCTCTCACCCTCATGAAGGTCTTGCGCGGCTCTTTCTAAAACAATTTTAGCCATTGCGTCTTCAACAAGAATAGTCTTTTTCTTTTCCAGAGTTCGACCGAGGCGGTTTAACGCAATATATGGAGAACTACTGTTTATTATATGTGTTTTGCCTTGGCCGTTATCTTCAAATACTTTTATAGCATTTTCAGGCAGGTCCTCGATGAAGTCTATTGCATGAGTGGATATGACGACTTGAAGGTGCTTTTTCAGAATTTGCTCAAGTAAAAAAGCCAAAAGCTCTTTTTGTGCGCCTGGATGAAGTGATGTCTCTGGTTCGTCCAATAGAATGAGTGAATATCGGGGCGCAGATAGTACTTGTGTGACAATGCTTACCACCGATATCTCTCCACTTCCCGCGAACGCCTCTGAGTACTGCCGTCCTCGTTCGAAAATAACACTCGTGTCTTTTCCTCGCTGAGTCGGATAAAGAGAGTGCTTAATAAGTCTTGCTGAGGAGTATGAGCGTCCGAGGATGAGCGATATGGCATCCAGTTCAACTTGCTTTAGCATGCGGTTTTCAAAAATTCGCTCCCTTCCACCTCCCAAGTGCCAAGTTTGAAGGTTGTGATCGATTGCGCGTCTTAGCTTATTGGCTCCCCATTGCATCTCTGCATATTTTTCTGTTTGACTATCGTCCTTGTCGCCAAAATTAAAGTTTCTGTCAAAAGCACCAATATTGAATTTTGAATTTATATAAACAACTTCTCGAATAACTGGATTCCATCTATCGGTACTTTTTCTGTCAAATTCTTCGGCCGGTATTTCAGACATTCCATCATTTTTTGATACTTTTGTGGGCTCCCAGTATTCATAAGCTCTTGCTTTATTGTGTATACGTGCTTTTCGAGTTTCGACAGGCCCATTTACGCCCTCATGCCAATGACCATAGACGTATCGTGGAGGGTCTCGGACGACTTTGACTTCAATTGGATCTACGGCCGTTGCGAACCAATACTTCGCGGTACTTTGACCCTCCGGCATCCCATATAATGCATGGAGCACGGAGCTCTTGCCTATACCGTTCGCACCTACTAATGCAGTGAGTGCAAATGGGAAGTCCAATTCGGCATTTCTTTCAAGACCTTTAAAATTTGGAAAGCGTGCGTGTGTTATGTAATTTAAAAGCGGTGCACCTGGTTTCAGCTTTCGAACTGAGTCAGTTAATTCCTTGATGGTTTTTACGGCCATTTTTCATCCCTGGATAATATTAAATAAATTAGCGGGTATGGTTTGGGTGGCCACCGCTTTTATCTGCAAGCTTGAGGGGCCTTGAAAATTAGCCTCACGGTGCAGGGTTTTGCAGGCTTTATCTCATGCCTAAAGGGCCATGCCTAGCCACTGGCTACGAGTTCTTGACCTTACTGAAGGAGTGCATAAAAAACGACACGTTTAGCCCTCAGGTGTGGTGGGGGGACAACTGCGCGCGCCGCGTAGCGCGCTGGCTTTTCAGTGCTGGTTTGCTTGATCAGTGGGATTAGATGCGTCATCGGTTCTAACGTGGCCGCCTAGTGGCATCACCACTGACCAATCATTTGCATGAGAGCGATAGCTGGCACCATTCAGAGGGGGGCTTCGGCTAAGAACTCAAGGACTGAGTCGACCCAAAGTGATCGGTCGAGTAGCCGAGTTTCAAAGGAAAAAATCAAAGGCGCGCGTCATGCAGGCGTGCTCCTTACGACAAGGAAGATGGGGACAGATTTATTTAAGGAAGATGGGGACAGATTTATTTATGTTCAGACCGAATCCCCATTCATTGCGTGGCTGCAACTCATCACACAGGAGTGGGCAGGAGTGCGGGCTAGTAGATCAGCCATCCAATCCGAGAACCCTTGCGAGAGGCAACCATCCGGAAATTCCGGCTTCTTGAAACAGAAGACTTACGAAACACCGCCCACAAAAAAGCCCCAGCTCTTTCGACCTGGGGCTTTTCCATCTGTATCTGGTGCACCCGGCGGGATTCGAACCCACGACCCCTGCCTTCGGAGGGCAGTACTCTATCCAGCTGAGCTACGGATGCTTGTGCGGGCGACATCATACCCATGTCGTCCTTGGGCGTCCATGCCGGTCTTTGGCCGTTTGTGGGTAGGAATTGGCTGCACAGAGGCCCTGCGCCGGGCGCCGGTGGTCGATGGGGTGGAACGCGGCCGGATCACGCTGATCAGAAAGATTCGGCAAATGCGCCGTTTTCGTTCTTTTTTTCGAACAGACTATTGCCCTGTACCCCCATTGATCCTAGGATTCGTTTGAGATTTCAAACGCTCTGTCTCCCGTGCGCTCTTCCACTCTTGCCGCGCGCTGGGGCTGATTTCCCTGACGGCAGCCCACAAGGCGCCTTTCAACAACTCTAATTCGCTCCGCGTGCGCGCGGTGCTGTTAAGGAAAGCCGACATGCAGCTCAAAGATACCCAGTTGTTCCGCCAACAAGCCTTTATCGATGGCGCTTGGGTCGATGCGGACAACGGTCAAACCATCAAGGTCAACAACCCGGCCACGGGCGAGATTCTCGGCACCGTGCCGAAGATGGGCGCCGCCGAAACCCGCCGCGCTATCGAAGCCGCCGACAAGGCGCTGCCGGCCTGGCGTGCGCTGACCGCCAAGGAGCGCGCCAACAAGCTGCGCCGTTGGTTCGAGCTGCTGATCGAAAACCAGGACGACCTCGGTCGCCTGATGACCCTGGAACAAGGCAAGCCGCTGGCCGAGGCCAAGGGCGAAATCGTCTACGCCGCTTCCTTTATCGAGTGGTTCGCCGAAGAAGCCAAGCGCATCTACGGTGATGTGATTCCCGGCCACCAGCCCGACAAGCGCCTGATCGTGATCAAGCAGCCCATCGGCGTGACCGCTGCAATCACCCCGTGGAACTTCCCGGCCGCGATGATCACCCGTAAAGCCGGCCCGGCCCTGGCCGCCGGTTGCACCATGGTGATCAAGCCGGCTTCGCAAACGCCGTTCTCGGCCCTGGCCCTGGTTGAGCTGGCGCACCGCGCCGGTATCCCTAAAGGCGTGCTCAGCGTGGTCACCGGCAGTGCCGGCGACATCGGCGGCGAGCTGACCAGCAACCCGATCGTGCGTAAGTTGTCCTTCACCGGCTCCACCGAAATCGGTCGCCAACTGATGGCTGAATGCGCCAAGGACATCAAGAAGGTTTCGCTGGAACTGGGCGGCAACGCGCCGTTTATTGTGTTCGACGACGCGGACCTGAATAAGGCCGTCGAAGGCGCGATCATTTCCAAATACCGCAACAACGGCCAGACCTGCGTCTGCGCCAACCGCCTGTACATTCAGGATTCGGTGTACGACGCGTTCGCCGAGAAACTCAAAGTGGCCGTGGCCAAACTCAAGATCGGCAACGGTCTGGAAGACGGCACCACGACTGGCCCGCTGATCGACGAAAAAGCCGTGGCCAAGGTTCAGGAGCACATCGCTGATGCCCTGAGCAAAGGCGCCAAGCTGCTGGCCGGTGGCAAGGTGATGGAAGGCAACTTCTTCGAACCGACCATTCTGGTCGACGTGCCGAAAAATGCCGCCGTGGCGAAGGAAGAAACCTTCGGCCCATTAGCGCCATTGTTCCGCTTCAAAGACGAAGCCGAAGTGATCGCGATGTCCAACGACACCGAGTTTGGCCTGGCTTCCTATTTCTACGCCCGCGACCTGGGCCGTGTGTTCCGTGTGGCTGAAGCCCTGGAATACGGCATGGTCGGCGTCAACACCGGGTTGATCTCCAACGAAGTGGCGCCGTTCGGCGGCATCAAGGCGTCGGGCCTGGGCCGTGAAGGCTCCAAGTATGGGATCGAGGATTACCTGGAAATCAAATACCTCTGCCTGGGCATCTGACCGGCAAGAGCTTGCAGTAAACGCAGAGGGCACGAGAGCGCTGACCCTTTGCGTGTTTCACACCGTTATTCGTAGTGGCCGGGAAAGCTGTGGCAGTCGATCATCGCATGCTGCCGTAGTTGCCTCCCCGCCACGTATTCCTTGGACCACGCCACCCGATGAGTGGCGAATGAGGACTTTATGAGCAAGACCAACGCATCCCTGATGAAACGCCGCGAAGCCGCTGTACCGCGCGGTGTTGGCCAGATTCACCCGATCTTCGCCGAATCCGCGAAGAACGCCACCGTGACCGACGTTGAAGGTCGCGAGTTCATCGACTTCGCCGGCGGTATCGCTGTGCTGAACACCGGCCACGTGCACCCGAAAATCATCGCCGCCGTGACCGAGCAACTGAACAAGCTGACCCACACTTGCTTCCAGGTTCTGGCCTACGAGCCTTACGTGGAGCTGTGCGAAAAAATCAACGCCAAGGTGCCAGGCGACTTCGCCAAGAAAACCCTGCTGGTCACCACCGGTTCCGAAGCGGTTGAAAACGCCGTGAAGATCGCGCGCGCCGCCACGGGCCGTGCCGGCGTGATCGCCTTCACCGGCGCCTACCACGGCCGCACCATGATGACCCTGGGCCTCACCGGCAAAGTCGTGCCGTACTCGGCCGGCATGGGCCTGATGCCAGGCGGCGTGTTCCGCGCGCTGTTCCCGAACGAACTGCACGGTGTGAGCGATGACGACGCCATCGCCAGCATCGAACGCATCTTCAAAAACGATGCCGAGCCGCGTGATATCGCAGCCATCATCATCGAGCCGGTGCAGGGCGAAGGCGGTTTCTACGTCGCGCCTAAATCCTTCATGAAGCGCCTGCGCGAACTGTGCGACAAGCACGGCATCCTGCTGATCGCCGACGAAGTGCAAACCGGTGCCGGCCGTACCGGTACGTTCTTCGCCATGGAGCAGATGGGCGTCGCCGCCGACCTGACCACCTTCGCCAAATCCATCGCCGGCGGCTTCCCGTTGGCCGGTGTGTGCGGCAAGGCTGAATACATGGATGCCATCGCCCCAGGCGGCCTGGGCGGCACCTACGCCGGTAGCCCGATCGCGTGCGCCGCTGCATTGGCGGTGATGGAAGTGTTTGAAGAAGAGCACTTGCTGGACCGCTGCAAGGCTGTTGGCGAACGCCTGGTGACTGGCCTCAAAGCCATTCAAGCCAAGTACCCGGTAATCGGCGAAGTGCGTGCCCTGGGCGCGATGATTGCGGTCGAGCTGTTCGAAGGTGGCGACAGCCACAAGCCGAACGCTGCTGCCGTCGCCTCCGTGGTGGCCAAGGCGCGTGACAAGGGCCTGATCCTGCTGTCCTGCGGCACCTACGGCAACGTGCTGCGCGTACTGGTCCCGCTGACCTCGCCGGACGAGCAGTTGGACAAAGGCCTGGCGATCATCGAAGAGTGTTTCTCCGAGCTGTAAGCGGAACCTGATTTGATCGACAGAAAAAAACCCGCTTCGGCGGGTTTTTTTGTGCCCGATGCAGCACATTCAGGCCCTGTTCATTGTACGTAGGCAGCGTGATTGTCTAAGGTTGCAGCATTGCCGATGGAGCGTGCTGGATGACTGCTGTTGATTTACCGGCTGTACCCCGAGTGTTGATTGCCGAGGCGGACCCTTGGTCGCGGGATCTGCTCAAGCAAGTGTTGTTGAATGTGCGCTGCGACGCACGGCTGGATGTGTGTGCTGATGGGCAGCAAGCAGCCACGCTGTTGCGAGAAAAAACCTACGACCTGATTCTCGCGGATTGGGAGTTGCCGGGCGTCGATGGCTTGAGCCTGCTGCGCAGCGTGCGCCAGAAGCGCCGTTCGCTGCCCTTTATTCTGTTGAGCAGTCGTAATGACAGCGCCAGCGTGCGCGAAGCCTTGCCCCTGGCGCCGACGGCGTACCTCACCAAACCACTGAACATGGAAGGCCTGACCCAGCGCCTGCAAGACCTGCTGCTCAACGAAGGCGAAAGCGTGTACTGCGAAATTGCGCCGCTGGCGCCGGGCATGACGTTGCCGGTGTTCCTGGAGCGCCGCCGCGAAGCCTCTGACGGCGCGCCGTTGCGGGTGGATGTAAAAGACGCCGTAGAGCACAGCCTCACGCCGGATGGCCTGGACCTCGGACGCCTGGAAGACCAGGTGCGCATGGACCCGCAAATAACGGCCGTATTGATCGCCGCCGCCAACAGCGCCGGCCATCACGGCACGCCGGTGCAAACCCTGTCCGCCGCGCTGCACACACTGGCGGCCGGGCAGAGCATGAACCTGATTCTGGGCCTGGCCCTCAAGCACAACGTGGTGCTGGGCGACCCGGCGCTGGTGGCCTATGCCGAGCGCCATTGGCAACTGTCCCAAGACACTGCCGACTATGCTCGCCGCCTGGCGCGCATGCTGGAGCTGGACCACGAGCGCTGCTACAGCGCCGGCATCCTGCATCGGTTGGGCGACTTAGCGTTGTTGCGCTGCCTGGAAGACTGGCGCCAGGGCGGCGGGGCGTTGGATGACGAGGTGATTGGCGAGTCTCTGGCTACCTACGGTGCGGCCTATGGTTCGGCATTGCGCGCGCGTTGGCGTTTGCCGTTGGAGCTACGCCAGTTGATTGCGTCGATCTATTCACTCGAAGGCGGGGTGTATTCGCGAGAATCGCTGGTGATGAACCTCGCGGCGCAGATGGCGCGGCTGACCGAGCGTGAAGGGTTGGAAGAGCTGGCCAGCAGCAAAACGGCGCGCTTGCTGAAGGTCGGGTTGTCGGAGTTGACTCGGGTACGCAAGGCCTAGCCAGCAACGAGGTCACGTGTGGGAGCCGGCCCGCTCCCATCGTTGAGTGCCGTTAACTCGCTATGACGCGGTTCTTGCCTTGGCGTTTGGCCTCATACATCGCCGCATCCGCGCGCGCAAACAGGCTGTCCAGAGACGCGTCTTCTTCGCGCAGCGTAGCCAGGCCCTGGCTGACGGTGACGGTGAATTGCCGCCCTTCGTAGCTGAAACTCAGCGCCTGGATTTCCTTGCCCAACCGCTCGGCCACTTGCAATGCCATGTGCGGCGCACAACCGGGCAGCACGGCGGCGAATTCTTCGCCACCGATGCGCCCGAACAGGTCGCCACGGCGCAGTACGCTGCGACCGCTCTCGGCGATACGCCGCAACACCTGATCGCCCTCCAGGTGGCCGTAACTGTCGTTGACCTCTTTGAAGTTATCAATGTCCAGCAACAGGAACGCCAGCGTTGTGCCTTGGGCGCAGGCGCTGTCGAAGGCCAGGTTGGCGCATTCGAAAAAGTGCCTGCGATTGCTGCTCTGGGTCAGTACGTCGGTGGTGGCGAGTCGGTGCAGTTCCAACTCCATCTGTTTTTTTTCGGTGATGTCTTCGGCCATGCCGACCACGATCACCGGCCTGCCGGGCTCGACCTGCTGGTTGATATAGCATTTGTCGCTCAGCCAACGAATCTGCCCGTCGGCGGTAATGATGCGGTATTCGCGGTCCTCCACGGCGCCTTGCTCCAGCACGCGGGCGAGGCTGTATTCAGCGTAATCGAGGTCTTCGGGGTGAACGCTGTTGCGCCATTCGCGGTGGTCGGCCAATAGCAGACCGGCCGGACGGCCGAACACTCGCTCGTAGGCCGGGCTCACGTACAGCACTTGGCGCGTTTCCCAGTCGATGGCCCACAGCACGGCATTCACGCTGACCAGCAGTGAGCTGAGCAGTTGCTCGCGCTCACTCAGCCGCTCGACTTCACCCTGGGCGTGCATGAGCGCCAACAAGGTTGCCGCCGCAGCCGGGCGGGCAGGCTCAGCTGTGGGGGCATCGGGCAAGTAAGGCTTTTCGTGAACCATCGGTACAACTCTCTCTGGGCGCGCCGCAGGATGGAGCAGCGGTCACTACAAGGGGTCACCATGATGGCGAAGTGTTCTTTGAGAGAGGGGAATTGCGGTGAAGTTCCGTGAACAGGCTGACTAAGAAATGACGTCAGAAACCGGTTGTAGGCCGATTTTCGCGGTGAATAGGCTGGTTTTGGTGATTAGTTTTACGGTGGGGAGGGTGCTCGCTGTGGCAGGCGGGCTCGCTGTGGCGAGGGGCTTGTTGTGGCGAGCGGGCTTGCCCCGCGTTGGGCTGCGAAGCGGCCCTGAAACCTGGCACTGCGGTTTGACGGGAGAAATGCGGTGGCTTTTATTGGGGCTGCTTCGCAGCCCAACGCGGGGCAAGCCCGCTCGCCACAGGGAGCCCGCCTGCCAAGGCCAACCCGCCCTGCCACGGCAAGCCCGCTCACACGAGCGGGCTGTGAATGCTCGATCAGGCCGCTGCAGGACGCAGCGAATAGGTCTTCAGCTGGTGGGCAAAATCGCGCAGGGACTGAATGCCGCTGGCCTCGGCCTCGTGCACCCATTCCTTGATCGCAGCCAGCATGTCGTGGCCATTGGAGCTGGTTTTCAGCCAGATCTGCTGCAGCGCCAGGCGCTTCTCGTAGATCACGGTGAGCGCATGGCTGTGTTCCAGCAGGCTCTGGATACGCACGTGGTGGCGGTCATCCAGCAAGCTGGTTTCACGCGACAGCAGACGTTTGGCACGGTGGAACTGATGACGCACCGAGTGATCGACCTTCTCCAGCTCTTGCTTGACCAGCGGGCCGATCACCAACTTGCGGTACTGGGCCATGATCTGGAAGCGGTTGTTGAGGATCGCCATGGCGGTGTCCATGTCCAGATGGCCTTTGCCTTCGACACGGTGGGCGATGGGGGCAACGCGCTGCACCTTGGCCAGGCGCAGGAAGCTGAAGACTTTGATCCACGCCCAACCCAGGTCGAATTCCCACTTCTTCACCGACAGCTTGGCCGAATTGGGATAGGTGTGGTGATTGTTGTGCAGCTCTTCGCCGCCGACGATGATGCCCCACGGCACCAGGTTGGTCGCCGCGTCACGGCATTCGAAGTTGCGATAGCCCACGGCGTGCCCCAGGCCGTTGATCACGCCGGCAGCCCAGAACGGAATCCACATCATCTGGATCGCCCAGATGGTGATGCCGATGGTGCCGAACAGCATCAGGTCGATGACGCCCATGATCGCCACGCCCAGCAGCGGGTAAGGCGTATAGATCTTGCGCTCGATCCAGTCGTCCGGGCAGTTCTTGCCGTAGATGCGCAAGGTCTCTGGGTTTTCGGCTTCGGCGCGGTACAGCTCGGCGCCTTTGCGCAATACGGTGGACAGGCCTTTGACGACCGGGCTGTGCGGGTCGTCGACGGTTTCGCATTTGGCGTGGTGTTTGCGGTGGATGGCGGTCCACTCGCGGGTGTTCTGCGCCGTGGTCAGCCACAGCCAGAAGCGGAAAAAGTGTTTCAGGCCGGCATTGAGCTCCAGGGAGCGATGGGCTGAATAGCGGTGCAGATAAACCGTGACCCCAACGATGGTCACGTGGGTCATCAACAGAGTGACTGCCACCAGTTGCCAGGCTGACAAGTCAAGAAAACCGTTGTACCACATAGGCTGTATGGCCCTCAGATAAAGAAAAAAGCAGCTCACGCATTATCACTAAGCCTACAGAGAAAACCAGCCGCCCTTTCAGATAGAAGTGACTGGATGTTTCTTATTCTATAATCCGCAGCCTTTGTAGGGCGATTTTGTTTTTTGGTAAGGATTACTGACCATATGCTGTTTTCATACCGAGGTGCCCTGCGTGTGGGGCTGGTATACCTGCTGGTTTCCATTGCGTGGCTCCAGCTCAGCCATCATCTATTGATCGACTTTCTCGATGACCCTTGGGAATTGGAACGCTGGCTGCAGGTGCGCGGCTATGTCTGGGTGGGGCTCAGCGCGCTGACCCTGTCTCTGATTTGCGCCCGTTTTGCCCGTGCTCACCAACTGCAGCAGCCGCTGAAAGAAAACCGCGAGCGCCTGCGCCAGGCGGCTGCCGTGTTCGATTGCACCCGCGAAGGCGTGCTGGTCACCGACGCCCAAGGGTTGATCGTGCACGTCAATCGGGCGTTTATCGAGATCACCGGCTATCGCCGCGAAGACGTCATGGGCGAGCGACCAAGCTTGTTCAAGTCCGGGCGCCATTCGTCGAATTTTTATCAACAGATGTTCCAGACGCTGGAACGCACCGGCGAATGGAGCGGCGAAATCTGGAATCGGCGCAAAAGCGGTGAAATTTATCCACAGTGGCAAACCATCCGCGTCATCCAGGATGACCAAGGCAAGGTCAGCCATTATGTCGCCGTATTTTCCGATATCAGCGCGATCAAGGATTCCGAGCACGAACTGGCGCACCTCGCCCATCACGACCCGCTCACCGACCTGCCCAATCGCCTGCTGTTCACCGACCGCGCCGAGCAGGCGCTGGCCTCGGCGCAAGTGCACAAACGCGGCTGTGCCTTGCTGTTGCTGGACCTGGATCACTTCAAGATCATCAACGACAGCCTCGGCCATAACGTCGGCGACCAGTTGCTCAAAGCGGTCGGCGAGCGGCTCAAGGGGCTGTTCGGCCCCGGCGTGACCCTGGCGCGCCTGGGCGGCGACGAGTTCGCCGTGCTCGCCGAAAGTTGTCCACAGGTGGTGCAGGCCGCCGCGCTGGCCCAGCGCATGCTCGATGCGATGAAACAGCCGTTCATCTTTGACGGCCACCAACTGTTTATCAGCGCCAGTATCGGTATCAGCTTATTCCCCAGCGATGCACTGAGCGCCCAGCAGTTGCTGCGCAATGCCGATTCCGCGCTGTTCAAGGCCAAGAGTGCCGGGCGCGAAAGCTACGCGCTGTACACCGAAGAGCTGACCGCCCATGCGCAGAACCGTGTGGAAATCGCCAGCGAACTGCGCCGCGCCCTCGACCAGCACGAGCTGCGCGTGTATTACCAACCGGTGCACAACCTGCAGGGCAGCCGCCTGATCGGCGTCGAAGCGCTGGTGCGCTGGCAACACCCGGAGCGCGGTCTGGTGCCACCGGGCGATTTCATCCCCATCGCCGAACGTACCGGGCTGATTGCCGACATCGACGCCTGGGTCATGGACCAGGCCTGCCGCCAGATGTGCCAATGGCTGGCCGATGGCGCGCCGCTGAGTTTTATCGCGGTGAATGTCTCCAGCCGGCTGTTTGCCCGGCGCGAGCTGTACGAGCAAGTCGCTCAGGTGCTGCACGCCACCGGCCTCGATCCGGCGTTCCTGGAGCTGGAAGTAACCGAGAGCGCGGTGATGGATGATCCGGAAGTGGCCCTTGAGCAGCTGCACCGCCTGCGTGAAC
The DNA here is from genome assembly GCF_049896685.1 of Pseudomonas sp. TWRC1-2. Taxonomy (NCBI): domain Bacteria; kingdom Pseudomonadati; phylum Pseudomonadota; class Gammaproteobacteria; order Pseudomonadales; family Pseudomonadaceae; genus Pseudomonas; species Pseudomonas sp. TWRC1-2. The sequence continues at coordinate 520,623 of NZ_JAFCUU010000005.1, read as the reverse complement.
TGGGCTTGCGCCTGGCCATCGACGACTTTGGCACCGGCTATTCGTCACTGCTGCGCCTCAAGCGCCTGCCGGTGCAGAAGCTCAAGATCGACCAGGGCTTTGTCGCCGGGCTGCCATGGGATGAGGACGATGCGGCGATTGTGCGCGTGGTAATCGCCCTGGCGAAAAGCATGGGCATGCAGGTGCACGCCGAAGGCATCGAGCAAGTGGACCAGGCGCGGTTCTTGTTGGAGCAGGAATGCGATATGGGGCAGGGGTATTGGTTCGGGCGGCCGATGCCGGCACAGGAGATTGATTGGCATCGGGCACCTGCTATCAGAACCTGAAATACGGTCAAATGTGGGAGCGGGCTTGCTCGCGAAGGCGGAGTGTCAGTCAATACATGTGGGGCTGACCCAACGCATTCGCGAGCAAGCCCGCTCCCACATTTGGATCTGTTCCCGGCTTATTTTCGGGGTGGATGCCTAAAAATCCTTCGCAACCCCACGTCCTGCCAGAAAATTCTTTCTGGTTATATAAACATTCTTAAATAGTATTTTTAAGAATATCCGCGCTTATCTACTATCGCCCTCACGCCGCAAGCAGTGCCGCCACTGCCAGGCACTATTCATTTCAGGAGCGAGACCATGAGCGCATCTCTACGTAGCGTCGACGGCCAGGACGAAGCAGCCATTTTGCGTGAGATCCAGAGCGCCTTGCGCGACCTGCGGTTTGGCGCGGTGGAAATCACTGTGCATAACGCCCAAGTGGTACAGATCGAACGCAAGGAAAAATTCCGTTTGCAGAACCCGGGTAACAAACCGAGCTGAGCAACAACGGCGATTCGCATGCTAGACCCGCAACTATAAGAAAAAGCCAACACCCAGAATTTCAGGAGCCTTCTATGTCGTCGATTCGCCGTTACGCCCTGGCCGCACTGGCCAGTGCCGTGTTTGCCGGTTCCGCTGTTGCCAAGGACTACGAGTTGCTCAACGTCTCGTATGACCCGACCCGTGAGCTGTACCAGGACTACAACGCTGAGTTCACCACCTTCTGGAAACAGTCCCACCCCGGCGACAACGTCAAGATCCAGCAATCCCACGGCGGCTCGGGCAAACAGGGCCGAGCGGTGATCGACGGCCTGCGCGCCGACGTGGTGACCCTGGCCCTGGCCGGCGACATCGACGAAATCGCCAAACTGGGCAAGACCCTGCCGGAAAACTGGCAAACCCGCCTGCCGGACGCCAGCACGCCCTACACCTCGACCATCGTGTTCCTGGTGCGCAAGGGCAACCCTAAAGGCATCAAGGATTGGGGCGACCTGATCAAGAAAGACGTGTCCGTGATCACCCCGAACCCGAAAACCTCCGGCGGCGCCCGCTGGAACTTCCTCGCCGCCTGGGCCTATGGCCTGAAAGCCGGTGGCAGCGAAGCCAAGGCCCAGGAATACGTGAAAGAGCTGTTCAAGCACGTGCCGATCCTCGACACCGGCGCGCGCGGTTCGACCATCACCTTCGTCAACAACGGTCAGGGTGACGTGTTGCTGGCCTGGGAAAACGAAGCCTTCCTGGCACTGAAAGAAGAAGGCGGCGCCGACAAGTTCGACATCGTTGTACCTTCGCTGTCGATCCTCGCCGAGCCGCCAGTGGCCGTGGTCGACAAGAACGCCGAGAAAAAGGGCAACACCGAAATCGCCACCGAATACCTCAAGCACCTGTACAGCCCGGCTGGCCAGGAGATTGCGGCGAAGAACTTCTACCGCCCACGCGATGAGAAAGTCGCCGCCAAATACGCCCAGCAGTTCCCGAAACTGGACCTGGTGACTATCGACAAAGACTTCGGCGGCTGGAAAACTGCCCAACCGAAATTCTTCAATGACGGTGGCGTGTTCGACCAGATCTACTCGGCGCAGTAAGCAAAATTAAACTGTAGGAGCCAGCTTTCTGTGGGAGCCGGGCTTGTGTGGGAGCTGGCTTGCCTGCGATAGCATCACCCCGGTGTGACTGACACACCGAGGTGCCTGCATCGCGGGCAAGCCCGGCTCCCACAGAAGAGCCAGCTCCCACACAAGCTCGCTCCTATAGTGGTATCTACCCGCTAACCAAGGACTCTTATGTCGCGTCGTATTTCCCCCGTCATACCCGGCTTCGGGCTGACGCTGGGCTACACCGTGGTGTACCTCAGCCTGATCGTACTCATCCCCCTGGCGGCGATGTTTGTACACGCCGCTCAACTCACTTGGGATCAGTTCTGGAACATCATCTCCGCTCCGCGTGTGCTGGCGGCGTTGAAACTGAGCTTCGGCACGGCGCTGTATGCCGCCATCATCAACGGCGTGATCGGTACGCTGCTGGCCTGGGTGCTGGTGCGCTACACCTTTCCCGGCCGCAAGATCATCGATGCGATGATCGACCTGCCCTTCGCACTGCCCACCGCCGTTGCCGGCATCGCACTGACTGCGCTCTACACCCCCACCGGCCTGGTCGGCCAGTTCGCCGCTGACCTGGGCTTCAAAATCGCCTACACCCCGCTGGGCATCACCCTGGCGCTGACCTTCGTCACGCTGCCATTCGTGGTGCGCACGGTGCAGCCGGTGTTGGCCGATATCCCTCGGGAAATCGAAGAAGCCGCCGCGTGTCTCGGCGCCAAGCCATTACAGGTGTTTCGCTACATCCTCGTGCCTGCGTTGCTGCCCGCCTGGCTGACCGGCTTCGCGCTGGCCTTCGCCCGTGGCGTCGGTGAGTACGGCTCGGTGATTTTCATCGCGGGCAACATGCCGATGAAAACCGAGATCCTGCCGTTGCTGATCATGGTCAAGCTCGACCAGTACGACTACCACGGCGCCACCTCCATCGGTGTGCTGATGCTGGTGGTTTCCTTTGTTTTGCTGCTGCTGATCAACTTGCTGCAGCGGCGCATCGAACACCCATAAGGAGGCGCGGAACATGTCCCAATCGTCTATTTCCGCCGCGTCTTCGGCCAACGCCGCCCGTCGTGGCAGCGCGGTGTCGCGACGCATCCTGATCAGCCTCGGCTGGCTGGTGTTCTTCCTGTTCCTGCTGCTGCCGCTGTTTATCGTGGTGTCCCAAGGCCTGAAGAATGGCCTGGGGGCGTTCTTCACCGCGATTCTCGAGCCGGACGCGCTGTCGGCGCTGAAACTCACGGTGATCGCCGTGGTGATCTCGGTGCCGCTCAACGTGGTGTTCGGCGTCAGCGCGGCGTGGTGCGTGAGCAAGTACTCGTTCCGTGGCAAAAGCATCCTGGTCACGCTGATCGACCTGCCGTTCTCGGTATCGCCGGTGATCGCCGGCCTGGTCTACGTGCTGATGTTCGGCGCCCAGGGCTTCTTCGGTCCGTGGCTGCAAGACCACAACATCCAGATCGTCTTCGCCTTGCCCGGCATTGTGCTGGCGACCATCTTCGTGACGGTGCCGTTCGTGGCCCGTGAACTGATCCCGCTGATGCAGGAGCAGGGTACCCAGGAAGAAGAGGCCGCGCGCCTGCTCGGTGCCAATGGCTGGCAGATGTTCTGGCATGTGACCGTGCCGAACATCAAGTGGGGCCTGATCTACGGTGTGGTGCTGTGTACCGCACGGGCGATGGGTGAGTTCGGCGCGGTGTCGGTGGTGTCCGGCCACATTCGCGGCGTGACCAACACCCTGCCGCTGCACGTCGAGATCCTCTACAACGAATACAACCACGTTGCCGCGTTTGCCGTCGCGAGCCTGTTGCTGATCCTGGCGCTCTTCATCCTGCTGCTCAAGCAGTGGAGCGAGAACCGTATCAACCGCCTGCGCAAAAGCGCCGGTGAGGAATAAGTCATGTCGATTGAAGTCCGTAATGTCAGCAAGAATTTCAACGCCTTCAAGGCCCTGAACAGCATCAATCTGGACATCCAGAGTGGCGAGCTGGTGGCGTTGCTGGGCCCGTCCGGCTGCGGCAAGACCACCTTGCTGCGCATCATTGCCGGCCTGGAAACCCCGGATGCCGGCAGCATCGTGTTCCACGGCGAAGACGTGTCCGGTCACGACGTGCGTGATCGCAACGTCGGTTTTGTGTTTCAGCACTACGCGCTGTTCCGCCACATGACCGTGTTCGACAACGTCGCGTTCGGCCTGCGCATGAAGCCGAAAAACCAGCGCCCGAACGAAAGCCAGATCGCGGTCAAGGTTCACGAGTTGCTGAACATGGTGCAGCTGGATTGGCTGTCGGATCGCTACCCGGAACAACTCTCCGGTGGCCAGCGCCAGCGTATCGCCCTGGCCCGCGCCCTGGCGGTCGAGCCTAAAGTGTTGCTGCTGGATGAGCCGTTCGGCGCCCTCGACGCCAAGGTGCGTAAAGAGCTGCGCCGCTGGCTGGCGCGTCTGCACGAAGACATCAACCTGACCTCGGTGTTCGTGACCCACGACCAGGAAGAGGCCATGGAAGTCGCCGACCGCATTGTGGTGATGAACAAGGGCGTGATCGAACAGATTGGTTCACCGGGCGAAGTCTACGAGAACCCGGCCAGTGATTTTGTGTACCACTTCCTGGGGGATTCCAACCGGCTGCATTTGGGTGAGGACCAGCACGTGCTGTTCCGCCCGCATGAAGTGTCGTTGTCGCGCCATGAACTGGAAGACCACCACGCGGCTGAAGTGCGGGATATTCGGCCGTTGGGCGCTACCACACGGGTGACGCTGAAGGTCGAAGGCCAAAGCGAGTTGATCGAGGCCGAAGTGGTCAAAGACCACGACAGCCTGACCGGTCTGGCGCGTGGCGAGACCTTGTTCTTCAAACCCAAGGTCTGGCAAAAAGCTTAAAAACACCGCAAGACCCCTGTGGGAGCTGGCTTGCCTGCGATAGCATCACTGCGGTGTGACTGAGACACCGAGGTGCCTGCATCGCAGGCAAGCCAGCTCCCACATTCAGACCTTGCTCGGCTTTAGATCGCGGCGTTCTACCGGGCCGGATCGCGCCTCAATCTGCTCCTTGAGGTCATGCCGCAACCCCAGCACAAACGCCAACTCCGCCACCACAAACAACGGCCCCACAATCAATCCCGACACGTCATCCACAAACGCCGGCTTCCTGCCTTCGTAGTAGTGCCCGACAAACTGAATCGCCCAGCCCACCACAAACATCCCTATGCCGCTGCCCAGCCACACCGCTGTGCTCTGCGCCGCCAGCGCATGCCCGGCCCACACCGACAGGCCCATCAACACCGTCATCAGCACGCCCAGCGCCAGTTCCAGGCGCAAGTAAAACCATGCCGAAAACAGCGCGAGTAGCACTGCCGGAGATATCCACAGGCTACCGACGGCCCATTCGGGGCGCGACAACAGCACCGCCACGGCGACCACGATTAACGGGATGCCGACAAAGTGGCTGGCGATATTGCGCGGGTCGCGGTGGTAGGCGGCGTATTGACTGAGGTGCTCGACGAGGCTTTTCATTGTTGTTCCTCCTGTAGGATGCTTGATCATGCCCTGCCAGCCTGTGACTGACTGTCAGCTGGGCGACAATCTTCGGAGTTCGCATGGACACAGAGAAATGGCGCTCGCAGCTGGCCAGCGGTCATTGGTTCAGCCACTTGCCTGCCTCTTTTCAGCATAGCCTGCTGGCCAGTGCCCGGCAGCGCCAGCTGGCGGCGGGGCAATACCTGTTCAAGCGCGGCGACCCGCCCTGTGGCCTGTATGCGGTGCTCGACGGCACGCTGCGCATCAGCGCGGTGAACGAACACGGTAAGGAAGCGCTATTGAGCCTGGTAGAGCGGCCGTATTGGTTCGGCGAAATCTGCCTGTTCGACAGCTTGCCGCGCACCCACGACGCCTGCGCCGTGGGGCCGTGCACGCTGTTGCAGGTGCCGCAGCAGGCGTTGCTGAACATCCTTGATGACTCCCCGCAATACTGGCGCGACCTGGCCTTGCTGATGAGCCAGAAACTGCGCCTGAGCTTTATCAATATCGAGCACCTGAGCCTGATGCCGGCCTCGGTGCGGCTGGCGCACCGTTTACTGATGATCGTTGAAGGTTACGGCGATACCGAGCACTCAAAACGTGTGCTGCAACTGCCCCAGGAAGACCTGGCGGCGATGTTGAGCCTGTCACGCCAGACCACCAACGCCTTGCTCAAGGACCTGCAGACCCAGGGCGTCGTGCGCCTGGGCTACGGGGAAATTGAAATCCTCGATGCTCATCGCTTGCGTGAAGCGGCGCAGACCTGAGGGTGATAGCCTGCAAACCTGATCAATCGAGGTGTGTTATGCGCGTGCTGTTAGTGGAACATGAAACCGAAGAGGCACAGCGGATGGCCCGGGGTTTGAACGAGGCCGGCTACACCGTGGAGGTCGCAGCCAATGGCATGGCCGCGTTGCGCTTCGTGGAGAGTACCGAGTACGAGCTGGTGATTCTGGATGTGATGTTGCCGGGCTTGAACGCCTGGAAGTTGCAGCAGGCTATTCGGTTGAAGGGCGAGACGCCGGTGTTGTTCCTGACCACGCCGGGCGGGATTGAAGACCGGCTGCGCGGGTTGGAATTGCATGAAGATGATTATTTGCTCAAGCCCTTTGATGCCAAGGCGCTGGCGGCGCGGGCAAGAAAGTTACTGCGCCGCGATCGTGGGCGCTGATTGATCCAGGATGTGCATGGCCTGATCCACCGCCTTCGCGAGCAAGCCCGCTCCCACCTTTGACTGCATTCACACATCAAAATGCGGGAGGGGGCTTGCCCCCGAAGGGGTCCTACCTAGCGCAACCCATCTCGAAACTGCCCCGGCGTCATCCCCGTCCAGCGCTTGAACGCCCGATTGAAACTGCTGGTATCGGCAAACCCAAGCAAGTGGCTGATCTCGGCCAATGAGCACTGCGGATCCCGCAAGTGCAGCAGCGCGAGATTCTCCCGACATTCATTGAGCAACGCGTCAAACCGGCAGCCTTCATCGGCCAGATGCCGTTGCAAGCTGCGCAAACTCAAATGCAACGCCTGGGCGATCCGTTCGGCACTCGGCTCACCCTCCGGCAATTGCGCCTCGATGGCCGCGCGCACCTTGCGCTCCCAGGTCAGCGGTTGCAGCTGGGCGAGGGTGCGTTTGAGCACGGTTTCATTGTGTTCGGCCAACTCCGGGTTGGCGTCATCCAGGTGGCTGTCGAAGTCCCGCGCGGCAAACTCCAGGCGGTCTTCCTCAGCGCCAAAGAACACCGGTGCGCGAAACACCGTGTGCCACGGCGTGGGGTCGGCCGGCTCCGGGCGCTGCAGGTACACCGCCAGCGGCGCGTAGTCACGGCCGAGCCGATTTCGGCAGGTGCGCACATAGATCGCTGCAAACGCATCAATCGCTTCCAGCGCCGGTGCCGGGCTGCCGACGGGTTGCAGCAGGCGAAAGCAATAGCGCTCGCCCTCTCGGCTAAGCTCCAGCGTCAGGGCATCGCTGACCACTTGGTGATAACGCACAATCCGCTCGAACACCTCGCGCAGGCTGCCGCTGGCCACCAACGCGTAACCCAGCGCATGAAAGGTGGTCGGGCTGACAAACCGCGACACCCGCAAGCCGATGGCCGGGTCGCCGCTGGCCTGCACGGCCAGTGCCCATAACCGCGTGGTGGCCGACAACGGATAGCGCGCGTTGGGGTCGTCCATCTGCTGCGGGTCGAGCCCGGCTTGCGCGCACAGGGCGGCGCTGTCGAGGTCCAGGGCGTCGAGCTGCTTGCGCAGGGCGCGGGTCCAGCTGGCGAGGGAAGTGGCTTCGGGCATGGCGATTGGCGCTTGCGGTCAACAGGTTGGCGTGTGGGGCTGATGCCCTGGCGCACCGCTTGGGCCAGGATGCATCAATCAATAACCAAGAGGATGGAAGCATGGACGGTACTTCTGCAAGTCCCCAGCAGATGAACGCACAACAGCGTTCAGCGCATATCCGTGACGTGGTGCTCGCCGAGGGGGCCAGATTACGCCAGCAGCACCCCTGGCTGCGGCACCAGGACGCCCTGGGCGCGGGCATTCTGGCGTTTGCCTTGCTGGGCATGCTCGGCTCGGCGGCGCTCTACATCACCGGCCACATGGCGTGGTGGGTATGCCTGTTGCTCAATGCCTTCCTCGCCTCGCTGACCCACGAGCTGGAACACGACCTGATCCACAGCATGTACTTTCGCAAGCAACGCCTGCCCCACAACCTGATGATGGGCCTGGTATGGCTGGCGCGCCCGAGCACCATCAACCCGTGGATACGCCGGCATCTGCACCTCAATCACCATAAGGTGTCCGGCACCGAGACCGATATGGAAGAACGCGCCATCACCAATGGCGAGCCGTGGGGCCTGGCGCGGTTGCTTATGGTGGGTGACAACCTCATGTCGGCGTTCATCCGCATGCTGCGCGCCAGGACCTGGAAGCACAAATTCAACATCCTCAAGCGCTCGCTGTTGGTGTACGCGCCCTTGGCGCTGCTGCATTGGGGCGCGTGGTATGTGTTTTTGGGCTTTCATGCGGCCAATGGCGTCGCCAGCCTGATGGGCGCGCCGATCGCCTGGTCAGCCGGCACCTTGCAGGTGATGCAAGTGATCGACATCGCCGCGGTGGTGATCATTGGCCCCAACGTGCTGCGCACCTTCTGCCTACACTTTGTCAGCTCCAACATGCACTACTACGGTGATGTGGAGCTGGGCAATGTGATCCAGCAAACCCAGGTGCTCAACCCGTGGTGGATGTGGCCGCTGCAAGCCTTTTGCTTCAACTTCGGCAGCACCCATGGCATCCACCATTTTGTGGTGAAAGAGCCGTTTTACATCCGTCAGATGACCGCCAGGGTGGCGCACAAGGTGATGCGCGAGATGGGCGTGCGCTTCAACGATTTCGGCACCTTTGCGCGGGCCAACCGCCTTGGCTTTCCACCGCAAGAAGGGTTTCGGTCAGCGCCTTCGCCGCAGGCGACAAACGCACCCCAGCGCGGCTGATCACCCCGCTGCGGTTGTTCAAATTGTCCAGGGCGTGCGGCAGGTTGCGCCAGTGCAGCACCTGCAAGTCGCCTCGGGCGAACGCGTCGACGAAGGCCTCTTCAGTGCCCAGGCCTATGGCGTCGGAGTGGCGCACGATGTGGGTCAGCGCTGCGAACTGCTCAAGTTCGATGGCAGGACTGAAGTCGATGCGTCCGCTCAGGTTGGCCAGCAGTTTGCGAATGCCGGGTGCGATCAACGGCGTGGCCAGCGGGTAGTCGAACAGGTCGTTGGTGGACAGGCTGTCCTTGGCCAGCAGCGGGTGCCCGTCGCGGCAGAAAAAGACGCTGCGCCGAGGCCTCAGGGCTTGGGTGTGGAAGTTAGGGTCGGCTTCGAAATGGCGCACATCGGCGATAAAAAATTCGATTTCTTTGCGACTCAGGCTGCGCCCGAGGTGTTCCCAGTTAGCTACCTGCAACACACTGCGGACCTTGGGGTAGACGCCGATAAAGCGTGCCAGCGCCTCGGGCACCAAGTTGACGGCCGCCACCGCATCGCTGCCAAACCGCACTTCGCCGGCATCGAGCTTGGTCATGCGCGTGACTTCATGGCTAAGCAGCGCCGCGCCTTGCACCAGGCTCAGCGCGTGTTGCAGTACCACCTGGCCTTCCGGGGTGGGGCGCAGTTCTTTGTGGGCGCGGTCCACCAGCACGCAACCGAATTCCTGTTCCAGGGCCTGGATGCTGCGGCTGAAGGCGGGTTGGGTGATGCCCATGGCGTCGGCGGCGCGCACGAAACTGCGGTGCTCGTTAAGAGCGATGAAGTAGCGCAGTTGGCGAAGGTCCATGGTGTGCCCGGAGTCCTGTGAAAGAACGCCGATTTTAAGGTGACTCCTTATTCCGTCAATGAAGCATTATTGTTTAGATTAGATCTTAAATGCATATCTATAGAGCGGGCGCGGCGCGATAGGTGGCCGGGCTGAACACCCGTGTCACCAGCAGCATCGCCACCGCGGTCACCGTCAGCACCACCCAGGCGCTGACAAAGCCGCCGGTGAGTTGGCGCAGCCAGCCGGTGAGCCACGGTGAAACCGCGTTGATCAGAAAGCCCACGCCTTGCACGAAGGCGGCCAGTTGCCCGGCTTGGCGTGGGTCGCGGTGATGGTCGAGGGTCAGCAGCAGGCTCAGGGCGAAACACGCGCCCAGGCCGAAGCCGCACAGCGCCACCCACAGGTGCGGATAGTCCAGCGGCGCGATGATCAGGCCCAGATAGCCGATGGTTTGCGCCAACAGGCTGATGCCCAGCAACGGACGACGGTCGACACCGCGTTGCGCCAGCACCGGCATCAGCAGCGCGGCGATCACCTGGAAGATGGTCATAAAGGCCAGCAACGAACCGCTCGGCAACACGCCCCAGCCCAGTTGCTGATAGTACGCAGGCAGCCACGCCACCATGCTCATGTAGCCGCAGTTCACCAAACCGAAATACAGCGCCAGCAGCCACGCGCGACGATTGCGCAGGCCTTTGAATGCGGGCGCCATGTGAGGATTGCGCGGCGCACCCAACGGCAACCAGGCCCACAACAGCAACGCCCCCAGCGCCGGCAGCAGCCACACGCCCAACCCCGCCTGCCATTGCTGGAAATGCGTGGCCACCACCGGGCTGAGCAGTGCGGCCAGCCCGCCGCCGGCCATCAACGACGCTGAATACACACCCATCGCCACCGGCACCCGGTGATGGAATTCACGCTTGATCATCGCCGGCACCAACGCCTGAATCAGCGCCACACCGGCGCCGCCGAGCAAGGCCGTGACCAGCAACGCCGACGCCTGGCCCATCAACCAGCGCGCCAGGCACGCCAGCAGAATCATCATCAAGCCCAAAGCGATACCGCGCCGCTCGCCCAGTCGCGCCTCCACGCGTACGCCGACCAGCGCCACCAGGCCCATGCACACCACCGGCAGGCTGGTAAGCAGGGCGCTGCTCTGGAAACTCAGGCCCGTGGCCTGGCGAATCTCGCCGAGCAACGGGCTGATGGAACTGAGGATCGGCCGTAGGTTCAGGCCGAGGACGACCAGCAGGCCCCAACCGGCGAGTCTGCTCATGAATGAAGGGTTGAGCGGCATGCAGGACCTTTTCGGTGTGCAAAAGAGGCAGGAAGTATGGGCAGCTCGCGAGGTATTCTGAAATTAAATATAACCATGCCAATCAGTGGCAAACGCAATGGTGAAGCGCCATGTTCGACCCCGTGTTGTTACGCAGTTTTGTCGCCGTGGTGGATTGCGGCAATTTCACCCGCGCGGCCGAGCGCCTGCACGTGACCCAGTCCACCGTGAGCCAGCAGATTCGCCGCCTGGAAGAGGCCGTGGCGTGCCAGTTGCTCGACCGCGATCAGCGCCGCGTGGTGGCCACCGCCGAGGGTGAGCGCTTGCTGGCGTACGCGCGGCGCATCCTCGCGCTGCATGAAGAGGCTGCCGACGTGCTGATCACTCAGCAAAGCGACGGCGTGCTGCGCCTGGGTGTGCCAGAGGACTTTGCCGCTGAACGGCTGATGCCGTTGCTGTCGTCGTTTGTGGTGGCCTACCCGCGCGTGCGCCTGGAAGTCACCAGCGGCCTCGGCCCGGAGCTGCAGCGTCAATACCGTGCAGGTGAGTTCGACGTGTTGCTGGTCAAGCAAATGGGTGACAGCGACGACTGCCTGGCGTCGTGGCCGGAGCCGCTGTGCTGGGTCGACAGCCGCAGCATGCCGTCCCTGGGCCGCGACCCGTTGCCCTTGGTGGCGTTTCCGGTGGGCGGGTTGTATCGCAATGAAATGCTGCATCACCTGGAAGTGGGTGGCTGGCGCTGGCGCATCGGCTATTCCAGCGCCGGCCTGGCCAGTGTGTGTTCGGCAGTGGCGGCGGGGCTCGGTATCAGCCTGTTACCACGCCGGGTGGTGCAGCCTGGGCACGTGGTGCTCGGCGAGGACAGTGGGTTGCCCACGGTGCAAGGCGTGCGCCTGGCGTTATACGGCCGCAGCGGGTTGGGCGCAGCCGGGCAGACGTTGCAACGTCAATTGCTCGAGTTATGCGCCAACAGCCCAGCGTAAAGCTGTCGCCGAGCGCCGCGTTCGTGGCGAGCGGGCTTGCCCCGCGTTGGGCTGCGTAGCCGCCCCAAAACCTGCCAAACCGATATGCCTGACAGCGCGTTATCTCCCACTGGGTCTGCTGCGCAATCCAACGCGGGGCAAGCCCACCCGCCACAATCGATGCCTTCACTGAATATTTTTTATGCCTGAAAAGCATCGAAAAACAGCACCTTCGCCACAGGCCGCGCACGCCGTGGCTTTGGCGTTTCAGGATGTTTCTCATATTCAATTTAGATCTATGTATAACTTTAAAGATTACTTTAAGAGATAAGCGTCTGGCCCCGATGATTCAGCCCTCGACGGCCGCCAAGGCAGGCCTGTCGGTTTTTTTGTGTGAAGACCGTAGGGAGTGAATCAATGGGCAATGTCCAGACCGCCGCCAGTGCACCCGAGGCGCAATGGCGCCTGGCACCGGGTGGTGAGTTGGTCGACCTTGGCCGGCCGCATCGGGCGCCGTTGGGGCAGTTGCGTTTGCAGAAAACCCCGAAGCGCTTCTCGAGCCGTCGCGAAGGGCTGCTGCTCGGCTTACTGGTGTTGGCGCTGCACGGCGCGGTGATCTATTGGGTGAGCCAGAAGCCGACGCCGGTATTGCCGATTGTGCCGCCGGAAATCCCGCCGATGACGATCGAATTTTCCCAGCCGGCACCGCCGGTGGTTGAACCGCCACCGCCCGTGCCGCCGCCACCGCCAACTGTGGTCGAGCCACCGCCGCCGGTGGTGGATGAGTTGGCTGCCAAGCCGGCGCCGCCAAAACCGATTCCCAAGCCTAAACCCAAACCGGTGCCCAAGCCCGAGCCCAAGCCTGCACCCAAACCGGTCGAGCAACCGCCCGCGCCACCTACGCCGGCGCCACCTGCACCGCCCGCGCCAGTCGCGCCACCGTCGCCGGCCCCGGTTACACCCGCTTCGGCTAACGCCGCGTACCTGAAGAACCCGGCGCCGGAGTACCCGTCACTGGCCCAGCGTCGCGGTTGGGAAGGCACGGTGTTGCTCAGGGTGCATGTGTTGGCCAGCGGCAAGCCGGGCGAGATTCAGATCCAGAAAAGCAGTGGTCGCCAGCAACTCGATGACGCCGCACTGACCGCCGTGAAGCGTTGGAGCTTCGTGCCGGCCAAGCAGGGCGATGTGGCTCAGGACGGCTGGGTCAGCGTACCGATCGATTTCAAGATTCACTAACTATTCTGCAGCGGTGTGTTGGACACGCCGCGACCTGCACAGAGGGAAAACATCATGGCATTAGCATCTCCAGTTGAATCCATCGAAAGCGCGGTGATCTGGCTGCTGGTGGCCTTTTCGGTCGCCACCTGGGGCTTCGCCTTGCTCAAGGGCGTGCAGTTCGGTCGCCTCAAGGCCCAGGATCGCAAATTCCACAAACAGTTCTGGACGGCGTCGAGTCTCGACTCGGCTGCTGAACTGGCCGAAACCCAGCCCGGTGCCGCAGCGCGCGTGGCCCAGGCCGGTTACGCGGCGATCCAGGTCGGTGACGCGCCACACGCCGCGGACCTGAGCCAGGCCATCAACCACCAGGACCGCCTCGAACGCGCCCTGCGTCAGCAGATCGTGCGTGAGCGTCGCTCGCTGGAAACCGGCCTGGCCGTGGTCGCCAGTATCGGCAGCACCTCGCCGTTTATCGGCCTGTTCGGCACCGTGTGGGGGATCATGGAAGCGTTGAAAGGCATCAGCGCCGCCGGCTCCGCCAGCCTGGAAACCGTGGCCGGCCCGATTGGTGCGGCGCTGGTGGCCACCGGTGTGGGGATCGCCGTCGCGGTGCCGGCGGTGCTGGTCTACAACTATTTCCTGCGCCGCCTGAAGCTGACGGCTGCTGACCTGGATGACTTTGCCCACGACTTCTACAACCTGGCGCAGAAAAACGCCTTCCGCGTGCTGCTGCACCCTGCGCTGACCAAAAGCGCGGCCGGCAACCCGCAGAAAGTGAAGGAGGCGTCCTGAGATGGCCTTTTCCACACAAGACAGTGACGAGGTGCTGAGCGAGATCAACGTGACGCCGCTGGTGGACGTGATGCTGGTGCTGCTGGTGGTGTTTATCGTCACTGCGCCGCTGTTGACCAACGCGATTCCGATCAACCTGCCCAAGACCCAAGCCGTGGCGCCGGTTGAGCAAAAGGACCCGCTGGTGGTGAGTATCGACGGCGCCGGCAAACTGTTTATCAACAAGGACGAAATCCAGCCGGACCTGCTGGAGTTCAACCTGCAGGCGGCCAAGGCCAAGGACCCCGATGTGCGGGTGCAACTGCAGGCTGACAATGGAGTGAACTACGGCGAAGTGGCGCGAGCCATGGCGTCTATCGAACGCGCGGGGATTACCAAGTTGTCGGTGATTACTGCACGTTAGTTTCAAATGCCTCGACAATTTTTTGGCCGTTTCCTTGGCAGGGTGCGGCCTTTTTTTTGCCTGGAATTCCGTTGAAGCTCGATGTGAAATGAGGTCTATGTGGGAGCGGGCTTGCTCGCGAATACGGTGGGTCAGTAGCAGATGCGCCGACTGATGCACCGCATTCGCGAGCAAGCCCGCTCCCACATTTTGATCTGCGATGGGTTTGAGATTTTGGTTATTAATAAATAGCTTCTTATTCCTTAACGAATATAACCCCCATCCCTATACTGGTCAGCAACGTTAAACGCTGCAGGAGGGCACACCCATGCACAGCGAGTCGATTCGTTATCTGATCGTGCCGGGCTGGCAAGGATCGCCAGAAGATCATTGGCAAACCCATTGGCAGAACAGCCTGCCCAACAGCGCGCGGGTGGAACAGGCCGATTGGCTGACGCCGCGTCGCGAAGACTGGGTGGCCGCACTCGCCGAGGCCATCGCCGCCGACAGCACTCCCGTGATCCTGATCGCCCATAGCCTGGGCTGCATCACCGTCGCGCATTGGGCCGCCACTGCGCCGGTGCACTTTTTGCGTCAGGTCCGCGGCGCTTTGCTGGTGGCTCCGGCGGATGTCGAACGCCCGGCCTGTTCACCGGCGTTGCGCAACTTCGCGCCGATCCCGAGCGACCTGCTGCCGTTTCCCAGCCAAGTGGTCAGCTCCGACAACGACAGCGCGGTCAGCGCCCCGCGGGCCCTGGAACTGGCGCGCAATTGGGGCGCGGAGGCCGGGATTCTGTCCGGCGCCGGCCATATTAATGTGAAGTCCGGCCACCAGCGTTGGGAGCAGGGCTTCGCCTACCTCTATCGCCTGCAAAACCGCCTTGAGCACCACGCCCGGCGTACTGCCTGAACATTTTTCAACGCCCCGTCCCTGAGTGGATTTGGGGCGGGAGCCTGCCATGAGTCTGCATGAAACCTTCGGCCAGCCCTTGCTGACCTTCCCCGACGCCGAAAAAAGCCCGCTGAGCATCCGGGCCAAGGCCCTGGTGTTTGTCGACCCGCGCTCGCGCCAATTGCGTGAAGACTTGGAAAGCCTGGCGCCGCGCGCCTTGCCGGTGTTGATTCGCGGTGAGACCGGCAGCGGCAAGGAGCTGCTGGCGCGGCATATTCACCGTGGCAGCGACCGCACCGGGTTGTTTGTCTCGGTCAACTGCGGCGCGATCAGCCCCACTTACGCCGATGCCGAACTGTTTGGCTACGCGGCCGGCAGCCACAGCGGCGCGGCGAGCAGTCGGGCCGGGTGGTTCGGGTCGGCCAACGGCGGCACCTTGTACCTGGATGAGATCGGCGACTTGCCGTTGCCGATCCAGGTGAAATTGCTCGCCGCCCTGGAAAATCACGAAGTCACCCGCGTTGGCGCCCACCAGCCCAGCCCGGTGGATGTGCGCCTGGTTGCGGCGACCAGCATCGACTTGGCCCAGGCCGTGGCGGCGGGCAAGTTTCACGAACGTCTGTTCCATTATTTGAGTGAAGGCCAGCTCGACCTGCCCGCGCTGCGCGAGCGCGTCGGCGACATTCTGTCGCTGGCTGAATATTTTCTCGGCATCTACAGCCAGCGCCTGGACCTGCCGGTGCCGCTGATCAGTGATGCCGCCCAGCGTGTGTTGGAACTCCACAGCTGGCCGGGCAATACCCGCGAGCTGGAAAACGTTATTCACTTTGCGTTGCTGGTGAGCAGTGGTGATGAGATTTTGCCCGAACATCTCAACCTGCCGGTGGCGGGCTCGCCACTGGAACAGGTGCGGCGGATCTTCGCGAGTGCCAGCGCCGCCGAGCGGCAAACCTTGCTCAGCTTTCTAAATGAACAGCAGCTACATGAGCAAAATGGAATATCAAAGTGAATAAAAGATATTGTTCGGGAATAAAAAATATAGGTATTGTCCACTCCACGCCGCGATAGCACTTCGCTGGCACACCATAAAAACGGTCGTCAGAGACGCCCCGGAATTTCGATAAGGACACTGCATGAAAAAGGTTCTGTTGTTTACCGCACTGGCGGCTGCCCTGACTGCAAGCTTCGCCCAGGCCAACGAGAAACTGGTGGTTGCCGCCACGCCGATCCCGCACGCCGAGATCCTTGAGCTGGTCAAACCGACCCTGGCCAAAGAAGGCGTAGACCTGGAGATCAAAGTATTCACCGACTACGTGCAACCGAACGTGCAAGTGGCTGAAAAGCGTCTGGACGCCAACTACTTCCAGACCCTGCCGTACCTGGAAAACTTCAACAAGGGCAAGGGCACCAACCTGGTCACTGTGGTCGGCGTGCACGTTGAACCTTTCGGCGGTTACTCGAAGAAGATCAAGAATATTTCCGAGCTCAAAGATGGCGCCACCGTGGCCATCCCGAACGAAGGCTCCAACAGCGGCCGCGCCCTGTTGCTGCTGCAAAAAGCCGGTGTGATCACCCTCAAAGACCCAAGCAACGCCCTGGCCACGCCGAAAGACATCGCCAGCAACCCGAAACACCTGAAATTCAAGGAGCTGGAATCGGCGCTGTTGCCACGCGTGCTCGACCAGGTTGACCTGGACTTGATCAACACCAACTACGCCTTGGAAGCTGGCCTGAACCCAGCCAAAGACGCGCTGATCATCGAAGACGCCAAGTCGCCGTACGTGAACTTCCTGGTGGCACGCCCGGACAACAAGGACAGCGACGCTATCCAGAAGCTGGCCAAGGCCCTGACCAGCCCTGAAGTCAAAGCGTTCATCGATTCCAAGTACAAAGGCGCTGTCGTACCGGCGTTCTGATGTAAACCAAACCCCCTTCAAGGTTTGAACGCCGACGGCTCACATAGCGTCGGCGTTTTTTTATGCCTGGAATTTGGAATGCAATAAATGTGGGAGGGGGCTTGCCCCCGATAGCAGTGGTTCAGTCAATGCATCTGTGGCTGACATACCGCTATCGGGGGCAAGCCCCCTCCCACATTTGATTTGCGCAGGCTTACATGTTTTTTGTGTTGACCGCCCGGCGCAACGCCATCAGCCACTTCACCAGCTCCTGCGGATCAATCGGCTTCACTTCGTTCATGGTTCAATCCCTCGAATCTCAGACCCCCCAACCATAGCCGTCACCCGGACAACCCGCGAATCCGGCGGTTATCTTTTTGGGTGATATCAATATGCTATTTGGGTATTTAAATTTTAATTTTTATACCTTTAGAGTTCGCGCTACCCGGCGTTACCCACGCCGGACCGGACTGCGCCCGCTGCATTACCCTTGCGGCGTCATGGACTCAAGATGACCTTCGATTTCGCTTTTATCCTCAGCACCTTGCCGGCGTTTCTCAGCGCCGTGGGGGTGACGCTGCAAGTGGGCCTGGTCGCCATTGCCACCTCGTTGCTGGTGGCACTGATCAACGCAGCGCTGCTGGTGTTTCGCACGCCGTACCTGTCGCGCCTGGTGGCGCTGTATGTGGAGCTGGCGCGCAACACGCCGCTGCTGATTCAACTGTTCTTCGTGTACTTCGCCTTGCCGGCGCTGGGGTTCAATATCTCCGGGTTCTGGGCGGCGATCATCACCATGACCTTCCTCGGCGGCGCCTACCTCACCGAAGTGCTGCGCGCCGGTGTGGAGGCGGTGCCGCTGGCGCAGATCGAGTCGGGCAAGTCCATCGGCCTGTCCGACTGGCAGCTGCTGCGCCATGTGATCCTGCCTCAGGCCGGCATCCTCAGCCTGCCGGCGCTGTTCGCCAATTTCATCTTCCTGCTCAAGGAGACCACGGTGGTCTCGGCCGTGGCGGTGCCGGAGATTCTCTACACCACCAAGAGCTACATCGCGCTCTACTACAAAACCTACGAAATGCTCGCCGTGCTGACGCTGATCTGCGTGTTGTTGTTTTTGCCGCTGTCGCTGCTGCTCAGCCGCCTGGAAAGGAGGCTCCAGCATGGCCAGTTCGGGTCTTGAGTTGTTGTGGGTGTCGTTGCCGCAACTGGGCAAGGGCGCTGCGCAGACGCTGTCGATTTCTTTCCTGAGCATCGCCTTCAGTACCGTCGGCGGCGTGCTGTACGGCGTGCTGCGCACGCTGAATAACACGCTGATCAACGCGGTGCTGCGGGTGTACCTGGAGCTGTTCCGGGCGATTCCGGTGCTGGTGTGGTTGTACCTGCTGTTTTTCGGTTTGCCGATTTTCTTCGGCCTGAGCATTCCGAGTTTCTGGTGCGCGGTGCTGGTGCTGTCGTTGTGGGGCGCCAGCGAGGTCGGCGAAGTGGTACGGGGCGCGCTGCACTCGCTGCCGCGTGGCCAGCGCGAGGCCGGGTTGTCGATTGGTCTGTCCGACCCGCAGCTGTACGGCTACGTGTTGCTGCCCCAAGCCCTCAAGCGCATGACGCCGCCAACCATCAACGTCTACACGCGCATCATCAAGACCAGCTCGCTGGCGGTGCTGATCGGCGTGGTGGACGTGATCAAGGTCGGCCAGCAAATCATCGAGCGCACCTATGAGTCAGTACTGATCTACGGCGTGCTGTTCCTGTTTTTCTTCTTTATCTGCTACCCGTTGTCAGCCGCCTCCAAGGTGCTGGAACGGCGCTGGGCCCAAGCATGAGCGCATTGATCGAGTTCCAGGGTTTCAACAAATTCTTCGGCGAGCAGCAGGTGCTCAAGGGCATCGACCTGAGCGTGCAAAGCGGCGAAGTGGTGGTGATCCTCGGCCCCAGCGGCTGCGGCAAAAGCACCTTGCTGCGCTGCCTCAACGGCCTGGAAGTGGCGCACAGCGGCAGCCTGCGTTTTGCCGGCAAGGAGCTGCTGGATAAAAATACCGATTGGCGCCAGGTGCGCCAGGACGTGGGCATGGTGTTCCAGAGTTACCACCTGTTCCCGCACATGAGCGTGCTCGACAACATCCTGCTCGGCCCGCTGAAAGTGCAAAAACGCGCGCCTCGCGAAGCCCGTGCCCAAGCGGAAAAATTACTCGAACGCGTTGGCCTGGCCAACAAGCGCGACGCCTTCCCTCGCCAGTTGTCCGGTGGTCAGCAGCAACGCATCGCCATCGTCCGTTCGCTGTGCATGAACCCGCAAGTGATGCTGTTTGACGAAGTCACCGCCGCCCTCGACCCGGAAATGGTCAAGGAAGTGCTGGAAGTGATTCAGGGCCTGGCCCGCGACGGCATGACCTTGTTGATCGTCACCCATGAAATGGCCTTCGCCCGCGCCGTCGCTGACCGCGTGGTGTTCATGGAGGCCGGTCGCATCCTCGAACACAACACCCCCGAAGAATTCTTTACGAACCCGCAAACCGCACGCGCGCAGCAGTTTCTGGAGAAGTTCTCCTTTGTTTCAACACTGCCCAAAAAGACCAAGGAATTGGAGCTGATATGAAAAAACTACTGCTGCCACTGTTGGCCGTCGCCTTACTGGCCGGTTGCGATAAAAAGGCCGAAGAGCCTGCCAAACCCGTCGCTGCTGCCAGCTACATCGACAAGATCAAGGCGCGCGACAAGCTGATCGTCGGCGTGTTTACCGACAAGCCACCGTTCGGTTTTGTGAACGAAGCCGGTCGTTACGTCGGCTTTGATACGGATATCGGCCGCCAATTCGCCAAGGATTTGCTGGGCGATGAAAACAAGGTCGAGTTTGTCGCCGTCGAACCGGCCAGCCGTATTCCGTTCCTGCAGAGCGACAAGGTCGACCTGATCCTTGCCAACATGACGGTAACGCCGGAGCGCAAGGAAGCAGTGGACTTCACCAATCCCAACCTGAAAGTGGCGGTACAGGCTTTGGTGCCGCAGGACAGCTCGGTGAAAAGCCTGGATGACCTGGCCACCCGCACCACCATCGTCACCACCGGCACCACCGCCGATATCTGGCTGACCAAAAACCACCCGGACTGGAAACTGCTCAAGTTCGAGAAAAACTCCGAGTCGCTGCAAGCGCTGTCGGCTGGCCGTGGCGATGCGTACGCGCAAGACAACCTGGTGCTGTTCAGCTGGGCCAAGCAGAACCCGGGCTACCGCGTGCTGGAAGAGAAACTCGGTGATGAAGCACCGATTGCACCGGCGGTGAAGAAGGGCAACATCGAACTGCGCGACTGGGTGAATACCGAGCTGGCGAAGTTGGGCGAGGAGAAGTTCCTGCTCAAGCTGTACGACCAATATGTGCGTAAAGAGCTGAGCGATGACACCAAGCCTGAGAGTGTGATTGTTGAAGGCGGTAAGTGGCAGGGTTGATCCCGCGCTGACTGTTCTACCGCTATCGCAGGCAAGCCAGCTCCCACCTTTGACCGAGCTCCAACCTTGGAATGCAGGCTAATGTGGGAGCGGGCTTGCCCGCGAAGAGGCCGGTGCAGTCACTGCACCTACTCCGGCCAATGCCACGCCGGCGCATCCAACATCCCTTGCCCCACAATCCGCGTCTCGCCCATCACCTTCTCCAACACAATCGAATTACACCCTTCATCCTGTTGCAACGCTGCGATCAACCGGCTGGCATGCGACACCACCCACACCTGGCAATGCTGGGACGCCTGGATAATCAAACGCGCCAACGCCGGCAGCAAATCCGGGTGCAAGCTGGTTTCCGGCTCGTTCAGTACCATCATGGTCGGCGGCCGCGGCGTGAGCAGCGCCGCGATCAGCAATAGATAACGCAAGGTGCCGTCCGACAGCTCGGCCGCCGACAACGGCCGCAGCAAGCCTTCCTGATAAAACTCAATCGCAAAGCGCCCGCCCTGCAGCGGCTGGATATTCAGGCGTGCACCGGGGAATGCATCGCTGACCGCACGCTGTAAGGCCTCGGGGTCGCCGATTTCGCGGATGGTCTGCAACGCCGCCGCCAAATCGCGCCCGTCGTGATGCAACACCGGCGTGCGCGTGCCTAATTGTGGTTGGCGAACGGGCGCGTCCACATCGCTGCGAAAGTGATCATAAAAGCGCCAGCCACGGATGCTTTCGCGCAGCAACAACACCTCCGGCGAGCCGCGCAGGCTGCCGACCTGATCAAACAGGCTGTGGTAATCGGGTGTGTGCTGGGCCAGTACATCCCAGTTGCGCCCCTCACGTGCCCGAACCATCGGCCCGGAGCGCTGCACCAGCAGGCTGGCGGGGCGATAGAGGTGGCCGGCCCAGATGCATTCTTTTTTTATTTCGGGGTCCAGGGAGAAATAACTGATACCGGGTGACGGCAACCCCATGGAGATGGCGTAGCTGAAATCTTCCCCGGCAAATCCCAGGCGCAGACGCTTCACGTTCTGGCGGGTGGTGGCTTGTACGGCGACTTCGCCCTCACGCATGCGTCGGCTGATGGTTTCCGGCCCGGCCCAGAAGGTTGAATCCAGCCCGCCTTCACGGGCCAGCGCATTGATGACGCCGCCCTGGGCGGTTTCCGCCAGCAGGCGCAAGGCGCGGTACAGGTTGGACTTGCCGCTGCCATTGGGGCCAGTGACCAGGTTCAGCCGGTCCAGAGGCACCACCAATTTATTGATCGAGCGGTAATTGGCCACCGCCAGGGTTTTCAACATAGGGTATTCAGTCGACGTGGGAACCATCGGAGTATGGGATCCTCCATGCAGATAAGGAACCCTGATCTAAGCTCACAGTCGCATACACACTGGCAAGTCGGCATCACGCAAAAGGAGCCTGCATGGGCGGTCGCACTTCGATAGTTTTACTCAGCCTTGGCCTCTTGGCGCTGCTGAGCGGCTGTGGTCAGGAAAAGGCCGAGCCCAAGGAGCATTCGCGGGTTTTTGTGCAGACGGTGCAGCCGGCGGATTTCGCCGCGGCAGTGACCCTGACTGGCGATATCCAGGCCCGTGTGCAAACCGATTTGTCCTTTCGCGTGGGTGGCAAAATCATCCAGCGCATGGTCGACGTGGGTGACCGTGTGACCGCCAAGCAAGTGCTGGCCAAGCTCGATCCCAAGGACCTGCAGACCAACGTCGATTCCGCGCAGGCCCAGGTTGTGGCCGAGCAGGCGCGGGTCAAGCAAACCGCCGCCGCCTTTGTTCGCCAGGAAAAACTGCTGCCCAAGGGCTACACCAGCCGCAGCGAATACGACGCCGCCCAGGCCGCGCTGCGCAGCAGTCAAAGCGCCCTGGCCGCGGCGCAAGCCCAGCTCGCCAACGCCCGTGAACAACTCGGTTATACCTCGCTGATCGCCGATGCGCCCGGTGTGATTACCGCGCGCCAGGCGGAAGTCGGCCAGGTCGTGCAGGCCACCGTGCCGATTTTCAGCCTGGCTACCGATGGCGATCGCGATGCGGTGTTCAATGTCTATGAATCGCTGCTGGTAGAGCCGCCGCCGGATGCACCGATCACGGTCGGCCTGCTGGATAACCCGAACATCAAGGCCGTGGGCAAGGTTCGCGAGGTCACGCCGGCGGTGGCGGCCAATACCGGCACCGTGCAAGTCAAAATCGCCCTGCAATCGCTGCCCAAGGGCATGCAGTTGGGCTCGGTGGTCAGCGCCACCGCCAATGGCCCGGCCAAGGCCAGCATCGAGCTGCCGTGGTCGGCCTTGACCAAAGACCTCAACGAACCCGCCGTGTGGCTGATCGACGGTGACGGCAAGGCGCAATTGCACAAGGTCAGCGTGGCGCGTTACCTCACCGGCAAAGTGATTATTGGCGACGGACTCAAAGGCGGCGAAAAAGTCGTGGTGGCCGGCGGACAATTGTTGCACCCCGGCATGCTGGTCGAGATCGCCCAGCAAGGAGCCCAGCCATGAAGCGCCTGACGGCTCTGCTCGCCGCCAGTCTGTTGTTGGCCGCCTGCTCCAAGAAAGAACCGCCGCCCGAGCCCGTGCGCCCGGTGTTGTCGATGGAAGTCAAAGCCGAAGACCAGGAAAACCTCGGCCGCTTCGCCGGCACCATCCAGGCCCGCTATGAAAGTAACCTGGGCTTTCGCGTACCCGGCCGTATCGCCCGCCGCGCGGTGGACGTGGGCGCCGAAGTGGAGAAGGGCGCCTTGCTCGCCGTGCTTGATCCCACCGATCAGCAGAACCAATTGCGCGCCGCCCAGGGCGATCTTGCCCGCGTGCAGGCGCAGTTCATCAACGCCCAGGCCAACGCCCGCCGCCAGCAGGAATTGTTCAACCGTGGTGTCGGCGCCCAGGCCCAGCTGGACGTGGCGCAGACCGACCTGAAAACCACCCAGGCCACCCTCGACCAGGCCAAGGCTTCGGTCAACCAGGCCAAGGACCAGCTCAACTACGCCGAACTGCGCACCGACCACGCCGGTATCGTCACCGCCTGGAACGCCGAGGCTGGCCAGGTAGTCAGCGCCGGCCAGCAAGTGGTGACCCTCGCGCGCCCGGACATCAAGGAAGCGGTAATCGACCTGCCGGCCGGCCTGGCTGAGCGCCTGCCCACCGATGTGGTGTTTGTGGTTGCAGGCCAACTCGACCCGAGCGTCAACACCACTGCCATCGTGCGTGAGATCGAGCCCCAGGCCCAAAGCGCCACGCGCACCCGTCGTGCGCGATTGACCCTGACCGAAACACCGCCAGCCTTCCGCCTGGGCACCGCTATCAGCGTGACCTTGAGCACCGCCATCGCACCCCGTATTCAACTGCCGGTGAGCGCCTTGCAGGAAGTTGACGGCAAGACCCGCATCTGGCTGCTCGACACCCACAGCCAGACCGTGCAGCCGCGTGACGTCACGGTGGTCAGCCGCGATGCCGACGGCGCCGTGCTCAACGGCGGCGTTAAACCCGGCGAACGCATCGTCACCGCTGGCGTGAACAGCCTGAAACCCGGGCAAAAAGTCAAAATCGACGAGGACAGCCCGCGATGAAAGGGAGCTTCAACTTATCCGACTGGGCCCTCAAGCATCAGTCCTTCGTCTGGTACTTGATGTTCGTCGCGCTGCTGATGGGCGTGTTCTCCTACATGAACCTTGGCCGCGAGGAAGACCCCTCGTTCACCATTAAAACCATGGTGATCCAGACCCGCTGGCCGGGCGCGACCCAGGAAGAAACCCTCAAGCAGGTCACTGACCGCATCGAGAAAAAACTCGAAGAACTCGACTCCCTCGACTACGTGAAAAGCTACACGCGGCCGGGCGAGTCCACGGTGTTCGTGTTCCTCAAAGACACCACCAGCGCCAAGGCGATTCCGGATATCTGGTACCAGGTGCGCAAGAAGATCGATGACATTCGCGGCACCTTCCCCCAAGGCTTGCAGGGGCCGTCGTTCAACGATGAGTTCGGTGACGTGTTCGGTTCGGTCTACGCGTTTACCGGTGATGGCCTGTCGATGCGCCAGCTGCGTGACTACGTAGAGCAAGTGCGCGCCGAGATCCGCTCGGTGCCGGGCCTGGGCAAGGTCGAGATGATCGGCCAGCAAGACGAAGTGATCTACCTGAATTTTTCCACGCGCAAACTGGCAGCGTTGGGGATTGACCAGCGCCAGGTCGTACAAAGCCTGCAGTCGCAGAACGCGGTGACCCCGGCCGGGGTAATCGAGGCCGGGCCGGAACGGATTTCGGTGCGCACCTCGGGGCAGTTTGCCTCCGAAAAGGACCTGGCCAACGTCAACCTGCGCCTCAATGACCGTTTCTACCGTTTGGCCGACATTGCCGACATCAGCCGTGGCTACGTCGATCCGGCGCGGCCGATGTTCCGTTTCAATGGCCAGCCGGCGATTGGCTTGGCGATTGCCATGCAGAAGGGCGGCAATATCCAGTCATTCGGCAAGGCCCTGCACACGCGCATGGATGAGTTGACGGCTGACCTGCCGGTGGGCGTGGGCGTGCACAAAGTCTCCGACCAGGCGGAAGTGGTGGAAGAGGCCGTCGGCGGCTTTACCAGCGCGCTGTTTGAAGCCGTCATCATCGTGCTGGTGGTGAGTTTTATCAGCCTCGGCATGCGTGCCGGGTTGGTGGTGGCGTGCTCGATTCCGTTGGTGCTGGCGCTGGTGTTCGTGTTCATGGAATACAGCGGCATCACCATGCAGCGCGTGTCGCTGGGCGCGTTGATCATCGCCCTCGGCCTGTTGGTGGACGACGCGATGATCACCGTGGAGATGATGATCACGCGCCTGGAAAAAGGCGAAACCAAAGAACAGGCGGCGACCTACGCCTATACCTCGACCGCGTTCCCGATGCTCACCGGCACGCTGGTGACCGTCGCCGGCTTTGTGCCTATCGGCCTCAACGCCAGCTCGGCGGGCGAATACACCTTCACGCTGTTTGCGGTGATTGCCGTGGCGATGCTGGTGTCGTGGGTGGTGGCGGTGCTGTTTGCGCCGGTGATTGGCGTGCATATCCTCAGCGCCAACGTTAAACCCGAAAACAAAGAGCCAGGGCGCATCGGTCGCGCGTTCAATGGCGGCATGCTCTGGGCCATGCGCAACCGCTGGTGGGCCATCGGCATCACCGTGGGGCTGTTTGCGGCCTCGGTGTTCTCCATGCAGTTTGTGCAGAACCAGTTTTTCCCGTCATCGGACCGTCCGGAAATTCTCGTCGACCTCAACCTGCCGCAAAACGCCTCGATCAACGAAACGCGCAAGGCGGTCGACCGCCTTGAGGCGATCATCAAGGACGATCCGGATATCGCGCGCTGGAGCACCTATATCGGCCAGGGCGCAATTCGTTTCTACCTGCCTCTGGACCAGCAATTGGAAAACCCCTACTACGCGCAGTTGGTGATCGTCAGCAAAGGCCTGGAAGAGCGCGGCGCGTTGATTGCGCGCCTGCAAAAACGCCTGCGCGATGACTTTGTCGGCATCGGCAGCTATGTGCAGCCACTGGAAATGGGCCCGCCGGTTGGGCGGCCGATCCAGTATCGCGTGTCTGGCAAGGACACCGATCAGGTGCGCAAGCACGCCATTGAACTGGCGACCTTGCTGGATAAAAACACTCACCTGGGCGAGATCATTTACGACTGGAACGAGCCGGGCAAAGTGCTGCGCGTGGACATCGCCCAGGACAAGGCGCGGCAATTGGGGCTGTCGTCGGAAGACGTGGCGCAGTTGATGAACAGCGTGGTCAGCGGTGCTTCGGTGACCCAAGTGCACGACGATATCTACCTGATCAACGTGGTCGGTCGCGCCGAAGATGCCGAACGCGGCACCCCGGAAACCTTGCAGAACCTGCAGATTGTCACGCCCAACGGCACCTCGATTCCGTTGCTGGCCTTCGCCACCGTGCGGTATGAGCTGGAACAGCCGCTGGTGTGGCGTCGCGACCGAAAGCCAACCATCACCGTCAAGGCTTCGGTGCGTGATGAGATGCAGCCAACCGACCTGGTCAAACAACTCAAGCCCGAAATCGACACGTTCAGCGCCGGCCTGCCGGTGGGCTACAAAGTCGCCACCGGCGGCACCGTCGAAGAGAGCGGCAAGGCCCAAGGCCCTATCGCCAAAGTAGTGCCGTTGATGCTGTTCCTGATGGCCACGTTCCTGATGATCCAGCTGCACAGCGTGCAGAAGATGTTCCTGGTGGCCAGTGTCGCGCCGCTCGGGCTGATCGGCGTGGTGCTGGCGCTCATCCCCACGGGCACGCCCATGGGCTTTGTGGCGATCCTTGGCATCCTGGCGCTGATCGGCATCATCATCCGCAACTCGGTGATTCTGGTGACGCAGATCGATGCCTACGAGCGCGACGGCTACACGCCGTGGGATGCCGTGGTGGAAGCCACCGAGCACCGGCGCCGTCCCATCCTGCTGACCGCTGCGGCCGCCAGCCTGGGCATGATCCCGATTGCGCGGGAAGTGTTCTGGGGGCCGATGGCCTACGCGATGATTGGCGGGATCATCATCGCCACCTTGCTGACGCTGTTGTTCCTGCCAGCGCTTTATGTGGCCTGGTACAAAATTCGCGAGCCGAAAAAAGAACAGGCCTGACCCTCGGCGCCTTCCTGCAAGGATGTGGGAAGGCTCCTGGAAACACTTTCCCTACATTCGTCTGGCAGTAAGTGTTTTACCCTCCGGGCCTGTTTGCGTTTTGGAAGGCCCGTGTCATGCGCCGTTTAGTGCTGATTTTTTGCCTGTTGCTGTCTCCCCGACTCTTCGCTGGCACCGTGCTGGAAAACGCCCTCTGGCGGGTCGAACTCGACCCCGCCACGCTGGCGCTGCGCGTCACCCCGGCGGGCGAGGCCGCAGTGCAGGCCTCCAGCGGTGTGGCGGCGCACGCGGTCACCGATGTGCAGGCCGATGCCGGGCAAGCCACTTGGCAGTGGGACAGCGGCGCCTACCACCTGACCGCGCGCCTTGAGCAGCGCGACCTTGAACTGACCATCAACGCACGCGAGCCGGGCCCATTGGCGCTGCTGCGCCAACCCGCCGAGGCCATGGGCAAAGGCTTGATCTGGCCCTTGGCCGAAGGGCATTACGTGCCGGCGGGTAACACCCTCTGGCAGGCGTTTTTGCTGGAACAGGGCGAGGTCAACACCACCCAGGATCTGAGCCTGCCGCTATGGGGCGTGGACCATGGGCGCTTTACGCTCAATTGGTTGCTGACCAACCCCTATAACAATCGCCTGGCGTGGCAGGCCGATGGCAACGGTCTGGCGCTGTTGGCATCCCATGAATTCACCGCACTGCAACCCACCGCGCCGATGACGCTGCGCCTGCACCTGGGCGATGCCGACCCGCTGGCCGGGGCCAGGCGCTATCGCCAATGGCTGGTGGAGCAGGGCCGTTATGAGCCACTGGCGGACAAACTGCGCCAGACCCCCGAGGCTGAAAAGCTGCTGGGTGCCAGCCACGTCTATCTGTGGGGCAATGACCTGTTAGGGCCCCAGGATGTGCGCGACTGGCCGCTGTTGGTGAAGGTGCTGCGCGGCCACGAACTCAAGGGCTTGCTGGACAAAGAGACCACGCAGGTGCTGACGCAGGCCGGCACGTTGGATCGCTACCAAAAGACGGTTTTGCTGCGTGGGCTCAACGCGGCGATCAACAAAAAGGCCCGGCAAACCTGGCAGGCCAGCGACGAGCCGGACATGCGCCAACTTGCCGAGGGGTATGGTGCACTCCGGCATGAACTGGCCACGGCATTTGCCGGCGCCTTGACCGACAGCCCTGCCACTTGGGGCAGCACCCTGTCGGCCAAGACCCTGAAGTCGCTGCAAGACGCGGGGCTCAAGCGTCTGCTGCTGACGTTGGGCGAAGGTTGGGAAGGCGGCCTCTGGCACCCCGCAGCGATTCAGGCGGGGGTCAACGCGGGCTACTTGATGGCGCCCTACGACTCCTATGAAACCGCACTGTCCATCACCGAAAACCCGGACTGGACCACCGCGCACCTGGGCACCAAGGCTTATCGCAACTGCGCCATCGTGTTAAAGGACGGCAAGCTCAAGACCGGCTTCCAGCAATCGGGCCATTACACCGACCCGCGCTGCGTGCGGCCGTTACTGGAAGCGCGGGTGAAAGCGGTGCAAGCCAAAGCCGGTTTTAACGCCTGGTTCCTGGATG
The DNA here is from genome assembly GCF_049896685.1 of Pseudomonas sp. TWRC1-2. NCBI lineage: Bacteria > Pseudomonadati > Pseudomonadota > Gammaproteobacteria > Pseudomonadales > Pseudomonadaceae > Pseudomonas > Pseudomonas sp. TWRC1-2. The sequence continues at coordinate 491,875 of NZ_JAFCUU010000005.1, read as the reverse complement.
CCTACGCCACCAGTATGGTGTTCGACAGTTACCGTGACGGCGCGCCAATGACCCAGGCGCAAAACGCTGAAGGCAATATCGACGCGTCCCGCTGGCTCAACACGGTGCTCAAGCTGCCCGCCGGCTCCGAAGACGGCAATGCGGTGACAGCCCAAGGCATTCTGTTTGCCCACGGTATGCAGACGCCAGTGATTGGCTGGGGTGATCGCGAGATGACCCAAGACAAGCAATCGCCTTACTACGTAGGTAACTGGTATCCGCCGGAGCAACCGACGATTTTCTTCAAGCCCGTGCCGCTCAACGAGCCGTTTCGCAGCGTGTATTTCGACCCGACGATGCGCCTGCCGTTGTATCAGGCGGTGTTCCACGGCTCGGTGATCACCACTCATCATTGGTTGTTCGACAGTTTGAAGCTGAGCAATGTGCGGGCTGAAAATGAGTTGACCCAGCTGCTCTACAACGTGCCGCCGCTGTATCACTTGAGTGCGGCGACGCTTAAGCAGCGGATACCGTTGATACAGCGCCAGGACCGGTTTTTTCGGCCGTTGCATGAGCGCTTGGCGACACAGGCAATGACCGATTTTCGTTGGCTGACGGCCGATCGGCAGGTGCAGCAAGCCACGTTTGCCGATGGCACGCGGTTGGTGGCGAATTTTGCTGGAGGGGACAAAGAAGGGTATGCGGGAAAGAGTGTGACGGCGTTGGTAGAGGGTGAAAAACCTAGGGTGTATCAGGTGGATTAGCTGTGCCGGTAAGGCCTCATCGCAGGCAAGCCAGCTCCCACAGTTGAAATGCATTCCAATTGTGGGAGCTGGCTTGCCTGCGATAGGGCCGGGCCAGACGACGAAAATCTACAGTTTGCGCCACACACTCGCCAACCAAGGCTGCTGTTCCCGCGGCAACCCGGCCGGTCGGTAGTAATGCTCCAGCTCCACAAACCCGGCCGACGTCAGCAGACCCTGCCAGGTTTCAAGGTCGTGATAAGACCCATAGCGAGGCCCGTTCCAGCCTTCCAGGTTTTCACCGCGCGGGTTGGAACTGAACAGCACGCCACCAGGCTTCAGCGCCCCACGTAACTGCTTGAGCACCCGTGGCAGCTCCTGCTTGGGAATATGGAACAACACCGCGTTGGCAAACACCCCGTCGAAGCGTTCGGTCGGCAGGTCCAGCTTGAGAAAGTCCTGCTGCAGCACTTCACAGCCACTGTCCTCGCGGGCCATTTGCGCAAACCGTTCGCAGCCATCGAGCCCCACGGCGATATGGCCCATGCGCGTAAACGTCCGCAGATCACGCCCCGGCCCGCAGCCGAAATCCAGCACGGTAAACGGCGCTGTACCCTGGATATGGCGCAGCAGCGCGTCGATGTTCTGGCTGACATCGTGATCGCGGGTGCCTTCACGGAAGTCCTCGGCCACCTTGTTGTAGTGGCCGAGGGTGATGGAGGTGATCTGGTTGAGGTCGTCGGGCTTGAGGGTCATGGCGGGGAATACCGGGCGCTGAGATCGCCCGACTATACCTCACCGCTTGTTCAGCACCCGAGCCAGGCGATCGCCGCCCAACTGAATCACCGCGACGAGAATCACCAGCAACACAATCACGGTGAGCATGATTTGCGTATCGAAACGCTGATAGCCGTAGCGGTAGGCAATGTCACCCAGGCCGCCTGCGCCGATGGCGCCCGCCATGGCTGACGAGTTGATCATGGTCACCAGCGTGATCGTGAACCCGCCCACAATCCCCGGCAGCGCTTCTGGCAACAGCACGTGCCAGATGATGTGCCAGCGGCGGCAGCCCATGGCCTGCGCGGCTTCGATCAAACCGTGGTCCACTTCGCGCAGGCTCACCTCGGCGATCCGCGCGAAAAACGGCGTGGCGGCGATGGTCAGCGGGACAACGGCCGCCCACACACCATAGGTGGTGCCGACAATCAGCCGGGTAAACGGGATCAGCGCCACCATCAGGATCAGAAACGGAATGGAGCGGAACAGATTGACGAACGCGCCGAGCACGCGATTCAGCGCCGGTGCCTGGTAGATGCCGCCCTTGTCGCTGGTGACCAGAAACACCGCCAGCGGAATACCCACCAACAGCGCGATCAACGACGACACGCCCACCATCAATAGGGTGTCGATGGCGCCCTGCAATAAACGCTCAAACCACATAGCCCAGCACCTCCACCTGTTGCGCCCAACGCCCGGCCAGGGTGCGCAGTTGTTCGGCGTTGTGCGGTGAGCCATTCACCGCCAACAGTAATTGCCCCAAGGCATGCCCCTGAATGCGCTCCACGCCGCCTTGCAGCAAGCGCACGCGCCCGCCAAGGGCGCTGAACAGCGCGGCCAGGTCGGGCTCATCGGTATCGCTGCCGGTGAACTGCAAACGCAGCACCAACGCGGCGTCGGCCGATGTCTGGGTGAGTTGCAGGCGGTTTTGCAGTTCTTCCGGCAGCCCGTGTTGCAGCGGCGCCAGCAGGGTTTTGCTGACCTCATGCTGCGGGTTGCCGAATACTTGCCACACCGGGCCTTGCTCCACGATTCGACCGTGCTCAAGCACCACCACGCGGTCGCAGATTTCACGGATCACCGCCATCTCGTGGGTGATCAACACGATGGTCAGGCCCAGGCGTTTGTTGATTTCGCGCAGCAGGCCGAGGATCGACTGCGTGGTTTCCGGGTCGAGGGCCGAGGTGGCTTCGTCGCACAGCAGAATCTGTGGGTCGTGCACCAGCGAACGGGCAATGCCGACACGCTGTTTCTGCCCGCCGGACAGCTGCGCGGGATAAGCCTTGTGCTTGTCCTGCAAACCCACCAGTTCCAGCAGCTCACGCACCTTTTGCTCGCGCTGCAGCTTGGGCACGCCGGCGACCTTCAGCGGCAGCTCGACGTTCTGCCACACTGTTTTGGCCGACATCAGGTTGAAGTGCTGGAAGATCATGCCGATGCGCCGACGCAACGCGACCAGGCGGTCTTCGTCGTACTCGCCGATGTCCACCTGATCGATCAGCACGCGCCCGCTGCTGGGTTGCTCCAGGCGGTTGATGGTGCGGATCAGCGAGGATTTGCCGGCGCCGCTGCGGCCGATGATGCCGAATACCTCACCGCGCTGGATCGCCAGGTCAATGCCTTGCAAGGCATGCACGCTGCCGTCATAGGTTTTGCCCAGGTTGATAAACCGCACATGGGCGCGGTTCAAATCCGGGTGCAGTTCTGTCTGCTCGGCGTCCCTGGGCGCGGTGCCCAGGTCGCGCAGTTGGGCGTTGGCGGCGGTCATTTTTTATCTTCCCAGCCGACTTGGTAGAGCTTGCCGAGGGATTTATCCAGCGCGGCGCGTACCACCGGCGAATGCTGGTAGATGTCGACGAACTTGATCACGCGCGGGTCGGTCTTGCTTTTGGGCTGGATCACAAACTGGATCACGTATTCCGGGTGATCGAGGCCGTCGAAAAGCAGCGCCGACTCGGCATCGAAGGTCTTGGACAGGCGGATGTAGGCCGGGTAGCCCTGCACCAGGTCGGCGTCGTCATAGGCGCGCACCAGCTGCACGGCTTCCACTTGCAGGATCTTGATCTTCTTCGGGTTGGCGATGATGTCTTCTTCGGTGGCCTTGTAACCCACGCCCGGCTTGAGCGTGATCAGCCCGGCCTTGGCCAGCAGTTGCAGGCCGCGACCGCTGTTGATCGGGTCGTTGGCGATCGCCACGCTGGCGCCCTGAGGCAGGTCGTTGAAGCTTTTGTACTTCTTCGAATACAGGCCAACGTTATTGATGATGCCCGGCGCATACGGCACCAGGTCGAACCCGGCGGCAGCCTTGGCGTTTTCCAGGAACGGGATGTGCTGGAAGTAGTTCACGTCGATGTCGCCGGCGGCGAGGCTGACGTTGGGCGCGATCCAGTCGGTGAACTCCACCAGTTCGACCTTCAGGCCTTGCTTGTCGGCTTCGGCGACGGCGGCTTCCAGGGGAATCGCGAAGGCGGCGGTGGTGCCGACTTTGAGCGGTGCGTCGGCGGCGAATACCGCCGAGCTGAATAAACCAAGGGCCAGGGCCAGTGCTTTGACTGGGTGGGTGAGCAGGGTCTTTTTCATAATCGATTTCCAGTCATAAGGTGTGAGTGCAAACAATTCGGTCAACTGTGGGAGCTGGCTTGCCTGCGATAGCGGTGGGCCAGCAAAAAAAATGTGCCTGACAGACCGCCATCGCAGGCAAGCCAGCTCCCACAGTTTTGGTTCAGTGTCGGTAGGTGGAACCGGTGTGTTGTTCGGGTAAGCGCGCGGAGCCATGGAAGACTTTTTCGCGCAAGGTGCCGGCTTCATAAGCCGTCTTGTACGACCCACGCTTCTGCAACTCCGGCACCACCAGATCAATGAAGTCCACGTAGCTTTCCGGCGTGACAATGCGCGTCAGGTTGAAGCCATCCAGCCCGGTTTCGCTGATCCACGATTCCAGCTCGTCAGCGACCTGTTCCGGCGAGCCGACCAAGGTGATGTAGCGCCCGCCGAGGGCGTGCTGCTCGAGCAATTTGCGCCGCGTCCAATCGTTGTTTTGCAGGTTCTTGGTGGCCGACTGAATCGCGTTGCTTTTCACGTACTGGATCGGTTCATCGATTTCGTATTGAGCAAAGTCGATTGCCGTAGAGGCCGAGAAGTGCGCCACACCGGCTTCCGGGCTGGCATAGCTCACGTACTCGGCGTGCTTGGCCCAGGCCAGTTCTTCGGTGGCGCCCACGATCACGTTGAGGCCCATGAACACCTTGATGTCCTCCGGGTTGCGCCCGGCTTCGACGGCACTGGCACGCACCTTGTCGACCTGTGCTTTGGTCGCGGCCTTGTTCTGCCCGCTGATGAATACGCACTCGGCATGGCGCCCGGCGAACAGCAAGCCGCGTTCCGAGCTGCCGGCCTGGAACAGCACCGGCGTGCGTTGCGGCGACGGCTCGCAAAGGTGATAACCCTCGACCTGATAGAACTCGCCGTGGTGCTCAACCTTGTGCACCTTGCCGGGCTGCGCATAGACCCGTTGCTGTGGATCGTTGATGACCGCGTCGTCTTCCCAGCTGCCTTCCCAGAGTTTGTACAGCACTTGCAGGTACTCATCGGCCTGGTCGTAGCGCCGGTCATGCTCGACCTGTTCGGTCAGGCCCATGGCCTTGGCGGCGCTGTCGAGGTAGCCGGTGACGATGTTCCAGCCGACCCGGCCACGGCTCAGGTGGTCGAGGGTGGACATGCGTCGGGCGAACAGATACGGCGGCTCGTAGGTGAGGTTGGCGGTGAGGCCGAAGCCGAGGTTTTGGGTGACGGCCGCCATGGCCGAAACCAGCAGCAACGGGTCGTTGACCGGCAGCTGGATCGACTCTTTGAGCGGCACGTCGATGCTGTTCTGGTAGACGTCGTACACGCCGACAATGTCGGCGATGAACAAACCGTCGAACAGCCCGCGCTCCAGGGTCTGCGCCAGGTCGGTCCAGTATTGGAGGGTCTTGTACTGCGTTGAGGTGTCCCGTGGGTGTGTCCACAGGCCGTGGTTGATGTGCCCGATGCAGTTCATGTTGAAGGCATTGAGCAGGATTTTTTTCTTGGCCATCAGATGGTCCCCCGCAGTGGCGGGTTTTCATCGTTGAGGTAGTAATTGCCCACCGCATGGTACTTCCAGCGCACCGGGTCGTGCAGGGTGTGCACGCGGGCGTTGCGCCAGTGGCGATCCAGGCCATGCTCGGCCAGGGTCGCCTGGCTGCCGGCCAGTTCGAACAAGGTGCTGCCGGCGGCCAGGGAAATTTCAGTGCTCAAGGCGCGCACTTCGGCGACGGCGATGGAGGCTGCTGCGACGGTTTCGGCAGTGCTGTCGGCCTGGGCGCGGTCGAGGAACTCACCGGAACGCTCCAGTAATGCCTCGGCGGCGTGCAGGCGGATGCTCAGGTGGCCGAAGCTTTTCAAGGTGAGCGGGTCTTCAGTGGCCTTGTCGTTGCCGGAGTCGATCCACGGCCGGGTCTTGGTGCGCACAAAATGCAGTGCATCCTCGAAGGCGGCGCGGGCGATGCCGGTGTCGATGGCAGCGTGAAGGATCTGCGCCAGTGGGCCGACTGTGGTCGGGCGCTCGAAAGCGCTCTGGAACGGGACCACGTCCTGTGCGGCAACCCACACGTTGTCGAACACCACGGAGCCGCTGCCGGTGGTGCGCTGGCCGAAGCCGCTCCAGTCGTCGATGACCGTCAGGCCTTCGCTGTCGCGGAGCACAAACGCCAGTTGCTGCACGCCGTGTTCATCCACCACCGAGGTGGGGATGCGTTGCGCGTAGATGGCCCCGGTGGCGTAGAACTTGCGGCCGGTGATACGAAAACCGTCGCCGTCGCGGGTGATTTGGGTCACCCGGTCGTGGGCGGTTTTGGTACCCAGCTCCGCCAAGGCGTTGCCGAAACGTTGGCCCGCGAGCACCTCGGCGTACAGGCGTTTTTGCTGCGCCGGGCTGCCATTCACGCGCAGCACTTCCAGGGCATAAAAATGGTTTTGCGGGATCTGGCCCAGCGACGCGTCCGCCTGGGCAATCAGCGCAATGACCTTGGCCAGGGTGACGTTGGACACACCCGCGCCGCCGTGTTCCTTCGGCACGCTGATGCCCCACAGGCCGGAGCGCGAAAACACGTCCAGTTCGGGCAGGGGCAGGCGGCGTTCGCGGTCGCGCTGGGCGCTGTCGCGACCCAAGTCTTCGGCCAGGTCGCTGGCGACAATAAGGGCTTGTTCGTCGCTGGTGATAACCGCGACGTTTGTAGAGAAAGTCATGATGTTCTCCAGATGTCTGGTCGGTCAGATCCAGGAATGACGAGCCGGCAACGTGCCGTTCAGGCGATAGGCGCCGATGGCGTGATACTTCCAGCGCACCGGGTCGTGCAGGGTGTGCACGCGGGCGTTGCGCCAATGACGGTCGAGGTTGAATTCGGCGAGGGTGGCGCGACTGCCGGCCAGTTCGAAGAGCTTTTCGCTGACCTGCAGCGAGACTTCGGTGGTCAGCACTTTCGCTTCGGCCACGGCAATCGACGCGCGCGCGGCGGATTGCGCGGTGATCGGCGCAGCGCTGACCTCGTCCAGTACCTTGCCGGCCTTGCGCAGCAGTGCCTCGGCGGCATGCAGTTCGATGTTCAGCTTGCCGATATCGGCGATCACATACAGGTCATCGCTGGCGCGTTCGACCTTGGCGTCGATCCATGGGCGCGAGCGTTCACGCACGAAGGCGATGGTGTCATCCAGAGCGCCGCGGGCGATGCCGGCGTCGATGGCCGCCTGGATCAATTGCGAGACGGCGCCCTGGATGTTCGGGCTTTCGCCGATGCGCCAGTTCTCTATCACCAGCTCGGCGTCCACCGGTACCCGGTCAAGCAGCACGGTGCCGCTGGCGGTGGTGCGTTGGCCGAAGCCCGACCAATCGTCAACGATGCGCAGCCCTTGCGTGCCACGGCGCACAAAGGCCATGACTTGTTTGCCGTCATCGTTCAACGCCTTCACCGCCACCCAATGGGCAAACAGCGCGCCGGTGGAGTAGAACTTCTGGCCGCTGACCACGTAGCCATCGCCTTGGGCGGTGAGCCGCGCTTTGAGTTCCAGGGTGTTTTTGGTGCCGCGTTCCGGGCCGCCATTACCGATGCGCCAGCCGTCGAGGACGCTCTGGAACAGCTGTTTTTTCTGGCGTTCGGTGGCAGCGCCCTGCAGCAGGTGCAGGATGCCGAAGTGGTTCTGCGGGATCTGCCCGAGGGCCGGGTCTGCCGCGCTGATGATCGCGAACACCTCGGCCAGGGTCACGAACGATACCTGTGGGCCGCCGTATTCACGGGGAATGGAAATACTGCCGAGCCCGCTGCGGGTGAACTGCTCAAGCTGCGCCCAGGGCAGCTTGCGCTGCTGGTCGCGCTTGGCCGCTTGCAGGCGCGCGGCCTGAGCCAGTTCGTGGGCTGCGCTCAACGCTTGCGCGTCGTCGCGCAGCACAGCCGCCGGCAACAGCAGTGGGGCTACGTCCAGATCACTCTGGGGGGGTGTTAGAGCCAAGTTAGACATCAGCGCCGCTCCTTGGCTGCACGTAATGCCCTGGCGTTATGCACCGGGGTAATTCTGACCATACCGACCTCGCATTCAATGAAATAAAAACAGAAAAATCAGAGATGTCCGGTGGTCCGGTGCATATACCCTAAGCGTGTTAAATTTTTAAATAAACTAACTTTTAGGAATATGCATAGAAGGTCTGTTACCCAGGTTCGCAGGGAGAACCGGGCTGACGTGGTTGATAGGTCGATGTGGCCCCGGCCGGGCGGGCCGGCGCCTGCGCCGAGCAGGCGGCGATGTTCAACGTGCGCGCGGGCGCCCAGCGCGAATTATTGCCGACGCGATCCAGAATGCAGTACGTCACGTCCAGCCGGCAGTCGTCGCCCGCTTCGACAATCACCGCAGAGGGCACCCACACCTGCACCGTCAGACCGACGTCTTTGGCCTGGATCGTCGGCAGGTCCAGACGCACGTCGCCCCAGCGCAGGGTGATGGCGTCGCCGGTGGCCATATGCGCGTACGGCTCGATGCTCAGCGGAATGCCGCGTCGCACCTGACTACCGTTGATGCCGTAGCGGCGGATCATGTCGGGCAGGCTGACGGGGGCAAGGTTCTGGTTTTCGTCGTTGAACAGGGGCGACGGCTGGCCGCCGGGTGGGCAGGTCTTGACCCGCACGTGCGTGACCGCCGAACGGGCCGGGCCGTGGCCGATTTGCATGACCTGATAGTGAATCTGCGCCGAGCCATCCTGCACGAAGCTTTGCGGGATGCGCAGGCGGGTGGGGGTGCCGATTCTGCACGCGCTCACGCGCCGGGAGTCGGCAAAGCAGTTATTCCAGAACAGCTCGATCAGGTCGCCTTCCTCCATGCCGGGGTAGGGGGCGATATCCACCTGCAGTTGGGCGGCGGCGAGGGCGTTGATACCGTATCGATTAGCCTGGGGCAACGTCGGGGCGGTAAGCATGGCCGAGGGTGCAGTGCGCGTCATAAGTCATCTCCTTGATGCAGCCAGCAGCAATCGTTCCGGCGCCCGTGGCGCGAGTGTGCGCCGGGTGCCGAAAGGAACGATTCAGTGAATAGCCGGGATAGGATCCAATCCTCTGGGCCCTAGATAAGAGGGTTGGCCGGCGGGCGTCAATGGCGGCAAAGGGCTAAACGGCGGGTTGGAGCAGATTCAGAAAGAGCTGACGAGGCGGGGGATTTTAAGGTGGGTGCGGCGGTGCGTTTTATTCGTTATCGCGAGGATTTTATGTAGGAACGCGCTTAGGTGGGCGCTGGCTTGCCTGCAATAGCATCGCTGCGGTGTGACTGACACACCGAGGTGCCTGCATCGCAGGCAAGCCAGCGCCCACCTAGGTTTTTCGGGGTGTCAGTGGGCCAGAAACTTGCTCAGGAACTGCTTGGTGCGTTCTTCCTTGGGGTTGGCAAACAGCGCCTTGGCTTCGCCCTGTTCGACGATCACGCCCTTGTCGAAGAAGATCACCCGGTTGGCCACATCCCGGGCGAAGCTCATTTCGTGGGTGACGATGACCATGGTGCGGTTTTCTTCGGCCAGGCTGCGGATGGTCGCCAGTACTTCACCAACCAGCTCCGGGTCGAGTGCCGAGGTGGGTTCGTCAAACAGAATCACCTCCGGCTCCATGGCCAACGCACGGGCGATTGCCACGCGCTGTTGCTGGCCACCGGACAAGCGCCGCGGGTAAGACCCTTCCTTGCCCGCCAGACCGACCCTGGCCAGCAGCGCGCGGCCCAGTTCGGTGGCTGCTTCGCGAGGCATCTTCTTGACCACCATCGGGCCTTCGATGACGTTTTCCAGCGCGGTGCGGTGCGGGAACAGGTTGAAGTTCTGGAACACAAAACCCACGTGCTGGCGCAAGCGCCGCACCAGGCCTTGCTGCTGGTTGAGCGGCTTGCTGCTGTCGATCTCGATGTCACCCACCTTGATGCGACCGCTGGTGGGTTCTTCGAGGAAGTTCAGGCAGCGCAGAAAGGTGGTCTTGCCGGAACCACTGGGGCCAATGATGGCGACAACTTCGCCTTCCTTGACCTCAAGGTCGATCCCGTTGAGTACCACCTGACCCTTGAATTGTTTGGTCAGTTTTTCAACCACGATCATGCTTCAAGACTCCAGGTCATGCCGGTTGACCCGGTCTTCCAGGCGGTTCTGAAAATGCGCCAGGATGCTTGCCAGTATCCAGTAGATCAGGGCAGCGGAGAGGTACATGGTGAAAATTTCGAAGGTGCGCGCAGACACCAATTGGGCCTGGCGGAACAGCTCGGGCACCTGGATGGTCGCGGCCAGCGCGGTGTCTTTTACCAGCGAAATAAAGCTGTTGCCCAATGGCGGCAAGGCCGTGCGCATGGCCTGCGGCAGGATGGCCCGGCGCAGGGTCTGCGCGCGGGTCATGCCGATACTGGCTGCGGCTTCCCATTGGCCGCGCTCGATGGAGCTGATGGCGGCGCGCAGGATTTCACAGGCATAAGCCGCCATGTTCAGCGAAAAGCCAATCATGGCGGCCGGGATCGGGTCCAGCTCGATGCCCACTTGCGGTAAGCCGTAGTAGATCAGGAACAGCTGCACCAGCAAGGGCGTGCCGCGAAAGAACGACACGTAGACGCGGGCGATCCAACTGACCAACTTGAAGCGCGACAAACGCATCAAGGCCAGGCCAAAGCCCAGCAGCAAGCCGAAAAACATCCCGCCGAGGCTAAGAATCACCGTGTAGTACGCGCCCTTGAGCAGAAAGGGCGCGGAGTCCAGAGCGAGTTGGAAACCTGCTTCCATTATTGAGTGACGTCAGCGTTGAAGTATTTCTCGGACAGCTTCTTCAAGGTGCCGTCGGCACGCAGTTTGTCGAGGGCCTTGTTCACGGCGTCGAGCAGTTCAGGCTCGCCTTTGCGCAGTGCAATGCCGGCTTCCTGACGGGAGAAAGCATCACCGGCGGCAGCAGTGTCCGGGGCTTTCTTGGCGTATTCCAGCGCGGCCAGACGGTCGATCAGGATGGCGTCAATGCGCCCGATCCGCAGGTCCTGGAACTTGGTAGGGTCATCGTTGTAGGTCTTGATGATGGCTTTGGGTTGGTTGTCCTTGAGCCATTGTTCGTAGTTGGTGCCCAGGCCTACGCCGACTTTCTTGCCGGCCAAGTCGTCGGCGGTTTTGATGGCGTCGACGTTTTTCTTCAGCACCAGCGCCTGGATACCGGAAACGGTGTAAGGCTTGGAGAAGTCGTACTTCTTCTTGCGCTCTTCGGAGATGGTCACTTGGTTGACCACGGCGTCCAGGCGCTTGGATTCCAGGGCCGCGAGGATGCCGTCCCACGGTGTGGCTTGCAGCTTGACCTTGACGCCCAGCTCTTTGGCCAGCGCTTCGGACAGCTCGACTTCGAAACCGCTGAGCTTGCCGCTTTCATCGACGAAGCTGAACGGCGGGTAGGTGCCTTCCAGGCCGATCTTGATCTCGCCGGCCTTCTTGATGGTGTCCAGCTGCTCACCAGCGATGGCTTGGCCCATCAGACCAGCCCCGAGTGCCAAGCCCAATGTGCCAACCAGCAACGTGCGACGGAATACAGAAATAGTCATGAACAGCCCCTGTGTTTTTTATGTTGAGCGAAGCAGGTGACGCAGTAGTCGTATCCTGCCTTAAAGCGCGAAGCGCGTCTTCGCCTTCGGCGCGACTATAAAGCCAGTTTCTAAGACTTGAAAATAATATAAATCTAATTTGTTATGCGTTTTTAGAATATGCAATCAATCCAATGTGGGAGCGGGCTTGCCCGCGATAGCGGTGTATCAGCCAACACTTTTGTAGCTGCCTGACCGCTATCGCAGGCAAGCCAGCTCCCACATTTTGATCCGTGTTTATTCAGCTAAACACGGAGTCATACGCAAACAACGCCGGCGCTCCGCCGGTGTGCAGGAAAATAATCGGCCCGTCCTCAAACCGCTGGCGACCGATGCCATCGAGCAAGCCGGCCATGGCCTTGCCCGTATACACCGGGTCCAGCAGAAGGCCTTCCTGGCTTGCCAGTAACTTGACCGCGGCCAGGGTGCCGGCGTTCGGTTCGCCGTAGCGCGGGCCGAAATATTCGTCCCACAGGATCACTTTGAATGCGTCGGGCACGCCCACGCCGAGCAACTCGGCGGTGCGTTCGGCCAGGCTCTGCACTTTCGGGAACTGAGCTTGCTCGGTGCGCGACACGGTAATGCCCACCACCGGCAAATTTGGCAGCACTTCGCTCAACGCCAGGGCGAGGCCACTGTGGGTGCCCGCACTGCCGGAGGCGAGTACCACGGCGGCGAACTCAATGCCGCTGGCTTCGATCTGCCCGGCTAGCTCCAGCCCGGCGCGCACGTAACCCAGCGCCCCAAGTGCATTCGAACCGCCGATAGGCACAAGGTACGGCTTCTTGCCGTTGCTGCGCAGGCGATCGGCGAGGGCATTGAGTTGGTCGTCAACGTTGTCGAGGTTTTCGACCAGTTCCACCTTGGCGTCAAACAGCTCCAGCAACAGGCGATTGCCGTTGCCCAGGTAGTTCGGGTCTTCGGTGCCGGTCGGGTTCTCCAGCAGTGCCACGCAACCCAGGCCCAACTTGGCGGCCAGCGCAGCAGTCTGGCGCACATGGTTGGACTGGATCGCGCCGGCGGTCACCAGGGTGTCGGCGCCTTGAGCGAGGGCATCGGCTGCCAGGTATTCGAGTTTGCGCAGCTTGTTGCCGCCCATGGCCAGTGGCGTGGTGTCATCGCGCTTGACGTAAATGTCCCTGCCCAGCCAGGTCGACAGCCGCTCGAGTTTTTCCAGGGCAGTGGCACCGCCCAGCAGGTCCAGGCGGTTAAAACGGTCTAGCTGTTGTTTGATCATGGCGACGCACAGTGGCTAAGTGATGGGGCGACTATAGGCAGGCACTTTTCAACCGGCAACCGCCAATCGCTTATGTCGGTTAGTTCTTAGCATCACACCATTGGTTCTTAAGGGCCGTCTGGGTGCATACCGTAAAGTGATGGGCAATTCGTCAGGAGTGAATACCGTGAGTGAGCGTTCCAGCCATTGGCAATTGCAGACCATCGTCAGCCAGCTGCGTAGCGCCCGGGACCAGTGGCGAACGCGCAATGGCCGCTTGAGTGGCGAGCACGGCGGCCGCGAATTGCCGTCGCGCGAGGCCGTGGCGCAGATTCTTGAGTCGCTGTGCGGCGCGTTGTTCCCGATGCGCCTGGGGCCGGTGGACTTGCGTGAGGAAAGTGAAGACTTTTACGTCGGCCACACCCTCGACGTCGCCTTGAATGCCCTGCTCGGCCAGGCGCGCCTGGAGCTGCGCTACGCCGCACGCCAGGGCGGCAAGGATGACGGCGAGGTCGATGCCCTGGCGATCCGTCTGATCCAGGATTTTGCCCTGGCCCTGCCGTCGCTGCGCAGCCTGCTGGACACCGACGTGCTGGCCGCCTACCACGGCGACCCCGCCGCGCGCAGTGTGGATGAAGTGCTGTTGTGCTATCCGGGGATTCTGGCGGTGATTCACCATCGCCTGGCGCACCATCTGTACCGCGCCGGGCTGCCGCTGCTGGCGCGGATCAGCGCGGAGATCGCGCACTCGGCCACGGGTATCGACATTCACCCTGGCGCGCAGATCGGCCCGAGTTTCTTTATCGATCATGGGACGGGTGTGGTGATTGGCGAAACCGCGATCATCGGCGAGCGGGTGCGCATTTATCAGGCAGTGACGTTGGGCGCCAAGCGCTTCCCGGCAGATGAGGACGGGCAGTTGCAGAAGGGCCATCCACGCCATCCGATTGTTGAAGATGATGTGGTGATCTACGCCGGGGCGACGATCCTGGGGCGAATCACCATCGGCAAGGGCTCGACGATTGGCGGCAACGTGTGGCTGACCCGCAGTGTGCCGGCGGGGGCGAATATCACGCAGGCGAATTTGCAGCATGAGGATGGGGCGCAGAAATAGTTTTTGAGCCACGCGCTGATCGAAGGTGGGAGCTGGCTTGCCTGCGATAGCGGTGTATCAGGCGACAGACGTGTTGCTGACCCACCGCCATCGCAGGCAAGCCAGCTCCCACATTGGATCGCATTGCAAATCCGAGAAGGTTTCTCCCCGAAATCGCTGAACGATTTACCTCGCGCACCCGTCATACCAATCCCTGAGCTAGTGTAGGAATGACCTACCACTCAGCCCTGCGATTAGTCCCAAACCGCTTATTCATGTTTAACTTGAATGTTCGTTCAAGTTAAACCGGTGGTTCGCTGCCCGCTCACAACAGGAGGCTTACCTTTGCTGAGTCCGTTATTTACAGCCACATCCCACACCCTAGGGGTGCATCGTTCATGAGTGCATCGTCCACCCCATCCAGCGGCATGGTGCGCATGAATGCGCCCGTTTTCTACTTTGCCGCCAGTTTCATCCTGCTATTTGGCATCACCGTCATCGCTATCCCGCAACAGGCCGGTGCCTGGCTGCTGGCTGCGCAAAACTGGGCGGCCAACACGGTCGGCTGGTACTACATGCTCGCGATGACGCTGTATCTGGTCTTCGTGGTGGTCACCGCGCTATCGGGCTACGGCAAGATAAAACTCGGTGCCGACCACGACGAGCCCGAATTCAGTTACCTGTCCTGGGCCGGCATGCTGTTCGCCGCCGGGATCAGCATCACGCTGTTCTTCTTCTGCGTGTCCGAGCCGCTGACGCACTTGGTGCAGCCGCCTCAAGGCGCGCCGATGAACGCCGATGCCGCGCGCCAGGCCATGCAGATCCTGTTTCTGCACTGGGGCCTGCACGGCTGGGGCGTGTTCGCGTTTGTTGGCATGGCCCTGGCGTATTTCGCCTACCGGCATAACCTGCCGCTGGCGCTGCGCTCGGCGCTGTACCCGCTGATCGGCAAACGCATCAACGGCCCCATCGGCTACGCAGTGGATGGCTTCGGCATCATCGCCACCGTGTTTGGACTGGGCGCCGACATGGGCTTTGGCGTGTTGCACCTCAATTCCGGGCTGGATTACCTGTTCGGCATTGCCCACACCCAATGGATACAGGTCGGCCTGATCACGCTGATGATGGGCGCCGCGATCCTCGTCGCCGTTTCCGGTGTCGACAAGGGCGTGCGGGTGATGTCCGACATCAACATGCTGCTGGCCTGCGCACTGCTGCTGTTTGTGTTGTTCGCCGGGCCCACCCAGCACTTGCTCAACACCCTGATCCAGAACGTCGGCGACTACCTCGGCGCCTTGCCGACCAAGAGTTTCGATGTGTACGCCTACGACAAACCCAGCGACTGGCTAGGCGGTTGGACGGTGTTCTACTGGGCCTGGTGGATTGCATGGTCGCCGTTCGTGGGCCTGTTCATCGCACGTATTTCCCGCGGGCGCACCATCCGTGAGTTCGTGTTCGGCGTGCTGCTGATCCCGCTGGGCTTTACCCTGGCGTGGATGTCGATCTTCGGCAACAGCGCCATCGACCAAGTGCTCAACCACGGCTTGACCGCCCTCGGCCAGTCGGCCATCGATGACCCGTCGATGAGCCTTTACTTGCTGCTGGAAACCTACCCGTGGAGCAAGACGGTCATCGCGGTCACGGTGTTCATCAGCTTCGTGTTCTTCGTCACCTCGGCCGACTCCGGCACCGTGGTGCTGTCGACCTTGTCGTCCAAAGGCGGTAACGCCGATGAAGACGGGCCGAAATGGCTGCGTGTGTTCTGGGGCGCGATGACTGCATTGGTCACCAGTGCCTTGCTGTTTGCCGGCAGCATCGATTCGCTCAAATCGGCGGTGGTGCTGACCTCGTTGCCGTTCTCGCTGATCCTGCTGCTGATGATGTGGGGGCTGCACAAGGCGTTCCACCTCGAATCGCAAAAGCAGATTGCCCAGTTGCATTCGCTGGCGCCGGTATCGGGCTCACGCAAGGGCACCGGCGGTTGGCGCCAGCGCTTGAGCCAGGCGGTGCATTTTCCGTCGCGCGATGAGGTGTACCGGTTCCTTGAAACCACCGTGCGCCCGGCGATCGAAGAAGTGACGGCGGTGTTTGTCGAAAAAGGCCTCAGCGTCGTCACCCAGCCCGACCCGTCCAACGACAGCGTCAGCCTGGAAATCGGCCACGGCGAAGAGCATCCGTTCGTGTATCAAGTGCAGATGCGTGGCTATTTCACGCCGTCGTTTGCGCGCGGCGGCATGGGCTCCAAGCAGCTCAACAACCGCCGTTACTACCGGGCGGAAGTGCACTTGAGCGAGGGCAGTCAGGACTACGATCTGGTGGGCTACACCAAGGAGCAGATCATCAACGACATCCTCGACCAGTACGAGCGGCACCTGCAGTTCCTGCACTTGGTGCGCTAGTTCCCTCTCACCAAAAAAAGCCCGCAAAGCCCCGTTCTACGGGGCTTTCTTAAATTTAATTTCATTCGTTGAAGCCGCGCTTTGACGCGCAACTGTCATCTGGCCACTGCGTAATTGTGTGAAGCGTTTGACGCTTTCATTTCAGAACAGTGACGGAGACCGGTAACAATGAAGACGTTAATAAGCCCCGTGGTGGGTGTCGCCATGGCGAGCTTTATGCTGTCCGCCCACGCCGATTTTATCGACGACAGCCACGCCGATGTGACCTTGCTCAACCGCTACCTCAACCAGCAAGGGCGTGATGTGGTGAACAGCAACGCCAAGGCCCACAGCATTCGTGATTGGGGCCAGGGTTTCGAGTTCAACTTCAAGTCGGGCTACACCGATGGGCCGGTTGGTTTTGGCCTTGATCTGCAGGCCTTCTATGGCTTGAAACTGGATTCCGGTGGTGACCTCAATGACAAGGATCACCAGGGCCGCTACCCCGGCAGCATGTTCCCGTTGGACGACGGCAAATCCGCCGACCAGTTTGGCGTGCTGAGCCCCACGTTCAAGATGCGCTTTGCCAAGGATGAGCTGCGCGTGGGCACGCTGTACGGCAACAACCCGGTGTTGGCCAACACCGACGGGCGCCTGTACCAGCAGACCAACACTGGCGTGCAGCTGGTGTCCAAGGACCTTAGCGATTTCACCTTCACCGGCGGCGATATCTTCAAGACCAAGATCCGCAACGAAACCGGCGACCAAGGCATGATCACTGCCGGTGGCACCAAAGAAAGCGACCGCTTCCTGTTCGGCGGTGCGGACTACACCGGCATTCAGAACACCACCGTCAGCCTGTGGTATTCCAACCTTGAGGATTACTACCAGCAGTTCTTCCTCGGTGCCAAACGTCATGACGCGGTGGCCGTGGGTGCATTCGACACCGACGTGCGCGTGTTCCGCAGCCTGGGTGTGGGCGCCAACGCCGATGGCGACAAAGACTTCGCCGGGGCCGGCCTCTACGGTGACGGCACCAGCAAAGGCCGCATCAACCAAACCACCGCCAGCTTGCTGGAGAGCTACAGCCTGGACGGCCATACCGTGGGCCTCGGTATCCAGAAAAACAGCGGCGACAGCGACTTCCCGTACCTGGATTCGGGTCTGAACAGTGGTGACGCACGCCAGGGCCCAGGTTCAGGTGCGGACACGCCGGCGCTGACCAACATGCAGCTGAACAAATTCCAGCACGCCGGCGAGCGTACCTGGCTGGCGCAGTACAAATATGACTTCGGCAAGCTGGGCCTCACCGGCCTGACATTCTCTGCCGCCTATGCCCACGGCGATGACATCCGCACTGCGCAGGGCGACAGCAGCGAATGGGAACGCAACATCGCGGTGGCCTACCAAGTACCCACCGGCACCCTCAAGGGCCTGGGCGTAACCTGGAAAAATGCCCACGCCAGCCCTGACATTACCGGTGCCACTGTGCAAGATGAAAACCGATTCTATGTCAGCTACGTCGTTCCACTTTGGTAGGAAATTGCTGTAAAAGAGACGGGCATAGTTAAGCGATTCAGCGGCTTAAAAGGCCTGGGAATAACCTTATTCCCAGGCCTTATTTGCCCTAAGCCCAGAGAGGATTCGATGACGTACATTGCTGCCGAAAACCGCTATGAATCTATCCCTTATCGCCGCGTAGGCCGCAGTGGATTGGTGCTGCCTGCACTGTCCCTGGGGCTGTGGCACAACTTTGGCGACAGCACCCCGATCGACACCCAGCGCGCGTTGCTGCGCACCGCGTTCGACCTGGGCATCAACCACTTCGACCTGGCCAACAATTACGGCCCGCCCTACGGCAGCGCCGAGATCAACTTCGGCCGTTTGCTGCGCGAAGACTTCAAGCACTATCGCGACGAGCTGATCATCTCCAGCAAAGCCGGCTGGGACATGTGGCCCGGCCCTTACGGCCAGGGCGGCGGTTCGCGCAAATACGTATTGGCGAGCCTGGACCAGAGCCTGCAACGCCTGGGCGTCGACTACGTGGATATTTTCTACTCCCACCGTTTTGATGCCGACACGCCGCTGGAAGAAACCGCCAGCGCCCTCGCCACTGCCGTGCAACAAGGCAAGGCGCTGTACATCGGTATCTCGTCTTATTCCGGCGTGAAAACCCGCGAGATGGCTGCGCTGCTCCAGGAATGGAAAGTGCCGTTGCTGATCCACCAACCGGCCTACAACCTGCTCAACCGCTGGGTGGAAAAAGACCTGCTGGACACCACCGAAGAACTCGGTGCCGGGGTGATTGCGTTCACGCCGCTGGCCCAGGGTTTGCTCACCGACAAGTACCTCAACGGCGTGCCGGCGGATGCGCGGGTTAATCGTCCAGGGGGTGGTTCGCTGCAGGCCAAGCACTTGTCCGAAGCCAACATCGCCCACGTGCGCGCGCTGAATGAAATCGCCAAGCGTCGCGGCCAGAGCCTGGCGCAACTGGCGCTGGCCTGGACCCTGCGTGACCCACGGGTGACCAGTGCGCTGATCGGTGCAAGCCGGCCGGAGCAGATCATTGAAAACGTCGGAGCGCTGCAGAACTTGAGCTTCAGTGCCGAGGAACTGGCGGAGATCGATCGGTTTGCCCAGGAAGGCGGGATCAACCTGTGGGAAAAACCATCGACCGCTGAATAACCTGATAGCACCGGGTCAGTGTGGGAGGGAGCTTGCCCCCGATGACGGTGTCAGTCAGTTGACCAGTTGACTGACCCAGCGCTATCGGGGGCAAGCCCCCTCCCACATTTGATGTGCAGTGTGGCGGCTAGAACGGCAAAACCCCAAGAATCGACTCGCCGCTGCGGCCGGTAGTCATCGACCGCTTAATAACCTGATAGCACCGGGTCAATGTGGGAGGGGGCTTGCCCCCGATGGCGGTGTCAGCCAGGTGACAAGTTGACTGACCCAGCGCTATCGGGGGCAAGCCCCCTCCCACATTTTTGCTCTTCAGCGCGGCAAATTTATTCGCCACGACTCGATCACTGTGGGAGCCGGGCTTGCCCGCGATGGCGGTGGGTCAGTCGATGAAGGTCGTGCCTGGCTTAAAAGGGCACGTCGCCCAGAATCGTTGCGCGGTGCATCACCCGCCGTTGCGGCCGGTAGTCATCGACCGCGTAATGCTGGGTCACGCGGTTGTCCCAGAACGCTACGTCGTTCTCCTGCCAGCGCCAGCGGATGGTGAACTCTGGCCGTGTCGCATGAGCAAACAACAGCTTGAGAATCGCTTCGCTTTCGGCCGGCTCCAGCTCATTGATCTTGGTGGTAAACCCATCACTGACAAACAGCGACTTGCGCCCACTCACCGGGTGCGTGCGCACTACCGGGTGCGACAGCGGCGGGTTTTTCTTGCGGGTTTCTTCCCAGCGCGCCAGGTCTTCGGCGGTGTTGCCAAAACGCTCCAGCGGGAAGGATTTGGTGAAGTCGTGTGTGGCGGTCAGGCCGTCGAGCAAGCGCTTGAACGGCGCCGACAGCGCGTCATACGCCGCAATGCCACTGGCCCACAACGTGTCGCCACCAAACGCCGGCAGCAGCTTGGCGCTGAGCACCGCGCCGAGGGCCGGCGTGGGCAGGAACGTCACGTCGGTGTGCCATACGGCATTGTCACGCACGTCGGTCACGGCGGTATCCAGGATCAGCACTTCGGGCTGCTCCGGCACGTTGGGGTAAATCGGGTGAATGTGCAGGTCGCCAAAATTTGCCGCGAACCGCGCCTGTTGCTGCGGGGTGACGGCTTGTCCACGGAAGAACAGCACCGAGTGGGTGAGCAACGCCTGCTCGATGGCGTCGCGCTGTTCCAGGTTCAGCGGCTGGGTGATATCGACGCCACTGATCTGGGCGCCCAGGGCGGTGCTTAATGGCGTAACGGTCAGGCTGCTCATGCTCTTCTCACTCAATGTGCCTGGCCATGCCAGGGCACCCATTTACGCTGCAGGGCACGCAGGCCCATTTCCATGGCGAAGGCGATCAGGGCGATCACCAGAATCCCCAGCACCACCACATCGGTGACCAGGAACTGCGCCGCCGACTGCACCATAAAACCCAGGCCGCTGGTGGCGGCGATCAACTCGGCCGCAACCAAGGTCGACCAGCCCACGCCCAGGCCGATGCGCACACCGGTGAGGATGTCGGGCAGGGCGCTGGGCAGGATCACGTGGCGAATCAATTGGGCACGGGTGGCGCCCAACGACTGCGCGGCCCGCAGCTTGGCCGGGTCGACGGTGCGCACGCCGGTCGCGGTGGCGATGGCGATAGGCGCGAAGATCGCGAGGTAAATCAGCAGCACCTTGGACAGCTCGCCGATGCCGCACCAGATCACGATCAGCGGCAGATAAGCCAGCGGTGGAATCGGCCGGTAGAACTCAATCAGCGGATCGAGAATGCCGCGCGCGATGCGGTTGGCACCGATGGCAATGCCCACTGGCACGGCGGTCAGCACCGCAAAGCCGAGGCCCAGGCCGATGCGCTGCAGGCTCGCGCCCAAGTGCTGCCACAAGGTGGAATCCATGTAGCCGGTGGTCGCCAGCAGCCAGCCTTTTTGCAGCACGGCGGACGGTGGCGGCAGGAACAGCGGTTCGATCAAACCGGTGGCAGTCACCGCCCACCAGAGTGCCAACAAGGCAAACAAAGTGAGCACGCTGATCCACCGTGTGCTCAGGCTACGACGCACCGGAATAACGGCGTGAGCCACCGGCTTGGCGGCGGTGGCGGGGAGTTCGTAACTGCTCATGCGGACACCTGCCGTTGCGAGAACACTTTGCCCAGCACGTGCTCGCGGGTTTCGATAAAGCGCGGGTCGGACTTGATCGCGCGCGCCGACTCACCGGCGGCGTAGCGCTGGCCGAAGTCCAGGTGCAGACGCTCGACGATCTGGCCCGGGTTGGGCGCCAACAGGATCAAATCGGTGGCGAGGAACACCGCCTCTTCGATGTCATGGGTGATCAGGAACACCGGCTTGGCTGTGCGCCGCCAGACTTGCAGCAGCAGCTCCTGCATCTGTTCGCGGGTGAAGGCATCGAGGGCGCCGAAGGGTTCGTCCATCAGCAGCACACGCGGGTCGGCCGCCAGCGCGCGGGCCAGGCCCACGCGTTGCTTTTGGCCGCCGGAGAGTTGCCAGATACGGCGACTGTCGAAACCGGCGAGGTCGACCAGCGCGAGCATTTCCCGGGCGCGGATTTCGCGCTGGGCCTTGGGCACGCCGGCCAGTTCAAGGCCGAAACCGACGTTGGCCAACACGTCCTGCCAGGGCAGCAAGGCGTCGTCCTGGAACACCACGCCGCGCTCGGCGCTGGGGCCTTTGATCGGCACGCCGTCGAGGGTGATGCGCCCGGCAGAGGGTTCGACGAAACCGGCAATCAGGTTCAACAGCGAGGTCTTGCCACTGCCGGACGGGCCGAGGGCCACCAGCAATTGCTGGGGCCCAAGGTCCAGTGAAATATCAGACAGTACCGGTTCTGTGGCGCCTGAGTACTGTGCGCTGATGCGCTCCAGTTGTAGCAAGGCCATCGCAATGAACTCCTTGAATCAGTGAGTGATGAACTTGGCGCTGACGTAAGGGGCGTAGTCCGGCAGCACGGCGTCGACCTTGCCTTGCTCCTTGAGAAACGCGGCGGTGTCGGTCACAGCCTTGGTGGTCGGGGCGCCCAGCAGGGTCACCTGATCAGCGGCCAGCGGGTAGACGTTGCCTTGCAGCAGCAGCGGGATATCAGTGGCCTTGGCGCCGGAAAGCTTGACAAGCTTGTCGACGTTGCCTGTGTCGGCGAGCCACGCTTGTGGGTCTTTGCGGTATGCGGCGTAGGCGTCCAGCGTGACTTTGGCGAAAGCGGTGACGATTTCCGGGTGCTTCTCGGCGAAGTCTTTGCGCACGATCCACGCATCGAAAGTCGGCGCGCCGAACTTGGCCAGTTCGCCGGAGGTGATCAGCACCTTGCCGTTTTCCTTGGCCACGCCCAGGGCGGGGTCCCACACGTAGGTGGCGTCGATGTCACCGCGCTTCCAGGCGGCGATGATGGCCGGTGGCGCGAGGTTGAGGATGGTCACTTTCGAAGGGTCGATGTTCCAGTGCTTCAGCGCGGCCAACAGGCTGTAGTGGCCGGTGGACACGAATGGCACGGCGATCTTTTTGCCGATCAGGTCCTGCGGGCTGTTGATCCCTGAACCATTGCGCGCCACCAAGGCTTCGGCGCCGCCGATCTGGGTGGCGACGAGGAAGGTTTCCACTGGGACTTTGCGGGTAACAGCAGCGGTCAGCGGGCTGGAACCGAGGTAGCCGATCTGCACGTCGCCGGAAGCGATGGCGGCGATGATGTCGGCGCCATTGTCGAATTTGCGCCAGTCGATCTTGGCGTTAGTGGCTTTTTCGTACGCGCCGTCGGCCTGGGCGACTTTCGCCGGGTCCACGGTGGTTTGATAAGCGATGGTGACATCTGCCGCCTGGGCAAACAGGCTGGCACCGGCCAGGGACAATGCAGCCAAGAGGCGCAGAGGGGTAAGCAGTTTCAAGGGGAAGCTCCTCAATCAGGCGGCCGAGGGTCGGCGTGTGAGGAGACTAAATGATCTAAGAACTCGAAAATAAATAACGTTTTCGAATTAGCTTATTAGAAGAAGAGTGACCGCACGTATTCAATCAGACGAGGGCAAATGTGGGAGGGGGCTTGCCCCCGATGGCGGTAGATCAGTCACTGATGGGTGACTGACACTCTGCTATCGGGGGCAAGCCCCCTCCCACATGTTGAGCCGGGTTCGGCTTCAGTTAGTTACTGATCGCCAGGATGCTCGCCTGGTACGACCCGACGAACACATCAAAGTCGCCGACCTCGTTCTGCTCCAGTTCCGCCTGTTGCGCCAGCGACGTGCGCGCCAGTTCTTCAAAACGCGCCTGCTCGTCGGCTGGCAGCGGCTCTTTACGGAAATGCTCGGCGTGCACCTCGCTCTGGTGCAGGGAGAATTGCGCAAAGCTTTCCTTGCGCTCGGCCATCGCTGCCAACACTTGGGCCGACGGCGTCAGGGACGGATCCTTGACCTTCGCCAGCTGAGCGTCCAGCGCCTCGCTGTGCTCGGTAATACCATGGCTCTGATCCAGCAACGCCGCCAACGGCGCAATCTGCTCCAGCAGCTCGGTGGCCCATTCCTTCATATCCACAGCCTGGCCCTGACGCTGCAATTGCAGGCCCGGACGGCGACCTTCCTTGACCACGCTGAGGAAGTTGGAGGTGGCATTGCCGCACTCGTTGTTGGCGAACAGCGGGCTGTCGTTCAGTGCGCAATACAGCAGGAACGCATCGAGGAAGCGCGACTCCGGCAGGTCGATACCCATCGGCAGGAACGGGTTGATGTCCAGGCAACGCACTTCGATGTACTGGATGCCACGGGCCACCAGCGCCTGGATGGGGCGCTCGCCGGTGTAGGTCACGCGCTTGGGGCGAATGTTGGAGTAGTACTCGTTTTCGATCTGCAGGATGTTGGTGTTGAGCTGAACCCACTCACCGTCCTTATGGGTGCCGACTTCGACGTAGGGCGCGTAGGGCGTTGCCACCGCTTCGCGCAGGCTGTCGGTGTAGCTGGCCAGATCGTTGTAGCACGGCGTGAGGCCGGCCTGGGCGTTGCTCTGGTAACCCAGGTCGCTCATGCGCAAGCTGGTGGCGTACGGCAGGTACAGCGTGTCGGCGTCCAGCACTTCCAACTGGTGCGAGCGACCGCGCAGGAACCCGGCGTCCAGCGCTGGCGAGGCACCGAACAGGTACATCAGCAGCCAGCTGTAGCGACGGAAATTACGGATCAATGCGATGTAGGCCGTGGACTGGTAGTCGCGGTCGGTGCCGACGAAACCTTCAGTTTCCTTGAGCAAGGGCCACAACTGCTCCGGCAGGGAAAAGTTGTAGTGAATGCCGGCGATGCACTGCATGGTCTTGCCGTAACGCAGGGCCAGGCCCTTGCGGTAAACGTATTTGAGCTGGCCGATATTGGAGGTGCCGTAGTAGGCAATCGGAATATCTTCCTCGGCCGGCAATGGGCACGGCATCGACGGGCTCCACAGATACTCGTTACCGAGTTTGCTGTAGGCAAAGCGATGGATCTTGTCCAGGCTGCTCAGGGTATCGGCCGGGTTGGGCAGGGCTGGGGTAATAAACTCCAGCAGCGATTCCGAGTAGTCGGTGGTGATCAATTCGTTGGTCAACGCGGCGCCCAGGGCTTCGGGGTGCGGCGTTTGTGCCAGGCGACCCTCACCCGTGACGCGTAGGCATTCGCGCTCGATGCCGTGCAAGCATTGCTCTAGCAGGGAGAGGTGTTCGCGCTTGCCGAGCAGGGCCAGGCGGCGGTTGAGAAGTTCGCTCAAGTTGGATTCCTTCACGCGTCAGTCGCCCCAATATGGGGGTGGGCAGGACGGTCTACAAGGGTGAAGTTAAAACTGGCGTTATCGCCTGGTTTTGAGTCGATTTGACCCGCTTTGAAAAAGCCTACTTCACTCCATGAATTGGGCTATAGCGCAGCAAGAAAATTCCGACGCTGTTGTCGCAGCGCCGAAATTAACTCAAATCGAGGGCGGGGAGCTATAGGACAGCGAATGTGCCTTGTGCTTTTGCGACCAGTTTGTCGTCCTGATACACCTCTGCTTCAACCACCAACGTGCGTCGACCTGCGTGGATAATACGGCTGGTGCACAGCACGTCGCCGTCGGACACGGCACGGATATAGTTGATTTTGCACTCGATGGTCGCGCTCTGCTGGTCGAAGCCATGGGAGCTGGAACAGGCCAGCCCCATGGTGATGTCCACCAGGCTGAAAATCGCCCCGCCGTGGAGCTTGCCTGCACGGTTGCGCAGCTGCGGCTCCAGGGTCAGGGCCACCTCGGCAACGCCCTCGTCCAGGCGTTGCAGGCGACAGCCGATCAGCTCGCTGAACGCGCTCTGGGTCAAACCGGCCGGGATTTCCATCAGCGTTTCTTCAACTGTTTGGCGTTGGCGAACAGCGACGCCATCGCGTTGTTGCTAGGCGCTGCGGTGGCGGTTTCTTTGCGCGGTGCGTTGTTCTGCGACTGGCGTGGCGCCGAGCCTGGGCGAGCGCCACGGGCGCCGTCTATTTTTTCGCCGGGGGTGTCGCTCATGCGCATCGACAAGCCAACGCGTTTGCGTGGAATGTCGACTTCCATGACCTTGACCTTGACCACATCACCGGCTTTCACCGCTTCGCGAGGGTCTTTGATGAACTTCTCCGAAAGCGCGGAGATATGCACCAAACCGTCCTGATGCACGCCGATGTCCACAAACGCGCCGAAGTTGGTCACGTTGGTGACCACGCCTTCGAGGATCATGCCCAGTTGCAGGTCCTTGAGGTCTTCGACGCCGTCCTGGAACTCGGCGGTCTTGAACTCGGGACGCGGGTCACGGCCAGGTTTTTCCAGCTCTTGCAGGATGTC
This sequence comes from Pseudomonas sp. TWRC1-2, assembly GCF_049896685.1. Classification (NCBI taxonomy): domain Bacteria; kingdom Pseudomonadati; phylum Pseudomonadota; class Gammaproteobacteria; order Pseudomonadales; family Pseudomonadaceae; genus Pseudomonas; species Pseudomonas sp. TWRC1-2. Next base: position 466,092 of record NZ_JAFCUU010000005.1, on the reverse strand, counting down.
GGTGATGGTCGGCACGCCGAAGGTTTCGTCGGTGTACTTTTTTGGGTCCAGGCGCTTGAGGAACGCGGCGTCGCCGATCAGCGAGCGGATGTCGCGGTCGGTCTCGGCAGCAATGCGCTGTACCAGCGGGTAGGCTTCCGGGTGAACCGCCGAAGCGTCCAGCGGGTTGTCGCCGTTCATTACGCGTAGGAAGCCGGCGGCCTGTTCAAAGGTTTTTTCGCCCAGGCGTGCGACTTTTTTCAGCGCAGCGCGGGTTTTGAACGCGCCGTTTTCGTCGCGGTGGGTGACGATGTTCTGCGCCAGCGTGGAGTTTAGGCCGGAAATACGGGCCAGCAGCGCGACCGAAGCAGTGTTCACATCCACGCCGACCTTGTTCACGCAGTCTTCCACCACCGCATCCAGACCGCGTGCCAGTTTCAGCTGCGACACATCGTGCTGGTACTGGCCGACACCGATGGATTTAGGGTCGATCTTCACCAGCTCGGCCAGCGGGTCTTGCAGGCGGCGAGCAATGGAGACGGCGCCACGGATCGATACGTCGAGGTCCGGGAATTCCTTGGAGGCCAGTTCCGACGCCGAGTACACCGACGCGCCGGCCTCGGAGACCATGACCTTGGTCATTTTCATGGCTGGGTATTTTTTGATCAGCTCGGCGGCCAGCTTGTCGGTTTCCCGGCTGGCGGTGCCGTTGCCGATGGCGATCAGGTCCACGGCGTGCTTGGCACACAGCGCGGCGAGGATAGCGAGGGTCTGGTCCCACTTGTTGTGCGGCACGTGCGGATACACGGTGGCGTGGTCCAGCAGCTTGCCCGTGGCGTCGACTACGGCCACTTTGCAGCCGGTACGCAGGCCCGGGTCGAGGCCCAGGGTCGCACGCGGGCCGGCCGGCGCGGCCAGCAGCAGGTCGTGCAGGTTGTGGGCGAAAACATTGATCGCTTCGGTTTCGGCGCCGTCGCGCAGCTCGCCGAGCAGGTCGGTTTCCAGGTGGGTGTATAGCTTGACCTTCCAGGTCCAGCGCACAACTTCACCTAGCCACTTGTCCGCCGGACGGTTCTGATTCTGAATGCCGAATTGTTGACCGATCATGCCTTCGCACGGGTGCATGGTGCCCGGCAGCTCGTCGCCGACCTTCAGCGCGGAGCTGAGAATACCTTCGTTGCGGCCGCGGAAAATGGCCAGTGCGCGGTGCGACGGCATGCTCTTGAGCGGTTCGTCGTGCTCGAAATAGTCGCGGAACTTGGCGCCTTCCTCCTCTTTGCCGGCGATGACGCGGGCGCTGAGGGTGGCTTCCTGTTTCAAATAGTTACGCAGTTTTTCCAGCAAGTTGGCGTCTTCGGCAAAACGCTCCATGAGGATGTACTTGGCGCCTTCGAGGGCCGCCTTGACGTCGGCGACGCCTTTTTCGGCGTTGATGAAGCGCGCGGCTTCGGTTTCCGGGGTCAGCGACGGGTCGTTGAACAGGCCGTCCGCCAGGTCACCCAGGCCGGCTTCCAGGGCGATCTGGCCCTTGGTGCGGCGCTTCTGTTTGTACGGCAGGTAAAGGTCTTCGAGGCGGGTCTTGGTGTCGGCGAGTTTGATGTCGCGTTCCAGTTGCGGGGTCAGCTTGCCTTGTTCCTCGATGCTGGCGAGGATGCTGATGCGCCGTTCGTCGAGTTCTCGCAGGTAGCGCAAGCGCTCTTCCAGGTGCCGCAGCTGGATGTCGTCGAGGCTGCCGGTCACTTCTTTACGGTAACGGGCGATGAAGGGCACCGTGGAGCCTTCATCCAGTAGAGCGACGGCCGCTTCGACCTGTTGTGGGCGTACGCCGAGTTCCTCGGCGATGCGGCTGTTGATGCTGTCCATAAAACCACCTGAAATTCTGAAAGCAGCTCGCAGGCCCGGAAAACAAGGCGTTGCAAGGCTGGTTGAGCGGCCCGACTGGCGCCGCTACCTGGGTCAAAAGGCAGCCTGTTGACCCTCGAAATCGGAAAATTGCTGCCCGTCGCGGTAAAAAAATAGCGAGGCAGCAAGCAGTAAAGTCTGACATTGCTCAGCGCAAAGGCGGCGCATTATAACCAGCGTTCTGCAGCTGGGGGGGATTGCGCCGAAGGTTGCAGGGCGCGCGTTCGCTGGCGGTAGAGGAAAAATCTGCTAACAATGCACACGGTGCGTATAACGGCAGCTACGCCATAATGCGCGCCGAGATAAGAGGAGCATCTAATGAGCAGCACTGCACAAACTGCTGAAGGCGAAAAAATTCTCATCGTTGATGACGATCCGGGGCTGAGCAGCCTGCTGGAGCGTTTTTTCAACTCCAAGGGCTACCGTGCCCGCGCGGTGCCGAACACCGAGCAGATGGACCGCCTGCTGGGGCGCGAAGTGTTCAATCTGGTCGTACTCGACCTGATGCTGCCCGGCGAAGACGGCCTCACCGCCTGCAAACGCCTGCGCGGTGCGAACAACCAGATTCCCATCATCATGCTTACCGCCAAGGGCGATGAGCTGAGCCGCATCAAGGGCCTTGAGCTGGGCGCTGATGATTACCTGGCCAAGCCGTTCAACCCGGACGAGCTGATGGCCCGGGTCAAAGCCGTGTTGCGCCGTCAGGCAGCCCCGGTACCCGGCGCGCCAGGCAGCGAAGACGAAAGCGTCACCTTTGGCGACTATGAACTGTCGCTGGCAACCCGTGAGCTCAAGCGTGGCGAAGAAGTGCACATGCTGACCACCGGTGAGTTCGCCGTGCTAAAGGCCCTGGTGATGAACGCTCGCCAGCCGCTGACGCGCGACAAACTGATGAACCTGGCCCGTGGCCGGGAGTGGGATGCTCTGGAGCGCTCCATCGACGTGCAGATTTCCCGTCTGCGCCGCATGATCGAGCCGGACCCGTCCAAGCCACGCTATATCCAGACGGTGTGGGGTGTGGGTTATGTGTTCGTGCCGGATGGCACCGCAACCAAGTGACCGATGATTTGCAGGCGCGGGCATCCGTCGTTTGACTCCATGAGAGTCAACGGGATGCCCGGCGTCTGCAATTCTGCGAGCGCCGCTCGTTTCTGCAAGGTGTCCAGCCGTTTCCTATGAAAACCCCGTTGTGGTTCCCGCAAAGTTTCTTTTCCCGCACCCTTTGGCTGGTGCTGATCGTCGTTCTGTTTTCCAAGGCACTGACGCTGGTTTATCTGTTGATGAACGAAGACGTGCTGGTGGATCGGCAGTACAGCCACGGCGTCGCCCTGACGCTTCGTGCCTATTGGGCCGTCGATCCCGAAAACCGTGAAAAGGTGGCCAAGGCATCGACGCTGATTAGAGTCGACGGTGCCGGTGTACCTGAAGGCGAGCAGCATTGGCCCTACAGCGAGATTTATCAGCGCCAGATGCAGGCTGAGCTCGGGGACGACACCGAGGTGCGATTGCGCATGCATGTTTCGCCTGCGCTGTGGGTGAGGGCGCCGAGCCTGGGCGACGCGTGGATCAAAGTGCCGCTTTACCCGCACCCGTTGCGGGGACAGAAGATCTGGAACGTGCTGGGCTGGTTCCTGGCGATTGGCTTGCTTTCAACGGCGTCCGCCTGGATTTTCGTGCGCCAGCTCAACCAGCCACTCAAACGCCTGGTCTTTGCCGCGCGCCAACTGGGGCAGGGGCGCAGTGTGCGCCTGCCGGTCAGCGATACGCCCAGTGAGATGACCGAAGTGTATGGCGCCTTCAACCAGATGGCGGAAGACGTTGAACAGGCCGGGCGCGAACGCGAGTTGATGCTGGCGGGCGTGTCCCACGACCTGCGCACACCGTTGACACGGTTGCGATTGTCCCTGGAGTTGATGGGCAACCATAACGACCTCACGGATGACATGGTGCGTGACATCGAAGACATGGACGCGATTCTCGATCAGTTCCTGGCGTTTATCCGTGATGGCCGCGACGAAGTGGTCGAGGAAGTCGACCTGACGGACCTGGTGCGCGAGGTGGTGGCGCCCTACAACCAGAACGGCGAACAGGTGCGCATGCGCCTGGAGCCGATTCAGCCGTTTGCCTTGCGGCGGGTGTCGATGAAACGCCTGCTCAACAACCTCATTGGCAACGCCTTGCACCATGCCGGTTCAGATGTGGAAGTGGCGGCGTATGTGTCCGGCGACAGTACTGCGCCTTATGTGGTGTTGAGTGTGATGGACCGCGGTACGGGGATCGACCCGGCGGAACTGGAAGGCATCTTCAACCCGTTCACCCGTGGTGACCGTGCCCGGGGCGGCAAGGGCACGGGCTTGGGGCTGGCGATTGTGCGGCGGATTGCTTCAATGCATGGCGGCAATGTTGAACTGCGCAACCGGCCGGACGGTGGCCTGGAAGCACGGGTGCGTTTGCCGTTGGGGCTGATGCTGCCCAGGGACGCTGTCTAACAAACAACAAAGATCAAAAATGTGGGAGCGGGCTTGCCCGCGAATGCGGTGGACCAGTCAATAGATACATCGACTGACACCCCGCCTTCGCGAGCAAGCCCGCTCCCACATTGGTGTTGCAGGGTGGCAACGCTTGCCGCGTATCAGCCCTTGCCCTTGGTGCGCGTCATATTTGGCCCACCATTCTTTTCCAGATGCTGAATGATGATGCCCGCCACATCCTTGCCGGTGGTGGTTTCAATGCCTTCCAAGCCCGGCGATGAGTTCACTTCCATCACCAGTGGCCCGTGGTTGGAGCGCAGGATATCCACGCCCGCTACCGCCAGCCCCATCACTTTGGCCGCCCGCAGCGCGGTCATGCGTTCTTCCGGGGTGATCTTGATCAGGCTGGCGCTGCCGCCGCGGTGCAGGTTGGAGCGGAATTCCCCCGGCTTGGCCTGGCGTTTCATTGCCGCAATTACCTTGTCGCCCACCACGAAGCAGCGGATGTCCGCACCGCCGGCTTCCTTGATGTATTCCTGCACCATGATGTTCTGCTTGAGGCCCATGAATGCCTCGATCACCGATTCGGCAGCGGTCGCGGTTTCGCACAGCACCACGCCGATGCCTTGGGTGCCTTCCAGCACCTTGATCACCAGCGGCGCGCCGTTGACCATGTCGATCAGGTCGGGAATGTCATCGGGGGAGTGGGCAAAGCCGGTCACCGGCAGGCCGATACCGCGCCGCGAGAGCAATTGCAATGAGCGCAGTTTGTCGCGCGAGCGGGCAATGGCTACCGATTCATTGAGGGGGAATACGCCCATCATTTCAAACTGTCGCAACACCGCGCAGCCATAAAACGTCACTGAGGCACCGATGCGCGGGATCACCGCATCAAAGCCTTCCAGCGGCTTGCCCCGGTAATGGATCTGCGGCTTGTGGCTGGCAATGTTCATATAGGCACGCAACGTGTCGATCACCACCATTTCGTGGCCACGTTCGGTGCCGGCCTCAACCAGGCGGCGGGTGGAATACAGACGCGGGTTTCGCGACAGCACAGCAATCTTCATGCAGCACCTGGGGCAGAAATAGTAGAGACCGGGAACACCGGCTTGTCTTGAACGTACTTGACGCCTGGACTGACCACCAAATGGCCGTCAATCAGCGCCTTGGAGCCCAGCAACAGGCGGTAACGCATGGCCTTGCGACAGGCGAGAGTGAACTCCACTCGCCACACCCGATCACCCAGCGCGAGGGTGGTGCTGATGACATAGCGCACCTGCGCATGGCCGTTAGAGCTCTTGATGGTTTTCATCGTCACCACCGGCGCCTCGCAGCGGCGGTGACGCAGTTGCACCACGCTGCCCAGGTGCGCGGTAAAGCGCACCCACTTCTCACCGTCGCGCTCAAATGGCTCGATATCGGTGGCGTGCAGGCTCGAGGTACTGGCACCGGTGTCGATCTTTGCGCGCAGGCCAGCCACTCCCAAGTCGGGAAGTGCCACCCATTCACGCAGACCCACAACGGTCAAATGGTCAAATGTCTTCAATATGGGTAACCGATCAGTTCGCCCAGGCCTGTGGTGAAACCTTGGCCAGGGCTTTGAATGCAGGCCTGGCGAACCAGTAACCCTGCATCAGAAATATTCCGCAGTCGGACAGGAAGTCGCGCTCGCCGGCACTTTCGATGCCTTCGGCAATGACAGTAACGCCCAACTGCTCACAGATTGTGACAATCCCCTGGACGATTACCTGACGGACACGATCCTTGTCGACATCGCGAATCAGCGCCATGTCGAGTTTGATCAGGTCAGGTTGGAAATCGGCCAGCAGGTTCAGCCCCGAATAGCCCGCACCGAAATCGTCGATGGCGGTCTTGAAGCCGAATTCGCGGTATTCACGCAGAATATTGGTCAAATGGCGATAGTTATCTACGTGCTCGCTTTCCAGCGTTTCAAAAATCAGCTGGTTCAGCGGAAAGTTGTGCGCGCGGGCCGCCTCCAGGGTGCTGCGAATACACAGCTCGGGCCGGTACACGGCATTGGGCATGAAATTGATAGAAAGATGGGTTTGCATACCCAAGGCAGCGGCCCCGGCAATCGCTTGGGTACGACACCGCTGGTCAAAGCGGTAACGGTTGCTTGCGTTGACCTGGCCCAGCACCGACAGCGCGCCTTCGCCTTGCGGGCCTCGCACCAACGCTTCGTGGGCGAAGATCGAATGGTCTCGAAGATCTACGATAGGCTGATAGGCGAACGCGAAATCGAAACCCAGGGGTTCGCTTTGCTGGCAACCCACGCAACGCTGATTTGGCGAGGTGAGTGAAATGGGGAAGTCGGTCACAGCGTATCCTCGCAAAAACAGGGTGGTGCCTGGCGTATCTTAGGTGAGCGTTGGGGTTTATGCGTCGAAGGGCTTCAACGGTAAAGTTGCGACATTTTTCAGAGCGAGGAATTCAAGTGGCTCAAAAGCAGGAAGAGGAAGAAAAAGTCCGTTTGGACAAGTGGCTGTGGGCAGCGCGCTTCTTTAAAACCCGCGCCCTGGCCAAAGCCGCTATCGAAAGCGGCAAAGTGCACCATCGCGGTGAACGCTGCAAGCCGGGCAAGGAGCCGCGCGTCGGTGATGAGCTGCAGATTCGGGCTGGGTTTGATGAGAAGACCGTCGTGGTGCAAGCCTTGTCCGTTGTGCGCCGCGGCGCGCCCGAAGCGCAGGCGTTGTACACCGAAACCGAGGCCAGTATCGCCAAACGCGAAAATGCGGCCGCCATGCGCAAGGCCGGGGCTACCGGTATGACGACCGATGGCAAGCCGAGCAAGAAGCAGCGTCGCGATTTGTTCAAGTTTCGCGGCAGTGGTAATGATGATTGACAGCGCACATCTCCAAGTCAATGGAGATCAAATGTGGGAGCTGGCTTGCCTGCGATAGCGTCAGGCCAGCCAGTCTTTCCGTCACTGACCCACCGCAATCGCAGGCAAGCCAGCTCTCACATGCATCTACTTCGTCAGGCGGCAGTGCGTATGACGCTCAATCGCCCGATCACCGGCAGCTTACCGAGCAAACCGAAGATTGGCGCCGTCAGTCGCAGCAACCCATTCGACACCTTCGCCGCAAACGGCGTGTAATACCCCCATCCCAGCGCCAACAGGGCCAGCAATACCCCGCCGATATAATCGTCTTGCCCCCAGTGCGCGCCGGCTACCAGCCGCGGCATCATGAACAACAGGGCCAAGCCCCAGATCACCAGCACCTGGCCGATGCGCTTGGCAAACACCGTCATGAACATGCCCCAGATCAGCAATACCGATGCATGATCGCCGGGGAAGCTCTGGCTCGAACGGTCCTTCAGCTCCCAGGTTTTTTCCAGACCAGGGAAATAGTCACTCATATGAATCGCCCCGCTGATCACCATCGACGGGCTGCTGTGCTGCCAGCCCATCTGCGCCGCGAGTTTGGAAAACAGCATGCGGATGAACAGCAACAGCAGCAGAATCCCGAAAAAGCCGAAAAATGCCTGGCGCACTTCAATCGCCTTGAACACCCAATCTCCGCGAATCAGCAACGTCAGCAAAATCACGCCGACCACCGCGTCAAATGGTCGCAGACTGGCCACGGCCCACACATGCAGCCAGGTCGAATGACTCGCCAGCGGGTCATTGAGCAGGTGAAACAGCCATTCGTCGAAAATTACACACAGCATCTGGCCCGTGGGCCACAGCCAAAAACACAGCAGTCCGATAGCGAGTAGATTGCACAGTGCCCATCGCCGGAGGTTCCACTTGGCTTGGAACAAACCCGGATTGTTCATAAACTGTTCCTCTTCGCTCTATTTAGCTCTCCGTTTCCAGGAGAAAGCCGCACCAAGATGGTGCTAAAGCGTTTAATTTTATAAACCTTGTAATCATTTTGTCATCAATTCAGATACCCAGACCTATGACTGATCTACCGGATACCGACTTCACCCAACGCTTCATCTTCGACGAGAACGACGCCCGCGGCGAACTGGTCTCGCTGGAGCGCAGCTATGCCGAAGTCCTCGCCAAGCATCCCTATCCGGAGCCGGTTGCGCAGCTGCTTGGTGAGCTGATGGCGGCGGCATCGCTGCTGGTGGGCACCATGAAGTTCGACGGTTTGCTGATTTTGCAGGCGCGTTCCGAAGGCCCGGTGCCGATGCTGATGATCGAGTGCTCCAGCGAGCGCGAAATTCGCGGCCTGGCCCGTTACGACGCCGACCTGATCGCGCCGGACGCCACGCTGTCTGACCTGATGGCCAACGGCGTACTGGCAATCACCGTCGACCCGACGGAAGGCCAGCGCTACCAGGGCATCGTCGATCTCGACGGCGAAACCCTGTCGGACTGCTTCACCAACTATTTCGTGATGTCTCAGCAGGTGGGTACCAAGTTCTGGCTGAATGCCGACGGCAAGCGCGCCCGTGGCCTGCTGCTACAACAATTGCCGGCCGACCGCATCAAGGACGACGATGAGCGCACCGACAGCTGGCGCAAGCTGACCGCCCTGGCTGGCACTCTGACCGCTGAAGAGCTGCTGGGCCTGGACAACGAAACCATTCTGCATCGCCTGTACCACGAAGAGGCCGTGCGCCTGTTCGACCAGCAGGGCCTGCGCTTCCGTTGCAGCTGCTCGCGCGAGCGTTCGGCGAATGCCTTGGTCAGCCTGGGCCTGGAAGATGCGCAGAATCTGGTGGTGGAACACGGTGGCAATATCGAGATCGACTGCCAGTTCTGCAATCAGCGTTACCTGTTCGATGCCGCCGATGTAGCCCAATTATTCGCCGGCGCAGGCATCGACACCCCTTCCGACACCCGCCACTAAAACGTTTAAGCACAGGTAAATCACCTGACAAATGCCGGATTAGCGCAGTTCTGACGGGAGGGCCCTACTCTTTTTGGGCTTTTCTGGCATAATCCGGCCCACTTTTTTCGCGGTAGTAGTGCGCAACTTTCTACTACAAAACGTTTGGAGCACTCGGCCATAGGCCGACGGGGAACCTCATGACGCAAGCCAATAACGCCGTATACACCGATCTGAGTGTTGACGATCTGGTCAAAGAAGCCCTGCAGCGCGGTGAAGGCGTGCTTGCCGATACCGGCGCGCTGGTCGTAGAAACCGGTCACCGTACCGGCCGTTCTCCGGTCGACCGCTTCATCGTTGAAGAGCCTACCACCCAGGACGCCATTGCCTGGGGCCCGATCAACCGCAAGTTCCCAGCCGACAAGTTCGATGCGCTGTGGGCTCGCGTCGAGGCGTTCAACAACGCGCAAGAGCATTTCGTTTCCCACGTTCACGTAGGGGCTGCAGAAGACCACTACCTGCCCGTGAAAATGACCACCCAGACTGCCTGGCAGAACCTGTTCGGTCGTTGCCTGTTCATCAACCCGGCTCAGTACAACCCGGCCGGCCGTGATGAGTGGCAAGTGCTTAACGTGGCCAATTTCGAATGTGTGCCAGAGCGTGACGGCACTAACTCCGACGGTTGCGTGATCCTCAACTTCGCCCAGAAAAAAGTCCTGATCGCCGGCATGCGTTACGCCGGTGAAATGAAAAAAGCCATGTTCTCGGTGCAGAACTTCCTGCTGCCGGCTGCTGACGTGCTGCCAATGCACTGCGCCGCCAACATCGGCGAAGAAGGCGACGTGACCCTGTTCTTCGGTCTGTCGGGCACCGGTAAAACCACCCTGTCCGCCGACGAAAGCCGTTACCTGATCGGTGACGACGAGCACGGCTGGGGCGAAGGCGTGGTGTTCAACATCGAAGGCGGTTGCTATGCCAAGTGCATCGACCTCTCCGAGAAGAACGAGCCGGTTATCTGGAAAGCCATTAAGCACGGCACCGTGCTCGAAAACGTGGTGATCGACGATGCCAAGCACGCCGACTACACCAACGTCAGCCTGACCCAGAACAGCCGTGCCGCCTACCCGCTGGAGCACGTTGCCAAGCGTTCCGAGAAGAACCTGGGCGGTGAGCCAAACGCGGTGATCTTCCTGACCTGCGACCTGACCGGCGTACTGCCGCCCGTGTCGATCCTCAGCGAAGAACAAGCGGCTTACCACTTCCTGTCCGGCTACACCGCGCTGGTGGGCTCGACCGAAATGGGTTCGGGCAGCGGCATCAAGTCGACCTTCTCCACCTGCTTCGGCGCGCCGTTCTTCCCGCGCCCGGCCGGCGAGTACGCAGAGCTGCTGATCAAGCGCGTGCGCGGCTTCGGCTCCAAGGTCTACCTGGTCAACACCGGCTGGACCGGCGGCGGCTACGGCGTCGGCAAACGCTTCAACATCCCGACCACTCGCGGCGTGATCGCAGCGATCCAGAGCGGCGCGTTGATCGGCGCTGAGACCGAACACCTGGACACCATCAACCTCGACGTGCCATTGGCCGTACCGGGCGTTGAGACTGGCCTGTTGAACCCACGTAACACCTGGGCTGACAAGGCTGCCTACGACGAAGCGGCGAAAGCGCTGGCGGGTCTGTTCATCGAGAACTTCAAGAAGTTTGAAGTGAGCGATGCGATCAAGGCGGCCGGGCCTAAGTTGTAAGGTTCAAGCTGTTAAAAGCCGCCCCTAGTGGGCGGCTTTTTTATGCGCGAAAGGTTAGTCGGCGATGTGCAAAACCACTGCGCCGGCCAGCACTAATGCAACGCCCAACACTTGCACCGTCGACAACCGTTCCTTGAAAAACACAAATCCCAGCACCGCCGCAATCCCACCCGACAATGTACTGATCACCGTCACCACTGAAACCGACCCCGCCATCGCCCCCCACGAAAACGCGGAGAAACCCCCGAGGTTCATCAAGCTCGCACCGGTCAATGTCGCGCAGTTTTTCAGCGGTGGAATCTTCAGTCCATCCTTGATCTTCAGCACCATCACCACCAACACGCACAGGCCTACCAGGTAACCCAGCCACAACATGGTGATCGGTCCCAGTGCCGGCAGCGTGTAGCGACCTTGCAGCCAGAAGCTGGTGCCGTACAGCAAGGCGGCGAGCATGGCGTAGGCAATGGACGGGCGTGGGTGGTTGTGCGGGACGCCGTTGTCCTTGTGGATGCTGGACAGGATCACGCCGACCACGCACACGCCGATGCAGCCCAGTTGGACCAGGCTGATGTGTTCGCCGCTGGCCCAGGACAGCAGCGTCGTGACCACGCCGTACGACGTCACCAGCGGCGCGACGATGGCCGCTTTGCCCAAGGCGAACGCCTTGGACAGCGCGAGGGCGCCCGAGACGGTGAGCAGCGCGGCCGCGATGCCCAGGAGCCAGACGCTCAACGGGGCATTCAGGGATTTGAACAGGTAGGCCGGGAAGATGACCAGCAGCAAGGTCATGATCAGGAAACCGAGGGCTTGGCCGAAGTACACCGCGCGTTTAACGCCGACAGCCCGGGCATTGAGACCCACAAGAAAGTCCGTGCCACCCCAGAGCAGGGCGGCCAGCAGGCCCATTAATACGTCCATGTACGGTCCTTGGTATGTAGGCAATTCGCCAGGTTAGCGCATCGCCAATGTGGGAGCGGGCTTGCTCGCGAATGCGGTGGATCAGTGAGCGATACTCTACCTGACACACCGTATTCGCGAGCAAGCCCGCTCCCACATTTGAGCCTCAGTGTTGTTCAGATCAACTGAGGTTTTCCAGGGTCTGGGTGTCCCAGCTATGCGTTTTGATGGCCAGGTAGAGCATGCCAATGGTCAGCGGCACTTTATCGCCTCGGCCTTTGGCGCGGCGTTTGAGGAACACATCGAACACCGGCGGTTGGAAGTAACGGTAGGCATCGTAGTCGCCCAGATCGACTGCAAAATCCTGCTCCAGCGCTTCCATGAATTGCTTGGCCTCGGCGCGGTCGCAGCCAAGGTCGAAGTTGAGCGAGGTTTCAAGGCGAAGGGTCTTGTGCTTCGGCAGGCCGATTTCTTCGTGCAGCAATTGCAGGAGCTGCTGCATGACGGGGTCTTCGGGGAAGTTGGGGGCGAGGTTCATGGTGGGAGCACGCAGAAGTGGGTGAGGGGGATGGTTGCGTTGTCGGCGGAATTTGTTTCGGGTGATGAAGAGTAGCAACCCTAACAAGAATATGAAGACCGGTAGGAATGGCATTCTGAGGATCACCGCTATGTAGGGTAGCAGGAACGTCAAAGTGAGACCTGTGGTGAGACAGGTGATGGCGAAGCGCTTTCTAAGCGTGGGGTCGGTGATCTGGTAATGCACCACCATATAGATAAGGAGAAAAATCGCGGATTGAAGGTAAAGGTCCATGTGATCAAGACTCGTCTGAGTAGACATGCATTGAGAGTGTTGACCGCTGAGGCCCGATTCCTCCTCTCACATTTGCGTCCAATCCTATGATGATGTCACCTGCGTGATACCTGCGAAGCTTGCCGGAAATCGTATCGCCAACTAAGCCAGCCGTTACCGTTGATATAGCTATCCCCGGGGCTTTAATCGCACCGGAAATTATTTGTTTGATGAACACGTTCTGATCGTTTAACCGGTCGGCCTGGCTCCGTCTCAGCGGCTGGGAAATCGCGACTGCTATCTCGCATGGTAAATCTCGGGCCAACATTTTCTCATACAAGCTGCGTATCTGATCGCGCACTTGTCGCGCAGCTGTTTTTGCTTCAAGCAGGCACAGGTTAGCCAAGGCATGCCGACTTTCACGCACAACAGTGAAGCGAATCACTATGAAGGTGACGCCATAGTGGCCGATGTGTTGAGTCCTTTCGATGTTCACGGGTTTTCGCCTGGACAGTTGAGAAGGCGCTAGTTTCGGTCATGGGAAGGGGCGTTATGTAGAGGGGTTAGCAGGTGTTTTAAGTAGTTTGGGAATAGGGCTACGTGGTGTTCGCCTGTTTCTCACAGAGGTTTCCGGCATTTACGGTTTGACAGTGTTTTTTTCAGCTACATCTATCAAATGTGGGAGCTGGGCTTGGCCGCTATGGGGGGGGCAGGCGCTGAAATATAGCCTGATTTACCGCTATCGCCGCGGTGCCACGATTCGACAAGCCAGCTCCTACAGGGTTTAGCTCAGTGGCTGGCTTGGGTGTGGTAGCTCATCGACCGTCGGTTGCAGTTGCACATGTTGCGATGCTTCCAGCAGATCACAGCCATCCTGCACCAGCAGGTAAAGAGCATTGATGATGTGGGAGATGTCTTTGAGGTCGGCGTGTTCGTAGGTAAGGCAGGTGAAGGTTTCCAGTAAGTCGGTGGCAGCGCGGATGCGCTGGTGTGCGGCGGACTGGATGTCTTCGGCGGTGGCTTCAGTGTCGATGACGAGAGGGTGGGTGTTGGTGAAATTGGTGCGCAGAAGGCGATAGCGATTTTCGGACGGATTTATAGCGTTCATTTATTTGAATCTCTGTGTAGTTAGAGGACCGCCATCATCGTGACCAAGCGATGGGTGGCGGACTGTGTCCAGGTTGGTCAACCGGCAGAGATTCACCCGGCACGCCCGAAGGCGTCCCAAACACAGCCGCCATGAAGCGTGTGGGCACAGGAGTGCCTACGACATCTGAAGGTGCGTATGTGAACTCTGTATCGGGTGACCAAACCCGATCGCTGATTGTGCAGCGAGGGGCGAACTATAGGTGGGTGGGGTGGGATGGTGCAATACAGGCAAGAGGCTGTTTAGCGAGGTACGCTGATACACCGCTCAAAAATCGCCTCAAGCCCCCGATAATCACACGCCACCGCATCAATGTTCGCCGGTATCCACGCCGCTTGTTTCACCAGCCACCAATTCACTGAAAAACCGGCATTCACAATGATCTGTTCGAACAAAATCCGCTGCGCGCGGCCATTGCCTTCACGAAAGGGGTGGATGACGTTGAGGTCGCCATAAGCCTCGGCAATCAGCGGCACCAGTTCAGCCTGGGTCGCGCCTACATACCAATTGCCTTGTTCCATATGCCGAATGATTTTCGCCGCTTCCGGCGGAATGCGTTCCGGCGTGCAGAACAGGGTATCGCCTTTCTGGATGTTGACGCTGCGCAGCTCCCCGGCCCAGTCGTAGATATCGCCGAACAGGGTGCGGTGGATGTGTTGCAGTCGTTCGAGGCCGTAAGGCGGAGGATAGAGTGGGAGGCTGCCTACAGCAATTTCGGATAGTTCGCGCTCGGCTTGATGCAGGAGTATTTCATCGCGCAAATCGAGGCGGTTGCGCAGGACACCGCTATCGGGGTAGCAGTACGGATCCTGGCCCACCCCGTATTTGTCGAGCATCAGTGCGGAGTTTTGCGGTACTTGGCGAGGACGGCTTCGCGGGTCGGCAGGGGTTTGTCGACATCGGCCGGTTGGGTGTCGAACCCTTCCAGGCGCAGGCTTGCCAAGTAATTGGAACGACGGATCTTGTGGTAATGATCCTGTTTTTGCTCAAACGTCGGTTCGCTCATTGCAGCGTACTCCTGGGTCGCAAGGGTTGATTGTAGCGCAATGCGTCAAAGGGTAGGCGGGATAAAACCACATCAAACTGGATCGTCCCTACGCGCAGCACGAGGAGCGAGCTGTTGGGTAAAACCTCGCACTTCGGCCCAAGGCCATCCTCCAGGCTGTGTATCATCCTGTCTCTTTTTTCCTTGTGACCTTTCTCGATTCGCTGAGCGCGCTGGTCTATGTTTTGGGCTCGTTTCAGCGGTCAATGGAGTGACAGCTTATGCACAACACCCTCCAACAGGTCTTTGGTTATCCACAGTTTCGTTCGGGCCAGGAAGAGGCGGTCAGCGCCGTACTGGCCGGTCGTTCGGCCGCTGCTATTTTCCCCACCGGCTCGGGCAAGTCGTTGTGTTATCAGCTGTCGGCGGTGCTGTTGCCGCACCTGACGCTTGTGGTGTCGCCGTTGTTGGCGTTGATGCAGGACCAGCTGGGTTTCCTGCAACGCCATGGCATTTGCGCCGGCAGTATTGATTCGGCGCAGAGCCGCGAGGACGCCAATGATGTGATGGCCCGGGCGCGTTCGGGCGAGCTGAAAATTCTGATGATTTCCGTGGAGCGCCTGAAGAACGAGCGCTTCCGTAACTTTCTGCAAAGCGTGCAGATTTCGTTGCTGGTGGTGGACGAGGCGCACTGTATTTCCGAGTGGGGCCACAACTTCCGTCCGGACTATTTGAAGCTGCCGGACTACCAGCGTCAGTTCAATATCCCACAAGCGCTGCTGCTGACGGCTACAGCCACGCCCAAGGTGATTGCAGACATGCAGGCGAAGTTCGCCATTGCGCCGGACGATGTCATCACCACAGGCTTCTACCGGCCCAATCTCAACCTGCTGGTAGAGCCGGTGAGCGGGCATGACAAACGTCGGCGCCTGGTCGAATGGATGAGCGAGCGAGCCAATCAGCCAAGTATCGTCTACGTCACCTTGCAGAAAACTGCTGAGCAGATCGCCGAACATCTGAACCGCAACGGCATTCAGGCCGAGGCTTATCACGCCGGTTTGCCCCACGACAAACGCGAGGGTATCCAGCAGCGTTTTATGGGTGGGTGCTCCAATTGCATCGTCGCCACCATCGCATTCGGCATGGGCATCGATAAAAGTGACATCCGCAATGTGGTGCACTTTGACCTGCCTAAATCCATTGAGAACTACAGCCAGGAAATCGGCCGTGCAGGGCGTGACGGGCAGCCGTCCGATTGCCTGGTGCTGGCCAACCGCGACAGCCTCAATGTGCTGGAAAACTTCGTGTACGGCGACACGCCGGAGCAGGCGGGCATTCTCCGTGTGCTGGAGGAGTTGCAGGCGGCGCGCGGCGAGGGGCAGTGGGAGTTCTTGTTGAGGTCGCTGTCGGACCACAGCAACATCCGCGAGCTGCCACTGAAGACGCTGCTGGTGCAGTTGGAGCTCAAGGGCGTGATTGCGCCGCGTTATGCGTTTTACGCCGAGTACCGCTTCAAGTACCTGATCGAACCCGAGGCCTTGCTGGCGCGTTTCTCCGGCGAGCGACAGCAGTTTGTCGCGGCGATCATTCAGGTATGCAGTCGCGCCAGAACCTGGGCGACCGTGGATTTCGACGCGCTGTACCAACAGCACAATGCCGAGCGCAGCCGGGTGGTGAAAGCGCTGGATTACTTCCAGGAGCAGGGTCTGATCGAGCTGGAAAGCAAGCAGATGACGGAGGTTTACAGCTTGCTGCGCACCGAGTTCGACCCACAGGCGTTGAGCGAGGAGTTATACACAGGCTTCAAGCAGCACGAGGTGACGGAGGTGGCGCGGATCCATGCCATGCTCGATCTGTTTGCCACCGAAGAATGCCTGGGCCAGCGTTTGGCCCACTACTTTGGCGATGAAAATGCGCCGCTGCGCTGCGGGCATTGCTCGGTATGCCATGGCCAAGTGGCGCATTTACCGCCGCCGCCGAGTTTGCCAGCGCTTGTGGATAAAAACTTCATGGCGCTGTGCGGTGATTTTATCCACAGGCATCATGAGCACACCGGGCAGCTGCCGGGCGCGGAGCGGCTGACACGATTCCTCGGTGGTATCAGCGTGCCGCTGTTTACCAAGTTGAAGGCGCGGGGTATTCCGGGCTTCGCTGCGCTGGAGGCCTATCCCTACGCCGAGGTGCGTGAATGGGCCCAAGCCCATCTGAACGACCTGTAAATCCACTCATGAGAGCTGCACATGTCTGATTCGATGCCGCAACGCGCTGACTACCGTCACTTCCAACCGATCATCACGCGTTGGCACGATAACGATGTGTATGGTCACGTGAACAATGTCACCTACTACAGCTTCTTCGACACGGCGGTGAATACTTACCTGATTGAAGAGGGTGGGTTGGATATTCACGACGGTGAAGTGGTGGGGTTTGTGGTGAGTTCGGCGTGCGATTACTTTGCGTCGATCGCGTTTCCCGATCGCATAGAGATTGGCCTGCGCGTGGGCAAGTTGGGTAACAGCTCGGTGCAGTATGAGTTGGCGGTGTTCAAGTCAGGCGAAGACGATGCCTGTGCGGCGGGGCGCTTTGTGCATGTCTTTGTGGACCGCGCGTCGAACCAGCCGGTGACGATTCCGGGGCGATTGCGCGAGGCGTTGCAGCGACTGGTGGCGTGACGCAGCCATTGTGACTAATGAAGCTCAAATGTGGCAGCTGGCTTGCCTGCGATAGCGGTGGTTCAGGTTTAGTTGTGCTTCCTGACCCAACTCTATCGCGGGCAAGCCCGGCTCCCACAGGAGTTTCCGTGTGCCTTGGACCGTTGGCTTAACGGTGACGGTAGTGATGCTTGTTCTTGCGATGCCCGTACGCATGGCCACGGCCACGATGGTCATCACGGTCATAACGACGGTTATCCCGCCCACGATAGCGACGGTCGTCGTCATCGCTCTTGTTGCCCATGTAGTTGCCCAGCGCGCCACCCGCACCGCCGCCTGCGGCTGCGCCGATCAGGCTGCCGGTGTTGCCGCCCATGCTGCGGCCCACCACGTTGCCGCCTGCCGCGCCGAGTGCGCCGCCAATGGCTGCTTCACCCCGGCTGCGCTTGTCAGCGCCGACTGCACTGCCGCCCGCGCCGCCCAGCGCTGCGCCGATGGCCGAACCGGTGTTACCGCCGACCTGCTGGCCAACAACCGAACCTAGAACCCCGCCCAATGCGCCGCCCACACCGGCTTCGGTGGTGCCACCGGCCATGGCTGCGCCACTGACCAGGCCAAGGGACAACAAGAGAATCGAGGAAAACTTCATAGAGAGACCTCAAGAGGATGACGGCGCGATCCTGAGGTTGTATCGGGATGCTGACAATCGAAAACCGACCAGTGGTACAGGTTGTATACAATTCTCTAAGTTGCTGTTTTGTATGGGGAACTTAAGTGGTTTTTGCGAGTCTTTAACTACTTCGGAACGGCCGCTTTTATGCAAAAGCGGCCTTTTTTGTGCCTTGGATTTTTCGTAGTCGTGGCGAACGGCTTGTTGTGGCGAGCGGGCTTGCCCCGCGTTGGGCTGCGAAGCGGCCCCTAATAATGTCACCGCATTCTTTCAGTCAGAACGCAGTGCCTGGATCAGGGGCTGCTACGCAGCCCAACGCGGGGCAAGCCCGCTCGCCACAACGGGTCTCGGTCAGGCCGAGCGCGCCATGATCAAGCCGGTCGCACTCGCTGCTTCCAGACGGATCGCCACAAACTTCGATGTCGGCGTATGGCTGCCATCACCGGTGCTCTCCAGCGGCACCAGCGGGTTCACTTCCGGGTAGTAAGCGGCTGCCTGCCCCGCCGGAATATCAAACGCCAGCAACGTAAAGCCCTTCACTCGGCGTTCACGGCCATCTTCCCACAGCGAAACGATGTCGGCTTTCTGCCCGGGCTTGAAGCCCAGGCGGATGATGTCGGCTTCATTCACGAACAACACGTCACGCTGACCTTTCACGCCACGGTAGCGGTCGTCCAGGCCGTAAATGGTGGTGTTGTACTGATCGTGAGAGCGCATCGACTGCATGATCAGGTCCGGCACCCGGCCCGTGGCGTGGGTGCGTTCGTGGATCAAGTCTTTGGGCAGCACGTTCGGGCGGAAATTGGCGCGGCCCGAGGGCGTGTTCCAGCGGCGTGCGCCGGCGGAGTTGCCCAGGTAGAAACCGCCCGGGTGTTTGATGCGCTCGTTGAAGTCCTTGAAGCCTGGGATGGTGTCGGCGATCAGGTCGCGGATGCGCCCGTAGTCGGCGACCAGCCAGTTCCAGTCCACCGGTTTGCTGCCCAGGGTTGCGGCAGCAATGCCGGCAAGAATCGCAGGCTCGGATTTCATCAGCTTCGACAGTGGCTGCAGTTGGCCGTTGGAGCCGTGAACCATACTGAACGAGTCTTCCACCGTGACCGCTTGCGGGCCGTCGGCCTGGATATCGATGTCGGTACGGCCCAGGCACGGCAGGATCAGCGCGTCTTTACCGTGCATCAAATGGCTGCGGTTGAGCTTGGTGCTGATCTGTACGGTCAGGTCGCAGCTGCGCAGCGCTTCAAAGGTGCGCGGGCTGTCGGGCGTGGCTTGGGCGAAGTTACCGCCCAGGCCGATAAACACTTTGGAGCGGCCTTCGAGCATCGCGTGGATGGCTTCCACGACGTTATGCCCATTGTGGCGCGGCACCTGGAACTGGAAGCGCCGTTCCAGGGAATCGAGGAATGCCACGGGTGGGCGTTCGTTGATGCCCATGGTGCGGTCGCCCTGCACGTTGCTGTGGCCGCGCACCGGGCACAGGCCGGCGCCTGGGCGGCCGATGTTGCCGCGCAGCAGCATCAGGTTGGCGATTTCCTGGATGGTCGGCACCGAGTGGCGATGCTGGGTGATGCCCATCGCCCAGCACATGATCACGTTCTTGCCTTTGGCGTACATGCGCGCCGCTTGCTCGATCTCCACCAGGGTCAGGCCGGACTGCTCGACGATCTCATCCCACGAGGTGTCATCGATCTGGCCCAGGTACTCCAGCACGTTGGTGGTGTGCTCGTTGAGGAAGTCGTGATCGAACACGGCTTCTTTGCCTTCGGCCTGGGCCTGGCGTTCCCACAGCAGCAGGAACTTGGCCATGCCGCGCAGGATGGCCATGTCGCCGCCCAGTGCCGGGCGGAAGTAGGCGGTGTTGGTCGGCTTGTCGCCGTTGGTGAGCATTTCCAGCGGGTGTTGCGGGTGCTGGAAGCGTTCCAGGCCGCGCTCTTTCAGCGGGTTGATGCACACCACCTGAGCGCCGCGTTTAACTGCCTCACGCAACGGTTCGAGCATGCGCGGGTGGTTGGTGCCGGGGTTCTGGCCCCATACGAAAATCGCATCGGCGTGTTCGAAGTCGTCAAAGGTCACCGTGCCTTTGCCAACCCCCACGCTTTGCGCCAGGGCCACGCCGCTGGCTTCGTGGCACATGTTCGAGCAGTCCGGGAAGTTGTTGGTGCCATAGGCGCGCACAAACAGCTGATACAGGTACGCCGCTTCGTTGCTGGCGCGGCCCGAGGTGTAGAACTCGGCCATGTCCGGGCTCGGCAGTGCGTTGAGGTGCTTGCCGACCAGGTCGAACGCCGCTTCCCAGCTGATGGGTGTGTAGCGGTCAGTTTCGGCGTCATAGCGCATCGGCTCGGTCAGGCGGCCTTGGTATTCCAGCCAATAATCGCTTTGCTCCAGCAGTGCGGTGACGCTGTGCTTGGCAAAAAATGCGGCATCCACGCGGCGTTTGGTGGCTTCCCAGTTGACCGCCTTGGCGCCGTTTTCGCAGAACTTGACCATGCCGCTTTCCGGCGAGTCGCCCCAGGCGCAGCCCGGGCAGTCGAAACCGCCGTTCTGGTTGGTCTTGAGCATCATGCGCAGGTTTTTCAGCGCGTTGTCGCTGGTCAACCAGGCCTGCGCCACGCTGATCAGCGCGCCCCAGCCGCCAGCCGGGCCTTTGTAGGGCTTGTAGCGCGGAGTCGGGGTTTGGTCGGCTTGGTGGTGCTGGCTCATGACTGGTTCTCCATCGCAGGGCTGTAGACCCGCGGCGCACTTTTCTGCGGCAGGTGGATGAGATTGAGGTTGTGTCGGCGGGCCCATTGCAAGGCGAGGCCGGTGGGCGACGACAGGCTGACCAAGGTCTGGATGCCCGCACGCAGAACTTTCTGAATTAATTCGAGGCTGCAGCGACTGGTGACAATCGCCAGGCCTCCGTCGGTCGGAATCTTTTGGCGGATCAGGGCGCCGATCAGCTTATCCAAGGCGTTATGCCGGCCGATGTCTTCGCGGCCCATCAGCAATTCGCCCTGATTATTCATAAATACCGCCGCATGCACTGCGCCGCTGTACTGGCCCAACGGCTGGAACGCGCTGATGCGCTGGCGCAGTCCGTCGAGCCATTCGGCAGGTGGCAAGGGCGCGCCGGGCAGCACTTGAAGGTCTGGCAGGGCTTGCTCCACCGCCTCGACACCGCACAAACCGCAGCCACTGGTGCCTGCCAATTGGCGGCGCTGCTGCTTGAGGTTCCAGAAGGCACGGCTTGAAATTTGCACCTGAGCATACTGGGCGGAGCCCGAACCGCTGAGTTTCAAGTCATATATGTCGCTAACGTCGGCGATAATGCCGCTGCCGATGCTGAAGCCGACGATAAAATCTTCCAGGTCCGTTGGCGTCACCAACATGACCGCCTGGCTGATGTCGTTATAGGCAATCGCCAACGCCACTTCTTCCGCCAACGCTGTGCTGGCGACTTCTGTGTGTTCAAGGTTGCAAAACTGGTAGCTCTGGCTGGAGGCGGGCGCGGGCGTTTCGAGGGCGGGGGCCGCGCAGAGTGGGCGCTTGGCGTTCATGTGGCAGTACCACCGGCGGATTGATCAGTGTTTAGACTAGGCGCGACAAAGGGTCGCGTCTAATCGCCAGTACTGATCTATCGATAGATGGCGTCGATCAAGGCTCTTGCTGCGATTTTTGAAACAGCGCGAAACAGGCTTCCGCCAATGCCGAACGCGGTGCGCTGCGACGCATGATCAGCCCCAGGCGAGCCAATGTGTGAGCGTCTTCAATGGGTTGCAGGCGCAGGTGCTCAGTCAGTGCATCCAGGCCGCCGTCCAGTGGCATCACCGCGCAGCACAGGCCGCCGTGCACGGCTTGTAACAATTGATGCACCGCATCGGTTTGCAGCAGCGGTTGCGGGTGGAGCCCGCGACTGTGGAAGTTGTGGTCGATGGACTGACGGAAATGCATGCCGCTGGTGAGCATGCCCAGCGGGAGTTCGATCAGCGCTTCCCAGCTCAACGGCTTGTCGCCGAAGCTGAAAAAACGTTGGTCGTAGAGCAGGCCCATGCGGGTTTCGCCCAAGGCCAGCGAGTCGAAGCGCTCGTTATCCAGGCGCTCCAGGTAGGACACGCCGAGGTCCAGACGGTTGCTCGCCAGCTGTTCGAGGATTTGCTCGGAGCTCAATGCCGACAGTTCAAAGCGCAGGCTCGGATGTTCTTTGTGCAATTGCTGCATCAAGGCCAAGGGATCGAAGCTCGACAACGGCACCACACCCAGGCGCAAGGTGCCGACCAAATTGCCGCGACAGGCCGCCGCTTCGGCCTGCAAGCCGTCATAGGCTGCCAGCACCGTGCGCGCCCACGCCAGCACGCGTTCGCCCGGCGCGGTAAAGCCTTCAAAGCGCTGGCCGCGATTGACCAGCGGCAAGTCCAGCTCTTCTTCCAGGTTACGCAAGCGCATCGACAGGGTCGGCTGGGTGATATGGCAGCGCGCGGCCGCCTGGCCGAAGTGGCGCGTCTCGTCGAGGGCGATGAGGAATTTCAACTGTTTGATGTCCATCTTCGCTCCGGGCTTATTCCAATGGCGGGGGATTCTAGCGCGTTTGGGTCTTTGGTCGGCCTGGAACCCAAGACAGCAGGACTGGTCTAGTCTTGGGCATCTGGAACTTAAAAACCCAAGGAGAGCGCACCATGAGTATTTTTAGCTTTGTTAAGGAAGCAGGCGAGAAGCTTATTGACCTGTTGACGCCGGGTAACGCCAACGCAAGTGATGAGTTGAAGAAACACATCAGCGATGTCGGGCTCGGAAACCCGAATATCACCGCAACCGTTGATGGCGACAAGGTCACCGTGAAGGGTGAAGTTGCCACTCAGGAAGAGAAAGAAAAAATCATCCTGGCTGCAGGCAACATCGCAGGTGTTGGCAGTGTAGAAGACCAGATCACCGTGACCGGCCCGGCTGTGACAGCTGCCCGTTTCGTCGTCGTGAAAAAGGGCGATACGCTGAGCGCGATTTCCCTGGCGGTGTACGGCAACGCCAACCAGTACAACAAGATCTTTGAGGCCAACAAGCCATTGCTCAAAGATGTGAACAAAATTTACCCAGGGCAGACACTGCGCATTCCTGAGTAATACGCGGGCCCAACGGTGGGAGCGGGTTTGTGTGGGAGCTGGCTTGCCTGCGATAGCATCACCTCGGTGTCATTGATAAACCGAGGTGCCGATATCGCGGGCAAGCCCGGCGCCCACACAAGCCCGCTCCCACTTTTGATTAGAGCCCGGCGATCAAATCCCGGTACTCCCCCACCGCCGCAAACTCTGCCGTGTCCTTTGGCCCCTTCTTGCTGTCCGGTTCTTTCACTGCCAGCAGATGCCCCACGCCAAAATCGCGCGCGCTGCGCAGGATCGGCAAGGTGTCATCGATAAACAGGCTGCGGGCCGGGTCGAAGTGGATGTCGGCGTGCAGGGCTGCCCAGAATTGTGGGTCTTCCTTGGGAAAACCATAGTCATGGGAGCTGATCAACCGCTCGAAATACGGCGCCAGTTCAATGCGTTCCAACTTCAAAGACAGCGAATCACGATGCGCGTTGGTGATCAGAATCACGCGCTTGCCGGCCTGTTTGATCGCCGCCAGAAAGGTATCCGCGTCCGGGCGCAGGGCAATCAGGTGGGCCGTTTCCAACTTGAGTTCGCGCACCGGAATATTCAGCTCCGTGCTCCAGAAATCCAGGCAATACCATTGCAACTGTCCCGCGTTACGCTCGAACAGTGGCTGCAATTCCATATCGGCCATGGCCCGGCTCACGCCGTGCAGCTCGGCGTAGCGCTGGGGCAAGTGCTCCATCCAGAAATGGTTGTCGAAATGCAGGTCGAGTAAGGTGCCGTCCATGTCCAGCAGGACGGTGTCGATGGCGCGCCAGGGCAAAGAGGGCATGGGGTGTTCTCATGTAAGTAAAGATATCCGACACAGACAATCGGAAAAGCCACGGTATAGTAACCCGATCACGCCAAGGAGCCGCTTATGCGCCAGAAACCCACCGTCCTCGCCCGCGAAATAGTCGCCAGTAGCCGTTTGTTCCGCGTGGAGGAAGTGCAATTGCGCTTTTCCAATGGCGTTGAACGGACCTACGAGCGCCTGGTAGGCCGCGGTGCCGGCTACGGCGCGGTGATGATCGTGGCGATGATTGACGACGATCATGCGTTGCTGGTGGAAGAGTACTGCGGCGGCACCGATGAATATGAGGTGTCGTTGCCCAAGGGGTTGATCGAACCCGGCGAAGACGTACTGGCGGCGGCCAACCGTGAACTCAAGGAAGAGGCCGGTTATGGCGCGCGTCAGTTGGAACACATTACCGAGTTGTCGTTGTCGCCCGGCTACATGAGCCAGAAAATCCAGGTGGTGTTGGCCACCGATCTGTACGAAGAGCGCCTGGAGGGCGATGAGCCTGAGCCGATGCGGGTTGATCGGGTTAACCTGCGCGAGCTGTCGCAGCTTGCGCAAAATGAGCAGTTCAGCGAGGGGCGCGCCCTGGCGGCACTGTATCTGGTACGAGACCTGTTGACCCAGCGTGGAGCGTTTATCGCATGAGCGAACTGTTTTTAGGCCACCCGTTTATTGCCCCTGTGATTGAGCTGGCCCGTCAGGCCGGTGAAGTGATCCTGCCGTATTGGCGCGCCGACGTGGCGGTCACCTCCAAGTCGGATGACTCGCCGGTGACGGCAGCGGACCTGGCCGCTCACCATCTGATTCTCGCCGGCCTTACCGCGCTCGACCCGAGCACTCCGGTGCTGTCCGAAGAAGACGCGGATATCGACCAGAGTGTGCGTGCGGGCTGGCAGCGCTGGTGGCTGGTTGACCCGCTGGATGGCACCAAGGAATTTATCTCTGGCAGCGAAGAGTTCACCGTCAATATCGCCTTGATCGAACAAGGCCGCGTGGTGTTTGGCGTGGTATCGATGCCGACCAGTGGCCGTTGCTACTTCGGTGGCGCGGGGCTGGGGGCGTGGCGTTCTGATGTGAACGAAGCACCCAAGCAGATTCAGGTACGCCAGACGCCGGCAGCGGGTGAAGCCTTCACCGTGGTTGCCAGCCGTCGCCACAGCAGCCCTGAGCAGGAGCGCCTGCTGCACGGCTTGAGCGAAGGCTTGGGAGCGTTGAAGCTGGCGAATATCGGCAGTTCGCTGAAATTCTGCCTGTTGGCCGAAGGCAGTGCCGATTGCTACCCACGTTTGGCGCCGACGTCGCAGTGGGACACCGCAGCGGCCCAGGGCGTGTTGGAAGGCGCGGGCGGCGAGGTGTTGGAGTTGAGTGGTGAGCCGTTCAGCTATCCGGCGCGTGAGTCGTTGTTGAACCCGTTCTTTTTGGCGCTGCCGGCCAAGGCCGCATGGCGGGAACGCCTGCTGACCCTGGCGAGATCTTGAGCCTGGCGTAGATTCAGTGTAGGAGCTGGCTTGCCTGCGATTTCAATAGATCAGCCACTAACGCTGTGACTGCCAGACCGCTATCGCAGCGTATCTACTTAAAACTTCCGATAACCGCAAAATAGGTAGCAGGCGACCTTTCGTGGCGAGCGGGCTTGCCCCGCGTTGGGCTGCGAAGCGGCCCCAATAAGGACACCGCGCTCTGCTGATAGACCGCAGTTTCAGGTTTTAGGGCTGCTTCGCAGCCCAACGCGGGGCAAGCCCGCTCGCCACGGAGGGTGGTGTCGCCATTCGAGATTGTGTAGATACCGTGGTAATCCAGCTCTTATATTTTTTGGGGTGTGGCGGTTAACGGTGCAAGACGTACTGGCCAGTAAACGCCACCGCGCGCTCCTCACTCCCCTCATTCACAATCCACGTCTCCAGCGTCAGCCGCGCGCGACCATAACGGTTATACGTCGCCACAAAACGCTTCCACACCTTCTCCTCCGGCGGCCGGCACACCACCGTCGCATCCCGTGTGACGGGCAGCGGGTAGCTGATCTGCCCTTCCTGAATCACGATATGCCCGTCTTCCACGCCTTCTTCACGCAGTTGCAGGTGCAGCCAGCCCCAGCCCGCCAGCACGGCGCCGCAATACAGGCTGCCGCCAAACATGGTGCTCTTGTGGTTGATATTGGCTTGCAAGGGCAGGTGCAGCTGCAATTGGCCGTGTTGCCAGTCGAGCACCTTGAGGCCCATTTCTCGGGTAAGCGGGATGTCGTGGTGCAGGATGGATTCCAGGTAACGGCTGTCGCGGCTCATGGCGGCCTCTTGGTGAGTGGGCGGGGTCATTCGTCGTCGGCGCTGTGGCTGGCGCTGTCGGCGAAGTTCAGGCCGTGCTTGCGCAGTTTGTCGTGCAGGGTTTTGCGCGGTATGCCCAAGGCTTCGGCGAGGCTGCGCACCGAACTGTGAGGGCGGGTCAGTTCAGCGGCGATCAGGCTTTTTTCGAACTGCTCGACTTGTTCGCTCAGACCGCCCGGCGTGGAGGTCAGGATGCCAGCGGCAGGGTTGTCCGCCGTGGCGTCCAGTGCCAGCTCAAGCCCCAGGGCAAAGCGTTCTGCCGCATTCTGCAGTTCGCGCACATTGCCGGGCCAGCTATGGCGCAGCAGCAGCGCGCGCTGGCCCGGTTGCAGTTCGTTAAGCGGCAGGCCGTGACGGCTGCTGGCCTCGTCGGCAAAGTGTTGAAACAGCATCAAGGCATCCTCGCCGCGCTCGCGCAACGGTGGAATGCGCAGCGGTGCGACATTGAGGCGGTAATACAAGTCGGCGCGAAAGCGGCCCTGATCGGCAGCCTGGCGCAGGTCTTCCTTGGTGGCAGCGATGATGCGGATATCCAGCGGGATCAGTTGATTGCCCCCCAGGCGTTCCACCACGCGCTCCTGCAGCAGGCGCAACAGCTTGACCTGCACGTCCAGGCTCATGCTTTCGATTTCATCGAGAAACAGCGTGCCGCCGTTGGCGAATTCGAATTTGCCGATACGGCGTTTCTGCGCGCCGGTAAATGCCCCCGGCTCATGGCCGAACAGCTCGCTCTCGACCACCGATTCCGCCAGGGCGCCGGCGTTGATCGCCACAAATGGTCCGCTGCGTCGGCTGGACAGGTCGTGCAGCGCGCGCGCCACCACCTCTTTGCCGGCGCCGGTTTCGCCGAGGATCAGCACGTCGGCGCGGGTCGCGGCCAGGGCGCCGATCTGCTCGCGCAGGCGCAGCATTTGTGGCGAATGCCCGACCAAGCGCGTGCTCAATTGCTGACGGTCACTGAGGGCCAGGCGCAGGCTGCGGTTGTCCAGCACCAGGCGGCGCAGGGCCAGGGCGCGGCGCACGCTGTCGAGCAGGGCATCGCTGGCGAAGGGTTTTTCAAGAAAGTCATAGGCGCCGGCCCGCATGGCTTGCACCGCCAGCGGCACGTCGCCGTGGCCGGTGATCAACAGTACTGGCAGTTCCGGGTCTTGGCCGTGCAGTTCGGCGAGCAGCTCCAGGCCGTCCATGCCGGGCATGCGGATGTCGCTGACCACCACGCCCGGCCAGTCCCGCGACAGGCGCGCAGTGAGGCCGGTGGCTTCGCCCAGGGTCAGGACGTTCAGCCCGGCCAGGTCCAGGGTCTGGCACAGGGCCTGACGCAGGTGTGGATCGTCGTCGATCAACACCACCTGAATCTGGTTATCGATACTCATACACTGCGGTCCTCGGACGGTTGCAGACTGACGCCCGGCGAGCCGGCACGCAATTTCAAGGTTAACAGCGCGCCGCCTTCCCTGTGGTTGGCAAACAGCAATTCGCCACCAAAGGCACGCATCAACGTGTCACAAATTGCCAGCCCCAACCCAAGGCCCTGAGTACGCGTCTTGGTGGTATAGAACGGCTCGCTGGCGCGGCCCAGGGCTTCCATGCAAAAACCTGGACCGTTGTCGCGAATGTACAGGTTGACGCCCTGTTCGGTGGTTTGGGCACTCAACCAGAGTTTGCGCGGCGGGCCTTTTTCGGTGAGGGCGTCGAGGGCGTTGGCCAGCAAGTTGCCAAGTACCTGGCGCAGACGGGTTTCGCCGGCTTGTACCCACAGGGTTGCTTCTGGCAAATCACGGATCAGCTCGACTTCCATCGAGCGTCGCCGCTTGGCCAGCAACGCCAATGCATCGTCCAGCGCCGGTTGCAGGGCCACGCTTTCCGGTGCGTGGCGGTCGCGACGGGCGAACGCGCGCAGATGCGCGATGATCGAGGCCATGCGCCCGGTCAGTTCGCTGATCAGTTTGAGATTGCCGCGAGCGTCATTGGTGCGCTCGTGGTCGAGCAGGATCTCGGCGTTTTCTGCATAACTGCGAATCGCCGCGAGCGGTTGATTGAGTTCGTGGCTGATGCTCGCCGACATGGTCCCCAACGCTGACAGTTTGCCGGCTTGCACCAGGTCGTCCTGGGCGCGAACCAGCTCCTGCTGGGCGTGTTCGCGCTCAAGCACTTCCTGTTTCAGGCGCCGGTTGAGGCCTTCAAGGTCGCTGGTGCGCTCGATCACGCGGGCTTCCAGTTCGCGGCGCGCCTTGGCTTCAAACGCGATGCGTTCCAGATAATGGCGACGGCGCTGCATCATCAAGCCCAGCAGCAGCATCAGTACCAGCAACGTGGCGCCGCCGACCGCTACCACCGTGCGCACCGGGCGATTGATCAGCGAGCGCGGCGCCAGAATTTCCACTGTCCAGCCGGTTTCGGCAATGGCCGAGGATTGGCGCAGCCACGCCGTCGTACTCAAGGCCAGCGGCTGTGGGTCGCGCGTTGGGTAGGGCTGGATCGCGATGATGGCTTGGCGCTCTTCGGCAGTCAGCGGCCGTGTCGCACGGAATCGCCATTGCGGGCGCGAGGTAAGGATCACCACGCCGTTGTGGTCCGTCACCAGCAGTTGTTCCGGGGTTTTGCCCCACAGGCTTTCGGTATGGTCCAGGTCGACCTTGACCACCAGCACACCGATGATTTTGTCGCCATCGCGCACGGCGGCGGCGAAGAAGTAGCCGCGTTTGGCCGACGTGGTGCCCAGGCCGAAAAACCGGCCCAGACGCCCGGCCATGGCTTCGCTGAAATAGGGGCGAAACGAGAAATTGCGCCCGACAAAGCTGTCCTGCTTGTCCCAGTTGGAGGCGGCGAGCGTTTTGCCGGTGGTGTCCATCAGGTACATCACTTCCACCCCGGCCTGGGCGGCGACGTTCTTGAGCAACAGGTTGGCGTTGACCAGGTTGGTGCTGACATCGGGCGCATCCAGCGCGGTGCGCAGGGCCGGCAAGTCACCCAGAATCTGGGGCAGCACTTCATAGCGGTGCAGGGTGCCGAGCAGGTTGGCGACGTAGAGGTCGAGGGTCTGGCGGTTTTGACTGGCCAGTTCGCTGCCGTAATAACGCTCGGCCAGGTGTTCCAGCGGCCACAGCAGCGGTGCCAGGCACAACGCCAACAGGGCGAGGCTGCGCCAGCGGGGTCTTCGCGGAAGGGGTGGAGTCATGGGAATCATGCGCCTGTGGGGACAGGCGCATTATGCCTAGCTGTGGTGCGTGATGCTGTTGTTATGCGATCAGGTCTTTTGGCTCGGTGTTACCCAGGCGCTCACCTTGATAGCTGCCGTCCTGGACGCGGCGGCACCAGTCGAGGTTGTCGAGGTACCACTGCACCGTTTTGCGCAGGCCGGTTTCGAAGGTTTCTTCGGGCACCCAACCCAGTTCGTGCTCGATCTTGCTGGCATCGATCGCGTAGCGCTGATCGTGGCCCGGGCGATCCTTGACGAAAGTGATCAGGTCGGTGAATTTTTCGACGCCCGCCGGGCGATTGGGTGCCAGTTCTTCGAGCAAGCCACAAATGCCGCGTACCACGTCGATATTCTTCTGCTCGTTGTGACCGCCGATGTTGTAGGTCTCGCCCACCACACCTTCGGTAACCACTTTGAACAGCGCGCGAGCGTGATCTTCGACGAACAGCCAGTCGCGCACTTGCAAGCCATCACCGTAGACCGGCAGTGGCTTGCCGGCGAGGGCGTTGAGGATGACCAGCGGGATCAGCTTTTCGGGAAAGTGGAACGGCCCGTAGTTGTTCGAGCAGTTGGTCAGCAGCACCGGCAGGCCGTAAGTGCGCTGCCACGCGCGGACCAGGTGGTCGGACGCCGCCTTGCTGGCCGAGTACGGCGAGCTGGGCGCGTAAGGCGTGGTTTCAGTGAACAGGTCGTCCACGCCGTGCAGGTCGCCATAAACCTCATCGGTGGAGATGTGGTGAAAGCGAAACGCGCTCTTGGCCGGCTCTTCCAGCGTTTGCCAGTAAGCGCGAGTGGCTTCCAGCAGGCTGTAGGTGCCGACAATGTTGGTCTGGATAAAATCCGACGGGCCATCAATGGAGCGGTCTACGTGCGACTCGGCCGCCAGGTGCATGATTGCCTGAGGCTCAAAGCGCGCAATCACGGCGCTGACCGCGGCCTGGTCGATGATATCGGCCTGCACGAACTCATAGCGGCTATTGGACGCAATGCTGGTCAGCGATTCCAGGTTGCCGGCGTAGGTGAGTTTGTCCAGGTTGAGCACTTCGTGCTCGGTGTTTTGAATCAGGTGACGAACCAGGGCGGAACCGATAAAACCGGCACCGCCGGTGATGAGAATACGCATGTCGAGGGCCTTTTCCTTAGACGAAGACTTGGCGAAGTTGGCATAGCTTGAGTTGTGAATCGGGACGGCGCAAGCCCGGTATGCGTGAGGGGTTGATTAACGGCCCCGAACAATGGCGATATAGGCGCCTGAAAAAGCAGAGGTCACCACAATGTTGCTCGCCACATTGATCCATCGTGCCAGTTTGCCTTGCCCACAAATAAGCGCCGATCAAGCCGCGCAATTGCTCGAGCAACATTACGGTTTGACGGGCGCATTGCAGTCGCTGGGCAGCCAACAAGACCTCAATTACCGAGTTGACAGCGAGCGTGGCCGCTTTGTTCTGAAGATCTGCCGGGGCGACTACGCCGCCGTTGAACTGCAGGCCCAGCACGCCGCCCTCAATGACCTGCAAGCGCACGTGCGCGTGCCCAAGGTGAACCGCGCACTGACCGGGGAAGACCTGCTGACCGTCACCGTGGGCGGGCAAACCGTGCACCTGCGGTTGCTTGACTATATTGACGGCCAGCCCCTGACGCATCTGCCGCACCTGGGCCGTGACGTAATCGCAGGCTTCGGTGAGTTGTGTGGACAGGTCAGCCGCGCACTTGAGCATTTCGAGCACCCGGGCCTGGACCGCACGTTGCAATGGGACCCGCGCCACGCCCATGCACTGATCACGCACCTGCTGGCCAACCTGGATAACCTGCCGCACCGCGACGCCATCGAGCGCGCGGCCAACCACGTACACACGCGTCTTCAGCCTTTGGCCGATCACCTGCCGTGGCAAGCCGTGCACCTGGACATCACCGATGACAACGTCGTCTGGCAGCGCGACGCCCAGCGCCATTGGCAGGTCCAGGGCGTAATTGATTTCGGCGACCTGGTGCACACCTGGCGCATTGCCGACCTGTCGGTGACCTGCGCGGCGCTGTTGCACCATGCCGATGGAGACCCCTTTGCCATCCTGCCGGCGATCCAGGCCTGCCACGCGGTGACGCCATTGCAGCGCGAGGAATTACAGGCGTTATGGCCGCTGATTGTGGCGCGCGCGGCGGTGCTGGTGCTCAGCAGCGAACAGCAGCAACGCCTTGATCCTGACAACACTTACCTGCTGAAAAATGCCGAGCACGAGTGGGAAATTTTTCATGTGGCGACCTCGGTGCCGTTTGCGCTGATGGAGGCGGCGATCCTGAGCTGTGTCGCAGAAGCGTTGCCGCCGATGGCCGACCAAGACTTCGCACCGTTGCTGCCGGGCCTTGTGGGACGTGAGTTTGCGCTGATCGACCTGGGTGTACTCAGCCCGCATTTTGAGGCCGGCAATTGGGAGTTGCCCGGCATAGACCGCCGGTTGCTGGATGAAGCGGCGACCGTGCATGGGCTGGCGGCCAGCCGGTATGGGCAATACCGGTTGTCGCGAACGCGCGCCGACAGTGCCGTCGAGCCGCAGACTTTCCCGCTTCACGTGGAATTGCATCTGCCTCACGGCACCGTATTGGAAGCGCCCTTTGGCGGTACGTTGCGCCAAGACGACGACGGTCTGCTGTGCTTGCAAGACGCTCAACTGAGCCTGCGTGTCGGCGGCGTGAAAACCGCATTGAAACCGGGCTCGGTGCTGGTGAAGGGGCAACTGCTCGGTGAGGTGCACGCCCCGCTCACCGTACAGTTATGCCGTGCCGAGCTCGAGCCGCCGTTGTTCTGCACGCCTTCCAGGGCGCCGGCGTGGCAAGCCCTCTGCCCGTCGCCGGCCGCGTTGCTGGGGCTGGCCTGTGATGCCGAGCCGGAACTGGACACCGAAGCTCTGCTGGCACGTCGGGATGCCAGTTTCGCTCGCTCGCAGAAGCACTATTACGTCGACCCGCCGCGCATCGAGCGCGGCTGGCGCAACCACCTGATCGACATGCAGGGCCGTTCCTATCTGGACATGCTCAACAACGTCGCCGTGCTGGGCCATGGCCACCCGCGCATGGCGGCGGTGGCGGCGCGGCAATGGTCGCTGCTCAATACCAATTCGCGCTTTCACTATGCGGCGATTGCCGAGTTTTCCGAGCGTTTGCTGGCATTGGCGCCAGAGGGCATGGACCGGGTGTTTCTGGTCAACAGCGGCACCGAGGCCAATGACCTGGCGATTCGCCTGGCCTGGGCCTACAGCGGCGGGCGCGACATGCTCAGCGTGCTGGAGGCGTACCACGGCTGGTCGGTGGCGGCGGATGCGGTGTCGACCTCGATTGCCGACAACCCGCAGGCGTTGAGCAGCCGCCCGGACTGGGTGCACCCGGTGACCGCGCCGAACACCTATCGCGGCGAGTTCCGTGGGCAGGACAGTACGCCGGATTACGTGCGAAGCGTGGAGCACAACCTGGCGAAAATCGCCGCGAGTAAACGCCAGTTGGCAGGGTTCATATGCGAGCCGGTCTACGGCAATGCGGGGGGCATTTCCCTGCCGCCGGGTTATTTGCAGCAGGTGTACGCGCGGGTGCGCGCCCAGGGCGGCGTGTGCATCGCCGATGAGGTGCAGGTGGGTTATGGGCGCATGGGCCATTTTTTCTGGGGTTTTGAAGAGCAGGGCGTGGTGCCGGACATCATCACCATGGCCAAGGGCATGGGGAACGGCCAACCGTTGGGCGCGGTGATCACCCGGCGCGAAATTGCCGAGGCGCTGGAGGCCGAAGGGTATTTCTTCTCGTCGTCGGGGGGCAGCCCAGTCAGCTGTCAGATCGGGATGGCCGTGCTGGACGTGATGCAGGAAGAAAAGCTGTGGGAAAACGCCCAGGTGGTGGGCGGGCATTTCAAGGCGCGCTTGGAGCAGTTGATCGATCGTCACCCGCTGGTCGGCGCTGTTCATGGCTCCGGCTTCTATCTGGGGCTGGAGTTGGTGCGTGACCGCCTTACCCTGGAACCGGCCACCGAAGAAACGGCGTTGCTGTGTGACCGGTTACGGGAGCTGGGGATTTTCATGCAACCTACGGGTGACTACCTCAATATCCTCAAGATCAAGCCGCCGATGGTCACGTCCAAACGCAGCGTGGACTTCTTCGTCGACATGCTGTCGAAGGTGCTGGATGAACAATTGTAATAGTCGATTGTTATCGGTTATCTGCTGTATTGCTTTCTGTTTATCGTCTTTTTTCCCTTTTAAAGCCGATTTTTATCCGTTATAAAGTCGGTCTTCACCCCATTCGGAGCCCTGAACGCCATGACCACCCTGCACAGCACACCTCGCGCCGATGGCTTCTACATGCCCGCCGAATGGGCTCCACAGACTCAAACCTGGATGATCTGGCCTGAGCGCCCGGACAACTGGCGCCTGGGCGGTAAGCCTGCGCAGGCCGCGCACGTGGCTGTGGCCAAGGCCATCGCGCGCTTTGAGCCGGTGACGGTGGGTGTGTCGGCCGGGCAATACGAAAACGCGCGCGCACGGTTGGACGTGCCGAATATTCGCGTGGTGGAAATGTCCAGCGATGACGCTTGGGTGCGCGACACCGGCCCGACCTTCGTGATCAACAACAGCGGCGAAGTGCGCGGCGTGAACTGGGATTTCAATGCTTGGGGCGGTTTCGACGGCGGCCTCTATGCGCCGTGGAACCGTGACTCGCAGGTGGGCGGCAAGATTCTCGAGATCGAACGTGCGCCGCGCTACCGCACCGAAGGCTTCGTGCTGGAAGGTGGCTCGATCCATGTGGACGGCGAAGGCACGTTGATCACCACCGAAGAATGCCTGTTGAACCGCAATCGCAACCCGCACCTGGATCGCGCGGCCATCGAAGCGGTGCTCAGCGCCAATCTGGCTGTGGATAAGATCATCTGGTTGCCGGACGGTCTGTTCAATGACGAAACCGATGGCCATGTGGATAACTTCTGCTGCTATGTGCGCC
Source organism: Pseudomonas sp. TWRC1-2 (assembly GCF_049896685.1). Classification (NCBI taxonomy): domain Bacteria; kingdom Pseudomonadati; phylum Pseudomonadota; class Gammaproteobacteria; order Pseudomonadales; family Pseudomonadaceae; genus Pseudomonas; species Pseudomonas sp. TWRC1-2. Next base: position 431,649 of record NZ_JAFCUU010000005.1, on the reverse strand, counting down.
CGGGCGAAGTGCTGCTGGCGTGGACCGACGACCCGCAAGACCCGAACTACGCGCGCTGCCACGCTGCCATGGATGTGCTGCAAAGCAGCACTGACGCCCAAGGGCGCGCATTCATAGTGCATAAAATGCCGATCCCGGGGCCGCTGTATGCCACTGAAGAAGAGTGCGCGGGCGTCGACCCGGTGGACGGTAGCCAGGAACGTAACCCGAGCGTGCGGTTGGCCGGTTCCTACGTGAACTTCCTGATCGTCAACGGCGGCATCATCGCGCCAAGCTTCGACGACCCGTTGGACAGTCAGGCCAAGCAGATTCTGCAGAACCTGTTCCCGCAGCACGAAGTGGTGATGGTGCCGGGGCGCGAACTGTTACTGGGTGGCGGCAATATCCATTGCCTGACCCAACAACAGCCGGCGCCGCACAAAAACTGAGTGCAGTTGTAACAGCGTCTGAGCAACAGCGCGGCAGTACCCGTTCATAGCGCTAATAGCAAGCCCGCGGCCCTGCACGGCCGCGGGCTTTTTTGTATCCGAATGCCTATAAATACGGGACATTGGCATAGCTCTTGTATCGGTGTGGTCACAGTGACTTGAGGCGATGACTGCGCAGTTCTGTCACAAACCTTGAGTAAGTTAGCCGCTCACGCAGTAGGAGAGAGCGCTGAAATGAATGCCGATATCAACCTGATCTACACGCGTCCGTTCCACCCCACGCGGGTCAACGGTGATGCGATCCATGCGTTGGCGCTCTGGTTGAAGGCAAACAGCTCGCGGCGGGTCAGGCACGCTGACTTGCGCCGTGTGATGAGTGAACGTTACCCGGCGGGGCTGTTCAGTGAGGATGAAGTGCGCGCGTTGTGTGAATTGTTGAAAAACTGAAGGCACTGAGATCAGCGATGGCAGCGGGCTCGCCTGCGATGGCATCGCAGCCAAGCCTGCTCGCACATCAGGGTGTCAGTTTTTAGAAACTGTAGGTGCCCGTTACAACCAGGCTACGTGGCTCGCCCGGCTGGATCTGCGCCGCACTGGTGGCCGAAGCGTAATAGTGTTTGTCGGCAATATTGTTCAGCGCCGCGCGTAGGTCCCATTGCTTCTGGCGGAACCCGGCCAATGCGTCCCACCGCCCATAACCTGGCAGCGCCACGGTGTTGAGGTTGTCGGCGTAACGGTCACCTACCAGGGTCAGACCGGTTTCGGCATACCAGCCCATCTCGGGTTTCCAGGTGATAAACAGGCTGGCATTGCGCTTGGCCACATCGCTGATGCGCTTGCCTTCAAAGCCATTGTTGTCCTTCTCGACTTTGGCATCCTGCAGGCCGATGCCACCACGCACATACCAATTGCCGACGAGCTTGCCGGCGGCCGTCAGTTCCACACCGCGCGAGCGTTGCATGCCGGTGAGCAGGGTGATGGTACGGTCGAGCGGGTCGCTGGTGCGGCGGTTATAAAGCTCAAGCTCGTACACGGCGAGGGTGGTGCTCAGGCGGTCGTCGAGCCAATCGCTCTTCACGCCGATTTCCTTCTGTTTGGTCAGTTCGGGGCTCAGGTCGTTGACGCTGCCAGCGGCGTTGGGCGTGATACCGATCAGGCCACCGCCCGCAGGGGAGAAGGTTTTGCTCCACGAGGCATAAAACGAGTGATGTTCCAGTGGCGTCCATACCAGGCCGACGCGCGGGCTGGTGCTGCGGCTATCGACAGCTTGGCGGGTGTTGAGCACCTTGCTGGTGGTGTCCACTTCGAAATGGTCATACCGCAGGCCTGCCAGCAGTTGCCATTGATCGTTGAGGCGCAGTTGGTCTTGGACGTACACGGCGCGACTTTCGACTTCCGTGTGGTTGTAACTTGAAAGCGTCATCGGCCCGTTGTGGCTCAAGTGGCGGTTGGGCTGGTTGAGATCCAGGCTCGGCACGGCTTGGCCGCCACGGTTGACGGCGGTGGCGGTATACAGCTTCGGGTCGCGGCGCTGGCTGCCCAGCTCCAGGCCGGTGAGCAGGCGGTGCTCCAGGCCGAAGGTGTCGAAAGCGCCTTCCAGCTCGAGGTTGTTGAAAACGTTGCGGGTGGTCAAATCCTGCTGCCAGCGCTGGCGCGTGACCCTGTTGGTTTTCGGGTCGTAGCCGGTCTGGTAGGTGTTGTCGAAATCGCTGTCGAGCTTGAACACGCCCAAGGTGTGGCGCAGTTGCCAGTTGGCGTTGAGTTCATAGGCGAGCCTGGAGCGCAGGGACTGAGACTTGTCGTCGATGTAATCGCGGCTATCAAAATAGGTGGCGCTACGGCTCACGTCTGCCGGGCGCCCGTTGACCCCAGGAATACCGCGGTCCGGCGTGCGGTTGTAGCGGCTGTATTCGTATTGCACCAACCAATTGAGGTCGGGCGTCAGTTGCCAGCTCATCGACGGCGCAAACAGCTGGCGATTGCCACTGACGCCGTCGCGGAAACTGTTGTTGTCCTGGTTGCCCATGTTCAGGCGCAGGCTGATGTCGTCTGTGGGGTCGGTGCTGAGGTCGGCATACAGGCTGCGCAAATCATCGCTGCCGCCCTGGGCTTCGATGCTGGAGGTGTGACCCGCGGTGGGCAATTTGCTCACGCGGTTGACGATCCCGCCCTGACCGCCGCGCCCGTACAGCACGGCTGCCGGGCCTTTGAGCACCTCAATGCGTTCGATGTTATGCAGGTCGCGCACGTACTGGCTGTCGTCGCGAATGCCGTCCAGGTAGAAGTCGTTGCTTGCGTCGAAACCACGAATGCGCAGGCTGTCAAAGCGCGTGTCGGCGCCGCTGCTCACGTTGGGAATTCCGCTTAACGCCTGGCCCAGATCGTTGGTGCCGTAGGCGCGCAGGGTTTCGGTTTTTACCGAATCGATGGCCTGCGGCACATAACGCACCGATGTGGCAGTGCGGGTGGCGGTGTGGGTCTCTTTGACGCGTGGGTCGTCTTCGTCAACTTCGGTGCTGATCGAGGTTTCCGGCAAAATCGTGGCGGCGCAGGCAAAACCAGCAGACAGCAGAGCAGAAAGCCCAAGGGTGATGGGCGTCAGGCGAGAGACAGGCATGAAGGAATCTATCCAAAAAGTTCGGGAAGGAATGTGCGCGTTAATGGTAATGCTTTGCATTTGCGCGCGTTATGCATTCCCAAAAATGTAGGCTTTGGAAAGTGTTACTCAATGTGTTTTTTTTGCGATTCTGAGTGATTTTCTGTCTTTCATGCAGGCGCTGTAGGCCGTTGCTTAGAATTATTTCGCCTAAATACAGACGATTCACGAAATTGACACATAGTTCAACGCGCGCATAGGATTGCGCCCAACGCCTGTGGCTAACCGCCATGACTTATCCAATAAAAAAAGGCCCGCGGCAGATCAGTCGTCCGCGGGCTTTGTTTTTTCCGGAAAAAGTCGACACCAGAAAAGCGACACGGAGCCTGGTGTCACAGCGCGTACTCAACCAGTAATAAGGAATATAAGAAATGTTGAAGCAACGGATGGGTCTGATCGCTCTGGGGATTTTGAGCGCTACTCAGGCAATGGCAAACGACCAGGAGCAATCCAAGGGTTTTGTTGACGACAGCCACCTGAACATCGCAGCACGTAACGCCTACATCAGCCGTGACTACAAAAACGGCAAGCAAGACAAAGCCGAGTGGGGCCAGGGCTTCATCGGTAAGTTCGAATCCGGCTTCACCCAAGGCACCGTCGGTGTGGGTGTGGACGTGATCGGCCAATACGCCATTCGCCTGGATGGTGGCCGAGGCCGCGCTGGCGCGGGCGGTATCGACTTCTTTAAAGAAGGCGCAGCCACCACGCGCGCGGATGGCACCACTCGCAACGGCGCACCGGCCGACGATTTGGCCAAGGGCGGCGCAGCCGTCAAATTCCGGGTTTCCAACACTGTGCTGAAGTATGGTGATCAGTTCCCGGCAGTCCCTGTTCTGCAGTACGACAACTCCCGCCTGTTGTCGGAAACCTACACGGGTACCTCGATCGTTTCCAAAGAGATCGCCGGCCTGCAACTGGACGCTGGTCACTTCACCAAGGAAGCGCGCAAGAGCGCCGAAGGCACCGACAGCGGTCGCCTGAAAAGCATTGATTACATCGGTGGTAGCTACAAATTCACCGAAAGCCTGTCGGCCGCGCTGTACGCCTCCGACATGCAAGACGTGCTGAAGAAGCAATACGTCAACGTCAACTACGTACTGGCCCTGCCAGAGAAGCAATCGTTGACCTTTGACTTCAACGGCTACAAAACCAAGCTGGACAAGAGCTTCGCCCTGGAAAACCAAGGTGACGCCGACGCTCGCGACAACAAAATCTGGAGCCTGGGCGCGACCTGGGCGGTTGGCCCGCACAGCTTCACCGTTGCTCACCAGCGCAGCACCGGCGACACCGGTTATCTGTACGGCGGCTACCGCAACGCTGGCGGCATCGGCGATGGCGGTAACACCATCTTGCTGGCCAACTCCTACTGGTCCGACTTCAACGGTAAGGACGAGCGCTCCTGGCAAGCAGGCTACGGCCTGGACTTCAGCGCCTTCGGCGTGCCTGGCCTGACCTACAACATTGCTTACGTGCGCGGCACCAACATTGACGACGGTTCCAACCGCGGCAGTGGCACCGAGCGTGAAATCTTCAACCAGTTCAAATACGTCGTTCAAAGCGGCCCAGCCAAAGACCTGAGCCTGCGCGCTCGTGCGTCCTGGTTGCGCGTCTCCAGCAACGCCAGCAACTACAACGTAGGCGGTAACGAAATCCGTCTGTTCGCCGACTACCCGATCAACGTTTTCTAATTGATTTGGCGTCGCGCCTGATTTCAGGCGATAAAAAACCCCGACTGGTTCGGGGTTTTTTTATGCCTGCACTTCAGTCTTGGCGGCTGTGCAAAATTTTGCGGGCGAGGGAGGCATTCAGGTAGTTGAGCATCATTGCCAACCCTTCGTAGGGCTCGATTTTCTGGTTATCGATGCACAGTTGCGCCATCTGCAGCAGCACTTGGCGTTTCTTCTTGTTAACCCTTGCTCCGGGTACGCCGAACGCGGTTTTACGTCGCTCGGGTAATGGCGCTTCGGGCGTCAGTTCTACCGTGACCCACACGCCTTGGGAAAATTGCAGGCTGACATCGGCGATGTGTTCGATGGGCAAGGGGTGCGTCAGGTTGGCGAACACAAAATGCTCCGGCGTCAGACGCAGCGCGGTTTGCGGTGCGCGCTTGAAGCGGCGGATGCCCATCCATAAAAAGATCAGCGCGATGCTGCCGATCGCCGCGCCGGCGCCCACGGCCGACAGCGGGGTGCCTTTAAATTTTTCCGGGGAAAGCCAGGGCCGACTCATGATGGCCAACCCCAGCAACACAAACGGCACTGCCAACACCGCCATCAGCGTGCCGCGCCACCGGCCGCCTTCATGCAGCGAGCATTCGCCTGTGGTGGACGTGACCATGCTTTCCAACAGCTCGGTTTGCTCAGTGTTTTCGGCCTCTGCCAGCGCATTCAGATCGCGGGAAAGTTGTACTCGCACGCTAAGCGGCGCGCTGAAACACGCATCGATCTGCGCATTCGCAGCGTCTACATCCACCGCACGCGTGGCGCGGTGCACGGCGTCTTCCACGTGCACTTGTAAGGCTTGCAAGCGTTCGCCATTTGATGGGTGAGAGTCGGTCGGGTGCGGTTGATGAATGTCCAGCGCTTCGGGCGGCAGCTGCAAGGGTGTGTCGCGCAATGCGGTCAGCACCGCGCCGGGCAAGTCATCCTCTGTGGCCGTGTCACAGAGCATCAGCAAAGCCTGCTCGATGTGGGCATGCAGTACCGAGATTCGCAACAACGCCGAGGCCGCCGCTGCATTGCCCACTAACCGGGCGCCGGCAGCGTCCGCCAGTAACTCGCGTTCTCGGCTCCAGTGATTCACTGCGTGATCGAACCGCTGCATGAAAAACAGCCCGAACATGAACGAAGGGCGCATGAGCCAACCCTGGATCAGGTCGCTGGCCTGCATGGTTTCCAGCAGTGCCCGCAGGCTGCGGTCGACGCCGTCGTAGATCGGCAGAAAATGCAGGCTGTACTCGGTGTCTTCGCCCACAAAGTGCGCCAGCTCGTGGCCGATCACCGCGCCGATTTCTTCGCGGTTCAGCAGGCCCAGGTGCAGCAACGGCACATGCAGGGTGCGCCCGCTCAATCGCGTTTCGGCGGGCATTACACTGGCTTCGCTGGAGGTCACGTAAAAGCCTTGGGCCAGGCTCACCACAATATGATCCGGCGCCAATGCACCCAGTTGGCCGGCCAGTTCGCGTACGTGGCGCCATAATCCAGGTGCCTGCTGCGGTGTAACGACCTGCCCGAACATCTGCAACGGTTCGGGCTTGAACATCCCCAGCATGTTGCGCAGTTGTTTAAGCAGCGACCAGATTGAATACACACTGAAGGCGGCCAACACACCCAGTGTTGCCATCAACTTGACTTCGCCGCTGCCCAGGCGTCCCACATGCCACATCGCCAGGCCTTCATAAATCAGCACCAACGCCAACGTCGCGGCCATTGCCACCACATGGCACACCAGCCCGTAGGGCAACAGCCGGCTGCCCAGGGAGAACACCTGCAGCAATTTCTCCCGCGACTGCTGCGCGCGTTGCCCTGCCCACTGGGTGCCGGCCAGCGCGGCCAGGCCGATGCACGCCGCGAGCAACCCCAGGCCGATCACCCACGGTGCCAGTTCGCGCAGGGCGCGGTTTACGCGATGAGCAGTCGGCAGCTCGGCTTCAACGTTATCCAGGCGTGAGAGCGCCAGTTGCACGCTGATTTTCTCTTTGCCCAGGTCGACCAGCGCCGCTGGATTTCGCGCCGCCAGCGCCTGCAACTGCTGTTTGGCAGCGTTCACCTTGGCGCTGTAAACGATGATGTCCGTGGTTGCCTCGGCAGCGCGCTCGCGCTCCCAGCCACCGAGGGCGGCGAGCAATAGCGGGAAAATGACGAGCAGGCAGATCAGTTTCAGGGCGTTCATGGGAGTCCGTTCACGACGCAGAGGTGTCGGTTATACCGAAAAAAGCGTCAGGCGAGATACATGAAGGTATTACCTCATGCATCTGTTACACCGCATCACTAATGAAGTACTCCAGCCCACCTTTATCCCTATCAGGCGCACGCCTAAATTAGCCCCACTTGCCCGCCCATCACCTCGACGGCCGGCTAACGGAGCCACTGCCATGCCCTTTGTCAGCCTGCGCATCACCCGCGATAGCGCCCCGGCCACCACATTCACATCCTATTGCCCAGCATGGCAGGGCGACTCCAACACCTTCACCGCCTTTACCATCACCAAGGGGTGACGCCTGGGGAGGTTAATACGGGCGGATTTGTTGCAGTTATTGGTGAGACTCCCCTATCGAGTGAGAGCTATCACGTTCGTTGACTTAACGACTGCGTGGCGCTTTTCGCGCCTGCCTCAAAATCGGGCTCTCAGGCTCTGTCGCTGAGTTCGCGGCCGAGTGTCGGCCGTGTCGAGACCGCCAGGCAACACGCCGCGAGGTTCATCACGGCATGAAACTGCTCTACGCCATTGTTGCAGCGCTTTCCTGGTGTCGGGACTTTCGATGCACATAGTTCAGTGCAGGTTTCTCGATAAACAGCCACGACAAGGTGGCCAGCACGATCACAACTGCCGCAGTTGCCAGCATTGAAGCGTAGAAGCTCAGTGCCGTCGTATTGATCATGAGTTGCTGCACGGGGAAGGCGTAGAGATACATCCCATATGAAATATCGAATCGAGATTTAATGATTCGGTCTTTGCACAACGTCCCAAGTGACAGCACCAGAAGACTTACCCCGATACTTGCAAGCACCATAACCAACGGTGTGTTCAGGGAGACCAGAATAAGTGCTGCCGACAGAATGCCGATCAATAGTTTCGCTTTCGCGCTGCTGAATGCAGCTCGATAGAAATACAGCGAAGACCCTACGAAGAATGCAATCCCAACGGTTGAGTACACCAGTAGCTTCGGCGCCATCGGGTGTGCTGACGTGCTGCATAGGTAGGTGGTTATGCAAAAGGCAAGTGCGATGATCAGCGGCACGGTTGCCCTGCGCAATACCAGTAGCGCCAACGCGAGCAGCACGTAGCAGCCAAACTCAATTTTCAGCCGGACCAAAAGCTATTGATAGGGGATGAGGCCTCAGCCAAGGGCGCAAATGAGCGCAGAGACGAACGACATCACAGTCGATGTGGCCAGCTGTGTGTAGCGAGGGCGCTGATGCTTACGCCAGAAACAACAAAGCCCTCACATTGCTGTGAGGGCTTCGTCTTATATGGTGCCGGCACCAGGAGTCGAACCCGGGACCTACTGATTACAAGTCAGTTGCTCTACCAACTGAGCTATACCGGCGTGTTAGGGCGACGATTATAGCGATTGGCAAGCATCTGTAAACCCCTGAATTCTGACTATTTTTGCAGAGGCGAAGGTTTTTTTGTGATCACTGCTTTTTCGTCGTCTGCGGGGCCTCGAATCAGCCTCAATTTCCGTCCCCGCAAGTGTCGGTAAATTTCATGTACTCCAACACCTGTGTCCGGCCTTTCGAATCCAGGTAGTTCATTTGTGCATTCACTACGGCGCAGCCTGAGCGGGCGTCTTCGGTGGTTGACAGTACGCGCTGGATGTCCGGCTTTTGGCTTGCGTCGGCATGGGCGCCGAAGGTCAAGGCAAGCAGGCCTAAGGCGACGCAGTGTTTCCAGTTGTGCGGGGTCATGGTGCTGTCCTCTGGGGCGTCAATGGTGGGCTGAGGTCATTGAATGCCTTGCAGGTATCTGGGCTGTGTCTCGCAGCTTTGGTTTTGTCTCGTTATGTGTTGGCCTGACGTTTATGTACTCGCTGATACGAAAGAGGTTTGAGAGCGTTTGACATGAAATAAAAAATGATCAAAAAACACACAAATAATTTTTAGTTATTTGATTTAAAAAGAAATATGTAGATATTGGCTTAAAGCCATAAAAATGGCGCCATGCCGCTCATCTGAAAAAAATTTGTTACAAACACCAAAATACTGACACCATCAGTGTGATATCACACAATGCGCGCCTTAATTGATCGGCGATTAGAACGGGAGGAGCAGTCAGTGGGGCGTGCAGATCACATTTCAAAACTTTACACCGCGCTGGCTGAACCCTCTTTGCGCGAGCCCTCGGTGGCCGAGCCTTTACAGCGTTTGCTGGATCATTTGAACCAAGGGAAGGCCGCTTCTGTTCCCCCACCCCAAGTAGTAGAAAGCCCGGGCGGCGAGGTGTATTCGCACGCCTCGGCGCCCAAGGTGGTGGTTGTGGTTTCTGCTACCGGCGGCGTGGGGCGCAGCACGTTGGCCGCCGCGCTTGCCAGCGGTTTGCAGCGTCAGGGGCATCCAGCGCTGGCGCTGGACCTGGACCCGCAAGACGCGCTGCGTCATCACTTGTGCCCGGGGTTTGATCTGCCTGGCCTTGGGGCGACCAGCTTGCTCAATCAAACCTGGCAAGCCTTGCCCAAAAGAGGGTTTGCCGGGTGCCGGCTGGTCAGCTTTGGTGAAACCGACGCCGTGCAGCAACAAAGCCTGAATCGTTGGCTGGGGCAGGATCTCGAATTTCTCGGCAAGCGTTTGGCCGGCCTCGGGCTCAATTGCCAGGACACGGTGGTCATCGACGTCCCTGCGGGCAACACGGTGTATCTCGGCCAGGCAATGTCGGTGGCGGATGCGGTGCTGGTGGTGGTTCAGCCGGACGCGGCTTCGTTTCGCCGATTGGCCAAGATGGACGAAGTACTCGCGCCCTACCTTGCAAGTGAATCGCCGCCTCAACGGTTTTACGTGATCAATCAGGTGGACGGCGGTCACGCGTTCAGCCAGGACATGGCGGGCGTTTTCAAATTGCGCCTGGGTGATGCCGTGTTGGGCACGGTTCAACGCGATCCCTCGTTCAGCGAGGCGCAGGCTTACGGGCGAGACCCGCTCGACCCCGTGCTTGATAGCGCCGGATGCCAAGACGTGAATGCGCTGTGTCGGGCGTTGAGCGCGAGAATGCGCTAAAGGCGAACGGCCATTTATTTGACTATTTACCGTTTGTCTAAAAAACACCCAGTCAAAACATCAAAATAATGACACTTCGCCACACCTGTCACAGAATGCGTCACTAAGACGCCAATAATAAGACCTGCGGTAAGTGCCTGCTTGCCGAACTTCACGTCTTTACGATGCGTCGTGAGGAGTAGGCCATGAGCCTGAGTGAAGAGCTTTTGACGTTGTTCGGCAAAAACGTCACCCACGATGCCCAAGGCATCAATGCGCGCATGCACTTTTTCGGCAGCGTGCCTGCTGACCCATCCCCCCACGCACACGCTCACGCCGTTGATCTGGCAGCACTGCGCCCGAAAATCGTCGCGCTGGTGTCGATGAATGGGGGTGTCGGCCGAAGCACCTTGGCCACAGCCCTGAGCAGCGGCCTGCAGCGTCATGGCGAATCAGTAGTGGCGCTGGACCTGGACCCGCAGAACGCCTTGCACCATCACTTTGGCGTCAGTGCGGCGCTTCCCGGTATCGGCCGCACCAGCCTGGAGCATGGGCAGTGGAGCCCGTTGCAACAGCTCGGTTTCGCCGGTTGCCAAGTGCTTACCTTTGGCGATATCGATGTTCAGCAGCAGGAAAATCTCGAGCGCTGGCTCAAACACGAGCCGACCTGGCTGGCTCAACGTCTCCTATCGCTGGGCCTGAGCGAGCGGCAAACGGTGATCATCGATACGCCAGCTGGCAACAACGTCTACTTTCATCAAGCGCTGAACGTTGCCGACGTGGTGTTGGTGATTGTGCAGGCGGATGCCGCGTGCCTTGGCACGCTCGATCACTTGGATGTATTGCTTGCGCCGCACCTTGCCGGTGAACGCCCGCCTGCCGTGCATGTGGTGGTCAATCAGGTGGATGAGAGCAATGCTTTCAGCCTGGACATGGTTGAGGCTTTCAAACAGCACCTCGGCAAGGCTCCGCTGGAGGTTCACCGTGACATGGCGATCAACGAGGCGCTGGCGTTTGCTGCCGACCCGTTGGATAACGTTGCGAAACACCTGGCCAGCGACGATATCAACGAAATTTGCCAGCTGTTGAAGGCGCCCAAAAGAACGGCTTAAGCGTGGTTTATACGCGTTACGCCAGATGCTTATGCACAATCGGTTGGTCGTGCGTGTCACGAAACAGCCATTTTGTGGAGCCGTTCTCAACACGCTGCAACTGCCTGTTTTGCGTGCACTTTATAATGTGAACAAAAAATGACCAGCTTGGCTTTTGGCCTGTAGCGCTGATAGTTACAGCGCTCGTAAAGAATTCATCAACAGACTTATCCACAGGGCGCGTGTAGGAAATTTGCCCCTTAATCGCGCTCAGCCACCACCATCAAATTGCGCGGGGTCAGCGTGGCGTCGCAGAAGCTGCCTATCTCAACGTTGTAGCCCTGTTCGATCAGAAAAAGTGCCCGGTCCAGCACCAGCCACATTTCCAATGGGCGCCGAAACAACCCACGTACCAGCTCCAGGTTTCTGACCTCGGCCAGCCGGCGCCAGCCCTGCGCTTCCAGCGCCTGCCAATCCTGTTCACCTGTGGATAAGCCCTTGAGGCTCGCCAGCGCTTGGCAATAGTCTGCGAAAGGTTGATCCAGCCAGCGGGTGGGCAGGGAAGGCGTGGGCAAATAGTCGTCGCTGCCACGCAATTGCCGCTGTAACTGATCGAAGCCCAAGCGTCGGGCCATGGAGATATCCCGTTGCTGGCGTACGCGGTTGCCGGCAGTCACGGTTTCGCTCAACGGCAGGCCCAGGTCATCAATCGACAGCCGCAATTGCGACGCGCGTGCGGTGCCGGATACGGCTTGATAGCTGTCGGCGTTGATGCGGTTGTAACAGCAGGGCGCCAGTGCCAGTTGCTTGCAACCGGCCGCGCTGGCCAGTTGCAGCAGGCGCACGTGCAGGTCGCCGCAGGCATGCAGGGCGACGGGTGTGTGTTCGGGGCTGAGTGCTACCTGGGCCATTACGTCTTGCAGGCGATGAGTGACGGGCAAGTGGTGGTGATCGCTTAATGCCTGGCCGGAGGCGATCAGCGCCGGGTCGTATTCCAGGCATGTCAACTGCTGGCCGGGTTGCAGCAGGCGGCGGCCAAGATGGCCTTTGCCGGCGCACCAGTCCAGCCAATGGCCGGGCGTGTGGGTGAAATTGAGTGCGGCGCCGAAGGCTTCGATCTGTTGCCACTTGCGACCCGGTACGTCGACATTCAGTCGATGACGCGCCGGCCCTAGCGCCTGTGTCGGTAACCTGTCCACAGCACTGAGCTGCAGCGCCTGTTCGGCCAGCTGTGGAAAAGGCGCGGGCGCCGGCAGGGCGTGAGGCCAGTTGTGACAGCTTTCGGCATCGGCCAAAGTGCGCTGGCGTAACCACTGGCCAAGCTCGGGATACTCGCGTTCCCAGGGTAATTGCAGGTGCGTAAAGGGCCGTGGTCGCCACAGCCCTTGGTGCTCGATCAGGAACGCATCCAGCGCCGCGAAGCGCGCCTCAACGTCCCTGGCAAGCATCGACGCGCAACCAGCGTTCGAGCAGTTTGAAGCCGCGTACCAGGATGTAGGAAATCAGCAGGTAGAACACGCCGGCGGTGAAGAACATCTCAACTGTCAGGTAGTTGCGCGCAATGATGGTCCTGGCCATGCCGGTCAGTTCCAGCAAGGTCACCGTGCTCGCGAGCGAGCTGGCCTTGAGCATCAAAATGACTTCGTTGCTGTAGGCCGGCAGGCCGATACGGGCCGCACGCGGCAGGATGATATAGAACAGCGTTTTCGGCTTGGACATGCCCAGCGCGCGAGCTGCTTCGATTTCGCCCGGCGGGATAGCCTGGATGGCGCCGCGCAGGATTTCGGCGATATAAGCCGCCGTGTGCAGGGTCATGGTGGCCGTGGCACACCAGAAAGGGTCGCGCAGATACGTCCACATGAAGCTTGCGCGCACGGCGTCGAATTGGGCCAGGCCGTAATAGACCAGGAACAACTGCACCAGCAACGGGGTGCCGCGAAAAAAGAAGATATACGCGTAGGGCAGCGAGCGCACATACCAGCGCTTGGATGAGCGAGCGATGCCCAGCGGGATCGCCAGGATCAGCCCGAGAATCACGGCAATGCCAACCAGTTCCAGGGTCAGAATGGCGCCCTGGATAAACTTCGGCAGCCACTTATAGATGACTTCCCATTCCATTACGTCGTCCTCACGAAGCCGCGGGCGGCGCGTTTTTCCAGCACGTGCATAGCGACCATCGACAGCGACGTCAGGCCCAGATAAATGAACGCGGCGACCAGATAGAAGGTGAACGGCTGTTTGGTGACGGTGACCGCGATCTGGGCGTGGCGCATGATTTCTTCCAGGCCGATAACCGTGACCAGCGCGGTGTCTTTCATCAGGATCAGGAACAAATTGCCCAGGCCCGGCAGGGCGATGCGCCACATCTGCGGCATGATCAGGCGGGTGAAGATGCGAAACTTCGACAGGCCCAATGCCACGCCGGCTTCGCGATGGCCCTTGGGAATAGCGATGATCGCGCCACGTAACACCTCGGTGGCGTAGGCCCCGAAACACAGGCCCAAGGCGATCACGCCGGCCGCGAAAGCGCTGAGCGACAGGTCGGGAATATCGAGCATTTCACCCAGGCTGCGCATCGCGTTGATCGTGCCGAAATAAATCAGCAACACCCACAACAGTTCCGGCACGCCGCGAACGATGGTCGAGTAAACGCCGCCAAGCCATTGCAACGGCTTGTAGGGCGATGTCTTGGCCAAGGCCCCGGCCAGGCCCAGCACCAGCCCCAGGCATAAAGCCGTGAGCGCCAGTTTGACGGTCATCAGCGCGCCGGCGGCGAGCGCCGGGCCGAATCCGTAGAGATCGAAATTCATGGTGTTTTCATATCGCGGCAGGCATTGCTAAAAGCCGACGCGCTCAAGCAGCGCGTCGGGCAGGCCGTTCAGATCATTCGATGCTGAACGGGAAGTACTTGTCGTTGATCTTTTTGTAGGTGCCGTCTGCCTTGATCTCTGCCAAAGCCTTGTTCAGGCGCTCGCGCAACGGGTCGCCCTTGCGTACAGCGATACCGATCTTGTCGCTTTCTACAATGGGGTCGCCCTTGAATTCATAGGCCGAACCGTCTTTGCTCTTGAGCCATTCGTACTGCACGTATTTGTCGGCGAGGATGCCGTCCAGGCGGCCGGACGTCAGGTCGAGGTAGGCGTTTTCCTGGGTGTCATAAAGCTTGGCCTCGGTGTCCGGCAGCTTGTCTTCCAGGTAAGTACCGGCCAGCGTCGCGCGCTGTGCACCGATGACCTTGCCCTTCAGGTAGGCCGCGTCGGTCTTGAAGTCCGCAGTCGCTTTAGGCGCGATGAATTGCAGCTTGTTGGAGTAGTACGGGTCGGTGAAGTCGACGGCCTGCTTGCGCTCATCGGTGATCGACAGCGAGGACACCAGGAAGTCGAACTTCTTGGCGTTCAGGGCCGGGATGATGCCGTCCCAGTCGGACACATACACTTCGCACTTCTCGACTTTCATCTTCGCGCACAGGGCGTCGCCGATGTCTTTGTCGAAGCCGACGACGTTGCCGCTGGCGTCTTTATTGTTGAAGGGCGGGTAGGCCGCTTCGATCCCCATCTTCAAGGTTTCTGCCATGGCCGTGGCGCTGAACGCCATCGAAACGGCCGCGGCCAGAAGGAATTTTTTATAGTTCTGCATGCATGTTGCTCCGTTAGCGGTTGCTGGACATGAATTGTTTGCAGCGCGCCGAAAGCGGGTTTTCAAATACCTGCTGTGGCGATCCTTGCTCTTCGACCAGGCCCTGGTGCAGGAACACCACTTCACTGGACACCTGACGGGCAAAGCCCATTTCATGGGTGACCAACAGCATGGTGCGGCCTTCTTCGGCCAGCGCGCGGATCACATTAAGTACTTCCTGGACCATTTCCGGGTCAAGCGCCGATGTCGGCTCGTCGAACAGGATGACCTTGGGCTGCATGGCCAGGGTGCGTGCAATGGCCGCCCGTTGCTGCTGGCCACCGGACAGTTGCGCAGGGTAGGCGTGGCGCTTGTCGGCGATGCCGACCTTGGCCAGCAAGGCTTCGGCCACTTCCGTGGCTTCGGCTTTGCTTTGGCCGAGCACACGGCGGGGCGCCTCGATGATGTTGTCGAGGATGCTCATGTGCGGCCACAGATTAAAGTTTTGAAACACAAAACCGATTTCGCTGCGCAGGCGGTTGATCTGTTTGCCGTCGGCGGCCATCAGCTCGCCGTTTTTCGCGGCCTTGAGCTTGAGTTCTTCGCCGGCGACCAGGATCTGTCCCTGGTGCGGGTTTTCCAGCAGGTTGATGCAGCGCAGGAAGGTGGACTTGCCGGAACCGGAGGAACCCAGGATCGAGATCACGTCGCCGTCGCGGGCGGTCAGCGAGATACCTTTAAGTACCTCAAGCTCACCATAGCGTTTATGCAAGTTGCGGATTTCAAGCGCGGGCGCGGCCTCGGCCATGTGCGGTCCTCATTGTGTTCATTGCATTCCTGCTGTTGGGCCGCCTTCCTGGCGAGGCGCCAAGCTAGCATAGCGTTCGGATGGCAGCCAACAGCGCTGCGGACGGTTAACGGGTGGCCTGCGGCAGGGTGTCGCATCGGCGCAGCAGCGTGTCGCGCCATCAACAACCTACAGACGTTTGAACCCGAGAAATCCACAGGCTTTGCGTAAAAAAGGGCGCGATGGTGCCAGCTTTGGCCGGGTGTTGGAAGGGTTAACCGGGCAAACGGTCCACATCAGCCCTTTTGTGGGGCGTCACGCACTTTTTGTGTGTGTTTTTGGTGCGCATGACCGTCTGGATTGTGGGTCGCACGGTAACGCTATAGCGGAATGCCATTGTTCTCAATGACTTGCGGCGCACGTTGAATTGTCCTACAGCCCGCGTCAATCGTGGCTCTGTAACATTTTGGCGCAAATCTTGCGTAAAAAATAAAGAACGCCCCGTTGGTTTCTTTTCACGAGAAAGATCGCAGGCCGGGCGGACCGTTTTCGCAATTCCTCGTAAAGGTGTGTCAATGAGTAGTACGCAAAGCTCCAATGACCTCGAACAGGGGCTCAAACCGCGTCACGTCACCATGCTGTCGATTGCCGGCGTCATTGGTGCCGGTTTGTTTGTTGGCTCCGGCCACGCGATTGCTGCCGCCGGCCCGGCCGTACTGCTGGCTTACGCCGCTGCGGGTACGTTGGTGGTATTGGTGATGCGCATGCTTGCCGAGATGGCGGTAGCCTCACCGGATACCGGTTCGTTCTCCACCTACGCCGACCGCGCGATTGGCCATTGGGCCGGTTTCACCATTGGCTGGTTGTACTGGTGGTTCTGGGTGCTGGTGATTCCGTTGGAAGCCAACGCTGCTGCGACCATCCTTAATGCATGGTTCCCCGATGTGGCGATCTGGGCATTTACCCTGATCATCACGTTGCTGCTCACGGCAACCAACCTGTTCAGCGTGAAAAACTACGGTGAATTCGAGTTCTGGTTTGCGTTGATCAAAGTCGTGGCGATTGTGGGCTTTGTGATCCTCGGCCTGGCGGCGATTTTCGGCTTCCTGCCGACCAGTCAGGTCAGCGGCGTGTCCCACCTGTTCGACACCCAGGGCTTTATGCCTAATGGCATGGGCGCGGTATTGGCGGCCATCCTGACCACCATGTTCTCGTTCATGGGCACCGAGATTGTCACCATCGCTGCGGCCGAATCGAAGAACCCTGGCCAGCAAATCACCAAGGCCACCAACTCGGTGATCTGGCGGATTGGTTTGTTCTACCTGCTGTCGATCTTCATTGTTGTGTCGCTGGTGCCATGGAACGATCCGACCCTGGCGGCCGTAGGTTCCTACCAGACTGTGCTGGAACGCATGGGCATTCCGAACGCCAAGCTGATCGTCGACCTGGTGGTATTGGTTGCCGTGACCAGCTGCCTGAATTCGGCGTTGTACACCGCCTCGCGCATGCTGTTCTCCCTGGGTCGTCGCGGTGATGCACCGGCGATGTCCAAGCGCACCAACAAAAGCGGCACGCCTTACTGCGCGGTGCTGTTGTCCACTGGCGCGGCGTTCCTGGCAGTGTTCGCCAACTACGTCGCTCCGGCGGCGGTGTTCGAGTTCCTGTTGGCAAGCTCCGGCGCCATCGCGTTGCTGGTGTACCTGGTGATCGCGGTGTCGCAACTGCGCATGCGCCAGAAGCGCACGGCTGCGGGCGAGAAGATTGTGTTCAAGATGTGGCTGTTCCCTGGCCTGACCTACGCGGTAATGGTGTTCATCGTCGGTACGCTGACCATCATGCTGTTCCAGGAAGCGCACCGGGTCGAGATTATTGCGACCGGGATTTTGAGCTTGCTGGTGGTGCTGGCAGGGTTGTTTGTGGCGAGCCGTCGCAAGGCGCAGAAGGTAGGCGCTGCCGTACTCAATTGATGTAATGAAATGCGCTGCGCAATGCACCGCAATTCAAATGTGGGAGCGGGCTTGCCTGCGATTACGGTAGATCAGCCAGCACATCTGGCGACTGATCCACCGCTTTCGCGGGCAAGCCCGCTCCCACATTTGGTGTTGCGTCAGTCTGCTGAGTTGGCGAGCGCTTGGGAGGCCGCCACGTAATCGGCCTGAAACTGCGGCGATTCGATCCACGCCAGCGCTGCCGCTTCATCATCACTGTCCGTCGCCCACTGCCGGTACTCGATCAGTGCCGCGAGAATGAAGTCAGTGGCCTCTTCTTCGCCTTCCTGCTCCAGCACCAGCGCCAGCAACGGGTGCGCCAGGAATGCTGCACACAGTGCCTGCTGGCTGGTTTCGCCCGCGGTGCGCATCTCCATAAACAACTCGGTCAAATCTACCGACTCAAGGTCAATGCGGCTGTCATCGCCGGCGAACGCATCCGGCTTGGTCGCAACGCTGCGTTGGGTACGGTTTTGCTTGGCCTTGGCCTTTGCCCGGTGGGCACGTTTTTGCTGCTTGTTCGGCGAGGCCATGGGCTCAACGTCCTTGGGTACTGGGTCTGGGTGGGTATTGAAGCGCAGGTTGGGGGTAAATCCCAAGGGATTCTAAACGCGCTGACCGGGAGCGCCTTGCATCAACTCACCGCGTTGCAGCCACGCCAGTGCAATCGGCCACAGCCGGTCCTGATATTCACTGCGGAAAAAGGCGAAATGCCCGACGGCGTTTTCGCCAATATCTTCAGGGGCTATGCGCAGATGCGTGCGCTCGCTGTGTTCGAAATAGCCCAGTAGCCGCTCAATTGCCGCCACCGTGCCAAACGGGTCGTCGGTGATGCTGATCGCCAGCAATTGTGCCTTCACGCGGGCAAATGGCAGCTCATTCAGTGCGCGCCCGCTGGGGCGCGTCTCGTACCGGTGGGTTGGCGTGCCCCAGTCGTGCACCACGCCGGCCGGTGTGTCTTCCAGCCAGCCCAGGCGTTTGCCGGGGAAGTAGCCATACAGCGCGGTCACCAGCGGCATCACGACATGCCACTTGGCAAACATGCGCCAGCGCCCGCTGGCCTCATAGTCGCGCCAGTACGCAAACTGCGCGCCGACTGTGACGATGCGTCGGATCACCGCGCCGGAGGCGCCAAGCCCCGCCGCACAGCCTCCAAAGCTGTGACCGACCACCTCAATCGGCTGCCCTGGAAACTCCCGTTGCGCGCGCTGCAGCATCGCCTCGAAATCCAGCACGCCCCAATCCGACCACGACGCCTTGAAGCCGCGCAGCGAGCCACTGCGGGACTCGCCTATGCCTCGGTAGTCGTACGTGATGACGTCCAAGCCATTGGCGAACAGGTAGTCGGCGAAGCGTGAGTAGTGGCGGCAGCGTACGGAGGTGGCGGCGTTGATGATGACAACCGGGCGTGTCGGGTCGGTTCTGATATGGCGCCAGGTGAAGCCGCCGATGGGGTAGCCGTCGTTGGCGGGCTCACGGAATGCTTCCGGGGCTGGTCGAGTGGGCAGGTTCATAGGTCGGCTTGATCCTTGCGCTTTTGGTGTGGGCTGTAGGGCCACGCGCTTTTATAAGAAACCGAAATTAACAAATTTAGCGCGGCAGGGGCGTAACAAATATCGCGATGCTCGACCTCGCCCCCCCTGAGTGCTTAGGCTTGCGATCTGTTCATCAGCCAAAGTCAGTCCATGACCCGCGACACCCTCGAACACAATCAGATCCTCCTCTACTTCGTGGCCGTCCTGCTGGCGGCGGCATTCGGCGTGCTTGCGCCGCTGTCAGCCCACGGTCTTGGCGTGCTGGTGACGCCCGCCATCGCGGTGCTGATGTATGCGATGTTCCTGCAAATCCCGTTTCTGGAGCTGCGCCAGGGTTTGGGCAACAAGCGCTTTATCTCGGCGCTGTTATTGGCCAATTTCATCCTGGTGCCCTTGCTGGTGTGGGTGTTGACCCGTGGCCTGGTGGGGCGCCCGGCGCTGTTGGTGGGTGCATTGCTGGTGCTGCTGACGCCGTGCATCGACTACGTGGTGGTGTTTACCCACATCGGTAAAGGCGATTCGCGGCTGATGCTGGCGGCAACGCCGGTGCTGTTGCTGCTGCAACTGGTGCTGTTGCCGGTGTACCTGGGTTTCATGCTGGGCGCGCAATCCGCTGTCGTGGTGGCGGTAGAGCCGTTCGTGGAGGCGTTTGTGCTGTTGATTGTGCTGCCGATGATGCTGGCGGTGCTGACGACATTCCTGGCGCGGCGCTCCAGCGTGATCAATGTGTGGAGCGACGCCTGGGCCTGGCTGCCGGTGCCCGCGATGGCGCTGGTGCTGTTTGTGGTCATCAGCTCGCAGATCACCTCGGTGGTGCGCGATATCGGTTTGCTGTTGCCGCTGATGCCGGTGTACGTGGGCTTCTTGTTGCTGGCGCCGTTGATGGGCGCGTTGGCTGCACGGTTGTTGGCGTTGCCTGCTGTGACCGCGCGGGCGATCACGTTCAGTGCCTCGACCCGCAATTCTCTGGTGGTCTTGCCCCTTGCGCTGGCTTTGCCGGAAGACGTGCGCGGGCTGGCTGCAACGGCGGTGATTCTGCAAACCCTCGTTGAGCTGATGGGCGAGCTAGTCTACATCCGGCTGATTCCGGCACTGGTGTGGCGCGCTGGTCGATAAATCCATAAATGTTTGGGTTTGTTCAGGCGCTATTCAGGAGCTGAGTCGGCACCATGGAGTCGGCGCAGCCTACCTGAAAGGACATTCGATGGATCACCGCAGCCGTTTTCGCCTGGAGTCCCTGGGCCTGTTTCTGATCGCTTTACTGCTGTTCACCTTGGGCATCTGGGATGAGCAACCCCAAGGGTTTGACGGGCGTTGGGCACTGTTTCTGCAAGAAATGTTTCGCCATGGCGCGAGTCTTTTTCCGACTACCTACGGTCAGCCTTACCCGGACTACCCGGGGACCGCGACCTTTTTCAGCTTCGTGTTTGCCCGCTTGTTCGGGGCGCCCAATCACCTGGCGAATGTCCTGCCGACGGCGCTTGCCTCGGCGGGCATGATCGCGCTGATCTATCGCTTGCTGGCGCCATTGAGCCGACCTTGGGCGTGGCTGACGGTATTGCTGACGCTGCTCACCACCCAATTGCTCGATAAGTCGCGCTCGGTGTGCCTGGACCTGATGATCGCGTTGCTGTGTGTGGGCAGTTTCTACCTGCTGCACAGCGGCGAGCGCATGGGTTCGCGGGTGCGGCAGCTTGCCGTGTTCCCGTTATTCATTCTGGCGTTCGCGATTCGTGGGCCGCTTGGGTTGATCGAGGTGTGTGGCGTGGTGTGCGTGTACTGGGCGCTCGGCCGGCCGGGGCAGCGCGTCAAGCAGGTGCTGATTCACGGTTTTGTGGCGCTGGCGCTCTTGGTTGCCTGCTGGTGGGTGTTGATGAAGCTGGCGCGGTTCAGCGGGGGCGACGCCTTTGCCGATGAGGTGTTCAGGATGCAGGTCAGCGGGCGACTCGATGAGAGTGGCGAGCCGTTTTACTTCTACTTCAAGCTCAGTTTGTACCGCTACTTCCCGGTGGTGCCGCTGGCGCTGGCCACGATGATTGCGCTGCGTCATCGCTGGTCTGAGCGCTGGGTCAATGAGGATATTCAGCTAGTGGTACGGCTTGGCGCCTGTGGCTTGATGATTTTGCTTGGGCTTTCGCTGCCGCACTTCAAGCGCGCTTATTACATTTTGCCGATGGTGCCGATGTTCGCCGCTGTCGCCGCCTATGGGCTGCTTCAGGCGCAACATTGGCTGATCGGCGTGCGCCGCTGCTACGAAGGGCTTGTCGCGGCGCTACCGGCGTTGTGCGTGGTTGTGCTGTTTGTGTGTCGGCACGCCTGGCAAAAGCACGGCTACTGGCCGGACGTTTCGTTACCGCTGATGATTGGCGCGCTGCTGGTGTTGCAACTGGCGGCGCTGATGGCCTGGCGTCGTCCATTGCGGTTGGTGTGGCTTAGCGTGGTCGCACTGGCGGCGCAGTGGCTGCTGCTGGTGGTGGTGATAGACCCCGCCAAGGATCTGCAATTTGATACGCGCAAGTTTGTCAGCCAGGTTGAAGCGCTGCGTGAGTCCGATCCAGGCCCCTTGGTGTTCGTCAATCTGGGGCGCGATACCTGGGCGGTGCGCTACATGATGAACCTGGATCACGATGAGCAGCCGCTGTTCGTCGCTGATAATCAGCTTGAACAATTAACCACGTTGCCACGGCCATCCTGGGTGATTGTGCCGCGCAAGGAGGCAGCGCTGTTGAAAGGGACGTCGATGGAGCAGCAGGCGCCAAGCTTTGAAGGGCGGCTGAACGATAATCCGCTGATGGTGTTTTTGCTGAAGTAGGCGGGCGGCTTACTGCCGTTGCATGGGCTCGGGGCGATAGTGGATCGCCCTGGGTGGAACGCATAAATTCCAGACAACAAAAAACCCGCACTTGGCGGGTTTTTTGTGTGTTTCAGATGACGTTTGCACCACCTGAAACTAATTAGTGGTGCCCAGAGACGGAATCGAACCGCCGACACGGGGATTTTCAATCCCCTGCTCTACCGACTGAGCTATCTGGGCAACGGGGCGCATTAAACGGGTTTTTCAGGGGGTCGTCAAGCAAGTTTTCAAAAAATATTTAATTATTACCGTCGCTTACGTGCCGACCCCGGTTTTTGATCAATTATTGAGCAGGCGGCACGTAGCCGTCGGCCTTGGCGTAATCCTCGCCAGAAAAGAACTTGTCCATCTCGCCCTGCAGGTATTTGCGGTCTTCGGCGTTCATCATGTTCAGGCGTTTTTCGTTGATCAGCAGGGTCTGGTGTTTTTGCCAGTCAGCCCAGGCTTTGGCGGAGACATTGTCGAAGATGTCCTGGCCTTTGGCGCCGGGGAACGGTGCGCGCTCCAGGGCAGGCAATTCTTCGTGGTACTTGCGGCACATGATGGTGCGGGTCATGACGGAACTCCTGCGTTCAATACGTCGGCCGCGCGCTTCAGCAGTTTTTTCACTGGGGCGGCAAGGCCCAGGCGCGGCGGGGTGGCGAGGTTATACCAGAGCCAGTCGGCCTCGGCCACGTGATGGGCGGATTCCTCGACCTGGACCAGCCAGGGTTCGATGGCCAGCTGGAAGTGGCTGAAGGTGTGGATCAGCCCCGGCAGTTCATGCGGCGTGCCCAGCGCGAGCGCGTGCTGGTTGGCCAAGTGTTCCAGGTCCTGGAGGTCGTCGAGCTCCGGCAAGCTCCACAAACCGCCCCACAGGCCCGTGGATGGGCGGCGATAAAGCAGAATCGCGCCCTCGGCGTTGGCCAGCATCGGCATCAGCGTGCGCTTTTGCGGGATGGTTTTGCGCGGCTTGGGGATTGGGTAGCGCGTCTCCAGACCGAGCATGTGCGCCTCGCAGCCCTTTTCCAGCGGGCACAGCAGGCAACTGGGTTTGCTGCGGGTGCAGAGCGTGGCGCCCATGTCCATCATCGCCTGGGTGTAGGCGTTGACGCGATCGTGCGGCGTAAAGCGCTCTGCGGTAGCCCAGAGCTGCTTGGCGACCTTGGGCTCGCCGGGGTAGCCCTCTTGCGCGGTAAAGCGCGCCAATACGCGTTTGACGTTGCCGTCGAGGATGGGCGCCCGCAGGCCCATGCTCAGGCTGGCGATCGCACCCGCAGTGGATAACCCGATGCCGGGCAGTTCAGTGAGCTTTTCGACGTCCTTGGGAAACTCGCCACCGTATTGGGCGACGACGATCTTGGCGGTCTTCTGCAGGTTGCGTGCGCGGGTGTAGTAACCCAGGCCGGTCCACAGGTGCAGCACTTCGTCTTCCGGCGCGGCGGCCAGGGCTTCGACCGTCGGCAGGGAAGCCATGAACCGGTCGAAGTAATTGAGCACGGTGCTGACCTGGGTCTGTTGCAGCATGATCTCCGAGACCCACACCCGGTAAGGCGTAATGCCCTGTTGCCAGGGCAGGTCATGGCGACCGTGGCGGTCGTACCAGTCCAGCACTGCCTGTGAAAACTGCTCGTTTCTCATCGTTTGAACAGGCCTTTAAGGGCGTCTTTCAACTGCGGGTTGACCTTGTCGAGTTTCTCTTCGAGCTTCTCGCTGAGTTTGTTGCCGGCGGCTTTAACCGCAACCTGAGTCAAGCCGTCCTTGTCCAGGCGGCAGGCTTTGGCGCCCAGTTCCAGCGGGCCACGGCAGCGCAGCGGCACTTCAATCCCCCGGAAGTTGGAGCCGACCTGGCAGGCCGGGTCCGGCACGTCGCGTGTATCGCCTTCAACGATGATGCCGACGCGATAATCCATGCCCAGCACGCGCAGGTCGATGTCACCGTTGCCGTTGACCGTCAGGCCCGGGATACGCACTTTCAGGTCCGGGTTGCTGGCCACGCCGTTGCGCAAGGTCAGGTTGCCGCGCAGTTCCTGGAACGGCGTGTCCTTGCCTTGTGGCGTGGTGGTCAAGGTCTTGCGGTTGAGCAATGCGATGCCGGTGCACAGCTGCTGTTCAATGTTGGCGTTGAGCAGCGCGCCGTTATTGATCACAAAGCTGGCGGTGCCGTTAAGGCTGTCGATCAGCGCCTTCTGGCTGTTGCCACGGCCGTTGAGGTTGCTGTCGAGGGTGATCTGGCCTTTTACCGGCGGGTTTTGCCCCTGAGCTTGCAGGATGCGCTCAACCGGCACTTGCTTGATGTGGGTTTGCAGCGCGAGCACCGGGATGTCCTGGCGCACATCGAGTGTGCCGTTGGCCTGGAAGGTGCCGTTGTAGAGACCGCCGCTGAGGGTCTCAAGCTTGAGCTGGCCATCGACGCCGGAGGCTTTGAGTGCAGCGTTCTGGATCGGCAGCTTGCTCAGGGTCAGTTGGCCGAAGGCCAGGTCGGCGTCCACGTCCAGCGTGCGCAGGCGCGTGAGTGGCAACAGCTTGTCGGTGCTCCACGCGCCTTTGGTCGGTGCGTCCGGCAGCGGTGTGGTGCCACCGGCGGCCATGGCGCCGGCCTCGCTGTTCTGCACTTCGGCCTGGCGTGCGGCCGCTGCACCTTTGGCGGTTTCGGACTTGGCCGGCAGGTAGTTGTCGGCGTTGAAAGTATCGCCTTTGAGTTGCAGGCGCAGGGATTGCTTGGCGAAATCCTCTACAGCGATGCGGCCGGTGAAGGTGCTGCTGTCGAGTTTCAGGTTCAAGTCTTCCAGTGCCACGCTGGTAGGCGTGCCTTTGAGGCGGCTGACCAGTTCAACTTTGCTGAGGCTGCCCGCCGCCATCGGCGGCAACGGATGGCCAACGCTGTCGAGGAACTTGGCCAGGTCAAACTGGGCAATGGACAGGGCGCCGCTGAGCTGTGGGGTTTTGTTCAGGTCATTGACCTTCAGTTCGCCCAAGGCGCGCAGCTGGTTGGCGGAGAGTTTCAGGTTGGTCCATTCGGCAATGTTGGCCGCCAAGTCCACCAGCAGTTGGCCTTGGGTGGAGAACGTTACGGTCTTGCCCTGCAGTGGCTCGCCGGTGGCTTCGCCGCTCAGCTTCATGTCTTCGAACTGATAGCGCTGGAGCGCACGCTGGATGCGCAGGTTGCCGTTCAACTCGGTCTTGACGCGCATCAGCGGCTGGTTGCTGCCCAGGAATGCCGTGAGTTTGAGCGGAATGCTTGCGCCTTCGTGCACGGCACCGGCGCTCAACTGGATGCTTTCGGCGCTGTACTGTTTGCCGGTCTGCTCATCGTTGTATTCAACGCGGGCGTTGTTGATGGTCAGGCTGTCGATGTCCAGGCGGATCGGTTTCGGCGGTTTTTCCGGTTCAGGTTCGGCCGGCGTTTCCGCGGGGGCAGGCACCGGCGCATTGGCCGGTTTCTCGGTCACGTTCTTGCCGATGTCCTCCCAGTTGCCGTGGCCTTGCTTGTCGCGGTTGAGGCGCAGGTTCAGGCCTTCGACACGCACATCGCTCATCTGCACTTCACGGCGCAGCAGCGGCAGCACGCGCACCGACAGGCCGAGCATCTGCAGGTCGGCAAACGGCTGAGTCGGGTTGGTCATGGTCGCGACGCTGGCTTCGTGCAATTCCAGGCCCAGCCAGGGGAACAGGCTCCAACCGATGTCGCCATTGAGCGTCAGCTCGATGTGGGCCTTGTCGCGGGCAATCTGGCGGATCTCGTCTTTGTAATCGTTGGGATCGAAGAGGTGGGTCAGGGCAAAGCCCAGGGCCACAATGATCAGCAACAGCCCGAGAAGTACCAGACCCAGGATTTTGCCGAACGCTTTCATGGGCGAGTCCTTGTATGTCGATTTCAAAATTTAGCCGCAGAGTATAACGCCCGACGGCCTGCGTCAGTTCATGCATCGTTACATTGTATCTAGACGCAGCAAAATCGGATTTTGCCGCCCAACAGAGCAGGTTGCGTGAAAAAGGTGATATCAGTTTGGTTTTTCTGTCATCCACTGGTGCTAATCTGCGCGGGTTCGTCTGTCGTCTGCGACACAGCGTCGCGCTTAAAAGGAGCTTTACTCAACAACAACGGCTAACGCTCTGCGTGCAAGGCCGAGGGAGAGAGCGCCTGACGGACACATACTAATAACTGGGGGAAACACCAATGAGCACAAGCACTGCGGCTGGTAGTACTGCCGCACAGCCTGCGTTCCTGTCCAAGGAGCGCATTATCGCCAAGCCAGGGTTCAACCGCTGGCTGGTTCCACCGGCCGCCCTGGCCATCCACCTCTGCATCGGCATGGCCTACGGGTTCTCGGTGTTTTGGCTGCCGCTGTCCAAAGCGCTGGGTATCACGGCACCGGTCGCCTGCGCGCCGGACATGAGCTTCATCACGCAAGTCTTCTCGTCCCAGTGCGACTGGCCCATCTCCATGCTGGGCTGGATCTACACGCTGTTCTTCATCTTCCTGGGTTGCTCCGCAGCGATCTGGGGCGGCTGGCTGGAACATGCCGGGCCACGTAAGGCCGGCGTTGTATCGGCCTTGTGCTGGTGTGGCGGTCTGTTGATCTCGGCGTTGGGCATCTATACCCACCAGATCTGGCTGATGTGGATCGGCTCCGGCGTGATCGGCGGTATCGGTCTGGGCCTGGGCTATATCTCGCCCGTGTCGACCCTGATCAAGTGGTTCCCGGACAAACGCGGCATGGCCACCGGCATGGCGATCATGGGCTTTGGCGGCGGCGCAATGGTCGGTGCACCCTTGGCCGCAGCGCTGATGGGCCACTTCGCTTCGCCAACAAGCGTGGGCGTGTGGCAGAGCTTCGTGGTCATGGCCGTGATCTACTTCGTGTTCATGATTGGCGGCGCGCTGTCGTACCGCGTTCCGCCAACCGGCTGGAAGCCTGAGGGCTGGACCGCGCCGGCGAAAAAAGCCAGCAATGCGATGATCACCCACCGTCACGTTCACGTGAACGTGGCGTGGAAAACCCCGCAATTCCGCCTGGTGTGGCTGGTGCTGTGCCTGAACGTGTCTGCCGGTATCGGCATTCTCGGCATGGCGTCGCCGCTGCTGCAGGAAGTGTTCGGTGGCAAGTTGCTGGGTGTTGATGTGCCGTTCGGCCAGCTGGATGCCGGGCAATTGGCGTCCATCGCGGCCATCGCCGCAGGCTTCACCGGCTTGTTGAGCCTGTTCAACATCGGTGGGCGGTTCTTCTGGGCGTCGTTCTCCGACTACCTGGGCCGTAAAAATACCTACTTCGTGTTCTTCGCCCTGGGCTTTGCCCTCTACGCGCTGATCCCGAACCTGGGGCACCTGGGCAACGTGGCGCTGTTCGTGGCGGCGTTCTGCAT
Organism: Pseudomonas sp. TWRC1-2; assembly: GCF_049896685.1. Classification (NCBI taxonomy): domain Bacteria; kingdom Pseudomonadati; phylum Pseudomonadota; class Gammaproteobacteria; order Pseudomonadales; family Pseudomonadaceae; genus Pseudomonas; species Pseudomonas sp. TWRC1-2. Next base: position 404,438 of record NZ_JAFCUU010000005.1, on the reverse strand, counting down.
CATCCTGTCGATGTACGGCGGCGGTTTTGCCACCGTTCCGGCCTACCTGGCCGACCTGTTCGGCACCCAGATGGTCGGCGCGATCCACGGTCGCCTGTTGACCGCTTGGGCGGCGGCGGGCGTGTTGGGCCCGGTGCTGGTCAACTACCTGCGTGAGTATCAGCTGAGCATCGGCGTTGAACGTGCCGCAGCGTATGACATCACCTTGTATATCCTCGCCGGCCTGCTGGTGCTGGGCTTCATCTGCAACCTGCTGGTGCGCCCGGTGGCCGACAAGTACTTCATGACCGACGCGGAACTGGCTGCCGAACAGGCGCTGGGCCATGACAAAGGCGCCACTGCCTCTACGTCGCTGGAGTGGAAGGCTTCTTCCGCCAGCGTGCCATTGGCTATCGTGGCGTGGCTGGTAGTGGGCATTCCGTTGGCGTGGGGTGTGTGGGTGACCCTGCAGAAGACCGCGGTATTGTTCCACTGATAAACCGTTGCGCAGTGCCCGCTCATGCAAGGTGAGCGGGCCTCGGGCAGCCAGAGCGGGCTAATCCTGCTTCTTGTCAGGCAAGGCTCTGGTTGATTGACCGCGCCATGGGATGCGTTGAAACCATGGCCGCGGCACCGGATGCACGATTACCCGCAAGGCTCGGGCGTAATCCATGACCAGGCCGGGTGTCCAGGCCATGGTCATGGCGCGCTTGCGTACTTGCGCGGCAATCCACAGCTCCGGCATGAGCAGGGTCTGCAACACCGAGCGCCAGCGCCGCGACCGTTCCGCCAATACCCCATCCATCGAGGCTTCCAAGGCAAATGCCACGCTGCTCGAGCAGTTGCGGTAGGTCAGGTTGTAAGTGGCCTGTTGGCGATAGTTATTGGAAAACTCAATCAACGCCTTGCGGCTGTACCGGTGAAAAATGATCTTGCGGTCCGAATCGCACCAGTTGGCCACTTCGGTGGCGTAGTCCGGCTGGAAAGTGCCGGGCACGTCATTGTTGCGGGTGGCCTTGAGAATGCGGAAAAACTCTGACGGTGAGCGATCGATGTCTGCAACCGGATACAGGCTCAGGTACACCGACGGTGACAGTTCAAGGGCAGCGTGCCCGGTTGAAATCACGCCTTGTGCGTCCACGGCCGCGATGTAGCGATTGATGATCGGGCGGGGAATGGTGGTTGCGCTGGCGGTGCCTTCCGGCGTCCATATATGCACCACCAGTGGATCGGTGCAGGCAAGCTCCGGCTCAGGCTGCGGCGGCGGTTCCTGCGGCGGAAGCTTCTTGAAATCCGATAGCAGATCCCTGGGCGCAAGCAGCTCGAACGTCGAGGTGCCATGGCGCAATCGCCTGACGCGACGCGCAATGCGTACCGTGTTCAGGCCGCTGACGATCATCAGCGCGCCCAGAAAAAAAGACACGGTGGCACTGTTGGCGATGGGGTAGGGGCTGACCAGCAACCCGGCGAATACCACTTGGGCGCCGCCGCTGATCAACGATGATCGCCAGCGCGGGAACCTGACGACCCAGGCCGAGGTGATGGTCAGCAGGCCGATCACAAAGTAGGTAAAGCCAAAAATGATCGCCAGCAGCAGGTTGCTGTAGACCTTGTCGGCAAGAATCAATACCGCGACAAAAAAGCAAATCCCGCCCTTGAAATACAGCACGGCGCGCTGGGTACCCACGCCGCTGGCGGCCACGCTCAGGGTGACAATGCTTTCCAGCAGCAACAGCAAGCCGAACGCGCGCAGCGGAAAGTACAACTCGCCATCCAGGCCGTCGATCATCACGCCAACGCCCATCACGCCCCATACGATACCGATCAGGCCGAGAAACCAGAATTTGGATCGGACGAATTCAACGCCGAACAGCAGTAAAGCAATCTGAATCATGAAGGTACTCGTACAGGTAGACGCTGATCGGCAAACGTTCAGGAATAGCGACTGCTTTGCCAGTTGCCGACAAATACTTGGCCCCTGGCATCGCGCATGGCGCCGGGGCTTTGGTCGTAAAGGGTCAGCCAGTCACCGTTGCCTTTGTCGATGCGAAAGGCCAGCGATGAGGCGTGGGTACGGGTGTCCGGCGACCAGTGCTGTTTGAGTTTTTCGCGGTCATCGGGGTGCACGCGCGCCAGCACCTGCTCAATGGTGCCCAGGGGCCGGGTGCCGATATCCAGCAGCGAATCGAGGTTGTCGTCCCAGAGGATATCGCCTGTTTCGGGATGCAACTGGTACATCACGCCGTCGCCCCCCAGCCGTCCGGTTTGCGGGTCGTAGGGCCTGGCCGATTGCGTCATCAGGCGTATCACCACCACCAGCAGGGCGGTAATGGACAAGTAGCTTTGCGCAAGCAGCAAAGGCTCGCCTTCGAGCAGGCCCGGCACATAAAACGGCCCGGTCTTCTGATCGGTGTAATTGACCACGATGCTGCCCAGCACCAGCAGCGCAATCGAGCCTCCAGGGCTGCGCCAGGTCACGCAAACGGCAAGGGCGAGGGCGATCGGCAGGCAGGCCAGGATGAAATACACCGCAGCGCCGGCATCGGTGTCCAGCATGCTGGTGAGCCAGTGCGGCGCTGCCCCGAAGACGTACCAGGTATTCAATGCGAGCAGCAACAGCCACCCTGCGCCGGCGAGTTTCTCCCGTGCGCTGACGGGAAATTCGCGCAGGTTGCTGTTCAGCACGTTCATGACCACAACGGTCGCAAAGAACACGCCGTTAACGCCAGACATCCAGTTGGTCATCAGCGTATGGGGTGATGTTTCCCCGGCCAGCATCAGCCAGCCCTTCCTGATCAGCGCCTGCACGCCACAAATGGCCACGGTCGCCAACAACCACAGCACGATGGCGTGCAGGTCGTCGCCACGGCGCGCGAAACGCCGTACCAGCCAGGCAATGGCAATCGAACCTGCCAGCGCCTCAGCCGAAAGCGCGATGGCGGCCGGTGACTCCTCCCAGCCGTGCGCACCGAGCAGCACCCGCGCGATCAACAACACAAGAAACAGCATCGGCCAGTGCGCACGGCGCGAGCTCAGGAAGGCCGACACCGAGACGCCCGCCGGAAACCAGATAATCGCCATCTTCGAGACGGGGTCATCAAAGGCCAGCGAGGCCATGCCGGTCACGTAGTAGGTCAACGCCCACAGGAGGAGAATGCCGCTGCGCCGTAAGACTCTGGGTATCGTCACTGTTCAGTATTCGTCAGGTTTTAAACATAGCGCTCATGTTACAGCGAAGCCGGCGCTGGCATTTGGCTAATATGCCGGGCGCACCATCCTGGAGCATGCACTTGTATGCACATGTCTAGCGCCGACAGTCCATCAGTCTTATCCCCTTCGATGTTTCTGTTTAGCGCCCGCGCCCCTATAATGGCTGCCTTTTTCGCCCAATGATTTTGCGGAGCTGGTGATGGCCGAACGTAAGGCGTCCGTCGAGCGCGACACTCTGGAAACCCAGATCAAAGCCTCGATCAACCTGGATGGCACCGGAAAGGCCCGATTTGATATCGGTGTACCTTTTCTTGAGCACATGCTGGACCAGATCGCCCGTCACGGGCTGATCGACCTGGATATCGTCAGCAAGGGCGACCTGCATATCGACGACCACCACACGGTGGAAGACGTCGGTATCACGTTGGGCCAGGCGTTTGCCAAAGCCATCGGCGATAAGAAAGGCATCCGTCGCTACGGCCATGCCTATGTCCCGCTGGACGAAGCACTGTCGCGTGTGGTCATCGACTTCTCCGGCCGCCCAGGCCTGCAGATGCACGTGCCCTACACCCGCGCCACCGTGGGCGGCTTTGACGTTGACCTGTTCCAGGAATTCTTCCAGGGCTTCGTCAACCACGCACTCGTCAGCCTGCACATCGACAACCTGCGCGGCACCAACACCCACCACCAGATCGAAACCGTGTTCAAGGCTTTCGGCCGCGCGCTGCGCATGGCCGTGGAGCTGGATGACCGCATGGCCGGGCAAATGCCCTCGACCAAGGGCGTTCTGTAATGCAGACGGTCGCGGTTATCGATTACGGCATGGGTAACCTGCACTCGGTGGCCAAGGCCCTCGAGCACGTAGGGGCCGGCAAGGTGCTGATCACCAGTGATGCCAACGTGATTCGCGAAGCTGACCGGGTGGTATTTCCTGGGGTTGGCGCGATTCGCGACTGTATGGCCGAGATCCGCCGCCTGGGCTTTGACAGCCTGGTGCGCGAAGTCAGCCAGGACCGCCCGTTCCTCGGCATCTGCGTGGGCATGCAAGCCTTGCTCGACAGCAGTGAGGAAAACGACGGCGTTGACTGCATCGGCCTGTTTCCAGGCCAGGTGAAGTTCTTTGGCAAGGACCTGCACGAAGACGGTGAACACCTGAAAGTCCCGCACATGGGCTGGAACGAGGTGCGCCGCACCGTCGACCACCCGCTGTGGCACGAAATCCCGGACATGGCGCGTTTCTACTTTGTGCACAGCTACTACATCGCCGCCGGTAACCCGCGCCAGGTGGTCGGTGGCGGGCACTACGGCGTCGACTTCGCCGCAGCGCTGGCCGAAGGTTCGCGTTTTGCCGTGCAATTCCACCCGGAGAAGAGCCATACCCATGGCCTGCAGTTGCTGCAGAACTTCGCCGCCTGGGATGGGCGCTGGTAAATGGCCAGGAAGCCGAAGCAGCCGATCTTGAACCTCACCCCCGAGCAGGAGAGTGAGGCTACCCTCAAGATCAAGCGCTTCATGGAGGACCGCTTCGAGCTCAAGTTGGGCTCGTTCGAGGTCGCCGAGATTCTTGAGTTGTTCACCACCGAAGTGGCGCCGCACTATTACAACAGGGCGATTTTCGACACGCAGACGCTCCTTAAAGAAAGGTTCGAAAGCATCGAAAGCGACTTGTGGTCGCTTGAGAAACCCTGATTTCCCAAGCATTGCTGAATATCGAATAAGGTTTGCCAGATGCTGATTATCCCCGCTATCGATCTCAAGGACGGCGCTTGTGTACGCCTGCGCCAAGGCCGCATGGAAGACTCCACCGTGTTCTCCGATGACCCGGTGAGCATGGCTGCCAAATGGGTAGAAGGTGGCTGCCGTCGTCTGCATCTGGTGGACTTGAACGGCGCCTTCGAAGGCCAGCCGGTCAACGGCGAGGTGGTGACCGCCATCGCCAAGCGCTACCCGAACCTGCCGATCCAGATCGGCGGCGGCATTCGCTCCCTGGAAACCATCGAGCACTACGTCAAGGCCGGCGTGAGCTACGTGATCATCGGCACCAAGGCCGTGAAAGACCCGGCGTTCGTTGCCGAGGCCTGCCGCGCGTTCCCGGGCAAAGTGATTGTCGGCCTGGACGCCAAGGACGGTTTTGTCGCCACTGACGGCTGGGCTGAAATCAGCACCGTGCAAGTGATCGACCTGGCCAAGCAGTTCGAAGCCGACGGCGTGTCCGCCATCGTTTATACCGACATCGCCAAAGACGGCATGATGCAGGGCTGCAACGTGCCGTTCACCGCCGCGTTGGCTGCCGCCACCAGCATTCCAGTGATCGCTTCCGGTGGTATTCACAACCTGGGCGACATCAAGTCGCTGCTGGACGCCAAGGCGCCTGGCATCATCGGCGCCATCACCGGCCGCGCGATCTATGAAGGTACCCTGGACGTCGCCGAAGCCCAGGCTTACTGCGATGCCTACAACGGCTGAGGACTGACCATGGCGCTGGCCAAACGCATCATCCCTTGCCTGGACGTCGACAACGGTCGCGTGGTCAAGGGCGTCAAGTTCGAGAACATCCGTGACGCCGGCGACCCGGTGGAAATCGCCCGTCGCTACGATGAGCAAGGTGCCGACGAGATTACCTTTCTCGACATCACCGCCAGCGTCGACGGCCGTGACACCACGCTGCATACCGTGGAGCGCATGGCCAGCCAGGTGTTTATCCCGCTGACCGTGGGCGGTGGCGTGCGCACCGTGCAAGACATCCGCAACCTGCTCAATGCCGGCGCGGACAAGGTCTCGATTAACACCGCCGCCGTGTTCAACCCGGAGTTTGTCGGCGAAGCCGCGCAGCACTTCGGTTCGCAGTGCATCGTGGTCGCCATCGACGCCAAGAAAGTCTCAGGGCCTGGCGAAACCCCGCGCTGGGAGATCTTCACCCATGGCGGTCGCAAACCTACCGGGCTGGATGCGGTGGAGTGGGCGATGAAGATGGAAGGCCTGGGCGCCGGTGAGATCCTGCTGACCAGCATGGACCAGGACGGCATGAAAAACGGCTTCGACCTCGGCGTGACCCGCGCCATCAGCGATGCGCTGGGCATTCCGGTCATCGCGTCCGGCGGTGTCGGCAACCTGCAGCACCTGGCCGACGGCGTGATCGAAGGCCACGCCAGCGCGGTGTTGGCGGCGAGTATTTTCCACTTTGGCGAATACACCGTTCCGGAGGCCAAGGCCTACATGGCGGCGCGCGGTATCGTCGTTCGCTAAACGCTGCTGGACACCATGGCGAGCGCGCGGCACTCTCTGCGCTTGCCATGGATTCCGGTAACTTTCATGTTCAAACACCTGCTGCTCGCCCTCGCCAGTTCTTCCATGCTTTTGGCAGGCTCGGCCCGTGCCGAAGAACCGTCTGACGCCTCTTTGGTGTTGCTGACGGAAAACTTCCCGCCGTACAACATGGCAAAAAACGGCAAGAACTTCGCCAAGGACGAGAACATCGAAGGCATCGCCGTGGACATCGTGCGCGAGACCTTCAAGCGTGCCGGCATTTCCTACAACCTGACCCTGCGTTTTCCTTGGGAGCGAATCTACAAACTCGCCCTGGAAAAACCTGGTTATGGCGTATTCGTGATGGCGCGCCTGCCGGACCGTGAAGCCCTGTTCAAATGGGTCGGCCCGATCGGCCCGGACGATTGGGTGTTGCTGGCCAAGGCCGACAGCAAGATCCAGCTGGGTGACCTGGAGCATGCGCGCCGCTACAAGATCGGCGCCTACAAAGGCGACGCCATTGCCGATACGCTGGAAAAGCAAGGCCTCAACCCACTGGTGGTATTACGCGATCAGGACAACGCGCAAAAGCTCCTGGATGGCCAGATCGACCTGTGGGCCACCGGTGATCCCGCCGGGCGTTACCTGGCGCGTCAGGTGGGCGTGACGGGGCTCAAGACCGTGTTGCGCTTCAATAGCGCGCAACTCTACCTCGCGCTGAACAAGGACGTGCCGGACGAACTGGTCGCCAAGCTTCAGGCCGCGCTGGATCAGCTGCGCAAAGACGGCGTGGTCGACGAGATCATGGCGCGCTACCTCTAAATACAGCTATGTAGCGCACGGTAATCAGCAGAATAAACACGGTCAAATGTGGGAGCGGGCTTGCTCGCGAAAGCGGTGTGTCAGCCACTCAATCTGCTGACTGACCCACCGCTTTCGCGAGCAAGCCCGCTCCCACACGGGAATGTCGCCATCTGATCTAACGGTACTGACCGTTCTTGCCATGCCCGGCCATGGCCTGATTGCCGCGCACGCTGATCATCAGCTTGATATCAATCCAGTCGATGCCCTGCGCCTTGAGCTTGGGCAACTCGCGCTCCAGCACCGCCAGCGTCTGCGGATAAGGGTGGCCGATCATCACCACCGAGCCCTGCTTGTGCGCCAGCTTGATCGCGGTTTGCAGTTGCGTGGTAATGGCCGCCTCGGTGCGCTCGTCATCAAGGAATACATCCCGCGAGACATGCGCCAACCCAATCTTTTGCGCTTCGGCGGCGGCAACGGTCTGCGCGCTGGTGCGGCTGTCGACAAAGAACTTGTTACGCCGCTGCAGCTCGCCCATCAACCAGGCCATGGCGTCCCGTTGGGCTGTCATGCGGCTGCCCATATGGTTGTTGATGCCAGCGGTGTAGGGCACGGCCTTGAACGCAGCGTCCAGGCGTTTGCCGAGTTCTTCGATCGGCAGCTCGGGGTGCCAGGCGAACGGGCCGGTGGCCGGGTCCATGGGCATGTGCAGGATCACAATCTTGCCGGCCTTGTGCGCTTCGCGGGCGAATTCGGCGGCGTGGGGCGTGTCCGGCATCACCGCCGTGGTCACCGGCCCGGGCAGGGCCAAGACGCGACGATCCCGAGGCAGGTTTTGCCCCAGGTCGTCGATGATGAGGGTCAGGTAGGCTTTGTGTGGCTCGCCGTCAGGCGTCGCGTGGGCGACGCCTGCCAGGCTGCACAGCAGGGCGATGATCAGGGCAAAACGCATATCAACGGCTGCGCGTGATGCTCAGGCCTTTCAGCAGGCTCAGCGCCTGGGCCAGTTGGTAATCGTCGTCCTGCGGCATCGGCTTGGCTTTGGCGCCGCTGCCGGTTGGCTGGTCGGCACCGCCGTTGCCATTGCCCAGGTGACCTTGCAGGTCGGCCTCTTTGTAGTACTCGCTGTCGATCTCGTTGGTGATCTTGGCTTTACGCACTTCGATGTCCGGGACGATGCCCTGCGCCTGAATCGAACGGCCGTTCGGCGTGTAGTACAGCGCCGTGGTGATCTTCAATGCGCGGTCATTGTTCAGCGGCAACACGGTTTGTACCGAGCCTTTGCCGAAGCTGGTGGTGCCCATCAGTACGCCGCGTTTCTGGTCCTGCAGGGCACCGGCGACGATTTCCGACGCCGAGGCGCTGCCGCCGTTGATCAGCACTGCCAGTGGCACGCCTTCGCTCAAGTCATTGCCGGTGGCCGAGAAGCGCAACTCGGAGTTGGCGATGCGGCCTTTGGTGTAAACGATCAGGCCCTTGGTGATGAAGTGGTCGACCACTTCCACCGCCGACTGCAGCACGCCGCCCGGGTTGTTACGCAGGTCGAGCACGATGCCGTTGAGTTTCTTGCCGTTGTCTTTGCGCAGCTTGGCCAGGGCCTTGGCCACTTCGTCGCCGGTCTTGACCTGGAACTGGGTGATACGGATGTAGCCGTAACCGGACTCCAGCAGTTGGCTCTTCACGCTCTTGACCGTGATGGTCGCGCGGGCCAGGGTCACGTCAAACGGGTTGCCGCCGTCGCGCACCAGGGTCAGGGTGATTTTCTGGCCGAGCTTGCCACGCATCTTGTCGACAGCTTCGGTCATGGTCTGGCCGCGAGTCGGTTGACCGTTGATCTTCACGATCAGGTCGCCAGCCTGAATGCCAGCTTTGGACGCCGGCGTGTCGTCGATCGGCGAGACCACTTTGATCTGGCCGTCTTCGGAGCCCACTTCGATGCCCAAGCCGCCGAACTCGCCGCTGGTGCTTTCCTGCAACTCGGCAAAATCTTCCGGGCCCAGGTAAGCGGAGTGCGGGTCGAGGTTGCTAAGCATGCCTTTAATGGCATTTTCCAGCAGGGTTTTATCGTCTACGGGTTCGACATAGGCTGCCTTGATCCGGTCCATGACCTCGGCAAAGGTGCGCAACTCGTCCAGCGGCAGCGGGGCCTTGGTGGTCGCAGCCGTGGTCGCGGTCGTGGCGGCGGGTGCAGCCCCAGCGGCCTGGTCGGCAAAAGCCAGAGGCGCGCCGATCACCAGGGCGATCGTCAGGGCCAGCGAAGTGAGGCGGGACAAATGCAGCATGTCGAACGAACTCCTAATGTAGATGCGGCCCTATCCTTGGGAACGGCACCATTGTGCAGGGTCGCTCGGGCGGCCCTGCTGACGAATAGCGAAGTACAGCGCCGGAGTGTCCTGGCCACCACTGTTACCGACAGTGGAGATGGATTCACCGGCTTTTACAACATCACCTGCCGACTTGAGTAAAGTCTGATTGTGGCCGTAAAGGCTCAAATAGCCATTACCGTGGTCAAGAATCACCAACAAACCGGCGCCGCGCAGCCAATCGGCAAACACCACGCGCCCACCGTGAACGGCATGAACCTGGCTGCCGGCGGCGGCGCTGATCATGACCCCGTCCCATTTGGCGCGGGTATCGTCACCTCGGGTTTCACCGAAGCGTGCCAGTAGTCGACCATCAACAGGCCATGGAAGTTTTCCACGCGCTGAAGCAAAAGGTCCGCCGAACGACTCGCCGGCGCTGGAAACCAGCGGGCCAGGCGCTGCGTGCGCCGGTTTGCGTGGGGCCGGAGCGTCGGTGGTGGCGGCCAGTTCGGCTTCACGCTGACGCTTTTTTTCCGCTTCCTGCTGGGCGATCAGCGCTTTCTGCCGCGCTTCTTCGGCCTCACGTGCCTGGCGAGCCAGGGTTTCCTCGATGGTTTTGAGCACTTTGCCCAGGTCAGCCTGGTCTTGCTCGCGGGCCTGCAGTTTGGCGTCGCGGGCCTTCACATCGTCGTTGAGCTTGGCCAGGGCGAGCTGGCGCTCTTTGCGGACCTTGTCCAGCTGGTCGCGCTGGGTGTCGAGGGCGGTTTTCTGGTCGAGCAGTTGCGATTGCTGGTCGGCAATTTCCTGCTCGACGTTGGCCAGCTGGCGCAGGGTTTCGTTAAAACCCTTCAACTGCGCCAGGCGTGCCTGGCTCAGGTAGTCGTAATAGGTGAGGGTGCGCGCGAATTTTTCCGGGTTCTGCTGGTTGAGCAGCAGCTTGAGGTATTCCTGGCGGCCGCTCTGGTACGCGGCGCGGGCCTGGATCGCAATCAGGCGTTGCTGTTCAACGCGTGCGCTCTGGAGTTTTTTTTTCTCAGCGTCGAGTCGCTCCAGTTCCGACTCGCTCTTCTTTAATTCTTTTTGTAGCTCCTGGACCTGCTTCTCGAGCTTGCCCATTTCGGTTTCGGTACCGCGCAGGTCTTTCTGCACCCCGGATTTCTCTTCCTGGAGCTTGCCGAGCAGTTTCTTCAGCTCGGTAATGTCCTGACGCGTAGCGTCCAACTGTTGTTGGGTTTGTGCGCGCTCATCGGCAAATGCCGGTTGGAGCAGGCAGACTAGAGCGAGGGTAATCAAGGCGCGAAGCATAGAGGCGGGCGACACCAGGGAAAGGGACGGCCTAGTATGCCCGCCAAGCGCCGCAAAAAAAACGCCCAATTCGGGCTGGAAGGCAAGATAGGTGCCGAGTGGCGCTGGTATGGCGAAAAGATATCTACCAAACACAGGAGATCCAATGTGGGAGGGGGCTTGCCCCCGATAGCGGTGTATCAGCCACCTCTGTGTCAGCTGACCCACCGTAATCGGGGGCAAGCCCCCTCTCACACTGTTTTGCGGTGATGCTGGGGATCAAACCAGAATCGACGTGCCGGTCATCTCTTTCGGCTTCTCCAGCCCCATCAGCATCAACATGGTCGGCGCCACGTCCGCCAGCACGCCGCCGTGCCGAACTTTGAAGTCGCGCTTGCCAACATAGATGAACGGCACTGGCTCGGTGGTGTGCGCGGTGTGGGCCTGGCCGGTGGATTCATCCGACATCTGCTCGCAGTTGCCGTGGTCAGCGGTGATCAGCGCTTCGCCGCCGACTTTGTCCAGGGCGTCGACGATGCGGCCGACACACAGGTCCAGGCATTCCACGGCTTTTACGGCCGCTTCCAGGTTGCCGCTGTGGCCAACCATGTCGCCGTTGGCGTAGTTGACCACGATCACGTCGTAACGCTGGTGCTCGATGGCATCGACGATCTTGTCGGTCACTTCCGGCGCGCTCATTTCCGGCTGCAGGTCATAAGTGGCGACTTTTGGCGACGGAATGAGGATGCGTTCTTCGCCCGGGAACGGTTCTTCACGCCCGCCGGAGAAGAAGAAGGTGACGTGAGCGTATTTTTCGGTTTCGGCGATGCGCAGCTGGGTCTTGCCGTTCTTGGCCAGGTAATCGCCCAGCACGTTTTCCAGGCTGCCTGGCGCGAACGCTGACGGGGCCGGGATGTTGGCGGCGTATTGGGTGAGCATCACGAACTCGACCTTCGGCTGGCGTGCGCGCTCGAAGTCTTTGAAGCCGGCATCGACGAATACATGGCTCAGCTCACGGGCACGGTCGGCGCGGAAGTTCATGAACACCACGGCGTCGCCGTCTTCGACTTTCACTGGCTCGCCGATGGTGGTGGCTTTGACGAATTCGTCGCTCTCGCCACGCGCATAGGCGGCTTGCAAGCCTTCCTGGGCGGTGGCCGCGTTGAATTCGGCCTGGCCGTCGACGATCAGGTTGTAGGCCTGGGCCACGCGGTCCCAGCGGTTATCGCGGTCCATGGCAAAGTAACGGCCGACCAGGCTGGCGATGCGGCCTTTGCCGAGGGCGGCGAAGGTGGCGTCGAGCAGTTCAATGGACGACTGGGCGCTTTTTGGCGGTGTGTCGCGGCCGTCGAGGAAAGCGTGCAGGTAAATTTTGTCGGCGCCGCGCTTGAAGGCCAGCTCGGCCATGGCGACCAGGTGGTCCTGGTGGCTGTGTACTCCGCCGTCGGACAGCAGGCCCATGAAGTGCACGGCCTTGCCGGCCGCAACTGCTTTATCCACCGCCGCGCAAATGGCCGGGTTCTCGAAGAACTCGCCGTCACGGATCGATTTGGTCACGCGTGTGAAGTCTTGGTATACCACTCGTCCGGCGCCGAGGTTCATGTGGCCGACTTCCGAGTTGCCCATCTGGCCGTCCGGTAGGCCTACGTCCATACCGGAACCGGAGATCAATCCGTTGGGTACTGTGGCGCTCAGGCGGTCGAGTACCGGCTTCCTGGCCGAGTACACGGCGTTGTCGTGGTGGCTTTCACTGTGTCCGAAGCCATCGAGAATTATCAGGACCAAAGGTTTAGGCGTAGTAGTCATAGATCCTCTCGCGGCGGTAATAAAGGAAGGCAATCTAAAAGGGAGTGGCAGTTTAAAGCGAAGTTCCGACCACGTCACCGCTTTACGGGGGTTGGCCCCCCCTGACGGCTGTGTATACTTACCGCCATTTTAACGCCCTGGAACCTCCTTGATGGTTGATCACCTGATTGCATTTGCCACTGCCCACTACCTGCTCGCGGGTGCCTTCGTCATCCTGCTGGCGCTGCTGATCGCTCATGAAATGAGCCGCGGTGGCCGCAGCCTGAGCACGTCGGAGCTGACCGCACTGGTCAACAAGGATGAGGCCGTTGTCGTGGATATTCGCCCGGCCAAGGATTTTGCCGCCGGCCATATCGTCGGCGCCCTGAACATTCCGCAGGACAAGCTGATCGCACGCTTGCCCGAGCTGGAAAAATACAAAGGCAAGACCATTATTCTGGTCGACGCCCAAGGCCAGCACGCCGGCACCCACGCCCGCGAGATGCTCAAGACCGGTTTCACCGCCGCCAAACTGTCCGGCGGTATCGGCAGCTGGAAGGCCGATAACCTGCCGCTGGTGAAGTGATATGAGCCAGGTTGTCGTTTATTCCAGCGATTATTGCCCTTACTGCATGCGAGCCAAGGCTTTGCTGGAGAAAAAGGGCGTTGCCTTCGAAGAGATCAAGGTCGATGGCAAGCCCCAGGTGCGCGCCGAGATGACCAAGAAAGCGGGACGCACGTCCGTGCCGCAGATCTGGATCGGCGACAAGCATATCGGTGGTTGCGATGACCTGTTCGCCCTGGAGCGCGCCGGTAAGCTTGATGCGCTGCTGCTCGTCTGACTCCTAACCCCTAAAAGACCCCAAGATCAAGAAGGATCTGCGATGACTGACCAACAGAACACCGAAGCAGCGCAAGACCAAGGCCCACAATTCTCGCTGCAGCGGATCTACGTGCGTGACCTGTCGTTCGAAGCGCCGAAAAGCCCGGCCATCTTCCGCCAGGAATGGACCCCAAGCGTTGCGCTGGACCTGAACACCCGTCAAAAGGCACTCGAAGGCGACTTCCATGAAGTCGTGCTGACCCTGTCGGTCACCGTCAAGAACGGCGAAGAAGTGGCCTTCATCGCTGAAGTGCAACAGGCCGGTATCTTCCTGATCCAGGGCCTGGACGAGGCTTCGATGAGCCACACCCTGGGCGCGTTCTGCCCGAACATCCTGTTCCCGTATGCCCGTGAGACCCTGGACAGCCTGGTCACCCGTGGCTCGTTCCCGGCGCTGATGCTGGCTCCGGTGAACTTCGATGCCCTGTACGCGCAAGAGCTGCAGCGCATGCAAACAGAAGGTTCGTCGACCGTTCAGTAATGGGCCCGACGCGGTAACCAATGTGGGAGGGGGCTTGTGTGGGAGCTGGCTTGCCTGCGATAGCGTCACCTGGGTATCACTGATACACCGAGGTGCCTGCATCGCGGGCAAGCCCAGCTCCCACACAAGCTCCCTCCCACATTTGCTATGTGTATTACTTGAAACCGAGCTGGCGCCAGCCTTCGTAGACGGCGACGGCCACGGTGTTGGACAGGTTCAAGCTGCGGCAGCCCTCACGCATCGGCAAGCGCAGGCGATGGCCGTCGGGCAGGGCGTCGAGCACCTCTGCCGGCAGGCCACGGCTTTCCGGGCCGAACAGGAAAGCGTCGCCTTCGGCAAAGCTGGCGTCATGAAATGGCCGGGAACCCTTGGTGGTGAACGCGAACAGCCGCGGGTGGCCCAGGCTTTCCAGGCAGCTGGCCAGGTCCGCATGGCGCTTGAGCGTGGCGTACTCGTGGTAGTCCAGCCCGGCGCGGCGCAGGCGCTTGTCGTCCATGTCGAAGCCCAGAGGCTCGATCAAATGCAGGTGGCAGCCACTGTTGGCGCACAGCCTGATAACGTTGCCGGTATTCGGCGGAATTTCTGGTTGAAAAAGGATGACGTGAAACATGCACGGCTCCGAAGGCAAAGATGCGCTGCATTCTACCCCCGAAGACGACCCAAGACCGAAGCTATTGCCCAGGGTTTTGGGCTCATTGGCGATTGTCGGTTTGATGATCGGCTTGATGATCGGCCGCCTCACAACGCCGGACCCGGTCGAACTGCAACAGTTCGAGACCGCGGCGGACGGCCTGGTGGTGTGGTTCAACAGCGAACCCAAGCTGCACGGCGAACATATCGACGGCACCGTGGCGCTGCTGTTTGACGCGCTGGGCAAGGCCGCCAGCGGGCAGCTCAAGGTCAATGACAAGGATGTGAACTGGCGCATCCGCAAGACCGATGGCGGCTTGCTGCTGAACCTGGTGGCGGCTCGGCCGTTGCGCGGGGAGTGGAAAGGGGAGAAGGCCGATGGCCGTTGGCGGTTGCAGATCCATCTGCGCGAGGAATAAAAGAGGGAATCCCCGGCCTGCCTGTACCAAGGTTCCCAAAACGGGCTGGGGCTACGGGCGCTGTGCCACATAAGCCCCGGGTGTAAAGAAGGGAGTTCCCGGCCTGCCTGTACCAGGGCTCCCAAAACGGGGTGAAGCCAAAGGCTTCGGTGTTAAAGAGGGAATCCCCGGCCTGCCTGTACCGAGGTTCCCGAAACGGGTGTGGGGCGCGACGCGATCCGCATCAAGCACCCCAGGTGTAAAGAGGGGATTCTCGGCCTGCCTGTACCAAGGTCCCCGAAACTGGGTAGTACAAGGGTTATTGCAGGGCGCGTGCCAGAACTTGCAATGTGTGCCAAAAAAAATGCCAGAAAGCGCAAAGCCCCGAAATACGGGGCTTTGGTGTTTTTGGCGATTCATTTTTTGTTAATGATTTGGTCGTTTCAGGGGTTGGAGCTGTGCCCGATGCCGGTTCATGGTGCATTGAAGCGGTGCACGGTCTGAAGCCTGGTGGAGATCCAAACGTGCAGGAGATTCAAATGTGGGAGGGGGCTTGCCCCCGATAGCAGTGTGTCAGCCAGCGAGTATGTGGCTGATACACCGCAATCGGGGGCAAGCCCCCTCCCGCATTTGATATTCAGTGGATGAGAAGGCTGTGATCAGCCTTCATCACCCTCATCATCATCGCCGCCATCGACCTTCATCCCCAGCTCCTTGATCTTGCGCGTCAAGGTATTGCGGCCCCAGCCCAACAGCACAGCGGCGTCGCGACGGCGGCCGGCGGTGTGCTTCAAGGCGGTTTCGATCATGATCCGTTCGAACGCCGGTACGGCGCTGTCGAGCAGGTTCGACTGGCCGCGTGCCAAGGCCTGATCGGCCCACTGGCGCAGCGCCTGTTCCCAGTTGGTCACCGGTGCCGAGTCCTGCGGCAGGCTCAGCAGCTCCGGCGGCAGGTCGCTGATATGCACTTCACGGCCGGAGGCCATGACGGTGATCCAGCGGCAGGTGTTCTCCAGCTGCCGCACGTTGCCCGGCCACGGCAGATTCTTGAGATATTCCTCGGTCTCGCTTTTGAGCAACTTCGGCTCGACGGCCAGCTCTTGAGCGGCGCGGCTGAGGAAGTGACGAGCCAGGGTCGGAATGTCTTCGCGGCGATCCGACATGCGTGGGATGTGGATACGGATCACGTTCAGACGGTGGAACAAGTCCTCACGGAATTTGCCCGCGTGCACCAGGGTTTCGAGGTTCTGGTGGGTCGCCGCGATGATGCGCACATCGACCTTGACCGGCGTGTGCCCGCCCACGCGATAGAACTCACCGTCAGCCAATACGCGCAGCAAGCGGGTTTGGGTGTCTGCCGGCATGTCGCCGATTTCATCGAGGAACAACGTGCCGCCGTCCGCCTGTTCAAAGCGCCCGCGACGCAGGTTGGCCGCGCCGGTAAACGCGCCTTTTTCATGGCCGAACAGCTCGGATTCCATCAAGTCCTTGGGAATCGCCGCCATGTTCAGCGCGATAAACGGCGAAGCCGCCCGCGGGCTGTGGCGGTGCAAGGCATGAGCCACAAGCTCTTTGCCGGTGCCCGATTCGCCGTTGATCAGCACGGTGATGTTGGAGTGGCTCAAGCGCCCGATGGCGCGAAACACTTCCTGCATCGCCGGCGCTTCGCCGATGATTTCCGGGGTACGGGTCAGGGCCGGTGGGGCTTCCTGGTTCTGTTGTTCCTGGGCGTGCTGGTTGGCGCGCTTGACCAGCGCCACGGCCTCGTCCACGTCGAACGGCTTGGGCAGGTATTCAAAGGCACCGCCCTGATAGGACGCGACAGCGCTGTCCAGGTCCGAGTGCGCGGTCATGATGATCACCGGCAGGCGCGGGTGCTGCTCGCGGATGCGCGCGAGCAAATCCAGGCCACTGGCACCGGGCATGCGGATGTCGGAGATGATCACGTCCGGCTGCTGGCGCGCCAGGCGGCTCATCACCCCGTCGGCGCTGTCGAAGCTCTGGGTGGTCATGCCTTCCTGTTGCAAGGCTTTCTCGAGGACCCAGCGGATAGAACGGTCGTCATCGACGATCCAGACAGTTTCACTACGGCTCATGTCGATGGGGCTCCTTGTTCCAGAGGCAGAAAGATCGAGAAGGTGGTGTGACCGGGATGGCTCTCACACTCGATCAAACCCTGGTGCTGGCTGATGATGTTCTGGGTAATGGCCAGGCCCAGCCCGGTACCGTCCGGGCGGCCGCTGACCATGGGGAAGAAGATGGTTTCCTGCAGTTCTGCAGGAATGCCCGGGCCGTTGTCGATGATCTCGACCTTGGTTACCAGGCGGTGGCGCACATGGCCGATGGTGAATTGGCGCAGGGCGCGGGTGCGCAGGCTGATGCGGCCCAGGCGCAGCTCGTTCTGGCTGCTGATGGCCTGCATGGCGTTGCGCACGATATTGAGCACGGCCTGGATCATCTGTTCGCGGTCGATCAACACGTCCGGAATGCTTGGGTCGTAGTCGCGTACCAGGGTGATGCAGCCTTGGCTTTCGGCCTCGACCAACTGGCAAACGCGTTCCAGCACTTCGTGCACGTTGGTCATCGCCAGCGACGGCAATTTGTTGGAGCCGAGCATGCGGTCCACCAGGTTACGCAGGCGGTCGGCTTCTTCGATGATGACGTTGGTGTAGTCCTTGAGGTTCTCGTCCGGCAGCTCGCGGGCGAGCAATTGCGCGGCGCCGCGAATCCCGCCCAGCGGGTTCTTAATCTCATGGGCCAGGCCGCGCACCAGCATCTTGCTGGTTTCCTGCTTGGACAGCTGCGCTTCTTCTTTAGTAATACGCAGCAGGCGGTCGCGCGGGTGCACTTCGAGCAGCAGCAAGGTGGCACCGTTGCTCAGGATCGGGGTTACTGCGTAGTCGACGGTCAGGGTCTGGCCGGTGAGGGCGGTGAGCATCGCTTCGCGCTTGGTGAACGGGTGTGCCTGCTCCACCGCCTGGCGCAACGAGCTCAAGGCTTCGGCCGACTCGGTGAACAATTCGCTGATGAACTGCCCATGGCTGCGCTGGCCGCTGATGGCCAGGAGCATCTCCGCCGCCGGGTTCATGTACTCAAGACGCAGGTCGTCATTGAGCAGAATGGTCGCGGTGGTCAGGTTGTCGAGTAATAAACGGTGCAGTGCATCGCTGATGGTCATCAGGACCTCTTTTGGAGCAAGGCGCGGGCTTGAGGCACACGCTGATACAAGGAAAATGCAAAAACCAAACCAAGGCTCCGAAAAGAAGCGTTAAAGCCCTGAAATAGGGGTTTAAGGCGCGAAACTGTGGCGTTCTGCCAGCTCACTCGGGAAGATTCGAACCAAAATGGGCTGTCTGGGTGGGAAGGGTGCGGCGCTACGCACCAATATAGTGCAGTTTTGCGAAGTTTGTTCAGGAAGGTTTTTTAGGCGTGCTTTTTCGATTGTTCAGGCAAGGCTTGATGACCTCGCGCAAGCCTGTGCTGTCTTTGGGCAGGATGAACTCGGCGCTCAGTGGCGAATCACCGGGAATGGCGGAGGGAATGGTCATCCTGATGCGCTGGCCACCCATGTCATCGGTGATCCACTCGCGCAGTTCTTGGCGGTTGGCGGGCATGGTGAGTTTGAACAGCACGCCGTGCTGCTGCGTGGGCTCGGCGCTGTAATAGCCGTTTACGCGGTAAGTGCGGGCTGGAAGCACGCCGGTGGTGAGGCTGAGCGGGCCGGTGGAGCGAGCGTCCGGGCCTTCATAAATACCGGGTTTGAAATGCAACTGGTCGGTGTGGGTGAGCAGCGAGATCATTGGGCGCAAGGGCGCGCTGTAGCACGCCACATGCAGGATCGCCATGCTGGAATTGCCGTCGTGGGCAGCGGTGCCATTGATGCGGGCATTGATAATCGTGCTTTGCGGGTAAGGCGCTTCTACCGTCCAGGCCGTGGGCTCAAGGTCGAGGGGCGTTGACGGTGTGGGTTTTTGCGCTGCGGCGATCGGGCTGAGCACGAGCGTCAGTGAACACAGGGTCTTACAGCTAAGGTTCATCGCAAAGACATCGGCGAGTGGCGGCAGGACGCTGCATCGTAGAGGCCCGATGGCCTGGGATGTATCAGACATTTCCGCGATTTAACCAAGGTGCGGGAAAGGGCCTTCAATGAAGCAGGCCCTTATCCTTCAAGGCGTGTAGACGCACAACTCGGCCGTGGCGCGGGTCATTGCGATCTGCACCAAGGGATCGTTAAGCGGTTCGTGCACGGCCAGGGCTACCCAGTGCGGGCACTGCGGGTTGCTGCGCTCGGGGCCGAAGTCGGCTAATTGTTGCAGCATGCGCTTTTGCAGTTGGTCCAGTTGAGGGCGAATCTTGCCGGTCAGGTCCGGGCGCGGCGTATCGGGCGCCTTGCCTTTAAACTGCCAGTCGGACAGTCGGGTGTATTGCACCAGTTTATTCGCCTCTATCTGCGCGGAGAAAAACTGCTCCGCCGCCTCGGGCGAGACTTTGTAGTCGGGGGCCTGGGCTCTCGCGCTGGCGATCACAGCCTGTTCGCGAGGGCGATCTTCCACGGCTTTGTGGCTGTCCCATTTGCTCAGTGCGACCTGGTCGGCGATGGTCAGGCGCTCGGCGATGCTGTTGAGCAGCGGTTCGAGTGTCGGCGGCGCGGCAGTGGCGGTGGCGCTGGCGAACAGCAAGGCAAGTACGAGTCGATGTTTCAAAGGCGGTCCCCTGTAGGCACGAGCGTGTTCGAAGGTCGCCAACGATAACGCGTAATTATTGAAGGCGCGCGGCACGCTTGAGATTTTTTGCGCGCGCCTGCGCCCGGCAGTTAGTGGCGCAGGCCACCATCAATCGGTGTGGGAGAGCGGCATGCCGAGGCTGCCGGCATAAAACACCAGTAACTCCACCGGCGTATCCCCTGTGACGCCTCGATGGACGATGTTGACCATCTCGGCGAGTGTCTGCCCTTGTCTGAAAACCTGAGCGTGCCCGCTGTCGCGGCTTTGCACCGTGAGTTCGCCGCTGAGTATGTAAGCCGCATTGGGCATCGGGTGTGTGTGCCAGGCGAGGGTTGTGTGTGGCGCAATCTTGAGCTTCAACAGCGTCAGCTCCGGGGCGCTTTGGGGGTAGCCGGTATAAGGCGTACCGTCCCAGGATGCGCTGCTTTGCAGCAGGATTTGCCTTTCGATCGGCGCAGGGGCTTTGGGCGGGGTGCCACACCCGTGCAGGAACAGGCAGGCGATGAGCGCGAGCGAGCGGTTGTACATGATTTGATCCGTTGAGCAGAGTAGTGCCTCAGGCTACGGGCGTTAGATCGGGATGGATGTCGGGCGAGGCGGTGAGTCTGCGCAGTTATCTGCCGGTGTGGTGTAAGAGGTGGGCGTGGCAGGTGTCGCAACGCCGCCAGAAACACGATGGCTTTGACGGGTACCGACGGCGGCCTTATCTCGCGCCGCGCGGGTAGCTTCGATATTTTCAGGCATAAAAAAAGGCCTCCCGAAGGAGGCCTTTTTTGTCACGCCGCTTTAAGCGGCGCTACCGGATCAGCAGCTGTAGTACAGCTCGTATTCCAGTGGGTGTACGAAGGTGCGTACTTTGATTTCTTCTTCGCTTTTCAGCTCGATGTAGGCATCGATGAAGTCGTCGCTGAATACGCCGCCTTTGGTCAGGAACGCACGGCCCTTGTCCAGCTCTTCCAGGGCTTCTTTCAGGCTGCCGCACACTTGTGGGATCTCTTTGGCCTCTTCAGGCGGCAGGTCGTACAAGTTTTTGTCGGCGGCGTCGCCTGGGTGGATCTTGTTCTGGATACCGTCCAGGCCGGCCATGACCAGGGCAGCGAAGGCCAGGTACGGGTTGGCTGCTGGATCCGGGAAGCGCGCTTCGATACGGCGAGCGCGAGGGCTGGACACGTAAGGAATACGGATCGAGGCGGAACGGTTACGCGCCGAGTAAGCCAGCATTACAGGTGCTTCGAAACCTGGGACCAGACGCTTGTAGGAGTTGGTCGACGGGTTGGTGAAGCCGTTCAGGGCCTTACCGTGCTTGATGATGCCGCCGATGAAGTACAGGGCGGTGTCGGACAGGCCGGCATAACCTTCGCCAGCGAAGGTGTTTTTGCCTTCTTTAGCGATGGACAGGTGAACGTGCATACCCGAGCCGTTATCGCCGTACAGCGGCTTAGGCATGAAAGTAGCGGTACGGCCGTAGGCATCAGCCACGTTGTGTACGCAATACTTGAGGGTCTGAACTTCGTCAGCCTTGGCAACCAGGGTGTTGAACTTCACGCCGATTTCGTTCTGGCCGGCAGTCGCCACTTCGTGGTGGTGAACTTCGATGACCAGGCCCATTTCTTCCATGGCGTTGCACATGGAGGTACGGATTTCATGGTCGTGGTCGAATGGCGGAACTGGGAAGTAGCCACCTTTGATGCCTGGACGGTGGCCTTTGTTGCCGCCTTCGATGTCCTGGTCGGACATCCACGAACCTTGTTCAGAGAAGATTTTGAACATGGAACCGGAGATGTCGGACTTGAACTTGACCGAATCAAAGATGAAGAATTCTGGCTCTGGGCCTACGAATACGGTGTCGCCGATACCGGTCGACTTCAGGTATTCCTCGGCACGCTTGGCGATCGCACGTGGGTCGCGGTCGTAGCCTTGCATGGTCGAAGGCTCGATCACGTCGCAGACGATGATCAGGGTTGGGTCTTCGGTGAACGGGTCGAGAACGGCAGTGCTGTCGTCCGGCATCAGGATCATGTCGGAGGCTTCGATGCCTTTCCAGCCAGCAATGGAGGAACCGTCGAACATTTTGCCTTCTTCGAAGAAAGCATCATCCAGCGCGTCGCGAGCCGGCATGGTCACGTGGTGCTGAGTACCTTTAGTGTCCGTGAAGCGCAGATCAATCCATTTAACGTCATGATCTTTGATGAGTTGAACCGACTTCGACATGGTGTCCTCCGGGTGGCTTCGGGCTGGGGTAGTGGAGTTAGCCCTTAGAATGTGGGTGATGCCGGCGCGAATACTCGACCAAGGCAACCTGCCTCACAAGAGAGCAAATTGCATGCCAGTGCGCCAACATGGCCTTATTGCCTCAAAATGGCCCCTATAAAGGTGCAATCCGCTGAAGCGTAATAAATAACGCACTGCAATGTAGCGTTAATTTGCGCAAATGACCCGTTTTGGTGCGCGTTGTGTCTGATGCATATTAACTGGTTAAACCTTGAGCGATTTCCGCTATAATCCGCGCCCCCCTTTTTCAGCAGGCCCGGCGCGCGCTGTTTCCATGAAATTAATCGTTAAAGTGTTCCCCGAGATCACCATC
Source organism: Pseudomonas sp. TWRC1-2 (assembly GCF_049896685.1). Lineage (NCBI taxonomy): Bacteria > Pseudomonadati > Pseudomonadota > Gammaproteobacteria > Pseudomonadales > Pseudomonadaceae > Pseudomonas > Pseudomonas sp. TWRC1-2. The sequence continues at coordinate 382,130 of NZ_JAFCUU010000005.1, read as the reverse complement.
AAAAGCCGACCGGTACGGACGCGTTTCATCCGTCAGTTGGCCAAGAACATCCGTGCCGTGCTCCGTGACCTGGACCCGGCTGTGGTGGTGAACGGCGTGTGGGACAACCTCGAGCTGGAAACCCGTGTCACCGACGTCAAAGCCTTGAAGGACATGACTGAGCGCCTGAGCTGCATGCCGGGCATCGCGCATTTCCTGCAGGTGGATGAGTACCCGCTGGGCGACTTCGACGACATCACCGAAAAGTGCAAACAGCACTACGGTAGCGAGCTTGAAGGCAAGATCTTTTCGGTGCGCTGCAAGCGCGCCGGCAAGCACACCTTCAGCTCCATGGACGTCGAGAAATACGTCGGCAGCAAGCTGCGTCGCGAGTGCGGCGCTGCCGGAATTTCCCTGAAAGCGCCGCAAATTGAAGTGCGCATGGAAATTCGCGACCAACGGTTGTTTGTGATCCACAGCCAGCACAACAGCATCGGCGGCTACCCGCTGGGTGCCCTGGAACAGACCCTGGTACTGATGTCTGGCGGTTTCGATTCCACGGTGGCGGCCTACCAGATCATGCGCCGCGGCCTGATGAGCCACTTCTGCTTCTTTAATCTGGGCGGGCGTGCACACGAATTGGGCGTGATGGAAGTCGCGCACTTTATCTGGAAGAAGTACGGCAGCTCCCAGCGCGTGCTATTCGTAAGCGTGCCGTTTGAGGAAGTGCTGGGCGAAATTCTCGGCAAAGTCGATAACAGTCATATGGGCGTAGTATTGAAGCGTATGATGTTGCGCGCTGCGTCGCGGATTGCCGATCAGCTGCAGATCGACGCGCTGGTGACCGGTGAAGCGATTTCCCAGGTCTCCAGCCAGACGCTGCCGAACCTGTCGCTGATCGACTGCGTGACCGAGAAGCTGGTGCTGCGCCCGCTCATCGCCAGTCACAAGCAGGACATCATCGACCAGGCCGAAGAAATTGGCACGGCGGCGTTTGCCAAACACATGCCTGAATATTGCGGGGTCATCTCGGTGAACCCCAAGACCCACGCCAAGCGCAACCGCGTGGAGTACGAAGAACAACAGTTCGACATGGCGATTCTGGAGCGTGCGCTCGAGAACGCCAAAATGGTCCCGATCGATCGCGTCATCGACGAATTGGGCCAGGATGTGCAAATCGAAGAAGTCAGCGAAGTCCTGGCCGGCCAGATTGTCGTCGACATCCGTCATCCGGATGCCGCCGAAGATGAGCCGCTGGAAATCGCTGGCATCGACGTGCAAACGCTGCCGTTCTACGCATTGAACGCGCGTTTCAAGGAACTGGATAACAGCCGTCAGTACCTGCTGTATTGCGACAAAGGCGTGATGAGTCGCCTGCATGCCCACCATTTGCTCAGTGAGGGGCATGCCAATGTGCGCGTTTATCGACCGAGCTAAGAGCCCGGGGCTGTTTGCCTGTGGCCTGCGTCACCGGCCCCCCGACTCTGCCGTCAAGCTGTAACGGCAAGGCCTGACTCTACTGTTAATCGCTGCCACGACCTGTCAGCACACCGAATCCTCTGATCGAGATACACAAGTGATCGAAAATCTACGTAACATCGCCATCATTGCTCACGTTGACCATGGTAAAACCACCCTGGTAGACAAACTCCTGCGTCAATCCGGCACCCTGGAGCGCAACGAGCTCAACGACGAGCGCGTGATGGACTCCAACGACCAGGAAAAAGAGCGCGGTATTACCATCCTGGCTAAAAACACCGCTATCAACTGGAACGGCTACCACATCAACATCGTGGACACCCCGGGCCACGCCGACTTCGGCGGCGAAGTTGAACGTGTAATGTCGATGGTTGACTCCGTTCTGCTGCTGGTTGACGCTCAAGACGGCCCTATGCCGCAAACCCGTTTCGTGACCAAGAAGGCGTTTGAAGCCGGCCTGCGTCCGATCGTGTGCATCAACAAGGTTGACCGTCCAGGCGCGCGTCCGGACTGGGTTCTGGACCAGATCTTCGACCTGTTCGACAACCTGGGTGCTACCGAAGAACAGCTGGACTTCAAAGTCGTCTACGCCTCGGCCCTGAACGGCATTGCCGGTCTGGAACACACCGACATGGCTGAAGACATGACCCCGCTGTACCAGTCGATCGTCGACAACGTACCGGCGCCAAAAGTTGACCGTGACGGTCCGTTCCAGATGCAAATCTCGGCACTGGACTACAACAGCTTCCTGGGTGTTATCGGTGTTGGCCGTATCGCTCGTGGTAGCGTCAAGCCGAACACCCCGGTTGTCGCCATCGGCGCCGACGGCAAGAAACGCAACGGCCGTATCCTGAAGCTGATGGGTCACCACGGTCTGCACCGTATCGACGTTGAAGAAGCATTTGCCGGTGACATCGTGTGCGTGAGCGGTATGGACTCGCTGTTCATCTCCGACACCCTGTGCCAGCCGGACAACGTCGAGGCGATGAAGCCTCTGACCGTTGACGAGCCAACCGTTTCCATGACCTTCCAGGTAAACGACTCGCCTTTCTGCGGTAAAGAAGGCAAGTTCGTGACGTCCCGTAACATCAAGGAACGTCTGGACAAAGAGCTGCTGTACAACGTTGCTCTGCGCGTTGAAGAAGGCGACTCGGCTGACAAGTTCAAGGTTTCCGGCCGTGGTGAGCTGCACCTCTCGGTACTGATCGAAACCATGCGTCGCGAAGGCTTCGAAATGGGCGTTGGTCGTCCAGAAGTGATCATCCGTCAAGTTGACGGCGTGAAGCAGGAACCGTTCGAAAACGTCACCATCGACACCCCTGAAGAATCCCAGGGCAAGGTCATGGAAGAGATGGGCCTGCGTAAGGGCGACCTGACCAACATGGTGCCGGATGGCAAAGGCCGTGTGCGTCTGGAATACAACATCCCTGCTCGTGGTCTGATCGGTTTCCGTAACCAGTTCCTGACCCTGACCAACGGTGCTGGCATCCTGACCTCGATCTTCGATCGCTACGACACCATGAAGTCCGGCGACATGTCCGGCCGTCAGAACGGTGTTCTGGTATCGGTAGAAACCGGCAAGGCACTGACCTACTCCCTGGAAACTCTGCAGGCGCGTGGCAAGCTGTTCGTTGAACACGGTCAAGAGATCTACAACGGTCAGATCGTTGGTCTGAACAGCCGTGACAACGACATGGGCGTCAACCCAACCAAAGGCAAGAAGCTCGACAACATGCGTGCTTCGGGTAAAGACGAAACCATCGCTCTGGTTCCACCTGTTCGCTTCACCCTGGAACAGGCTCTGGAATTCATCCAGGACGACGAGCTGTGCGAAGTCACGCCTAAGTCGATCCGCCTGCGTAAGAAGATCCTGGACGAAGGCGAGCGTACCCGCGCTGCCAAGAAAGCCAAGAACTGAGTTAACTCAGGCTGAATGAAAAACGCCCCCGGTCGAAAGGCCGGGGGCGTTTTTTTGTGCCTGCAATTTTTGTGGTGGCTGTACCGGCCCTATCGGGGGCAAGCCCCCTCCCACCTTTGATCTGTGAGCACATTCAAGTGTGGGAGGGGGCTTGCCCCCGATAGGGCCCTCAAAGCCCCACAAAAACCGGATCAGAACTTATCGAGCGTCTTGAACTTGGTCTCGCGCACCACTTCCTTGGGCTTATACGCGCAGTACCCCGGCCGCGGCCCGATTTTGGGGTGGTTGCGGCACGTATCCGGACGCTTGTCATAAATAGTGCAGAAGCGCGTCTTACGATCCAGGTACAGGCAATCGTTGTTGCTCATGCGCTGCAAGGTAAAAATCTCGGATTTGGAATTGAAACGCTCGACGATGCCTTCTTTCTGCAAGCGCTTGGCGATGTTCTTGGGCGGGTCGCCGCGCTCGAATTCATCAACGATGCCAATGCGGATCAGGTCCTTGATCTTCACCTCAACCGGCAGCGTGCAGCAGCTGGACACGCAGCCACCGCACATGTGGGCGGAATATTTCTGCCAGGTCTCGAGACGGTCGAGTTCCGCGGCGGCGATCAGTTGAGGCTTCATCAGGGTTCCAAGGTGGGGCTGTATCCGGGCGCGCGATCATACCGGGATTGATGGTTTTTTGAACAATATTTTGTGGTTTTCAGCCCGAAGGCTGCTCAAGCACCGATTGGGCACGACCCCTGCATCAATTTCCCGCAAAGGTGAATGAGTAAAAATACTGCCGAACCAGAGCGTCTACCGTCTGTCAGACCGACTAGGCTCTAGCAACTCCTTCAATCTCGCCCGAGGTCGCACCGATGTCTCAGGAACCGCTTGCACGAGAAGCAGAGGTAGCCGCATTCCGCGATGCTGTCTTGACCAAACTCACCTACGCGGTGGGCAAGGACCCCGACCACGCCTTCGACCACGACTGGTTCGAAGCCATTGCCCTGGCCGCCCGCGACCAGATGGTCGATCACTGGATGGACCACACGCGGCGCATTTACCGCAAAGGCCAGAAGCGGGTTTATTACCTTTCCCTGGAATTTCTTATTGGCCGTTTGCTCTACGACAGCCTGAGCAACCTCGGCGTGCTGGAGATCGCGCGCGAAGCGCTGTCCGAACTCGGTGTGGACCTGGAGCGCATCCGCCTGCTGGAGCCCGACGCGGCGCTTGGCAACGGTGGCCTGGGCCGCCTGGCCGCATGCTTTATGGAAAGCATGTCGACCTTGGGCATTGCCGGCCACGGTTATGGCATTCGTTACGAGCACGGTTTGTTTCGCCAGGCGATCGTCGATGGCTGGCAACAGGAGCAGACCGAGCGCTGGCTGGACTTTGGCAACCCGTGGGAATTCGAACGGGCCGAGGTGATTTACCCCATCGGCTTTGGCGGCAGCGTCGAAACCCTGGCGGACGCTTCCGGCAAGATGATCCAAGTGTGGTCGCCGAATGAAACCGTGCGCGCGGTGGCTTATGACACCCCCGTCGTCGGCTGGCGCGGCGCCAGCGTCAACACCCTGCGCCTGTGGCGTGCACGCGCCGTGGAAGACTTGCACCTGGAGCGTTTCAACGCGGGTGACCACTTGGGTGCCGTCGCCGAAGTCGCCCGCGCCGAAAGCATCTCCCGTGTGCTTTACCCGGCCGACAGCACCGAAGCAGGGCAGGAACTGCGTCTGCGCCAGGAATACTTCTTCGTCTCCGCCTCGCTGCAGGATCTGCTGCGCCGCCACAAAAACATGCACGGCTCGGTATTGAGCCTGGGCGAACACGCCGCCATCCAGCTCAACGACACGCACCCCTCGATTGCCGTCGCCGAGCTGATGCGCCAACTGGTCGACCTGCATGACATTCCGTGGGAAGCGGCGTGGGACGTGACGGTTGAAACCCTTTCCTACACCAACCACACCTTGCTGCCCGAAGCGCTGGAAACCTGGCCTGTAGGTTTGATGGAACGCATGCTGCCGCGGCACATGCAGATCATCTACCTGATCAACGCCCAGCACATCGACTCGCTACGGGCCAAAGGCATTCACGACTTCGACGTGCTGCGCGCCGTGTCGCTGATCGAAGAAGACAACGGCCGCCGCGTGCGCATGGGTAACCTGGCGTTCCTCGGCTCCCACAGCGTCAACGGCGTGTCCGGCCTGCATACCCAGCTGATGCGCAGCACGGTGTTCTCCGAGCTGCACAAGCTGTACCCGGAGCGCATCAACAATAAAACCAACGGCATTACCTTCCGCCGCTGGCTGTACCAGGCCAACCCCAAGCTCACCGATATGCTGGTGGACGCGCTGGGCCCGGACATTCTCGACACCATGGAAACGCGCCTGACGGAGCTGGAGACCTTCGCCGAGAAGCAATCCTTCCGTAAAGCCTTTGCCGATCAGCGCCTGCACAGCAAGCGTGCACTGGCCGAGATCATCCATGAGCGCCTGGGTATTTCAGTGAACCCGGCGGCGATGTTCGACGTGCAGGTCAAACGCATCCACGAGTACAAACGCCAACTGCTCAACCTGCTGCACACCGTGGCGCTGTACCAGGCGATCCGCGCCGAGCCGGGCACCGACTGGGTGCCACGGGTGAAGATCTTCGCTGGCAAGGCGGCGGCGAGTTACCACCAGGCCAAGTTGATCATCAAGTTGACCAACGACATCGCCCGCACCGTGAACAACGACCCGACCGTGCGCGGTTTGCTCAAGGTGGTGTTCCTGCCCAACTACAACGTCAGCCTGGCGGAAAGCATCATTCCGGCGGCGGATTTGTCGGAGCAGATCTCCACGGCCGGCTTTGAAGCCTCGGGCACCAGCAACATGAAGTTCGGCCTCAACGGCGCGCTGACCATCGGCACCATGGACGGCGCCAACGTGGAGATGCACGAGCGCGTGGGCGCCGATCACATGTTCATTTTCGGCCTCAGTGCTCAGCAGGTCGAAGCCCGCAAGCACGCTGGCGAATTCAACGCCGGGCCGGAAATTGCTGCCTCCCATCGTCTCAACGACGTGTTGCAAGCGATTCGGGGCGGGGTGTTCTCGCCGGATGATCCCGGTCGCTATGTGGGCCTGATCGACGGGCTGATCGACTACGACCGCTTCCTGGTGTGTGCCGACTTCGATTCCTACTGGGACGCCCAGGCGCGGGTCGAAGCGCATTGGCATGACTCCAAAGCGTGGTGGCGCTCGGCTGTGCTGAATACGGCGCGGATGGGCTGGTTCTCGTCCGACCGCACCATCAGGGAGTACGCGACCGAAATCTGGAAAGCGCTCGACTAATCACCGCAATACAAAAATGTGGGAGGGGGCTTGCCCCCGATAGCGAATTGCCAGTTTGCAGATATGTCGACTGGCACACCGCTATCGGGGGCAAGCCCCCTCCCACATTGGCCCCGCGTCGATATACTAGGCCCCGGTTTGCCCGCCTCGGGCTGCTTAGGGATATCAACCATGCAATGGATTTTCATGCTGATTGGCCTGGTGCTCGGCTGGACACTCGATGAGTCGTTCAGTGACGCGGGTATCGGTGCGCTGCTGGGCTTGGGCATTGGCCAGGCCATTCGCCTGGCGAAGCTGTCGGCGCAAGCGGACCAGCAGGCGCGTCAGTTGGAAACCACCCAGAAGGCGCTGATTGCGCTGGGTGAGCGCCTGCGGCAACTGGAGGTGCCCGCGCCGACGAACAGCGTGATTGTCGAACCCTCCGTGCCTGAACCTCCTCCTGTCGTTGCAAAGCCCGAACTTGTCTGGGAGCTGCCCGCCGAACTGGCGCCTGTCGCCGTGGTTGCCGAGGCGAGCCAGCCGCTGCCGGATGACGTCTGGGCCCCAGCGCCGACGCCAGAACCTAAAGAGCCTGCTATTGCCCGCGGCCCCAACCTGATCGAGCGCGCCATCAGTGGCGCACGCAATTGGCTGTTTGGCGGTAACACCGTGCTGCGCGTCGGCGTGGTGTTGTTGTTCCTGGGCCTGGCCTTTTTGCTGCGCTATGCCACCGAAGGCGTGGTGGTGCCGATCGAGTTGCGTTACTCCGGGGTTGCCGCTGCCGCCATCGGCCTGTTGGGCCTGGGGTGGTGGTTGCGGCTGCGTAACAGCAATTACGGCCTGATGCTGCAAGGCACCGGCATCGCCGTGTTGTACCTGACGGTGTTCGCCGCGATGCGTTTGCACCCGTTGATCGACCCGGGCGCCGCGCTGGGCCTGCTGGTGGCGGTCACGGTGTTCTCGGCAATCCTGGCGATCACCCAGGATGCCCTCGGCCTGGCTTGCGCGGCGGCGTTAGGTGGCTTTGCCGCGCCGATTCTCACGTCAACCGGCGCCGGCAATCACGTGGCGTTGTTCAGCTACTTCGCATTGCTCAACGCCGGCATCTTGGCCATCGCCTGGTTCAAGGCCTGGCGCTTGCTCAACCTAATCGGGTTCGTGGGTACTTTCGGCATTGGTTTCGCCTGGGGCATGCGTTCCTACACACCGGAACTGCTGTGGAGCACCGAGCCGTTCCTGATCCTGTTTTTCCTGATGTATTTGGCCATCGGCCTGTTGTTCGCCCGGCGTAAACTGCTTGAGATGAGCGACGCACCCGAAGACGACAGCCGGGGTGCGCTGCTGCGCTGGTCGGCGGCCAAGGGTGATTACGTCGATGGCAGCATGCTGTTCGGCCCCCCGTTGGTGGGCTTTGGTTTGCAGTTCGCGCTGGTGCAGCACCTGGAATTTGCCGCCGCATTCAGTGCGCTGGGCCTTGGCATCCTCTACATGGGGCTGGCGCAATGGCTGCGTGGCGGGCGCGCCTTGCTGCTGGCGGAAACCTGCCTGGCGTTGGGCGTGATCTTTGCCAGTTTGGCGATTCCGCTGGGCCTCGACGCACGCTGGACGGCTGCGGCGTGGGCGGTGGAGGGCGCGGGGATTTTCTGGCTCGGCTTGCGTCAGCAGCGGCCACTGGCGCGCGCGTTCGGCCTGTTGCTGCAATTGGGCTCGGCGCTGGCGTTCCTCAGCGAACTGCGCGTAGGCGAACTGACCTTGCTTGACGGTGCGCCATTGGGCGCGCTGTTGCTGGGTGCGGCGCTGTTGTTCAGCTTTAATCAGTTGCGCAAGGCGTCGACCGAGCAGGCGGCGGATTGGGAGCGCAAAGGCCTGCCCGTGCTGGCGAGCCTGGGCCTGAGCTTTTTGTACCTGCTTGCACCGTTGCTGCTGCTGACCCAAGGCACTGCCATCAGTTGGGCAATCGCGGGTCTTGTGACGTTGTTTGTCGGCCTGCGCATCGGCTCGCGCACCTTCCTGTTCACCGCGTTTGGCGTGCAATTGCTCGGTGGCGCGTTGTTCCTGTTGCGCTTGCAGGGCGGTAACGGGGCGGCGGTATTCAGTGCGGGCTGGAGCGGTTTGTTGACCGCCTCGCTGATCGGCCTGGCGTTGGTCGGCGGCATGCTGCTGGCCGCGCGCGACGACAAGGTGCGCAGCGACGTAGGCCTGCTGCGCGGTCTGTCGGTGGTGCTGCTAGCCGGTCTGGTCCTGATCAACCTCGCGGTGCTGTTCGTGCTGCCGTGGGAAAGCGCCAGCGGCGTCTGGGCAGCCAGCGGTTTGCTGATCATCTGGTTGAGCCTGTACCTGCAACAACGCGTGAGTTTTGTGTTTGGGTTGCTGCTGCAACTGATCGGCGGCGCTTCGTTCCTGTTGGCGGTGCCACAGCTGCTCGGGCCGTTGAGCAGCGAAGGCTTGCACCCCTTGGCGCACAGCGGTTTCTGGACGCCAATGGTGTTGGGCCTGGCTGCCTTGGTCGGCGCCTGGCGCTTGCAGCGTGAGCCGCATGCGCCGGTGTTTGCCGTGTTGAAACTGCAACGCCTGTCTGACCTGCTGCTGGTGTGGGGCGCGGCCTGGTGGACGCTGGCGCTGATCGGTGAAGTGTTGCGGTTTATCCCGCAGGCGTTGCAAGGGCCATTTTTGCTCGGCATCGCGGCGGTGAGCGTGGCGATCTGGGCGCTGCTGGCCGAACGTTTGCGCTGGGCGTCGTTGGGCATGTTATGCGCCTTGCTGATGCCGGCGGCGGGCGTGGTGTTGCTGGCCTCAGCCGATGACTACTACCACCCGGCAGCGCAGTACGGCTGGCTGGCCTGGTTGGCAGTGTTTGTGGTGCATTTCATTTCGCTACGGCGTTTGGCGGCGGTGGTGCCGAGCAACGTGCTGAGCATCGCTCACGTACTCGGCTGCTGGATGCTGATCGGCGTGCTGGCGCTGGAGCTGCGTTACGGCCTGTTGCTGCTGTCGAGCGAATACAACGCCTGGCGCTGGCTGGGTTGGGCGATCCTGCCAAGTCTGTACCTCGTGTTGGCGGCTGCGCCGCGCCGCTGGCCATGGCCGGTGTCGGCGTATCCGAGTGAATACCGTGTGCTCGCCGCGTTGCCGCTGGCGGTGTTGATGCTCGGCTGGTTCTGGTTGGCCAATATCTTCAGCGACGGTACGGCCAAACCGCTGCCGTATGTGCCGCTGCTCAGCCCCCTGGACCTGGGCCTGCTGTTCGCGTTGCTGGGTATTTACCTGTGGTCGCGCAGCGTAGCGCCGCAGCGCGGTCCACGTGCCGAGCTGATCGCCCAAGGTGTCGCGGGTGTTTCGCTGTTTGCCTTTTTCACGGCCCTGGTGATGCGCGCTGCCCACCATTGGGCAGGCGTGCCGTTCCATCCGGAGGCGTTGCTGGAGTCGATGCTGGTTCAGGCCGGCCTGTCGATTGTCTGGACCCTGATCGCCCTCGGGCTGATGATCGGCGGCCATCTGCGCCATCGTCGCGAAGTGTGGTTGATCGGTGCGGCGCTGATTGCGGTGGTGGTCGCCAAGCTGTTCTTCGTCGAGCTGAGCAACCGTGGCGGGCTGGCGCGGATCGTGTCGTTTATCGGCGTGGGTGGGTTGCTGCTGGTGGTGGGTTACTTTGCGCCGCTGCCGCCCAAGCGTGCCGAACCTGTGTTGGAAACTGAAGGAGCATCCTCTTGATCGGTAAGTTGAGCGTGATCGCGGTGGGCGTGTGTATGACGTCGTCGGTGTGGGCGCAGGAAACGCCTGCCGACTTCACCACGCAAGTGCCGCTGGCGGTGAGTGGCAACGGCCCTTGGTATCGCCTGGAGCTGCCGCTGTCTGTGCAACTGAGCGCGCGTCAGGCGGATCTCGGCGATGTGCGCGTGTTCAATGCCGCCGGTGAGCCGCAGGCCTACGCGCTGTCACGCCAATCTGCGCAACGCACCGAAAGCCGCACTGTGACCGACGTGAAGTGGTTTCCGCTGTACGCCGCCGACACGCGCGAAAGCGTGCCGGATGTGGTGATGAAATCCACCGCCGAAGGCACGCTGCTCGAAGTGCGCCCGTCCAAGGCGGGCAAGCAAGTGCTGCGCGGCTGGGTGCTGGACGCCAGTGCGATCAAGGCGCCGTTGCAGCAACTGAGCCTGGACTGGAGCCACGAACAGGACGGCTTCCAGCGTTTCAGCATTGAGGCCAGCGACGACTTGCAGCACTGGGAGTCGTGGGGCGATGGCCAGGTGGCACGTCTGTCGTTTGCCGACGAGCGTGTCGAGCAACACGAGGTGAGTTTGCCGGGGCAACCGGCGCGTTACCTGCGCTTGGTGTGGCAGGGCCAGGTCGCGCCGACGCTGACCTCGGCCAAGCTGGTGAGCGCCACCAGCAGCAGCCTGCCGATGCCATTGGTGTGGTCGCAGCCATTGTCGGGTGCGTGGCTCAAGGCGGGGGAGTACAGCTGGCAGTTGCCGACGGGGCTGCATGTCGAGCGTCTGCGCATCGAGCTCAAGCAGCCGAACACGCTGGCGCCCGTCACCTTGGCGGGGCGCCGTGACGCCAATCAAGCCTGGCAGCCGCTGAGCAATGGCGTGTTGTACCGCTTGACCCAGAATGGCCAGGACGTGGTGCAGGATGAGTTGCAACTGCCGGGAGTGGCTGTCGGCGAGCTTAAATTGCAGGTGGATGAGCGCGGCGGCGGCCTGGGCGTTGAGGCGCCAGCCCTGCGTTTTGCCGTGCGCGCCACGCAGTTGGTGTTCCTGGCGCGGGGTGAGCCGCCGTTTACCCTGGCGTTGGGCAATGGCGCGGTCAAGGCGGCAAACCTGCCCTTGTCGACCTTGATTCCCGACTACAGCGCCGAGCGCCTCAAGACGCTGGGCCAGGCCAGGGTCAGCGGTGACGCAGTGGTTAAAAGCGCCAGCGTTGCCGCATCGCCCGAAGTGGGCACCGACTGGAAGAAACTCGGCCTGTGGGCCGTGCTCCTGTTGGGTGTGGCGGCGCTGGGGGCGATGGCCTACAGTTTGTTGCGTGCGCCTGCGGCCAAACCGTGAACTCTATTGGCGTTAAATCCTCTGATTAGAGGAAATAACCCTCGACTCGCGTTAAACTGCGCGGGTTTTTAAGCCCCCCATTCTCCGGAGCCTTACATGTCCCGCGTTACCCTGAGTCGCTATTTGATCGAGCAGACCCGCAGCAACAACACGCCTGCCGATCTGCGCTTCCTTATCGAAGTGGTGGCGCGTGCTTGCAAGGAAATCAGCCACGCCGTGTCCAAAGGCGCACTGGGTGGTGTTCTGGGCAGCATGGGCACTGAAAACGTCCAAGGCGAAGTGCAGAAGAAGCTCGACGTGATCTCCAACGAGATCCTGCTCGAAGCCAACGAATGGGGTGGTCACCTGGCCGGCATGGCGTCCGAAGAAATGGACAATGCCTACCAGATCCCGGGCAAATACCCGAAAGGCGCCTACCTGCTGGTGTTCGACCCACTGGACGGTTCGTCCAACATCGACATCAACGCGCCGGTCGGCACCATCTTCTCGGTACTGCGTTGCCCGAACGAATACCTGAGCCAGAACGAAGCCCTGAACGAAAAGGCCTTCCTGCAGCCAGGCACTGAGCAAGTGGCTGCCGGCTACGCGATCTACGGCCCACAGACCATGCTGGTGCTGACCCTGGGCGACGGCGTCAAAGGCTTCACCCTGGACCGTGAAATGGGCAGCTTCGTGCTGACCCACGAAGACATCACTATTCCTGCCTCTACCCAGGAATTTGCGATCAACATGTCCAACCAGCGCCACTGGGAAGAGCCGGTGACTCGCTACGTCGGCGAGTTGATGGCAGGTGAAGAAGGCCCGCTGAAGAAGAACTTCAACATGCGCTGGGTCGCCGCGATGGTAGCTGACGTGCACCGTATCCTGACCCGTGGTGGCTTGTTCATGTACCCGCGTGACAGCCGCGAGCCGTCCAAGCCTGGCAAGCTGCGTTTGATGTACGAAGCCAACCCGATGTCCTTCCTGGTTGAGCAAGCGGGCGGCGCGTCCACCGACGGCCACCAGCGCATCCTCGACATCCAGCCCGAAGGCCTGCACCAGCGCGTGGCGGTATTCCTGGGTTCCAAAGAAGAAGTTGAGCGTGTGACCGGTTACCACAAGAAGTAAGACGCGGCGATAACTTATCCGCGATGTTGTGAGGCTGTTCACTGTTGAAAAAGCCCCGAAACGTTTCAGCGTTTTCGGGGCTTTTTTGTTTTTGCTCATCGGGAACCAGACACCTCTTTTCCCTTCTAAGCTTCTGGCAGATACCCAAGCTGCTTCGTCCCTCCAGGAGTTTTTCCATGTCGTTACGCCGTCTCGCCCTGCTGGCTTTTTGCGTGCTATTGGCCGCTTGCAGCAAGGTCAACCAAGAAAATTACGCGAAGTTGTCGGCTGGCATGGCCAAGGCTGAGGTGGAGTCGCTGCTGGGCAAACCGACCGATTGTTCTGGCGCACTGGGCATGTCCAGTTGCACCTGGGGCGATAAAAACAGCTTTATCAGCGTTCAATATGCCGGTGACAAAGTTTTGATGTTTTCCGGGCAAGGCCTGAAGTAAACCGGGGCGCGAGCCTGCGGGAGAAGAAGAATGATGCGTTTTGTTTTTTGCCTTTGTGCCAGCCTGTTTTTGGCAGGCTGCGCCAGCCATTCTGGCGATGATCTGCAACCCAAGACAGCAAGCAACGTCAACCTCAAGCGTTACCAGGGCACCTGGTATGAGTTGGCCCGATTGCCCATGTACTTCCAGCGCAACTGCGCGCAGTCCGAAGCCCGCTACACGCTGCTGCCCGATGGCGACATGTCGGTGTTCAACCGCTGCCTGACGCCTGAATGGAAGTGGGAAGAAGCCAAGGGCACGGCCACGCCGCAAGTGCCGGGCAAGACCGACAAGCTTTGGGTGGAATTCAATAACTGGTTCACGGCGCTGCTGCCGGGCGTCGCCAAGGGCGATTACTGGGTGCTGTATGTCAGCGATGACTACAAGACCGCCATCGTCGGCAGCCCAAGCCGGCGTTACATGTGGATATTGTCACGTACGCCGACGGTGAATGCCGACACCCGCGAAGACCTGCTGAGCAGGGCGCGCCAGCAAGGGTATGACACCACGCGATTGATCTGGCGTACGTCGGACAAGCAGATGGCCAAAACCTCGCAGTAATCTGAGGTCACCCTCAATCTAATGTGGGAGTTGGCTGGCCTGCGATAGCATCACCCCGGTGTAACTGATACACCGAGGTGTCTGCATCGCAGGCAAGCCAGCTCCCACATTTGTTATGGGTTGTTGGTTAGCCGAGCAAGTCCCTCAAGACCTGCGTGAATGCCCGGCTGCTTTTCTCTTCACCGGCATGGCGCCCATCGCGCACCACCCACTTGCCGTTGACCAGCACATCACGCACTTGCCGATCACCGCCGGCGAACAGCCAGCGATTGAGAATCCCGTCCTCGGTCGCCGTTGCCAGGTACGGATCGTTGCCGTCCAGCACTATCCAATCCGCGCGTTTACCCACTTCCAACCGACCAATCGGCTGGCCCAGCGCCTGGGCGCCGCCGTCCAGCGCGGCATCAAACAGCGTGCGGCCGACCATCGGCTGATCACTGCGGTACACGCGGTTGCGCCGTTGATCGCGCAGGCGCTGGCCGTATTCCAGCCACCGTAATTCTTCCACCACACTCAACGACACATGGCTGTCGGAACCGATGCCCATGCGCCCGCCTTGAGCGAGGAAATCGACTGCGGGGAAAATCCCGTCGCCCAGGTTGGCTTCGGTGGTCAGGCACAGACCGGCAATCGCGCGGCTCTTGGCCATGCGCGCCACTTCGTCGGCATCAGCATGCGTGGCGTGCACCAGGCACCAGCGTTCATCCACCTCGACATTGTCATACAGCCATTGCAACGGGCGCTTGCCGCTCCAGGCCAGGCAGTCGTCGACCTCTTTTTGCTGCTCGGCGATGTGGATATGCACCGGGCACGCCTTGTCGCTGGCAGCCAGGACGTCATTGATTTGTTGCGGCGTGACGGCGCGCAGAGAGTGGAAGCACAGGCCCAACTGCTGCGCCGGTTGCGCGGCGAGAATTGGCTTCAAGCACGCTTGCAGGTCCAGGTAGTTCTCGGTGCTGTTGATAAACCGCCGCTGGCCTTCATTCGGCGCCTGGCCGCCAAACCCGGAATGGCTGTAGAGCACCGGCACCAGCGTCAGGCCAATCCCACTGCTGGCGGCCGCCTGGCTGATCTGCCGCGACAGCTCCGTGCGGTCGGCATACGGCTGGCCGCTGACGTCGTGATGCACGTAGTGAAATTCGGCCACCGAGGTGTAACCGGCCTTGAGCATCTCGATGTACAGCTGGCGCGCGATGATCTGGAGTTGGTCCGGGTTGATCTTGCCGACCATGCGGTACATCAGATCGCGCCAGGTCCAGAAGCTGTCATTCGGGTTGCCGGCCACTTCCGCCAGGCCCGCCATGGCGCGCTGGAATGCATGCGAATGCAGGTTCGGCATGCCCGCCAACACCGGGCCTCTGAGCCGTTCGGCGCCGTCTGCACTGGCGTTGGGCTCAACGTGGGTCAGCACGCCATCGGCGCTGACTTCAAAGCGTACATCGTTGGCCCATCCATTAGGCAGCAGCGCGCGTTCGGCAAAGAAAGCGGACATGATCAAGGCACTCCGGTCGTGTGTTTATTTGTATATACATATACAGACGTTTGCCTGCTCGGTAAACTCCGGCAATCTATGCATCTTTTCCCCCTGCAAGGATTCCCTGTGCCGACTCCGCCTGCCAAGTCTTCGCTGGCTGCCCACATGGACGAAAGTCCGGCGCCCTTGTATGCCCGCGTCAAACAGATGATCAGCCAGCAGATCCTCAACGGCAACTGGCCGCCGCATTACCGCGTGCCGTCCGAGAGCGAGCTGGTCAGCCAGCTGGGCTTCAGCCGCATGACCATCAACCGAGCCCTGCGCGAACTCACCGCCGAAGGGTTGCTGGTGCGCATGCAAGGCGTCGGCACGTTCGTCGCCGAACCCAAGAGCCAGTCGGCGCTGTTTGAAGTGCACAACATTGCCGATGAGATCGCCTCCCGCGGTCATCGGCATACCTGCCAGGTCATCCATTTGTGCGAAGAGGCCGCAGGCTCCGAGCGCGCCGTCGCCCTGGAAATGCGCGAAGGCGGGCGGGTATTCCACTCGCTGATCGTGCACTTTGAAAACGACATTCCGGTGCAAATCGAAGACCGTTTCGTCAACGCCCTGGTGGCGCCGGATTACTTGCAGCAGGATTTCACCCAGCAAACGCCATATGCCTACCTCAACCAGGTTGCACCGCTGACCGAAGGCGAGCACGTGGTTGAAGCGATCCTCGCCGATGCCGAGGAGTGCAAGCTGCTGCAGATCGAGCCGAGCGAGCCGTGCCTGTTGATTCGTCGGCGTACCTGGTCCGGTCGCCAGCCGGTGACCGCCGCGCGTTTGATCCACCCCGGTTCCCGCCATAGCCTGGAAGGACGTTTCAGTAAATGAGTGCAGTGAAAGTCTGGCGCGCCACCGATTACATCCGCATGCCGTGGAAAAACGGCGGCGGCAGCACCGAAGAAATTACCCGTGACGCCGGCACCGGCCTGGATGGCTTCGGCTGGCGCCTGTCGATTGCCGATATCGCCGAGTCGGGTGGGTTTTCCACCTTCGCCGGCTACCAGCGCGTGATCACCGTGATCAAGGGCGCAGGCATGGTCCTGACCGTGGATGGCGAAGAGCAGCGTGGTTTGTTGCCGCTGCAGCCCTTTGCGTTCAGCGGTGAAAGCGAGGTTTCGTGCCGCTTGATCACCGGGCCGATCCGCGATTTCAACCTGATTTATTCGCCGCAGCGTTATCAGGCGCGCTTTCAGTGGATTGATGGCGTGCAGCGGTTTTTCACGACGGCGCAGACGGTACTGGTGTTCAGCGTGGCGGATGAAGTGAAGGTGCTGGACCAGAAGCTGGGGCATCACGATTGTCTGCAGGTGGACGGTAACACTGGCCTGTTGGACCTCTCAGTCAGTGGCCGCTGCTGCGTCATCGAACTGACCGCACGCGGTTAAAAAATGTGGGAGGGGGCTTGCCCCCGATTAAGGTGTATCAGTACCCGATGGGCTGGCTGATACACCGCAATCGGGGGCAAGCCCCCTCCCACATTTGCTTCTGTGGCGCTCACAGAATCTGTTTCCAGTCCCGCACCAATTTGTTACCGAACGCCCCAGCGTGGCGCAAAGCCGCGCCATCGTGACAAATTTCCCTCGCTTAAAAACGCCTCTGTAAGAAATTTCACCAAACCTCCAAGCCTTAATTTTCAAGGCTTACACACGCCTTCCAAAAAATTCTCAACAGCTCACCCGCAAAGTTGGCCGCTTGATTGCATATGCTTGTATGTACAAGTAAAGATGTGTGCGTAAGACTCTCCTTCGCACCATCAATGTTCGCGCATCGATCGCCGAGGAGTCTGTTGTGACCAAGCCTACAAAGTACCGTGACGTCGAAATCCGTGCCGCTCGCGGTAACAAGCTCACCGCCAAAAGCTGGCTGACTGAAGCGCCGCTGCGCATGCTGATGAACAACCTCGACCCGCAAGTGGCCGAGAACCCGAAAGAATTGGTGGTGTACGGCGGTATCGGCCGTGCAGCGCGCAACTGGGAGTGCTACGACCAGATCGTCGAAAGCCTCACCAACCTGAATGACGACGAGACCCTGCTGGTGCAATCCGGCAAGCCGGTCGGCGTGTTCAAGACCCACAGCAACGCCCCGCGCGTGCTGATCGCCAACTCCAACCTGGTGCCGCACTGGGCCAGTTGGGAACACTTTAACGAGCTGGATGCCAAGGGCCTGGCCATGTACGGCCAGATGACCGCCGGCAGCTGGATCTACATCGGCAGCCAGGGCATCGTCCAAGGCACTTACGAGACCTTCGTCGAAGCCGGTCGCCAGCATTACAACAGCGACCTGACCGGCCGCTGGGTCCTCACCGCCGGCCTCGGCGGCATGGGCGGCGCGCAGCCGTTGGCGGCAACCCTGGCCGGCGCCTGCTCGCTGAACATCGAGTGCCAGCAGGTCAGCATCGACTTCCGCCTGAGCAGCCGCTATGTCGACGAGCAAGCCACCGACCTCGACGACGCCCTGGCCCGCATCGCCAAATACACCAAGGAAGGCAAGGCCATCTCCATCGCCCTGCTGGGTAACGCGGCGGAAATTCTGCCGGAACTGGTCAAGCGCGGCGTGCGCCCGGACATGGTCACCGACCAGACCAGCGCCCACGACCCACTCAATGGCTACCTGCCGGCCGGCTGGACCTGGGACGAATACCGCGCCCGCGCCAAGACCGAACCAGCTGCTGTAATCAAGGCCGCCAAGCAGTCGATGGCCGTGCACGTCAAAGCCATGCTGGAATTCCAGAAGCAATGCATCCCGACCTTCGACTACGGCAACAACATCCGCCAGATGGCTCAGGAAGAAGGCGTGGAAGATGCCTTCGCTTTCCCAGGCTTCGTACCGGCCTACATCCGCCCACTGTTCTGCCGTGGCATCGGCCCGTTCCGTTGGGCTGCACTGTCCGGCGACCCGCAAGACATCTACAAGACCGACGCCAAAGTCAAAGAGCTGATCCCCGACGACGCCCACCTG
Organism: Pseudomonas sp. TWRC1-2; assembly: GCF_049896685.1. Classification (NCBI taxonomy): domain Bacteria; kingdom Pseudomonadati; phylum Pseudomonadota; class Gammaproteobacteria; order Pseudomonadales; family Pseudomonadaceae; genus Pseudomonas; species Pseudomonas sp. TWRC1-2. Next base: position 363,790 of record NZ_JAFCUU010000005.1, on the reverse strand, counting down.
CACAACTGGCTGGACATGGCCCGCGAGCGCATCAGCTTCCAGGGCCTGCCGGCACGTATCTGCTGGGTTGGCCTGGGCCAGCGCGCCAAGCTGGGCCTGGCGTTCAACGAAATGGTGCGCAGCGGCGAGCTGTCCGCGCCGGTAGTAATCGGCCGTGACCACCTCGACTCCGGCTCGGTTGCCAGCCCGAACCGCGAAACCGAAGCCATGCAGGACGGTTCCGACGCCGTGTCCGACTGGCCACTGCTCAATGCCTTGCTCAACACCGCCAGCGGCGCAACCTGGGTGTCGCTGCACCACGGCGGCGGCGTGGGCATGGGCTTCTCGCAGCATTCGGGCATGGTGATCGTCTGCGACGGCACCGACGAAGCGGCGGAGCGCATTGCCCGCGTGCTGCACAACGACCCGGCCACTGGGGTGATGCGTCACGCCGATGCCGGTTACCAGATCGCCATCGACTGCGCCAAGGAACAGGGCCTCAATCTGCCGATGATCAAGTAACGAACGGCCAGGTTCCTGTGGGAGTGGGTTTGTGTGGGAGCAGGCTTGCCTGCGATGCGGGCGACTCGGTCTCTCGGCAGAACCGAGGGGATGCCATCGCAGGCAAGCCAGTTCCCACATTTGCCCTGCTGTTTACACAAAACCTGTTTCACCCGCACCACCGAAAAACAATCCATCAGAGGTTGAACACACATGGCTGCAAATGATGCACGTGCAAGCACCACCCCGTTGATCGAAAGGCGTTCGATCGACTACATCCCGGAAGCGGAAAGACACGGTCGTCTATTGAGTCAGTTCACCCTGTGGCTGGGTGCCAACCTGCAAATCACTGCGATTGTTACCGGGGCCTTGGCCGTGGTGTTGGGCGGTGATGTGTTCTGGTCGTTGATCGGTCTGTTGATCGGCCAACTGCTGGGCGGCGGCGTGATGGCGCTGCATGCGGCACAAGGCCCGCAACTGGGCTTGCCGCAGATGATTTCCAGCCGCGTGCAGTTTGGCGTGTATGGCGCGGTGATCCCGCTGGTGCTGGTGTGCCTGATGTACATCGGTTTTTCGGCCAGCGGCTCGCTGCTGGCGGGGCAGGCGGTGGCGCAGCTGCTGCACGTCGAAGACTGGGTCGGCATCGTGCTGTTCGCCGGGCTGATCATGGTGTTCACCGTCTTCGGTTACCGCGTGATCCACGGTATTGGTCGCGTCGCCAGCGTGCTTGGCGTGGTTGCCTTCATCTACCTGTTCTACAAATTGCTCGCCGGTAACGATGTTGGTGCGCTGCTGGGCGACAAGCATTTTTCGCTGAGCAGTTTCCTGCTGGCGATTTCGTTGTCGGCGTCCTGGCAGATCGCGTTCGGCCCGTATGTGGCGGACTACTCCCGCTACTTGCCGCGCAGCACGCAGGCGTCGAAAACCTTCTGGGCGGTTGGCCTGGGTTCGGTGATCGGGGCGCAGGCGTCGATGGTGTTCGGTGTGTTCGCGGCGGCCCTGGCCGGTGCGCAATTCGCCCACCACGAAGTGTCGTTTATCGTCGGCCTGGGCGGCACCGGCATTGTCGCGGCGCTGCTGTATTTCAGCATCGCCTTCGGCAAGGTCACGGTGACCACCCTCAATGCCTACGGCAGCTTTATGTCCATCGCGACGATCATCAGCGGCTTTCGTGGCAGCCGGCATATTTCCAGTGCGGTGCGCCTGCTGTACATCTTCCTGATGGTGTCGATTGCCGCCGCGCTGGCGTTGCTGGGCAAGGACTCGTTCCTCAAGGATTTCTCCGCGTTCATCCTGTTTCTGCTGGCGTTTTTCACGCCGTGGAGCGCGATCAACCTGGTGGACTTCTACTGCATCACCAAAGAGCGCTACGACATTCCGGCGCTGTCCAACCCCAATGGTCGCTACGGCCGCTGGAACTGGATGGGCATCAGCATCTACGTGCTGGGCGTGCTGATTCAGATGCCGTTCATCTCCACGCATTTCTACACCGGCCCACTGGTTGCCAGCCTCGGCGACACCGATATCTCCTGGATCATCGGCCTGGTGGTGCCCGCTGCGCTGTATTACTGGGCCGCGAAAAAGTGGCACAGCGCAATTCCTGAGCACCTGATCCTGCCGGTAGAGCAGGGCGCTATACCAACGACAAACGGGCTGGCCGCACAAGCCTGATGGGACGTGGACAGGGCAGGATGCCTACTGACTGCCGTAATCCATTTCAAGATTGGGAGCGTCACAACAATGAAAATGAATAAGACCCTGCTGGCCACGCTGCTCTCTGCAGGCTTGCTCGCCTCGGCTGGCGCACAGGCGGCCGGTTGGTGCGAATCCGGTAAGCCGGTGAAGTTCGCAGGCCTGAACTGGGAAAGCGGCATGTTGCTCACCGACATCCTGCAAACCGTGCTGGAAAAAGGCTACGACTGCAAAACCGACAGCCTGCCGGGTAACTCCATCACCATGGAAAACGCCCTGAGCAGCAACGACATCCAGGTGTTTGCCGAAGAGTGGGTCGGCCGCAGCGAAGTCTGGAACAAGGCCGAGAAGGCCGGCAAAGTCATCGGCGTTGGCGCGCCCGTTGTCGGTGCCGTCGAAGGTTGGTACGTGCCACGTTACGTGATTGAAGGCGACGCCAAGCGCAAGTTGGAACCCAAGGCGCCGGACCTGAAAAACATCGCTGACCTGGCCAAATACGCCTCGGTCTTCAAGGACCAGGAAGAACCTTCCAAAGGCCGCTTCTACAACTGCCCGGCCGGCTGGACCTGTGAGCTGGACAACAGCGAAATGCTCAAAAGCTACGGCCTGGAAAGCACCTACACCAACTTCCGCCCAGGCACCGGCCCGGCGCTGGATGCGGCGGTGCTGTCGAGCTACAAGCGTGGCGAGCCGATCCTGTTCTACTACTGGTCGCCGACGCCGCTGATGGGCCAGGTCGACCTGGTCAAGCTCGAAGAAAAGCCTGGTGTGGATAAAAGCGTGAGCATCAAGGTCGGCTTGTCCAATACCTTCCACGAGCAAGCGCCAGAGCTGGTGGCTGTGCTGGAGAAGGTCAACCTGCCGATCGATTTGCTCAACCAGAACCTGGGCCGCATGGCCAAAGAGCGAATTGAGTCGCCAAAACTGGCGAAAATTTTCCTCAAGGAACATCCTGAAGTCTGGCACGCATGGGTGAGCGACGACGCAGCCAAGAAAATCGACGCGGCCTTGTAGGTCAAGCGTGTCCGACTACCCTGAGGGGCTCGTCGGACACCCGGCCACAACCCACTGGATCGAGAGCACGCTATGTTTCCTGAGAGTTTTACGTTTTCCATCGCCGACTGGGTCAACGGTTGGGTGGACTCACTGGTCACCAACTACGGCGATGTGTTCCGGCACATCTCCGACACCCTGCTGTGGGCCATCGTCAACCTGGAAGGGTTGCTGCGCGCGGCGCCCTGGTGGCTGATGCTGGTCATCGTCGGCGGTATCGCCTGGCATGCCACCCGCAAGGTAGTGACCACGGCGGTGATCGTCGGCCTGCTGTTCCTGGTGGGCGCGGTTGGCCTGTGGGACAAGCTGATGCAGACGCTGGCGCTGATGATGGTCGCCACGGTGATCTCGGTGCTGATCGGCATTCCGCTGGGCATCTTGTCGGCGCGCAGTAATCGCCTGCGCTCGGTGCTGATGCCGTTGCTGGACATCATGCAAACCATGCCGAGCTTCGTGTACCTGATCCCGGTGCTGATGCTGTTCGGCCTGGGCAAGGTGCCGGCGATTTTCGCCACGGTGATCTACGCCGCGCCACCGCTGATTCGCCTGACCGACCTGGGCATTCGCCAAGTCGACGGCGAAGTCATGGAAGCCATCAACGCCTTCGGTGCCAACCGCTGGCAGCAACTGTTCGGCGTGCAACTGCCGCTGGCGCTGCCAAGCATCATGGCCGGTATCAACCAGACCACCATGATGGCGTTGTCGATGGTGGTCATCGCCTCGATGATCGGCGCGCGTGGCTTGGGTGAAGACGTGCTCGTCGGCATCCAGACCCTCAACGTCGGCCGTGGCCTCGAAGCCGGGCTGGCGATTGTGATTCTCGCAGTGGTCATCGACCGCATTACCCAGGCCTATGGTCGTCCACGGCATGAGGCGAGCAAATGACTACTGTCAGCAAAATTGAAGTTAAAAACGTCTTCAAGATTTTCGGCAACCGTTCCAAGGACGCCCTGGCCATGGTGGGCCAAGGCAAGACCAAGGATCAGGTACTGGCCGAGACCGGTTGCGTGGTCGGCGTCAACGACTTGTCCCTGAGCATCGGCACCGGCGAGATCTTCGTGATCATGGGCCTGTCGGGCTCCGGCAAATCCACGCTGGTGCGTCACTTCAACCGCCTGATCGACCCAACCAGCGGCGCGATCCTGGTGGACGGCGAAGACATCCTGCAACTGGACATGGAAGCCCTGCGCCAATTCCGTCGGCACAAGATCAGCATGGTGTTTCAGAGCTTCGGCCTGCTGCCCCACAAGAGCGTGCTCGACAACGTCGCCTACGGCCTGAAAGTGCGTGGCGAAACCAAGCAGGTGTGCGCCGAACGCGCGCTGCACTGGATCGAAACCGTGGGCCTCAAAGGCTACGAAAACAAATACCCGCACCAGCTGTCCGGCGGCATGCGCCAGCGTGTGGGCCTGGCCCGCGCCTTGGCAGCCGACACCGACATCATCCTGATGGACGAAGCCTTCAGCGCCCTCGACCCGCTGATCCGCGCCGAGATGCAGGACCAGTTGCTCGAGCTGCAAAAGACCCTGCACAAAACCATCGTGTTCATCACCCACGACCTCGACGAAGCCGTGCGTATCGGCAACCGCATCGCGATCCTCAAGGACGGCAAGCTGATCCAGGTCGGCACGCCGCGCGAGATTCTGCATTCGCCGGCGGATGAGTATGTGGACCGGTTTGTTCAGCGGCGGGCGGCGGTGGTTTGAGCCCGATTGTGTGGTGAGGCTGCGGGCCCTATCGGGGGCAAGCCCCCTCCCATAGGTTGAACTGTGAACACCTTCAAAGGTGGAAGGGGGCTTGCCCCCGAAGAGGCCGGTAAGGCTGCACAAGAATTGAAGAAGGTATGAAGATGTCCCAGGCAGCAAAAATCATCATCGCCGACGCCCCCCTGCGTTGGCAGGACGTGGTCGCCGTCGCCCGCTTTGGTGCGCAGCTCGAACTCTCGGGCCACGCCTGGGCGCGCATCGACAATGCCCAGGCCATCGTGCAGCGCATCGTCACCAGCGGCGAGCGCGCCTATGGCGTGAACACCGGCCTGGGCGCGCTGTGCAATGTGTCGCTCAAGGGCGAGCAACTCAGCCAGCTGTCGCGCAATACCTTGCTGAGCCACGCCTGCGGCGTCGGCCCGGTACTGAGTGACGAGCAAACCCGCGCGATTATTTGCGCGGCAATTATCAACTACAGCCACGGCAAATCCGGCCTGCACCCACAGGTGGTGCATTCGCTGCTGGCGCTGCTCAACCACGGCATCACGCCGCAAGTGCCGTCCCAGGGTTCGGTGGGTTACTTGACTCACATGGCCCACGTCGGCGTGGCGTTGCTCGGTGTCGGCACGGTGAGCTATCGCGGTCAGATCGTGACAGCGCAAGAAGCATTACACGCAGAAGGTTTGCAGCCGGTGATACTCGGCGCCAAAGACGGCCTGTGCCTGGTCAACGGCACGCCGTGCATGACCGGCCTGAGCTGCCTGGCCCTGGCCGACGCACATCATTTGCTGCAATGGGCCGACGTGATCGGCGCCATGAGTTTCGAGGCCCAGCGCGGCCAGATCGACGCTTTTGACGAAGCCATCATCGCCCTCAAGCCGCACCCGGGCATGCAGCAAGTCGGCATCAACCTGCGCGCCTTGCTCGATGGCAGTGAAGTGATCGCCAGCAGCCAAGGCATTCGCACCCAGGACGCTTTGAGCATCCGCTCGATCCCGCACATTCACGGCGCAGCGCGCGACCAGGTCGAACACGCCACCCGCCAGATCGAGACCGAACTCAACAGTGCCACCGATAACCCGCTGGTGCTCGGCACGCCAGACACCTACCGTGTGGTGTCCCAGGCCAACCCGCACGGGCAGTCCGTGGCCTTGGCGGCCGACATGCTCGCCATCGCCATGGCCGAAATCGGCTCGGTGGCCGAGCGCCGTCTGGACCGCCTGATCAACCCGCACGTCAGCGGCTTGCCGGCGTTCCTGGTCAGCAACCCCGGGGTCAACTCCGGGATGATGATCGTGCAATACGTCGCCGCCTCACTGTGCGGGCAGAACCGCCAACTGGCGCAACCGGCGGTGCTCGACAACTTCGTCACTTCCGGCCTGCAGGAAGACCACCTGAGCATGGGCACCAACGCCGCGCTCAAGCTGCACCAGTTGCTGGCCAACGTCACCCAGATTCTCGCCATCGAATACCTGCTGGCGGCCCAGGCCTTCGAGTTTCTCAAGGACCAGCGTTTCGGCGCGGGCACCGACAGTGCCTGGCGCCTGCTACGTGAAAAAGTCCCACCATACGAGCAAGACCGCTGGCTGGCGCCAGACATCGCCAGCGCCGCCGCGTTGCTCAAGGACACCGCTTTGCTGCACCACGTATTACCCCACTTGCACTGATTACTTATTCAAAAATATTCAGAAGAACAATTCAAAGGAGCATGAATGTGACTGCGCTAAATCTGATTCCAGGCCAACTGAGCCTTGCCCAACTGCGGGCCATCTACCAGCAGCCGGTAACCCTCAGTCTGGATGACAGCGCCACGGCGCAGATCGAGGCCAGTGTTGCCTGCGTGGAGCAGATTCTCGCCGAGAATCGCACCGCCTATGGCATCAACACCGGTTTCGGCTTGCTGGCCTCGACCCGCATCGCCAGCGAAGACCTGGAAAACCTCCAGCGTTCGCTGGTGCTGTCCCACGCCGCCGGCGTTGGTGAGCCGATCAGCGACGCGCTGGTGCGGTTGGTCATGGTGCTCAAGGTCAACAGCCTGAGCCGTGGTTTCTCCGGGATTCGCCGCCAGGTAATCGACGCGCTGATCGCACTGATCAACGCCGAGGTGTACCCGCACATCCCACTCAAAGGTTCGGTCGGTGCTTCGGGCGACCTGGCGCCGTTGGCGCACATGTCGCTGGTGCTGCTGGGCGAAGGCAAGGCGCGCTACAAAGGCGAATGGCTGGAAGCCACCGAGGCACTGAAAGTCGCAGGCCTGACGCCGCTGACCCTTGCCGCCAAAGAAGGCCTGGCCCTGCTCAACGGCACCCAGGTGTCCACCGCCTATGCGCTGCGCGGCCTGTTCGAGGGCGAAGACTTGTTCGCCGCTGCACTGGCGTGCGGCGGGCTGACCGTGGAAGCCGTGCTCGGCTCGCGCTCGCCGTTCGACGCGCGTATTCACGCCGCACGTGGCCAACGTGGGCAGATCGATTCGGCTGCGGCCTATCGCGACCTGCTCGGCGAAAGCAGCCAGGTCTCCCAGTCGCACCAGAACTGCGACAAGGTGCAAGACCCGTACTCCCTGCGCTGCCAGCCACAAGTCATGGGCGCCTGCCTGACCCAGTTCCGCCAAGCCGCCGACGTGCTGGTGGTAGAAGCCAACGCCGTGTCGGATAACCCGCTGGTGTTTGCTGCCGAAGGTGACGTGATTTCCGGTGGCAACTTCCACGCCGAACCGGTGGCCATGGCGGCTGACAACATGGCGTTGGCCATCGCCGAAATCGGCTCCCTGAGCGAGCGCCGTATCTCGTTGATGATGGACAAACACATGTCGCAATTGCCGCCGTTCCTGGTGGGCAATGGCGGGGTCAACTCCGGCTTCATGATCGCCCAGGTGACTGCTGCTGCACTCGCCAGCGAGAACAAGGCGCTGTCCCATCCGCACAGCGTGGACAGCCTGCCGACTTCGGCGAACCAGGAAGACCACGTGTCCATGGCCCCGGCTGCGGGCAAGCGCCTGTGGGAAATGGCTGAGAACACCCGTGGCATCCTGGCGGTGGAATGGCTGGCCGCGTGCCAGGGCCTGGACCTGCGCGACGGTTTGAAAACCTCGCCGAAGCTGGAAAAAGCCCGTGGCATCCTGCGCGCCAAGGTCGGCTTCTACGACAAGGACCGCTTCTTCGCCCCGGACATCAATGCCGCCAGCGAACTGCTCGCCAGCCGCTGCCTGAATGAGCTGGTGCCGGCCAAGTTGCTGCCGAGCCTCTAAGCTCGCCCTTGTCCAACTGTGGGAGCTGGCTCGCCTGCGATAGCTATCTGTCAGTTGAAACATGTGTGACTGACATACCACCATCGCAGCAAGCCAGCTCCCACAGGTTGAGCATTCGCCGATTTGAATTTTCTCGGGATAACAATAACTAGGGAAGAGAAATGCACCAGCAAGAAAAGGGTTTGAAACGCGGGCTGAACGCCCGACATATTCGCTTCATGGCACTCGGTTCCGCGATCGGCACCGGGCTGTTCTATGGCTCTGCCTCCGCCATTCAGATGGCCGGCCCCGCCGTGCTGCTCGCCTACCTGATCGGCGGCGCCGCCGTATTCATGGTGATGCGCGCCCTCGGCGAGATGGCTGTGCACAATCCGGTTTCCGGCTCCTTCGGCCAGTACGCCAGCACCTACCTGGGCCCGATGGCCGGGTTTATCCTCGGCTGGACCTATGCGTTTGAAATGATCATCGTCTGTCTCGCCGACGTCACCGCGTTTGGCATCTACATGGGCTTCTGGTTTCCCGAGGTCGCGCGCTGGGTGTGGGTGCTCGGCATTGTGTTTTTGATCGGCGGCCTGAACCTGTGCAACGTCAAAGTGTTTGGCGAGATGGAGTTCTGGCTGTCGCTGCTCAAGGTCGGCGCCATTGTGGCGATGATCCTCGGCGGTTTCGGCATCATGCTGTTCGGCATTCATTCGGCCGGCGATACCCAGGCCAGCGGCATCAGCAACCTGTGGGCCCATGGCGGCTTCATGCCCAACGGCGTTGGCGGCCTGATTGCCTCGTTCGCGGTGGTGATGTTTGCGTTCGGCGGCATCGAAATCATCGGCATCACCGCCGGTGAAGCCAAAGACCCGCAACGCGTGATCCCCAAGGCGATCAACGCAGTACCGTTGCGCATCCTGTTGTTCTACGTGCTGACGCTGTTCGTGTTGATGGCGATCTACCCGTGGCCGCAGATCGGCAGCCAGGGCAGCCCGTTCGTGCAGATCTTCAGCAACCTGGGCATCGGCTCGGCGGCGACCATCCTTAACATCGTGGTGATCTCGGCGGCCGTCTCGGCCATCAACAGCGACATCTTTGGCGCCGGCCGCATGATGTACGGCCTGGCCCAGCAAGGGCAGGCGCCCAAGGGCTTTGCGCAGCTGTCCAAACAGGGCGTGCCATGGATGACCGTGGTGGTGATGGGCGCGGCGTTGCTCGGCGGCGTGGTGCTCAATTACCTGATCCCGGAGAACGTGTTCCTGGTGATCGCCTCGATTGCCACCTTCGCAACTGTGTGGGTGTGGCTGATGATTCTGTTCACTCAGGTCGCGATGCGCCGCTCGATGACCAGGGAGCAGGTCGCCGCGCTGAAATTCCCGGTGCCGTTCTGGCCCTATGCGCCCGCAGCGGCCATCGTGTTCATGCTGTTCGTGTTTGGCGTGCTGGGTTACTTCCCGGACACCCAGGCCGCTTTGCTGGTCGGCGCCGTGTGGATTGTGCTGCTCGTCGTCGCTTACCTGCTGTGGGTCAAACCCGCTGCCGGGCAAGCGGCCACGGTTCATTACGACCCGGCTTTGTCTCATCGTTAACTTAGGGAGGCGTTGATGAAAACGCTTTGGCAACACTGCCACGTCGCAACCATGGCAGACGGCAAATACTCGATCATCGAGGATGCCGCCATGGTCACTGCCAATTCGCTCATCGAGTGGATTGGCCCCCGCAGCCAGGCGCCGACGGCGGATTACGCCCAGGTGCATGACCTGCAAGGCGCGTGGGTCACCCCCGGGCTGATCGACTGCCACACCCACACGGTGTTCGGCGGCAATCGCAGCGGCGAATTCGAGCAGCGCCTTGAAGGCGTGAGCTACGCCGACATCGCGGCCAAGGGAGGCGGTATTGCCAGCACCGTGCGCGCCACCCGCGCGGCCACTGAAGATGAGCTGTTTGCCAGCGCGCACAAGCGCCTGCGCAGTTTGCTGCGTGACGGCGTGACCACGGTGGAGATCAAGTCTGGCTACGGCCTGGACCTGGCCAGCGAGCGCAAACTGCTGCGGGTCATCCGTCGCCTCGGCGAAGCTCTGCCGGTCAGCGTGCGCGCCACGTGCCTGGCAGCGCACGCATTGCCGCCGGAGTACAAGGACCGCGCCGACGATTACATCGACCACATCTGCCACGAGATGCTGCCGGCCCTGGCAGCCGAAGGGCTGGTGGACGCGGTGGACGCCTTCTGCGAATACCTGGCGTTTTCCCCGGAACAGGTCGAGCGTGTGTTCAAGGTCGCCCAGCAACTTGGCCTGCCGGTGAAGCTGCACGCCGAGCAACTCTCTTCGTTGCATGGCTCAAGCCTGGCCGCGCGTTACCACGCGCTGTCGGCGGACCATCTGGAATTCATGACCGAGGACGACGCCATCGCCATGGCCGCGTCGGGCACTGTCGCCGTGTTGCTGCCGGGCGCGTTCTACTTTCTGCGTGAAACCCAGCTGCCGCCGATGGATGCGCTGCGCAAGCACGGCGTGAAGATTGCCATCGCCAGCGACCTCAACCCCGGCACCTCGCCGGCGCTGTCGGTGCGCCTGATGCTGAACATGGCCTGCACGCTGTTCCGCATGACCCCGGAAGAAGCCCTGGCCGGCGCCACGCAACACGCGGCTACCGCGCTGGGCATGGGCGACACCCACGGCTCGCTGGAAGTGGGCAAGGTCGCCGACTTTGTCGCCTGGCAGATTGACCGCCCCGCCGACCTGGCCTACTGGCTGGGCGGCGAACTGGATAAACGCGTGGTGCGCCACGGCGTCGATGTCACTGTTTAAGGAGCACTGCTGTGGATAAGGTTCTGAACTTCAAACAAGGCCGAGTGCCGCTGCTGATCAGCATGCCCCACGCGGGCCTGCGCCTGACGCCTGCGGTGCAAGCCGGGCTGATCCCCGAGGCACACAGCCTGCCGGACACCGACTGGCATATTCCCACGCTGTATGACTTTGCCGAAGATCTGGGCGCCAGCACCTTGTCGGCAGAGTACTCGCGGTTTGTGATCGACCTGAACCGGCCATCGGACGACAAGCCGCTGTATGTCGGCGCCACTACGGGGCTGTACCCGGCGACATTGTTCGACGGCGTGCCGTTATTTCGCGAAGGCCTGGAGCCTTCCGCCGAGGAGCGCGCCACTTACCTGCAGAAGATTTGGGGGCCGTACCACCGCGCCCTGCAAGAGGAACTGGCGCGGCTCAAGGCCGAGTTCGGCTACGCGCTGCTGTTTGATGCGCACTCGATCCGCTCGGTGATCCCGCACCTGTTTGAAGGTAAGCTGCCGGACTTCAACCTCGGCACCTTCAACGGCGCGGCGTGTGACCCGGAACTGGCCAGCCAGTTGGAAGGCATCTGCGCTCAGCATTCGCAGTACACCCATGTGCTTAACGGGCGCTTCAAGGGTGGGCACATCACTCGCCATTACGGCGACCCGGCGCAGGATATTCACGCGGTGCAGTTGGAGTTGTGCCAGAGCGCTTATATGGAGGAGTTTGAGCCGTTTCGTTATCGGCCGGATTTGGCCGAGCCGACACGGGTGGTGTTGAAGCAGTTGCTGGAAGGGTTGTTGGCCTGGGGGCAGAAGCACTACCGGTAATTTTTGGTACTGCTGAAATAGCTTTCGCGAGCAAGCCCGCTCCCACATTTGGCCGAGCTCCAGCAGGAGAACGCGGTCCCAATGTGGGAGCGGGCTTGCTCGCGAAGAGGCCCTCACAGTCGCCCCAGTGCAACTGCCGGTCGCCACAGGTCGTGTTGACAGAGGTCCCGCTGGGTAAGGTTGTGGGTAGGGCGCGCCAGACGCCACTCCCCACAATAAAGCTGCCGAGTGAGACCTCATCCATGAAAAGACTGTTGTTGATCCTCACCGGCGCCGCTTTGATCAGCGCCAACGCCATGGCCGCAGAACCTGCATCCTGCAAAGCCATACGCATGGGCGTGGTCAGCTGGACCGACGTGGTCGCCACCTCCGGCATGGCTGACGTGCTGCTCAATGGCCTGGGCTACGACAGCAAACAGACCAGCGCCGTGCAACAGATCATCTTTGCCGGCATCCGCGACAAGCGCCTGGATATCTTCCTCGGCTACTGGAAACCGGCGATGGACAACAACATCGCGCCATTCCTGGCCGCCAAGCAGGTCAAGGTCTTCGACACGCCCAGCCTGTCTGACGCCCAGGCCACTCTGGCGGTGCCGCAATACGTGGCCGATGCCGGGCTGAAAACCTTTGCCGACATTGCGCGTTTCAAGGACAAGCTCGGGGCCAAAATCTACGGCATCGAGCCCGGCAGTGGTGCGAATACCGATATCCAGAAAATGATCGACACCAACCACTTTGGCCTGGGCGGCTTCAAGCTGGTTGCCTCCGGTGAAGCGGGCATGCTCGCGGCCGTACAGCGTGCGGTGAACCGCAAGGAGTTTGTCGTGTTTGTCGGTTGGACCCCGCACCCGATGAACATCAACATGAAAATGGCTTACCTCACCGGCAGCGAAGATGTGTTTGGCGCTGACGAAGGTCGGGCCACGGTGTCCACCGTGACCGCGCCGGATTTCGCCGAGCGTTGCCCCAACGCCAACCGGCTGCTGACAAACCTGACCTTCACCGCCGCGCAGGAAAGCCAGTTGATGGTGCCGATCATGGGGCGCCAATCGCCGCAGGACGTCGCCAAGCAATGGTTGCGCGAGCACCCCGAGGATTTGCAGCGCTGGCTGGCTGGGGTGACAGCGTTTGATGGCGGCGATGGCGTCGCGGCCGTCCAGTCCAGCCTCAAACCCTAAGCCAGGCACGGTAGCTCAAACACACAGGGCAAATGTGGGAGCGGGCTTGCCCGCGATGGCGGCGTATCAGGTCATTCACAAGTGGCTGACACACCGCTATCGCAGGCAAGCCAGCTCCCACACTTGATCTACAGCGATTAGGGATATTTGCGCATGTATCCGATTTCTCCGCAGCTTGCGGCCTTCGTCACTAAAACCGAATCCTTCAGCAGCGACGACTCGTCGCTCGCAGGTTTACGCCGTAACTACGACCGCATGTGCCAGGCATTCACCCCGCCGAAGCCAGCAGGGCTGCAAGTCGCTGACTTTGCCCTCGGTGCAGTCGGCGTGCGCAGCTATCTCCCTTCGGCGCCCGCGCCAACCGAAGGCTGGCCATGCCTGCTTTATATGCACGGCGGCGGCTGGGTGGTCGGCGGGCTGGATTCCCATGACTTCATCTGCTTCGAGCTGGCCAGCACGCTTGAAGTACTGGTGATCGCCATCGACTACCGCCTGGCGCCGGAACACCCGTTCCCGGCGGCATACCAGGATTGCCGCGCAGTGTGGCAGGCCATCCAGGCCGGGCAGGGGCCGCACGCCATCAACCTGCAGCGCCTGGTGGTGATGGGCGACAGCGCGGGCGGCAATCTGGCTGCGGCGTTGTGCCTGGGTTTGCGCGATGACGGCCAGCCGCTGCCCCGCGCCCAAGTGCTGATTTACCCAGGTTTGGGCGGCGCGGCGGACCTGCCGTCGCGCCGTGACTGCATGGATGCGCCCTTGCTCAGTACCGCCGACACCGACTGCTACCTGGCGCTCTACCTGCCGGGCGCGGACACGCCATCGGCCTATGCCATGCCACTGCTGGCCAAGGACTTCAGCGGTTTACCCAAGGCGCTGATCGCCGTGGCGCAGTTCGACCCGCTGCGCGATGACGGCATGCTGTATGCCGAACGCCTGCGGGCGGCAACTGTGGAGGCGGTGTTGTATCCCGGCAAAGGCCTGGTCCACGGCTGCTTGCGCGCGCGCGGCCAAGTGGCGCAGGTGGATCAGCTCTACGACTATCTATTGGGCTACGTGCGGCGCTGCCTGGGGAGCGAAGGGCTGACACAGGTCTAAGTGCTCAAGGACATGCTCATTGCACAATTCGGGTTTATGATGCCAGACGGCAAAAATAATAGACGTCCCCTCAGGGATGAACCCGACACCCTATGGAGCGCGCAATGCAGACTTGGTACCCGCAGATCAAACCCTACGCCCGGCACGATCTGGCCGTCGATGACACCCACACCCTGTACGTCGATGAAAGTGGCTCCCCCGAAGGCTTGCCCGTCGTCTTTATCCACGGTGGCCCGGGCTCCGGCTGCGACGCCCAGAGCCGCTGCTACTTTGATCCGAACCTGTACCGCATTGTCACCTTCGATCAGCGCGGCTGCGGACGCTCCACGCCTCGCGCCAGCCTGGAAAACAACACCACCTGGGACCTGGTCGCCGACCTTGAGCGCATTCGCGAGCACCTGGGCATCGAAAAGTGGGTGCTGTTTGGCGGCTCCTGGGGCTCGACCCTGTCGCTGGCTTACGCGCAAACCCATCCCGAGCGCGTGCATGGCCTGATCCTGCGCGGGATCTTCCTGGCGCGCGACCAGGACATTCACTGGTTTTACCAGGAAGGCGCGAGCCGCATGTTCCCGGATTACTGGCAGGACTACCTGGCACCGATCCCGGCGGATGAGCGTCACGACCTGGTCGCCGCCTACCACAAACGCCTGACCGGCAACGACCAGATCGCCCAGATGCACGCCGCCAAGGCATGGTCCGGCTGGGAAGGCCGCATGCTGGGCCTGTGCCCGAGCCCGCAGCATGTCGAGCGGTTTTCCGAGCCGCAGCGCGCGCTGTCGATCGCACGTATCGAATGCCACTACTTCACCAACAACTCCTTCCTGGAACCCAACCAGCTGATTCGAGACATGCACAAGATCGCCCACTTGCCTGGCGTAATCATTCACGGGCGCTACGATATGATCTGCCCGCTGGACAATGCCTGGGAGCTGCATCAGGCGTGGCCCAACAGTGAGCTGCAGGTGATTCGCGAGGCCGGCCATGCCGCGTCCGAGCCCGGCATTACCGATGCCTTGGTGCGTGCAACCGGCGAAATGGCACGGCGCCTGCTTGATCTGCCGCCAGAAGAAGCATGAAGGGCCTGTTGCAACGGGTGCGTGGCGCCCGCGTCGAAGTGGCGGGCGAGGTCGTAGGCGCAATTGACCAGGGTTTGCTGGTGCTGGTCGCCGTTGAGCCTTCAGATACCCCAGAGAGCGCCGACAAACTGTTACACAAGCTGCTTAACTACCGGGTATTCAGTGATGACGAGGGCAAGATGAACCTGTCCTTGAAAGACATTGGCGGCGGTTTGCTGCTGGTGTCGCAGTTCACCCTGGCGGCGGATACCAAAAGCGGCCTGCGGCCAAGCTTCTCCACGGCGGCCCCTCCGGCGCTGGGAGCAGCGCTTTTTGATCACTTGCTGTTACAAGCGCAACAATTGCATGGCAAGGTGGCGTCAGGGCGTTTTGGGGCGGATATGCAGGTGCATTTGGTCAATGATGGCCCTGTGACCTTCCTCTTACAGACATGAATGTATTAAAAACGACGTTAATGCCTAAAAACGCAGGGTTTCGCTACAAATACTTCGTTGTCCCTGATGCGTTGTTTCGCGGGCTACTAGATAATCGCGCGCTACGGGGATCAGCGTTGTTTGGTCCATTTTTGACTTAGGTAGAGACTTGTCCGACAAACCAATGGGGAATCATTTTGACCCAAGGGAGTCGGAACAATGCTCGCCAACCTGGCATATAGATAGCTGGCCGTTGGTTTTTTGATCTGTTTTCGGCGAGGGTTGCTCGTGATTGTTAGTCCCTGTAATGCACCAAAATTGTCTGCCAAACGGTTACGAAACGCACTGGTAACGGGCTCTGCCCTGTTTTGCCTGTTCGGCGCGGGTCAACTGTGGGCATTCAGTCTGGATGATGTGTCGGCCAAGGCAAAAGAGCTGGCCGGGCAGAAATACGAAGCTCCGCGCAGCAATCTGCCGAACGAATTTCGCGAAATGAAATTCGCCGACTATCAGAAGATTCGTTTCCGTAACGAAAAAGCCGAGTGGGCCGATCAGAACACGCCGTTCAAGCTGTCCTTCTATCACCAGGGCATGCACTTCGACACGCCGGTGAAAATCAACGAAGTCACCGCCGACACCGTCCAGGAAATCAAATACGACCCGACGCGTTTCGATTTCGGCGACGTAAAATACGATCCCAAGTCCACTGAACAGCTGGGTTATGCCGGTTTCCGTGTGCTGTACCCGATCAACACGCCCGACAAGCAAGACGAAATCATGACCATGCTTGGCGCCAGCTACTTCCGCGTCGTCGGCAAAGGCCAGTCGTACGGCCTGTCTGCCCGTGGCATGGCGATCGACACTGCATTGCCGTCCGGTGAAGAATTCCCGCGTTTCACCGAATTCTGGATCGAGCGTCCAAAACCGGGTGAAAAGCAGTTGGTGATCTTCGCCTTGCTGGACTCCCCACGCGCCACCGGCGCCTATCGCCTGACCCTGCGCCCTGGCACCGACACCGTTGTCGACGTCAAGTCGCAGATGTTCCTGCGCGACAAGGTCAGCAAACTGGGCGTTGCCCCGCTGACCAGCATGTTCCTGTTCGGTGCGAACCAGCCGTCGAAGGTGCTCAACTACCGTCGTGAACTGCACGATTCCAGCGGCCTGTCGATCCATGCCGGCAATGGCGAGTGGATCTGGCGCCCTCTGAACAACCCTAAACACCTGTCGGTCAGCAACTTTGCCATCGAAAACCCGCGTGGTTTCGGCCTGCTGCAACGCGGCCGCGACTTCAGCCACTACGAAGACCTAGACGACAACTACGACAAGCGCCCAAGCGCCTGGATCGAGCCTGAAGGCGACTGGGGCAAGGGTTCGGTCGATTTGGTAGAGATTCCGACCGCCGATGAAACCAACGACAACATCGTTGCGTTCTGGAGCCCGGCCGAGCTGCCAAAAGTCGGCGAGCCGCTGGACATCAGCTACCGCCTGCACTGGACCATGGACGAGAAAGCCCTGCACCCGGCCGACAGCGCCTGGGTCAAGCAGACCCTGCGTTCGACCGGTGACGTGAAGCAATCCAACCTGATCCGTCAGCCGGACGGCAGCGTGGCCTACCTGGTTGACTTCGAGGGCCCGTCCCTCAAAGCCCTGCCGGCAGACGCCGCGGTGCGCAGCCAAGTGAGTGTCGGCGACAACGCCGAAATCGTTGAAAACAGCGTGCGTTACAACGAACACACCAAAGGCTGGCGCTTGACCCTGCGGATGAAGATCAAGGACGCAGGCAAACCGACTGAAATGCGTGCGGCCCTGGTCCAGGACATCCCGCAGCCGGAGCCTGAAAAAGCGTCGACCCAAGTGATCAAGGCCGACAAGCTCTTGGCCAAGCAACACGAGAAGCAGGCCAAGAAAGAAGCTAAAGAAGCTAAAGAAGCAAAAGACGCGAAAGAAGCCAAAGACAAGGAAGCCAAGCAGCCAGAAGCTGCCCCGGCCACGCCACTCTCTAATCCGGAGCCGGCCAAGACAGAACACGTCCTGACCGAAACCTGGAGCTATCAGTTGCCTGCCGATGAGTAATTCTCAAGCCACGCCCGAGACTCTGTCCGAGTACCTGGCGCACCTCCCGATGACCGCCGAGCAGCGCGCCGAGCTGGCGGGCTGCACGTCCTTCAGCGAGCTGCATGAGCGGCTTTCGTCCGCGACCTTCGATGCACCAACCGACGCTGCCCAAGCGTCGGTCGGCCGTCGGCTGACCCTCAACACCGCCGAAGAGCTGCAAGACGCGGAAATGCTTGCGCTCGACGCCAGCGGCCGGGTTTGCCTGAAGGCCACGCCGCCGATCCGTCGGACCAAAGTGGTGCCTGAGCCTTGGCGCACCAACATTCTGGTGCGCGGTTGGCGCCGGATGACCGGTCGCACCAACCCGCCGAAGCCGCCCAAGGACGATCGTGTACTGCCGGCCGCGCGCTGGCGTACCGTCGGTTCGATCCGCCGCTACATCCTGCTGATTTTGATGCTCGGTCAGACCATCGTTGCTGGCTGGTACATGAAAGGCATCATGCCGTACCAGGGCTGGTCACTGGTCGACTTCGACGAAGTACGCAACCAGACCTTGCTGCAAACCGCGACCCAAGTCCTGCCTTACGCCCTGCAAACCAGCATCCTGATCATGTTCGGGATCTTGTTCTGCTGGGTCTCGGCCGGTTTCTGGACCGCGCTGATGGGCTTTCTGGAACTGCTGACCGGTCACGATAAATACCGGATTTCCGGTAAAAGTGCCGGTGACGAGCCGATTCCCAAAGACGCCCGCACCGCGCTGGTAATGCCGATTTGCAACGAAGACGTGCCCCGGGTATTTGCCGGCCTGCGCGCCACCTTCGAATCGGTGGCCGCCACGGGCGATCTGGACCGTTTCGATTTCTTCGTCCTCAGCGACAGTAACGAAGCCGATATCTGCATCGCCGAACAGCAAGCCTGGCTTGACGTGTGCCGCGAAGCCGGGGGGTTCGGCAAGATCTTCTATCGCCGCCGTCGCCGTCGCGTCAAACGCAAAAGCGGCAACCTCGATGACTTCTGCCGTCGCTGGGGCGGTGACTACAAGTACATGGTGGTCCTCGACGCCGACAGCGTGATGAGCGGCGAATGCCTGACCAGCCTGGTGCGCCTGATGGAAGCCACGCCGGATGCCGGGATTATCCAGACCGCGCCGCGTGCGTCGGGCATGGACACCCTGTATGCGCGCATGCAGCAGTTCGCCACCCGTGTGTACGGCCCGCTGTTTACCGCTGGCCTGCACTTCTGGCAGCTGGGTGAATCCCACTACTGGGGCCACAACGCGATCATCCGCATGAAGCCGTTTATCGAGCACTGCGCCCTGGCGCCGTTGCCGGGTAAAGGCGCGTTTGCCGGTGCGATCCTCTCCCACGACTTCGTTGAAGCAGCGCTGATGCGCCGTGCCGGCTGGGGCGTGTGGATTGCCTACGACTTGCCGGGCAGCTACGAAGAACTGCCGCCGAACCTGCTGGACGAACTCAAGCGTGACCGTCGCTGGTGCCACGGTAACCTGATGAACTTCCGCCTGTTCCTGGTAAAAGGCATGCACCCGGTGCACCGCGCGGTGTTCCTGACCGGCGTGATGTCGTACCTGTCGGCGCCGTTGTGGTTCTTCTTCCTGGTGCTGTCGACGGCGTTGCTGGCGGTGAACACCCTGATGGAGCCGCAGTACTTCATGGCGCCACGCCAGTTGTACCCGCTGTGGCCGCAATGGCATCCGGACAAGGCGGTGGCGCTGTTCTCCACCACCATCGTGCTGTTGTTCCTGCCTAAGTTGCTGAGCATCATCCTGATCTGGGCCAAGGGCGCGAAAGAGTTCGGCGGCAAGTTCAAGGTGACCTTGTCGATGCTGCTGGAGATGCTGTTCTCGATGCTGCTGGCGCCGGTGCGGATGATCTTCCACACCCGTTTCGTGCTCGCCGCGTTCCTCGGCTGGGCTGCGACCTGGAACTCGCCGCAGCGTGACGACGACTCCACGCCGTGGAGCGAGGCGGTCAAACGTCACGGTCCGCAAACATTGCTCGGCTTCCTCTGGGCGTTGTTGGTGGTGTGGCTGAACCCAAGCTTCCTGTGGTGGCTGATCCCGATTGTCGGTTCGCTGATGCTATCGATTCCGGTGTCGGTGATTTCCAGCCGCGTGAAGCTGGGCCTCAAGTCCCGCGACGAGAGCCTGTTCCTGATCCCTGAGGAATACAATCCGCCGCAAGCCTTGCTGTCGACCGAGAAGTACACCCACGAAAACCGTTGGCACGCGCTGAACGACGGGTTTGTGCGTTCGGTCGTCGACCCGCAGCAGAATGCGCTGGCCTGCGCCCTGGCGACCTCGCGTCACCGTGAAGCGGAGCCGATCGAGCATCTGCGTCAGGAGCGTGTCCGCCACGCATTGAAAGTCGGCCCTGCCGGCCTCAACAACGGCGAGCGCGTGGCGCTGCTCAGCGATCCGGTCGCCCTGGCTCGCCTGCACCAGCAAGTCTGGAGCGAAGGCCACGCCGAGTGGCTCGGCGCCTGGCGTGCCTCGATCAAGGCGGACCCGCACGCGCCTTTGCTGCCGCTGCAACCGCTGTCGTCCCAGGCTCAACCGGCCTGATTCATACGCCCCCGAGGGCCCACCTCGGGGGCGTTTGAAGCGCTGGTCCTACAGCGTTTCGCGCTTCTTCCTCTACGCACTAACGCCTTGTTATTTCGAAACAAAAGTCCTTTGTTCGCGACGTATTGCCGTGCCTGTGGCTGGGTTAGCATCGCCCCCTCGAATTGACGAGGTCACAGGGGGAATCATGAGCAAAAGCTATTGTTGGGCGTGGCTGACAGGCGCTGTCGCATGGGTGTACGCGGGTCTGCTGAGTGCCGGCGCCCTGGATGACGCCGTGCGCCGTGGCGTGCTTAAGGTCGGCACCACGCCCGCCTATGTACCCTTCGAGATGACGGACAAGCAGGGACGCATCGTCGGCTTCGAGATCGATTTGCTCAAGGCCATGAGCCACGCCTTGGGCGTCCAACTCGAATTGGTCACCATGCCCTATACCGACCTGGTACCGGGGCTGATGGCGAACAAGTTCGATCTGATCGGCAGCGGCATGACGGTCACTCAAGAGCGCAATCTGAAGCTCAATTTCAGCGACTCCTTCATCGTGGTTGGCCAAACCGCGCTGCTGCATCCGAGCCTGGCCGGCAAAATTTCCAGTATCGAAGACCTCGACGAAGCGGGTTATCGGATCGCCGCCACGGCAGGTACCACCGCAGAGACAGCGGCGCGACGCTTTCTCGGGGCGGCCCGGCTAAGCAGTTTCGCCACCGCGGAAGAGGGCGTGCGGCAGGTGGTGGAGGGCAATGCCGATGCCTTCATTCATGACGCACCCTACAACCTGATCGCAATGGCCCGGCCGGAAAACCGCACACTGTTGGCGCTTGAGCAGCCATTCACCTTCGAGCCTCTGGCGTTCGGGTTGAAAAAGGGTGATTACGACAGCCTCAACTGGATCAACCACTTTCTTAGCCAGGTGGCCCAGGACGGGACCTACGATCGCCTGCACGACAAGTGGTTCAAGGACACCGCCTGGATGGCCGAGATTGATTGATCGTCATAACCACTTATCTATCAAGACGTTGCCGCGCTCTCCTGCTGAACCTGTCTGACCCTGCGCGTTGCTGCACCGTTGTGGGGCTTTTCCGACATACGCAGGGAACATTTACCCGTGAAACCTTTGTGACGGGCAGCGAGTGGGGTAGGATCGCACCCCGAATTGGTGCAGCCCTTTTGCGCGCCGACTTTATAAGAACCGTTCAGGGGACTTGATGATGAAAAAGTATCTTTCGATGCTGATGCTCGGCGTCACCGCGCTGGTCGCGGCCACTGCGGCCCACGCTGGCGCCATCGATGATGCGGTCAAGCGCGGCACGCTGAAAGTCGGCATGGACCCGACTTACATGCCGTTCGAAATGACAGACAAGCGCGGTGACATCATCGGCTTTGAAGTCGACATCCTCAAGGCCATGGCCAAATCGATGGGCGTCAAACTGGAGCTGGTGTCCACCGGTTACGACGGCATCATCCCGGCCTTCCTGACCGGCAAGTTCGACATGATCGGCAGCGGCATGACCCTGACTCAGGAACGCAACCTGCGACTCAATTTCAGCGAACCCTTCATCGTGGTCGGCCAGACGTTGCTGATTCGCAAGGACCTGGAAGGCACCATCAAGTCCTACAAAGACCTCAACGATGAGAAATACCGCCTGACCTCCAAGCTGGGCACCACCGGTGAGATGGTCGCCAAAAAGCTGATCTCCAAAGCCAAGTACCACGGCTACGACAACGAGCAGGAAGGCGTGCTCGACGTGGTCAACGGCAAGGCTGATGCCTTTGTGTATGACGCGCCGTACAACGTGGTTGCCGAGAAAAAGGTCGGCAACGGCAAACTGGTGTTCCTGGAAGAACCCTTCACCTTCGAGCCGTTGGCGTTTGGCCTGAAAAAAGGCGATTACGACAGCCTCAACTACATCAATAACTTCCTGCACCAGATCCGCAACGACGGCACCTACGATCGCATCCATGACAAGTGGTTCAAGAGCGCCGAGTGGCTCAAGGACATGGAATAAAGGCTGACACCCAGTCGACTTCATCGCAGGCAAGCCAGCTCCCACAGTTGAAATGCGTTCCCTTATGGGAGCGGGCTTGCCCGCGATGACGGCATGCCAGGCGATACATCTTCGGAAAGTGAAATGAAACAGAAAAAAGCCCAATGGCCCTGGCACCTGCTGACCGTGGTCGTGCTGGTTGGCCTGGCTGGCGCGTTGTACTACGCCACCTCGCTGATGTCTTACGAGTGGCGCTGGAACCGCGTGCCGCAGTACTTCGCCTATCAGGCCGAAACGTCGCAGCGCGCCGCCGACATCTCCACCGTGGTGGAACTGGTGCACAAAGGCGACGTCGCTGAAGTGACCCTGCGCAACGACGCCGGCACTGAGCAAAAGCTCACCGTGGCCGACAACAGCCTGCAAGTGTCGCGTGGCGACGATGTTGCCGAGGGCGACGTGGTGGGCGTGACCCGGCATTGGGCGCTGGGGCCGTTGATGTGGGGCTTGTGGACCACATTGTGGCTCTCGGTGGTGTCCGGCATTCTCGGCCTGGCGATCGGTTTGGCAACCGGCCTGTGCCGTCTGTCCAGTAACCCGACCCTGCGCGACCTGTCGACGATCTACGTCGAGCTGGTACGCGGTACGCCGCTGTTGGTGCAGATCTTCATTTTCTATTTCTTCATCGGCACGGTGCTCAATCTGTCGCGGGAGTTTGCCGGGATCGCGGCGCTGTCGCTGTTCACTGGCGCTTATGTGGCGGAAATCGTGCGCGCCGGTGTGCAGTCGATCACCCGCGGCCAGAATGAAGCCGCGCGTTCCCTGGGCCTGAGTGCCGGCCAGTCGATGCGCCATGTGGTATTGCCGCAAGCGTTCAAGCGTGTGCTGCCGCCTTTGGCCGGGCAATTTATCAGCCTGGTCAAGGACACGTCGCTGGTGTCGGTAATCGCGATTACCGAGCTGCTCAAAAGTGGCCGCGAGGTGATCACCACCTCGTTCTCGCCATTTGAAATCCTGTTCTGTGTGGCAGGCCTGTACCTGCTGATCAACCTGCCGCTGTCGAAAATGGCCAGCCGGCTTGAGCGGAGGCTCGCGCAAAGTGATTGAAGTCCGCGATCTGGTAAAAGTCTTCGATACCCGTGGTCACGTGGTGCGCGCGGTGGACCACGTCACCACTCAAGTCGCCAAGGGCGAAGTGCTGGTGGTGATCGGCCCGTCGGGTTCCGGCAAATCCACCTTCCTGCGTTGCCTGAATGGTTTGGAAGCGTTCGACTCGGGCTCCGTCAGCATCGACGGCCTGCAACTGGCTGACCCGAAAACCGACGTGAACGCCTACCGCCGCGAAGTCGGCATGGTGTTCCAGCATTTCAACCTGTTCCCGCACATGACGGTGCTGGAAAACCTGTGCCTGGCGCAAAAAGTCGTGCGCAAGCGCGGCAAACAAGAGCGCGAGGCCAAGGCCCTGGCGCTGCTCGAAAAGGTCGGTATTGCGCAAAAGGCCAACGAGTTTCCGTCACGTTTGTCCGGTGGACAGCAACAGCGCGTGGCCATCGCCCGCGCGTTGGCGATGGAACCCAAGGTCATGCTGTTTGACGAGCCTACTTCGGCGCTGGACCCGGAAATGGTCGGTGAAGTGCTGGACGTGATGAAGACCCTCGCCCTGGAAGGCATGACCATGGTCTGCGTCACCCACGAGATGGGTTTTGCCCGCGAAGTGGCCGACCGGGTGCTGTTTTTCGATCATGGCAAATTGCTGGAAGACGCGTCTCCTGCCGCGTTCTTTGACGCGCCGAAAGACCCGCGGGCCCAGGCCTTCCTGCGCCAGGTCCTGTAAACCTCAAGGCCGGGCTCGATTGGGTCAATTGAGCACCGGCGGCCGCGGTGTGTAGCGACGCACACCGCACCCTCATCACACCGCGATTAATCTTCTCCGGCACTGCATTGTGCGGTGCCTGCAAGCGGGTGAGCCGAAACAGGCTCAAACGCTCAATGGATTCGGCGGCTCGGGTCGGCCGCCGTGCAAGGCGGCTCAGATGCGAAAGCGGCCTACCAGGGTTTGCAAGTAAATCCCCAGGCGCGCCAGTTCGGCACTGGAGGCGGCGGTTTCCTCACTGGCCGAAGAGGTCTGTTCAGACACATCGCGCACATTCAGCACACTGCGGTTGATCTCTTCGGCCACGGCACTCTGCTGCTCGGCGGCGGTGGCGATCTGCGAGTTCATCGCCTGAATGGTCGAGACCGTGCGGGTAATATTGCCCAGCGCGTTGCCGGCCCGACGGGTCAGCTCGACGCTGCTGTCGGTGAGGCCACGGCTGTTGTCCAGGATGGTGGCCACCTGCTGGGTGCCGCTTTGCAGGCCGACGATCAGCTCTTCGATCTCTTCAGTGGACTTCTGCGTACGCTGGGCCAGGCTGCGCACCTCATCGGCGACCACGGCAAAGCCACGTCCGGCTTCACCGGCACGCGCGGCCTCGATCGCGGCGTTAAGCGCCAGCAGATTGGTTTGCTGGGCGACCGACTTGATCACGTCGAGCACGCTGCCGATCTTGTCGCTTTCGCGCTTCAGATGGCCCATGGCTTCGGTGGAATTGCCCACCTCAGTGGCCAGGCGCTCGATCTGGGCGATGGCCTCACCCACGACCTTGTCGCCTTCGCGGGCCTGCTGGTCAGCGGCCACGGCGGCTTCAGAGGCTTCCTCGGCGTTACGCGCCACTTCCTGCACGGTGGCCGCCATTTCATTCATGGCAGTGGCCACCTGGTCGGTCTCGACCTTTTGGCTATTGACCCCCGCGCTGGTCTGCTCGGTGACGGCCGACAGTTGCTCGGCGGCGCTGGCGATCTGAGTGACGCCATCGCTGATGCCACCGATCAGCTCGCGCAGGCCGACGGTCATGCTTTGCGTGGCGCGTTGCAGCTGCCCCAACTCATCCTGGCGCGCAGAGTTGAGGTTGTGGCTCAGGTCGCCGGAGGCGACGTGCTCAGCGACTTTGAGCGTCTGGTTCAGCGGAATGACGATTTGGCGCGTGATGGCCCAGGCGGCGACCACGCCGAAGATCAGCGCCAGTACGGTGGCCAGCAGCAACAGCTGCTTGGCATGCGCCGCGTCGGCATCGCGTACTGCAGTTTGCGAGACGGTGAGTTTTTCGCTGTGGCCCAGCAGGATATCGCCTTGCTCGGTCATGATTTTCAGGGCCGCAGCGCTGGCGACCTGGGAGTCGCGGTACTGGCTGACGGCGGCGCGATAGGCCTGCAGCGACACGCCGGCTTCTTGCAGGTTGGCCTGGTACTGGGCAGGCAATTGGCCTTCCAGTTCGGTGATTTTCTTCAGGGCGTTGTCGATGGCATCCAGGGCAGGCTGCTCGGCCTCTGTCTTGGCGCTGTAGGTGTAGCCGCGCACCTGGAAGCGCGATTGCTGGATCAGCTTGCTCAAGTCGACCACGCTGTTGAACTGGGTGACGCTGTCACCTTGCAGCAGCGCCTTCTCGACCTCATTGGTCTTGGCCACGGCGTTGTCGGCGGTGTCGCCGAGCTTGCTGCGCGCGCCTTCGCGCTTCAGGCCGGCCTGGACCATGGTGGCGAAGGCTTTTTTGTATTGGTTCAAGGCCTCCTGTTGTTGCTCCACCAGGGCCTTGTCGTCGGGTTGCTCGATCAGGGTTTGTGCGGTTTTAAGGCCGTTGTCCAGCTGGGTAAGCAGGCTGTTGACCGCATCCGTGCCTTGTTCGCCGCGACGCATTTCGAAGTCCAGGCGCGCCAGGCGCAGGTCTTTGGTCAGGCCGTTGAGGCTGGAGATAAAGCCCAGTTTGTCCCCGCGACTGATCACATCGCCCAGGCCGGTCCAGCCGGTGAAGGTGGTCAACAACGTCAGGACTAACACCAAGCCAAAGCCAATGCTCAGCTTGCGGTTGACGCTCACATTCCCCAGTTTTTCGGCTAACCAACGATACATACTGCGAACTCCCTTTGAACAAGGCTTGGACTTATTCAGAGGCTATCGGCTGCGCAGGATTATTCTGTAGGCGCGATGGATCATGTTGCGCGTTTTGAGGTGGGCAGGTTTTTTATGGCGAGCGGGCTTGCCCCGCGTTGGGCTGCGCAGCAGCCCCAGTCAGAGCAACGCCGTATGTCAGGCATACCCAGTTGACCGTTTTGGGGCCGCTTCGCGCCCCAACGCGGGGCAAGCCCGCTCGCCACAAAAAGCCCGCTTGGCAGGCAAACGGCGAGGTTTAGAACAGGCGGGCGAGCAGGGCGGTCACGGCGGTTTCTACGCGCAGGATTCGTGCGCCGAGCTGCACGGGTTGCAAGCCGGCTTTGGTCAGCAGGTCCACTTCGTAGGGTATCCAGCCACCTTCCGGGCCGATGGCCAGCGTTACCGGTTCATCCAGCGCACGCGGGCAGGCTGGGTAGTCGCCGGGGTGGCCGATCAGGCCGAGGGTGCCTGCGGTCATGGCTGGCAGGCGATCTTCGACGAACGGCTTGAAGCGCTTTTCGATTACGATCTCGGGCAGCACCGTATCGCGCGCCTGCTCCAGACCCAGAACCAACTGCTCGCGAATCGCCTCGGGCTCAAGGAACGGGGTTTGCCAGAAGCTCTTCTCCACGCGGTAGCTGTTGACCAGCACCACCTTGGGCACGCCCATGGCTGCGACGGTTTGCAGCACTCGGCGCAGCATCTTCGGGCGCGGCAGGGCCAGCAGCAGGGTCAGCGGCAGTTTGGCCGGCGGCTGCAGGTCGAAGCTGACTTGCAGTTCGGCTTCGCCCGGTTCCAGGCGCAGCAGTTGGGCGTTGCCCATCAGCCCGCCAATGCGCCCCACACGCAGGTTGTCACCCACCACTGCGCGGTGGACGTCCTGCATATGCACCAGGCGCCGATCACGCAGGATCACCCGGTCGGCCGCGATAAAGTCGGCCTCCTCAAGCAGCAGCAGGTTCACGGCTGGGTCGCTGGCGGTTGATCGTCGTCGGCGGGTTGGTCATCCGGATGCTCGCCACGTTTGCTGATCAAACTGCCAAACAGGATGCCGATCTCGAACAGCATCCACATCGGCACCGCCAACAGGGTCTGCGAGAAGATGTCCGGTGGCGTCAGGATCATGCCGACCACAAAGCAACCGATGATCACGTACGGGCGCACTTTCTTCAGGTACTTGACGTCAACCACGCCGATCCATACCAGCAGCACCACGGCGACCGGGATTTCAAAGGCCACGCCAAAGGCGAAGAACAGCGTCATCACGAAGTCGAGGTAACTGGTGATGTCGGTCATCATCTCCACACCGGCCGGGGTGGCGGCGGCGAAGAACTTGAAGATCAGCGGGAACACCAGGAAATAGGCGAAGGCCATGCCGGTGTAGAACAGCAGGATGCTCGACACCAGCAATGGCACCGCGATGCGTTTCTCATGCTTGTACAGGCCCGGCGCGATAAAGCCCCAGATCTGGTGCAGGATCACCGGGATCGCCAGGAACAGCGAAACCATCATGGTCAGCTTCAACGGCGTCAGGAACGGTGACGACACGTCGGTGGCGATCATCGTCGCGCCGGCCGGCAGGTACTGGCGCAGCGGTGTCGAAACGAAGGTGTAGATCTGCTGGGTGAAGGCGAACAGCCCGGCAAAGATGATGAAGATCGCCGCTACGCAACGCAGCAGGCGGGTACGCAGCTCGGTGAGGTGCGAGACCAGCGGCATGTGCTGGTCGTTTTCCGGTTTATCAGCGCTCATGGGGCTCGCGGCGGCAATGTAGGGTCATGGGGAGCGGGCGACGCAACGGGCGTCGGCGCTGGCGCTGTCGGGGCAGGTGCGGTGGGTGCCGGGGTGTGTTCCATCACGGGGGCAGCATCAGCCGCAGCCGGCGGCGCGATGCTGTGCTCGGCCACGGGCTCTGTCGGTTTGCTCGGCTCATTGACCGGCGACAGAATCTTGCGCGCTTCCTGCTCCAGCGAAAGGATATGTTCGTTGTGCAGTTGGCGGCGAATCTCGTCAGCGCCGATTTCCCGTTCAACTTCCTGTTTGATGGCGTTGAAACTGCGTTTCAGGCGCCCGATCCATAGGCCGGCCGTGCGCGCGGCACCGGGCAGGCGTTCCGGCCCCAATACCAGCAGGGCGACGAGGCCGACGAGGAGCAGTTCAGAGAAGCTGATACCAAACATTAGTCAGTGCTCACGAGTCTTTGCGGGTCGGCTCTTGGACTTTTTCAGCCTGCACGTCGAAGGTACGACGCTCGGTGATGGGCTGGGTGGCCTGCGGGTGCACAGGCTGCGCCGGGGGGACCGGGTTGGCGGCAGGTTCGGCGGGCTTTTCATCGTCGTTCATGGCTTTGCGAAAGCCCTTGATCGACTCGCCCACGTCAGTGCCCAGGTTTTTGAGTTTCTTGGTGCCGAACACCAGTACCACCACCACCAGAATGACGATCCAGTGTTTCCAGTCAAAAATGCCCATGCTGCAATTCCTCTGTAAAAGTTATTCAGGTGGACGGGCGCGAGGCCTTTTCGGCATGCCCGGACAAGCCGAAGCGACGGTCCAGTTCATCCAGCACTGCCTGCGGATGCTGCCCCAGTTGGGCGAGCATGACCAGGCTATGGAACCATAGGTCAGCGGTTTCGTAGATGACATCGCTGCAGTCGCCGCTGATTTGCGCATCCTTGGCAGCAATGATGGTTTCGACGGATTCCTCGCCGAGTTTTTCCAGAATCTTGTTCAAACCCTTGTGGTACAGGCTGGCGACATAGGAGCTGTCGGCGTCCGCGCCTTTGCGGTCTTCCAGCACCTGGGCCACGCGGTTGAGGGTATCGCTCATGTCTAGTGTCCTGCCGAGTAAATGGCGTGCGGGTCTTTGAGCACCGGTTCGACCACCTTCCATTCGCCATTCTCGAACACGCGATAGAAGCAGCTGTGACGGCCGGTGTGGCAGGCGATGTCGCCGATCTGCTCGACTTTGAGGATTACCACGTCGGCGTCGCAGTCGATGCGCATCTCGTGCAGGGTTTGCACGTGCCCGGACTCTTCGCCCTTGCGCCACAGTTTGCCACGCGAACGTGACCAGTAAATGGCGCGCTGCTCAGTGGCAGTGAGGCTCAGGGCCTCACGGTTCATCCAGGCCATCATCAGCACGCGCCCGGTCTTGTAGTCCTGGGCAATGGCCGGCACCAGGCCGTCACTGTCCCATTTGATCTCGTCCAGCCAGTCTTTCATGTTCCGCTCCGGCAATTTGCGACAGTGTATAACCGGATCGGCTATCGGCGCACGATCAGATAAACACCCACGGCGACCATGATGCCGGCCGGCCAGTGGCCCAGTTGGTTCAACGGCCCACCGATGGCCAGCATCACGCCGCCGACCAGGTGCGCGGCGCCCAGCAGGCGCAGGAACCAATCGTCCTTGCGCTTTTGCCAGGGCGGCGCGGGGTCTTTGGCGTGGGGCTGAGACATGCGCTCGAGCAGGTCGCGCGTCATGTTGGCCAGGTGCGGCAGTTGCTCAACCTGGCTTTGCAGGTTGCCCAGCAAGGTTTTCGGGCTGACCCGCTCACGCATCCAGCGCTCCAGGAACGGCTGCGCGGTGTTCCACAGGTCGAGGTCCGGGTACAGCTGACGGCCCAGGCCTTCGATGTTGAGCAGGGTTTTCTGCAGCAGCACCAGTTGCGGCTGCACTTCCATATTGAAGCGCCGCGCGGTCTGGAACAGGCGCATCAGTACCTGGCCGAATGAAATATCTTTTAACGGTTTTTCAAAGATCGGTTCGCACACGGTGCGGATGGCCGCTTCGAATTCGTTGAGCTTGGTTTCTGCCGGCACCCAGCCCGAATCGATGTGCAGCTGCGCCACGCGGCGGTAGTCACGCTTGAAGAAGGCGAACAGGTTGCGCGCCAGGTAATCCTGGTCTTCCGGGGTCAGGCTGCCGACGATGCCGCAGTCGATCGCAATGTACTGCGGGCTCCACGGGTTGACGGTGCTGACGAAGATGTTGCCCGGGTGCATGTCGGCGTGGAAGAAACTGTCGCGGAACACCTGGGTGAAGAAGATCTCCACGCCGCGCTCGGCGAGCATTTTCATGTCGGTGCGCTGGTCGGCCAGGGTGGCGAGGTCGGTGACTTGCACGCCGTAGATGCGCTCCATCACCAGCACTTTGGGGCGGCACCAGTCCCAATACACTTGCGGCACGTACAGCAGCTGCGAGCCTTCGAAGTTGCGCTTGAGCTGGCTGGCGTTGGCGGCCTCGCGCAGCAGGTCGAGTTCGTCGTAGATGGTTTTTTCGTAGTCGGCGACCACGTCCACCGGGTGCAGCAGGCGTGCGTCGGCGGAGAAGCGCTCGGCGGCGCGCGCAAGAATGAACAGCCACGCCAGGTCCTGGCCAATGATCGGCTTGAGGCCGGGGCGAATCACCTTCACCACCACTTCTTCGCCAGTTTTGAGCTGCGCGGCGTGCACTTGTGCGACCGAGGCCGAAGCCAGCGGGTCGACGTCGAAACGGCTGAATACTTCGCTGATTTTTTTGCCCAACTGCTCTTCGATCAGCTTCATCGACTGTTGGGAATCAAACGGCGGCACGCGGTCCTGCAGCAGCATCAACTCGTCGGCGATGTCTTCGGGCAACAGGTCGCGGCGGGTGGAGAGGATCTGCCCGAACTTGATAAAAATCGGCCCCAAATCCTGCAACGCCAGGCGCAGGCGCGCGCCACGACTCAGCTCCAGCGGTCTGCGCGGGAGCCAGCGCCACGGCAGCACATAGCGCACCGCCAGCAGAAACCACGGCAACGGCAGGGCGAACAGCAGGTCATCGAGGCGGTAGCGGATTACGACGCGCTGGATACGAAACAGACGGCGGACGGCGAGCAGCTTCATGCGTTATCGCTTGGATCAAGGGAACGGCTCAGGCGCTCAACGCGCGCCTCGAGGCGTTCCAGGTCGATTTTGGCCTTGTCGAGTTCGCGAAAGCGCGCTTGCGCTTCCCGTTCTCCGACCAGGGTGCGCGATTCTTCGCTCAGGTATTCGGCAAGGTTCTGGTTGAGGGCGGCGAACCCTTGCTGGTACCAGCGCGAGCGGCTGCGCAGGTGCCCGCTGATCAACTGAGTGGCCACGGGGCCGATCCAGCGTGACAGCTCGTATTCCCAGTCCAGTTCCAGGTCTTGCAGCACGGCGGCCAGGTCCATCAGCACCGCGCTGTCGCCTTCCAGTTCCACGTCGGGGCCGTGGAGGATGGCGGTCTTGTTGCGGCTCAGCGCCAGGTGCAACAGGCTCGAGGCGGGCGCACGCAGGGTGCAGTCGGCTTCGGCGGCCCATTGGGTCGCGAGCAGCACGCCTTCATCGCTGGGCAGGATAAACAGCTGCAAGGCGGGGCTCGTGCAATCGACGGCAATGATTTTGCCGTTCAAGTGCGCGAGCCGCGCCAGGGCGGTGCTGTCCAGGCGCAGCACACGGTTGAGGCCGTGTTCAACGCTGGCGAGAAGGCCTGCGAACAGCATCAGGGTTTGATGCCGCGGTGCAGGGCGACGATGCCCGAGGTCATATTGTGGTAGGTCACGCGGTCGAAACCGGCGTCTACCATCATCGACTTCAGCGTTTCCTGGTCGGGGTGCATGCGGATCGATTCGGCCAGGTAGCGGTAGCTCTCGGCGTCATTGGTGATCAGCTTGCCCATCAACGGCATGAAGGCGAACGAGTAGGTGTCGTAGACCTTGGACATCAGCGCGTTGGTCGGCTTGGAGAACTCCAGCACCAGCAGGCGGCCACCCGGCTTGAGCACACGCAGCATTGAGCGGATGGCGTCTTCTTTGTGGGTCACGTTGCGCAGGCCGAAGGCGATGGTCACGCAGTCGAAATGGTTGTCCGGGAACGGCAGCTTTTCAGCGTCGGCCTGGACGAATTCGATGTTGCCGGCCACGCCTTTATCCAGCAAGCGATCACGGCCAACCTTGAGCATCGAGCCGTTGATATCCGCCAGCACCACCTGGCCGGTCGGGCCGACGAGCTTGGAGAACTTGGCGGCCAGGTCGCCCGTACCGCCGGCAATGTCCAGCACGCGGTTGCCGGTGCGTACACCCGACAACTCGATAGTGAAGCGCTTCCACAGGCGGTGCATGCCGCCCGACAGCACGTCGTTCATCAGGTCGTACTTGGCGGCTACGGAGTGGAACACCTCAGCGACTTTTTCCGCTTTCTGGCTTTCCGGAACGTTCTTGAAGCCGAAGTGAGTGGTGGGTTCGGCATCGCTGCCTTTGCGCTGATCAGTCATATCGCTGTCACCAAAAGAGAATGCGGGACATGATAATCCCCAAGGCTTGCTTTGTCTTGGCAAGGCTGAAGGTAAGATAGACGGTCACCGAGACCTTTTGCCGCATGGCAGGTGTTCTGAGTCGTTATAAAGAGGAGTCATTGCAATGGCCCGTATTACCGTAGAGCGCGCACATTCCCTGGGTAAAGAAGGCGCGCGGGCGAAGGCCGAGAAGTTGGCGCACAAACTCAAAGAGCAATATGGCCTTGAGCCCACGTGGTCCGGCGACACCCTGATGCTCAAACGGTCCGGGGTTAAAGGCACGGTACTTGTGGCGGATGATTCGCTGCGCATTGATGTGGAACTCGGCCTGTTGATGTCGGCCATGAGTGGCACTATCAAATCCGAAATCGAGAAAGCCGTGGATAAGGCGTTGGCCTGATTCGAGCGCGCTTAGGGTGCCGATTCTAATTTTTCACCCTACTTTGTGCCCAAGCCCTCAACTCCTGTGGGCCGTTCCTCGACCCTGATTTGCGTGAGGTGCACCATGGCCAAAGTTATTTTGAAGAAAAAAATCGACATTCAGACCACCGCCCTGAGTGACGTTAAAAGCTACGCCCGCAAGATCTGGCTGGCAGGTCTTGGTGCCTACGCCAAGGTCGGCAATGAAGGCAGCGAGTACTTCAAAGAGCTGGTTAAGACTGGTCAACATGTTGAAAGTAAAGGCAAAAAAGTTGTCGTTGAACAACTTGATGCTGCCAACAGTCAGATTGATCAAGTAAGGAGTAATGTCTCAAGCGTCAAAGGTTTGGTTGAAGTTCAACTGGATAAAGTTGAAAAAGCTTTTGACACGCGTGTTGCCAGTGCCTTGAATCGGATCGGCATTGCGTCTAAACATGACGTTGAGACACTCTCTGCTAAGCTCGAAGAGCTGACGGCATTGCTAGAACGTGTCGCGCGTAAACACTAAGGAGACATCGGGATGGCTGTTAAAAAGACTACTCAGAAAGAAGGCAGCTCGTGGATCGGGGAAGTTGAAAAATATTCCCGTAAGATCTGGCTTGCTGGTTTAGGCGTGTACTCGAAGGTTAGCAGTGACGGCGGTAAGTACTTCGAGACTTTGGTCAAGGACGGCGAAAAGGCCGAGAAGTTGACCAAGACTACAGTCGGTAAGAAAGTAGAAGCGGCAAAGGCGAGTGCGGGTTCTGCCAAGTCGAGCATTTCTGACACGTGGGGCAAGTTGGAAGAAACTTTCGACAAGCGCCTTAACAGTGCCATTTCGCGACTGGGCGTGCCGAGCAAAGCTGAGCTGAAGACGCTGCACGGCAAAGTCGATACGCTGACCCGTCAAATCGAAAAGCTCACGGGCGCAAAAGTGGCCCCGGCTAAAACCGCAGCGGCCAAACCAGCTGCCAAGCCTGCCGCTAAAACGGCTGCGGCAAAACCTGCAGCGAAAGCTGCAGCCAAGCCTCTGGTTAAAGCGGCGGCTAAACCCGCTGCCAAACCTGCGGCCAAGGCTCCAGCCAAAGCCGCGGCTAAACCGGCTGCCAAGCCTGCCGCTAAAACAGCCGCTGCCAAACCAGCCGCCAAGTCTGCTGCTAAGCCAGTGGCGGCTAAAGCAACTGCCAAGCCAGCGGCTAAACCTGCTGCCAAGGCGGCTGCGAAACCTGCGGCTAAAACGGCTGCTGCAAAACCCGCTGCCAAGCCTGCCGCGAAATCTGCAGCCAAGCCAGCCGCGGCAAAACCGGCTGCCAAAGCTGTGGCGGCCAAGCCAGCGGTAAAACCAGCCGCCGCCAAGAAGCCTGCTGTAGCGAAAAAACCAGCAGCGGCAAAACCAGCGGTTGCGGCCAAGCCTGCAACGCCGGCGCCGACCGCTTCGACAGCCAACTCGGTGTCCGCACCGACGCACGCTGCTACTGCCCCGACTGCATCGCCGGCAACCCCGACGCCATCCAGTCAGTCCTGATTTTTTCAGGGCACAAAAAACGCCCGGCCTGTGAAGGTCGGGCGTTTTTTATTGGCGATCTTATTACCCACATAGTTCCAATGTGGGAGCGGGCTTGCCCGCGATTGCGGTCTGCCGATGACATAGGTGCTAACTGACTCACCGCTATCGCGGGCAAGCCCGCTCCCACATTTTCAATCCAGATCATCCAGATATTTCAGGGCAAACTTCTCGGTCGCCTGTCGCGCCGGCAACAACAGATGCGGCGCCACCAGCATCATGATCTGGTACACCACCACGCGCACTTCGCCTTCTCGGTCGAGGATGCGCTGGTAGTCCAGCGAAAACAGCAGCGTCAGGGTGATCTGCTCCACCAATTGCCCCAGTGCCTGGGTATCACTGACCAACTGCCCCGCCGCCTTCAAACGCGCAAGCAGCGATGCCAGCGTGCGCTTGAGCGCCGTGAGCAAGGTGCGAATGCCCTTGGCCAGCTTTGGCAGGCGCCCCGCGAGGTTTGACAGGTCCTGAAACAGGAACCGGTAATGGGCCATGCGCTCGACAATCAGGTGCAGGAACAGCCAGTAATCCTCGGCGCTGAGTTGCGCATCCGCCGGCGGGTCAAGCAGCGGCGCCAGTTCATTCTGAAAGCGCTCGAACAACCCGAGCACCAACGGCTCCTTGCCATGGAAGTGGTAGTAGAGGTTGCCGGGGCTGATCCCCATTTCATTGGCTACCTCCATGGTCGACACGTTCGGTTCGCCCTTGTGGTTGAACAACTGCAAGGCACATTCAAGGATACGGTCGCGGGTCTTCATCCAGTCTTCTTAATGTGATCGTTGAGCTCAGCGCACATGCACGTAAGTGCCCGGCGCCGCTTCCATCGGTGGGTAATTCTGGTTGCCCAGGGCGGTGAGGGTTTCGCGCTGCACGCCGGAGCGTTGTTGAATCCACTCCAGCCACTGCGGCCACCAGCTGCCTTCGACGTGGTGGGCGTCGTAGTACCAGGCTCGCGGGTCGCTGCTCAGCTTGAGGTTTTCGACGTAATTGGCCTTGGGGTTGCCCGGCGGGTTGAGGATGCTCTGCACATGCCCGCTGTTGGACAGCACGAAGCGCCGCTCACCGCCCAGCAATTGCGTGGAGCGATACACCGCATCCCACGGCGTGATGTGGTCGTTGATGCCCGCGACGCTGAAGCTGTCCACCGTGACCTTCTGCAAGTCGATAGGCGTGCCGCACACCTCCAGGCCACCGGGATGGCTCAACGGGTTGTGCTTGAAGAAGTCCAGCAAGTCGCCATGCAGCGCGGCAGGCAGGCGCGTGTTGTCGTTGTTCCAGTACAGGATGTCGAACGCCGGCGGCTCCTTGCCCAGCAGGTAATTGTTGATCCAGTAGTTCCAGATCAGGTCGTTGGGGCGCATCCAGGCAAACACCTTGGCCATGTCCCGGCCGTCGAGCACACCTTGCTGGTAGGAACGGCGCTTGGCGGCTTCCAGGGTCTGCTCATCGGCGAACAGAGTGGCGGGGCTGTCGATCTGGCTGTCCAGCAGGCTCACCAGGTAACTGGCACTGGAGATGCGTCGCAACTGGCGCTTGGCTTGCAGATGGCCTTGCAGTGCGGCGATGGTCAGGCCACCCGCGCAGGCGCCCATCAGGTTGACTTCGCGGGCCCCGGTAATCGCGCGGCACACGTTCAGCGCTTCCTCCAGCGCGGCGACGTAGGTGGACAGGCCCCATTCACGGTGACGCACATCCGGGTTGCGCCAGCTGACCATAAACGTCTGCAGGCCGTTTTTCAGTGCGTACTGCACAAAGCTGTTGGCTGGGCTGAGGTCGAAAATGTAGTACTTGTTGATTTGCGGCGGCACGATCAGCAGCGGCTTGGCGTACTGTTTTTCGCTCATGGGTTTGTACTGGATCAGCTCCAGCAGCTCGTTGCGAAACACCACCGAGCCGGGTGTGGTCGCCACGGTCTTGCCGACTTCGAACGCATGCTTGCTGACCTGGCGGGGCAGGCCGTTGTTGTGCAGCAAATCATCAAACAGGTTGCTCACGCCGCGCACCACGCTGTTGCCGCCGGAGTTGAGCAGTTCCTTGACGGCCAGTGGGTTGAGCAAGGTGTTGGAGGGCGACACCGCATCGTTGAGCAGCGAGAACGCAAAGTGCGCGCGGGCGCGATCGTCAGGGTTGAGGGTGCTGTCGTCGATCCAGTGGCGGGTTTGTTTCTGCCAGCTCAAATAGGCTTGCAGGCTGCGGTGGTACAACGGGTTGAGCTTCCAGGTCGGGTCAATGAAGCGCGCGTCGTTGGGGTTGGGCTCATGCACGGTTTCGCCCAGCAGCACGCGGCCCAGCTGACCACTCAGCGCCAGGGCGTGGCGCGCGGTGTGCACCGGGTTGCGCAAGCCGTGGGCGGCGACGCTGCGCAGGGTCGCCAGCAAATCCCGACCGCGCAGGCCGGTGATTGCATTTTGCGCATTGATGAACACGGCAGGGGTGGGCGCCGGGTTCGTCACGGGTCTTTCTCGCATGAGCCAACACTCCTTCGTCAAGGCAACAACGGGCACGCCAATTCAGAACCATAGTCGGTTCTCGGCAAGTTGCGCGGCGGTGCGGTCCTTACACGGCCGGTCGCGGGTGAATCACGGCCCGCAGGCGCTCCTCTTCGAGAAACTTCATGATGATCGGCGCCACGGCTTCGGCCCGGGTGATCAGGAACAGGTGACCGTCATCGATGATGTGCAACTGCGCGTTGGGAATCCGCCAGGCCAGCATGCGCATATTGATCAGCGGAATCAGCGGGTCGTCGTCGCCCGCCAGCACCAGCGTGGGTTGGCGGATCTTGTGCAGCCAGTGAATGCTGGTCCAGCCTAGCCCGGCGAACAGCTGCCAGTAATAGCCGAGCTTGCCGGCCGAGCGCACTTTGCTGGCGTGCTCGGCGGCCAGTTTCGCGTCACGCCGGAACGAGCCGCCATAAATCATCGGCGCGATGCGCACCACGTGGGACGGTTGGATATAGCGCCGTGGGCTTGCCATCAGCCACAGCACCTTGGGCTTGCCCGGCACCATAAATGCACCGGCAGCGGTGGCGGCGAGGATGAGTTTTTTGCAGCGCTCCGGGTAGTCATAGGCGAACTGCTGCGCGAGCGCGCCGCCCCAGGACACACCCACGGCATTCACTTGGCCGTAGTCGAGGTAATCGAGCATGCGCGCGGTGAGTTTGGCCAGGCCAGGAAAGCGATAGGGCCGACTCGGCGTCGAGGAACCACCGACGCCCGGCACATCGAAGGCGATCACTTCCAGGTCCGGGTCCAGCGCCTGGACGAACGGAAACACCAGCTCAAGGTTGGCGCCGATGCCGTTGAAAATCAGCAACGGCGTCAAGTGAGGCTTGCCCGGGCGTACCGCCGTGCGGATGGCCTGGCCATCCAGGTCGATGGTACGGAAGATGAACGGTTGCGGCATGGGCTTACCCTGCAAAATGGCGCTATTTCCCTGCGGGAACACGGTCAATGTGGGAGCTGGCTTGCCTGCGATAGCAATCTGTCAGTTAGCTCATCATCTAGCTGACCCACCGTTTTCGCAGGCAAGCCAGCTCCCACATTGAACTCATTTCAAGCACAAAATTTATTTATCGTTCATGCACATAAGTACCCGGCGCCGCCTCAGCTGCGGCATAGGTTTTGTTACCCAAAATTGTCGGAGCTTTCTTCAACTTGCCCGCCCGCTCTGCCTGCCACACCTGCCAATGCAGCCACCACGAGTCAGTGTGTTTGGTCGCATTTTCCTGCCATTCCAGCGCCTTGCCCGCCAGGCCATCGCTGGTCTGGTAGCGTGCCTTGGGGTTGCCCGGTGGGTTGAGGATGCTCTGGATATGCCCACTGCTGGACAATACAAACTCGACCTTGCCGCCAAACAACTGCGCCGACTTGTAGCAGGATTGCCACGGCGTAATGTGGTCGTTGGTGCCGGCCAGGGAGTAGATGTCGGCGGTAACCTGCTTGAGGTCGATCGGCGTGCCGCACACTTCCAGTGCGTTGGCACGCACCAGCGGGTTGTTCTTGAACAGTTCAATCAGGTCGCCGTGAAAGGCGGCCGGCAAACGCGTGGTGTCGTTGTTCCAGAAGAGGATGTCGAACACCGGCGGCTCGTTGCCCAGCAGGTAGTTATTGACCCAGTAGTTCCAGATCAGGTCGTTGGGGCGCATCCAGGCAAACACCTTGGCCATGTCGCGGCCCTCCAGCACGCCGGCCTGGTAGGAGTGGCGCTTGGCTGCCTCCAGGGTCTGTTCGTCGACGAACAGCGCTACCTGGGTGTCCAGCGTGGTGTCCAGCACGCTCACCAGCAAGGTCAGGGCGTTGACCTTCTTCTCCCCCAGCGCCGCGTAGTGGCCCAGCAGCGCGGTGCAGGTGATGCCGCCGGAGCAGGCGCCGAGCATGTTGATGTCTTTGCTGCCGGTAATCGCCGTGACCACATCGACCGCTTCCTTGAGCGCCTCGATATAGGTCGACAGGCCCCACTCGCGCTGGGCCTTGGTCGGGTTGCGCCAGCTGACGATAAACGTCTGCTGGCCATTACGCAGGCAGAAGCGCGCCAGGCTTTTTTCCGGGCTCAGGTCGAATACATAGAATTTGTTGATCTGCGGCGGCACCACCAGCAGTGGGCGCTCGTGCACCTGTTCGGTGATCGGCTTGTACTGGATCAGCTCCAGCACGTCGTTGCGAAAGACCACGGCGCCTTCGGTGGTGCCCAGGGTCTTGCCCACTTCGAAGGCACCCATGTTGACCTGGCTCGGCATGCCGCCGTTGTGCACCATGTCCTTGGCCAGATGGGACAAGCCATCGAGCAGGCTTTTGCCGCCGGTTTCAAAGAAGCGTTTGATCGCCGCCGGGTTGGCCGCGCTGTTGGTGGGGGCCATGGCTTCGGTCATCAGGTTGATCACGAAGTGGCCGCGGCTGATGTCTTGATCCGACAGGTTGCTGTCGCCGATCCAGTCGTGCAGTTCCTTGCGCCACGCCAGGTAGGTTTGCAGGTAGCGTTTGTAGAGCGGGTTCTGGCTCCACGCCGGGTCGCTGAAGCGACGGTCATCGCCTTCAGGCACAAGCGCGGATTTGCCGAACATCACGTTCTTCAACTCAACACCGAAATGCGCGACGTGTTTGACGCTGTGTAACGGTTGCTTGATGGCTTGGGTCAGCACCATCTTCGCCGAAGCGAGTAAGTCCTTTTTTCGTAACGCGATGATCGGGTTCAGCCCCAGGGTGTTTTCAGAGGCCTGGCGTTTCAAGTCATCGTTATTCTTGTTACTCATCTACGACGCTCCATTGTCCGAAAGACGAGTACCGGCGATTGCTGCGCACCCAATTTCGATACACGACACCAGCCTGGTACTGCGACTCGGGTGACCGTTGATACCGCATCGTCAAATGCAGGGAACTTGCCAGTTCCATTGGTTACCCGAGTTTAATTTTTTTCGCAAGCGGGCCAATCGTTGACCACGCGACAGGGCATTCAAGCAGATGAAATTAGAAAATGCCCTCTAAAGAGCAAGACGCCTGAGTTAGAGCATCAGCCGCACGACCGACTCGCTCGGGTCGCGGGTTTTGCCGGCTGCTTTGAGCTCAGCAAGATAGTCGGCCCACAGGGCTTCCTGGCGCACGGCCAACTGGTAGAGGTAGTCCCAGGTGAACAGTCCGCTGTCATGGCCGTCGTCGAAGGTCAATTTCAGTGCGTACTGACCGGCCGGTTCTACCTTGATCAGCCTGACGTTGATCTTGCCGAATTGCAGGATGGGTTTGCCGTGGCCCTGGACCTCGGCGGAAGGCGAGTGGGTGCGCAATAGTTCGGCGGGGAGCTGGTAGACCTCGTCGGGCCCGTAGGTGAGGCCGAGGGTGTTGGAGGTTTTGTGCAGGTTTACGGCAGTAGGAAATTTCGACATTGATAATAATCCTGAAGAAACCGGCTCAAAAATGTGGGAGGGCTTCTGTGGGAGCCGGGCTTGCCCGCGATGCAGGCACCTCGGTGTTTCAGAAACACTGAGGTGATGCTATCGCAGGCAAGCCAGCTCCCACAAAAGCCAGGCTCCTACATACGCCTTTTTCTAAAAGGCTTACAGGATATAACGAGACAGGTCTTCGTTCTGCGCCAATTCGCCCAGGTGGCTGTTGACATAGTCGGCGTCGATCTTGATCGCTTCGCCATTCTGCGCACCGGCCATGTCGCCAGCGCTGAAGGACACTTCCTCGAGCAGGCGCTCAAGCAAGGTGTGCAGACGACGCGCACCGATGTTCTCGGTCTTCTCGTTAACCTGCCAGGCAATCTCTGCCAGGCGCTTGATCCCGTCCGGCAGGAACTCAATGCCCAAACCTTCGGTTTTCAGCAGCTCACGGTATTGCTCGGTAAGCGACGCATGCGGCTCGCTGAGGATGCGTTCGAAGTCGCCCGGGGTCAGCGCCTTGAGTTCCACACGAATCGGCAGACGGCCCTGCAGCTCCGGCACCAGATCGCTTGGCTTGCTCAGGTGGAACGCACCGGAGGCGATAAACAGGATGTGGTCGGTCTTGACCATGCCCAGCTTGGTGTTCACGGTGCAGCCTTCGATCAGCGGCAGCAGGTCACGCTGTACGCCCTCGCGGGACACGTCGACGCCACCGGAGTTACCGCGCTTGGCCACCTTGTCGATCTCGTCGATAAACACGATGCCGTGCTGCTCGACCGCTTCCAGCGCCTTGGCCTTGAGTTCTTCCTCATTCACCAGGCGCCCGGCTTCCTCGTCGCGCACCAGTTTCAGCGCTTCTTTCACCTTGAGCTTGCGGCTTTTCTTCTTGCCCTTGCCCATGTTGGCGAACAGGTTCTGCAGCTGGCTGGTCATTTCTTCCATGCCAGGCGGTGCGGAAATATCCACGCCAGACACTTCGGCGACTTCGATCTCGATTTCCTTGTCGTCCAGCTGGCCTTCACGCAGGCGCTTGCGGAACAGCTGACGGGTATTGGAATCGGACGACGGCGCGGCATCTTCGTTAAAGCCCATGCGTGCCGGTGGCAGTAGGGCGTCGAGGATGCGTTCTTCGGCGGCGTCTTCGGCGCGGTGGCTGACTTTGGTCATTTCCTGTTCGCGCAGCAACTTCAGGGCGGCGTCGGCCAAGTCACGGATGATCGACTCGACGTCGCGGCCCACATAGCCCACTTCGGTGAACTTGGTGGCTTCGACCTTGATGAACGGGGCGTTGGCCAGTTTGGCCAGGCGCCGGGCGATTTCGGTTTTACCGACGCCGGTCGGGCCGATCATCAGGATGTTCTTCGGCGTTACTTCAACGCGCAATTCTTCCGGCAATTGCATCCGGCGCCAGCGGTTACGCAGCGCAATGGCAACGGCGCGCTTGGCATCGTCCTGGCCGATGATATGGCGGTTAAGTTCATGGACGATTTCGCGGGGAGTCATGGACATAGTGTTTGGCGGCCTCAAGCGGGAATAAGCCTACGGCTTACTCGGCGAGGTCCTGCTCCTCAATGGTGAAGTTGTGGTTGGTGAACACGCAGATGTCGCCGGCAATGCCCAAGGCAGTCTCGACGATTTCACGGGCCGACAGGTCGGTTTTCTTCAGCAAGGCGCTGGCGGCCGCTTGGGCATAACCACCGCCGGAACCCATGGCGATCAGGCCATGTTCAGGCTCAACCACATCGCCATTACCGGTGATGATCAAGGACGCGTCTTTGTTGGCGACGGCCAACATGGCTTCCAGGCGGCTGAGGGAGCGGTCGGTACGCCATTCTTTGGCGAGTTCGACAGCGGCGCGAACGAGGTGGCCCTGGTGTTTTTCCAGCTGGCCCTCGAAACGCTCGAAGAGAGTGAAGGCGTCGGCGGTAGCGCCGGCAAAGCCCGCGAGAACCTGACCGTGGTATAGACGACGCACCTTTTTGGCGTTGCCTTTCATCACGGTGTTGCCAAGGGAAACCTGGCCGTCGCCGCCCATGACGACTTTGCCGTGGCGACGTACTGAAACGATGGTGGTCAAGGGGAGAGTCTCCACGCAGCGGGGCGAAAATGCCCTGATGGAATCTCATATGGGGGTGGCGGGAGGGATTTCAACCGTAGAGGGTTATGGCGGACGGGCGGTGTTTATAGGTCTTACACCTTCTCAAGCACACCGCAAAACCAATGTGGGAGGGGGCTTGCCCCCGATGGCAGCGCATCAGTCGCCAAAAATAGTGACTGATCTACCACTATCGGGGGCAAGCCCCCTCCCACATTTTGATCCGCGTTGACTCTGAATCAGCGGCTCTGGCGTTGTTGTAACAACAGGTTGCTAAACCCTGCGCCGGCCAGTTGCTTCTGCGCCACGGTCAGCTGTTCACGGTTGCTGAACGGCCCCACCAGCACGCGAT
Organism: Pseudomonas sp. TWRC1-2; assembly: GCF_049896685.1. Taxonomy (NCBI): domain Bacteria; kingdom Pseudomonadati; phylum Pseudomonadota; class Gammaproteobacteria; order Pseudomonadales; family Pseudomonadaceae; genus Pseudomonas; species Pseudomonas sp. TWRC1-2. Next base: position 321,100 of record NZ_JAFCUU010000005.1, on the reverse strand, counting down.
ACCAGGTCGCATCCTTCACCGTGCCGGACTCCACCGTCACCGCCTGGCCCAGCAGGATGATCTGTGCACGCACGCGATCCGCGTCTGCCTGTTTCGGGAACGAGCCCGCTTGCAGGAAGAACTTGGTCACCGGCGCAGCCTTGGTGGTGGCCACGGGCGGCGGTGGCGGCGGGGTGATCCCGGCCAGCGCAGCTTGCGCCCGCGCGGTGTCGATTTTCGCCGCTTCCGCTGGCGTCACCGGCGTGGTCGGCACTTGCGGCGTCGGCAGGGTTTTCTCCGGCACGGCGTCGGGCGGCACAATCACTTCCGATTCCGGCAGCAGCGTGTAGAAGTCGTATTTCGGCTTCACCGGTGCAGTCGGGCTTGGCGCCGTCTTGTTGGCTTCGGCCATTTTCGTGGCCTTCTGCTGCTCTTGCTTGACGCGCTTGACGTCATCGCCCTTGCCCGGCTCCAGCTTCATCAGGATCACGACGAACGCACCGACCGCCAGGCCGATGGCCATCCACAACCAGCCCGGAATAGGCTTCTTTGCCGGGGCTTGATAGCGGCTGGCGCCGCGCTTGGGGGCAGGTTTTTTCTTGGCAGCCAACTTACATACGCTCCAGGGTTTCCAGGCCTAACAGTTCCAGGCCTTGCTTGAGGGTCCGTCCAGCCAGTGCGGCGAGGCGCAGGCGACTTTGCTTTTGGGCTTCGTCGTCGGCGGTGAGAATCGGGCAGTTCTCGTAGAAGCTGGAGAACAGACCGGCGACTTCGTACAAATAGGTGCACAGGATATGGGGCGTGCCTTTCTCTCCGACGCTGTTCAGCACTTCGCCGAATTGCGCCAGTTTGGCCGCCAGTTCCTGTTCATGCGGGGCATCCAGCACGATCTGGCCTTCAACTTCGCTGAAGTCCTTGCCCAGTTTGCGGAACACACCGGCGACGCGAGTGTAGGCGTACAGCAGGTACGGCGCGGTGTTCCCTTCGAAGTTGAGCATCAGTTCGAAGTTGAAGCTGTAGTCGCTGGTGCGGTGCTTGGACAGGTCGGCGTATTTCACCGCGCCAATGCCCACCACGCGGGCGATGTTGCGCAGCTCGGCTTCGGCCAGTTCCGGGTTCTTTTCCTTCACCAGGTTGTAGGCACGTTCCTGGGCTTCGTTCAGCAGGTCGATCAGCTTCACGGTGCCGCCGTCGCGGGTCTTGAACGGGCGGCCATCGGCGCCGTTCATGGTGCCGAAGCCCATGTGTTCCATGTGCATCGGGTGGGTGACGAAACCTGCGCGGCGTGCCACTTCAAACACCTGCTGGAAGTGCAGGGCCTGGCGTTGGTCGACGAAATACAGCGCGCGGTCGGCCTTGAGCACGCCGCTGCGGTAGCGCACGGCCGCCAGGTCAGTGGTGGCGTAGAGGTAGCCGCCATCGGCCTTGACGATGATCACCGGCAGCGGCTCGCCGTCGGTGGTCTTGAATTCTTCGAGGAACACGCACTGCGCGCCGTTGCTCTCGACCAGCAGGCCTTTGGCCTTGAGGTCGTTGACCACATTGATCAGGTCGTCGTTGTAGGCGCTTTCGCCCATCACGTCGGCCATGGTCAGTTTTACGTTGAGCAGCTCGTAGATTTCCTGGCAGTGCGACAGCGAGATCTCGCGGAAGCGGCCCCACAACGCCAGGCATTCCTCGTCACCGGCTTGCAGCTTGACCACCAGGCCACGGGCGCGGTCGGCGAATTCTTCGGATTCGTCGAAACGCTTTTTGGCGGCGCGGTAGAAGTTTTCCAGGTCGGCCAGCTCGTTGCTGGTGATCGGGTTTTCCTGCAGGTAGGCCATCAGCATGCCGAACTGGGTGCCCCAGTCGCCCACGTGGTTCTGACGGATCACGGTGTCGCCGAGGAACTCCAGCACCCGCGCCACGCCGTCGCCGATGATGGTCGAACGCAAGTGGCCGACGTGCATCTCTTTGGCCAGGTTGGGTGCCGACAGGTCAATGGCCACGCGCTGCAGCGGGCCGGCCTTGCGCACGCCGATCCTGGCGTCGGCCAGGGCGGCGTCCAGGCGCGAGGCCAGGGCCTGGGTGTTCTGGAAGAAGTTGATGAAGCCTGGGCCGGCAATTTCGGCCTTGGTGACGCTGTCGTCAGCCGGCAGCGCGGCAATGATTTTTTCCGCCAGGTCGCGCGGTTTCATGCCCGCAGGCTTGGACAGCATCATCGCGATGTTGCTGGCGAAGTCACCGTGGGTCTTGTCGCGGGTGTTTTCCACCTGGATCGCCGGCGTCAGGCCTTCAGGCAACACACCTTCGTTGACGAGTTGGGTGAGGGCTTGTTGGATCAGCTGGCGAATGGTGTCTTTCATGGTGTTCTCTTTCGACCGCAAGCGGCGGCGCGCGATGCGCAGGTGGAAAAACTGGGCATTATCCGTGGCGAGGGCGGGCTTGCCAACCGTTCAGACCAGATGGCGGACCTGCGGGCCTCATCGCGGGCAAGCCCGCTCCCACATTTAAAGGTGTTCACATTTCAAATGTGGGCGCTGGCTTGCCTGTGATCAATACAAATCTACCGGGTCCACATCCAATGACCATCGCACCTGGCGGCCACTGGGCATTTGCTCCAGAGCAAGCAACCAGCTACTTAATAGTCGATGCAGGGGCGCGCGGGACGTTGCCTGCAAGAGTAGCTGAGCGCGATAACGCCCGGCGCGGCGCTCCATGGGCGCAGGCACCGGGCCGAGCAATTCGATGCCGGTCAGACCCAGTTCGCCGAGCAAACGTTCGGCGGCGCTGCACGCCTCATCCAGAAAACCTTCCGCCTGCCCCGGTTTATGGGCTTCGGCCCGCAACAGTGCAAGGTGTGAGAAGGGCGGCAAGCCGGCAGAGCGGCGTTCGCTCAGTGCCTGTTCGGCGAAGGCGAAGTAGCCTTGTTCTGTCAGCTGGATCAGCAGCGGATGGTCGGCCAGGTGCGTCTGGATAATCACTTTGCCCGGTTCTTCAGCGCGCCCGGCGCGGCCTGCGACCTGCACGATCAGCTGCGCCATGCGCTCGCTGGCGCGGAAATCACCGGAGAACAGGCCGCCGTCGGCATCCAGGATCGACACCAGCGTCACCCGTGGAAAGTGGTGCCCCTTGGCAAGCATCTGCGTGCCGATCAGGATGCACGGCTGGCCTTTCTGGATGGTCGCGAACAGCTGGTTCATCGCGTCTTTGCGCGAGGTGCTGTCGCGGTCGACCCGCAGCACCGGGTAGTCCGGAAACAGGATGCCCAGGCGCTCTTCGGCGCGCTCGGTGCCCGCGCCCACTGGGCGCAAATCCACTTTGCCGCACTGCGGGCAGTGGCGCGGCACCCGCTCCACATGGCCGCAGTGATGGCAGCGCAGCTCGCCGTGGCGCTGGTGCACGGTCATGCGCGCATCGCAGCGCTCGCACTCGGACATCCAGCCGCAGTCATGGCACAGCAACGTCGGCGCAAACCCTCGGCGGTTGAGAAACACCAGCACTTGCTGGCCGGCGGCGAGGGTCTGGCCGATGGCTTGCTGCATCGGCCCGGAAATGCCGCTGTCCAGTGGACGGCTTTTTACATCCAGACGCAGGAAGCGCGGTTGCTTGGCACCGCCTGCACGCTCATTCAAACGAAGGAGTCCGTACCGGCCGGTGTAGGCGTTGTGCAGGCTTTCCAGGGACGGCGTGGCCGAGCCCAGCACAATCGGGATGTCTTCCTGGCGTGCGCGCACCAGCGCCAGGTCGCGGGCGTGGTAGCGCAGGCCTTCCTGCTGTTTATAGGAGCCGTCGTGCTCCTCGTCGATGATGATCAGCCCGGGGTTCTTCATCGGCGTGAACAGCGCCGAGCGGGTGCCGATAATAATGTCGGCTTCGCCGTCCCGCGCGGCCAGCCAGGACTCCAGGCGCTCGCGGTCGTTGACCGCCGAATGCACCAGGGCGATGCGCGCATTGAAGCGCTGCTCGAAACGCGCCAAGGTTTGCGGGCCCAGGTTGATCTCGGGGATCAGCACCAGCGCCTGCTTGCCGGCCTGCAGGGTTTCGCGGATGAGCTGCAGATAGACTTCGGTCTTGCCGCTGCCCGTCACGCCCGCCAGCAGGAACGCGTGGAAGCTGTCGAAGCCTGCGCGAATCGCTTCATAAGCAGCACGTTGCTCGATGTTCAGCGGCAGTTCGGGCTGGGCCAGCCAGTGTTCGTGGCGTGGGTCGGGGGCGTGCTTGCGGATTTCCACCTGCACCAAGCCCTTGGCCAGCAGCAGGTCGAGGCTGTCCTTGCTCAGCATCAGCTTGCTCAATAGCTGATGCGCCACGCCGTGGGGATGCTGCGCCAGCGTGGCCAGGGCTTCACGCTGGCGCGGCGCGCGTGCGATGCGCGGGTCATCGAGGCGCGCGCCGGGCACCATCGACCAGAAGCGCTCCTGGCGTGCCTCGGCCAGCTCGCCCTGACGCAGCAGCACCGGCAGCGCCCAGCTCAAGGTATCGCCCAAACTGTGCTGATAATACTGGGCGGTCCACAGGCACAGCTTGAACAGGGCCGGTGGCAGCGGCGCAGTGGTGTCGAGGATCGCGATGGCCGGCTTGAGCTTTTCTGCGGGTACTTCGCTGTGGTCGGCGACTTCCACCAGAATGCCGATCATTTCCCGGCGCCCGAACGGCACGCGCACGCGCATGCCTGGCTGCAACTGCGCCCGCAGCACGCCGGCGGGGGCTCGGTAGTCGAACAGACGGCGCAGGGGCGAGGGCAGGGCTAGGCGCAAAATGGCGTCGGGCACGCGGGGAATCTCATATAAAGGCAGGCGGTGGCGCAGGGGCGGGAGCCTAGCAGACCTGCGGTAGAGGTGTCCTGTCTCTGCTGCACGAGGCAGCGCTTCTGTGGGCGCTGGGCCTTTTGTGGCGAGCAGGCTTGCCCTGCGTTGGGGCGCGCAGCGGCCCCGATGCCCGCAGCAAGTTCCAACTGCAAAATCGCACCAGCTTTATTGGGGGCTGCTTCGCAGCCCAGCGCAGGGCGAGCCTGCTCGCCACAACACCACCCGGCTCCCATATTGATCGTGGTGTGTCGGGGGTTTTTCTGATGAAAGGGGCTTATATGTGGGCAATCGGCCGCAAGCGCCGCTTGCGCGTTTAAAAAGGTCTGGTAGAATCCGCGGCCTAATTACGTGCGGTATTCGACAATAGTGTCGAGTGGCGGCACGCTAGCCCGAGGAAGTCACCATGAAAGCCGATATCCATCCAGCGTACGAAACCATCGAAGTAACCTGCAGCTGCGGCAACAAGTTCGAAACACGTTCGAACCTGTGCAAGCCACTGGGTACTGACGTATGCAACGAGTGCCACCCGTTCTACACCGGTAAGCAGAAAACTCTGGACACCGGCGGCCGTGTACAGCGCTTCGCAGATCGCTTTGGTGCTTTCGGCAAGAAGCCTGCTACTCCAGCAGAGTAAGGCTCAAAAGCCCTCCGGGTTTTTGTCAGCTGTTGAAGAAGGCGTCCTTTGGGACGCCTTTTTTGTGCCTGCAATTTGGTCGCGCGTGATTCAAATCATTTTTAATAAAAAAATTGTAGACATTTTTTAATGCGATTGTGAACAGTTGAGCCCTTGTATCCCGTGGCTCTTGGCCAAAAGTCGTAGCGCAGGGCCCTTGACACCTGTGACTGCCCAGTCTTGTAGGGACTTTGCGACACGCGTATCCTCGGCGGTCCGTCGACCAACAGTAAAAGCGGAATGCCGATATGTCTGATTTGAAAACTGCCGCTCTCGAATATCATGCCCATCCTCGTCCAGGAAAGCTGAGTGTAGAGCTCACCAAAGCCACTGCCACCGCCCGCGACCTGTCGCTGGCCTACAGCCCTGGCGTTGCCGAGCCCGTACGTGAAATCGCCCGCGACCCTGAACTGGCGTACAAGTACACCGGCAAAGGCAACCTGGTTGCAGTGATTTCCGATGGCACCGCGATTCTCGGCCTGGGCAACCTTGGCCCATTGGCGTCCAAGCCAGTCATGGAAGGTAAAGGCGTGCTGTTCAAGCGCTTTGCCGGCATCGACGTTTTCGACATCGAAGTCGATTCCGAAAGCCCGCAGGCTTTCATCGACACCGTAAAGCGCATTTCCATCACGTTCGGTGGCATCAACCTGGAAGACATCAAGGCACCTGAGTGCTTCGAGATCGAAAAGGCCCTGATCGAGCAGTGCGACATTCCGGTATTCCACGATGACCAGCACGGCACTGCGATCGTTACCGCGGCCGGCATGATCAACGCTCTGGAAATCGCCGGCAAAACCCTGGCTGACGCGCAAATCGTCTGCCTGGGCGCCGGCGCTGCAGCCATCTCCTGCATGAAATTGCTGGTAAGCATGGGCGCCAAGCTGGAAAACATCTTCATGGTCGACAGCAAGGGCGTTGTTCAGTCCGAGCGTACCGACCTGAACCAGTACAAGGCGATGTTTGCCCACGCCACCGACAAGCGCACCCTGGCTGACGCCCTTGACGGTGCAGACGTGTTCGTTGGCCTGTCTGGCCCGAACCTGCTGAGCGCCGAAGGCCTCAAGTCCATGGCGGCCAACCCGATCGTGTTCGCCTGCTCCAACCCTGATCCGGAAATCTCCCCGGAACTGGCCCACGCCACCCGTAACGACGTGATCATGGCCACTGGCCGTTCGGACTACCCGAACCAGGTCAACAACGTACTGGGCTTCCCGTTCATCTTCCGCGGTGCCCTGGACGTTCGCGCCAAGCGCATCAACGAAGAGATGAAAGTGGCTGCGGCCAATGCCCTGCGTGAACTGGCCAAACTGCCGGTGCCTCAGGATGTATGCGATGCGTACGGTGGTGCTCCACTGGCGTTCGGCCGTGAGTACATCATTCCTAAACCAATGGATAAGCGCCTGATCACCCTGATCTCCGATGCCGTGGCCAAAGCCGCCATCGAGACCGGTGTGGCGACCCTGCCGTATCCGAAGCACTACCCGCTGCAAAGCGTGGATGATGTGTTCAACGGCTAAGCCGTCGTAGCGCACCAACAAAAAGCCCCGGCTCTTGCGAGTCGGGGCTTTTTATTACCTGCGATTTAACTGGAGCTGTTTAGACATCCAAATGTGGGAGGGGGCTTGCCCCCTCCCACATTTTGCACCTCGTCGGCTTGAGGTCGCGATCAGAACAAATCGATCGGCGCCCCTTCATCCGCCGGCAGCGGGCTGCCCGGCGCAACGCCATTGCCCAGTTCGTTGACCGACGGCGGCGTGTCTTCGCTCTTGAACAGCTCGAAGTACGCGTTCGGCGTGCTTGGCGAAGCCGCACGGCCACTCACCGGGTCAATCCGCAGGCTGAGAATGCCTTCCGGCTCAGGCTGGGTGTGCAGCGGCTTGTCCTTCAAGGCCGCGCCCATGTAGCTCATCCAGATCGGCAGCGCGACGGTGCCACCAAACTCGCGGCGACCCAGGCTTTCCGGCTGGTCGTAGCCGGTCCACACGGTGGTCACGTAGTCGGCGTTGTAGCCGGAGAACCAGGCGTCCTTGGAGTCGTTGGTGGTACCGGTCTTGCCGGCGATGTCCGCACGGCCCAGCGCCAGGGCGCGACGGCCGGTGCCTTTCTTGATCACATCTTCCAGGATGCTGTTGAGGATATACGTGGTGCGGCCATCCACTACGCGTTCAGCGACAGCTGGCGTTTGTGGGTCGTTTGCGGCAGCGGTGTTCGGTGTGGCTGGCGCTGCGCCCGGTGTCGGCTCGATGGTGATGCCGCCGTTGCTGGGCGCCGCGATGCCATCAGGCGCCGCCACGCCGTTGACCACGTCACCCGGCACGCGCGGAGGGTTGGCGGTAAACAGGGTGTCGCCATTACGGCTTTCGATCTTGTCGATCAGGTACGGTGAGATCTTGTAGCCGCCGTTGGCAAAGGTGCTCCAGCCCGTGGCGATTTCCATCGGCGTGAGAGTCGCGGTGCCGAGGGCCAGGGACAGGTTGGGCGGCAAATCCGACTTGTTGAAGCCGAAGCGCGTCATGTAGTCGATGGTTTTGCCCACGCCCATTGCCTGCAGCAGGCGGATCGACACCAGGTTACGCGACTTGTACAGCGCCTCGCGGATGCGGATCGGGCCGAGGAAGGTGTTGGTGTCGTTCTTCGGGCGCCAGACCTTGTCCAGGTACTCGTCGACAAACACGATCGGGGCGTCGTTGACCAGGCTGGCGGCGGTGTAGCCGTTATCCAGTGCGGCGCTGTAGACGAACGGCTTGAAGCTCGAGCCCGGCTGGCGCTTGGCCTGGATGCCACGGTTGTAGTTGCTCTGCTCGAAGGCAAAACCGCCGACCAGGGCGCGGATCGCACCGTTCTGCGGGTCCAGGGACACCAGCGCGCCTTGGGCCACAGGGACCTGGCTGAATTTCAGGCTGTCGTCTTTCTGGCGTTGCACGCGGATCAAATCACCCACCTGTGCCACGTCCGACGGCTGCTTGGGCATCGGGCCCATGCTGTTGGTGTTCAGGAAGTGGCGTGCCCACTTCATGCTGTCCCACGCCACATGCGCTTCGCCGGAGCGGGTCAGCACCTGCACGCCATCTTTCTTCACTTGGGTGACGATGGCGGGCTCCAGGCCGCTGATCGGGCGCTGTTTGCCCAGTTCAGTGGTCCAGGCGCTCAACGTCTTGCCTGGCAGGCGGGATTCGGGACCGCGGTAGCCGTGGCGCTGGTCATAGGTGACGAGGCCATCGCGTACCGCGTTGTTGGCAATTTCCTGCAAGTTGCTGGGAACGGTCGTGGTCACGCGGAAGCCTTCGGTGTAGGCCTCGCTGCCGTAACGGCCGACCATCTCGGCGCGCGCCATTTCAGCGATGTACGGTGCGTTCACTTCCGGCGTCGGCACGTGGTAGCTGGCATTCAGCGGTTCGGCCACGGCGCTTTCATAGGCGGCCTGGTCGATCTTGCCCAGCTTGTACATGCGGCCGAGGATCCAGTCGCGGCGCTCTTTGCTGCGCGCCGGGTTGGCCAGCGGGTTAAAGCGCGAAGGGGCCTTGGGCAGGCCGGCAATCATTGCCATTTGCGCCAGGCTGGCGTCACGAATCGACTTGCCGTAGTAGACCTGCGACGCCGCCTCGATCCCGTAGGCGCGGTTGCCCAGGTAGATCTTGTTGACGTACAGCTCAAGGATCTCGTCCTTGGTCAACTGGCGTTCGATCTGCAGGGCCAGCAGGATTTCAGTGGCCTTGCGCGAAAAACTGCGCTCGCTGGTGAGGAAGAAGTTCTTCGCCACCTGCATGGTGATGGTGCTGCCACCAGATTGAATGTGTCCGCTTTTTACCAGCTGGGTAGCCGCACGCACCAGACTGCTGGGGTCAACGCCGTAGTGATTGGCGAAATTATCGTCTTCTGCCGACAGCAGGGCATTGATGAAATTGGGTGGAATGTCGGCGAAACGGATCGGTGTGCGGCGCATCTCGCCGAACTCCGCGATCAGTTTTTCGTCGCTGCTGTAGACCCGCAAAGGAATCTGCAACTGGATACTTCTGAGTGCCTCTACGGAAGGCAAACCCGGACTAAGGTAGAGGTAGGCACCGCTGAGTACGAGCAGCAGCCCGCAGACAATCGCGACAATGGAGTACCCGAAAAACTTCAGCAGACGAATCAAGGCTTTTGGATTTCCAGAGAAAAGAATGAGTTAGGCGTCGGGGCATGCATGGCAAACGATGGATCGACCCGAGCAGCAGATAAATAGCGGGAAAAAACGCTGGGCATTAAAGCATTTTTCGGCTTGGGGCGTCATTCACGCCACTCAAACAAGTCGACCGAATGCACGATGGCCGGCGGCAATCAGGCGGTATGACAGGCAAAGTTTTGGGGAGTTTTATGAGAAAGGGATTTTTCAGGCGCAAAACCGACACCCTGCTGGGCGTCGACATCAATGACACGGGCATCAAGCTGATAGAACTGGGCCATTCGGCCGCGGGTTACCGGGTGCAGGGCTACAGCACCCAGGTGTTGCCGCCGAATGCGATGGTCGATGGCACCTTGCTGGACCTTGAAGAGGCAGGGCGGGCCTTGCACCTGGCGTTATCCCGGCTGCGTACGTCTGCTCGGCAGGCGGCCGTCGCTGTAGCGGGCCCTTCGGTCATCACGCGGGTCATCGACATGGAGGCCGGGCTCAGTGATGAAGAGATGGTCTGGAAGATCCAGATGGAAGCCGATCAGTACATTCCTTACCCGCTGGATGATGTAGCCATCGATTTTCAGGTGCGCGGCCCCTCGGCCCAGGATCCGGCCCGGGTCGAGGTTTTACTGGCTGCCTGCCTGAGGGAGCAGGTCGAGGCGCGCACTGCGGTTTTGGCCCTGGCGGGGCTCGTGACACGGGTGGTGGATGTCGAAGGGTTTGCATTGGAGCGCGCTTGCAGTCAGGATTTCGCCAGCTTCACGCCGGGTCATCAAGTCGATGGCACACAATGGGCCGTGGATGCCCACGGGATGGGAATTGCTTGCGGGTTGGCCCTGAGGAGTTTCGCTTGATGACAAGAATCAACCTTTTGCCCTGGCGCCAAGCCCTGGCGGACCGGCGTCGCAAATACTTTCTGATGTTTTTGCTGGCGTTCGCCTGTGCGGCCTTCGCGGCGTTATGGCTGGCGGACCAGGTGATTGACCAGGCCATCGACCGGCAGGGCGCACGCAATAACCACCTGAGCAAAGAAGTGACCGTCGTCGATTCGCGCATCAAGACCATCGGCGACTTACAGGAGCAAAGCCAGCAACTGGCCGCGCGCATGAAAGTCGTGCAGGACCTGCATGATGCCCGCTCTTCCAGCGCGCAGATGTTTGATCAACTGGCCCGCGCGGTGCCCGAGGGTGTCCATCTGCATGAAGTGGTGGCGAACGGCGACACCATCAGTGTCAGCGGCAGTGCCGAGTCCAGCCAGGACATTGCTCAGCTGATGCGCCGCCTGGAAGCCTCGCAAGGCACCCACGCCACTCGGCTTCAGCATGTGCGGGCAGAGGGCGAGCGTGGCGGTAACGAATTCCAATTGATGGTGCGCCAGGGGGAATCCACCGAGGCTCAGCCTTGAGCCTGCCCAGGCTCGACTTTTCCACGTTCTCTCACAACGCTTCGAAATGGCCCTTGCCGGGCAAGCTTCTGCTGGGCTGTGCGCTGGCAGGCTTGGTGCTGGTGGTGGGCGATAGCGTTTATTTGAGCCCGTCACGCGAGCGTTTGCACGAGTGGGAGGCGCAGGAAAAGGTCTTACAACAGCTGCTCGAGCAGAAGGTCGATCTGGCCACCCGCCTTGAGGGCAGCGCCCACCCGGCTCAGGTGATGCAGGAAAAAACCGATGGGGCCTTAGGGCAGTTGTCTGGCGCACCGGACATGCCAGCCCTGCTGGATGAAATTGCGCGGCTGGTGGCTGCCAACGGCGTGGTGGTTGAAGGTGTCACGGTGCTGGACGAGCAAACTCGGCCGTTTTACATCGAGGAGCCGGTGCAGGTCGATGTGGTTGGGGCTTACCACGACCTGGCTACCTTCGTGAGTGCGTTGGGCGGCTTGTCTCGGATCGTTACCGTGCATGACATCACGCTTCGTTCCGAAGGGTCGTTGCTGCGCCTTGGCATGTTGGTGAAGACCTACCGGAGCACGTCGCTGCGCGGCGAACCTGACTCGGTTTTCGAGTCGAGGCCGGCATTTGTCTACGACGCATTTTCCCTGCGTGACCCGTTCCAGCCGGTCGCATTGCAGGTTAATCACCTGCCCGGACGCCCGGTGCTGGCGCCTGACCTTGCCCGGGTCCGCGGCGCCCTGGAAAAGGTCGCCATCGACCAGTTCGAGATGGTCGGTACGCTGTCCCGTGGGGAGCAGAGCTTTGCGCTGTTGCGTGTGGCCTCCACGGTGCACCGGCTGGCCGTTGGCGACTACCTGGGGCCGAACCACGGCAAGGTCACGGCCATTCATGACGGCTACATCGAACTGGCGGAGCTGTTCCCCGATAAACAGGGCGCGTGGCTGGAGCGCCCGCGAACCCTCGTGTTGAAACTCAACTCATAACGGAATCAAACAATGAAATGGACTTTCTCGTCCTTCGGTGTGGCGCTATGGATAGCGTTCACGGCACCGACGGCATTCGCTGTACCCACTCGTGTGGACCTGATCCAGCTGCCGCCGCCTGGCAGCGCGGCGCCAGGCACCTACCACGGCGCCAAGCTGAACCTCAACTTCCAGAACATCGATGTACGTGCGGTATTGCAGCAGATTGCCGATGTCGCCGGGCTCAACCTGGTTGCCAGCGATGAAGTACAAGGCTCCATCACCTTGCGGCTCAAGGGCGTGCCCTGGGACCAGGCGCTGGACCTGGTATTGCAGACCAAGGGGCTGGATAAGCGGGTGAAGGCCGGCGTTTTGCTGGTGGCACCTGCCGATGAGCTGGCTGCGCGTGAATTGCTCACGCTGGAATCGCGCAGGCAGATGGCTGAGCTGGCGCCTTTGCGCCGGGAGCTGTTGCAGGTCAACTACGCCAAGGCGGCGGACCTGGCCAAGCTGTTCCAGTCGGTGACAGGCCTTGAAGGCGCCGGCGATGAGCGCGGTTCCGTGGCAGTGGATGACCGCACCAATAACATCATTGCCTACCAGACTGGCGAGCGCCTCGAAGAGCTGCGCCGGATTGTGGCGCAGCTGGACGTCCCGGTGCGCCAAGTGATGATCGAGGCACGGATCGTCGAGGCCAATGTTGATTACGACAAAAGCCTCGGCGTGCGCTGGGGAGGGCGACTCAACCGTGCCAATTGGGGCGCTGGAGGCATCAGCAAACCCTTGGCCGCCGGTGCCGAGCCGCCGCAGAACCCTGTCAGTTCGCCATTTGTCGACATGGGAGCGCTCACCGGTACATCGGGCTTGGGCATCGCCTATATCACCAACAACCTGTTGCTGGACCTTGAACTGACGGCCATGGAGAAAACCGGCAACGGCGAAATCGTCTCACAGCCCAAGGTGGTCACTTCCGACAAGGAAACGGCACGGATCCTCAAGGGCACCGAGATTCCCTATCAGGAATCCAGCTCCAGTGGCGCCACCTCAGTGTCGTTCAAGGAAGCTTCGCTATCGCTGGAGGTGACCCCGCAAATCACCCCTGATGGCTGGGTGATCATGGAGGTCAAGGTCACCAAGGATGAGCCCGACTATCTGAACAAGCTCAACGACGTGCCGCCGATCAAGAAAAACGAAGTCAACGCCAAGGTGCTGGTCAAGGATGGCGAGACCATCGTCATCGGTGGCGTTTTCTCCAACACCCAAAGCAAAGTGGTAGATAAAGTGCCATTTTTAAGCGATGTGCCGTATCTTGGCCGCCTTTTCCGGCGCGATGTGATGGCGGAAAGAAAATCCGAGCTGCTGGTATTCCTGACTCCGCGTATTATGAATAACCAGGCGATTGCTGTGAGTCGTTGATTCTGTGCGAAATTTGATTCTTGTAGGACCGATGGGGGCTGGAAAAAGCACCATCGGCCGTTTGCTGGCCAAAGAGCTGCGCCTGCCATTCAAAGATTCCGACAAGGAAATTGAATTGCGCACGGGCGCCAATATCCCATGGATCTTCGATAAGGAAGGCGAACTGGGCTTTCGCGACCGCGAGCAGGCGATGATTGCCGAGCTGTGCGGTTGCGACGGCTTGGTATTGGCCACCGGCGGCGGCGCTGTCATGCGCGATGAAAACCGCCGGGCGCTGCATGCCGGTGGGCGCGTGGTCTACCTGCATGCGTCAGTCGAGCAGCAAGTGGGTCGCACCGCCCGCGACCGGAATCGCCCATTGTTGCGCACCGCTGACCCGGCAAAAACCCTGCGGGATTTGCTGGCGCTGCGCGATCCGCTGTATCGGGAAATTGCCGATCTGGTGGTGGAAACCGATGAGCGGCCGCCGCGAATGGTCGTTCTCGACATTCTCGAGCGTTTACAGCAGCTGCCACCCCGTTAAAGCCAGACCCGAAATGCGCTATTCTCGGCGGCGCGCTAACAGCCTTCGAGGTGTGGCGTAGAGCCATCAGGCAGCGTCAGATCCGAGCGTTGCCGATCGTATATCCATCTTCACGCGGGGACACATGCAGACACTTAAGGTCGATCTAGGCGAGCGCAGCTACCCAATCCATATTGGCGAGGGTTTGTTGGACCTGCCCGAGTTGCTCGCCCCGCATATTGCCGGTCGGCAAGTGGCGATCATCTCCAATGAAACGGTCGCGCCGCTGTATCTTGAGCGCCTGAGCCGCAGCCTTGAGGCGTACTCGGTGATTTCGGTGATCCTGCCTGACGGCGAGGCCCACAAGAACTGGGAAACCCTGCAACTGATCTTTGATGGCCTGCTGACTGCGCGTCATGACCGCCGGACCACGGTAGTCGCCCTGGGCGGCGGTGTGATCGGCGACATGGCCGGATTTGCGGCGGCCTGCTACCAGCGCGGCGTGGACTTTATCCAGGTGCCGACCACCTTGTTGTCCCAGGTCGATTCGTCGGTAGGCGGCAAAACCGGCATCAACCACCCGCTGGGCAAGAACATGGTGGGTGCGTTCTATCAGCCCCAGGCCGTGCTGATCGACACCGCGACGCTGAACACGCTGCCACCGCGCGAGCTGTCGGCGGGCCTGGCGGAAGTCATCAAGTACGGGCTGATCTGCGACGAGCCGTTCCTGACCTGGCTTGAGGAGCATATGGACGCCCTGCGCGCTCTGGATCAAGTGGCACTTACCGAGGCGATTTCCCGCTCCTGCGCCGCCAAGGCGCTGGTGGTGAATGCCGACGAGCGGGAGTCCGGCGTACGCGCCACCTTGAACCTGGGTCACACCTTCGGCCATGCGATCGAAACGCACATGGGCTATGGTGTGTGGTTGCATGGGGAAGCCGTAGCGGCTGGCACAGTGATGGCGTTGGAGATGTCGCAACGTCTGGGCTGGATCAGTGCCCAGGAGCGGGATCGGGGTATTGACCTGTTCCAGCGCGCCGGTTTGCCGGTTGTTCCTCCTGAGGAGATGACCGAGGCGGATTTCCTCGAACATATGGCAATAGACAAGAAAGTGATCGACGGTCGCCTACGACTGGTGCTGCTGCGCCACATGGGCGAAGCGGTAGTGACCGACGATTATCCGAAAGAGATTTTACAGGCCACGCTGGGAGCGGATTACCGCGCCCTGGCCCAGCTTAAAGGTTAATAAGATCCCGATGACTAGTTTGCATGCCGACGAGGCGTTCCTCGGCCATTACCAGTTAAGCCACGACCCTTTTGCTCCGCGGGTACCTGGCTTCAAATTTTTCCCTGCCCAGCGCAAGCCGGTGCTTGGCCAGTTGCACCATCTGGCGCGCTACAGCCAGCTGTTGCTGGTGGTCACCGGGCCGTTGGGCAGCGGCAAGACCCTGCTGCGCCAGGCACTGGTCGCCAGCACCAACAAGCAATCGGTACAGAGCGTGGTGGTGTCGGCCCGCGGTGCCGGTGACGCGGCGGGCGTATTGCGCCAAGTGGCCCAGGCGCTGAACGTATCCAATGCCGAGCCGAACGCGATCCTCAAGCAAGTGGTGCAGCTGGGCCTGACCGGCCAGGAAGTCTATCTGCTGGTGGACGACGCCGAGCAGCTCGACGAATCCGCCCTGGAAGCGCTGTTGGCGCTGGCTGCGGGTACGCCTGAAGGCCGCCCGCACGTGTTCCTGTTTGGCGAGTCGTCGTTGATCGCCGATCTGGAACAGATCAGCGGTGATCAGGAGCTGTTTCACGTCATCGAATTGCAGCCGTACGAAGAGGAAGAAACCCGCGAATACCTGGCGCAACGCCTTGAGGGCGCCGGGGCCGGTATCGAACTTTTCTCCGCTGCGCAGATCTCTGATATTCACGAAAGCTCCGACGGCTGGCCTGGCACCATCAACCAGGTTGCCCGGGATGCCTTGATCGAAGCCATGATTGCAAGCCGCTCTGCGGTTAAGCGTCCAAAGATGGGGTTTACTATGCCTAAGAAGCACGTATTGGCTATTTCCGCCGTTGTCGTGGTCGCTGTAGCCGCCGCCTGGTTGATCCCGGGCCGTAGCAAGGCGCCCGCCACCGCCGGCGCGCCAACCGAACAGGCGCAGTTGCCACTGGGCAAGCCCACACCAAACGTCGAATTCGCCAACTCCGGCCAACCGACCAACCTGCCGATGGTTGGCCAGCCGGTAATGCGTGGCCCGCTCGCCGAAGAAGCCGGTGGCATTTCCGAAGGCGACGACGGTGTGCCGGTGGAGGGCTCCAGCGCCACGCCGCCGACCGTAACCACTACCGCGCCGCCTGCGGGCGTGCCAGCCGGTCAGCCGGCAGCGCCGGTTGCCAAGCCGACCCCTGCACCGACTGTCGCCACCGCCAAGCCAGCGCCAGCGCCGGTGACCAAGCCTGTTGCACCGGCGCCAGCCGCCAAGCCAGCGCCGGCACCGGCTGCCAAGCCTGCCGAGAAACCTGCGGCGACCGTCGCCAAGGCAGGCGGCGCCGGCAGCAGTTGGTACACCAGCCAGCCAACCGGCAACTTCGTGGTGCAGATCCTCGGCACCAGCTCCGAAGCCAACGCTCAGGCGTTCGTGAAAGAGCAGGGCGGTGAGTACCGTTATTTCAAGAAAGTGCTCAACGGCAAGCCTCTCTACGTGATCACCTACGGCAACTTCTCCAGCCGTGCAGCAGCGGAATCCGCTATCAAGGCCTTGCCAGCGAAGGTTCAGGCTGGTAAACCTTGGCCTCGCACTGTCGCCAGCGTCCAACAGGAACTGGCAACAACTCGCTGAAGATTCGGCGGCCTTACCCAGGCCGCCTCTCCCGGCACCTCAAAAAACTACAGAAGCGTGCAGCCCTGAAGGCCGCGCGCTTTGTGGTGTCTGCGCCCGTTGCTTTTGAGTCGTAGCGGTCAAAATTAAAAAAGTTTTGACTAGCACAGCATATCGTTTTAAACCTTTCATAAATGCGACATAGATTTGCGACATTTCGTCGTTAAATTTGTGAGCGTTCGTGTCGGTGTGTACAATGACCTCCCTTTTGCCCCCGCTAAGCCGGCGTACGTTCGGCGTGGAAGGTAACCGGTTGAATTGAAAAGAAATTTGCCTCGTTATAAGAGGCAGCCTGGTGAGAAAGTGTCTATGAAAGCAGGTCTGTACCAACCCGATGAATTCAAGGATAACTGCGGTTTCGGCCTGATAGCCCACATGCAGGGCGAGCCCAGTCATACCCTTTTGCAAACGGCCATCGAGGCCCTGACCTGCATGACCCACCGCGGTGGGATCAACGCCGACGGCAAGACCGGTGACGGTTGCGGCTTGCTGATTCAAAAGCCCGACCAGTTCCTGCGCGCTGTCGCAAAAGCGCAATTTGCGGTCGACCTGCCCAAGCAGTACGCCGTGGGCATGGTGTTTTTCAACCAGGACCCGGTTAAAGCCGAAGCCGCTCGCGAAAACATGAACCGCGAAATCCTGGCTGCCGGCCTGCAGCTCGTCGGCTGGCGCAAAGTGCCAATCGACACCAGCGTGCTCGGCCGTCTGGCCCTGGAGCGCCTGCCTCAGATCGAACAAGTGTTCATCGCAGGCGAAGGCCTGAGCGACCAGGACATGGCGATCAAGCTGTTCACCTCGCGTCGTCGTTCGTCGGTGGCCAACGCTGCCGACACCGACCACTACATCTGCAGCTTTTCGCACAAGACCATCATTTATAAAGGCCTGATGATGCCGGCGGACTTGACCGCCTTCTATCCAGACCTGAGCGATGAGCGCCTGCAAACCGCGATCTGCGTGTTCCACCAGCGCTTCTCCACCAACACCCTGCCGAAATGGCCGCTGGCTCAGCCATTCCGCTTCCTCGCCCACAACGGCGAGATCAACACCATCACCGGCAACCGCAACTGGGCCGTGGCCCGTCGCACCAAGTTTGCCAACGATTTGATGGACCTCGAAGAGCTCGGCCCGCTGGTCAATCGCGTGGGTTCGGACTCCTCGAGCATGGACAACATGCTCGAACTGATGGTCACCGGCGGCATCGACCTGTTCCGTGGCGTGCGCATGATCATTCCGCCAGCGTGGCAGAACGTCGAAACCATGGACCCGGACCTGCGTGCGTTCTACGAGTACAACTCGATGCACATGGAGCCGTGGGACGGCCCGGCGGGCGTGGTCATGACCGACGGCCGCTACGCGGTGTGCCTGCTCGACCGTAACGGTCTGCGCCCGGCGCGTTGGGTCACCACCACCAACGGTTTCATCACCCTGGCGTCGGAAATCGGCGTGTGGGACTACAAGCCTGAAGACGTGATCGCCAAAGGCCGCGTCGGCCCTGGCCAGATCCTGGCCGTGGACACCGAAACCGGGCAGATCCTCGACACCGACGCCATCGACAACCGCTTGAAGTCGCGTCACCCGTACAAGCAATGGCTGCGCAAGAACGCCCTGCGCATCCAGGCGACCATGGAAGACAACGACCACGGTTCGGCTTTCTACGACGTCGACCAGCTCAAGCAGTACATGAAGATGTATCAGGTCACGTTCGAAGAGCGCGACCAGGTGCTGCGCCCGCTCGGCGAACAAGGCTACGAGGCCGTCGGCTCCATGGGCGATGACACGCCAATGGCCGTGCTGTCCCAGCGCGTGCGCACGCCGTACGACTATTTCCGCCAGCAGTTCGCCCAGGTGACCAACCCGCCGATCGACCCGCTGCGCGAAGCCATCGTGATGTCGCTGGAAGTCTGCCTCGGTGCCGAGCGCAACATCTTCCAGGAATCGCCTGAGCACGCCTCGCGTGTGATCCTCAGCTCGCCGGTGGTGTCTCCGGCCAAGTGGCGTTCGTTGATGACCCTGGAACGCCCAGGCTTCGACCGCCAGATCATCGACCTGAACTACGACGAGAGCCTCGGCCTTGAAGCTGCAGTGCGTAACGTCGCCGATCAGGCCGAAGAAGCCGTGCGCGCTGGTCGTACCCAGATCGTGCTGACCGACCGTCACATCGCGCCGGGCAAGCTGCCGATCCACGCCTCGTTGGCGACCGGTGCGGTGCACCACCGTCTGACCGAAAAAGGCCTGCGTTGCGACTCCAACATCCTGGTTGAAACCGCCACCGCCCGTGACCCGCACCACTTTGCGGTGTTGATCGGTTTCGGCGCGTCGGCGGTGTACCCGTTCCTGGCGTACGAAGTGCTCGGTGACCTGATCCGCACTGGTGAAGTGCTGGGCGACCTCTACGAGGTGTTCAAGAACTACCGCAAAGGCATCACCAAGGGCCTGCTGAAGATCCTGTCGAAGATGGGCATCTCCACCGTCACGTCCTACCGCGGCGCGCAGCTGTTCGAAGCCATCGGCCTGTCCGAAGAAGTCTGCGAGCTGAGCTTCCGTGGCGTGCCGAGCCGCATCAAGGGTGCGCGTTTCGTCGACATCGAAGCCGAGCAGAAAGCCCTGGCAGCCGAAGCCTGGAGCGCGCGCAAGCCGATCCAGCAAGGCGGCCTGCTCAAGTTCGTGCACGGTGGCGAATACCACGCCTACAACCCGGACGTGGTCAGCACCCTGCAAGCCGCCGTGCAGCAGGGCGACTACGCCAAGTTCAAGGAATACACCGCGCTGGTGGATAACCGCCCGGTGTCGATGATCCGCGATTTGTTCAAGGTGAAAACCCTGGACACGCCGCTGGCCATCAACGAGATCGAGCCGCTGGAATCGATCCTCAAGCGTTTCGACTCCGCCGGTATTTCCCTGGGCGCCTTGTCGCCTGAGGCTCACGAAGCCCTGGCCGAAGCCATGAACCGCCTGGGTGCGCGTTCCAACTCCGGCGAAGGCGGTGAAGACCCGGCGCGCTACGGCACCATCAAGAGCTCGAAAATCAAGCAGGTCGCGACCGGCCGTTTCGGTGTCACCCCGGAATACCTGGTCAACGCCGAAGTGCTGCAGATCAAAGTCGCCCAGGGCGCCAAGCCGGGTGAAGGCGGGCAACTGCCCGGCGGCAAGGTCAACGGCCTGATCGCCAAGTTGCGTTATGCGGTGCCGGGCGTGACCCTGATTTCGCCGCCGCCGCACCACGACATCTACTCGATTGAAGACTTGTCGCAGCTGATTTTCGACCTGAAACAAGTCAACCCGCAGGCGTTGGTCTCGGTGAAACTGGTCGCGGAAGCCGGCGTGGGCACCATTGCCGCTGGCGTGGCCAAAGCCTATGCCGACCTGATCACCATCTCCGGCTACGACGGCGGCACCGGCGCATCCCCGCTGACCTCCATCAAGTACGCCGGTGCGCCGTGGGAACTGGGCCTGGCGGAAACTCACCAGACCCTGCGCGGCAACGACCTGCGCGGCAAAGTGCGCGTGCAGACCGACGGCGGCCTGAAAACCGGCCTCGACGTGATCAAGGCGGCGATCCTCGGCGCCGAAAGCTTCGGCTTCGGTACCGCGCCAATGATCGCCCTGGGTTGCAAATACCTGCGCATCTGCCACCTGAACAACTGCGCCACCGGCGTGGCGACTCAGAACGAGAAGCTGCGCAAGGATCACTACATCGGCACCGTCGACATGGTGGTGAATTTCTTCACCTATGTCGCCGAAGAAACCCGTGAGTGGCTGGCCAAGCTGGGCGTGCGCTCCCTCGAAGAACTGATCGGGCGTACCGACCTGCTCGACATCCTCGAAGGCCAGACCGCCAAGCAACAACACCTGGACCTGACGCCGCTGCTGGGCAGCGATCACATCCCGGCAGACAAGCCGCAATTCTGCCAGGTGGACCGCAACCCGCCGTTCGACAAAGGCCTGCTGGCCGAGAAGATGGTCGACATGGCCAGCTCCTCGATTAACGACGCCAGCGGTGGCGAATTCGCCCTGGATATCTGCAACTGCGACCGTTCCATCGGCGCACGCATCTCCGGCGAAATCGCGCGCAAGCACGGCAACCAGGGCATGGCCAAGGCGCCGATCACCTTCCGCTTCAAGGGCACTGCGGGCCAGAGCTTCGGCGTGTGGAACGCCGGCGGCCTGCACATGTACCTGGAAGGTGACGCCAACGACTACGTGGGCAAGGGCATGACCGGCGGCAAGCTGGTGATCGTTCCGCCAATCGGCAGCGTCTACAAGACTCAAGACAGTGCCATCATCGGCAACACCTGCCTGTACGGCGCAACCGGCGGCAAGCTGTTTGCAGCCGGTACGGCCGGTGAGCGTTTCGCGGTGCGTAACTCCGGTGCCCACACCGTGGTGGAAGGCACGGGCGATCACTGCTGCGAGTACATGACCGGTGGTTTTGTCGCGGTGCTGGGCAAGACTGGCTACAACTTCGGCTCGGGCATGACTGGCGGTTTCGCCTACGTGCTCGACCAGGACAACACCTTCGTCGACAAGGTCAACCACGAGTTGGTCGAGATCCAGCGGATCAGCGGCGAAGCGATGGAATCCTATCGCAACCACTTGCAGCATGTGCTGGACGAATATGTCGAGGAAACCAACAGCGAATGGGGTCGTAACCTCGCTGAAAACCTCGATGACTACCTGCGTCGTTTCTGGCTGGTCAAACCCAAGGCTGCCAACCTGAAATCGTTGCTTTCCAGCATCCGTGCCAACCCGCAGTGATATGCGCCTGAAGAGTTTGATGAGGTTTTAACATGGCTGAACGTCTGAATAACGACTTCCAGTTCATCGATGTCGGGCGCAAAGATCCGAAGAAGAAACTGTTGCGTCAACGCAAGAAAGAGTTCGTGGAAATCTACGAACCCTTCAAACCCCAGCACTCGGCCGACCAGGCCCACCGCTGCCTGGGTTGCGGTAACCCGTATTGCGAATGGAAGTGCCCGGTGCACAACTTCATTCCCAATTGGCTGAAGCTTGTGGCCGAGGGCAACATCCTCGCCGCCGCCGAGCTGTCGCACCAGACCAACACCCTGCCGGAAGTGTGCGGCCGGGTGTGCCCGCAGGATCGTCTGTGCGAGGGTGCCTGCACCCTTAACGACGGCTTTGGCGCGGTGACCATCGGTTCGGTGGAGAAGTACATCACCGACACCGCGTTCGCCATGGGCTGGCGCCCGGACATGTCCAAGGTCAAACCGACCGGCAAGCGCGTCGCGATCATCGGCGCGGGCCCGGCGGGCCTGGGCTGCGCCGACGTGCTGGTGCGTGGTGGCGTGACCCCGGTGGTGTTCGACAAGAACCCGGAAATCGGTGGCCTGCTGACCTTCGGTATTCCCGAGTTCAAGCTGGAAAAAACCGTACTGAGCAACCGTCGTGAAGTGTTCACTGGCATGGGTATCGAGTTCCGTCTCAATACCGAAATCGGCAAAGACATCACCATGGAGCAACTGCTCGCCGAATACGATGCGGTGTTCATGGGCATGGGCACCTACACCTACATGAAAGGCGGCTTTGCCGGTGAGGACCTGCCGGGCGTGTATGACGCGCTCGACTTCCTGATCGCCAACGTCAACCGCAACCTGGGCTTTGAAAAGTCGCCGGAAGATTTCGTCGACATGAAAGGCAAGAAGGTTGTGGTACTGGGCGGTGGCGACACCGCGATGGACTGCAACCGTACCTCGATCCGCCAGGGCGCCAAGTCGGTGACCTGTGCGTACCGCCGTGACGAAGCCAACATGCCCGGCTCGCGCAAAGAGGTGAAGAACGCCAAGGAAGAGGGCGTGAAATTCCTCTACAACCGCCAGCCGATCGCCATTGTCGGCGAGGACCGTGTTGAAGGCGTGAAAGTGGTCGAGACCCGTCTCGGCGAGCCGGACGCCCGTGGCCGTCGCAGCCCCGAGCCGATCCCGGGTTCCGAAGAGATCATCCCGGCCGACGCCGTGGTCATCGCCTTCGGTTTCCGCCCAAGCCCGGCGCCGTGGTTCGAGCAGTTCGAAATCCAGACCGACAGCCAGGGCCGCGTTGTGGCACCGGAACAAGGCCAGTACAAGCACCAGACCAGCAACCCGAAAATTTTCGCCGGTGGCGATATGGTGCGCGGTTCTGACCTGGTGGTAACCGCGATCTTCGAAGGGCGCAATGCCGCTGAAGGGATCCTGGATTACCTGCAAGTCTGACCCCTGATCCCAGGTTGAAATGGGATCAAAATGTGGGAGGGGGCTTGCCCCCGATAGCGGTGGTTCAGTGACAAAGACTGAAACTGACACACTGCAATCGGGGGCAAGCCCCCTCCCACATTGGTTTTGCAGCGCTTCCATGTCCGCGACAAATTGACCCGATAGACAAAAGGCACGGCTCACTCCGTGCCTTTTGCGTCGCGCTCTGAGAAAATGCCCGCACTTTTTTTGCGGATGCCGACATGACTGCCCTCAAGAACGACCGTTTCCTTCGTGCCCTGCTCAAGCAACCCGTAGACGTCACGCCCGTGTGGATGATGCGTCAAGCCGGTCGCTACCTGCCGGAATACCGCGCCAGTCGCGCCCACGCCGGCGACTTCATGAGCCTGTGCATGAACCCGGAGTTCGCCTGCGAAGTCACGATGCAGCCGCTGGACCGCTACCCACAACTGGACGCGGCCATTCTGTTCTCCGACATCCTGACCATCCCTGACGCCATGGGCCAAGGCCTGTACTTTGAAACCGGCGAAGGCCCGCGTTTCAAAAAAGTCGTCAGCACCCTGGCCGACATCGAAGCCCTGCCGATCCCCGATCCGCACAAAGACCTGGGCTACGTGATGGACGCGGTCAGCACCATCCGCCGCGAGCTCAATGGCCGTGTGCCGCTGATTG
Source organism: Pseudomonas sp. TWRC1-2 (assembly GCF_049896685.1). Classification (NCBI taxonomy): domain Bacteria; kingdom Pseudomonadati; phylum Pseudomonadota; class Gammaproteobacteria; order Pseudomonadales; family Pseudomonadaceae; genus Pseudomonas; species Pseudomonas sp. TWRC1-2. Next base: position 297,484 of record NZ_JAFCUU010000005.1, on the reverse strand, counting down.
GCTTCTCTGGCAGCCCGTGGACCCTGGCCACCTACATGGTCGAAGGCGGCTCGTCGAAAGACTTCCGCAAGACCAAAGCCATGCTCTACGACAACCCACAGGCCATGCACCTGTTGCTGGATAAACTGGCGCAGTCGGTTACCGCCTACCTCAACGGCCAGATCATGGCCGGCGCGCAAGCGGTACAGATTTTCGATACCTGGGGTGGCAACCTGTCGGCGGCGGCGTATCAGGAATTCTCCCTGGCCTACATGCGCAAGATCGTCAGCGGCCTGATCCGCGAACACGAAGGCCGCAAAGTGCCGGTCATCCTGTTCACCAAAGGCGGCGGCCTGTGGCTGGAAAGCATCGCCGACGCGGGCGCCGATGCGCTGGGCCTGGACTGGACCTGCGACATCGGTGAAGCCCGTCGTCGCGTTGGCAACCAAGTCGCGCTGCAAGGCAACATGGACCCGACCGTGCTCTACGCCAAGCCTGAAGCGATCCGCACCGAAGTCGGCCGCATCCTGGCCAGCTACGGCAAGGGCACCGGGCATGTGTTCAACCTCGGCCATGGCATCACCCCGGAAGTGAATCCGGAGCACGCCGGCGCGTTCTTGCGTGCGGTGCACGAGTTGTCCGCCCAGTATCACGAATAAACGCAAAACCAATGTGGGAGGGGGCTTGCCCCCTCCCACATTAAAAGCCAGAAATCCTCAGGCTTTCACATGGCCCAGCGGTGGCAGCTTCGCCAGCTTCAGCGCCACCAGCAGCGCGCCAATCAACAGCGCCACGATAAACCCGCCAATCCCGTTCCACCCGGCAAAGTGCCAGAAGAACCCGCCCGCCGTCCCCGCAATGCTTGAGCCCACGTAGTAGCAAAACAGGTACAGCGACGACGCCTGCCCCTTGGCCTTGACCGCGCGCCGGCCGATCCAGCTGCTGGCCACCGAGTGCGCGCCGAAGAAGCCGAACGTAAAGATCAGCATGCCCGGCACCACCAGCCACAGCGGGGTGAACAGGGTCAGCAACATGCCCGAAAGCATCAACACGATTGTGCCCCACAGCACGCGCCGCCGGCCGAGGCGGTCGGCCAGCGAGCCGATTTTCGCCGAGCTGTAGATGCCCGACAGGTACACCAGCGACAGCAGGCCGACCACGGCCTGGCTCAACGCGTAAGGCGACGCCAGCAGGCGATAGCCGATGTAGTTGAACATCGTCACGAACGCGCCCATCAGCAGGAAGGCTTCGAGAAAAAGCCAGGGCAGGCCGGCATCCTTGAAATGCATCACAAAGCCGTCTACCAGGCTGCGCGGCTTGAGGCTGCTGGCGCGGAAGTTGCGCGACTCGGGGAGGATCTTCCAGAACACCGTGGCAGCGATCAACGCCAGGGCGCCGATGATCAGCGTGGCGGTGTGCCAACTGACGAAGTCGATCAGCACGCCCATGATCAGGCGCCCGCTCATGCCGCCAATCGCGTTGCCGCCGATGTACAAGCCCATGGCCAGGCCGATGTGTTGCGGGTGGATCTCTTCGCTCAGGTAAGTCATCGCGACGGCTGCCAGGCCGCTCAGAGACAGACCGACCAGCGCACGCATCAGCAGGATGCCTTCCCAGGACGGCATCAGGCCGCTGGCGATGGTGGCCAGGGCGGCGCAAAACAGCGCGGCGACCATCACCGGTTTGCGCCCGAGGGTGTCGGAAATCGGCCCGGTGATCAGCAGGCCAAATGCGAGCATGGCGGTGGCGACTGACAGGATCAGGCTGCTCTGCGCCGCGTTGATGGAAAACTCGTGGGACAGCGCGGGCATCATCGGTTGCACGCAATACAGCAGGGCAAAGGTGGCAAACCCACCGGAGAACAGCGCCAGCACGGTGCGCATGAACATTGGCGTGCCTTTTTCGATGAACTGCTCGTTGAGCTGGGCCACCACCTCATCCAGGGCGGTAGGCGGCACTTCTTGAGCAAATGGAGCTACAGCAGATTTCACGAGGACCTCGGCGAGGGAAAGCCTGCCAGGACTGGCAATGCAAAAAAGAATATAGCTGGCTAATGATTCTTTCCAATATATTGTTCGACCTGTTTGATAGCTTTTACGACCTAATGAGGTTTGCATGGAATTGCGTCACCTGCGGTACTTCATCGCCGTCGCCGAAGAACTGCATTTCGGCCGCGCCGCGCAGGTGCTGGGCATCTCGCAACCGCCGCTGAGCCAGCAGATCCAGGCGCTGGAGCAGGAGGTGGGCGCGCGCTTGTTTGAGCGCACCAATCGTCGGGTCGAGCTCAGTGAGGCCGGGCGCTTGTTCCTGCAAGAGGCGCGACTGGTGCTGGCGCAGGTCGACAAGGCCGCGGATGTCGCTCGGCGTGCCCAGTTGGGAGAGCTGGGGGAACTGAAGATTGGTTTCACGTCTTCCGCACCCTTCAATTCGAGCATTCCGCAGGCGATCTTTGCGTTTCGCCAGGCCTTCCCGGCGGTGCACTTGAGCCTGCAGGAAATGAGCAGCACCGAAGTGGCCGAATCGTTGGTGGATCAATCGATCCAGGTCGGCCTGATGCGCCCGCTGCCGTTGCCGGATTCGCTGAGTGTCATCGAGCTGATGCGCGAACCGCTGGTTGCCGTACTGAACGCCGGCCACCCGCTGGCGGAAGGCAGCGAGCGCGGTTTGCACCTGGCGCAACTGGCACAGGAGCCGTTTGTATTCTTCCCGCGCAGCTATGGCAGCGGCCTTTACGCGCAGCTGCTCAACCTGGCCCGTGACGCCGGCTTCAGCCCGCACTTCGCCCAGGAAGCGGGGGAGGCGATGACGATTATCGGGTTGGTGGCGGCGGGCTTGGGCGTGTCGGTGCTGCCGGCGTCTTACCAGCGCATACGCATTGATGGCGTGGTGTATCGCACGTTGCTCGATCAGGAAGCGGTCACGGCGGTGTGGCTGGTGCAGCGCAAGGGTGCGCAGTCGCCGAGGGCGAAGGCGTTTGTGGAATTGTTGACGCGCAAGGCCGTGGTGTAGGCGAAGTCACATATCAGGTAACGGAACTGGCTTAGTGACGGTTGTGCCTTTGAGCACCACCGCCCCGCAAACGCTGCTGGAGCATCATTTGCAGCTAGACAGTCATCTTCAGGGCGCGAACCCCATCTGCTGGGCGAAGTGCGACATTGTGGCGACCGTAAGCCTGGGGCGACTGGATCGAATCAAAAGCAAAGACCGTCATGGAAAACGAACTTACAAAATCGCGGAGCTCACCAATGATCAGTTTTCAGCGATAAAAGCAGCGGTGCGCAGTGCGCTGGGGGTGCGATGAAGTGGGTAAGGAATAAGCGGCGCTTTGCCACCGATTGCAGGCGAGTTGTTTTCAGGCATACTGGCCGAGTTCCCGAAAGGGGCTTGTGAGACTCTGAGGATCCTGGGTAACCAGCCATCGCAGAGCCAGGCAGGAAGCGGCGATGACAAGCCAACCTGTTTGTGAAGAGGGCGCCGAAAGGCGCCCTTTGTCGTTTCTGACGGACCGCGATCCTCAGTTCTGCTTCGACGCCCCTGTCTGCTCAAACGACTGCGCCGCAGGTCCCGGCGCGTTACCCACGCCATTGCTGCGCAGCGCGGCCATGATGTCGCGATCGAGCATGCTCACCCAGCGGTTGTAGTTGCGATGGATCTTGCCGTCCTTGTAGCCCAGGTCGCGGCTGTCGCGGTAGGTGATGGCGTAGCTGTTGCGGCTGTAACGGATGTCGATGGCCGCGTAGAACTGGTTGCGCACGGTGATCTGGGCCTGTACGAGTTGTGGGCTGAAACGCTGCACGGTCCACTCGCGTTTTTGCAGGGCCGTGACGATGACCTGCTTCATGGTTTCTTCGCTCACCTGAGTGCCGGCCGGCAGCTCGTGCTGGGTGTTGAGCACGGGTTTGCTGGTGCAGCCGGCGGCGGTCAGCAAGGCCAGGGTGATCAGGGTGGCGCGTAGCAAGGAAGACATTCCATTTTCTCCAATCAATTAAAAAATCAGGCCCAGCGACGGAAAATCAGCGAGGTGTTGACGCCGCCAAACGCAAAGTTGTTGTTCATCACGTAGTCGTGGTGCATCTCGCGAAAGCCGCCCTGCAGATAATCCAGCTCGCCACATTGCGGGTCGACCACGTCCAGGTTGAAGGTGTGTACGTACTGGTCGCGGTTCATCATTTCGATGCTGAACCACGACTCCAGCGCGCCGCATGCACCCAGGGTGTGACCAAGGAAGCTCTTCTGCGAACTGATCGGCATGTGGCGGCCGAACAGGCTGCTGGTGGCCAGGGTTTCGGCAATATCACCTTGATCGGTGGCGGTGCCATGGCCGTTGACGTAGCCAATGGCCGACGGCTCCAGCCCGGCATCTTCCAAAGCCAGCTCCATCGCGCGGCGCATGGTTTTCTGCTCCGGGCGGGTGGTGTGCTGGCCGTCGGCGTTGCTGCCGAAACCCACGAGTTCGGCGTGGATGTGCGCACCGCGCGCCAACGCGTGTTCCAGTTCTTCGAGCACCAGCATGCCGCCGCCTTCACCGATCACCAGGCCATCACGGCCGCTGTCGTAAGGACGTGGGCTGGTCTGCGGCGCGTCGTTTTTCAGGCTGGTGGCGTAGAGCGCATCAAACACCATGGCTTCGGTGGGGCACAGCTCTTCGGCGCCGCCGGCGAGCATCAACGGCAGGCGTCCGAACTTGATCGCTTCATACGCATAGCCGATGCCCTGGCTGCCGCTGGTGCAGGCGCTGGACGTCGGGATCAGCCGCCCGGTAAGGCCAAAAAAGATGCTGATATTCGCCGCCGTGGTGTGCGGCATCATGCGCACATAGGAGTTGGCATTCAGCCCCTCGGCCACCGAGTTCAGCAGCATGTTGCCGAATGCCTTGATCTCGTCGGTGCTGCCGGTGGACGAGCCACAGGCCACGCCCATACGCCCGTCCTTGATCGACTCGTCGCCGAGCAAGCCGGCGTCCTGCAACGCCTGCTCCGCCGCCCACACTGCCAGGCGCGACACGCGGCCCATGCTGCGCAGTTGCTTGCGCGTCCAGTGGGCCGGCACCACGAAATCGTCAATCGGCCCGGCCAGGCGCGTGTTCAGTTCGGTGAAACGGTCCCACTCGTCCATGCGCCGAATGCCACTGCGGTTGGCGCGAAAATTGGCGGCGATGGTGTCCCAATCGCTGCCCAGGGAGGTCATGCCGGCCATGCCGGTGACGACGACGCGTTTCATCAGCACAGGCCTCCGTTCACGGCCAACACCTGGCGCGTGATGTAGCCGGCTTCGGCCGACATCAGGAAATTCACTGCACCGGCCACTTCTTCCGGGGTGCCCATGCGCTGCGCCGGGATCATTTTCATCAGTTCTTCGACCGGCACGTTTTCATCCAGCATCGCGGTGTCGATCAAGCCGGGGGCTACACAGTTGACGGTGATCTTGCGCTTGCCCAGCTCGATGGCCAGTGCCTTGGCCGCGCCTATCAGACCGGCCTTCGACGCGCTGTAATTGACCTGCCCGCGGTTGCCGATCAGCCCCGACACCGAGGTGATGCACACAATGCGGCCGGCGGCGCGACGACGAATCATCGGCATCATCACCGGGTGCAGCACGTTGTAGAAACCGTCGAGATTGGTGCGCATCACCACGTCCCAATCGTCTTCGGACAAGGCCGGGAACGCGCCGTCACGGGTCAGGCCGGCATTGAGCACCACGCCGTAGTAGGCGCCATGTTGCTCCACGTCGGCTTCAAGGATTTGCTTGCAGCTGGCGCGATCGGCCACGTCAAACTGCAACACCCGCGCCTTGCGGCCCAGGGCTTCAATCTCGACCTGCACCGCGTCCGCTTCCGCGCGGCCGCTGCGGCAATGCAGCACGATGTCATGCCCGGCCTGCGCCAGACGCAGGGCAATGGCGCGGCCGATGCCACGGCTGGAGCCGGTGACCAGTACGGATTCAGTCATGGCGTTTTGTCCTTCGATTCATCTAAATAGGTGGCCGCCTGGGGCGGTCGAAATACGTTCAAGCGCGCGCTGGCCTGGATGCCGTCGCCGGTGAGGTGGCATTCGAACACACCCATGCCGTTGTCGTCTTCCAGCGAGCGCAGGCCGTGGATACGCAGTTCGGCGCCTGCCGGAAAGTGCTCCACGTTGCACTCGAACTTACGCGTGCCGAGCAGGAAGCCCAGCTCCACTGCTTCGCCGTTCTGGCGCGCGCGGCACCCGGCATACGCGGCGACGCTCTGCGCCATCAGCTCGATGCCAACCCAGGCCGGCAGGCTGCCGTCCGGGCGGTTGAACAGGCCGCCGGGTTTGACGGTAAGGCGCGTGTGAATCTGCTCTTCATCGAACGACAGCACCTGGTCGATCAGGATCATGTCGCCCGCGTGGGGCAGCAATTGGGCGAGTGGCCAATCAATCATGGGGCCTCTGCGATTATCAGGCTGACGTTGTTACCGCCGAAGGCAAACGAGTTGCTCATCAGGCAGCGTTTTTCCAAGGTGTCGCCGGTCTGCGCCCATTGCAGGGCGGGCAGCGCCGGGTCGGCCTGGCCGTCCCACATATGCGGCGGCACGCGGCCGTGGGTCAGGCTCAGCCAGCAGAACGCCGCTTCCAGCGCGCCGGCTGCACCGAGGGTGTGGCCGCTCATGGGTTTGGTCGACGAACAGGCCACGCCGTGGGGAAACAGGTTGGCCACGGCCAGGCTTTCCATGGCGTCGTTGTGCTGGGTGGCGGTGCCGTGCAGGTTCAAGTAACCGATCTGCTCGGGCACCAGCTTCGCGCTGGCCAAGGCCTTGCGCATCGCCTGCAATGCGCCTTTGCCGGTAGGCTCGGGCGCGGAGATATGGTGCGCGTCGCAACTGGCGCCACTGCCCAGCAGGGCAATCGGCGCCGGTTGTTGGGTCATCAGAAACAGCACGGCCGCTTCGCCGATATTGATGCCATTGCGGTTCACTGAAAACGGATTGCAGCGCTCGCTGGAGACTGCTTCCAGCGCGGTAAAACCGTTGAGTGTCAGCTTGCACAGGCTGTCGACACCGCCGCAGATCACCGCGTCGCACACGCCCAGGTCCAGCAGGCGTTGGGCGCTCATCAACGCGCGGGCGCTGGAGGTGCAGGCGGTAGAAATCACATAGGCCGGGCCGCTCAGTTGCAGCCAGTCGGCGAGGAAGTTGGCGGGGGCGCTGAGTTCCTGTTGCTGGTAGTCGTAGTCGCCGGGGAACTGCTTGTCGCGCAGGTAATTGGCGATGCCGCGGCTGGCCTCGTCGATGCCCGAGGTGCTGGTGCCCAGCACCACACCGACTCGCGAGGCGCCATAGGTGTGAATGGCCTGGCGGATCTCGCCCTCGATCTGCAACGCCGCTTCCAGCAACAACTGGTTGTTGCGGCTGCTTTGCTGGTTCAGTTCGGCCGGAATAGTCACCAGCTCGCTGCGCACGCCGCCGACCGGCAACACGCGTTCCGGCACCCAGCCACTCTCGGCACGCATGCCCGAGCAGTCGCCGGCAAACAGGTTGCGGCTGACCTCGGCCTGGCCGCGTCCCAGGGCGCAAATCACGCCCAGCGCATTCAGATAAGCCGTCATCGAGCGACCCCCAGCGGTGTGATGCGATAGCTCAGCGGTTGGCCCGTCATGTTCACGCTGAACACCTCTGAAGACTGATAGACGATTTGCCAATGGCCCGGCAGCGTGCGTGTGAGGTCCATGGCCTGGGCGCTCGGGTAAAGCGCGCGCACGTCATCCGATGAAGTCAGGGCAAACAGCAAGGCGGCAAACAGCTCGCGCGCCGCCGGGTTGGGCGGCAGCAGACCATCGGCCTGCCACTGGCCATCGAGCAGTTTTTGCCGGGCCTGGGGAATGCCCAGCGGGTCCATCATCGACCAGCGAAGGGCCGCGCCTTCGCGCTGGATCACCAACAGCCAGTCCTGGCTCTGGCCACCCGAAAGGCGCTGCACATGCAATTGCATCGGCAAGGCCAACGCCGGGGTTTTTGCGGGCAGCGGCGGTTGGCTGGCGCAGGCGCTCAGCAGCAACAGGCAACCGATCAACAGCAGACGGATCATGGTGCGACGCTCGCTGCAGGTTTGCGCGCTACACAGTTGACCAGCGTCTCTTCGCGCTGGCCCACCGGTGGCGGGTTGCGCAGGCCCCAGCGCTCGAGCAAGCCAAAATCACTGGAACGGCTCCACCACAGATACGGGTACGAGACGTTCTGCGGGGCGAATTCAAACCCCTGCTCGCGCAGCATCTCCAGGTATTCGTCGGCGCTTTTCTGCACGTGCATCGGGTGGCGGAACAGCCAGCGAATCACCCAGGTATCGATATAGGCTTCGGTGGACTCGGCAAACAGCAGGTAGCCGCCCGGCTTGAGCACGCGGTAGAACTCCTTCAAGGCGCGATGCTGTTCCACCAGATGGTGGAAGGTCTGGTGGCAGAACAGGATATCGACGCTGGCGTCGGGCACCTCAAGGGTGGCGCAGTCACTGCCGATCAGCTCGACGGCCAGGCCCTGGCGCTCGGCTTCGGCCTTGCTCAGCGCCAGGCTATGCGGGTCGGCATCCACCCCGATCAGGCGCTGCGGCGCGAACACCTGCTGCAAATACTGGAACGACTTGCCCTGGCCGCAACCGGCGTCCAGCAGCACCGGCGCGACCGGCAATGGCTCGGTGAACAAGCTGCGCAGATCGTTGATCGCCACGCGCAACACGTGGTGCTGCCAAGTGTGGCTGCGCAGGAACCAGAAGCCGAACCGGGTTTCTTCGACGTAGTTTTTGCTCAGGTAGTTTTTTTCCAGCGCTGGACTGCTCATACCGGCTCACTCGCGCAAATCTCCGACAACATCCGCAACCGCCGCTTGGGCTCGCTGACAAACGGGTTGCGCTCATCCCACGCGTAGCCGGCGAGGATCGAGCTGATCATCCGGCGAATGTCCGGCGAGCTGCCCGGATGGAAAATCACATCCTGGAAGGTGCCGGCGTACCAGCCTTCGACGTAGCAGCGGAAGGTGTCGACACCGCGTTTCAACGGCTCGGCAAACTCGGTTTGCCAGTCCACGGTTTCGCCTTTGAGTTGGCGGTGCAGCAAGCCTGCCGCCATGCTCGCCGAGCGCATGGCGATGGTCACACCGGAAGAAAATACCGGGTCGAGGAATTCCGCCGCGTTGCCCAGCAGCGCAAAGCCCGGACCGTGCAGGGTTTTGACGTTGGCCGAGTAGCCGCCGATGGTGCGCGCAGGCGTGTCCCACTCGGCGTTTTGCAGCACGCCGGCCAGGCTCGGCGTTTCAGCGATAAAGCCGCGCAGGCACGCGTCGAGGTCGCTGTCGCGGCCGTCGAAATGCTCCTTCGCCGCGACCACGCCCACCGAGCAGCGGCCGTTGCTGAACGGGATGGTCCAGAACCAGATGTCACGCTGGGTCGGGTGGGTGGTCACGAGGATTTTGGTGCGGTCGAAACCGGGGTGTTCGATATGGTCTTCGACGTGAGTGAACACTGCCTGGCGCACCGGGAAATTCGATGGCGCCTCAAGGTCCAGCAGGCGCGGCAACACACGGCCATAGCCGCTGGCGTCGAGCACAAATTTGGCTTTGAGGTGGTATTCGCTGCCATTCTCGCGGCGCACGTGCAGGTAGCGGCTGTCACCGGAAAAATCCACACCGACGACGCTTTCGCCGTAGCGAATGTCGACGCCTTGCAAGGCGGCCTGGTCGGCCAGCAATTTGTCGAATTCACCGCGCTGCACCTGGAAGGTAGTGGGTTTGCCGTGGCTGAACGTGTCGCCAAAATCAAACGCGCTGTAGCGCTCGCCCCAGGCAAACGCAGCGCCGGTTTTTACCTGGAAACCCGCCGCCTGCACGGCCTCAAGCATGCCGGCTTCTTCGATAAAATCGATGCAGTGCGACAGCAGGCTTTCGCCAATCGAGAAGCGTGGAAAATGCTGGCGCTCGATAATCAATACATCATGCCCGTTGCGCTTTAACAGCGCGGCGGCGATGGCACCGGACGGGCCGGCACCGATCACCACCACCTGGCGACGTTCCATTTCAACTGTGGGCACGAGGGCTCCTTGCCGCTATGGCGATAATCACATTCATAAGGCGTGCTTCTGATGGCCGGCCCAGGGCGCCAGCATAAAGCTGAAAGCCAGGCCCAGGCTGACCGACAGGCCAAAATTGCTCACGGCCGGTGTACTCGACACCGCCAGCAGGCCAAACGACAACCAGGTCGTCAGCGCCGCCAGCAGCGTACCTAAAAGACTCACGGCAGGGCCGCCGATCTGTTCGCGCATCAAGATCGCGTAGTCAACGCTGATCGCCGTGACCAGCAGCAGGCCGAACAGGCTGAACAAGGTCAGTGGCTGGCCCAGCCAACCCAGGCTGGCCAGGCTGCACAGCGCCGCGAGCAGCGGCAGGGCGACGATGCGCAAGGCGCCGCCAAACCCGAACGGCAGGATCAGCAACAGCACGATCAGTACGCACGACATCAATTTCAATTCAGCGGCGCTGATCTGAGTGTCGGCGAATACCCGGTTCAAGTCGCCCAGGCGATCGACCAACTGTACGCCAGGCAGGTCCAGCGCCTGCACCCGCAGCAGCGCCGGGTTGTTCAGGCCTTGCAAGCTGACCATCGCCGCGACGCCGCCGTCCACCGGGCCCAGCCACAGCGTGCGCCAAGGCTCGGCGAGCGGGCCGACCAGCGCCGCGTCGATGTCTTCGGTGGGCAAGGCTTGCAGTTGCGCGATTTCGGCGTGCAGGGCGCTGGCGGGCACGCCCAGGTCCAACAGCGGCTGCCAGTGTTGCGGCAATTGGTTGAGCGCGTCGCGCAGCTGTTGCTGCTCGGCGGGCAGGTTGACCAGTTGGTTGAGCGCCAGGTAGCCCTGCAGCTTGTCCATGTTCACCAGTTGATCCAGGCGCTGGCCCAGGGCGGCCTGACGTTCGAGCAACTGCTGCTGATTGTCGGCGCGCACCAGAAAGAACTGGCTGGTGGGCTGGAACCCGGTGATGCGCGCCACGGCCTGGGCTTCCTGCAGCAATTGCGGCGGGGCACCGATCCATTGGCGGATATCGTTCTTGCTGTTCAGGTGCCACAGGCCACCGGCGCAAAACAGCAGCACCAGCGCCAGGAGCAGCGGGCTCGGCAAGTGTTTGATCAAGGTGGCCCGCAGCAGCCACAGGCCTTCAGCGATGCGCAGCGGCCATTGCGCCGGGCGCAGGTCCACGCCGTTGAGCAGCGCGGGCAACAGGCACACGGCCGACAGGTAGGCGCCGACCAGACCGGCGGCAGAGAACACCGCGATCTGGGTGAGCGCCGGGAACGGCGTCCAGGCCAGCGCCAGGTAACCGATGCAGCTGGTCGCCAGGCTCAGGCTCAACCCCGGCAGGGTCAGGCGCAACGCCGGCCAACTGCGCCACGGCTGCAGGCTCCAGCTTTTGGACAGGTAATGCAGCGGGTAATCCACCGCCACGCCGATCAGGCTAGAGCCGAGCACCAAGGTCATCACATGCATATGGCCGAACAGCGCCACACAGGCCACCGCGCCAAACAGCATGCCCACCAGCACCGGCACAAAGGCCAGCAGCACACGCCAGCGGCGGAAGGCGAGCAACAGCAACAACAGGATGCCCAGCGTGGCGCCGCCGCCCACCCAGGTAATTTCCCGGGTCGCCTGCTGCTGCCCATTGGCCGCATAGAGCAAACCGCTGGCGGCGAGCAATTGCGCGCCTTGCTCGCCGGCCTGCGCGCGGCTGGCCTGGAGCAGATCCGCCACTTGCAGCGGCAGTTTCATATCAAAGGCATTGCCGGTGGTGCGCGCCCGCAACATCACCCAGCTTTTGCCGTCGGCATCGGCGATCAAGGTGCCGCTGCCGATATCCAGTTGCACCGAGCCGTGTTGCGGCTGGCTGTTCTGGATACGTCCGGTCAGGCCCAGCCAGTCGTCCTGGCTCGGCACCAGGCTGAACCCGGTGAAGGGGTCGAACAGTGCTTGCACGCGCTGCTGGATGAAGGCGTCGGGGTGCTCGATCAGTTGTTCGCGGTCCTTGGCCGAGAGCATCGCCAGGCGCCCGCGCAGCAATTGCTCGCGCAGGGCCGGCAAGTCGGCCTGCAGGTTCCACTGCACCTTTTCAAACAGCCCGCTGGCCTGCCAGCGCTCGCCCAACTGCTGCGCCACCGTCACGGCTGTTTGCCGATCGGCATGCCCGACCAATACCAGCATTTCGCGGTTCAGCGGCTCTTGCATGCGTTGTTCGGCTTTGAGCTCAAGCGCATCCGGCGTGCTGCCCGGCACCAGCTCCATCAGGTTGGCCGACAGCGGCGCGCCATGGCGCCACTGCCAGCCGGCCAGCGCCAGCACGGCCACCAGCAGAATCAGGAACAGGCGCGGCAGCAGGCGCTCACTGGGCAAAGTCGTGTTGCTCCGCATCGCTTAACGGTTGGGCGGCAGTGCTGTCCTGCATGCGTAGCACGGTGCTGTCGCCTTGGGTTTCCAGCAGCTGGATGGTCTGCACCAATTCGCCGCCGTCGATATTGATCTGGGTGAAGACCTGCTTGAGCAGCAATGAGCGCGGGATCAGCGTCAGCTTCCACTGCTTGGCTTCGCCTTGCAGTTGCAATTCGAAGTCGCGTTGCAGGCCGCTGCTGTCGCCTTGGAGCACGGCGAGGAACAGGCGGTTCTGCTCGGCCCCGGCGCTCTTGTTTGGCAGCAGTTGCCAGCCATTGGCGTCACGGCGCGCGATGCCTTGGGCGCTGATGCGGTAGTCCTGCTGCAGCGGGGTTTTCAACAGCCACAGCAGGCCATGGTCTTTGGCGAGCACGAAGGTGCCTTTGCTGACCAAGGGTTGGGGCAGGGCGCGCAGGTGTTTTTCCTGGATGAAGTTGCCGTGGATCACCGAGGGCTTGGCCAACTGATCGCTCAGCTGTTGCAGATCAAAAGCATGGGCGAAACCTGGAATGCTTAATAACAGAGTCAATGCGATTCCTGTGGGAGCGGGCTTGCTCGCGAAGGACGTTAACGATGACGCGGACCGTCTGATACTACACAGGGCCCTCAAGACCTTCGCGGGCAAGCCCGCTCCCACAGGGAATCTCATTTCAAGGCTCTCTCTACGGCGTCTGTAAAGACGTTGGGGGAGGCCAGCTGCATTTCGCGGCTGGCGATTTCTACCGCCACTTGCACGGTGCTGGCGCGGGTCAGGCGTTCGCCGCTGGCGAGGTCGGTGATAAGGTAATTGACCTTCAAACGGTTCTCCCACTCCACCAAACTGGCGCGCACATTGATCGTCTGGCCGAACACCGCGCCGCGCACGTAGCGCAGCTGCATGTCGATCACTGGCCATGCGTAGCCGGACTCGAGCATTGCCGTGTAGTTGTGGCCGATCTTGTCCAGCAGCGCGCAGCGCGCCACTTCCAGATACTTCACGTAATGCCCGTGCCACACCACGTGCATGGTGTCGATGTCGAAAAACGGCACGAGGATTTCAGTGTCGCAATGCAACACGCCCTGGCTACGCATGCAGCCTCCAGTGTTGCTCGGCAATACGTTTCAGGCACAGGCGCAGTTCGCCTTCCAGCGCACGGTCTTCGATGACCGGCGGGAAGTCCTTGGCCAGTTCTGCATGCATGGCGGCCAAGGCCGGCGGCAGGGCGCGTGCATCTTCAGCCTGGGCGCGCAGCCACACGCCTTGGTTGGCCGCGAGCAGCGTGGCGGCGGCGACTTGCTCGGTCAGCTCCAGCACGCGGATCGCATCGCGGGCGGCGATGGTGCCCATGCTCACTTTGTCCTGGTTGTGGCACTCGGTGGAGCGCGAGAACACGCTGGCCGGCATGGTGTTTTTCAACGCTTCGGCTGTCCAGGCGCTGGTGCCGATCTGCACGGCCTTGAAGCCGTGGTTGATCATCGCGCGGTCGGCCGGCGCGCCGGACAGGTTGCTCGGCAGGCCGTGGTTGTAACGCACGTCCACCAGCAGCGCGAGTTGGCGGTCGAGCAGGTCGGCGACGTTGGCCACCAGGGTCTTGAGGCTGTCCATGGCAAAGGCGATGTGCCCGCCGTAGAAGTGCCCGCCGTGCAGCACGCGCTCTTCTTCGGCGTCGATGATCGGGTTGTCGTTGGCGCTGTTCAGTTCGATTTCGATAAACGAGCGCAGCCAGTTCAGGCTGTCGGCCAGCACGCCAAGCACGTGCGGTGCGCAGCGCAGCGAGTAGCGGTCCTGCAGGCGGTGCAGCGGCGCGGTCGGTGCATCAATCGCCAGGTCTTTGCGCAGCCACGCGGCGACTTGCATCTGCCCTGGGTGCGGTTTGGCGGCGAACAGGCGCTCGTCGAAGTGTTCCGGGTTGCCTTGCAGCGCCACCACGTTCAGCGCGGTGATGCGCGTGGCCAGTTGCAGCAGGTAGTCGGCGCGGGCGAAAGCCAGGCAGGCCAGGCCGGTCATGACGGCAGTGCCATTCATCAGGGCCAGGGCTTCCTTGGGGCGCAGCACCAGCGGCTCCCAACCGAGTTCGCGGTGCACGTCAGCCGCCTGGCGACGCTCGCCACGCAACATCATTTCACGCTCGCCGGACAAGGTCGCGGCCACGTAGGACAGCGGCGTCAAATCACCGCTGGCGCCTACCGAGCCTTCTTCCGGAATCAGCGGCAGTACGTCGTGTTCCAGAAACGCATGCAGACGCTCGAGCAATTCCACACGCACCCCGGAAACGCCGTGGCACAGCGACTGCAAACGCGCTGCCAGCACGGCGCGGGTGGCTTGTGCGTCGAGCAACTTGCCCAGGCCGCAACCGTGAAAGGTATACAGATGACGCGGCAGCGCCTCGACGTGCTGCAACGGCACCGCCACCACGCACGAGTCGCCGTAGCCGGTGGTCACGCCGTAGATCACGCCTTCCTTGTCCAGCAGCGAGTCGAGGAACTGCGCGCCTTTGGCAATGCGCTGGCGGTACGCGGCGTCGCCCTGCAACTGCGTGGGCGCCTGACGGTTGGCCAAGGCCAGCACGTCTTCAATGCGCAAAGCGCGTTCGCCAAAGGTTACTGGCTCAAGATGCGTCGTCATCGGTTTTCCAGAAAGGGTAAAAGTTGAACCACTGTTGGGGCGCTTCCAGGCAGAACTGGCCCAGGCGTGCGGCGTAGCGCGCGGTCCACAGGGCGATGACCTGCTCGCGGGTGCTGCGCTTCCATTCGATCAATTGCGCGAACGGCTCGATGGTCAGGCGATAACGACCGTCGTGCTTCAGGCACATCAGCAGGTTCACCGGGCATTTGAGCAGCCCGGCCAGCAGCCACGGGCCTTGCGGGAACGCCGCGTCAAAGCCGAGGAAATCCACGCGCACCTTGCGCCCGCCGTGCAGCGGCACGCGGTCGCCGGCAATCGCCAGCCACTCGCCGTCGTCCAGGCGCTGGCTGAGCAGCAGCATGGTCGCCGGGTCCAGTTCGCTGACCTGGATCAGGCGCAGATGCGTGGCCCCGGCTTCGCCCAGCAGGCGGTTGAAACGCTCGGCGTGCTTGGTGTGCACCAGCACGTTCATGGTGACTTGCTCACCGATCTCGGCCAGCGCGCGGCACACTTCGAGGTTGCCCAGGTGCGCGCCCACCAGCATCTGCCCGCGCTCGCCGCGCAGTTGCCCGCGCAATTGCGCCGGGTCGTTGATTTCGATCTGTTCGATGCGCAGCTTGCCGTTCCACACGTCGAGTTTGTCGAGCAGCGAGTCGGCAAACGCCATGAACTGGCCGAAGACTCTTTTATGCGTGGGCCGCAGCTCATCGCGCCCGCTCCAGTCGGCCAGGCGCTGCTGGTATTCCCAGGCGCTGTGGCGCGCGGTGCGGCCGAACAGGAAAAAGTACAGCACGATGCTGTACAGCAACGGGCTCAGCAGGCGACGGCCGAGGACCTTGGCGGCGACGGCAGTGAGTTTCATCAGCCAGAAGCTGCCGCGCTCCTCGCGGTCGGCCCAGTGTTTGGTGCGGTCGCTCATGCCTGCCACCGTCGCCACAGAATCATCGGCGCGCGCACCAACATGCCGAAAAACAGCCGCGTGTGCATGGCCGAGATGCGCACGTTGTCGCGAAACAGGCGGAAGTGCGACAAGCCGTCGGCGGGGTAATGCACCTGGGTCGGCAGCCAGCGCATCGGCTGGTTACGCCAGGCCAGGCGCACCAGGATGTCGGAATCGAAATCCATGTGCGTGCCGATGTAAGCCGAGTCCATCAGCGCTAGCGTAGGCGCCAGCGGGTACACGCGAAAGCCGCACATCGAGTCGCGAATCTGCAGCGACAGGGTGTTGATCCACACCCACACGTGGGTCAGGTAGCGCGCGTACAAGCGGCCCTTGGGCACGCTGTCGTCGTATTCGGGGTAGCCGCAGATCACCGCGTCGGGGTGCCTGCGTGAAGTATCGAGAAAGCTCTCGACTTCGCGCAGGTCGTGCTGGCCGTCGGCGTCCACTTGCAGCGCATGCGTGAAGCCCCGGCGTGCGGCTTCGCGAAAGCCGGCCATGACCGCGCCGCCTTTGCCTTGGTTGTTGGGCAAGGTCAGCAGGGTGACGTTGTCGAGCGTTGCCAGTTGCGCCAACACCGCCGCGCACGCCGGGCTGCTGCCGTCGTCTACCAGCAGGCACGGCAGGCCACTGTTCAACAAGCTGTGCACCACGGCCGGTACGGCGGCTTCGTGGTTGTAGACCGGGATGAGCGCGCAGGGGTTATGCATGGCTGACCCCACTTGCTGGTAGCGGGCTTGTTGGGATGAATGGGCTTCCTGTGGCGAGCGCGCTTGTTGTGGCGAGCGGGCTTGCCCCGCGTTGGGCTGCGAAGCGGCCCCCGTAAGGTAACCGAGGTGTGTCAGGCATACCGAGTTGGCAGGTTTTGGGACTGCTGCGCAGCCCAACGCGGGGCAAGCCCGCTCGCCACAGGAAGCCCGCTCGACACACCAGGCCCGCTGGCCACAAAAGGTTATGCACTTGGCGCCTCCAACACTATCCGGCCGCTGGAGCAGGCGGCGACGCCATTGCGGTAGGCAAAATACAGCTTGCCGCGTTCCTGGTCGAAGCGCAGGTGCAGTTCAACCTGATCGCCGGGGCGCACCAGTTGCTGGAACTTGAGCACTTCCATGCCGGCAAAGGTCGCGGGCAGGTCGAGCAACTGCTGGCCGAGGTTGAAGGCCCATTCCACCTGCACCACGCCCGGCAACACCGGCGTGACGGGGAAGTGGCCGCTGAAGTAGGCAAGGTCCGGCGGGATGCTCAGTTGCACGGTCCATTCGCCGTTGGCGTGCACTTGCGCCAGCACGTCCGGCGCTTTGGGCCGGGGGGCGAGTAACAGCGCTGTGACGTCGGCTTGAGGCAGTTTGCCCTGGGCATTCAGCGGCAACTGGCGCAGCAACCGCCAGCGACGCGGCAGTGCCAAGGCTTCGCAATGTTGGCTCAAATGCTGGCGCAGGGTTTGGGTGACGGTGCGGCGGCCTTGATTGCGCAGGGCATGCAGGCCATCGGCGCTCAACACCACCAGCGCGCCGAGCGAGGCGCGGTTTTCCTGCACCACGCCCAGGCGGGTTTCGGCGACCCAGGCGTGGGCCATCAGCGCCTGTTCGAGCATCGGCAGGGAGATGCGTTTCTCTTCCAGCTTGACGATACGGTCCAGGCGGCCGAGCAACTCGAAGCGCCCGTCGCAGTGGATGCGGGCGGCATCGGCGGTCTGTTCAATGTGCCCAGCCGGTAGATAAGGTGAGGCAATGCGCAGGGCGCCGTCGGCATCCTGGCTCAGTTCTACCTCGGCAAACGGCTGCCACGGCTGCGCGCCTTGGCGCCAGGCAATGCCGCCGGTTTCCGAGCTGCCGAGGATTTCCGTCGGCCATTGCTGCAAACGGTCGTACAGGCTGCCGGCAGCCTCGATGGGCAGCGCGCCACCGGACGAAAACACCCGCGACACGTGGCTCAGGGCGGGCCAGTCGAGGTTGTCGCCCATGCGTTTGAGCAGCGCGGGGCTGGCGACCCAGGCAAATTGTGGGTGTTCGCGGCTGGCGCGCTGCAGGTCTTCGGGGAAGGCCAGTTGTTTGCGTACAAAGGTGCGCCCGGCGCACAGCGGCCACAACACCCGGAACAGCAACCCGTAGATGTGCTGGGTGGCGACGCTGCCGATGATGCAGGCGTCTTTAAGGTCCGCGCCCCACAAGGCTTCCAGCGCTTCCACTTCGTTGGCAAGTTGGCGCAGGGTCTTGTCGATGCGCTTGGGCTCGCCACTGGAGCCGGAGGTGCACAGGCTCAAGTGGCAGGCGTCCAGGTCGAGCGCGGCGGCGCTCAACGGCGCCTGGTACAGCGTGTCGAAATCGGCGGCCTCAACCAGCCAGGCGTCCACGGCGTCGTCCCAGCGCTGGCGGGTCTGGGGTTGCAGGTCGGCCGGCAGCAGCACGCTGACCCCGGCCCGCCAGGCGCCCAGCAGGGCAATGGCCAACAGGCCGGCGTCTTCCAGGTGCACGGCCAAACGCCGGATGCCGCGCGCTTGCAGGCCCGCCGCCAGGCTCAGGGAGTGCGCCCACAGTTGGGCATGGCTCATTTCAGGCTCGGTGGTGACCCAGCGCTGTTGCAGCGGCTCAAGCAGCAGGTGCTCAAGTTTCAACCCATTCATACGCGGCCTCGAACCCTTTGTCGTACCAGCCATTCCACGGCAAACAACAACCCCATCAGCCCGTAGGCGATCAAGCCGTTGTACAACGTCCACCAGCTCAGCGGCGCCCACAGGGTGAGGGCGGCGGCGAGCAGGCCATTACACAGAAAAAATACACTCCACACCACGGTGACCTGACGCGTATAGCGGATGGCCTCGGGCGGCAGTTGCGGTTCAGTGATGCGGGCCAGGCGCTCGACCATCGGCGGGCCGTATTTCAGGCTCAAGCCGAACAGCGCCAGCATGAACACGCTGACCATGCTGGGGTACCAGCGCAGCAGCTGCGGGTTGTCGAACCAGGCCAGCAGCAGGCAAAACACGATCACCGCCATCGCCATCCAGCGGCTGCCCGGGCGGCGTGCGCCGGTCAGCGCGCGCAGCAACCACAGGCTGCCCAGCAGCATGCCGAATTGCCACGGCGCAAAGTGCTCGGTGCCGTAATACACCGCAAAAGGGTACAACAGCCCCGCCAGCAACAGGCCAAGGCCGATCAGCCGGCTCATGCGGCAGGTGCGACCAGACGGTACACCGCCTCAACCACGTCGTTCACGGTGCGTACGGCCTTGAATTCTTCGGCGGCGATCTTCTTGCCAGTCTGGCGCTTGATGTGATCGATCAAGTCCACGGCGTCGATGCTGTCGATTTCCAGGTCCTGGTACAGGTTGGCGTCGAGGGTGACGCGCGAAGGCTCCAGTTCAAACAGTTCCACCAAGGCGTCGCGCAGGGTGTTGAAAATATCGTCACGAGTTTGCATGGTCCGGTCTCAAGCTGCCTGTCTGGCCGTGACGAACGCCGCAAGGCTGGCCACGTTGGTGAAGTGATTGCGCGTGTCTTTGGCGTCGGCATCGATCTTGATGCCGTACTTTTTCTGGATCGCCAGGCCCAATTCCAGGGCGTCTACCGAATCCAGGCCCAGGCCTTCGCCGAACAGGGTCTGCTCGCTGCCGATGTCGTCGACGCTGATGTCTTCCAGGCCCAGGGCCTCGATGATCAGCATCTTTATGTCGTGCTCAAGGCGGTGTTGGTCGCTCATCTTCGGCGAGCTCCTTAATGAAATAGTGGTGCAGGTAATCGTTGAGCTTGCGTGAAGCCTGGGGCGCGGGCCCGAGTGCGGCAAAGGTGTGTGGTTCTATATCGGCACCCACGCGCAAACTGAAGTGAAATCGACGTTTGGGAATGCGGTACCAGGGTTCTGCCTTGGTCAACGTCGTAGGGCTGACCTTGATCACCACGGGGGTGATGATTGTCGCACCGCGCAGCGCGATGGCGGCGCCACCGCGATGAAAGGCGGGCGCCGCGCCGGGTGTGGTGCGGGTGCCCTCGGGGAAAATGATCAGGGTCTGGCCCTGGCGTAACGCCTCGGCGGCGGCGTCGAGCATGTCGGCGCTGCCGTCATTGCTGATATAGCCTGCATCGCGCACCGGCCCACGGGTGAACGGGTTCTGAAACAGGCTCTGCTTGACCACGCAGTTGGTCTGGCGCATCAGGCCGATCAGGAACACCACGTCGATCAGCGACGGGTGGTTGGCGATGATCATCTGGCCCGGGCGACCGAGCTTTTCCGCGCCTTCGACGCTGTAGGTCAACACGCCGGCGCGCTGCATCAGGCGGACGAAGAACCAGAACAGTTTGCTGATGGTGTGGCGGGCGCGGCGCTGATGTTTTTCAGCGCTGCCTGGCAGGCAACTGAGCAGCGGAAACACCAGCAAACGCAGGCACAACCCGCCGACGCCGAAGAAGAAAAAGCTCGCGGCGGTGGCAAACAGGCGCCAGTAATAGGCGTCCCGGGCTTTTTCGGTCAGGGCTTGCGTTGCCAGTTCCATACACGGTTCTTCCAGGCATGTTGGCAGGCAACCTGTTCGGTGAGCAGGGTGCGTAGCAGGTTCAGGGCGTGGGGCCACTGGGTTTGAGTGAGTTGGACAGCGCCGCTGTTTAGTTCCAGTCGCAACTCGTCGCCCGGTGTCAGCAGCAGGCCGAGGGCGTAAGGGAAGGGCACGTCATGAATCCAGCGAGCATAGGCTTCGGGGGGCTGTTCCTCGGTGATCACCAGCAACACCGCCGGGGCACCTTCGTTGAGCAGCGCAGCGGCTTCGAGCATGCCGTGCTCCAGGCCGTCGCCTGCGGCGGCGAGCGCGGTCATCTCGCTGGTTTCATTGCGCAGGATCGACCACAGGCCGATCACCGCGTTATGCACCGATAGGCTGAACTGCGTCGGCGACAGTGGTTGGCCATCGGCCAGATCACTGAGGATGTCGAGGGTGCGCGGGGTTTCGCCGTGCCGGGAAATAAACACCAGCGGCAGGTCTTGCAGGCCTTCGGCCAACGGCCAGCCGACACTGAACGCCATGCGTGCCAGGCGGCTCAGGCGTCGGCGCTGCATGGCCGGCAAAAAGGACACGTCAGGCCAAGCATCGCTGGCAGGCAGCGCCACTGGGGCCTGGCACCAGGCGTGCCAGTCGTGCGCACTCTCCAGGCCGGGAGCCCAGGCGCGCCATTGGGCGATGTTGAAAGTGATCACTGAGAAGTTATCCCGCCCCTGCGGGCTTCCATGTGCGGCCGTTGGCCCCGAATACCGGGACACGGAACGCAGGCCGAATGGCGCGCATTATCCCGGTGCTGCGGGCTTCTAGCAAACTTTGGTAAAGAATTGTTCACGGCTGATTACAATTTACTGGGAAAGATTTACAGATTGTCCTTTACGCGAGGACTGACGGGGTTGTCGGAGTATTCCTTTTAGTTTGTCGGCGCTGGATTACGGGTATCGCGCATCCGGCCGTGCAATGCGCCAGTGCATGGATGAACGAGGTAGCTAACAGGCGCTTTTGCCCTCTACACTCGGACATTCATTGATACACGGAGGTTTTTCCATGCGGCGTGTGGTGTTCAATCAGAAAGGCGGCGTTGGCAAGTCCAGCATTGCCTGCAACCTGGCGGCGGTCAGCGCCAGTGAAGGCTATCGAACCCTGTTGGTGGACCTCGATGCGCAAGCCAACTCGACTCAGTACCTCACCGGGCTGACCGGCGACGATATCCCGATGGGCATCGCCGAGTTCTTCAAGCAAACCCTGTCATCCGGGCCGTTTTCCAAGAAAAACCGCGTGGATATCTACGAAACGCCGTTCGACAACCTGCACGTCATCACCGCGACCGCCGAGCTTGCCGACCTGCAGCCCAAGCTTGAGGCCAAGCACAAGATCAACAAGCTGCGAAAGCTACTCGATGAGCTGAGCGAGGATTACGACCGGATTTACCTGGATACGCCGCCGGCGCTGAATTTTTATGCGGTTTCGGCGCTGATTGCCGCTGATCGTGTATTGATTCCGTTCGACTGCGACAGCTTTTCACGTCAGGCGCTGTATGGCCTGCTGGCGGAAATCGAAGAATTGAAGGAAGACCACAACGAAGGCCTGGAAGTGGAAGGCATTGTGGTCAATCAGTTCCAGGCCCGCGCGAGCCTGCCGCAGCAGATGCTCGATGAGCTGATTGCCGAAGGCCTGCCGGTGCTGCCGGTGTACCTGGCCAGCTCCGTGCGCATGCGCGAGTCGCATCAGGAGAGCAAGCCGCTGATCCACCTGGACCCACGGCACAAGCTGACGCAGCAGTTTGTGGAGTTGCATAACTTGCTGGAAAGCGCGTGATCCTTGCCGGCACCGCCTGACCCTGTGGGAGCTGGCTTGCCTGCGATAGCATCACCTCGGTTTAACTGGCAAACCGAGTTGCCTGCATCGCAGGCAAGCCAGCTCCCACATTTGTTGTGCATTCCTGCAGGGGGAATTGGATTGTTCCCACAGTGGCTGTAGGAAGGGTCTGGCAAGCGGGGTTGTGCCTTGTCTCGCTGCCTACAGATAAGCCAGAATCCGCCGGCTTGTGCGTCTGGATGGGCGTCTCTAAGGTTCTTCGGTCGTTGAATGTTCAGCGATCGGGTTTAGTAGCCCGAAGAGCAGCGTAAAGTGCACGAGCTTCATCTAGCAGACTTTTGTCTGTGTTTGATGGTGGCTGTGCGTAGGGCATCTTCGGGTGCGCCGGCTTTGCGTTGTTCCCCGGTCTACTAACCTGCGCACAGCTGCCACCCTCGTTTAGTAGCGAGGTGAGGGCGGCTCACTCCGGGAATAACGATGAAAACCAGCAACCTTTACAGCCTTACCCCCGACCTTCCTACCGAAACCCTCGTGCTCAACAGCTACGAAACCTTCTCTTCCGTGCGCACGCTATTACTCAAGCTATCCAACGACCTAAGCGGCGAACACCGCGACGTGGCCCTGGCCATCCATCAATTAAGCGAGCTGGGCGTACAACTCGTAGGCCAGATGATGGACCGCGAAACCCCCGTAGCACGGGCTTAAAACGCGGTCAGTGTGGGAGCTGGCTTGCCTGCGATGCAGACAACCCGGTCTGTCAGGCAAACCGAGGGGATGCCATCGCAGGCAAGCCAGCTCCCACATTTGACCGAGTTGATGTTGGGTGTGGGTTATACGCCCTGGCTACGCAACCAGCTCATCAACTGCGGCAACGGGAATGCCCCACTCTGGCGCGCCACTTCGCGGCCGTTTTTGAACAGAATCAAGCTGGGAATCGAGCGAATCCCCAACTGCGCCGACAGCTGCTGATTGGCCTCGCTGTCGAGCTTGGCCAACCGGCACTTGCCCTCCAACTGCCCAGCCGCCTGCTCAAACACCGGCGCAAACGACTTGCACGGCCCACACCATTCGGCCCACACATCCACCAGCAGCGGCAGATCGCCCTTGATCTGGCTGGCGTAGTCGCCCTGTTTCAACTCAAAGGGCTTGTTCAACAACACCGCCTGTTTACAGCGCCCGCATTTAGGCGCATCACCCAGGCGCTCGGCGGGGATGCGGTTGAGGCCGTTGCAATGGGGGCAGGGAATGACGAGAGGTTCGGACATTGAGGGCTCCTGGAGATGGCCAATAGTTTCTATTTGGAGCCAGCGCCGATATTTATCAAGGCAAATACATAACTGTGGCGAGCGGGCTTGCCCCGCGTTGGGCTGCGGAGCAGCCCCAGTAAAGTAACCGAGTTGTATCAGGCAGATCTTCATTGCAGATTTTGGGGCTGCTTCGCAGCCCAACGCGGGGCAAGCCCGCTCGCCACCGTAAACGTATCGTTTTTGCGAACTTACGACGAACAACTAATCTCCAAATGCTTGCCCCAATCCGGCGGCCGCTGGGCGTATTGCTCCATCCCCGCCTGCTCTTCAAAGGGTTTGCTCAGCACTTCATGCAATCGACGTACTTCGCTGTAGTCGCCTGACTCGGCGGCGGCGATGGCGTTTTGTGCAAGGTAGTTGCGCAGGATGTACAGCGGGTTTACCGCGTGCATGCGCTCACGGCGCTGCACTTCGCTGTAGTCCCCGTCTCGCGCAACGCGCGCTTTATACCGTTCGGCCCAGGCATCCAACCCGGCGAGGTCGACGAAGTCATCGCGCAGCCGCGCCACAGCTTGCGCTGCGGGCTCATCACCCAAGCGGCGGAAGAACAGCGTGTAATCGACGCCGCTGTTTTGCATCAGCTTGAGCAACTGCTCCACCAGCTTCTGGTCATCGTCTTCGGCGGTGCTCAGTCCCAGCCGGCGGCGCATCAGGTCCAGGTAATGGGCCTGGTACAGCGGCAGGTAAAGGCCAAGCGCCTCTTTCAAGGCGTCAACGCTGATAAACGGCGTGAGCGCCTGGGCCAGCGCGCTGAGGTTCCACTGCCCAATGGGCACCTGATTGATGAAGGAATAGCGCCCTTCGTGATCGGAGTGGTTGCAGATGAAATGCGCGTCAAAGTCATCGAGGAACGCAAACGGCCCGAAGTCGAAGGTGATGCCCAGGATCGACATGTTGTCGGTGTTCATCACGCCGTGGCAGAAGCCATAGGCCTGCCATTTGGCGATCATTTCGGCATTGCGCTCGACAATTTCGCGGAACATCGCCAGGTACGGCTCGGGCTGCTCGCGGCACTCGGGGTAGTGCAGGTTCAACACGTGTTCGGCCAGTTCAGCCTGCTGCTCGGGCTTTTTGGTGTAGTAAAAATATTCGAAATGCCCGAAGCGGATATGGCTGTGCGCAAGGCGCAGCACCATGGCGCCGCGTTCCTGTTTCTCGCGCCAGACGGGCGTGCTGGAGCCGATCACGCACAGGGCGCGGCTGCTGGGAATGCCCAGCGCATGCAAGGCTTCGGAAGCGAGAAACTCGCGGATCGAAGAGCGCAGCACCGCGCGGCCGTCGCCCATGCGCGAATAAGGCGTCATCCCGGCGCCTTTGAGGTGCAAGTCCCAGTGTTCGCCGGCCTCGTTGTACACCTCGCCCAGCAACAGCCCACGGCCGTCGCCCAGTTGCGGGGTGTAGCCGCCAAACTGGTGGCCGGAATAGACCATCGCCCGCGGCTCCGCTTCGGCCCACAACTTGTGCCCGCTGAACAGCTCGGCAAACACCGGCGTTTCGGCCACCGCCGGGTCGAGGTCGAGCAGCGCCATGGCGGCGTTGCTCGCCACCACAAGGCGCGGCTCATCAAGGGGTTCAGGCAGTACGTGGGTTGAGAACGCGTCGCCCAGGCGTGCGAAGCGGTTGTCGAAGGTCAGTTCGTCGAGGGCTTTCACCGGCCATCTCCAGCAGAATGTCCGAGCATTCTGCTGGGGATAGACGCGTTAGTCGAGTTTGCTCGGCGGTGGTTCTTGCACGCCGCCGTCGTTGGCGGGTTTGGCTGGGGTATCGACTTCCACCAGTTTGTATTCCTGGCCGTGGAGGTTCTTGAGGTAAACCTCCATCTGGCGGAACGAGATGTTGATGTGGTGGTTCTTGAACTCGCGGTTGATAAAGCGGTTCACCTCGTCGATCACCGGGTTGCGGTCACCGAGGTCACGCACGTGCATGCGCAGTTCGTGGTCGAGGGTGCTTTCGCCGAAGTTGAGGAAGTACACGTGGGGTTCCGGCTCTTTCAACACACGCGGGTTTTCTCGCGCCGCCTTGAGTAAGAGTTCCTTCACCAGGTCCAGGTCGGAGCCGTAGTCCACGCCCAGTTTCAGGGTCACGCGGGTGATGGTGTCGGTCAGCGACCAGTTGATCAGTTGCCCGGTAATAAACGTCTTGTTCGGGACGATGATGTCTTTGCGGTCAAAGTCGGTGATGGTCGTCGCACGGATGCGGATCTTGCTGACCGTGCCCGACAGGTTGCCGATGGTGATGGTGTCGCCGATACGCACCGGGCGTTCGAACAGGATCATGATGCCGGAGATAAAGTTGGCGAAGATCTCCTGCATCCCGAAGCCCAACCCCACCGACAGCGCTGCCACCAGCCATTGCAACTTGTCCCAGCTCACCCCGAGCGTGGACAGGGTGGAGACAAAGCCGACGCCGGCAATCACGTACGACAGCAAGGTGGTTGTGGCGTAGGCGCTGCCTTGAGCCAGGTCCAGCTTGGACAGCACCAGCACTTCCAGCAAACCCGGCAAGTTGCGCGCCAGGGCGAAGGTGATGCCGATGATGATTGACGCACCCAGCAAGTCGCCGAAGCTGATCGGCACCATGCTGATGTTGGCGCCGGTGCCGCTGGTGTATTCGTACAGGGTGATGTTGTCCAGGTAGGAGAACACGGTGATCAGGTCTTTCCACACCCAGTACAGCGCCGCGATAAAGCCGCCGAGCAGGGCCAGGCGGATCAGGCGCATGGACTGTTCGTTGACCTGTTCGATATCCAGGGTCGGTTCTTCGATCACCGCTTCGCCATCCCCGGCTTCCTTGGCTGCCTGGCGTTTGGCCAGTGCGCGCGCGTAGGCCAGGCGCCGTGCGGCGACGCCCAGGCCGCGCACGAAGGTGGCTTCGATCACCAGCCAGAACATCAGCAGGTACAGGGTATTGATCAAGCGGTCGCTGAGTTTGAGCGCGGTGTAGTAATAGCCAAAGCACACCGCCAGAAACAGGGCGACGGGCAGGGCGGTGAACACCAGGCCCACGGCTTTACGAAACAGTGAGGCCTTCTCGTGGGTCGGGCTGTTCAGCAGCAGGCGGCCCAGCAACCAGGCCATCAACGCGTAGCACGTCAGCACCACACCGATGCCCAGCACGTCGTCGGCCAGCGCCTCGGGTTGGTGCTCGGCGATGGCCACTACGGCCACCAATGCCAGCACTACCAGGCCGAGTTTGCGCACCCAGCCTTGCAGGAATTCAACCTGGGGTTTCTCCCAACGAAAGTGCAGTTCCGCCACGCCGCCCGGCGCCAGGATGCGGTAGGCGGTGTAGAACACCAGCCACGCTTGGGCGATCTGCAGCAGTGCATCGCCCAGGTTGGCGTTTTGCCCGCGGGCGTCGATCTGCAGCGCGTAGCCGCACAGCGCCAGGCCCAGGGACACCGGCATCGCCAGCAGAATGTTGATCAGGATGGCCTGCGGCGTGTGCCACTGGCTGTCGCGCTTGAAGTGGCCGATGTCCAGGTGAACCTTGTTCAGCCGTTGGTACAGCGCTTTACGCCGCCACAACAATGCACCGATCAACAGCAGCAGGGGCAGGAACAACAGCGGGCGCTGGGTCAGGCCGTCGTACAGTTCGCTGACGCTGGAGGCCCACGGCAGAGTGGTGATCTGTTTGTTCAGGTGCGCCGGTACGGTTTCCAGCCACTCGGTGTCCAGCGGCTTATTGCTGGGGATCCAGAACATTTGCTCATCCAGCGTCGCGCGCAGGGTGGTGGCGGTGCTGAGCAGTTGTTTCTGGTTCAGTTGCAGGGTGATCGATTCGTTCAGCAGTGCGCTCAGCTCACGGCTCAGGCGCTCGAGCAAGTCGCTGCGGGTGATCGCCAATTCCAGCAAGGTGCGGCGCAGTTGCGGCGTCACGTCTTCCGGTGGCTGGTTGGCCAGCAAGTTATCCACATAGGCACTGGGTGAGTTGATCTGCTCACGTTGCTGGTTGATCTCGAACTGGTACAGGCGAATGTTGGCGATATCGTCCGCCAGGTCGCGGTCGACCGTGAGACGGGGCAGCGCCTGTTTCTGCTTGTAGAGGATCTTGGAGAGCAGCAGGCTGCCCTTGAGCACGTTGATTTGCTCGTCCAGGGCCGAGTCGCTTTGCGTCACTGCGTCCAGTTGCTGCTTGGTCTTGAGGTTGGCCTGGGTCAGCTCGTTAAGGCGGTCGGTACTCTTGAGCAGGTAGTCGGACAGCTTGAGGTTGGCCGCGCTTTCCGAGGCCAGCAAGCTGCTGCCCCCGGCTTTCTGCGCTTCGATGGACTGTTGGGTCACGGTCTGCTGGGACTGGGCCAGGCGTTTCTGGTTGATCAGCGTTTGCAGGTCCTGGATTTCCTGCTCCAGGCGGCTGGTTTTCTCGGTCGCCAGGTCGCGCTGGCTATTGCCCAGGTCTTGCAGTTGGCTGTTGCCGGCCAGTTCCTGGCGGCGCAGTGGAATCAGGGCATTGAGGGCGGCCAGTTCGGCATTCAGTTGGTTGCGCTGGTCGCCGGTGAGGGTCTTGCCGTTGTCTTTGCCCGCCTTGAGGATCGAATTGATCTGCTGGATGCGGGTCTGGCTGTTGCTGATTTCTGTCTGGGCGCGTTCGGGGCGGGTCTGGGCGGCGACGGACATGCTGTTGGCGTCGGCCACGGTTTTTTGCAGATCGCCTTGCTGAGTGGTGCGTTGCACCAGCAATTGCTCAAGCTGCGGCACCGGCAGGGTGGCGTAGCGCTGCGCCACCGGGATGATTTTAGTGGCCTTGAGCCGCACCAGTTCGCGCTGGTTTTCAGTGGTTTGGCGCGGGGCGTCTTCGAGCTGGCGCTTGAGGTCGACAAGGCGCTGCTCGTAATCCTGCTTGTTGCCCAGGTAGGTCAGGGTCTGTTGCAGGATGGTTTGCAGCGCCTTCATGTCGGCGTCGGGCAGCTTGCGGTCGGGCAGTTTGTCCAGGGTTTGCTGGATGGACTCGGCGCTGGGCGGGTCGGCGGCGTAAACGCTGCCGACACAGAGGGTCAGGCCCAGCAGGGCAGTGGCTAAAAAGGTGCGCAGAGTTGTCATGGATACCGGTCGAGCAAGGTAAAGAAGGTGGGGGCGTGGCGCCATAGCCCCGCAGTTTAGAGGAAGAGTCCAGGGCCTGGACGACTTCCTTCGGGGAATTTGACGCCGACTTTTCCGATTCTGTTCCCGTCCATGACCGCGACGGTCCACAGCGTGTTGTTCCATTCCACTTGGTCGCCCACCACTGGCGCGCCGCCGACCTTCTGGGTGATGAAGCGACTCAGTGGCATATCCGGGTCGATACCCTCGAGCTTGAGGCCGTACAGCGCCGACACCGCGCCCAGCTGGGCGTCGCCTTCGAGCACAAAGTCGCCGAAGAAGCGCAGGTCGAGACCGCGTTGCGGCGCCTGGCTGAACAGTTTGCCCAGGGCCGGCAGGTTGTGTTCGTGGCCGATCACGCAGAGCAAATCGTCGACTTCAAGCACCGTACTGCCCGACGGATGGAGCAGTTGCTGGCCACGGAACAGCGCGGCGATCCGCGTGCCTTCGGGCATTTTCAGTTCGCGCAGGGCCGCGCCGATACACCATTTTTCTGCGCCCAGGCGGTAGACGAACAGCTCCCACTCGCTGGTAACGTGCACTTCCAGGGCAGCGCGGGAGATCGGCGCAGGGTCGGGCGGTACGGTCACTTTCAGCAGCTTGGCCACCCACGGCAGGCTCGTGCCCTGCACCAGCAGCGAGACCAGCACGATAAAGAACGCCAGGTTGAAATACAGCTGCGCGTGCGGCAGGCCGGCCATCAGCGGGAACACCGCCAGAATGATCGGCACCGCGCCACGCAGGCCGACCCAGGCGATAAAGGCTTTTTCGCGCCCGTGGAACGCCTTGAACGGCAGCAGGCCGACCATCACCGACAGCGGCCGCGCAAACAGGATCATCCACAGCGCCAGGCCCAGGGCGGGCAGGGCGATGGGCAGTAAGTCATGCGGCGTGACCAGCAGGCCCAGCACCAGGAACATGCCGATTTGTGCCAGCCAGGCCATGCCGTCGAGCATATGCAAAATGCCATGGCGGCTGCGCACCGGGCGGTTGCCGATTACCAGGCCGCACAGGTACACGGCGAGGAAGCCGCTGCCGTGCAGGGCGTTGGTCAAGGCGAACACCACCAGGCCACCGGCGATCACCAGGATCGGGTACAGGCCGGTGGCCAGGTTGATGCGGTTGACCATCTGCAGCATCAGCCAGCCGCCGCCCAAACCGACGATGCCGCCGATGCCGAACTCGCGAATCAGGTGGGTCAGCAGGCTCCAATGCAGGCCGGTCTGGCCGGTGGCGAGCATGTCGATCAGGGTCACGGTGAGAAACACCGCCATCGGGTCGTTGCTGCCGGATTCGATTTCCAGGCTGGCGGTCACCCGTTCGTTCAGGCCTTTGCCGCCCAATAGCGAGAACACCGCGGCGGCGTCGGTTGAGCCGACAATCGCGCCGATCAGCAAGCCTTGAATGATATTGAGGTTGAATAGCCACGCTGCGGCCATGCCGGTGAGGCCGGTGGTGATCAACACCCCAACCGTGGCCAGCGACAACGCCGGCCAGAGTGCCACGCGAAAACTCGCCACCCGTGTGCGCAAGCCGCCGTCGAGCAGGATCACTGCCAAGGCAAGGTTGCCCACCAGGTAGGCGGTCGGGTAATTGTCGAAGATAATGCCGCCGCCATCGACGCCGGCGATCATGCCCACGGCCAGGATGATCACCAGAATCGGGATCCCCAGGCGGGACGAAAGAGAACTCACCAGAATGCTCGCACCCACCAGCAACGCGCCGATCAAGAACAGGCTGTTGATGGTCGTCGCATTCAAAGGCAGTACTCCAGAACTGGGAAGACAGGGCGCAAACTGACCATGCAGTCTGCGTGCCAGCGATTCTAACCTGTTGAATTGCTGTGCTGTCAAAAAGCTTTTTCTGAATCGCACAGATCCAAATGTGGGAGCTGGCTTGCCTGCGATTGCGGTGTGTCAGTCACTGGGGTATCGACTGTTAGATTGCTATCGCAGGCAAGCCAGCTCCCACAAAGGATCACCGCAGTCAGTTACAGGCGAAAGCGCCCCACCATCCCATTCAAATCCACTGCCAGGCGCGACAACTCGCTGCTTGCTGCACTGGTTTGGCTGGCGCCGGTGGCCGATTGCACCGACAGATCACGAATGTTCACCAGGTTGCGGTCCACTTCCCGCGCCACCTGCGCCTGCTCTTCTGCCGCGCTGGCGATCACCAGGTTGCGCTCGTTGATCTCCACAATTGCGGTATTGATGGTGTCCAGCGACAGGCCCGCGCCTTTGGCGATGTTCAATGTCGATTCCGCGCGTTCGGTGCTGTTACGCATCGAATCCACCGCGTGTTCGGTGCCGGCCTGAATGCTGCCAATCATCCGCTCGATCTCGCTGGTCGACTGCTGGGTGCGATGGGCCAGGGCGCGCACTTCATCAGCCACCACGGCAAACCCGCGACCGGCTTCACCGGCGCGTGCGGCTTCAATTGCGGCGTTCAGCGCCAGCAGGTTGGTCTGGTCTGCCAGGCCACGAATCACGTCCAGCACCTTGCCGATGTCACGCGATTCATTGGCCAGGTCGCCAATCAGCGTGGCGGTGGCCTGCACATCACCGCTCATGCGCTCGATGGCGCTGACGGTTTCCTGCACCAGGTCACGGCCATCACCGGCGGAGGTGGTGGCGTTGCGCGAGGCTTCCGAAGTGCTCACCGCATTGCGCGCGACTTCTTCCACGGCGCTGGTCATCTCGTTCACCGCTGTGGCGGCTTGTTCGATTTCATTGTTTTGCTGGGTCAGGCCGCGAGCGCTTTCGTCGGTAACGGCGTTCAGCTCTTCGGCGGCGGAGGCCAGCTGCGTGGCGGAACCGGCAATGCGTTGCAGCGTGTCGCGCAATTTTTCCTGCATCTTGGCCATCGCCGCCAGCAGGCGTCCGGCCTCGTCGTTGCCGTCGACCTTGATCGGGCGGGTCAGGTTGCCTTCGGCCACTTCTTCCGCTGCTTCCAATGCCTGGGAAATGGGCAGGGTGATGCTGCGGGTCAGCAGCCAGGCGAACAACAGGGTCAGCAGGGTAGCGATCACCAACAGGCTCACCACCATATTGAAGGCCATGTTGTATTGGTCCTCGGCGTCCTTATTGGTGGTCAGGGCCATTTTGTTGTTGAGCTCCAGCAGGCGCGTGAGCACGGCATTGACCTGCTCGGAGTTGCTGAGCAATTCGGTGTTGAGCAATTTGCGCAGATCGTCGACTTGATTGGCCTGGGAGAAGCTCTTCATGCGCTCTTCAATCTGATGGTATTGACCGAGCAAGCGCACGTACTCGTCGTAGGCCGAACGCTCTTCAGCACCCTCGATGAGTTTTTCGTAGACAGCCTGGGCGGTGCGGATCTGCTGATTACGCAGCTCAAAAGCTTCCAGGGTTTTTTGCTGGATCTCCGGCTCGCGGTTGGTCAGCAGGCGGTACGACAATACCCGCAGGCGCAGGGTCAGTTGGGTGAACTCGTCGAGGGCGCGAATGCTCGGCACGCTGGCCAGGGTGATGTCTTCCGTGGCAGCACGGATCTTGCTCATTTGGTTCAGGGCGAACACACCGAGAAACAACATCAACGCGCCAATCAACGCAAAGCCGAGAAAGGCCCTCGGAGCGATATTCATATTACGAAGCGACATGCGGGAATCCTGGGGGAGAGCGCGATCCGTGCGGCCATGAGACGGTCAGTCCCCCTCTATCGGTCGTAGGACTAAAGTCTAAAGGGGCCTGTGCGTTTTTGTCGCATCTGACGAGGGGTTGGGCGGATTCAGGAACCAGATCGGGTAAATGCAGTCACTAAGGCTCGAAAGTGCGGCCCGGCCCTTAAATATCGGGCTGCGCGCCTGGGATAACCCTGGCATCCGAGGTGAATTTTCTTTATCGTCACCGCCCTTTGAAAAAGCCCGAGAAATCAAAATGTTAGAAGCATCCCTCAGCCAACTGGAACAACTGGTCAGCGACCTGGTACAGCAGAATCAGGACCTACTGGGCAGCAACGAATCCCTCAAGGCCGAACTGGCCCGCGCCAAGGATGAAAACGACAGCCTGCAACTGAACCTGATGGAACAGGAAGAAAAGCACGGCGCTACCGCCGCACGCATCCAGGCCCTGGTTGAGCGTGTGAGCGCAGGTCCTGTCGGCGCATGAATGAAGGGATAAAGGTCGTTTCGATTCTCGGAGAGGATTACTCGATCAAGGCGCCGGACGGGGAAGATCAAACCCTGATGCACGCCGTGACCATGCTCAAGGCCTCCCTGGCCACCACCAAGAAAAAGTACCCGACCCTGATCGGTGACAAATTATTGGTACTGGCTGCGCTGAACCTGTGCGCCGAGCAGATCGAAATGCAAAAGCACCACCAGCAGGAACTCGACCGTTACCAAGAGCAAGTCAGCGCCACGGTCGAAGTGATTTCCAAGGCGATCGGAACGCCTTAGAACCACGCATTCTGCATCCCCAGGCACGTGTCATCGCGTGCCTCCAGAATCGCCAGTTCATGATGGCAGCTCGGCACTTCCCAGGTCAGGAAGTACCGAGCGGCCTGGAGCTTGCCTTTATAAAAGGCAGCATCCGCCGCATTGCCTTTGGCCAAGCCTTCCTCGGCGCGAATCGCCTGCTCCAGCCAGCGCCAGCCAATCACCGTGTGCCCGAACACCTTCAAATACAGTGCCGAATTCGCCAGGCTGCTGTTGACCTTGCCTTGGGCGAGATCGGTCAGCAGGCCGAGTGTGACGCGCTGCAGGTTGGTCACTAATACTTCCAGTGGTTCTCGCAGTGCGGTCAGTGATGGGTATTGCTGTGCTCGAGCGCCTGTCTCGGCGATCAGGCGGATCAGTTGCTTGAGGCCCGCGCCGCCATTCTGCGCGAGCTTGCGCCCGAGCAAATCCAGGGACTGGATGCCGTGGGTGCCTTCATGGATCGGGTTCAGGCGGTTGTCGCGGTAGTACTGCTCCACCGGGTATTCGCGGGTGTAGCCGTGGCCGCCGAGAATCTGGATCGCCAGCTCGTTGGCCTTGAGGCAGAACTCCGACGGCCAGGATTTGACGATGGGCGTGAGCAGGTCGAGCAGTTCGTGGGCTTGCTTGCGCTCGGTTTCGGTATCCAGCGTGGTGGTGTCATCGAACAACCGCGCGGCATACAGGCCGAGGTCGAAGGCGCCTTCGACGTAGGCTTTTTGTGTCAGCAGCATGCGCTTGATATCGGCGTGCTGGATGATCGAAACCGGCGCGGTGCCTGGGTCTTTGCTGTCGGGCAGGCGACCTTGTGGGCGTTCGCGGGCGTATTCCAGCGAGTAGAGGTAGCCGGCGTAACCGAGCATGACTGCGCCCATGCCCACGCCGATGCGCGCCTCGTTCATCATCTGGAACATGCAGCTCAGACCCTGATGCGGCTTGCCGACCAGATAGCCGACGCAATTGCCGTTATCGCCGAAGTTAAGCGCCGTGGACGTGGTGCCGCGCCAGCCCATCTTGTGGAACAACCCGGCCAGCAGCACATCGTTGCGCGCGCCCAGGCTGCCATCCTCGTTGACCAGGAACTTGGGCACGATAAACAGCGAAATACCCTTCACCCCGGCCGGCCCATCCGGCAGCTTGGCCAGCACCATGTGCACGATGTTTTCCGACAGCGAATGGTCGCCGCCGGAGATGAAGATCTTGTTGCCCTTGAGGCGATAACTGCCGTCAGCCGCTGGCTCTGCCCGCGTACGAATATCCGACAGGGATGAACCGGCATGTGGCTCGGTCAGTGCCATGGTGCCGAAAAAGCGGCCCTCGATCATTGGCTGCAGGAAGCGCTGCTTCTGTGCCTCGGTGCCGAAGCTTTCGATCAGGTTGGCGGCGCCCATGGTCAGGAACGGGTAGGAGGTCGAGGCCGCGTTGGCCGACTGGAAGTGCGCAAAACAGGCTTGCGATAGCAGGGTCGGCAACTGCATGCCGCCGGCTTCGAAGCTGCGCGCGGCGTTGAGAAAGCCGGCTTCGAGGAACGCGTCCACGGCGGGTTTGACGTCCGGGATCAGGATCGCCTTGCCGTCTTCATAGCGCGGTTCGTTTTCGTCGTTTTTGCGGTTGTGCGGCGCGAAGTACTTTTCGGCAATGCTGCGCGCGGTGCTGATGGCGGCATCGAACGTTTCGCGGTTGTGCTCGGCAAACCGCTCGCGCTGGGTCAGGCCCTCGGCATCGAGGACTTCGTACAGCTCGAAAGCCAGATTGCGGGAACTGAGCAGCGTCTCGGACATGGCGGCTTACCTTTTAAGGGAATGGCCGGAGTCTAAGTGCGCAAATAGAGGCTGGATAGCAAGATTGATTTGCGTGATGCAGAGGCAGAACGCGAGAAGGGAGTTGCGAACGCGGTCAATGTGGGAGCTGGCTTGCCTGCGATGAGGCAGTGCCAGCCGACATCTTCGTCACTGACCCGCCGCTATCGCAGGCAAGCCAGCTCCCACATTTTGACCGCGTTTCGTCAGTTAGCCGATAGTCATCAGGCTGGCGTTACCGCCCGCCGCAGCGGTGTTAACACTCAACGCCCGCTCAATTACCAGACGCTCCAGCGCAATCGCCGTCTCGCCCTGTGACAAGCCATGCACCCCGACAATCGCCCCACCACGCTGCGCCACTTGCTGGCACACCGCACGCAATTGATCGGAATCACCGTGGTGCAGGACCGCGTCGAATACCACCTCATCCTTGGTCCAGTCAGCCACGCGCTTGATCTTCGCCTGAACTTCCCTCGGCAGGCGTGGGAACAACGCTTTAGTCAGGTCAGTTTCCGGCCATACCGCCGAACCGCCGACGGCTAATACCGCCGCCAGTTGCGTCAGCAGATCACCTTCCACGTCCGCCAGACACAGCACGTGCTCGCGGGGCAGGATCGCGTAGCTGTTGCGCTCGCCGGTCGGGCCGGCCAGCTGGCGAGTAATACCGCTTTGCGACTGCGCGGCGAACTGGTTGCACAGGGCGCTCAGTTCGCTGAACTTGTGGCCCTCGGCCCAGGTTTTCAGGGCGGTCAGCGGTTGGCTCATGGCATCGCGCAGACGCACGTCCGGCGCGGCCAGCTTGTCGCCACGCACGAAGGACTGTTCGATCGCATCGGTAGGACGAGTCGACAGCAGACGGTACAGGTACAGCGGCCCACCGGCTTTCGGGCCAGTGCCCGACAGGCCTTCGCCGCCGAAGGGCTGCACGCCAACCACCGCGCCCACGATGTTGCGGTTCACATAGACGTTACCGGCGTGAACATTGTCGATCACCTTGGCGATGGTCTCGTCGATGCGGGTGTGCACGCCCAGCGTCAGGCCGTAGCCGGAGGCATTGATCTGCGCGATGAGCTGGTCGATCTCTTTGCGCTTGTAACGCACCACGTGCAGCACCGGGCCGAAGATCTCGCGTTGCAGTTCGTCGAAGCTTTCCAGCTCGATCAGGGTGGGCATCACGAAGGTGCCGCGCTTGATCTCCTCGCCGTCGGCAATCGCCACCTGGTACACATTGCGGCCTTTGTCGCGCATGGCCTGGATGTGTTTCTCGATGCCGGCCTTGGCTTCGGCGTCGATCACCGGGCCGATGTCTACCGACAGGCGCTCCGGGTTGCCCAGACGGCATTCAGCCATGGCACCCTTGAGCATTTCGATCACACGGTCTGCCGAGTCTTCCTGCAGGCACAGAACGCGCAGGGCCGAGCAGCGCTGGCCGGCGCTGTCGAAGGCCGAGGACACAACGTCGATGACCACTTGCTCGGTCAGCGCCGAAGAGTCGACGATCATTGCGTTCTGGCCACCGGTTTCGGCGATCAGCGGAATCGGACGGCCCTGGGCATCCAGGCGGCCCGCAACGCTGCGTTGCAGCAGGCGCGCCACTTCGGTGGAGCCGGTGAACATCACGCCTTTGACGCGATCATCCCCCACCAGGCGGGCACCGACGCTTTCGCCCTGGCCCGGCAGCAGTTGCAGCACGCCTTCCGGAATGCCAGCTTCGAGCAAAATACGCACAGCTTGTGCCGCCACCAGCGGGGTTTGCTCGGCAGGCTTGGCCAATACCGGGTTACCGGCAGCCAGTGCGGCAGCCACTTGGCCGCTGAAGATCGCCAGCGGGAAGTTCCACGGGCTGATGCACACCACTGGGCCCAATGGGCGGTGGGCGTCGTTGGTGAAATCGTTACGGGCCTGTACCGCGTAGTAGCGCAGGAAATCCACGGCTTCGCGCACTTCGGCGATGGCGTTGGCGAAAGTCTTGCCGGCCTCGCGGGCCAGCAGGCCCATCAACGGCTGGATCTCGCCTTCCATCAAGTCGGCGGCACGCTCCAGGATCGCGGCGCGCTCGGCGGGCGGGGTGGCCTGCCAGATCGGGCCGGCATTGATCGCGCATTGAATGGCGTTGTCGACGTCTTCGACGGTGGCTTCTTGTACATGGCCCACCACGTCACGCAGGTCGGAGGGGTTCAGAACAGGTGCGGCCGGCTCATTGCTGGAGGCGCAGCCCAGCATCGGCGCGGCTTTCCAGTCGTTATGCGCGGTAGCCAGCAAGGCGCAGGACAACGACGCCAGGCGGTGTTCGTTCGCCAGGTCGATACCGGCCGAGTTGGCGCGGTCGCTGCCATACAGGTCACGCGGCAGTGGAATACGCGGGTGCGGCAGGCCGAAGCCGCCTTCCAGCGTGGCCATCTGCTCGATGCTGGCCACTGGGTCGGCCACCAGTTCCTGAATCGAAATAGTGTGGTCCGCAATACGGTTGACGAACGAGGTGTTGGCGCCGTTTTCCAGCAGGCGACGCACCAGGTAGGCCAGCAGTGTTTCGTGGGTACCGACCGGTGCGTACACGCGGCACGGACGGTTCAGCTTGCCCTCGGAAACTTTGCCTACAACTTGCTCGTACAGCGGTTCACCCATGCCGTGCAGGCATTGGAACTCGTACTGGCCGGGGTAATAGTTCTGACCGGCGATGTGGTAGATGGCCGACAGGGTGTGGGCGTTGTGCGTGGCGAACTGCGGGTAGATGGCTTCCGGCACCGACAGCAGTTTGCGTGCGCAGGCAATGTAGGAAACGTCGGTGTACACCTTGCGGGTGTACACCGGGTAGCCTTCCAGGCCTTCAACTTGGGCGCGCTTGATCTCGCTGTCCCAGTACGCGCCTTTTACCAGGCGGATCATCAGGCGATGGCGGCTGCGGCGTGCCAGGTCGATGACGTAGTCGATCACATACGGGCAGCGTTTCTGGTAGGCCTGGATCACGAAGCCGATGCCGTTCCAGCCGGTCAGTTGCGGCTCGAAGCACAGGCGTTCGAGCAGGTCGAGCGACAGCTCCAGGCGGTCGGCTTCTTCGGCGTCGATGTTCAAGCCAATGTCGTAGTGCTTGGCCAGCAAGGTCAGCGACAGCAGGCGCGGGTACAGCTCGTCCATCACACGCTCGTACTGCGCACGGCTGTAACGCGGGTGCAGTGCCGAGAGTTTGATGGAAATGCCCGGGCCTTCATAAATCCCACGGCCGTGAGAGGCTTTGCCGATGGAGTGAATGGCTTGTTCGTACGAGGCCAGGTACTTCTGGGCGTCGTGTTCGGTCAGCGCGGCTTCGCCGAGCATGTCGTAGGAATAGCGGAAGCCCTTGGCTTCGAACTTGCTCGCATTGGCCAGGGCTTCGGCGATGGTTTCGCCGGTGACGAACTGCTCGCCCATCAGGCGCATGGCCATGTCGACGCCCTTGCGAATCATCGGCTCGCCGCTCTTGCCGATAATGCGGCTCAGGGACGAGGTCAAACCCGCTTCGTTGTGCGTGGCGACCAGTTTGCCGGTCAGCAGCAGGCCCCAAGTGGCGGCGTTGACGAACAGCGACGGGCTGTTGCCCAGGTGCGGCTGCCAGTTGCCGGTGCTGATTTTGTCGCGGATCAGTGCGTCGCGCGTGCCCTTGTCCGGGATGCGCAGCAGCGCTTCGGCCAGGCACATCAGGGCCACGCCTTCCTGGGACGACAGGGAAAATTCTTGCAGCAGGCCTTGAACAATACCGGCACGGCCGCCGGCGCTCTTCTGATTGCGCAACTTCTCGGCAATCGAGGCGGCCAGCTTGTTGGTGGCTTCGGCCATCTGCTGCGGCAGGCGGGCCTGCTCGATCAGCATTGGCACTACTTCCGGTTCCGGGCGGCGGTAGGCGGCGGTGATCGAGGCGCGCAGTACCGATTGCGGCAGGATGCTCTCGGCGAACTCCAGGAAGCACTGGTGAGCGTGGTCAGGCTGAACCTCGCCAGCGTCCTCCGCGTCCTTGCTGCCCAAGCCATTGAGCTCGTTCAGGGTTGCACCACCCTCCAGTTTCTCCAGGTAATTGAAAATCGCCTGCTTGATCAGCCAGTGCGGCGTGCGATCAATGGAGGTCGCGGCGGCCTTGAGGCGTTCGCGGGTCGGGTCGTCGAGTTTGACCCCAAGGGTGGTCGTTGCCATCTTTTTATCCTCATGGGTGCCACTACTGCGTGGCATCTGCTGGCGGCAAGATTAGCTTTGCCCATGCAGAGGTGCAACCGGGTGCAACCCAAATTGTTCAGGAAATTTTTGATCGTGATCGGGAAAAAATCCGGCCTTCAGAAAAATCTGCTTTCCATTGGTGCGTTTACTTCTGAGGTCGGCTGTTCTTGCTCCGAAAAGGAGCAAAAAACCGTGGTTTTGGCCTAAACATGTCTAGGTGCAACTTATTCTCAAGAAACTGGTTGCACCTTATTTGCTTTGTTGAATAGCATTCGCGCCCAAGGTGCAACCGCCTGCAAGGTTCGGTTCATCGGCTGGCGGCTTTCCTGGGGAAACGCCAGTCATAAATGCACGGCACGCAGTCTCGTCTATCCGCTTATCAACGGGTGGCCGTCTGACACAGACCGTCGCTACATAAAAACAAAGCCAGGGCGTCACTCTTATGAGCGTAAGTAATCCTACCCTGATCACATTTGTGATCTACATCGCAGCAATGGTGTTGATCGGCTTCATGGCCTATCGCTCCACCAACAACCTCTCTGACTACATCCTCGGCGGTCGCAGCCTCGGCAGCGTGGTCACCGCGTTGTCCGCCGGTGCTTCCGATATGAGCGGCTGGTTGTTGATGGGCCTGCCGGGCGCCATCTACATGTCC
The DNA here is from genome assembly GCF_049896685.1 of Pseudomonas sp. TWRC1-2. Classification (NCBI taxonomy): domain Bacteria; kingdom Pseudomonadati; phylum Pseudomonadota; class Gammaproteobacteria; order Pseudomonadales; family Pseudomonadaceae; genus Pseudomonas; species Pseudomonas sp. TWRC1-2. The sequence goes on along the minus strand of NZ_JAFCUU010000005.1, from coordinate 257,784 downwards.
GGTCTGTCGGAAAGCTGGATCGCCATCGGCCTGATCGTCGGCGCGTACCTGAATTGGTTGTTCGTGGCCGGCCGCCTGCGGGTGCAGACCGAACACAACGGCGACGCCCTGACGCTGCCGGATTACTTCTCCAGCCGTTTCGAAGACAAAAGCGGCCTGCTGCGAATCATCTCTGCGGTGGTGATTCTGGTGTTCTTCACCATTTATTGCGCTTCCGGCATCGTGGCCGGCGCCCGTCTGTTTGAAAGCACTTTCGGCATGTCCTACGAGACCGCCCTGTGGGCCGGTGCTGCCGCGACAATTGCCTACACCTTCGTCGGTGGTTTCCTGGCAGTCAGTTGGACAGATACCGTACAAGCCACGCTGATGATCTTCGCGCTGATCCTGACGCCGATCATTGTGTTGCTGGCCACCGGTGGCATCGACACCACGTTCCTGGCAATCGAAGCCAAGAACCCTGACAACTTCAACATGCTGAAAAACACCACCTTCATCGGCATCATTTCGCTGATGGGCTGGGGCCTGGGTTACTTTGGCCAGCCGCACATCCTCGCGCGCTTCATGGCGGCGGATTCGGTGAAGTCGATTGCCAAGGCGCGTCGCATCTCCATGACCTGGATGATCCTGTGCCTGGGCGGCACCGTGGCGGTGGGCTTCTTCGGTATCGCTTACTTCTCGGCGCACCCGGAAGTGGCCGGCCCGGTCAACGAGAACCACGAACGTGTGTTCATCGAACTGGCCAAGCTGCTGTTCAACCCGTGGATCGCCGGCGTGCTGTTGTCGGCCATTCTGGCTGCGGTCATGAGTACCCTGAGCTGCCAGTTGCTGGTGTGCTCGAGCGCGCTGACCGAAGACTTCTACAAAACTTTCCTGCGCAAAAACGCCTCCCAGGTTGAGCTGGTGTGGGTCGGCCGCGCGATGGTGCTGCTGGTTGCCCTGATCGCGATTGCCATGGCAGCCAACCCGAACAACCGCGTGCTGGGCTTGGTGAGCTACGCCTGGGCCGGTTTTGGCGCCGCGTTCGGGCCTGTGGTGCTGATCTCGGTGATCTGGAAACAGATGACCCGCAACGGCGCACTGGCCGGCATCCTGGTCGGCGCGGTCACTGTGATTGTGTGGAAGCACTTCGAGCTGCTGGGCCTGTACGAAATCATCCCGGGCTTTATCTTCGCCAGCCTGGCGATCTACGTCGTCAGCAAGCTGGGCGCACCGACTGCCGGTATGGTCGAGCGTTTTGACGCGGCGGAAAAAGACTACAACCTCAACAAGTAATTCGTCGGGTGTTAAGCGCCCGTTGAATTGGAAAAAAGGCCCGCGTCCTACGGATTGCGGGCCTTTTTTTGCGTGTGATTTGGGTTGGTCCGAAGAACTTTCTGATGCGCGCGCGTAGGGATTTACTGATTTGTCTGGGGCGTGCTCAGCAGGGCGCACCCGTAGTGCAGAATCGGCCGCCTACCCTTCGCAGAGAAACACCGGATGTTCGCTCCTGCCAATCAAAGTACGTTTAACCTGACCCTGGATGGGGTCGCCAGCGACCTCAAGGTCTACAGCTTCCAGGGTGAGGAGGCGCTGAGTCAGCCTTACTGTATCGACCTTGAACTGGTCAGCGAACAGCCCGATCTCGATTTGGAAAGCTTGCTGCATCGCCAGGCCTATCTGGGGTTCGATGAGCTGGGGCATGGGGTGCATGGCCTGGTCTATCGAGTCGGGCAGGGCGAGTCGGGGCGGCGCCTGACGCGTTATCAGATCCGTCTTGTGCCGCATCTTAAGTACCTGGCGCACAGCAGTCATCAGCGTATTTTTCAGCACAAGAGTGTGCCGCAGATTGTGGCGCTGGTGTTGGTCGGGCAAGGCATCCTGAGCGACCGCTTTGAGTTTCGCCTGAGCGGTACTTATCCACTGCGCGAGTATTGCGTGCAGTTCGGCGAGACTGATCTGGCGTTCATTCAACGTCTGTGCGCCGAGGTGGGCATCCACTACCACTTCCAGCATTCGCCCGATGGGCACCTGCTGGTATTCGGTGATGACCAGACGGTGTTCGCCCAGGCCGAACACCCCACTCCCTACAGCCCCGGTTCCGGGATGGTGGCGGCAACACCGGCGATCAAGCGCTTTGCGATGCAACTGGAAACCCGCACAACAGGGGTAAACCTGCGCGATTATGATTTTCGTAAGCCGCGCCTGACGCTGGAAAGTGCCGTGGCTGGCGAACAGCTTCCGCGCCTTGAAATGCAGCAGTATCCCGGCCACTTTTCCGATCGCCCCCATGGAAAATACCTTGCGCAGCGAGGCTTGGAGCGCCTGCGCAGAGACTCAAGAGCCGCCCAGGGTGAAGGCGATGATCCCGCCTTGGGCAGTGGCCGGTTCCTCAGGCTTGGCGGGCACCCGCGAGAAAGCTGGAATGATTTGTGGCTGGTCACCCAGGTTTCCCATCAGGGCAAACAACCCCAGGTGCTGGAAGAGGCTGTTACTGAGGCTTCAGGTGAGGGTTTACGTCAGGGTTATCACAACACGTTTATCGCCGTGCCATGGGATGTGATTTTCCGCCCACCCTTGCCTGAACTGCCGCGACCGAGCATCGGCGGTTATCAACACGCGGTGGTTACCGGGCCTGCCGACAGTGAAATCCATTGCGACGAATACGGCCGGGTCAAGGTGCAACTGGCCTGGGACCGTGACGGGGAACACAACGAGCACTCCAGCTGCTGGCTGCGTGTCGCCAGTGGCTGGGCGCATGATCGTTACGGCTCGGTGCTGATACCCAGGGTCGGTATGGAAGTGCTGGTGGGGTTCGCCAATGGTGACCTGGACATGCCGCTGGTGATGGGCTGCCTGCCCAACGCGGCGAACCCTCCGCCCCTTGACCTGCCGGCAGACAAGACCCGCAGCATCTTTCGCAGCCAGAGCAGCCCGGGGGGTGGCGGTTACAACGAGCTGCGCATCGAAGACCGCAAAGGCGCCGAGGAAATCTACCTGCGCGCCCAGCGCGATTGGACTCAGCATGTGCTGCATGACCAGCAAGTGCAGGTGGATAACCAGCGCCGGGTGAAAGTGGGCGGCGAGTCGCACCATGAACTGCAAGGCGAAGAGCAGCGCATTACCCATGGCAACCGCCTGACTGAACTCAAGCAGGACGATCATTTGGTGGTCGGTGGCTCGCAGCAGATGCGTGCAGGTCGCACCATCCAGATCGGAGCGGGGCAGAGCATCGTCATCGACGCCGGTGCGAGCGTGACAATCCAGGCCGGAGGGCAGTCGATCACGCTGTCGGCGGGTGGGATTTTCAGCAGCGTGCCGATCCAGCTTGGCGGCGCGCCGGCTGCCGCGACTGCGCCGTTAATGCCGGGGATAAAGGAAAAGCTGCTGGCGGTTGTTCCTGCCCCGTTAAGCCGCGTGCAAGTGGCCAGCCTGAAACGTAGCGCACCTTTTTGCGAAGAGTGCGAGCGCTGCAAGAACGGCCAGTGTGACCTCCCGCAGCATGGGAATAAAGGTCCGGGACCCTCTGCCGGGAAAGCTGCTGGCGTCGAGCCGGGGTTTCATATCGTGCAGCGCGCAATGTCTCGGGATGCCTTGGAAAAGTCGCTGTTCGAATCGCCCAGTGCGATCGTGCTGGAGCGGTTTCGCGGCCTCAATCCACAACTCACGCAGTACGCCAGGCCGGGGCAAATGCTCGTCCTCAGCGACCCGCTTAACAGCCAATGCACGCGTGAAGAGGCATTGCTGATGGAGGCGGCGAAAGAAGTGAACGATGCACTGACGCCGATGAGCGATGACGAGGCGGCGTTTATGGTTGAGCACCAGCAAGAGGTTGGTGCTTTTTTTGGCGCAGAGTTCGATGGCGTTTGGGGTGGGATCCAGCATGGTGGAAAATCATTTAACGCGAACCAAGTCCGTTCTCGTAGATCTTGAAAAGTTGCACGTCAAAACCTTTCAGGCTCAGGGCAATTTGCAAGGTGCAGAATTTTTCTCTAAACGTCAGAAGCTGTTAACTCAACTGGATAACAGCCTCGGGCCTCTGGTACGCAAAGGTGTTGGCATTGCCGATCACCCAAAGCTCAAAAAAGCATTGGGGATTTCCAGTCGTAGTTTGGTTCATCATTGGAGCAAAGCGGGTGTGTCAGGGGGGATTCCTGGGTACGCGACGCATATTCAAGGTGTGGCGCGGGCGAGCCAGTATATGAAGGTCGGCGGGTTTATCGGTATTGGGCTAGGGGGGGCAGCGTCCGCATTGAAGGTGAAGGAAACGTGTCGAGTTGGAAGTAAAGATAATTGTCAAAGAGTGAAATATACAGAAGGAGGGAATTTTGTCGGGAACGGCGCGGTTGGCTGGTTAGGTGGTGCTTCCGCAGCAGCGGGTGCAGGAACAGTGTGTGTTGCTATAGGTGCAGGTACTGCGGGTTTAGGAGGCATTTTATGTATTTTGGTTGTTGTAGGTGCGGGCACTGCTGCCGGTGGCGCCGTTGGTGCGCTTGCTGGAGAGAGGATCGGAGATTTTATTTATGAGGTGGGGAAGTAATGAAGGGTGAATTTTACGCATTTTATATGTGGTGCTGGTTAGGCGTATTTGTGTTTATTTTTTTTACATTTTTGGTTCAAGTTTATTTCTCTTACTCTAAAGTTAATGAAATATTGGAATGCCTAGGTGAGTCAAATATTGTATTGGATCGTCAACTTCTTCTTGGAAACGGGATTTTCAGTAGGTCGTTTTTTGTACTGTCGATTGCGGGGATGCTTGTGTTTCCTGAAATACATATAAAAGACGGCGGGTTTACTCGTGAGGAGTTTGAAGGCGTTCCTTATTGGCTTAGATTTCAACTAAAAGCACTGGTGTATGTTTTGTTTTTTTTGGTTGGGGTTTGCATCGCTTTATTGTGTATGGGTGAGTATATGGGTTGGCTTAATAAACATTCTTAGACGCTCGGTTATTCGCCGATTGTTTTGCCATATTTTTTCGTGAAGGAACATTATTTTATGCTAATGCAGTCCATACCCCGCACATGGCTATTCCACTCCCCGATTCAACCAGCCGAAAAATTCTTCGTCATTTTTAGCAGCGCCAGCGCCGCCAGGCCTTTGGACGCTTGGCGAACCCTTTCAGCCGGTCTACCGCCCCATCCAATCTGGGCAGGCACGGTTTACAGCGAGTGGACTGAGGTCATGCCTTACGTCGCCATCATCGAGCCCGAAAGCCCATTCCTCGACTGGATAGCAACCACCGAATCTACGGACTGGGGTTGGCTGGCGGTATCGTCCAGCCCACTGGAAACAGTGGTCGCGCACCTGCAAAGCTTGACCAAGGTGCTGTTGCCCGAGGGGCAGGAAGTGTTTTTGCGCTTCTGGGATGGCGGTCAATTTCTGCCAATTGTGCAAAACATCGGCGATGAGGCGGGGAAGGTGTTGCCGGTATTTCAACGTTACCTGATCAACGGCCAACCGCTAACGGTTGCGACTGGCCCGGCCACTGCCGCCAAAACCAGCCCATGGTGGCAAGTGCCTGCCTCGTTGCTGGAGCATCTGGCAGAGCAATCGCCCCACGTGCTGATCGACAACTTGCTGCAATGGCTCGAAGAGCAGCGCCCCGACCTGCATACCGCTTTCAAGCCTGCGATCTTGCGCCACAAGGTCGCCTGCTTTGCGCGCGGGGCGGATGTCAGCCATGGGGCGCTGGCCGACTATCTGGCCTCAGAGTTGAGTTGACGCAGCGCCTGCTGGAAATAGTCATCGGTGCGAGAGGTTGTTGTGGCGAGCAGGCTTGCCCTGCGTCGGGCTGCGTAGCGGCCCCAAAACCTGCCACTGAGTTCTGGCAAAAAAAGAATGCGGTGACCTTATCCAGGGCTATTGCGCAGCCCAACGCGGGGTGAGCCCGCTCGCCACACTCTGCCCCTTTGCTCCTGTAGAAGGTAAACTTCGCCCCCTGCGCAGGAGCAACCATGAATTATCGTCACGCCTTTCACGCCGGCAACCACGCCGATGTCTTCAAACACCTGACCTTGACCCGCCTCATCGCTCTGATGTCGCGCAAGGAGCAGCCGTTCGCCTACCTCGACACCCACGCCGGGATCGGGCTATACGACCTGCAAGGTGATCAGGCCAACCGCACCGGTGAATACCTGGAAGGCATCGCCCGCTTGTGGGGCGAGAGCGACCTGCCGCCGCTGACCGCCGACTACATGCGCGTGTTGCATGAGATGAACCCGGATGGTCAGTTGCGCTACTACCCGGGCTCGCCAGAACTGGCGCGCCGCCTCACGCGGCCTCAGGACCGTGTCCTGCTGAATGAAAAACACCCGGAAGACGGCGTGCTGCTCAAGGACAACATGAAGGGCGATCGCCGCGTCAAAGTGCACTTGGGCGAAGGCTGGCATGTACCGCGCGCCTTGCTGCCGGTGCCGGAAAAGCGCGCGTTGATGCTGATCGATCCGCCGTTTGAAAAGCTCGACGAAATGCAGCGCTGCGCGGCGTCCCTCAAGGAAGCGGTCAGCCGCATGCGCCAGACCGTTGCGGCGATCTGGTACCCGGTGAAAGACCAGCGCATGTTGCGCCGCTTCTACCAGGACCTGGCCGGCACCGGTGCGCCGAAGTTGCTGCGGGTGGAGTTGCTGGTGCATCCGCTGGACACGCCCAACACCCTGACCGGCTCGGGCCTGGCGATTGCCAACCCGCCGTGGGGTTTGGAAGAGGAGTTGCGTGAGCTGCTGCCGTGGTTGTCCAAGAAACTTGGCCAGACCCAGGGTGGGTGGCAGATGGATTGGCTCATCGCTGAGTAATCAGATCTCAAGCCAAGCACAAGACTAAATGTGGGAGCGGGCTTGCTCGCGAAAGCGGAGTGTCAGTTAACAGATATGTCGACTGATATACCGCATTCGCGAGCAAGCCCGCTCCCACATTTTTTGATCTGCGTTGTGCTTAGATCGGGCAGGTCACGCCCGTGCCGCCGATCCCGCAATAGCCCTGTGGGTTCTTCGCCAGATATTGCTGGTGATACGCCTCGGCGAAGTACACCGTCGGTGCTTCTTCGATTTCTGTGGTGATGGTGCCCAGGCCGGCCTTGGTCAGCTCGCCCTGATACGCCTCGGCGCTGGCTTTGGCCGCTTCCAGGTGCTCAGGCTTCACGGCGTAGATCACCGAACGGTATTGGCTGCCGATGTCGTTGCCCTGGCGCATGCCTTGGGTCGGATTGTGCAGCTCCCAGAACATTTTCAGCAGCTCTTCGTAGCTGATCTTGTCCTGGTCGAACACCACCAGTACCACTTCGCTATGGCCGGTCAGGCCCGAGCAGACTTCTTCGTAAGTGGGGTTCGGCGTGTAGCCGCCGGCGTAGCCGACCACGGTGCTGACCACACCGTCGCGCTGCCAGAACCGGCGTTCGGCACCCCAGAAACAACCGAGGCCGAAGATCGCGAACTCGACGTTGTCGACAAAGGGGCCGAGCAGCGGGTTGCCGTTGACGAAATGCGTCTCTGGCAGTGCCATCGGGGTTTCACGGCCAGGCAAAGCTTGTTCTTGAGTGGGCAACACGTTTTTGTTCACCAGAATTTCCGAGCGCAAGACCATGAGCAGTCCTCTCGTCAGGTTGAGTTAGCGGTAAAGATTCAGACAGCCAGTGTGCCCGAGTGTTACAGCGCTGTCAGGCGATTGGCCCGCGCGGGTAGCGTTTAAGCTTCTCGAGCAGCTCTGCACCGGGGATCGGCCGGTCGAACAAATAGCCCTGGCCCACATCGCAACGATGCCGGCGCAGGAAGGCCAGTTGCTCGGAGGTTTCGATGCCCTCGGCCACCACTTTGAGCTTGAGGTTGTGGGCCATGGCGATCACTGCCGAGGTGATTTCCATGTCGTCCTGGTTGTCCGGGATTTCGTGGATAAAGCTGCGATCGATCTTGATGATGTCGATGGGGAATTTCTTCAGGTAGCTCAGCGACGAATAGCCGGTACCGAAGTCATCCATGGCCAGGGTCAGGCCAAAGCTCTTTAGCTGGTCCAGTTGAAGGCGCGTGTCTTCGGTGGCTTCCAGCAGCAGACCTTCGGTCAGCTCCAGCTCCAGCAGTTTCGCGGGCAACTGTTCTTCCTTGAGGATGGTGGCAATCGAGGCCACCAGGTCCGGGTCGGAGAATTGCTTGGGCGACAGGTTGATCGCTACCTGCAAGTTGCCCATGCCGGCGGCGCTCAATTGCTTGCTCATGCGGCAGGCCTGGCGCGCGATCCATTTGCCGATGGGGATGATCAGCCCGGTTTCTTCCGCCACGCTGATGAACTGGTCGGGACGGATCATGCCCTTTTCCGGGTGGTTCCAGCGCAACAGCGCTTCCATGCCCAGCAGCCGGCCGCTGCGCAGGCACAGCTTGGGCTGGTAGAACACGTCCAGCTCGTTTTGGGTCAGGGCGCGGCGCAGGTTGTTTTCCACAAACAGTTTGTAACTGGCCTCGGCGTTCAGCGCCTCGGTAAACACCTGTACCTGGTGTTTACCATTGGCCTTGGCCTTGTGCAGGGCCAGCCCGGCGTTACGCATCAGGGTTTGCGGGTCGCGGCCGTGCAACGGCGCGCAGGCCAGGCCCACGGAGCCGGTGACACTGATCAGTTGGTTGTCGACGAACATCGGTTTGTCGAGGGTTGCCAGCAACTGGCTGGCGACCTGTTGGCCACTCTCCAGGTCGGTGTCGTCGAGCAACACCGCGAACTCGTTACTGGCGAACCGCGCCAGGCTGCCGCTGGCACTCAGGCTGTTGCGCAGGCGCCGGGCCAGGCTGATCAGCAACTTGTCGCCGGTCTGGTGGCCGAGGCTGTCGTTGATCCGCTTGAAATTGTCGATGTCCACCAGCAACAGGCTGATCGGGCTGTCGCTGTCGCGCGCGAAGCGCTCATCCAGGTTGCGGATAAACGCCGGGCGGTTGCCCAGGTTGGTCAGGTTGTCGGTGTAGGCCAGGCGCTCGATGCGCTGCTGGGCCAGCTTGGTCTGGGTGATGTCTTCGTAGATGCCGATGTAGTGGGTCAACTCACGGTTGTCGCCATACACCTTGGAAATCGACAGCTGGCCCCAGTAGGGTTCGAGGTTTTTACGTCGGCTCTTGAACTCACCTTGCCAGCTGTTGCTCTTGGCCAGGCTCGACGGTGCGTCGAAAAGCATTTCGCTGAGGTTTTCCAGGGCCGGCAACTGCGCCAGTCGATGGCCATGGACTTCTTCGGCGCTGTACTGGGTGATCGCGGTAAAGCTTGGGTTGACGTACTCGACCACGCCGTCGCAATTGACCAGCAGAAACGCGTTGGCGCTTTGCTCCACAGCCCGCTGAAACAAGTGCAGCGCGCTGGTGGCGGCGCGCCGGTTGTGGTTGTTGATCACTTGCGCGAACTGGTCCGCCAGCTCGCCGGCGAAGGCGATCTCATCAGCCTGCCAGGCACGCGAGCTGCCGCTTTGTTCCAGGCACAGCACGCCGATGACTTGGCCATCCACACGGATGCTCGCGTCGAGCATCGCGTGCACGTCCTTGGCGCGCAGGCTTTCGGCCATTTCCCGGGTGCGCGGGTCACGCAACGCATGGGTGGCGTCGATGGCGCGGCTCGAGTGCAGGGCTTCCAGGTAGTCCGGGAAGCCGCTGGCGTCGATCGCTTCAGGCAAGTGGTGCTGTTGGTTGTCGCGGTGGTACGCCGAGATCGGCACCAGGCGCTGGCCTTCCAGGTTCCAGATGCTCGCGCAATCGATCTGGTAGATGTCGCACGCGCTGCGGGTGATCAGCTCGGCGGCTTCCTGCAGCGAGTTGGGCGTGGTGTAGCGCTGGCGTGCCAACAGCAGGATCAGCTCCTGCTGGGCGCGCACGCGCTCCAGGTGCTGCAACTGTTCCTGCTGGGCACGCTGGTTGAGTTCCAGGGCGATCTGCAGGCGGCTGTTCTGGTTTTCCAGGTCTGCGGTCGGGACGGCAGTGGGGATTTCGCTAAACAGTCCGTCGACCACCATCAGGTAGCCGCGCAGCAGGTGGCGATTGTGCTGTTTGTAGGTCTCGCCCATTTCCAGCAGGCTCAAAGGCCCGTCGCTGGTGTGCAAGGTGTAGCGCACCAGGTAATGCGGGCTCTGGGTCAGTTGTTGCTGGATGGCGTCGTGCAGTTGGTAGCGCGCCTGCGGTTCCATCAAGCTGGCGTAGGGCGTGCCGACCAGGGCGCACAGTTCGACCGCCGGCAGACCAAACTGGCGCTCGCAATTGGGGTCGAGGTACAGCAGCGCCCAGCTTGCCTCATTAAGCCGTTCGAAACGCAACATGCCGAGGCGCGAAGGCACCGGTAACTGCGTCACTACCTCGGCCGCCATATGGGCGGCATCGGGTTGGCTTTTCATGGGGAAACTCGCTTGGAAAAATGCGCACGGCGCCGGGCTCACGCCCTCTTTACTGTCGCCTGCGGCAAGGTTGCATCATGCAGCACGCACTGACAAGAGAGGATGAAGGCTAAGTGCTATATGGCTGTTATCGGCCGCGGGAGTGGTTTCTACAATCCAGGTGATGGGTGGCGAGTTGACGCACGCGCTACAGCCCTTACCCCGACAAAAAAGCAGGCCAAAAAAAGCCCCGCCAAGTGGCGGGGTTGAGGTACGAGCGTGGCGCTCGGAAATCGGTGCAGCCAGGCCTCCCCGGTGAATGGGAGGCCCGTTTGCGGCTTACAGCAGGATGGTGCGGATGTCGTTCAGCAGTTGGCTCAGACGCTGCGTGAAGCGTGCAGCGGCGGCGCCGTTGATCACACGGTGATCGTAGGACAACGACAGCGGCAGCATCAGCTTCGGTTGGAAAGCTTTACCGTCCCACACAGGCTGGATAGTGGCCTTGGACACACCCAAGATAGCCACTTCCGGCGCGTTGACGATCGGCGTAAAGCCAGTGCCGCCAATGTGCCCGAGGCTGGAGATGGTGAAGCACGCGCCTTGCATGTCGTCTGCAGTCAGCTTCTTGTCACGGGCCTTGGCGGCCAGTGCAGCCGCTTCAGCAGCCAGTTGCAGCAGGCTCTTCTGATCAACGTTCTTGATCACAGGCACCAGCAGGCCATCCGGGGTATCAACTGCAAAACCGATGTGCACGTATTTCTTGCGAATGATCGCTTTACCGCTTGGCGCCAGCGAACTGTTGAAGTCCGGCAGTTCCTTGAGCAGGTGCGCGCAGGCCTTGAGCAGCAGTGGCAGCACGGTCAGTTTCACGCCAGCCTTCTCGGCCACGGCTTTCTGCGCAACGCGGAAAGCTTCCAGGTCGGTGATGTCGGCCTGGTCGAACTGGGTCACGTGCGGAATGTTCAGCCAGCTGCGGTGCAGGCTCGACGCGCCGATTTGCATCAGGCGGGTCATCGGCACTTCTTCGGTTTCGCCGAAGCGGCTGAAGTCCACGACCGGAATCGGCGGAATACCAGCGCCACCGGTAGCAGCGCCGGCAGCCGGAGCTTCCTTGGCCTTCTGCATCATGGCCTTGACGTAAACCTGCACGTCTTCTTTCAGCACACGACCGTGCGGGCCAGTGGCCGACACAGCATTGAGCTCAACACCGAACTCACGGGCCAGCTGACGCACGGCTGGGCCGGCGTGAACCTTGGCACCGCTTGGCGCAGGTGCGGCAGCCGCAGGAGCCGGAGCGGCCTCGGCTTTCGCAGCAGGTGCAGGGGCGGCAGCAGCCGGAGCCGGAGCCGCTTCAGCTTTTGCAGCAGGTGCAGCCGCAGCCGGTGCTGGAGCAGCAGCCGGCGCAGCGCCTTGTACTTTGAGCTTGAGGATGAAGTCGCCAGTGCCGACTTCGTCTTCGAGCTTGACCGCGATGCTTTCCACCACGCCGGCAGCCGGCGATGGGATTTCCATGGAGGCCTTGTCGGACTCCAGGGTGATCAGCGACTGGTCGGCTTCGACGGTGTCGCCGACCTTGACCAGCAGCTCGATGATCTTGGCCTTGCCCGACGAACCGATGTCCGGGACGTGAATGTCCTGAACAGAGGCCTCAGCCGGAGCGGCGGCCGGGGCTGCAGGAGCCTCGGCAGCGGCGGCAGGCTTTTCAGCAGCCGGTGCAGGTGCAGCAGCGGCAGCAGGAGCCGCCGCAGGGGCCGCGTCAGCGGCGCCTTCGATTTCCAGTTCCAGCAGTTCGTCGCCTTCTTTCAGGCGGTCGCCCAGCTTCACTTTCAGGCTTTTGACCACGCCGGCCTTGGGAGCAGGGATTTCCATGCTCGCCTTGTCCGATTCCAGGGTCAGGATGCTCTGGTCGGCTTCGACGGTGTCGCCGACCTTCACAAACAGCTCGATTACTTCACCTTCACCGCTGCCGATGTCAGGTACGCGAATGAGTTCGCTCACAAAAAATCTCCTCAGCAGTCCAGTGGGTTGCGTTTTTCCGGGTTGATCCCGAACTTGACGATAGCGTCAGCCACCACCTTAGGTTCGATCTCACCACGGTCAGCCAAGGCTTCCAGGGCTGCCAACACCACGAAGTGACGGTCAACTTCGAAGAAGTGACGCAGCTTCTTGCGGCTGTCACTGCGGCCGAAACCGTCGGTGCCCAAGACTTTGAATTCCTTGGACGGGACCCACTGGCGAATCTGTTCAGCAAACAGCTTCATGTAGTCGGTAGAGGCAATGACTGGACCTTTACGGCCGGCCAGGCACTCTTCGACGTAGCTTTTCGCTGGCTTCTGACCTGGGTGCAGGCGGTTGTTACGCTCCACTGCCAGGCCGTCGCGACGCAGTTCGTTGAAGCTGGTAACGCTCCACACGTCAGCGCCGACGTTGAACTCGTCACGCAGGATCTTGGCCGCTTCACGCACTTCACGCAGGATGGTGCCGGAGCCCATCAGCTGTACGTGATGCGCCGCTTCCTTGGTGTCTTCTTCGAGCAGGTACATGCCCTTGATGATGCCTTCCTCGACACCGGCCGGCATGGCTGGCTGCTGGTAGGACTCGTTCATCACGGTGATGTAGTAGAAAACGTCCTGCTGCTCTTCGGTCATCTTCTTCATGCCGTCCTGGATGATCACCGCCAGCTCATAGCCGTAGGTTGGATCAAAGGTGCGGCAGTTCGGGATGGTGGCAGCCAGGATGTGGCTGTGACCGTCTTCGTGTTGCAGGCCTTCGCCGTTCAGCGTGGTCCGGCCGGCGGTACCGCCGATCAGGAAGCCACGGGTACGGCTGTCGCCTGCTGCCCACGCCAGGTCGCCGATACGCTGGAAGCCGAACATCGAGTAGAAGATGTAGAACGGCAGCATCGGCTGGTTGTGGCTGGAGTACGAAGTACCGGCAGCGATGAAGGAGCTCATGGCGCCCGCTTCGTTGATGCCTTCTTCGAGGATCTGGCCCTTTTTGTCTTCCTTGTAGAACATCACCTGGTCTTTATCGACTGGCTCGTAGAGCTGGCCGACGGAGGAGTAGATGCCCAACTGACGGAACATGCCTTCCATACCGAAGGTACGGGCTTCGTCCGGGATGATCGGGACGATACGCGAACCGATTTCCTTGTCCTTGACCAGCTGCGCAAGGATCCGCACGAAGGCCATGGTGGTGGAGATTTCACGGTCGCCCGAGCCGTCCAGGATAGCCTTGAGGGTATCGAGTGGCGGGGTCGGAATGTTGAAGCTCTTGGCGCGGCGCTGTGGCACGAAACCGCCCAGTGCAGTGCGACGCTCGCTGAGGTAGCGGGCTTCGGCGCTGTTTGGCTCTGGCTTGAAGAACGGCAGGTTCTCCAGCTCTTCGTCCTTGACCGGGATGTCGAAGCGGTCGCGGAACAGCTTCAGGCTTTCAACATCAACCTTCTTGGTGTTGTGCGCAGTGTTCTTCGCTTCGCCGGCACCGGTGCCATAACCCTTGATGGTCTTGGCCAGGATGACGGTCGGTTGTTCTTTGTGGTTGACCGCTTCGTGGTACGCCGCGTAGACCTTGTACGGGTCGTGGCCGCCACGGTTGAGTTTCCAGATCTCGTCGTCGGACAGGTCTGCAACCATTGCCTTGAGTTCAGGCGTGTTGAAGAAGTGTTCACGTACGAACGCGCCGTCTTTGGCTTTGTAGTTCTGGTACTCGCCGTCGATGACTTCGTCCATGCGACGCTGCAGGATACCGTCGACGTCTTTGGCCAGCAGTGGGTCCCAGAAACGGCCCCAGATGACTTTGGTCACGTTCCACTGAGCACCGCGGAACACGCCTTCGAGTTCCTGGATGATCTTGCCGTTGCCGCGAACCGGGCCATCGAGGCGCTGCAGGTTGCAGTTAATGACGAAGATCAGGTTGTCGAGCTTCTCGCGGCCGGCCAGGGAGATGGCGCCCAGGGATTCCGGCTCGTCACACTCGCCGTCGCCCAAGAAGCACCAGACTTTCTGCTTGCCTTCAGGGATGAAGCCACGCGCTTCCAGGTACTTCATGAAGCGTGCCTGGTAAATTGCCTGGATCGGGCCCAAGCCCATGGACACAGTCGGGAACTGCCAGAAATCAGGCATCAGCCAAGGGTGCGGGTACGACGACAGGCCGTTACCGTCCACTTCCTGGCGGAAGTTGTTCATGTGTTCTTCGGTGATGCGGCCTTCCATGAACGCACGGGCGTAAACGCCTGGAGAAGTGTGGCCCTGGAAGTAGATCAGGTCGCCGCCGTGTTCGTCGGTCGGGGCCTGGAAGAAGTAGTTGAAGCCGATGTCATACAGGGTTGCGCTGGAAGCGAAGCTGGAGATGTGACCGCCCAGGTCAGAATCTTTCAAGTTCGTGCGCATTACCATCGCCATGGCGTTCCAACGTACCAACGAGCGAATGCGGCGTTCCATGAACAGGTCGCCAGGCATGCGTGCTTCGTGGGTAACGGGGATGGTGTTGCGGTATGGCGTGGTGATGGCGTAAGGCAATTGCGAGCCGCTGCGGGTCGCGAGTTCGCCCATACGGGTCATCAGGTAGTGAGCACGGTCTTCGCCTTCTTTGTCGAGAACCGATTCCAGGGCGTCCAGCCATTCCTGGGTTTCGACGGGATCGAGGTCTTGCATGGCTTGCTCCAGGGCGGAAAGGCTACCAGAATCGGTTGCCTGAAGTTTGCGACTGGCCTTGTGGGCAGACGACATAAATTCTTGGATGGCCGAAGGTTGCTTCGGCGTCCTGTAGTTTTACTACAAATCGTCGGCCATTTCAGCCTTTCGAATGTATATACGAGTAGTAAAACTACACAAGACCGAGTGGATTGCTCGGTCTGGCTGGTGAGCATAATCGTTATTGTTGATCTTTTGCGAACAAGAAAAGGTGAAAGTTTGATGTTGCCTGCCAAGATTAATTTAATTTCAGCTATTTATAACCTTTGTTCGACAGTCCTTCACCGAGCGTGGTTCTTGCGTTCACAGCAACAAGCCTTTTACGCGCCGATCAAGGATAGACCATGAGCCTTCCAACGCTGGCCCCATTACCGGCCATTCTCTTGCCTTTTGCCCAGCGGGCCGAGCAGTCATTTCGTGACGCAGTGGCCGCGCTGGACGACGATCATGGACTTTCTGCCTGGACGCCGCAACGGTGGGCTGACTTCGCCCGCGTGTGCGCCGCCAGTGATTTTGTCATTGAACAGAGCCTGCGTGACCCTTTGATGTTGCTCGAGCTGGTGGCCTGGGGCGAGCTGGACCGCGGCTTTGCGCCCGGCGAGCTGTGCGGCCAGATCGCCGGCGCCGTGCAACAGGCCGAAACAGAAGATGAGCTGGGTCGCGTGCTGCGTCGCCAGCGTACCCGCCAGCAAGTGCGCATCATCTGGCGCGACCTGACGCGCCAGGCCGACCTGGTGCAAACCTGTCGCGACCTTTCCGACATGGCTGACGCCAGCATCGACCAAGCCTACCAATGGCTGTACCAGCGCCATTGCGTGCAATTCGGCACCCCCACCGGCCGACGCAGCGGCGAAGCCCAGCACATGGTCATCCTCGGCATGGGCAAGCTCGGCGCCGTGGAGCTGAACCTGTCGTCTGATATCGACCTGATCTTCGCCTACCCCGAGGGTGGCGAAACGGTGGGCGTGAAGCGCGCGCTGGATAACCAGGAATTTTTCATCCGGCTTGGTCAAAAACTGATCAAGGCGCTCGACCCGATGACGGTCGACGGGTTTGTGTTCCGCGTCGACATGCGCCTGCGCCCCTACGGTTCGGCTGGCGCCCTGGTGCTCAGCTTCAACGCGCTGGAACAGTACTATCAGGACCAGGGCCGCGACTGGGAGCGCTACGCGATGATCAAGGCGCGCGTGGTTGCCGGTGACCAGGTGGCCGGTGCGCAACTGCTGGATATGCTGCGACCGTTCGTCTATCGGCGTTACCTGGACTTTTCGGCCATCGAAGCGCTGCGCACCATGAAGCAGCTGATCCAGCAGGAAGTGCGGCGCAAAGGCATGGCCGACAACATCAAGCTGGGCTCGGGTGGTATCCGCGAGGTGGAATTTATTGCCCAGGCGTTCCAGTTGATCCACGGCGGCCGCGACCTGAGCCTGCAACAACGGCCATTGCTCAAGGTGCTCGGCACGCTCGAAGGGCAGGGCTATTTGCCTGCGGCAGTCATTGCCGAGTTGCGCAACGGCTACGAATTCTTGCGTTACACCGAGCATGCGATTCAGGCGATCGCCGACCGTCAGACGCAAATGCTCCCGGACACCCCGGAAGATCAGGCGCGTATCGCCTTTATGCTGGGCTTTGCCGATTGGTCCACGTTCCATGAGCGCCTGATGTACTGGCGTGGTCGGGTGGACTGGCACTTCCGCCAAGTCATCGCCGACCCTGACGAAGAAGAAGGCGCAGAGAGTGAGTTGGTCGTAGGCGGCGAGTGGCTGCCACTGTGGGAAGAGTCTCAGGACGAAGACGCCGCTCGCCTGCAATTGCAGGAAGGTGGTTTTACCGACGCGCCCAAAGCCCTCAAAGCCCTGGCCGGCTTGCGCGGCAGCCCGCAATTGCGTGCCATGCAGCGCCTGGGGCGGGAGCGGCTGGATGCCTTTATTCCGCGTCTGCTGGCCCAGGCCGTCGAGCACGCCAACCCGGATTTGGTGCTTGAACGTGTACTGCCGCTGGTCGAAGCCGTCGCCCGCCGTTCCGCTTATCTGGTGCTGCTCACCGAAAACCCCGACGCGTTGCGCCGTCTGCTCACACTGTGCGCCGCCAGCCCGTGGATCTCCGAACAGATCACGCGCTTCCCGCTGTTGCTCGACGAATTGCTTAACGAAGGCCGCCTGTTCAAGCCGCCGTTGGCGCCGGAACTGGCCGCCGAGCTGCGCGAGCGCCTCACGCGCATTCCCGAGGATGACCTTGAGCAGCAGATGGAGGCGCTGCGCCACTTCAAGCTGGCTCACCGTCTGCGCGTGGCCGCTTCGGAAATCGCCGGCAGCCTGCCGCTGATGAAAGTCAGCGACTACCTGACCTGGCTCGCCGAAGCCATTCTTGAACAAGTACTGGCCCTGGCGTGGCGCCAGACCGTGGCCCGCCACGGTTCGCCGCAGCGGCTTGACGGTACGCTGTGCGACCCGGGGTTCATCATTGTCGGTTATGGCAAGGTTGGCGGCATCGAGCTGGGGCATGGTTCCGACCTGGACCTGGTGTTTATCCACGACGGTGACCCGCAGGCCGAGACTGACGGCGCCAAGCCGATCGACGGCGCGCAGTTCTTCACGCGCCTGGGCCAGCGCATCATCCACTTGCTGACCACCCAGACCAACTCTGGCCAGCTGTATGAGGTCGACATGCGCCTGCGCCCATCCGGCGCGTCGGGTTTGCTGGTGAGTTCACTCGGAGCCTTCGAGCGCTATCAGCAAAATGAAGCCTGGACCTGGGAACATCAGGCGCTGATCCGCGCGCGGGTGCTGGTGGGCAGTCAGGATGTGGGCCAGGCGTTCGAGCAGGTCCGCGCTAAAGTACTCGGGCGTGAGCGCGACCTGGTCAAGCTGCGCCAGGAGGTCAGCGAGATGCGCGCCAAGATGCGCGACAACCTGGGCACCCGGTCTACGGCGGCCGGCACCGGCGCCAATGCCTTTGAGCCCACGGTGGTGTTCGACCTCAAGCAGGACGCCGGAGGTATCGTCGATATTGAATTTATGGTGCAATACGCGGCTTTGGCGTGGTCTGCGCAACATCCATCGTTGCTGCGCTACACCGACAATATCCGCATTCTGGAGGGCCTGGAGCAGGTCGGGCTGATGCCCGCCGCCGATGCCCATCTGCTGCGCGAGGTGTATAAAGCCTACCGTTCCGCGGCGCACCGCCAGGCCTTGCAAAATGAGGCTGGCACGGTAGCCGGGGATCAGTTCGCCGACGAACGGCGCCAGGTGATGCGAATCTGGCAGGCGCTGGGGTTAAGCTGATACTCGATTAATTGAGCGATGCCTATCTAATGTGGAAACCAGCCTTGTGTGGGAGCGGGCTTGCTCGCGAAGCAGGCGCTGCGGTCTGTCTGGCGGACCGCGGTGATGCTTTCGCGAGCAAGCCCGCTCCCACACAAAGCGGTTCCGTGGCTACCGCAACCTAGGATAATTGTCGATGCGGGGAGGCATAAGCCTCCCCGCATCGTTTGTGGAAACTACATGAATATTCTGATCGTTGGGCCCAGCTGGGTCGGTGACATGGTGATGGCGCAGACACTGTTCCAGTGCCTGAAACAGCGTCATCCCGACTGCCAAATCGACGTGCTCGCCCCCGAGTGGAGCCGGCCGATCCTCGAGCGCATGCCCCAGGTGCGCAAGGCCTTGAGCTTCCCGCTCGGCCACGGTGCCCTCGAATTGGCGACGCGCCGGCGCATCGGCAAATCCATGGTCGGCCAGTACGACCAGGCGATCCTGTTGCCCAACTCGCTCAAGTCGGCGCTGGTGCCGTATTTCGCCGGCATCCCCAAACGCACCGGCTGGCGCGGCGAGTTTCGCTACGTATTGCTCAACGATGTGCGCACCCTCGACAAAGCACGCTACCCGCTGATGATCGAGCGCTTTATGGCCCTGGCCTATGAGCCAGGTGCCGACCTGCCGACGCCGTACCCGCGCCCCAGCTTGCAGATCGACCCGGTGACCCGTGACGCGGCCCTGGCCAAGTTCGGCCTGATGCTCGACCGTCCGGTGCTGGCGCTGTGCCCAGGCGCGGAGTTTGGCGAGTCCAAGCGCTGGCCGTCGGAGCATTACGCCAAAGTCGCCGAGATGAAGATTCGCGAAGGCTGGCAGGTGTGGTTGTTCGGCTCGAAAAACGATCACTCGGTGGGCGAGGACATCCGCCAGCGTCTGATCCCTGGGCTGCGCGAAGAAGCGGTGAACCTCAGCGGCGACACGTCTCTGGCCGAAGCCATCGACCTGCTGTCCTGCGCCGACTCGGTGGTGTCCAACGACTCCGGCCTGATGCACGTGGCTGCCGCGTTGAACCGCCCACTGGTGGCGGTGTACGGCTCGACCTCGCCTGGCTTCACGCCGCCGTTGGCCGACAAGGTCGAAGTGGTGCGCCTGGGCCTGGATTGCAGTCCGTGTTTTGAGCGTACCTGCCGTTTCGGCCACTACAATTGCCTGCGCCAGCTGCTGCCGCAACCGGTCAGCGACGCGTTGCAGCGGTTGCAAGGCTCCGTGGTCGAGGTCCGTTAGTTTGCGAGTACTGGTAGTCAAGACCTCATCCCTGGGCGACGTGATCCACGCCTTGCCGGCACTGACCGACGCGGCGCGGGCGATCCCCGGCATTCGCTTTGACTGGGTGGTGGAAGAAGGCTTTGCCGAGATCCCCACCTGGCACCCGGCGGTGGACCAGGTGATCCCGGTGGCGATTCGTCGCTGGCGCAAAAACATCTGGCAAACCATCAAGAGCGGCGAGTGGCGACGGTTCAAGCAGCGTGTTCAGTCGACCAAGTATGACTTGGTGATTGACGCCCAAGGCCTGCTGAAAAGCGCCTGGCTGACGCGCTACGTGCGCGCTCCGGTCGCGGGTTTCGACAAGCATTCTGCACGCGAACCCATCGCTGCGCGTTTCTACTCGCGCCGTTTGGCCGTGGCCCGTGGGCAGCATGCGGTGGAGCGTTTGCGCCAGCTGTTCGCCGTTGCGCTGGGCTACGACCTGCCCAAAGGGTTGGGCGACTACGGCCTGAGCACTGAAAAGCTGCTCGGCCTGCCGCCGAAAAAACCATTTGTGCTGCTGCTGCACGGCACCACCTGGGACACCAAGCATTGGCCCGAAGCCTATTGGCGCGAGCTGGCCGAGCGCATGGGCCGCCTGGGTGTGGACGTGAAGTTGCCGTGGGGCAATGCCGACGAAAAAGCCCGTGCCGAGCGCCTGGCCCATGGCCTGCAACACGCCGAAGTGCTGCCCAAGCTCAACCTGGCCGGCGTGGCCCGCGTGCTGGCCGGCGCCCGTGCCTGCGTGGCGGTGGACACGGGCCTGGGTCACTTGGCCGCTGCGTTGGACGTGCCGACCATTTCCCTGTTCGGCCCCACCAACCCTGGCCTGACCGGCGCCTATGGCAAGGGCCAGATTCACCTGGCCAGCGACTTCCCGTGCGCGCCGTGCCTGCAAAAACACTGTACCTATCAACCAACGGCCGACGACCTGCGTCGGTTCGACATCAAGCGCGAGTCGCCCCTGTGCTTCACGCGCCTGAACCCTGAGCGTGTGGCAAGCCGACTGAGCACGTTGTTACTGGCTGAGGAGCTGCACTGATGCAACTGGCTTTTGTTCTGTACAAATATTTCCCCTTCGGTGGCCTGCAGCGCGACTTCATGCGTATCGCCCTGGAGTGCCAGCAGCGCGGCCATCAGATTCGTGTCTACACGCTGATCTGGGAAGGCGACATTCCGCCCGGCTTCGAAGTGCTGGTGGCGCCGGTCAAGGCGTTCTTCAACCATCGGCGCAATGAAAAGCTCAGCGCCTGGATGGAAGCCGACCTGGCCAAACGCCCGGTGGACCGTCTGATCGGCTTCAACAAAATGCCCGGCCTGGACGTGTACTACGCCGCCGATGGCTGCTTTGAAGACAAGGCGCAAAACCTGCGCCATTCGCTGTACAAACGCTTTGGCCGTTACCGCCACTTTGCCGAGTACGAGCGCGCGGTGTTCGCCAGGGACGCCAAGACTGAAATCCTGATGATCTCTGAAGTGCAGCAACCGCTGTTCATCAAGCATTACGACACCCCGCTGGAACGCTTCCACCTGCTGCCGCCGGGCATCGCCCAGGACCGCCGTGCGCCGCCGAATGCCGCCGAGATCCGCGAAGGTTTTCGCCAGGAATTCAACCTCGCCGGCGACGACTTGCTGCTGGTGCAAATCGGTTCCGGCTTCAAGACCAAGGGCGTCGACCGCAGCCTCAAGGCCGTGGCCGCCTTACCGGCGGAACTGAAAAAACGCACGCGTCTGTTTGTAATTGGCCAGGACGACCCCAAAGTATTCCAATTGCAGAGTGCTACGTTGGGGCTGGGCGATAACGTGCAGTTCCTCAAAGGGCGCAGCGATATTCCGCGTTTCCTGCTGGGCGCCGACCTGTTGATCCACCCGGCGTACAACGAAAACACCGGCACCGTGTTGCTTGAAGCCCTGGTGGCCGGGTTGCCGGTGCTGGTCTCGGCGGTGTGTGGTTACGCCCATTACATCAGCGAGGCCGACAGTGGGTTGGTGCTGGACGAGCCGTTCGATCAAACGCAGCTCAACCACTACCTGACACGCATGCTCACCGACACTGCACAGCGCGCGGCCTGGGGCCGCAATGGGTTGGTGTACGCCGAGACGGCCGACCTCTACAGCATGCCGCAGCACGCGGCGGATGTGATTCTGGCGGAGCCAAAACGATGAAGTTGATGCTTGCCGAACCGTTCAAGACCCTCTGGGCCGGGCGTGATGCCTTCGCCGAAGTCGAGCGGCTGGAAGGCGAGGTGTACCGTGAACTTGAAGCCCGGCGCACCTTGCGCACCGAGGTGGATGGGCGTGGCTATTTCGTGAAGATCCACCGTGGCATCGGCTGGGGTGAGATCGTCAAGAATCTGGTCACCGCCAAGCTGCCGGTGCTCGGTGCGGGCCAGGAGTGGCAGGCCATCCAGCGCCTGCAGCAGATCGGCGTGCCGACCATGACCGCCGTGGCGTACGGCGAGCGCGGCAGCAACCCGGCCGACCAGCACTCGTTCATCATCACTGAAGAACTGGCGCCGACTGTCAGCCTGGAAGACTTCAGCATCGACTGGCTCAAGCAGCCGCCCGCGCCGCGCCTCAAGCGCGCACTGATCGCCGAAGTGGCGCGCATGACCGGCATGATGCATCGCGGTGGGGTCAACCATCGCGATTGCTACATCTGCCACTTCCTGTTGCACACCGATACGCTGGTGACGGCTGATAACTTCAAGTTGTCGGTGATCGACCTGCACCGCGCCCAGACCCGCGACAAAATCAGTCATCGCTGGCGCGACAAAGACCTGGCCGCGTTGTACTTCTCGGCGCTGGACATCGGCCTGACGCGTCGTGACAAGTTGCGCTTCCTCAAAGGCTACTTCCAGCAGCCGTTGCGCCAGATCCTCGCTGAAGAAAATGCCTTGTTGCAGTGGCTGCAAACCAAGGCCGACAAGCTTTATGCACGTAAACAACGCTACGGGGATGCGCTCTGATGGCGGGTTGGAACCTGGAACCTGCTTACGCCGCCCTGGCGGATGATTTCGGCAGCCTCGAAGCGGTATTCGCCCTGCAAGGCGAGCGCCTGACCCGCGACCCGTTGTCGGAAGTGATTCGGGTGGCGCGCGGCGGGATCAATTACTACGTCAAGCGCTACGTCGGTGCCGGCAAGGGCCTGCGCCGCTACTTGGGCAAACCTCGGGTGAAGTCCGAATGGCAGAACCTCAAGCGTTTCGCCAAGTGGGGCATTCCCACCGCCGACGTGGTGGCCTGGGGGCTGGAACGCAAAGGCCTGGCCTACGCGCGGGGCGCGATGATCACCCGCGAGCTGCCCAAGACTGAAGACCTGTCGATGCTGGCTGATCGCAAAGATCCGCGCTTGAAAGACCCCAAGTGGGTCAGCGTGATCAGTCGCCAGCTCGCCGAATACACGCGCACCATGCATGAGCACCGCTTCACCCATAACGATTTGAAGTGGCGCAACCTGCTGGTCGACGACCAGCAGACCCTGTACCTCATCGATTGCCCCAACGGTGATTTCTGGCGCGGTTTCTGGCTCAAGTACCGAATTACCAAGGACCTGGCCTGCCTGGACAAGGTCGCCAAGTATCACTTGTCGGCCACGCAGCGCCTGCGCTTCTACATGCAATACCGCCAACGCACGCACCTGACGGCGTCAGACAAACAGCGAATTCGCCACGTGGTGAAGTTTTTCGAGGGACGCGAATGAGTGATTTCCTGGCGGCCGAAGACCGCGCTCTGCTGGAGCGCCATGGTCTGGCAACCTTCGACGCCCTGTGGGCCAGGCAACTGGACGCGGTGGACGAGCCCAATACCAGCAAGGGTGGCTGGAGCAGCGTGTTTCGCCTGGAGCTTGAAGGGCAGGGTTACTACCTCAAGCGCCAGAGCAACTACCTGACACGCACGCTGCACAAGCCGTTTGGCGAGCCCACCTTTGCGCGCGAATTCCGCAATATCAGCCGTTATCAGAAACTCGGTATTCCGGCGTTGCAGGCCGCGTTTTTCGGTGAGCGCAAGGTCAGCGGCGAGCATCGCGCGATGTTGCTGACCCGTGCCCTGGACGGTTGGAACGACCTGGATTCGTTGCTGGAACAGTGGCCGCAACTGACTGACGCCCAGCATCGCGCGATTCTGCTGGCCTGCGGTCAATTGGCCCGTCATCTGCACAGCGTAGGCCAGGTGCATGGCTGTTTTTATCCCAAGCATATTTTTCTGCAGACCCTGGGCGACGGTTACGCCGCGCAGCTGATCGACCTGGAGAAAACCCGCCCGCTGTTGTTCGGCCAACGTGACCGGGTCAAAGACCTGGAGCCGCTGCTGCGCCGCGCGCCGCAGTGGACGGACGCGCAAGTGCGACAGTTGCTGGCGGCCTACCTGGCAGAGCCTGAAAACAGCGCAAAGGTGGGCGCCTGGTTTGAACGGCTGACGGCGCGTCGCAGCCACAAGGAGAACCGCTGATGCGTTTGTCCGAGCTGAAAAAAGCCGGCCGCACGCCCAGCCTGCCGCTGACCATTGAACTGGCGGATGCCGCCGGCCCAGGGCAGCTGCAATTGCTCAGTCTGCTGCGTGTGTTGCCGGGCGAGCGTTATGTGGGCGCCGGCGTCTGGCGCGGGCGCACGGTGCTGGCCAAGTTATTGGTGGGCAGCAAGGCGGCACGTCATTTTCAGCGCGAGCTCAGCGGCGTACGCCTGCTCGCCGAGCAAGGCCTGACCACGCCGCAGTTGTTGGCCGATGGCTTGCAGGAAGGCGAGGGCGGCTGGCTGCTGTTCGAGTTCATTGAGGGCGCCGAAAGCCTCGCCGATGCCTGGCAGGCAGTTGAAGGCTTGCCGCCGCTGGCGGACGAACAAACAGCCGTGCTTGCCGAGGCGCTTGGGGCGATTGCCCACATGCATGCCAAAGGGCTGTGGCAGGAAGACCTGCACCTGGACAACCTGTTGCGCCAGGACGGCAAGCTGTACCTGATTGACGGCGCCGGCATTCGTGTCGAAGCCGCGGGCAAGCCGCTGTCGCGCAACCGGGTACTGGAAAACCTCGGGGTGTTTTTTGCGCAATTGCCGAAAAACCTCGAACCCTTTACCGAAGAGTTATTGGTCTATTACCTGCTGAGCAATGGCGAGCACGCCGTGCCGCTGGAAGCGCTCGAAAAACAGGTGCGCAAGGTCAGCGCCTGGCGCTTGAAGGACTTTTTGAACAAGGTTGGCCGCGACTGCACGCTGTTCAGCGTCGTGCGTGGCGCCTTTGCCTTGCGCGCGATTCGCCGTGAGGAAGAGGCCGCCATGCTGCCGGTGCTGGAGCAGGCCGACGCATTGCTGGATCAGGGCCACCTGTACAAAACCGGCGGGGCCGCCAGCGTGGGCAGGGTCGAGGTGGCCGGTCGGCCGCTGGTGATCAAGCGCTACAACATCAAGGGTTTTGCCCATTGGCTCAAGCGCTTCTGGCGCCCGAGCCGCGCCTGGCATTCGTGGCGCGAAGGCAACCGCCTGGCGTTTCTGGGGATTGCGACGCCCAAGCCGCTGGCGGTGTTGGAGAAGCGGTTTTTGTGGCTGCGCAGCCGGGCGTACCTGGTGACTGAATACTTGCCGGGGCCGGACATCATCGAGCGTTTTGCGCCGTACGTTGAGCGCGGTGACGCGCCAGAAAATGAGCTGCTGGCGCTGGATCATCTGTTTGCCGAGCTGATTCGCGAGCGCATCAGTCATGGTGACTTCAAAGGCCATAACCTGTTCTGGCACGCAGACCGCTGGGCGTTGATCGACCTGGACGCCCTGTGTCAGCACAGCTCACTCGCCAGCTTCGCGCCGGCGTTTGCCAAGGATCGCGCGCGGTTTATGCGCAACTGGCCCGAGAGCAGCGCGCTGTATCAGCTGATCGATCAGCGTTTGCCCAAAGAGATCGGCGCCGCCGGTTAAAGCGGGCAAGCCTGCTCCCAGAGGTTAATGTGGGAGCGGGCTGGCCCGCGATGACGGGCGCCCAGGCGCCGCGCTGGCTGATCAAAACTGATATTCGGCTCCCGCCCCCGCGTACCACGACCTTCCCGGCGCCGCTTCGTAATAGCGGAAGTTGCCGTCCCCGACGATTACCGAACCCACGTACTGGCGATCCAGCAAGTTATCCAGGCGCAGGGTCTGGTGGAAGGTCCAGTGCTCGACCTTCTGCTCGAAGCGCGCACGCCAGTTGAACACGCTGTAGGCGGGTGCGGCGCGTTGCTGGTTGGTGTCTTCCACGTAGACTTTGCTGCGGTACATGCCTTCGAGGCCAGTGCTGACCCAGTCGCGGGGTTTCCAGTTCAGCTCGGCGAAAAGCGTGGTCTGGGGCACGCCGGGCAGGTAGTTGCCTTTGTCGATCGCCGTGCTGGCGCCGCTGACAAAGTCGCTGTCATAGGTGGCGTGCAGGCGGGTGTAGGCGAGGTGGGTGCTCCACTGTTCGGTCAATTGGCTTTCCAGGCTCAGTTCGAAGCCACGGCGCAAGGTGCGACCGGCGTTCTGGTAGGTGGTGCGACCGCCGCTGGATTGCTGCACGACCAGTTCGTCATCGGTGGTGATCTGGAACACCGCAGCATTCACGCGTGTGTCTTGGCCAATCCGGGCCTTGAGCCCCATTTCATACTGCTTGCTGATCGACGGCTTGAGCGCGAAATTGAAGCCGTTTGACGTGCTGGAATACGCCGACTCCGCCTGGGTCGGGGTTTCAAACCCTTTGCCTGCGCTCACATAGCCATGCAGGTCCGGCGTGAAGGCATACATCACGCTCACTGACGGCGTGTTCTTCTGGTAGGTCTTGTTGCCGCTGTCGTTGCCATCGCTGAGGAAGTGGTCGTCCACGTCCATCTTCATGGTGCTGTGACGCAGGCCGGCTTGCAGGGTCCAGTTGCCCAGCAGCCAGTTGGCTTGCACGAACGGGTCGAGGCTGGTGGCGGTGTCGATTTCATCGCGGCCCAGCGCGCCTTTGACGCCGTGCACGCCGTTGAGGGTGTTGGAGTACCCTTGGCGATCATCCTGGCTGCGGTCGTAGTCAAGGCCGGTGATCAGGGTCAGGTCGCCGGGAACGCTGGTGATGGGTTGCAGCCAGTGGACGGAGCCGCCGTAGAACTCGCGGTCGAAGTCCACCACGCCGCCGCGCTTGTCTGACGGCGTACCGCCGGGAATCGACAAATACTGAATCACACTGCGCCGCCCGGTATACGCATTCACCTGCAGCGTTGCATCACCGATATAGCGCTCGTAATTCAGGCCCAATTGCTGATGATCGATGCTTTTTCGCGTGTTGTACTGCAGCGCGGCCGGCGCCACCGAGCGCGGGTCCGCCTTGTACGCGGCCCAGGTCTGGCCCAGCGGGTCTTGCGTGCCGTTTTGCTCCAGGCTGCTGTAGATCAGCGCCAGTTTGCTGTCGTCATCGGGCTGGACATTCAGCTTGGCAAAGGTCTGGTCACGACGGGCGCTGCTGTGGTCGCGGTAGCCGTCGGTGTCCATGCGCGAGGCGTCGAGTACAAAACCGGCGCCATTTGCCGCGCCTTCGGCCGTCAGGTGGTTCTTGTTCAGGCCGTCGCTGCCCACCAGCGTTTCGGCGCCGATGCGCGGCGGGCCTTCGCCATCGCGCGAGAACATCTGGATCACGCCGCCGGCATTGCTGCCATACAGCGTGGCCGCCGGGCCGCGCAGCACTTCGATGCGTTCGGCGGTGTCGAGGTTGAACGTGGCGGCCTGGCCCTGGCCATCCGGAGTGCTGGCGGGGATGCCGTCGGCGATCAGCTTGATGCCGCGCACGCCAAACGCCGAGCGCGCACCGAAGCCGCGCGAGGAAATTTGCAAGTCCTGCGCGTAGTTCTGACGGTTCTGCACCACCAGGCCAGGCACGCGGGACAGGGCTTCGGAGGCATTGATGCCGAGTTGGCCGTCGCTGATCTGCTCGCCGCTGATGCTGTCGACCGAATACGGAAGGTCGAACGTCGGGCTGGCGCTGCGTGAACCGGTTACCACGCTGGGGTCGAGGATCAGGGCTGCGTCTTCAGCCTGGGCGGTGTCGCACAAGGTGAACAGGCCTGGCAGCAATAGGGTGAGGCGAGCGAGGGTTTTCATGGGGCAGCCCGAATCCGTGGCGCATAAGACATAAACGCGCAAAAGGGCGCGAGTTTAGTGAAATGCTGAGTTTTTACCATTTCGGATTTTTCGCACGCAATTTGGCGATGCGCTTGGGTGGGGGAGCCGACATTTCGCTGATAGCGTGGCCGGCCGTTGGCGATCACAGGACAATCACAATGAAAATCACGGCTGCAATGGGCATTGCCGCACTGCTGGTGGGCGGTTGTGGGACCGTCAACAGCGTCATCCGCAAAGACGGCGACACCGCGCGTGAGCTGCGGCTTATCAAAACGTACTGCCAGTCCATACCTCGCGTTTACAGTGGCGTGGCCTTTGATTTCTGCGCGCTGCACGCGTCTCCCGATCCGACCGGCGTACTGATACCCTTCGTGCTGCTGGACATTGCAGCGTCCGGCGTTGCCGATACCGTTGTGTTGCCCTACACGATTTATCGCCAGGCAAACGACGGCAACATCAGCGTCTATTGGCGCCCTGGCGGTTCTTGAAGGAGGCTGTGCATAAGCCGGCCATGACAAATGGAGTTGTCTATGAATCGTGGTTTCACCCTTCTATGGGTGCTGACGCTTGCAGTGCTCACCGGCTGCGGCACGATCAATAACGACCCAACCTTTCCCCGCGCGAAAGCAATGTGTTCCCGATCATCGCCATTGAGGCGATTGCCTCCGGTGTGGCGGACACGCTGGTGATGCCCTACACGATCTACCGCCAGAACAGGGACGGCAGCATCGAGACCTACCGCTAGGCGCAGTGACAACCGGTCGCCACATTCCCTAGATCATCACGTGGCGTGTTTACGCTATAATCCCGCCCTTTAGCTGTTTCTCGTCCAGGCGAGAGGCACACTTTTTTCAGGCGCACCCCGCCTGCATGCAGACTAAAAGAGGCTAGACCCCTGTGGCATTGACGATTCTTGGCCTGTCCGGCGCCCTTAGCCATGATCCTTCCGCAGCCTTGTATATCGACGGCAAGCTGATCGCGGCCGCCGAAGAAGAGCGCTTCGTACGCGACAAACATGCAAAGAACCGCATGCCCTACGAGTCGGCGAAGTTCTGCCTGGAACAAGCCGGTATCAAGCCTTCCGACGTTGATGTGGTGGCGATTCCGTTCGCCCCGATCAGCCTGTTCGGCGAGGCCCGCTGGCACTATGCCAAGCGTTACTGGTACGCCCCGGACCGCGCTCTTGACGCGATCCTGATGGGCAACCGTCGCTACAAGCGCTATCGCAACAAGATCGTCTGGTGCCTGGAGCAACTGGGCTTCGACCCGAAGAAAATCAAGATCGAACCGGTTGAACACCACCTGGCCCACGCCTCCAGCGCTTACCACTGCTCCGGCTTCCAGGAGAAAACCGCGATCCTGGGGATCGACGGCAAGGGCGAGTACGCCACTACCTTTTTCGGCTACGGCGAAAACGGCAAGATCCACAAGATCAAGGAATTTTACGACCCGGATTCCCTCGGCGGCCTGTATGGCGCGATCACCGAGTTCCTCGGTTTCGAGATGCTCGACGGCGAGTTCAAGGTCATGGGCATGGCGCCGTATGGCGATGCCAGCAAGTACGATTTCTCGCGCCTGGCCTCGTTTGAGAACGGCGAGCTGGTGATCAACACCGACTACGCCAACGTCATCGGCCTGCGTCGCTACAAAGAGAAGGGCAAGGGGTTCTACTTCTCGCCAAAACTGATCGAGTGGCTGGGTCCCAAGCGCGAAGGCGATATCGCCGACGAGCCGTACATCCACTACGCGGCCAGCATGCAAGCGCTGTTCGAGAAGCTGGCCCTGCAGATGATCGACCACTACCTGGGCGATATCCTCAAAGACACCGGCAAGCTGGCCTTCGCCGGCGGCTGCGCGCTGAACGTCAAACTGAACCAGAAGATCATTGCTCGCGATGACGTCAAGGAGCTGTTCGTGCAGCCGGCGTCCGGCGATGCCGGCACTGCGGTGGGTGCCGCCGCCTATGTGTCCCACGCCCGTGGTGTACCGGTCGAGAAGATGGAACACGTCTACCTCGGCCCGTCCTACAGCAACGAAGACGTGATCGCCGCGTGCGCCAAGCACGCAAGCAAACCGGTGTGGCGCAAGATCGAGAACATGCCCAAGCGCATCGCCAAGATCATGGTCGACGGCAACCCGGTGGCCTGGTTCCAGGGCCGCATGGAGTTTGGCCCGCGCGCGCTGGGCGGTCGTTCGATCATTGGTTGCCCAAGCGCCACCGGCGTGGCGGATCGCATCAACCACCAGATCAAGTTCCGCGAGCGCTGGAGGCCTTTCTGCCCGTCGATGCTCGACACCGTTGCGCCACAGATGATCAAGGTCGATCACCCGGCGCCGTTCATGACCTTCACCTTTGAAGTGTCGGAAGAGTGGAAAACCCGTGTGCCGGAAGTGGTGCACGAAGACGGCACTTCCCGTGCCCAGGTGCTCAAGCGCGAATACAACCCGCGTTACTACGACATGATGAAAGAGCTGGAAGTACTGACCGGCAACGGCGTGTCGCTGAACACCTCGCTCAACCGTCGCGGCGAAGCAATGATCTGCTCGCCGACCGACGCGCTGAACATGTTCTTCGGCTCGGACCTGCAGTACCTGATCATGGAAGACATCCTGGTCGTCAAAGACGGCGTGGACCCTTATGACTCGGTCGGCTGATCGCCACGTCCTGCAGTTCTGCCACGGCTATGACGGGCCGTTCCTCGATTGCGCGCGGCAGTACGCCAGCCTGTTTGCAGGCTCGGGCTACAAGGTGACCACGGTGTTTCTCACCGGGGTCGCCGACCCCGATGTGGCGGCCGGTTGTGCCTCTGATGAAGTGTTGTTCATGGAATTCAGCTCCAAGGCCATTCGTGGCCTGAAGCTGGGCGCCATCGGTGAGCTGCGCAAGATCGCGGCGTCACGCAATTTCAGTTTCTGCATTGCTCACCGGTTCAAGCCGATCTATATCGCCTTGCTCGGTACGCGCTTGCCGGTGATCGGTGTGCATCACGCTTTTGGTGATTATCAGCGCCGCAGCCGCAAGCTGTTTGCGTCGATTTTCCGCAAGCGTTTGAGCCTGCTGGGTGTGTCCGATGCGGTGCGTGATGACATGCGCCGTTGCTTGCCAGCATGGCCGGCAGCGCGGATTCAAACGCTGTACAACCGCATCGATGTCGACGCCATGCAGGCCCTGCAGGTTCCGGCCGAAGCAGCACGTGATGCGCTGGGGCTGTCGCCGGATGAGTGGGTGGTCGGCAATGTTGGCCGCCTGCACCCGGACAAGGACCAGGCGACCTTGCTCAAGGGGTTTGCCCTGGCGCTGCCGCATTTGCCGGCACAAAGTCGTCTGGCCATCCTCGGCACCGGCCGGTTGGAGAAAGACCTCAAAGCCTTGGCCCGTGAGCTGGGGATTGCCGAGCAGGTGCTGTTCCTCGGCCAGGTGCCGGATGCGCGCCGTCACTTCGGAGCCTTCGACGCCTTTGCCCTGAGTTCCGATCACGAACCTTTCGGCATGGTCCTGCTGGAGGCCATGGCCGCTGGCGTGCCGCTGTTGGCAACCGCATGCGGTGGCGCCCGGGAAGTGGTCGAAGGCGTGGGGATCCTGTTTCCCTTCGGCGATGCCGAACACTTGGGCCAGGGGCTTCGGCACCTGGCGGCAATGGATCGTCAGCAGCACGCGCAATGCGCCCAGATGATGCTCGAGCGCTTGCACGAGCAGTTCTCGGACCAGGCGGTTCGCGCTGCCTTCTGGCAACTGCCGCACGTTACTGAACTGACCGCGAGGGCGTGATGCTCAATCGATTCCAAGGCTGGCGCGAGCGTGGCTGGTCCGTCGTTGAAGCGTCCACCTACAGCGACGCCTGGCAGCGTTACGGTGGCAGCGTTGCCACCCATCCGCAGGTGGTTGAGCGTCTTGCCGGGCTGGCCGAGATTCCTGTGCGCTACCTGGCGTGGGAGCAAGGCGGCGAGCTCAAGGCCTGTATTGCGACCTGGGGCCAGGACTTGGCGTTATCCAAGGATGTGCTCAAGCGCAAAGGCAAGAAGGGCTTGTTCGACTTGGGCAATGCCGAGTTGATTCTGCCTGCCGCCGCCGATGCCCAAGCCCCGTTGCGTCATCGCGCGCGCTACCTGTCGGCGTTGAACGAAGGGCGTTTTGCCGGCATCCAGCTGCAGACCGAGCAGTTGGCCATGGCGCGTACCCCGGAAGAACTGTCGAAGAAATTTCGCTATAACCAGCGCCGCGAGTTGCGCCTGCTGGAAGAGGCGGGCGGTGTGGTGCGTGCGGTCCAGACATTCACCAGTGCCGAGCTGGCGGCAATTTACTGTGATTTGTTCCAGCGCCGCTGGGGCTTTCCCGCCACCGGCGCCGAGCGCATGGCGCAGGTGATCGAGCTGTTGCGTGAATGGTTGATCGGTTCGGTGATTTTCCTCAACGATGCGCCGATCGCCATTCAACTGGTTTACCGCGTTGAGGCGCCAGAGTGGGTCAGCGTTGAATACGTCAATGGCGGCGTAGACCCGCAGACGCGTGAGTTCAGCCCCGGTAGCGTACTGAGTTTCCTCAATACGCAAAGTGCCTGGGAACAGGCGCGGGAAGCCGGCAAGCCGCTGCGATTTTCGTTTGGCCGGGCAGACCGCGAGTACAAAGACCGTTGGTGCAACCCGGTGCCGGTGTTCAAGGTATGAGTGATTCTCCCAGCCGCAAGCAAGCCCTGCTCAAACGCCATCGCCGCAACAAGCGCGTGGCGCTGCTGGTCGGTTTGCTGGTGTTGATCGGCGTCGGCGTGGCGGTGGCCTGGTGGCTGCCGCTGCTGTTGGCAATCCTGGCCTGGGTGGCCCATGAAGCCTGGTTTGCCGACCATCTGTTTTACTCGCCCGGCGATGACTATCAGTACGCCTTTGCGGCCGAGACCGAGCAACCCAAGGTTGTTCTGGATAACGGCCGATTGCTGCTGGAGCAGGCGCTGGAGCTGTCGGGCGACGAGACGCTGATCCTTGCGCTACGGCTCAAAAGCGGCTTGCTGGGGCGCTTTATTGATCCGTTTATCGCCTTGCCACAGGGTGATCGGCAGGTGTTCGAGCGCGGCGTCAACGGCTTGCGCTACTTGAATCTCACCGGCCAGGCGCAAGCGCTGCTCGCTGGGCAACTGCGCCTGAGTGGCCGGTTCTGCCGTGTGCAAGGTACGCCGGTGTTGTCGGTATTTCGCCAGCCCGACGTGCGTCAGCAGCGGGTGATGGTGATTGCGCCCCATGCCGATGATGCCGAGCTTGCCGCCTTTGGCCTGTACAGTCAGGCGGCGCAGCCCTGGATCGTGACGTTGACGGCCGGCGAAATCGAAGCCGAGCATTATCAACAGATGGGCCTGGGCAAGCCCGAGGCTGCACGCCTCAAGGGCCGGTTGCGCGCCTGGGACAGTATCGCCGTGCCGCGTTGGGCGGGTGTGCCACAGGAACATTGCGTGCAGCTGGGGTATTTCTGCCTGCAGCTGGCGGCGATGCGGGCCGAGCCTGATCGCGCCGTGGCGTCCCGAGAGGCCGCGTTGAGCGACATTCGCGTGTTTCGCCAATTCAACCCGTTCCCATTGCCTGCGGATGCCGATGGCCGGCCGACCTGGAACAATCTGCTGGCAGATTTGCGTGCGGTGCTGCTGATGGCGCGTCCCGACGTTATCGTGCTGCCGCATCCGGTGCTCGACCCGCACCCTGACCATGTCTGCGCACAGCAGGCCGTGCTGCAAGCCCTGCAAGGGCTGGAGTGGCAGCCGACCACGCTGCTCGGCTACGCCAATCACCTGCATGACAATGACCGCTGGCCGATGGGCGATTCGGGCAACGGGATCGCGTTGCCACCCTGTTTTGATTCGAGCATCACCTTGCAGCCTTTTTGCGTGCCGGTGTCTGCCGAACAACAGCGTGACAAGGCCATGTCGCTGGGCATGATGCATGACTTGCAGCCCAGGATGCCGTTCAAGCGGCGCGTGCGGCGTGCGATCCAACGGTTGCTGGCCGCAAGGGCCATTTCACCCTGGGGGGAAAATGAGTTTTACCGCAAGGCTGTAAGGCGACATGAACTTTTTTGGTTCATCAAGCACAAGTAAGGTTACGTAACGTGGAGGGGCGCAGCGCGCTCCCGTAAAAAATGACAGTGAGTCCGTTTTGATCAATCAGTGCCCCCGCATCCTCTTCCTCATTCCGTATTTTGGCCGCTGGCCATTCTGGATGCCGTTTTTTCTCGAAAGCTGCCGACACAATGCAGATATTGACTGGCTGTTGTTCAGCGACTGCCCGATACCGAGCAACGTTCCGGACAACGTCAGGATTGAAAGCATTACCTTTGCCGATTACTGCGCGTTGGTTTCGCAACGGTTGAACATCCCGTTTGCCCCGCAAGCGGCTTATAAGTTGTGTGACATCAAGCCTGCGCTGGGGCATATCCATGCCGATCGCCTCGAGGGGTATGACTTTTGGGCGTTCGGCGACCTGGACCTTATTTACGGCGACCTGCGCCGCTATTTCACGCCCGACCGACTGGCTGGCTATGATTTGTTCTCGACCCACGAACGACGGGTCGCCGGCCATTTGTGCCTGATGCGCAATACCGCCAGAAAGCGCCAGGTGTTCATGCAGATCAAGGATTGGGAAGCGCGTTTCACCGATCAGGCGCATCATGCGCTGGATGAAGGCGCGTTCAGCAGGATTTTCCTGTGGCGCAAGAATTTTCCGAAACCGTTGTTCGAGTTGGTCGGCAAGCTCAATCCCTGGCGCCGCCGCAGTGAGTTCACCGAGGCGTTCAGTACGCCGGGCGGTGTGATCAAATGGCACGACGGCAGTGATCGCTTCCCGCATCAGTGGTTCTGGAATAACGGTCGCCTCACCAATGACCTGGATGGCGAGCGCGAATTTCCCTATTTCCATTTTGTCTGCTGGAAGCGTAATCAGTGGCCACGGTTACCGGAGCCCGACAGCGAGTACGTCGAGGCGCTGGCGGCTGAACCGTCGTGGGTCGTTGATGCCACAGGTTTTCATCGAGGAGAGTTATGAGTCGGCGTTTCAAGGTCCTGCAATTGCAGCCTGACTACAATGTTAAATCCCATGATTTTGCCGACCTGGCCGAACAGATCGTCAAGGCATTGCCTGTGGACCGCTACGAAGTCACCGCCGCGTTTTTGCGTGGCCGACCCGGGCCTGCGGACCCGGTCAGCCGGGCGGCAACGTCGGTCTACTTCGATTTCTCCGACAAGGCGCTCAAGGGCTTGAGGCTGCGCGCCATGTGGCAGATGTATAAGTTCTGTCGCAAGGAACAGTTTGACGTGGTGGTGTGCAACCGCTTCAAGCCGGTCAACATGATGTTGCAACTCAACCGCTGGTTGAAGATTCCACTGTGTATCGGGATCTCCCACGGCTTTGGCGAGTATGACCGTCTCTACCGCCGTAAACAGGCGCAGCGCTGGATCGACGAGCATTGGCGGTTTGTCGGGGTTTCGCCGGCGGTCAAACAGTACTTGCTGGACTGCCAGTGCGGGTTTACCGACAGCAATACCTACGCGATTACCAACGCCATCGACATCGAGCAGGCCGAAGGCTTGCAGCATTCGCGCGAACGCGCGCGTGAGTTACTGGGCATCGACCCTTCGGTGCGGTTGATCGGCGCCCTGGGGCGTCTGGTTCCGGTCAAGGGTCACACCTATTTGCTGCAGGCGTTTGCAGCGCTCAAGGATAAATACCCTGCGGCGCAACTCGCCATCATTGGCGCGGGCCGTGAGCAGGCCAACCTGGCCGCGCAGATCCAGAGCCTTGGCCTTGATGGGCGGGTGCACTTGCTGGGTTTCAAGGAAAACGCCCTGCAGTACGTGCGCGCTTTCGATATCTGGGCCATGCCCTCGCTGGCTGAAGGCTTGGGCCTGGCGCTGCTGGAAGGCATGAGCGGCCGCCTGCCGGTGATCGCCTCCAGTGTGCCGGCCATGCTGCCACTGATTGAAGGCGCCGGTGGCCTGGCGGTGGAGCCGGCCAACGTGCCCGAATTGACCCAGGCGCTGGACACCTATCTGGCGCTTTCCGATGAGGCGCTCGCGCAAAAGGGCGAGCAGGCTTACCAGTACCTTCAGGCGCAACATGATATTGAGGTGTTCCGCCAGCAATACCTGGAGCTGATCGAATCCGGGTTGGCCCAAGCACGCAGGAACAGCGTATGAACCAGAGTCAGCCCTTGGTCACGGTGATCATCGCCTCGTACAACCACGGCCCGTACATCGAGGAAAGCATCCTCAGTGTGTTGAACCAGACCTACCCCAACATCGAACTGCTGGTGATCGATGACGGCTCGACAGACGACAGTGTCGAGCGCATCCGCCGCCTGCAGGAGCGCCACACGTTCGACTTTCGCGTCCAGCAGAATCAAGGCCTGACGAATACGCTCAATGGCGCTATTGCACGCTCCCAGGGCCCGCTGATCGTGCCGTTCGGCTCCGATGACATCATGAAGCCAGAGCGCATTGCGACTCAGGTGGCTTACATGGACGGCAAGCCGGAAGTGGGTATCTGTGCGGGTAACATCGAGCTGATCGATTCGCGAGGCGAACTGCTTCCCGAGAAGCGCCAGCGCCGCGACGTGCCGTTTCGGCGTCTGGACTTCGACGACATGTTCCTGGAGCGCAAACCCTATCCGCCGGCACCCACGCTGATGATTCGGCGTGAGGCGCTGGAAAAGGTCGGTGGGTTTGACCCTGAGATTCGCCTGGAAGACTTGTTGATCGAATTGAAGATCACCCATGCCGGGTACTTCATCGATGGTCTGAACGTGGTCATGGCCCGCTACCGCAAGCACGCCACCAACTCGTACAAGAACCACCGATTCATGATCGACAATATCCTGCGTTCTTACGCGTTGTTCAGTGACCACCCGCTCTATGACGAGGTGCGTTACAAGTTTCTCAGCTCCATGTTCCTCAAGACCTCCAACCGCAATCGCGCGTTGGCGCGAGAGTTGTTGGCGCAGATCCCGTTTCGGGCCTGGAACAAGAAAACCTGGCGGGGTTTGGCGCGGCTGTATTTTTCGCCGCTGGAAAAAGACTGACACACCCTGTGTGCGCCCCTCGCCGGGGCGCACTTGGCGTGCTTCAAGCGGCGGGGCGTGCCAGGGTCAGCACGTGCTCACGGATTTTGACCGTGGCTTGCGGCGACGCAACCAGCGCATAGCCACTGGCCAACTGTTCAAAGTGCGCTTCGAACAACCAGTTGCGGTCCTGCGAGTAGCGTTGCATATGCTTCACGTTGCGCTGGCGCAGCGTGTTGCGCAGCGGCGAGGGATAAAGGCGCATGTCGGCCACGTCGATCAGGCCGAACTCACCATCATCCATCAGCAGAACGTTGCCCAAGTGCAGCGAGCGGAAGTACACGCCGCGTTCATGCAACTGGGCCATGAACCTGCCAAAGCGTTCGATCAGCGATTCTCGCAGGCTGCTGTCCAGGCTTTGCAGCGCCTGGCGCAGGGTCAGGCCGGGGAGTGGCTGATAGCGCACGGCACTGCTGCCATCGCGCAAGCTATACACATCGAGAATCCGCGGTGACGCGATACCCAGTTGCTGCAGGTGTTCGCTGTTGCTGGCAAAGCGTTCCGAATACGGATTGAAGCCCCCGGAGGTGTACCAGCGGCGCGCCCTGAACAGCTTGAGGAAGCTGCCATCCTCAAGACGCAGGACCTTGGGCCCAAGACCATCTTCCTCGATGACGGCAGCGCCCTTACGCAGGGCGTCGAACGCCAGCGGTGCGGGCGTTTGCACACGCATGCTCAGCAGGCTGTGACGGCGCTTGGCGATACTCAGGCCGGCGATCAGCGCCAGCGGAATCCACAGCAGGAACCAATGCTCCTTGGGGCGCGACAGGATCCCGCCGCCTTCGGTCAGACCGGCGCCGATGCCGTAGGCCAGCAGGGCGGACGTCAGCAGAAACAGCGGTTGTGCGCGCTCTTTGAAACCTTTGTACAGGCCCCAGCCAAGCATGAAGATCCACGGGATAAAGCCGATGATGCCGACGTAATAGAGCACGCCGAGGGCAAAGCTGTGCGGCTCCATCAGTTCGTAACCGTCCACGATCAAGGACAGTTCGGAGTCGTAGCTGTGGCCGATCAGCGGATGGTCGGCGATACGCTGCAGGGTCATGCCCCACAATTCAAAACGGTATGAACTGCCACGCTCGGTAATCGCTTCAGGATAAAACAGCAGCAACGCTGCAGCGCCAAGCACCAGGACCGCGATCATCAGGGCCGAGCGGCGATTGCGGCTGACAAACGCTATCCACACGGCGGCCAGCGTCAGCGCAACCAGCGGCGTGCGAGAGCCGGTGGCCAGCACCGCGAGCGTCATGACCGCCAGCGCAGGCGCGCCGAACAACAACACCTGCAAGCGTTGGGTGGTGATGCAGACATACAGCCAATAGATGCAGAAAAAGCCGAACAGATGGGAGCTGAGCAGCGGATTATCGAGAGCGCCCAGGCCGCCGATCATGCGCATGCTCGCGCCGGGCACGAAGCCTTTGGCGAATGCCACCAGGTTGAACAGGCACACCACCAGGGCAATCACGGCGGCGCTGAAAAAAATCGGTTTGAACAGCTCGCTGCGGTAGTGCAGCAACAGCCCACAGCCGGCAAACAGCATGAAGGTTTGCAGCGGCACCTTGAACAGGTTGGAGTCGCCGGTGGGTTGCGGGCTCCACAGCACGGTAATCAGCGCCCAGGCGCAAAATGCCAGAAGCGCAATGATCAAAGGTTCGCGCAGCAGTTCTTTGATTTCCCGCGGGCGCAGGCACAGCAGGAACAAGGTCGGCACACTGAAAAAGCCGTAGTAGAGACGGTGCATGACGTTGCGGTTGGTGACGTAGAACAATGAACTCAGAAGCAACAACAAGCCAATGGGCAAAATCCATAGGACCAGGAAGTCGAAAACGCGATTTGAGCCATAAATAAGGCGCTTGGAGTGCATACAGAAAAGCCATTCCAGAATAGAGAAAGCCGACCATCTTAAAGTAGTGGCTATATAATGTCGTCGGCTGGATCCAACCAGGCCGAGGGTCATACCGGGTGCAAGTACAACAGAGAAGCTGTGCTAAAGTCAGCCTCCTTTTTCAAAACGCCGCGTGA
This sequence comes from Pseudomonas sp. TWRC1-2, assembly GCF_049896685.1. Classification (NCBI taxonomy): domain Bacteria; kingdom Pseudomonadati; phylum Pseudomonadota; class Gammaproteobacteria; order Pseudomonadales; family Pseudomonadaceae; genus Pseudomonas; species Pseudomonas sp. TWRC1-2. Next base: position 219,028 of record NZ_JAFCUU010000005.1, on the reverse strand, counting down.
TATGACCGACTCCAGTCCGAGCGCAAGCCCTTCGAGCTTGAAAATATACTTCCGCCTGCTCATGTACGTTAAGCCCTACGCCGGCTTGTTCGCGTTGAGTATTGTCGGATTTCTGATTTTCGCGTCGACCCAGCCCATGCTGGGGTACATCCTCAAGTACTTCGTCGACGGTTTGTCCAACCCTGAAGCGGTGCTGTTCCCCAGCGTACCGTTCCTGCGTGACCTGCAATTGCTGCAAGCCGTGCCCTTGTTGATCATTCTGATCGCAGCCTGGCAGGGCCTGGGTTCGTTCCTGGGCAACTACCTGCTGGCCAAGGTTTCCCTGGGCCTGGTCCACGACCTGCGCGTGCAGTTGTTCAACAACCTGCTGACGCTGCCCAACCGCTACTTCGACAACCACAACTCCGGGCACCTGATTTCGCGCATCACCTTTAACGTGACCATGGTCACGGGTGCGGCGACCGACGCCATCAAGGTGGTGATCCGCGAAGGCATGACGGTGATCTTCCTGTTCGCCTCGCTGCTGTTCATGAATTGGCGCCTGACGCTGGTGATGATCGCCATCCTGCCGTTGATTGCGGTGATGGTCAGCACGGCCAGCAAGAAATTCCGCAAGCAGAGCAAGAAGATCCAGGTGGCCATGGGCGACGTGACTCACGTCGCGTCGGAAACCATCCAGGGCTACCGTGTGGTGCGCAGCTTCGGCGGTGAAGTCTACGAGGAGAAGCGTTTCCTCAAGGCCAGCCAGGGCAACACCGACAAGCAACTGCGCATGACCCGCACCGGGGCGATCTACACCCCGTTGCTGCAACTGGTGATCTACACCGCCATGGCAGTGTTGATGTTCCTGGTGCTTTACCTTCGCGGTGACGCATCGGCCGGTGACATGGTGGCTTACATCACCTTGGCTGGCTTGCTGCCCAAGCCGATCCGTCAATTGTCGGAAGTCAGCTCGACCATCCAGAAAGGCGTGGCCGGCGCTGAAAGCATTTTCGAGCAGTTGGACGAAGAGCAGGAAATCGACCGCGGCACCGTTGAGCGCGACAAGGTCAGCGGCCGTCTGGAAGTGCGTCACCTGAACTTCACCTACCCAGGCACCGAACGCCACGTGCTCAAGGACATCAGCTTCACCGCCGAGCCTGGGCAGATGATCGCGCTGGTGGGGCGTTCCGGCAGCGGCAAGTCGACCCTGGCCAGCCTGATTCCGCGTTTCTACCACCACGAGAGCGGTGAAATCCTGCTCGACGGCGTAGAGATCGAAGACTACAAGCTGCTCAACCTGCGCCGGCACATCGCCCAGGTCACCCAGCACGTGACCTTGTTCAGCGACACCGTCACCAACAACATCGCCTATGGCGACCTGGCGGGTGCGCCCCGCGCGGACGTTGAAGCGGCGGCGGCGGATGCCTATGCCAAAGACTTTATCGACCAGTTGCCGAAGGGTTTCGACACCCAGGTTGGCGAAAATGGCGTGCTGTTGTCCGGCGGCCAGCGCCAGCGCCTGGCAATCGCGCGGGCGTTGCTCAAGAACGCGCCGCTGTTGATTCTCGACGAGGCCACCTCGGCCCTCGACACCGAATCCGAGCGGCACATCCAGGCTGCGCTGGACAAAGTCATGCAGGGCCGCACGACGTTGGTGATTGCGCATCGCCTCTCCACCATTGAGAAGGCCGACCTGATCCTAGTGATGGACGACGGTCGGATTGTCGAGCGCGGCACCCACGCCGAGCTGCTGGCCCAGAACGGCTATTACGCCCGCCTGCATGCCATGGGCCTGGACGCGCCGGTCGCGGCCGACATCACCTAAAACCTTGTGGGAGCGGGCTTGCCCGCGATAGCGGAGTATCAGTCACCGATGTTTCGACTGATTCACCGCCATCGCGGGCAAGCCCGCTCCCACATGTGTTCCTCGGTGGATTCAATGGCAGGCCCGTCGCACTATCTTCTGTGCACACCCTCCACAAGCCTTCCATAACCCTGTGCTAATATCGCGCCCCTGTTCATTTTGTATGTGGGTTGCTCCATGAAGTTGTCCATGCCGCGATTCGATCAAGCCCCTGTCTTGGTGGTCGGCGATGTCATGCTCGACCGTTACTGGCATGGCGGAACCTCACGGATTTCCCCTGAGGCACCGGTACCGGTAGTCAAGGTCGAGCAAATCGAAGACCGTCCAGGTGGCGCTGCCAACGTTGCCCTCAATATTGCCGCTCTCGGCGCCCCGGCCTCCCTGGTGGGTGTGACCGGCGACGACGAAGCCGCCGACAGCCTGGCCAACAGCCTGCGCGGTGCCGGCGTGCGCGCACTGTTCCAGCGCATTGCCCATCAGCCGACCACCGTCAAGCTGCGGGTCATGAGCCGTCACCAGCAATTGCTGCGTATTGATTTTGAAGAACCCTTCGCCACCGACGCCCTGGCGCTGAGCGAGCAAGTCGACACGTTGCTTGAAGGTATCAAGGTGCTGGTCTTGTCCGACTACGGCAAAGGCGCCCTGAAGAACCACCAGATGCTGATCCAGGCCGCCAAGGCCCGCAACATTCCGGTACTGGCCGATCCCAAGGGCAAGGACTTCTCGATTTATCGGGGCGCCAGCCTGATCACGCCCAACCTCAGCGAGTTCGAAGCCATCGTCGGCGGTTGCGCCGATGAGCACGAGCTGGTGACCAAGGGCGCCACGTTGATGGCCGACCTCGACCTGGGCGCCTTGCTGGTGACCCGTGGCGAGCACGGCATGACGCTGCTGCGTCCGGGCCACCCGGCGATGCACTTGCCGGCGCGTGCGCGTGAAGTGTTCGACGTTACCGGCGCCGGCGACACCGTAATCTCCACCCTGGCCGCCTCGATTGCAGCCGGTGAGGAATTGCCCCACGCCGTGGCCCTGGCCAATCTGGCGGCGGGCATTGTGGTTGGCAAGCTGGGCACCGCGGCCATCAGCGCGCCGGAATTGCGCCGGGCTATCCAGCGCTCCGAAGGCTCCGAGCGCGGTGTGCTGACCATCGAGCAATTGCTGCTGGCGATTGACGATGCGCGTGCCCACAACGAAAGCATTGTGTTCACCAATGGCTGTTTCGACATCCTGCACGCCGGTCACGTGACCTACCTGGAGCAGGCGCGAGCCCAAGGCGATCGCCTGATCGTTGCGGTCAATGACGACGCTTCGGTCAGCCGCTTGAAAGGCCCGGGCCGTCCGATCAACAGTGTTGATCGGCGCATGGCAGTATTGGCCGGTCTGGGCGCGGTGGACTGGGTGATCAGCTTCTCTGAAGGCACTCCGGAAAACTTGCTGGCCCAGGTCAAGCCCGATGTGTTGGTCAAGGGCGGCGACTACTCCGTTGACCAAGTCGTGGGTGCCGATATCGTCGGCGCTTACGGCGGCAAGGTGAAGGTGCTGGGCCTGGTCGAGAACAGCTCGACCACCGCCATTGTCGAGAAGATCCGCAACAATGAGTAACGCTGATAAGTGGGTCCTGATCACCGGCGGTGCCGGTTTTATCGGTTCGCATCTGGTTGATGCGTTGCTTGCCAAAGGCTATGCCGTGCGGGTGCTGGATGACCTGTCCACCGGCAAGCGCAGCAACCTGGCGTTGGGCAACCCGCGCGTGCAACTGATTGAAGGTGATGTCGCCAATGCCGAGTTGGTGGCGCAAGCCGCCGTCGGCGTGAGCGCCGTGGTGCACCTGGCTGCAGTGGCCTCGGTGCAGGCGTCGGTGGATGACCCGGTGAGCACTCACCAGAGCAACTTCGTCGGTACCCTGAATGTCTGCGAAGCGATGCGCAAGGCCGGGGTCAAGCGTGTGGTGTTTGCTTCCAGCGCGGCGGTGTACGGCAACAATGGTGAGGGCGCGTCGATTGACGAAGAGACCACCAAGGCGCCGTTGACACCTTATGCGTCGGACAAATTGGCCGGTGAGCATTACTTCGATTTCTACCGCCGCCAGCATGGCCTGGAGCCGGTGATTTTCCGCTTCTTCAACATCTTCGGGCCACGCCAGGATCCGTCCTCGCCGTATTCCGGGGTGATCAGTATTTTCAGCGAGCGCGTGCAGCAGGGTGTGCCGATCAGCGTGTTTGGTGATGGCGAGCAAACCCGCGATTTCATGTACGTGGAAGATTTGGTCGATGTGCTGGTACAGGCCATCGAAGCGCCCGACGCGCCGCTGGGTGCGATCAACGTAGGCTGGAACCGCACCACCACGCTCAAGCAGGTGTTGCAGGCGCTGGAAGAAGTCGTGGGTCAGTTGCCGACGATCACTTACGGCCCGGCCCGCTCGGGGGATATTCGGCATTCGCGGGCCAATAACCAGCGGCTGTTGGCGAGTTTCACGCTGCCTGAGCCTACGCCGTTGAAGGTGGGCCTGGAGCGGTTGCTCACGGGCTGAACACCGTCAAAGGGGGGAGCCGCTTTATCTGGGTGCCGGGCAAGCCAGCGCCCAGATTAGAGCGGTTTTACCCTTTGGCTTTTTTCTTCGGCACAATCTTGCGCAGCATCTGCCGCGCCTTGCCGGTCAATCGCTTCAGTTTCGACTCTTTTTCAGGCTGGGCCAGGCCTTGTTGCCTGAGCCAATCCTTCCAGCGAATCCGCTCATCACGTACCAGCCAGCCGTCTTGCTGAGCAAAGCTTTCGGCCAGGTATAAACCGCGTGTGCTGGCTGGATACAGCTGGTCTTTCTTGACGGTGTACAGCTCTGCTACAGGCTGGCCATCTTTGAGCGGCATCAGGTACAAGTCCGGGCGCTTGCGGTCCAGCCGGGCTACCAGCTGATCGCCTTCAAGTCGCTCATCCACATGAAACAGGCTGAGGGATTTGGCTTCCTTCGGCACCTCAAGGCGCAAGTCATAAATCAATTGCAGCGACGCCGTCGGCAGGTGCACGTAGGCCCGCGGGCGCTCGATCAATTGTGTGGTCGCGCAGCGCACCGGGCGGGCGGCGCCCGACAAAGGGCTCAGCCGAAACGGCAGTGCTTCACGGTAATGCAGGGCGGTGGAGTAGGGCGCCGGCAGCCAGGTGTCGTTGAAGCGTCCACCGAGCCAGCCTTCAGGCGTCTCCAGTAGGCATTCTTCGGCAATTTCCTGGATGGCGGTGTGCAGCGGCAGGTTCAATTCGTGGGCCGGCACATAGCCCGAGATCAGCTTGAGCACCACGTCGCCACGGTCCTGGCGGCGTTGGCGTACCAATACCCAGTAATCCTTGTTTTGCCAGTGCAGGGTCAGTCGCACCGACACGCCCAGATTCGCCAGTTCCAGGGCGAAACGCTCCGGGTCCGTCACCTCCACCGGCTTGCGCCGCTGCAGGGTCTGGGCGAAGTTGAGCGGCATGCCCACGCTCTGGTAACTCAGGCCTTCGGGGGTGGCTTCGACGTGCAGCGGCAGTGTTTTAAAGTTGCTGGGGTTTTTTCTAATAAGCGTGCGCGGCATGTCGGCTCCTTCTTGCGACGGGGTCGGCCGCGTCGGCGGCATCAGAGTTGACGAATGACCTTGGCAGCGGTCGCCACGTTATGGGCCAGGTGCAGCGGATTAATGGTCCCGACAATAGCACTGGCGACGCCCGTTTGCGCAAACAACAACATGAAACTGGCGTGAATTGGATCCATTCCAGGTTCCAGGCATACGTGGCCGCTGGCCAGGGCTTTTTTCACCAGGATGCCTTTGCCATGAGCAGCGGCGTAATCAATGACGGTTTTCTCGCTCTGTTCGTTCAGATTGTAGGTGACCATTGCGCAATCACCTTGTTCCAGAGCCTTCACGCCGCCTTCGACGGTTTTGCCTGAGAAGCCGAAACCGCGAATCTTGCCCTCTTTTTTCAGCTCCGCCAGGGTCTGGTAAACCTCGCAATCATTGAGGATATGCAGGTCATTGCCATCGGAGTGCACCAGCACCAGGTCGATAAAATCCGTTTCAAGTCGTTTCAAGCTGCGCTCGATCGACATCCGCGTATGGGCCGCACTGAAATCATGCTGCGACACGCCATCGGCAAACTCTTCACCGACCTTGCTGACAATCACCCAGTCATTGCGTTGGCCGCGTAACAGCGGCCCCAGGCGTTCTTCGCTGCGGCCGTAAGCCGGTGCGGTGTCGATCAGGTTGATACCCAGCTGGCGTGCCTGGCGCAGCAGCATGCGCGCTTCGTCATCATCAGGAATCTGGAAGCCGTTGGGGTATTTCACCCCTTGGTCGCGGCCCAGTTTTACTGTGCCCAGGCCCAGTGGCGACACCAGCAGGCCGGTGCTGCCCAAGGGGCGATGCAGGTCGTGCAGGGTGGGCAGGCTCATGGCAACAGGTGCTCCCAGGCAGGTTGGCCGAGGGCTGGTTTTGGCAGCTCGGGCAGGGCGTCGTTGTTGGCGCTCGGCTGGATGCCGTCGCGTTGCAGGGCGTTGAGTACGCGGTCAGCGAAGTCTGGCGCCAGCGCCAGTTTGGTCGGCCAGCCCACCAGCAGGCGGCCCTCTTCGGCAAGGAACGCATTGTCGGGGCGGGTCAGGCCCGACTGCAGCGGCTCGGCACGGTCCACCCGCAAGGTCGCCCATTGCGTCTGGCTCATGTCGATCCACGGCAGCAATTGCGCCAGCTCTTTTTGCGCGGTGGCGATCTGTTCTTCAGGTGTGCGCGCCACGCCATCGGCCTCAGCGATATCGCCGCCCATGTACCACACCCAGTTGCCATCGGCGGCCGGGTGGGTGGTGATGGTCAGGCGCGGCTTGGTGCCGCCGCCCAGGCAGTGCGCATACAGCGGCTTCAAGCCCGGGCCCTTGGCGATGATCATATGCAGCGGGCGCTTTTGCATGGCGGGCTGGCTCAGGCCCAGGGCGCTGAGCAGATCTGCCGTGCCGCCACCGGCACTCAGCACGATGCGCTGGGCGCGAATCTCGCGGCCGTCAACCTTCAAACCCACCAGAGTATCGCCATCGCGCAGCGGTTCGATGTGCTGGCCGGCGAGCAAACCGTCACCCGCCAGTTGGGCCAGACGCTCGATCAGGCTTGGCACGTCGACCACCAGCTCGGCCAGGCGGTAGACCTTGCCCTTGAAGCGGCGGTCCTGCAGGGCCGGCGGCAATTCGTCGCCCTTGACCTGGTCGACCCGGCCACGCACGGCCTTGCTGGCGAAGAAGCTGGTGAGGTTGCCGGCGAGTGTGCCGGGCGACCACAGGTAATGGGCCTCGGACAGCAGGCGCACGCCGGACAGATCGAGTTCGCCATCACCCGCCAACGCCTCGCGCCAGCGGCGCGGCATGTCGGCAATCGCTTCGGACGCGCCGGTGAGCGCGCCGTGCAGGGCGTATTTCGCGCCGCCGTGGATGATCCCCTGGGACTTCACGCTTTGCCCGCCGCCCAGCGTGGCGCTTTCCACCAACACCGTGGAAAACCCCTGGCGGCGCAGGCGCGCGTTAAGCCAGAGGCCGGCAACCCCGGCGCCGACAATCAGAACGTCGGTGGAAATAACGGATGGCATCGGCGACCTCAGTGTTCAAGACAAGAGGCGCAGTATACAGGCTGTTGAGTGGCGGTCAGTGCCCGGCGGTTTTCGAGAACAGTTGAATCACCACCACGCCCAGCACAATAAGGCCCATGCCCAGCATCGCCGGCAGGTCGAGCTTTTGCCCATAGATAAACAGCGCGGCGACACTGACCATCACGATGCCCATGCCGGCCCACACCGCATACGCCACGCCCACCGGCACGGTGCGCACCACCAGGGTCAGCATCCAGAACGCAATGCCATAGCCGACGATGACCAGCGCCAGTGGAAGCGGTGTGCTCCATCCTTTGACGGCTTTCATGGACACGGTCGCGATCACTTCCGAGCAAATGGCGATGGCCAGGTAGAGGTAGGCGGCATTCATGGGGTAATCCTCGGTGTGTGACGTGCTTGAATAAGGTCAGCATTCTAACGCTTCGGCAGATGGGATAAAGTCATTACCTATCCGAATTCAAGATGGGTTGAGCCATGAGCGTGCAGTGGAACCTGGACCAGATGCGCCTGTTTGTCAGCGTTGCCGAACAGCGTTCGTTTTCCGCAGTGGCTCGCGACCAGCGCAAGGCGCAATCGGCGGTGAGCAACGGTATCGCGCTGCTGGAAGCAGACCTGGGGCTGAGCCTGTTTGAGCGTAGCAGCGGCCGCCAGCCCCGGCTGACCGAAGCCGGCAGTGTGTTGCTGGAGGAAGCCCGTGAGGTATTGCGCCAGTGTGAACGGCTCAATGGCCGCGCGCTGTCACTGACGCGTGGCGAGGAAGCCTGCCTGCGCCTGGCCCAGGACGAGGCCATGCTGTTCCAGCCGGTACTCGACAGCCTCGAGGCGCTCGCCGGGCAATACCCGCAGCTGGAGGTGCAGCTTTCCAGCGCTGCTCAAGGCGATGTGGCGCGCAAGTTGGTGGAGCGCAAGGCCGACCTGGGCCTGTTGTTTTATCACGACCAAATCCCTGAGGCGCTTGAGCGGCGGGTGGTGGGCAGTGTGGAAATGGTCACCGTGTGCGGTGTGAATCATCCGCTGGCCAAGCAACCGTACGTGACCTGCCAGCATCTGGCGCAGTTTCGCCAACTGTTGATGTCGACCCAGACCAGCGTCTACCCCGGCAGTGAAGCCGCCAGCCCGCTTGTGTGGCGCGCCGACAGTTTCTACGTGCTGGCCGAATGGCTGATGAGTGGCCTGGGCTGGGCCTGGCTGCCGCGGCACATCGTGCAGTACCCCACCTATCAACAACAAATGGTTGAGCTGGACAGCGAATGGACACCGCCCGCGCTGGTGGTGGAACTGGTCTGGCGCCGTGACGAGCACCTCGGTCCCGCAGCGCGCTTTCTGGCTGCACGATTTGCCGAGTGCTTGCAGGCGATCGACTGAAAAAGCCGATAAACTCCGCCGCCATGAATAGAACTCTCTATAGCTGTCTGTTTTACCTGGCGCTGCCGTTGGTGGCTTTACGTCTGTGGCTGCGTGCGCGCAAGGCGCCGGCCTACGCCAAGCGCGTCGGCGAGCGGTTTTCCTATGGCCTGCCGGTGATGCAGCCGGGCGGGATCTGGGTGCATGCGGTATCGGTAGGTGAAAGCATCGCCGCCGCGCCGATGATTCGCGGGCTGATGGCGCGGCATCCGACGCTGCCGATCACCGTCACCTGCATGACGCCCACCGGGTCCGAGCGCATCCAGGCGCTGTTCGCCAATGAGCCGCGCGTACAGCATTGCTACTTGCCGTATGACTTGCCGTGCGCGGCCAAGCGTTTTCTAGATCGCGTGCAGCCTAAGCTCGCCGTGATCATGGAAACCGAGTTGTGGCCCAACCATATTCACGCCTGTGCCCAGCGCGGTATTCCAGTGGCACTGGCCAATGCGCGGTTGTCGGCGCGTTCGGCCAAGGGCTACGCACGATTCGCCAAGCTCACCGCGCCGATGCTCGCAGAAATGAGCCTGTTCGCCGTGCAGACACACACCGAAGCCCAGCGCTTCCTGAGCCTGGGCGCACGCCCGGAAACCGTCGAGGTGACCGGCTCGATCAAGTTTGACCTGACCATCGACCCCGAGCTGACGGTGCGGGCTACCGCCTTGCGTGAGCAATGGGGCGCCAGCGAGCGCCCGGTGTGGATCGCCGCCAGCACGCACGAAGGCGAAGACGACGTGGTCCTGGCCGCGCATCGCCAGTTGCTCGAAAGTTATCCCAATGCATTGTTGATTCTGGTGCCGCGTCATCAGGAGCGCTTCGGCCCGATGTTCGAGCTGTGCGGGCAACAAGGCTTTGCCACGGTGCGCCGTTCCAGTGGCGAGCCTGTGACCGCGCAAACGTCGGTGCTGCTCGGCGACACCATGGGCGAGTTGCTGTTTCTCTACGCCCTGGCCGACAGCGCGTTTGTCGGCGGCAGCCTGGTGCCCACGGGCGGGCATAACCCGCTGGAGCCGGCAGCGCTGGCCAAGCCTGTGATCATGGGGCCGCACCTGTTCAACTTCCTCGAAATCAGCGCGATGATGCGCGAGGCCGGGGCGTTGCGAGAGGTGGATGACGCCGAGGGTTTGGCCGAGGCGGTGCGGCAGCTGTTCGAGCTACCGCAGGATGCGCGCAAGATGGCGCAGGCGGGGCTGGCAGTGATGCAGGCCAACCAGGGCGCGCTCAAGCGCTTGTTGGATGGCCTGGACAGACTGATTCAACGCTGACCCAAAGGTGAGAGCTGGCTTGCCTGCGATAGCATCACCTGGGTGTAACTGATACACCGCGGTGTCTGCGTCGCAGGCAAGCCAGCTCCCACATTGGTTTTGAGGTGTTTTCAGTAGCCGGGGCGGGCCTTGAGCTGTTCGGCGGCGGCCTTGGCCAGGTCCGGCGGCAGGAAGTCCTTGTCCGGGTTGTAGTCAGCCTTGAGGTAGCGCGTCAGGTCCTGCAAATCGCCCGGGCTCAGCGTGCCCGCCGCCTGCTTCAAGCGCAGGTTGTCGAGGATGTAGTCGTAGCGGCTGTTGTTGTAGTTGCGCACGGACGAGTAGAGCTGGCGCTGTGCGTCCAGCACGTCGACGATGTTGCGCGTGCCCACCTGATACCCGATTTCCGTGGCTTCCACCGCGCTCTGGTTGGAGATGATCGACTGGCGGCGTGCTTGCACCTGTTCCACGTCGGTGTTCACCGCACGGTGCAGGTTGCGGGTGTTTTCCACCACTTGGCGGCGCAGGCCTTCGCGTTGTTGTTCGCTCTGGTCGAGGCGTGAATAGGATTCGCGCACTTGCGAGCTGGTGAGGCCGCCGCTGTAGATCGGGATGTTCAGGCGCAGGCCGATGGTGCGTTGCGACACATCACCGCCGTAAGGGATGGGCAGTTGATTCGGGTTGCTGAAACCCAGCGCGTCGTTGTCACCCTTTTCGTATTGCGCCACGGCATCGAGGGTCGGCAAGTGGCCGGCCTTGCGCTGGCGCAGGGTTTCTTCGGCGGCCGTGACCGCGTAGTTGCTGGCCAGCAGGTTGAGGTTCTGGCGGCCGGCCGTCTCGACCCAGGCCTTGGCATCATTCGGCGCCGGTGGCAGCACTGGCAGCGTGTGCACGATGCCCTGGATGGCGTTGTACTCGCGGTTGGTCAGGGTGATCAGCGCTTCGAAGGCGTCATCCACCTGGCGCTGGGCGACGATGCGGTTGGCGCGGGCGGTGTCGTAGCTGGCCTGGGATTGCAGCACGTCGGTCTTGTCCGACAGGCCCACGTCAAAGCGTTCGTTGGACTGATCGAGCTGGCGCTTGAAGGCGTTTTCTTCGGCCTTGGTCGAGGCCAGGTTGTCCTGAGCGCGCAGCACCGCGAAGTAGCTCTCGGCGCTTTGCAGGATCAGGTTCTGTTCGGTGGCCGAGAGCTGCAGCGAGGCCTGCTCGTTGACGGCTTCGGCGGCTTGCAGCTGGAACCAGCGGTCGGCACGGAACAGTGGCTGACTCAAGGTTGCGCGCCAGGAGTGCGCATCACGGTTGGCGGTGGCCGCCGGCTGGTCGATCTGGGTGCGCACATTATTGCTGTCGGCGCCGGCCGACAGGTTTGGCAGCAAGCCGGCACGGGCCTGGGGCACCACTTCTTTCTGCGCGCCGTATTGGGCGCGGGCGGCGGCCAGGTCGGCGTTGTTGTTCACCGCTTCCTGGTAGACGCTGACCAAATCGGTTTTGGTGGACAAGGGCGCTTCAGCTGCCCAGACCATTCCATTGGTCGCACAAGACACGGCAAGAGCCAGTGAGAGTTTGCGCAGCATGAGGCGATCCCTAGTGTGAATATTACGGCGATAATTTAGCGCCCAAGGCTAAGGCTGGCCATTTCTGGCGTCAAGCCATTGTGGCGGCAACCGAGTGTAGTGTTGCTGACCCGGCGCAACAATCCCGCAATCACGCCATTCATCACGCTGAATGCACCGCCATTGGCAATTTGCCCACGCCATGGTCTAGACTGGCCGCGTTCTTGTCGGGGTGCCTTGTTGGAAGGCTGAGATCGGTAAATACCGGATCCCGTTGAACCTGATCAGGTTAGCGCCTGCGTAGGGAACAAGATTTCTCGTCACCCGGCGAGTCCTCTTGTGCTTCGTCCGGGATGTTGTTCGACAATCGAACAGCCCTCGTGCCTTGCACAGCACTGGTTTCAGTGCGTCCATCCGTCACAGGTTCGCTCCGACAAAAATCCACCGCCTGGATAGTTGGAGAGCCCGTGATGAGCACAGAAATAAAAAGTACAAAACTGAAAACCACCGTGCACTTGAGTGAATCGGCCAAGGTCGACTCCGGCTCCGTGCAGCCGTTTACCCGCTCGCAAAAAATCTACGTGCAAGGCACTCGTCCGGACATTCGTGTGCCGATGCGCGAAGTCAGCCTGGACGTGACGCCCACCGACTTCGGCGGCGAAATCAACGCGCCCGTGGTGGTCTACGACACCTCCGGCCCGTACACCGACCCGAATGTGATCATCGATGTGCGCAAAGGCCTGGGCGATGTGCGCTCGCCGTGGATCGAGTCGCGTGGCGACACCGAGCGCCTGTCGGGCTTGAGCTCGCACTTCGGTCAACAGCGCCTGAGCGACGCCGAACTTACCGCGCTGCGTTTTGCCCACGTGAAAAACCCGCGCCGCGCCAAGGCCGGCGCCAACGTCACGCAGATGCACTACGCGCGCAAAGGCATCATCACCGCCGAGATGGAATACGTCGCCATCCGCGAAAACATGAAGCTCGAAGAAGCCCGCGCCAGCGGCCTGCTCGAGCAGCAACACGCCGGCCACAGCTTCGGCGCCAGCGTGCCGAAAATCATCACCCCCGAATTTGTGCGCGAAGAAATCGCCCGTGGCCGCGCGATCATCCCGGCCAACATCAACCACACCGAACTGGAACCGATGATCATCGGCCGTAACTTCCTGGTGAAGATCAACGGCAATATCGGCAACAGCGCTTTGGGTTCGTCCATCGAAGAAGAAGTGGCGAAACTGACCTGGGGCATTCGCTGGGGTTCGGACACCGTCATGGACTTGTCCACCGGCAAACACATTCACGAAACCCGCGAATGGATCATCCGCAACTCGCCGGTGCCGATCGGTACCGTGCCGATCTACCAGGCCCTGGAAAAAGTCGGCGGCGCCGCTGAAGACCTGACCTGGGAGCTGTTCCGCGACACCCTGATCGAACAGGCCGAGCAGGGCGTCGATTACTTCACCATCCACGCCGGCGTGCTGCTGCGCTACGTGCCGCTGACCGCCAAGCGCGTCACCGGGATCGTCTCGCGTGGTGGTTCGATCATGGCCAAGTGGTGCCTGGCGCACCACAAAGAGAACTTCACCTACACGCATTTCGACGAAATCTGCGAAATCATGAAGGCCTATGACGTCAGCTTCTCCCTTGGCGACGGACTGCGTCCGGGCTCGATTGCCGACGCCAACGACGCCGCGCAATTCGGTGAGCTGGAAACATTGGGCGAGCTGACCAAGATCGCCTGGAAGCACGACGTGCAAACCATGATCGAAGGCCCTGGCCACGTGCCGATGCAGTTGATCAAAGAGAACATGGACAAGCAGCTCGAATGCTGCGACGAGGCGCCGTTCTACACCCTCGGCCCGCTGACCACCGACATCGCGCCGGGCTACGACCACATCACCTCGGGCATCGGCGCGGCGATGATCGGCTGGTTCGGTTGCGCGATGCTTTGCTACGTCACGCCCAAAGAACACTTGGGCCTGCCGAACAAGGATGACGTGAAGACCGGGATCATCACTTACAAGATCGCGGCGCACGCTGCGGATTTGGCCAAGGGACATCCGGGTGCGCAGATCCGCGATAACGCCTTGAGCAAGGCGCGGTTCGAGTTCCGCTGGGAAGACCAGTTTAACCTTGGCCTGGACCCGGACACCGCGCGTTCGTATCACGACGAAACCTTGCCGAAAGACTCGGCCAAGGTCGCGCACTTCTGCTCGATGTGCGGGCCGAAATTCTGCTCGATGAAGATCACCCAGGAAGTGCGTGAGTACGCGGCCAACCAGCGCATTGAAGCGGTGGATGTGGACGTGGCCAAGGGTTTGGCCGAACAGGCGCAGCGGTTCAAGCAGGAAGGTAGTCAGCTTTATAAGAAGGTCTGATCCATAGGCGGCGGTGCCTGCACTGCCGTCATCGCGGGCAAGCCCGACTCCCACATTTGATCGAGTTCCAACTTTGGAATGCGGTCGGATGTGGAAGGCAGACAGTTTTACAAAAAGTTCTGATCCGGGATTGCGGGCGCCTGTAGGGGCCTCTTCGCGAGCAAGCCCGACTCCCACATTGATCGAGTTCCACCTTTGGAATGCGGTCGGATGTGGGAGCGGGCTTGCCCGCGATAGCGATCTAGCAAACAACACATGCCCCTCAGAGATAACACCCTTGAGCATTCAACCGAGTACCTACTCCCCCGATATAGCGGTGCCGAGCGACAAACGCGTCTTCGGCGCCCGCGACCTGTTCTCCCTGTGGTTTTCCCTCGGCATCGGCCTGATGGTCCTGCAAGCCGGCGCCTTGCTCGCACCGGGCCTGGGCTTGTCCGGTTCGCTGCTGGCGATATTTCTCGGCACGCTGGTGGGCGTGCTGTTGCTGGCCGCCGTTGGCGTGATCGGCAGCGACACGGGCCTGTCGGCCATGGCCGCGCTCAAACTCAGCCTCGGCGCCCAAGGCGCCAGCCTGCCGGCATTGCTGAACCTGCTGCAGCTGATCGGCTGGGGCTCGTTCGAAATCATCGTGATGCGCGACGCCGCCAGTTTGCTGGGCACCCGAGCGTTCAGCGAGGGTAGCCTGCTGGCGAGTCCTTTGCTGTGGACGCTATTTTTCGGCGGTTTGGCGACGTTACTGGCCGTCAGTGGCCCGCTGACTTTTGTGCGCCAGATCCTGCGCAAGTGGGGCATCTGGCTGCTGCTGGCCGCCTGCATGTGGCTGACCTGGAACCTGTTCGCCAAGGCCGACCTCGCCGCGTTGTGGGCAAAATCCGGTGACGGCTCGATGCCGTTTGCGGTGGGTTTTGATATCGCCATCGCCATGCCGTTGTCGTGGCTGCCGTTGATTGCCGATTACTCTCGCTTCGGCAAACGCGCAAAAAATGTATTCGGCGGGACGGCGCTGGGCTTTTTTATTGGCAACTTCTGGCTGATGAGCCTCGGCGTGGCCTACACCCTGGCGTTCGCGCCAAGCGGTGAAGTGAATGCGCTGTTACTGGCGCTGGCCGGTGCGGGCCTGGGCATTCCGCTGTTGCTGATCCTGTTGGACGAGTCGGAAAACGCCTTTGCCGATATTCACTCGGCGGCAGTCTCCAGCGGGATTTTGCTGCGTTGGAAGGTCGAACACCTGGCGTTGGCCATCGGCGTCATCTGCACGCTGATCGCCTGCTTCGCGCCGTTGGCGCAGTACCAGAACTTCCTGTTGCTGATCGGCTCGGTGTTCGCGCCGCTGTTCGGCGTGGTGCTGGTGGATCACTTCATTCTGCGCCGCCGTGGCCAGGGCCCCGTTCGCAACCTGCACGGGGCGGCGCTGGTGGCCTGGCTGGGTGGCATTGCCACGTATCACGTGCTGGCCAACCTGTATCCGGATATCGGCGCGACCCTGCCGGCACTGGTGCTGGCAGGGCTGTTGCATTTGATACTGGGCCGGGTCTTTAGTGGCGCGCGGGCATCAGTTCAGGCTTGAGCACGCCCGTCAGACGCGCATAGGGGATGGTCATTTCGATCAGCCCCAATGCGTACGGGCCAATGGTGGCCACGTTGTACTTGAGCACCACGCCGTCGCTGGTCAAGGCCACGTTCGGGGTTTTCTGGAACGGCCAGTTCTTCACGAACTCCGGGTCGCGGTCCATCTGCGAATTGATCAGCCAGCTGTTGTGGGCGACTTTCGCGGTGTTCCAGAACGCCTGTTCCTGGCCTGGCAGCAGCATGTCGGTCAGGCTCAGCTCTTTGTGCTGCAGGCGTGAATAGTTGATGAAACCGCGGCCGGGTTCACCGTGGGCGGCTCCGGTGTCCAGGTAGCTGGACACTTCAATGATCACCAGTCCGTCATGCTGGTCACGTACCTTGGCCTGCAAGTACATGCTGTTGCGGTCTGGCGATTCGCGCAGGAACTTGTCCCGGTAGGCATTCAGCGTCGGCGGCACGCTGGCGCCGGGCGTGGTGCGGGTCATTTGCAGCAGGCGTTGCTCCACAATCGTGTCGAGCTGCGGCTCGCTGGGGAAGTGCACGGTATCAATGTTCACCAGCGGGCAGTCAGGGCTGCCGCAGCCGGGTTTGATCTGTTCGGAGGCGTCCGATTTGGTGTCCAGCGGCTTCAGGTAGCTGGGCTGGAACAGGCTCTGGCAGGCACCCAGGGTCAAGGCAATACAAGCCACGGAGGCGATTTTTAAAAGCGACATGTGCGTCCTTCGGAAATCGATGGAAAGCGAAAAAGAGTAGCGCTTCGACTGCGAACAGAGCCGTCAGTTCGCCACTAAGCTGATTAGAGTGAGTTTGACCTCCGCCGTCTATCCCGGCAACTGGAAAGGGGCTGCATCAAGTGGCAAGGGCGCGTTAGGATGGCGCGAATTGCACCCGCGTAACCGAGGAAGAATATGACGGACATTGCCAAATCGACGCCGAACAAAATCGAGATTGTTCAGCGCGACAATGCCTACAAGGGCTTCTACAAGCTTGATCGCGTGCAACTGCGCCACGAGAAATTCGATGGCGGCATGAGCCGGGTGATCAACCGTGAAGTCTTTGTTCGGCATGACGCGGTGTGCGTGTTGCCTTACGACCCGCAGCGCGATGAAGTGGTGCTGATCGAGCAATTCCGCGTGGGCGCCATGGGCCGTACCGACAACCCGTGGCTGATAGAAATGGTTGCCGGCCTGATCGACAAGGATGAAGAACCTGAGGAGGTTGCACACCGCGAAGCCGAGGAGGAAGCTGGGCTGACATTCTCCGCGCTGTGGCCGATTACTAAATATTTCCCATCGCCCGGCGGCAGTACCGAATTTGTCCACTTGTACCTGGGCCGTTGCGACAGCACCGGGGCCGGTGGCGTCCATGGACTGGAAGAAGAGGCAGAAGATATCCGCGTCACCACCTGGGCTTTCGAAGATGCCCTGCAAGCGGTGCGTGACGGCAAAATTTCCAACGCAGCCAGCATTATCGCCCTGCAATGGCTTGCGCTTAATCGCGCGGAAGTGAGGGGGTTATGGCAGTAAAGGCACGGGAACGATATCGCGTTGACCTGATCGGGTTGCAAGCCGCCTGCGAGGCCAACTATGCGCGGCTGATGCGCTTGCTGCCCGACATGCGCCACACCCCCGAGGCGCGGCGCATTGCCGTGACCCACGGCGACCAGATGCTTGGCGTGCTGACCCTTGAAGTCATCGTCAACTGCCCGTACACCACCACCCTGCGCGTGCGTCAGGAGCACAGCCTGCCGTGGCTGCCGGTGCCGCAGTTGGAGGTGCAGGTCTACCACGATGCGCGCATGGCCGAAGTGATCAGCGCCGAACATGCGCGACGCTTTCGCAGCATCTATCCTTACCCGAACGTGTTCATGCACCAACCCGATGAGAAAGCACAGCTCAATGTGTTCCTCGGTGAATGGCTGAGCCACTGCCTGGCCCTGGGCCATGAGTTTGAAGTCGTGCGGTAGATGTGAACTGCGTCTTTCCTCTTTGCGTCCTGCCCTAGCATAATCGCCCACCTGTCCTTTTCTGTGATTGCCTTGGGAGAGCGCCTTGCCGAGCGTATCCACCGTGAACCCTGATGCGCCAGCGCTGCTGGTGCAGCTGTCCGACAGCCACCTGTATGCCGAGGCCGATGGCACGCTGCTGGGCATGAACACCCGCGAAAGCCTGCAGCGAGTGATCGGGTTGGTGCGCTCGCAACAGCCGCAAATCGATTTGCTGCTGGCCACCGGCGACCTGTCCCAGGACGGCACGATCGAGTCTTATCAACAGTTTCGCGACCTGACCCGACAGATCGACGCGCCGGCGCGCTGGATTCCCGGCAATCACGACGAGCCGCAGATCATGGCCCTCGCCGCCGAACACAGTGATTTGCTGGAACCGGTCGTCGACATTGGCAACTGGCGCGTCACCTTGCTGGATTCGGCTGTTCCGGGCTCGGTGCCCGGTTACTTGCAGGATCAGCAACTGCAATTGCTTGCCCAGGCTTTGAGCGAGGCGCCTGCCCGTCATCATCTGGTGTGTTTTCACCATCATCCGGTGCCCATCGGCTGTGCGTGGATGGAGCCCATCGGCCTGCGCAACCCGGAGGCTTTGTTTGCGGTCCTCGACCGCTTTCCGCAGGTCAAGGCGCTGCTCTGGGGCCATGTGCATCAGGAGATCGACCGCGATCGCAACGGCGTGCGCTTGCTGGCGTCGCCGTCCACCTGCATTCAGTTCGCGCCGGGCAGCGAAGACTTCAAGGTCAGCGAGCAAGCGCCGGGTTACCGCTGGCTGCGCCTGCACGCCGACGGGCGGTTGGAGACCGGCGTAGAGCGGGTCGAAGGCTTCGCGTTTACCATCGATTACGGCAGCAACGGTTACTAAGCCCTGCAAACACTGATTAAAAATGTGGGAGCGGGCTTGCTCGCGAAGGCGGTGTATCAGTCACCCGATGTATTGACTGACACTCCGTATTCGCGAGCAAGCCCGCTCCCACATGGGTTCTTC
Organism: Pseudomonas sp. TWRC1-2; assembly: GCF_049896685.1. Lineage (NCBI taxonomy): Bacteria > Pseudomonadati > Pseudomonadota > Gammaproteobacteria > Pseudomonadales > Pseudomonadaceae > Pseudomonas > Pseudomonas sp. TWRC1-2. The sequence goes on along the minus strand of NZ_JAFCUU010000005.1, from coordinate 200,437 downwards.
TCTGACTGGACGATAGGGGCCTCACACACCACCCCGATCCCTGTAAACTGCGCCTCTTTGGCTGACGCACGGAGAGCCCGGCATGTCTGCTTCGATTTTGTATATCCACGGTTTCAACAGTGCGCCAGCCTCCAACAAGGCCAGCCAGTTGATCGCCGTGATGGACAGCCTCGGCCTGGCCGACCAATTGCGCGTGCCGGCGCTGCATCACCACCCGCGCAAGGCAATTGCTCAATTGGAAGATGCGATTGCGCAGCTGGGGCGGCCGCTGCTGGTAGGCAGCTCACTCGGCGGCTACTATGCAACCCATCTTGCCGAACGCCATGGCCTCAAGGCGCTGCTGGTCAACCCGGCGGTCAGCCCGCATCGGATGTTTGACGGTTACCTGGGGACCCAGAAGAACCTCTACACCGATGAAACCTGGGAGCTGACCCACGACCACGTTGCGGCCCTGGCCGAACTGGAAGTGCCAGCCCCGCAGGACGCCGCGCGTTACCAGGTGTGGTTGCAGACCGGGGATGAAACCCTGGATTATCGCCTCGCCCAACAGTATTACCGGGCCTGTGCCTTGCGCATCCAGGCCGGTGGCGACCATGGCTACCAAGGGTTCGCCCGGCAACTGCCGGCGATGTTGAGCTTTGCCGGCATTGGTGCAGATCAGTATCAATCCTTCGACTTTGCAGCCCTGTAAAGCCGCAGGTTACTTTTTAATCGAACGACTCACGACGAGACCCCATGGCCACTCCCAGCGCTAGCTCTTATAACGCCGACGCCATCGAAGTCCTCTCGGGCCTCGACCCGGTGCGTAAACGCCCAGGCATGTACACCGACACCAGCCGGCCGAACCACCTTGCCCAGGAAGTCATCGACAACAGCGTCGACGAAGCCTTGGCCGGGCATGCCAAGTCGGTACAAGTCATCTTGCACGCCGACCATTCCCTGGAAGTGTCCGACGATGGTCGCGGCATGCCGGTGGACATCCACCCCGAAGAGGGTGTGTCGGGCGTCGAGCTGATCCTCACCAAGCTGCACGCCGGCGGCAAGTTCTCCAACAAGAACTACCAGTTTTCCGGTGGCTTGCACGGTGTGGGTATTTCCGTGGTCAACGCCCTGTCCACGCAGGTCAGGGTCAAGGTCAAGCGCGACGGTAACGAGTACCAGATGACCTTCGCCGATGGCTACAAAGCCACCGACCTGGAAGTGATCGGCAGCGTTGGCAAGCGCAACACCGGCACCAGCGTGTACTTCGCGCCGGACCCGAAATACTTCGATTCACCCAAATTCTCCATCAGCCGCCTCAAGCATGTGCTCAAGGCCAAGGCCGTTCTGTGCCCGGGCCTGTTGGTCAGCTTTGAAGACAAAGGCACCGGCGAGAAGGTCGAGTGGCATTACGAAGACGGCCTGCGTTCCTACCTCGAAGACTCTGTCAGCGACTTCGAACGCCTGCCCAACGAGCCGTTCTGCGGCAGCCTGGCCGGTCATAAAGAAGCCGTCGACTGGGCGCTGCTGTGGTTGCCTGAAGGCGGCGACAGCGTGCAGGAAAGCTACGTCAACCTGATCCCCACCGCCCAGGGCGGCACCCACGTCAACGGTTTGCGCCAGGGTTTGCTGGACGCCATGCGCGAATTCTGCGAATACCGCAGCCTGTTGCCACGCGGCGTGAAGCTGGCGCCGGAAGACGTGTGGGAGCGCATCGCGTTCGTGCTGTCGATGAAAATGCAGGAGCCGCAATTCTCCGGTCAGACCAAAGAACGCCTGTCGTCGCGTGAAGCGGCGGCGTTTGTCTCCGGCGTGGTCAAAGATGCGTTCAGCCTGTGGCTCAACGAGCACCCGGAGCTGGGCCTGGCCCTGGCGGAGTTGGCGATCAATAACGCCGGCCGCCGTTTGAAGGCCAGCAAAAAGGTCGAGCGCAAGCGCATCACCCAGGGCCCGGCGTTGCCGGGCAAGCTGGCCGATTGCGCCGGGCAGGACCCAATGCGTTCCGAGCTGTTTCTGGTCGAAGGTGACTCCGCCGGCGGTTCTGCCAAGCAAGCGCGGGACAAGGAATTCCAAGCGATCCTGCCGTTGCGCGGCAAGATCCTCAACACCTGGGAAGTCGATGGCAGCGAAGTCCTCGCCAGCCAAGAGGTGCACAACATCGCCGTGGCCATTGGCGTCGACCCAGGCGCGGCCGACATGAGCCAGCTGCGCTACGGCAAGATCTGCATCCTCGCTGACGCCGACTCCGACGGTTTGCACATCGCCACGTTGCTGTGCGCGCTGTTCGTCCAGCACTTCCGCCCATTGGTGGATGCCGGTCACGTCTACGTTGCCATGCCGCCGCTGTACCGTATCGATTTGGGCAAAGAGATTTTCTACGCGCTGGACGAAGCCGAGCGCGATGGCATCCTCGACCGCCTGGTCGCCGAGAAGAAACGCGGCAAGCCACAGGTCACGCGATTCAAAGGCCTGGGTGAGATGAACCCGCCGCAGCTGCGCGAAACCACCATGGACCCGAACACGCGGCGCCTGGTGCAGTTGACCCTGGAAGACTTCGCCGGCACGTCGGAAATGATGGACATGCTGCTGGCGAAAAAACGTGCACCGGATCGCAAGGCCTGGCTGGAGTCCAAAGGCAACCTGGCCGAGGTTCTGGGCTGATGCGCACAGGTTTCGCCCTGGCGATCCTGATGTTGAGCGGGTTGGCGGCGGCCCAAGTGGTCGCCGAGCCCGTGGCTGAGCTGAAGCTGATATCCGAGCATCCGGTGGACGGCATGCGTGGCGGTAACCTGTCGGGCCTGGCGGTATGTGGCCAAGAGCTGTGGACGGTGTCCGATCGCGATGACGACCAGATTTACCGACTCGATATCAGTGCGCCGACCTGGCAGGCCGAAACCGTGAAGATTGACGTGCCGCCGGTGCCCGAGTCCGGTTTGCCCTGGGGTTTGCGCTCGCGCACCAAGGCTGCGTCATTCATCCGCGGTGGCGACCTCGATTTTGAAGGCATTACCTGCGATGCCGCCGGCAACCGCTACATTGTCAGCGAAGCCCATGCGGCGGTGCTGCAAGTGCCGATGGCGGGCGCCCCCGAGTGGTTGAAAATCGCCCCTGGCATGGTGCGTGAAGCCCGCGCCAGTGGCATGTTGCTGCACTTCAACGCGTTGTTCGAAGGCCTGGCGGTGAATCCTGCCGGTAATCAGATTTGGCTGGCGGCCGAGCGTGAGCGGCGTGGCTTAATCTCGATCAAGCGCGGGCAGAGCGTATGGGATTGTGACGGCCCCTGTGTGTTGTTGAGCGAGGCTGGCCAGGAAGTGCAGCCGGCGCAGTTCACCAACGCGAAGGCTGTGTCCAAGGACTTTGCCGACCTGGCGCTGTTTGAGGGCAAGCTGTTTACCCTGGAGCGCAATGCGTTCCAGATTTGCCGGCGTGATGCGGTCACCGCCAAAGTCGAGCTGTGCTGGTCGTTTGCCGACGAAACCCTGATGCCGAAACGGCGCTATGCCCAGCCCTACGGCCTGGCCGAAGCCCTGGTGGTGGATGCAGAGGGCGCCTGGCTGGGGATCGACAACAATTTTGGCCCGCGTGCCGATGGTGAAAAACGCCCTGTGGTCTATCGTTTCGCCGCGCCTGCCGGCGGCTGGAGCGCCCAGCCATGAGCGGGCAGCCGCCCGGCAAGCGCGCCGGACGTGTGCTGATGTTTGTGGCGTGGGGCGCCGGGCTGTTTTTGGCTACGCGGTTTTTTGGGCAGTGGGAAGCACGTCAGGAAAATCCCAATGCGGTGGTGACCTCGCAGCAACACGAGGGTTACATCGAAGTGAAATTGCTGGGCAACGGCCAAGGGCATTTTGTTGCCAGCGGCCAGATCAATGGTCAGCCGGTGGAGTTTATGCTCGATACCGGCGCGACCGATGTGGCGGTGCCGGCCGAATTGGCCGACCGCCTCGGGCTTAAACGTGGCCTGCCGGTGACCTTGAGCACCGCCAACGGCCGTGTTCAGGGCTACCGCACCCACCTCGACCGCCTGAAACTGGGCGATATCGTCCTGCAGGACGTCCGCGCGATCGTGGCGCCGGGCTTGGACGGGGAACAGGTGCTGCTGGGCATGAGTGCATTGAAACAACTTGAATTTACCCAGCGCAGCGGCACATTGCTGCTGCGCCAGACCAAACAATGATGAGGCCTGCATGAGTGACATCCTCGCAGACAGCTTAGACGGCGTAGAACGCCGGTCGCTGGCTGACTTCACCGAAAATGCCTACCTCAACTACTCCATGTACGTGATCATGGACCGTGCCTTGCCGCATATCGGCGACGGCCTGAAGCCGGTACAACGGCGCATCATCTACGCCATGAGTGAGTTGGGGCTGGACGCTGATTCCAAGCACAAGAAGTCGGCGCGTACCGTCGGCGACGTGCTCGGCAAGTTCCACCCGCACGGCGACTCGGCGTGCTACGAAGCCATGGTGCTGATGGCCCAGCCGTTCAGCTACCGCTACACGCTGGTGGACGGTCAGGGTAACTGGGGTGCGCCGGATGATCCTAAGTCCTTCGCGGCCATGCGATACACCGAAGCGCGCCTGTCGCGTTACTCCGAAGTGCTGCTCAGCGAGTTGGGTCAGGGCACCGCCAACTGGGGCCCGAACTTCGACGGCACCCTGGACGAACCCTTGGTGTTGCCGGCACGTTTGCCGAATATCCTGCTCAATGGCACCACCGGCATCGCGGTCGGCATGGCCACCGACGTGCCGCCGCACAACCTGCGTGAAGTCGCCACCGCCTGCGTACGCTTGCTGGATGAACCCAAGGCCACGGTCGAGCAGCTCTGCGAGCATATCCAGGGCCCGGACTACCCGACCGAAGCGGAAATCATCACACCGCGCGCCGACTTGCTGAAGATGTACGAAACCGGCAAGGGTTCGGTGCGCATGCGCGCCGTGTACCACATCGAAGACGGCGACATTATTGTCACCGCGCTGCCGCACCAGGTGTCTGGCGCCAAGGTGCTGGAACAGATCGCCGCGCTGATGCAGGCCAAACCGTCGAAACTGCCGCAAGTCGCTGACCTGCGTGATGAGTCCGACCACGAGAACCCATGCCGCATCGTGATCATCCCGACCAACAGCCGGGTCGACCACGAAGTGCTGATGCAGCACCTGTTTGCCAGTACCGACCTGGAGTCGAGCTACCGGGTCAACGTCAACATCATCGGCCTGGACGGCAAGCCGCAGCTGAAGAACCTGCGCAACTTGCTGGTGGAGTGGCTGGAGTTCCGCATACAAACCGTGCGCCGCCGCCTGCAATTTCGCCTCGACAAGGTCGAGCGTCGCCTGCACCTGTTGGACGGCTTGCTGATTGCTTATCTCAACCTGGACGAAGTGATCCACATCATTCGTACCGCCGAGCACCCTAAAGCCGAACTGATCGCGCGTTTCGAGCTGAGCGAGATCCAGGCCGACTACATCCTCGACACCCGCCTGCGCCAGTTGGCGCGCCTGGAAGAGATGAAGTTGCGCGACGAGCAGGATGCACTGCTCAAGGAACAAGCCAAGCTGCAAGCGCTGCTGGGCAGCGAAGCCAAGCTCAAGAAGCTGGTGCGCAGCGAACTGATCAAAGATGCCGAAACCTATGGTGATGACCGTCGCTCGCCAATCGTCGAGCGCGCAGAAGCGAAAGCGCTGACAGAAACCGAGCTGTTGCCTAACGAGAAAATTACCGTCGTTCTGTCGGAAAAGGGTTGGGTTCGCTCTGCCAAAGGGCATGATATTGACGCTACCGGCCTCTCGTACAAGGCCGGGGATGGCTTCAAGACCGCGGCTGCCGGGCGTTCCAACCAATTTGCAGTGTTCATCGATTCCACCGGGCGCAGTTACTCGGTGCCGGCGCACACGTTGCCTTCAGCGCGTGGCCAGGGCGAGCCTCTGACCGGGCGACTCACACCGCCACCGGGGGCGAGTTTCGAATGCGTGCTGCTGCCCGATGATGATTCGTTGTATGTGATCGCTTCCGACGCGGGTTACGGTTTTGTGGTCAAGGGCGAAGACCTGCAAGCCAAGAACAAGGCGGGCAAGGCGTTGTTGAGCTTGCCCAACAACGCCAAGGTGATCCTGCCGCGCACAGTGGAAGACCGCGAGAGCAACTGGCTGGCGTCGGTGACCACTGAAGGGCGTCTGCTGGTGTTCAAGATCAGTGACTTGCCGCAGCTGGGTAAAGGCAAGGGCAACAAGATTATTGGGATTCCCGGGGAGCGGGTGGCCAGTCGCGAAGAGTACGTGACCGACATTGCCGTGATCCCGGAAGGCTCTACCCTGGTCCTTCAGGCTGGCAAACGCACGCTGTCGCTGCGTGCTGACGACCTGGAACATTACAAGGGTGAGCGTGGTCGGCGCGGTAACAAACTGCCGCGGGGCTTCCAGCGAGTGGATGCTTTGTTGGTCGAAACGCCGGTTTAAGGCGTATTAGAGCCCTCGATCTACGATTTAACGCGTAGATCGGCGCTTTCGCGCTGGAGTCATGGAGCATATTCACGGATGATATGGCCTTTCCAGCGCCGGCGTGGCCGAGCGTATTTAGGTTATTTTTAGTATTACATTGTGGTTCGCCTTGTGGCAGCCACCTGGATGGGATGATGACTGCTCCACGCCTTCCTTTATTTTTGATGCTCGCTGGCCTTTTGGGGCTGGCGGGTTGCAGCACGCACCAACCGGTGTCGCTGTACCAGCTGGACAGCGGAAGTCCAGCTCAGCCGGCGCAAACCGCTGGCATGGCTGTATTGCTTGGCCCGGTAGTCGTTGCCGATTACCTGCAACGCGAAACCCTGCTGCAACGTCAGAACGATGGTAGCCTGCAAGGTTCCACTGATGGCCGTTGGGCGGGCAGCTTGTCGTCCGACATCAACCAGCTGATGTTGCGCCAGGTGGCCGGTCATCTGGACAGTCAGCGTGTGGTGCTCGCGCCTGCGCCAACCGGCTTTACTCCGGATGTGCAGGTGTTGCTGACCATTACGCGGCTCGACTCGGGCGCCTCGCAGCCGGCCATCCTTGACGCGCAGTGGCGTCTGATCGACCGCCGTGGCCAGGTGCGTGACAACCGCATCGTGCATTTGCAGGAAGAACACAGCGGCACCACCGCGTCCCAGGTCCAGGCCCAGGGCGTGTTGTTGCAGCATCTGGCGCAGCAGTTGTCGGTGGCGCTCAAGCCATTGGCCAACCAGCCGCCGATTGCCGAGGCACCGCGCAAGCAAGCCCCGGCTCAGGCCAAGCCCGCAGCGCCGGAAAAGCCGAAGATGCCGATGGCTACGCCGATTCGTACGGACATGGAAGTGTTCAGGTTCTGATCTGAATCGCAGACAAACAAAAGGCCCGCTTATTCAGCGGGCCTTTTTGTTTGTCTGCGATTCGAGCCATGCTGAAGATCAACTGTGGGAGCGGGCTTGCCCGCGAATGCGTTGGATCAGTCGATAAGTCTGGCGACTGACACACCGCCTTCGCGAGCAAACCCGCACCCACACAAGCCCACTGCTCAGTGGGCTTGGCGGTGTTCCTCAGGGCTTGGTACGGGTCTCATGCATCCGCGCCAACTGCCGCTCCAGCATCGACGGATACGGCTCCATCAAGCGTTCCACACAGCTGGCGCCTTCAGGGCTGGCAATCGGGCGGATACGCGCGCGTTGGCGAATCAGCGTGTCTTCGCTGATCTTGCGCTCCACCAGCAGCAGGTTGCGGCTGTGTTGCGACAAGGCCAGCGCATCCTGGGCGATTTCAGTCAGCAGCAGGTCGATCTGGCTCATGCCAAACAGATCATCGCCCACGGTCAAACCAAGCTGCAGTTGCAAGGTGATGCCGCTGTCGGCTACTTCGATCTGCAGGGCATGGCCCAGGGCGCGCAACAACTCGCCGCAGCAAATAGCGTTGGTCAGGTAATCTTCGCCGCTGTCTTCGCTGTGGAACAGCATCAGCGTGCTGCCGTCGTTCAGGGTGTGCAGTTCGCTCTGATACAGCGAGGCGGCCTGGTCCAGGCAGTCGCGGTAGCGTTCCAGCAATTCCGTCAGGCGGGCGCGGGGCAGGCGGCGCAGTTGGTCCTGGGCGCCCAGTTGCACGGCCAATACGGCGCTGTGCTGAGGCTCGGTGTTCTTCACCGGTTCAGGCTTAGGCGCAACCGCCGGGGTGCCGGCCGAGGTATCGCGCAGGTCGGAGAACGGGTCTTCATCATCCAGTTCATCTTCCTCAGCCTTGATGACCTGGCGGGGCGCGGGCTTGAGGCCTGCCACCGGGGCACTTTCGTCAAAGCCCGGATCACGCAGGTCGCGCACTTCAAACTCGGGTTCGTCGTCGTAATCGGTATCGTCGTACTCGGGCTCGGGTTCGACCTCGGGCACTACCGGTTCTGGAGCGAAGCTGGCGTGAAGCTGGCGGGCGAGGTCGCCGATCTCATCCTGGCGATCAGTGGCCGGGGTGTGTTCGTCAATATCGCGCAGCCAGATGCGCAGCTGCATCAGCGGCGTGGAGATATGCCGGCCCAGGCGCAAGCTCAAGGCCAGGGCCAATGCCAGCAGGATTGCACTGAGGATGCCCATGCTTTGCAGGCTGATGGTCATCGGCTGCTGGAATTGCTGCATGTCCAGGCTGATGCGCAGTTGGCCGGCCTTCACATCCTGAAACGTGATGTTGCTCGAATACAAACCTTCGGCTTCACCCAGCAGGCCGTTTTTCGGGCGTTGCCCGGCTTCGGCCATGATCCGGTTGTCCACGCTGTAGATCGCGGCGTGGGCCACCAACGGGTTCTTGGTCAGGTTGTTGAGCAGCACGTTGAGGCTGAGAATGTCGTTGGACACCAGCAGCTCAGTCGCCGACGTGGCGGTCTGAGTGGTCAGGCTCTCGCCCAGGGCGTCGGCTTGCTCGTGCATGGCCTGCTTGAACTGCAAGCCCATCACGCAGGCATAGATCACCAGGGCCAGAGCGACCAGGATCACGTTATGGCTGGCGATGCGTAATGCGATCGGTACACGGCGGTGGCGCAGTGCCCGGAAGATCAGCAGGAAGAAGTTATCGGTTTTTACTGGCGTAGGCCGGTTCACTTGAGCTCGGCTCTTTAGTCCGTGAAGTTGACGCGCAGTATAGCGACAGGCCTGGGACCGGCAAAGCGCTGGCTGTGCCCGATGGTCACTGAAAGTGGGTAGAATGCGGTTTTTTTCCAGCCTGGGGGTGCGCTTTGCGCGAAATTGTCCTGATAAACATCACAGGTGTTGACCGACCGGGTCTCACCGCAGCCATTACCGGTGTGCTGGCCCAGGGTGGTGTGAACATTCTCGACATCGGCCAGGCGGTGATCCACGACACCCTGTCGTTCGGCATCCTCGTGGAAATCCCGAGTACCGAACAGGCTTCGTCGGTGCTCAAGGACATCCTGTTTACGGCGTACAAGCTCGATCAGCAGGTGCGTTTCACCCCGGTCTCCGAAGCCGACTACCAGCACTGGGTCGACGGCCAGGGCAAAAAACGCCACATCGTGACGCTGCTGACTCGCAAGGTCACCGCCGAGCAGTTGCAGCGCGTCAGCTCGATTACTGCCCAGTACGGGTTGAATATTGATCATATCGACCGTCTGTCGGGTCGCATGCCGCTCGATACGCCAGCCGACAAGGGCAAGGGCTGCATCGAGTTTTCCGTGCGCGGCGAACCGGCGGATCCGCAAGCGCTGCGCGCCGAGTTCTTGAGCGTGGCTCAGGAGCTGAATGTCGACATCGCCTTCCAGGAAGACTCGCTGTTCCGCCGTAACCGCCGCCTGGCGGTGTTCGACATGGACTCCACGCTGATTGAAGCCGAAGTCATTGACGAGCTGGCCAAGGCTGCCGGTGTGGGCGAGCAAGTGTCTGAAATCACCGAGCGCGCCATGGCCGGTGAGCTGGATTTCCGTGCCAGCTTCAAGGAGCGCCTGGCGCTGCTCAAAGGCCTGGATGTGAGTGTGCTGGACTCGATCGGCGCCTCGCTGCGCCTGACCGAAGGCGCCGAAACCTTGTTCGCCGAACTCAAGCGCTTGGGCTACAAAACCGCAATCCTGTCAGGTGGCTTCACCTACTTCGCCAAGCAACTGCAGGCCAAGCTGGGCATCGACTATGTGTTCGCCAACGAGCTGGAAGTGGTGGATGGCAAGGTGACGGGCGTGGCGGTGGAGCCGATTGTCGACGCGCAGCGCAAGGCGGATCTGCTGAGGGAATTGGCCCATAAGGAAGGTTTGCGTCTGGAACAGACCATTGCGGTCGGTGACGGCGCCAATGACTTGCCGATGCTGGCGATTGCCGGCTTGGGTGTGGCGTTCCGCGCCAAGCCGCTGGTCAAGCAATCGGCCAAGCAGGCGATCTCGACATTAGGGCTGGATGGCGTGTTGTACCTGCTGGGCTTGCGCGACCGCGACGGTCAGCTGTAACTGGCAAAACCTAGTTAAAAATGTGGGAGGGGGCTTGCCCCCGATTGCGATGAGTCAGTCACCAGATGAGTTGACTGAAAAACAGCTATCGGGGGCAAGCCCCCTCCCACATGGGGTTCGGTGTCAGGCTTTAGGCGCGGCGATGCCTTGGCCCATCTGCACCGGCGTACCCGCCACCAGTTCTTCAGCCCACTTAACCTGATCCGGCCCGAACAGCACAATTGCAGTCGAACCCAGCTTGAAGCGGCCCAGCTCCGCGCCTTTCTCCAAGTGAATCGGTGCGCGTGCAGCCTCGTCGTAGCGGAAGGTTTTCAGCTCGCGTTTTGGCGGCGTCACCAGCCCGGCCCATACGGTTTCAATCGACGCGACGATCATCGCACCTACCAACACTACAGCCATCGGGCCGCGTTCGGTGTCGAACAGGCAGACAACACGTTCGTTACGGGCAAACAGCTCAGGCACGTTTTCGGCGGTGGTCTGGTTGACCGAGAAAATCCGACCCGGCACGTAGACCATCTCGCGAAGCGTGCCGGCCAGCGGCATATGCACGCGGTGGTAGTCCTTTGGCGACAGATAAATAGTGGCGAAATCACCGCCCATAAACGGTGCAGCCAATGCTGCATCGCCGCCCAGCAATTCCAGCACGCTGAAACTGTGGCCCTTGGCCTGGAACACGCGGCCGTGTTCGATTGGGCCAAGCTGGCTGACGGCGCCGTCGGCCGGGCTGAGTACCGCGCCCGGGGTTTGATCCAGCGGGCGCGCGCCGTCTTTCAAGGCGCGGGTGAAGAAGGCGTTGAAATGCTCGTAGGCGGTCAAGTCTTCAACCAGGGCTTGGGACATGTCCACCTGGTAGCGCTTGGCGAACCAGGCGGTGAAGGCGTTCTTGAACCAGCGCACGCGGCACTCGGCGATGCAGCCGGCCAGTCGCGAGAGCAAGTGGTGCGGCAGCAAGTACTGGCTGAGGATAAACAACTGCTTTTTCATTAACTGTCCTTAAACCTTAAATCTCAACGGGGGTGTCGGGGTGGTTGCCCCATTCGCCCCAGGAACCGGCATAACCTTTGACTCGCGGATAACCGAGCGCCTTGGCCACCAGGTAGGTGAAGCCAGAGCGGTGGTGAGTCTGGCAGTGGGTGATGATTTCTTTGTCTTTGGTCAACCCGAGGTCTTCGAGGATCTGCGGCATGTCGCGGCGGATGCGCAGGTTGCGCGCCTTGTCCATGCCGGCGGTCCATTCGAAGTTCACCGCGCCGGGGATGTGTCCGCCCTTGGCGGCGAGCACTTTCTCGCCGGAATATTCCAGGGGGCCGCGGGCATCCCAGATACCCAGGTCGGCTGCGCCGAGTCGGCTTTGCAGGTATTCGCGAGTGGCCGTGGGGCCGTCATGCAGCGTGAGGCTGACAGGGCCGCCGACGGGGGCGGGCACTTCGGTGGAAACTGGGTATTTCTCTTCCAGCCAGGCCAGCAGGCCGCCGTCCAGGTAGTGGTATTTCTGGTGGCCGATCACGTCGAGCATCCAGATGAAGCGCCCGGCCCAGCCGCCGCCTTCGTCGTCGTAGACCACGTAGGTCGCATCCGGGGTGTGGCCCAGTTCGCCGAACAGTTTTTCGAGGTCGGCCTTGGGCGGCAGCAAACCGGGTGCGGGCGCCTGGCCCAGTTGGGTGCGCTTGGGGTCAACGAAATGCGCGCCGGGGATATGCCCTTCGGCGTAGCGGGCGGCACTGGTGAGGTCCACCAGAATCAGGTGTTCGGCATCCAGTTGACCGAGCAGGTCGCTGGACTCGATCACCAGCGGCAAGCCAGAGAAGTCAGGCATGTGAGGTCTCCTGGGCACAATTGTTGGCGATAAAAGAGGGCGATTGTAGCGCAAGCATCAAGCGCTGCGGTTGGTAAAGCTGTGCAGCGCTTTCTCGATGCATTGAGCGGTTTTGCCGAAGGCCTGCACGGTGGTTTCCGAGAACGGCCCGCCGCCCTGATCGGCGACCATCAGCATCACGACCTTGCCGTTGCAGCTCAAGGAACGCAGCAACAGGTGTTCGCCATTGAACAGGCGGCGCAGGATCGGCGGCAGCAAGGCCGAGAACTGTGCGTGATTGTCTGGCGTGAGGCGTACCTGGGCAGACTTTTCCAGCAGGCGCTGCAGCAGCGTGCTGTTGACCACATCCAGGCTCAGGTTCGCCGCGTCCTTGGGCAAGCCGTCGGCCTGGTGCACGCGCAAGGTGCTCAAGGCGCGGTCCGCCATGAACAACAAGACGCGCTGCATGCCACTGGCGACCAAGGCTTCTCGGGCACAGGTGGTCAGGTGCATGGCATTGGCAAAACGGCTCGGTTCGACCAGCAGCTCGGTGCAACGCTTGCGCCACACGGCGAGTGCTTCGGCAGTGGGCGGCGGCGCCGGCAACAGGCCGCGATGGATTTTCTGCACATGCCACGGCCAGATCAGCGACAACGCCGGGTGCCAGAGGTCAGGCATCAAGGTCGTGCGTGCGCTGGTCACCGCTTGCTGGTGAACCTGCTGCTGCACGTCACTCAGCGGCTCTTGCAGGTACAGCGCGGTGAGGTACTGCCAGCGCTCGGTGTGCGGGCAGGTCCAGGATTCCTGCGCCGACATCGCCAGGCCGTTGGCCAGCAGCACAGTGTTGGCCGGCTGGTTCAGCCAGCGGCGCAGGTTGGGTTCGGCGTCGAGCAATTGCTGTTGGCGCAGCGCGTCGTCTTCACGGGCGATGTGCAGCGCCTTGACCAGCAAGCGCTGTTCGGTCAGCAGCAGGCTGTAGCCTTGGGAGACCCAGATCGGCAGGTGCCAGGCTTCGGTCAAGCCGCGGCACAAGTCCAGCAGGCGCACGCCGAACAATGCCTGTTCGACCTTGTGTGCCGACTGGCCTTTGTGGATCACCCGCAGTTCCCATTCTTCCAGAAGCTTGGGGTAGGCGACGGCCATCGGCCACAGCGGCGACAGAAACAGTAGGCTGCCCCAATGAATGTCTTGCCACAACCGCGCGAGGCGGCTGGCGAACAAACCGTTGGCTTGCTGGGAGGCGTGCTGGCTCACCAGCAGCAGTTGGCGCAGGGCCACCGGAATGTCTTTTTCCGGCACCGAGGGCAGGCGCGCCAGCAACTCCTCGGCGCGTTTGAGGCCGAGGCGGTTGAGCGCCACTTCGAGGTTTTCCGCCGGCCCTGACAGGCTGCCATGGGCCTGGCCGTTGGCCTCGCGCATCACGCTGAGCACCAGCGCCGGGCTGTGTTGCATCAGCTCGGCAATATCCCGTAAAGAACTACGGCTATCGCGGATGGCCTTGCACACGCGTTCGTGACTAGCCTGAGGAACAGGCAGCAGCACATCGTCCAGGCGCTTTATCCAAGCCGCGAGGGTAGTGGGTTTTGTCGTTGGAGCTGTCGTTTCATTAGCCATGATTGGGGCGCGATCATCACTTGCGTTCTACACGCCCGGAACGGGCCGAATTGGCTTTTCGCCTTAACGGGCTATAGTCTGGCGCAGTTTTGCCGATAAGTAGAACAAGAGTTTTCAGCTTCACCCAATATGTCCATGAACCCGACGGCGCAAGTACCAATCTCCTATGGCTAAAATTATCGGCATCATCGTCGTCATCGCAAGTGTGCTCGGTGGGTACGTCCTGTCCCACGGTAAAATTGCCGCGCTGATCCAGCCCTTCGAAGTGTTGATCATCGGCGGTGCCGCGTTTGGCGCATTCCTGCAGGCCAACCCCGGCTACATGACCATGCACGTGATCAAGAAGTCGCTGGGCATGTTCAGCTCACGCTTCTCCCACACCTTTTATTTGGAAGTGCTGGGACTGATTTACGAGATCCTCAACAAGAGTCGTCGCGAAGGCATGATGGCCATCGAGGGCGACATCGAAGACGCCGCCGCCAGCCCCATTTTCGCCAAGTACCCGGCGGTGCTCAAAGATGAGCGCATGACTGCCTACATCTGCGATTACCTGCGCATCATGTCCTCCGGCAACATGGCGCCGCACGAGTTGGAAGGCCTGTTCGACATGGAGCTGTTCAGCCTTAAGGAAGAGCTGGAGCATCCGTCCCACGCCGTGACCGGCGTTGCCGACGGCATGCCCGGTTTCGGTATCGTCGCGGCGGTACTCGGCATCGTGGTGACCATGGCTTCCCTGGGCGAAGGCGACCAGAAGGCCATCGGTATGCACGTGGGCGCGGCCCTGGTGGGTACCTTCTTCGGTATTCTCGCCGCTTACGGCTTCTTCGGCCCACTGGCCACTTCCCTGGCGCACGATGCCAAGGAAGAAGTGAATTTGTACGAAGCGATCAAGGCCTGCCTGGTGGCTTCGGCGTCCGGCATGCCGCCATCGCTGGCAGTGGAGTTCGGGCGCAAGGTGCTGTACCCGAAACATCGCCCAAGTTTTGCCGAGCTGGAACAAGCGGTTCGCGGTCGCTAAGTCATGGAAAACAACCAGCCGATAATCATCAAGCGCGTCAAGCGCTTCGCTGCGGGGCACCATGGCGGCGCCTGGAAAATCGCCTTCGCCGACTTTGCCACGGCGATGATGGCGTTCTTCCTGGTGCTGTGGCTGATGTCCACCGCCACGCCCGAACAGAAGATCGCCATCGCCGGTTACTTCAAAGACCCGATTGGCTTTTCGGAAAGCGGCACACCGTTTGTGATTGACCTGGGCGGCTCGCCGCAGCTGGCGCCTGAGCGCACCATCAACCCGGAGGTCAAGACCGAAGCGCCGCAGGAAAAAATCCCGATCGAGCGCGACACCGTCGAATCGATGGCCGAGCAGGTCGAGCAGGAACGCCTGGAATTGTTGCTGCAGGAACTGCAGACCAAGGTTGAAGAGAACCCGCAGTTGCTGAAGTTCAAGGATCAGATTTCTTTCGAGATCACGCCGGAAGGCTTGCGCATCCAGATCACCGACGCCGCCAACCGGCCGATGTTCGACTCCGGCAGCGCGCGTCTGAAACCGTACTTTGAAGACATCCTGCTGGCCATGGCTGACACCATCAAGGCGGTGCCGAACAAGATCAGCATCAGCGGCCACACCGACGCCAAGCCGTATGCGGGCCAGGGTGACTTCGGCAACTGGGAACTCTCGGCCAACCGCGCCAACGCCGCCCGCCGTGCGCTGGTAGCGGGCAGCTACCCGGACCCGCAAGTGGCGCGCGTGGTGGGTTTTGCGTCGTCGCAGCTGTTTGATCCTAAAGACCCGTTCAACCCGATCAACCGTCGGATTGATATTGTCGTGCTGACCAAAAAGGCCCAGCGTGCGATCGAAGGCGATCAGGGCGCAGCGCCGGCGGCACCGGCCCAAGGCGAGGGCGCACCGGGCGAAGTGCCGGCCGACCCGAACGCGATTCCGCCAGGGCAGGAGCCGCTGCCGGCCCACGAGCTGCGGCAGAAGCTGAACCTGTTTGATGATGGTGGGGTGAAAGATCCTACTGCGCCTGGGTCGTAACAGAGCGATTGTGGCGAGCGGGCTTGCCCCGCGTTGGGCTGCGCAGCAGCCCCAGCACACTCACTGCGCCTTGTCAGACAAACCGAGGGTGTAGGTTTTGGGCTGCTTCGCAGCCCAACGCGGGCCGAGCCCGCTCGCCACAACAAGCGGGCTCGCCACAACGGGTCAGTAACTGCTCTCGGGCAAGCTCGCAATAATCGACCGATAGCTGTTCATGCGCTGTTGCTGAACGCGACCATCTTCCAGCGCCTTGAGCAGTGCACAGCCCGGTTCGCGGTCGTGTTTGCAGTCGCGGAAGCGGCAGGTGCCGATCAGGTCGTTGAACTCGATGAAACCCGCTTCCACATCGGCACGGCTGACGTGGCCGAGGCCGAATTCACGGATGCCTGGGGAGTCGATCAGTTCGCCGCCGCCGGGGAAGTGGAACAACCGCGCGGTGGTGGTGGTGTGGGTGCCCTGGCCGGACAGTTCCGACAGCGGGCCCACGCGTGTGTCGACTTCTGGCAGCAAGCTGTTGACCAGCGACGACTTGCCCACGCCCGACTGGCCGACGAACACACTGATGCGCCCGTCCAACTGCTGTTGCAGCTGTTCCATGCCATTGCCGTGATGCGCCGAGACTTCCAGCACCGGGTAACCCAGCGTGCGGTAGACCGCCAGCAGCGCGTTGAGCGCCGGGGCGTTTTGCTCGTCGATCAAGTCGAACTTGTTCAACAGCAACAGCGGGCGAATGCCGGCATGCTCGGCCGCGACCAGGTAACGGTCGATCAGATTGGCATGCGGCTCGGGCAGCGGCGCGAACACGATCACGATCATGTCGACGTTGGCGGCCACCGGCTTGAGCTGGCCGCGGCTGTCAGGGCGACGCAATTCGGTGGTGCGGGGCAGCTGGGCGACGATCACGCCGATCCCCTGGTTGCCGGCGCGCCACACGACCTTGTCGCCGGTCACCAGCGCAGGCAGGTTGGCGCGCAAGTGGCAGCGGGAAACAGAGCCTGCGAGTTCGCCTTCCAGCGCCTCGACTTCGACCTGCACACCAAAGTGCGCGATCACCAGGCCCGTCTGTTCGGGGCCCAGGTCGCCGCCCTCGAGCGCCTCAACGGCGGAGGATTCACGTTTGGCGGCGCGAGCTGCGCGTTCACCTTGGATCTTTTCGATGCGCCAGTTTTGGCGACGATTGAGCTGGCGTTTGGCCATGGGTGTTCCGTGTCGATAATGCAAAAGTTAGGTAAAACGGTCGCGAGTCTAGCACGCCCCTGCCTGCTAAACTGCGCAGCTACGCCAAGGTGCCAAGAGAATCAAGCCATGCAAAACCCACAGAACCTGATTTGGATCGATCTGGAAATGACCGGTCTGAACCCCGACACCGACGTCATCATCGAGATGGCGACGATTGTCACCGACAGCAATCTCAACACCTTGGCCGAAGGTCCGGTGATCGCCATTCACCACAGCGACGCCGTCCTTGCCACCATGGATGAATGGAACACGCGCACCCACGGCAACTCCGGCCTGACCCAGCGGGTGCGAGACAGCCGCATCAGCATGCGCGACGCCGAAGCTGAAACCATCGCCTTCCTGGAAAAATGGGTGCCCAAGGGCAAGTCGCCGATCTGCGGCAACAGCATCTGCCAGGACCGCCGCTTCCTTTATACGCACATGAAAGCGCTGGAAAGCTACTTCCACTACCGCAACCTGGATGTGTCGACCCTCAAAGAGCTGGCCGCGCGCTGGGCGCCGGAAGTCAAAGACAGCTTCCATAAAGGCAGCACGCATTTGGCGTTGGATGACATTCGCGAGTCGATTGCTGAGCTGCAGCATTACCGTAAGCATTTCATCAAGGCTTGAATCTGTGGCGCCTAGCCCGGCGCCATCGCAGGCAAGCCAGCTCCCACATTTTGATGTGTGAATACTTCAAGTGTGGGAGCTGGCTTGCCTGCGATGCTGTTGACGCGGTCTTTCGCCTGGCGCCCCCTTTTGGTGCCATCACCAAATGATTAGACTGCGCGCCTCATTGCAAGGATCGCCATCATGCTGTTGATGCTCTACCTCATCGCCATCACCGCCGAAGCCATGACCGGCGCGCTGTCCGCAGGGCGGCGTGGCATGGACTGGTTTGGGGTGGTGCTGATTGCTTGCGTCACGGCATTGGGCGGTGGTTCGATGCGCGATGTGTTGCTTGGGCATTACCCGTTGACCTGGGTCAAACACCCGGAATACCTGGTGCTGACCTCCGTCGCTGCGTTGGTGACGATTTTTATCGCACCGTTGATGCGCCACCTGCGTTCACTGTTCCTGGCGCTGGACGCCGTGGGCCTGGTGGCGTTCACCTTGATCGGCTGCATGACCGCCCTGGAAATGGGCCACGGCATGTTGGTGGCGTCAGTCAGCGGCGTGATCACTGGCGTATTCGGCGGCATCCTGCGGGATATTTTCTGCAACGACATCCCGCTGATCTTCCGCCGCGAGCTGTACGCCAGCGTGTCGTTCCTTGCCGCCTGGTTCTACATGCTCTGCCTTTATCTGCAGTTGCCCAGCGAGCAAGCAATTCTGCTGACCTTGTTCAGCGGCTTTCTGTTGCGCCTGCTGGCCATCCGTTTTCACTGGGAAATGCCCAAGTTCGTCTACAACGACGACGTGCACTAGCGCGTAGCGTGCTGGTTGAGTGCCCACTCGACGTGTTCGCGCACCAAGTCCGATGGGTAATCCCGGCGCGCCTTCAAGGCTTCAAGCACTGGAATGCTCGACGGCGCATTGCCCAGGCCCACGGCCAGGTTGCGCAGCCAGCGTTCATAACCGGCGCGGCGTAGTGGCGAACCTTCGGTGCTGCTGAGAAATTTATCCTCGTCCCACATAAACAATTCGGCCAGCTCGGCGTTATCCAGGTTGTGCCGAGGCTTGAAATCGCCTTCGTCGGTAGGTCGGGCGAAACGATTCCACGGGCAAACGATCTGACAGTCATCGCAACCGAACACGCGGTTGCCGATCAGCGGGCGCAGGTCTTCAGGAATCGAGCTTTTGAGCTCGATGGTGAGGTAGGAAATGCAGCGTCGCGCGTCCAGTACATAGGGGCCGACAAACGCGTTGGTGGGGCAGATATCCAGGCAAGCAGTGCAGCGGCCGCAGTGCTCGGTGGCGTGAGGCGGATCTGCCGGCAGTGGCAAATCGACAAACAGCTCGCTGAGGAAGAAATAGCTGCCGGCCTTGCGATTGAGCACCAGGGTGTTTTTGCCGATCCAGCCGAGACCGGCCTGCTCGGCGATGGCTTTTTCCAGCACCGGCGCGCTGTCGACAAACGCGCGAAAGCCAAACGGGCCGATCTGGGCCTGAATGCGATCGGCCAGTTGCTGCACGCGCTTGCGGATCAGCTTGTGGTAATCGCGGCCGAGGGCGTAACGGGATATGTAGGCTTTTTCTGGCTTGGCCAGCAACTGCGCCATTTGGGTGTCGCCTGGCAGATAATCCATGCGCAGCGAGACCACGCGCAGCGTGCCCGGCACCAGTTCATCGGGGTGCGAGCGCTTGCTGCCATGGGCGCCCATGTAGTCCATCTCGCCGTGGTAGCCCGCGTCGAGCCAACGTTGCAGGTGCTGTTCATGCTCGGCCAGGTCCAGGCCGCTGATGCCGACTTGTTGAAAGCCCAGCTCGCGGCCCCAGTCTTTGATCGATTGGGCGAGGGCGGGCAGATCGGTGGTGATGGCAGGCATGAGACGAGGGAAACCGCAGGTGAGATAGGTATAATTCTGCCAGACATCGGAGCTTGAAGACGCATGCCGCAGACAAAACACGCAATAACCGACGTACAGCCGCTGTTGCACGGCCATTTGCCGCAACTGGCTGCACGCTCCCCGGATGCCCATAAAGGCCAGTTCGGTCACCTGCTGGTCATCGGCGGCGACCACGGCTTTGGCGGCGCCGCGCTGCTCAGCGCCGAAAGCGCCTTGCGCAGCGGCGCGGGCATGGTCTCGCTGGCCACCCGCCCTGAGCACGTCCCCGCCGCACTGGCGCGCCTGCCGGAAGTCATGACGGTTGGCGTGAGTTCGGCCAATCAGTTGATGGGGCTGCTGGAAAAAATTTCGGTGATCGTCATCGGTCCAGGCCTCGCAGAGGCGTCCTGGGGCAAAAGCCTGTTATCCGTCGCCGCTAACGCCAAACAGGCGCAAGTCTGGGATGCGGACGCCTTGAATCAACTGGCTACCGGCAGCGTCAGCCTGCCGGCCAACTCGGTGATCACGCCACATCCTGGCGAAGCAGCGCGCTTGATGGGCATGAAGACAGCCGAGGTTCAGGCCGATCGCCTTAAGGTGGCGCGCGCGTTGAGCCAGAAATTCAATGCAGTGGCTATTCTCAAGGGTGCTGGCAGTTTGATTGCCAGCCCGGACGGACGTGTTTCGCGCTGTGACCAGGGCCACCCGGCGATGGCCACGGCGGGCCTGGGCGATGTGCTGAGTGGCCTGGTCGGCGCGTTGCTGGCCCAAGGCATGCCGGCTTATGAAGCCAGCTGCCTGGCGGTGTGGTTGCACGCCACGGCGGGTGATCGCCAAGGCACTTTCGGTCGCGGGCTGGCTGCGAGCGACCTGATACCTGCCATTCGTCAATTGCTGGAGGAGCAGTCACCGTGTCTGAAGTAACGCTTTTTCTGGGCGATGAAGACGCCATGGTTGCGTTCGGAAATCGCATTGCCCAAGTCACAAACGGCGCGGGGCTGATCTTTCTCGAAGGCGACCTGGGGGCGGGCAAGACCACGCTGTCACGCGGCATTATTCGCGGGTTGGGCCACACGGGCGCGGTAAAAAGCCCGACGTTCACTCTGGTCGAACCCTACGAGATCGGTAAGGTTCGCGCCTTCCATTTCGACCTGTATCGTCTGGTCGATCCGGAAGAACTGGAGTACATGGGCATCCGTGATTACTTCGACGAGGACGCTTTGTGCCTGATCGAGTGGCCAGATAAAGGCACAGGCTTTTTGCCAAAGCCGGACCTGACCATTACCATTACGCCGCATGACCACGGACGTCAGCTGAAGTTGTTGCCCCAGAGCGCGCGCGGTGAGTCGTGGTGCGCCGCTCTGGCACTGGAATTCAAATAAAATTGGTGGGGTTAGGTATGCGCTTTCGCGCGATGGTTGCTGTCGTAGGGGTGTTGCTTGCGGCAATGACTTTCAATGCTCTGGCTGCTTCACAGGTGAAAAGTGTTCGCCTGTGGCGAGCGCCGGATAACACGCGACTGGTGTTTGACCTGTCTGGCCCGGTCCAGCACAGCGTCTTTACCCTCACGGCGCCTGATCGCCTGGTGATCGACATCAACGGTGCGACCCTGGCCGCGCCGTTGAAAGTCTCTACCGCCAACACGCCGATTACCTCGATGCGCTCGGCGCAGCGCACGCCAACCGACCTGCGAGTGGTGATCGACCTGAAAAAGGCGGTGACCCCGAAAAGCTTTGTGCTGGCGCCGAACGCCCAATATGGCAACCGCTTGGTGGTCGACCTGTTCGACAATGCCGCCGATGCCGCGCCGCCGCCTGCGCCGACGCCAAGCGTGGCGACTGTGCCAGCGGTGCCGGTCAATCCATCGCAGCCTCAGGTCAAGCTGCCGCCGCCGCCGCCCGCGCCTGCGGGTAAACGCGACATTATTGTGGTGATCGACGCCGGTCACGGCGGTGAAGACCCGGGCGCCTCCGGCTCGCGCGGCCAGCATGAAAAAGACGTGGTGCTGGCCATCGCCCGTGAACTGCAACGTCAGGTCAGTGGCATGAAAGGCTATCGCGCCGAGCTGACCCGTACCGGCGACTACTTCATTCCTTTGCGTGGCCGTACCGAAATCGCTCGCAAGAAGGGCGCCGACCTGTTCGTGTCGATCCACGCCGACGCCGCGCCATCGGCTGCTGCCTTCGGCGCTTCGGTGTTTGCCCTGTCGGATCGCGGCGCCACGTCCGAGACCGCGCGTTGGCTGGCGGACAGCGAAAACCGTTCCGACTTGATCGGCGGGGCTGGCAACGTGTCCCTCGACGACAAAGACAAAATGCTCGCCGGCGTACTGCTCGACCTGTCGATGACCGCCTCGCTGACCTCCAGCTTGAACGTCGGCCAGAAGGTCCTGAGCAACATCGGTCGTGTGACCTCGCTGCACAAGCAGCGCGTGGAGCAGGCGGGGTTCATGGTGTTGAAGTCGCCGGACATTCCGTCGATCCTGGTCGAAACCGGGTTTATCTCCAACTCCAACGAAGCCTCGAAGCTGGCCAGCGCCAGCCACCAGCAGGCGTTGGCGCGCTCGATCAGCGCCGGCATTCGCCAGTTCTTCCAGCAGAACCCGCCACCGGGCACCTATATCGCGTGGCTGCGTGACTCCGGGAAAATCGCCCAGGGCCCACGTGACCATCGCGTGCAGCCTGGCGACACCCTGGCGATGCTGGCCGTGCGTTTTCAGGTGTCGGCCGCTACCTTGCGCAGCGCCAATAACCTGAAGACTGATGAGTTGAAAGTCGGCCAGGTGTTGACCATCCCTGGCACCGAATTGGCGGCGCAGTAATGAGCGAATCAGTCTTGAACAGTGGCTCGCGCATCGAGCTGCTCAGCCCACGCCTGGCCAACCAGATTGCCGCGGGCGAGGTGGTTGAGCGCCCGGCGTCGGTGATCAAGGAGCTGCTGGAAAACAGCATCGACTCCGGCGCAAAGCGCATTGATGTCGACGTGGAGCAAGGCGGCGTCAAGCTGCTGCGCGTGCGCGATGACGGCAGTGGCATCTCTTCCGAAGACCTGCCGCTGGCCCTGGCGCGTCACGCCACCAGCAAGATTCGCGACCTGGAAGACCTTGAACGGGTGATGAGCCTGGGTTTTCGCGGTGAGGCGCTGGCGTCTATCAGCTCGGTGGCGCGCCTGACCCTGACTTCGCGCACCCGCAGCGCCGAGCAGGCCTGGCAGGTGGAAACCGAAGGCCGCGACATGGCGCCCAGGGTTCAGCCGGCGGCGCACCCGGTGGGCACTTCGGTGGAAGTGCGCGACCTGTTCTTCAATACCCCGGCGCGGCGCAAATTCCTCAAGGCCGAAAAAACCGAATTCGATCACCTGCAAGAAGTCATCAAGCGTCTGGCCTTGGCGCGTTTCGACGTGGCGTTTCACTTGCGCCATAACGGCAAGACCATCCTCAGTCTGCACGAAGCCCATGACGACGCGGCGCGCGCTCGGCGTGTGTCGGCAATCTGCGGCGCGGGTTTCCTGGAGCAGGCGCTGCCGATCGAGATCGAGCGCAATGGTTTGCGGCTGTGGGGCTGGGTGGGTTTGCCAACCTTTTCCCGTAGTCAGGCGGATTTGCAGTATTTCTTTGTGAATGGCCGCGCGGTGCGCGACAAGCTGGTGGCTCACGCGGTGCGTCAGGCCTACCGCGACGTGCTGTTCAACGGGCGGCATCCTACGTTTGTACTGTTTTTTGAAGTCGATCCGTCGGTGGTCGACGTCAACGTGCACCCGACCAAACACGAAGTGCGCTTCCGTGACGGGCGCATGGTGCATGACTTCCTTTATGGCACCTTGCACCGCGCCCTGGGCGATGTGCGCCCGGATGATCAGCTGTCTGCGCCGATCGTGACGGCCGTTGTGCGGCCGAGCGGCCCGGAAGCCGGTGAGTTCGGCCCTCAGGGCGAAATGAGCCTGGCGGCCAACCTGCTGCAATCGCCACCGCCTCAGGCTGCTTACACGGCGCCGGGTTCCGGGGCGGGCGCGGGTTATCAGTATCAATACACGCCGCGTCCGCAGTCGGCAGTGCCGGTGGCAGAAGCCCAGGCGGCCTATCGCGAGTTTTTCGCGCCGCTGCCGGGGGCCGAGCCCACTGCTGTCGCGTTGCCAGAAGGTGGCGGTGATATCCCGCCGCTGGGCTATGCGCTGGCGCAACTCAAGGGCATCTACATTCTGGCGGAAAACGCCCACGGCCTGGTGCTGGTGGACATGCACGCCGCCCATGAGCGGATCATGTACGAGCGCTTGAAGATCGCCATGGCCAGCGAAGGCCTCAGCGGCCAGCCATTGCTGGTGCCCGAATCCCTGGCCGTCAGCCAGCGTGAAGCCGATTGCGCTGAGGAGCACCACAGCGTGTTCCAGAAACTGGGGTTCGAGTTGCAGCGCCTGGGCCCGGAAACCCTGGCGATCCGCCAGATTCCTGCGCTGCTCAAACAAGCTGAAGCTAACCGTCTGGTCGCCGACGTACTCGCGGACCTGATGGAATACGGCACCAGTGACCGCATCCAGGCACACATCAACGAACTGCTCGGCACCATGGCCTGCCACGGCGCGATCCGCGCCAACCGCCGGCTGGCCTTGCCAGAAATGAACGGTTTGCTGCGCGACATGGAAAACACCGAGCGCAGCGGACAATGCAACCACGGCCGACCGACCTGGACCCAAATGGGCCTGGACGATCTGGACAAACTGTTCTTGCGCGGCCGTTGATGAGCGCCTTGCCCCCCGCAATTTTCCTGATGGGCCCCACGGCTGCCGGCAAGACTGACCTGGCCATCGAGCTGACCAAGGTGTTGCCGTGCGAGCTGATCAGTGTCGACTCTGCCCTGGTTTACCGGGACATGGACATCGGCACGGCCAAGCCTTCAAAAGCGCTGCTGGCCGAGTATCCGCATAAGCTGATCGACATTATCGACCCGGCCGAGAGCTATTCTGCGGCAGATTTTCGCACCGATGCCTTGGCCGCCATGGCCGAAATCACCGCGCGGGGCAATATTCCGCTGCTGGTGGGCGGCACGATGCTCTACTACAAGGCGTTGCAGGAAGGTCTGGCGGATATGCCGCCGGCCGACGCGCAGGTTCGCGCCGAACTCGAGGAAGAGGCTGCACGCCTTGGCTGGCAAGCCCTGCACGACCAATTGGCGGCGGTTGACCCGGTGTCGGCGGCGCGCATTCATCCCAATGACCCGCAGCGACTCACTCGCGCCCTGGAAGTCTGGCGGGTCAGCGGCCAGACAATGACTGAACATCGGCTGAAACAAACTGCGCAAAGTGCTGACGCAGGCGCGTCTGGACAGGCAGTATTACCCTATACTGTGGCGAATCTGGCCATTGCTCCGGCAAATCGTCAGGTGCTGCATGAACGAATTGCACAAAGATTCACAATTATGTTGGAACAGGGGTTTGTGGATGAGGTCGTAGCACTGCGTTCCCGAGGTGACCTGCATGCTGGGTTGCCGTCGATACGTGCTGTTGGCTACCGCCAAGTCTGGGATCATCTGGATGGCAAGCTGACGTCAGCCGAAATGCAGGAGCGCGGCATCATTGCCACGCGCCAATTGGCGAAACGCCAGTTCACCTGGTTGCGCAGCTGGAGCGATTTGCACTGGCTGGACAGCCTGGACAGCGACAATCTGTCACGCGCCTTGAAATACTTGGGAACGGTCTCCATATTGAGCTGAGTCCTTGCAATTGCCGTCTATCCTTGGGGGTGTGACGGCCATAAGCTATCTATTTTCCGAATTTTATTATTGATCCTTAAAGGAGTGCGGCACATGTCAAAAGGGCATTCGCTACAAGACCCTTACTTGAATACTTTACGTAAAGAGAAAGTGGGGGTTTCCATCTACCTGGTCAACGGGATCAAGCTGCAAGGCACGATCGAGTCGTTCGACCAGTTCGTGATCCTGCTGAAAAATACCGTCAGCCAGATGGTTTACAAGCACGCTATCTCGACAGTCGTTCCCGTTCGTCCTATCCGTCTGCCTAGCGCAACTGATACCGAACAGGGTGACGCTGAGCCAGGTAACGCCTGATAGGAGTCTCCTTTGTTCTTTGAGCGCCACGGTGGTGGTGAGCGAGTAATCCTCGTTCACTTGGATGGACAGGACCCTGAGGCGCGCGAAGATCCGCAGGAGTTTCAGGAGTTGGCAAATTCGGCCGGCGCCGAGACCGTTGCGTTTTTTAACGTACCGCGTCATCGGCCAACCGCCAAATTCCTGATCGGCAGCGGCAAGGTCGAGGAACTGCGCGACCTGGTCCATGCTGAAGAAGCCGATCTGGTGATCTTCAATCACACCCTCACGCCTAGTCAGGAACGTAACCTCGAACGTGTTTTCGAGTGTCGCGTGATCGACCGTACAGGTCTGATTCTCGATATTTTCGCCCAACGCGCCCGTACCCATGAAGGCAAGCTCCAGGTCGAACTGGCCCAGCTTGACCACATGAGCACCCGGCTGGTTCGCGGCTGGACTCACCTTGAGCGTCAGGGTGGCGGTATCGGCATGCGCGGTCCGGGTGAAACCCAGCTGGAAACCGACCGCCGTCTGCTGCGGGTTCGCCTGCGTCAGATCAAGGGTCGCCTGGAAAAAGTGCGCAGCCAGCGTGAGCAATCGCGTCGCGGCCGCATGCGGGCGGACATCCCTACCGTTTCCCTGGTGGGCTATACCAACGCCGGCAAATCCACCCTGTTCAATAACGTGACGAAATCGGACGTGTACGCGGCCGACCAACTGTTCGCCACCCTCGACCCGACCTTGCGCCGTCTGGAACTGGACGACCTGGGGCCGATTGTCCTGGCCGACACCGTGGGTTTCATTCGTCACTTGCCTCACAAGCTGGTCGAGGCGTTTCGGTCTACGCTCGAAGAGTCGAGCAATTCCGACCTGCTGTTGCACGTGATCGATGCGGCCGAACCGGATCGCATGTTGCAAATCGAGCAGGTGATGGTGGTGCTGGGCGAGATTGGTGCACAGGACTTGCCGATCCTCGAGGTCTATAACAAACTCGATTTGCTTGAAGGCGTTGAGCCACAAATTCAGCGTGATGAAGACGGCAAGCCCCAGCGGGTCTGGCTGTCGGCGCGCGATGGCAGTGGTTTGGAATTGCTTGAACAAGCCATTGCCGAGTTGCTGGGCAGCGATTTGTTTGTCGGCACCTTGCGCTTGCCTCAGCGTTTTGCTCGACTGCGTGCACAGTTTTTCGAGCTGGGCGCCGTACAGAAAGAAGAATACGACGAAGAAGGTGTCAGCTTGCTGGCCGTTCGATTGCCGCGCTCGGAGCTGAATCGGCTGGTCAGCCGTGAAGGTGTGGTGCCGACGGAGTTCATCGAACAACACACTTTGCAATAAAAGCCTCCGAAAGCGGTTGTGCCGCAGTAGCAGGCATTCTGTAGCATTGGTCGGCGCGCCGTGGGTGCGTCTTTGCTTTATCAGATGGAGAGCGCTATGGCTTGGAATGAGCCGGGTGGCAACTCGAATAATCAGGATCCTTGGGGTGGTAAGCGCCGCAATAATGGCGACCGCAAGGGGCCACCGGATCTCGACGAGGCCTTCCGAAAGCTGCAGGAAAGCCTGAATGGGTTGTTCGGTGGTGGGAAAAAACGTGGTGGTGACGACGGCGGTCGCACAAGCAAGGGCGGTGGCTATGGCCTGCTGGGCCTGGGTCTTGTCGTGCTCGCAGCCGTGTGGCTGTACAGCGCGGTTTATGTCGTGGACGAGCAGGAGCAGGCCGTGGTGCTGCGCTTCGGCAAGTACTACGAGACTGTCGGCCCGGGCCTGAATATCTACTTCCCCCCGATCGACAAGAAGTACATGGAAAACGTCACGCGTGAGCGTGCCTATACCAAGCAGGGCCAGATGCTGACCGAAGACGAGAACATCGTCGAAGTGCCGCTGACCGTGCAGTACAAGATCAGCAACCTGCAGGACTTCGTGCTGAACGTTGATCAGCCGGAAATCAGCCTGCAACACGCAACCGAAAGTGCACTGCGTCACGTGGTCGGTTCCACCGCCATGGACCAGGTGCTGACCGAAGGTCGTGAATTGATGGCCAGCGAGATCAAGGAGCGCCTGCAACGGTTCCTCGACACTTATCGCACCGGTATCACCGTTACCCAGGTGAACGTACAGAGCGCAGCTGCACCGCGCGAAGTGCAGGAAGCCTTTGACGACGTAATCCGCGCCCGTGAAGACGAGCAGCGTTCGCGCAACCAGGCTGAGACCTATGCCAACGGCGTCGTGCCGGAAGCGCGCGGTCAGGCCCAGCGTATCCTCGAGGATGCCAATGGTTACCGCGACGAAGTGGTTTCCCGCGCCAAGGGTGAGGCGGATCGCTTCACCAAGCTGGTCGCCGAGTACCGCAAGGCTCCGGAAGTCACGCGTGAGCGTCTGTACCTGGACACCATGCAGGAAGTCTTCAGCAACACCAGCAAGGTTCTCGTGACCGGCAGCAAAGGTGGGCAGAACAACCTGCTGTACCTGCCGCTGGACAAGATGATCGAAGGTGGTCGTAGCAGCACCAGCGCACCGGCTACCGGTTCGACCGCTGCTGCCAATGAAGCGAGCGCCCGTGCGGCCGCTGACTTGCTGCAACAGCAAACACGTACCAGGGAGAGTCGTTGATGAGCAATAAATCGCTGACCGCCCTGATTGTAGGCGTCGTCGTGGTCATCGCTGCCTGGAACTGCTTCTACATCGTGTCTCAGACCGAGCGCGCGGTGTTGCTGCAATTCGGTCGTGTGGTCCAGGCGGATGTCCAGCCGGGCCTGCATGTGAAAGTCCCCTACGTGAACCAGGTGCGCAAGTTCGACGGCCGCCTGATGACCCTGGATGCACCGACACAGCGCTTCCTGACCCTGGAAAAGAAAGCCGTGATGGTTGACGCCTACGCCAAGTGGCGCGTCAAGGATGCCGAGCGTTTCTACACCGCGACATCCGGCCTCAAGCAGATTGCCGACGAGCGTTTGTCGCGCCGTCTGGAATCGGGCCTGCGTGACCAGTTTGGTAAACGCACCCTGCACGAGGTGGTATCCGGTGAGCGTGATGCGCTGATGGCTGACATCACGCGTTCGCTGAACACCATGGCTGAAAAAGAACTGGGCATTGAGGTTGTTGATGTCCGGGTCAAGGCGATCGACCTGCCCAAGGAAGTGAACCGCAGCGTGTTCGAGCGTATGAGCACCGAGCGTGAGCGTGAAGCCCGTGAGCACCGCGCCAAAGGTAACGAGTTGGCCGAAGGTATCCGTGCGGATGCCGACCGTCAGCGCCGTGTACTGCTGGCAGAAGCCTATCGCGAGTCTGAAGAGGCCCGTGGTGATGGCGATGCTCAAGCTGCGGCGATCTACGCCAAGGCTTACGGTCAGGATCAGGAGTTCTACGCGTTCTACCGTAGCCTGCGCGCTTACCGTGAAAGCTTCGCGAACAAAACCGACGTCATGGTGCTGGACCCAAGCAGCGACTTCTTCCGCTACCTGGAAAAGTCCAAGTAACCAGCCGGTGATTCTGTAGGACACACTCCGTCGGGCGGCTAAAATGCCTGGCGGGGTGATCCTTTCAGAAAACGGGTGTATGATGCGGCAGCCGGGAAATTCCCGGCTTTTTTGCGTCTGCATGTTTGATTGTTGTGGTGCGTTGCAGACGCCACAGGTTTTTCGAGGAAAGTGCCCGACGAGGCCGCTAGCAGGCCATTCGTCACGTCGTTCTTGCGCGTTGTTTATGCAGGGGCCGGGCATTTTCTGCTTCACTCAGGGCTCGGCCGAGGGCTGGCCGCCCGGATCATAGGGGAATGGCGTAATGGCAACGGTAGACCGCTGGCTGCTGCCAGATGGCATCGAAGAAGTACTGCCACCAGAAGCTGCGCGCATTGAAATAGCGCGTCGCCAGGTGTTGGATCTGTTCCAGAGCTGGGGTTACGAGTTTGTCGTGACCCCCCATATCGAGTACCTGGAATCCCTGCTGACCGGCGCGGGCCAGGACCTGGATCTGCGCACCTTCAAGGTCATCGACCCGCAATCGGGTCGGCAAATGGGCTTTCGCGCCGACATCACGCCGCAAGTGGCGCGTATCGATGCGCACACCCTGCGCCGCGAAGGTCCCAGCCGTCTTTGCTATGCCGGCAGCGTGCTGCATGCGCAACCGCGTGCCTTGTCGTCTTCGCGTAGCCCGATTCAATTGGGCGCCGAGTTGTACGGTGATGCCAGCCCGAGCAGCGACGTTGAAGTGATCAGCTTGATGCTGGCCATGCTGCAACTGGCTGACGTGCCGGATGTGCATATGGATCTGGGCCACGTCGGTATCTACCGTGGCCTGGCTCGCGCGGCCGGTTTGTCCGGTGAAGTGGAGCAGCAGTTGTTCGATGCCCTGCAACGCAAGGCTATCGATGAAGTGATCGCCCTTACCGAGGGTGTACCTGCTGACCTCGCCGGCATGCTGCGCGCGCTGGTTGATCTGTGCGGTGGCCGTGAAGTGCTGGTGGCTGCGCGCGAGCGCCTGGCCAATGCGCCGGCGCCCGTATTGGCGGCGCTCGATGACGTGCTGGCGATTGCCGAGCGTTTGTCGGCGCGCTTCCCGCAACTGCCGCTGTATTTTGACCTGGGCGAATTGCGCGGCTACCACTACCACACCGGTGTGGTGTTCGCCGTGTTTGTACCGGGTGTTGGCCAGGCCATCGCCCAAGGCGGTCGTTATGACGATATCGGCGCCGACTTCGGTCGCGCCCGTCCGGCAACCGGCTTTTCCACCGATTTGAAAACCCTGGTGACCCTGGGGCGTGCTGAGGTCGAGCTGCCGTCTGGTGGCGTCTGGATGCCCGACAGCACGGACGCAGCACTCTGGCAGCAGGTTTGCCAGTTGCGCAGTGAGGGTCAGCGTGTCGTCCAGGCTTTGCCTGGGCAGCCATTGGCCGCCGCCCGTGAAGCGGACTGCGACCGGCAATTGATTCTGCAGAACGGGCTTTGGCAAGTATCGCCACTGGCTTCTTGAGTTTTCCTGCCGGCCATCGCCGGCACCAAGTTTGCGCGAATGAGGACAAGTGTTATGGGTAAGAATGTCGTAGTCCTGGGCACCCAATGGGGTGATGAGGGCAAAGGCAAGATCGTTGATCTGCTGACCGAACATGCTGCCGCCGTAGTGCGCTACCAAGGTGGCCACAACGCTGGCCACACCCTGGTCATCGATGGCGAAAAAACCGTCTTGCACCTGATCCCGTCGGGCGTATTGCGCGAAGGCGTACAGTGCCTGATCGGCAACGGCGTGGTGGTTGCACCTGACGCCCTGCTGCGCGAGATCACCAAGCTGGAAGAAAAGGGTGTGCCGGTGCGCGAGCGCCTGCGTATCAGCCCGTCCTGCCCGCTGATCCTGTCCTTCCACGTTGCGCTGGACCAGGCCCGTGAAAAGGCCCGTGGCGAGCTGAAGATCGGTACTACCGGTCGCGGCATCGGCCCGGCCTACGAAGACAAGGTTGCACGTCGTGGCCTGCGTGTGGGCGACCTGCTCAACATGCCGCGCTTTGAAGACAAGCTGCGTGAACTGGTGGACTACCACAACTTCATGCTCGTTGGTTACTACAAAGAGCCGGCCATTGAATTCGAAAAGACCCTGGCCGAGTGCAAAGAGTACGCCGAGCTGCTTAAGCCGCTGATGCTCGACGTGACGGCTGAGCTGCACGACCTGCGCCGCGCCGGCAAAGACATCATGTTCGAAGGCGCCCAGGGCTCGTTGCTCGACATCGACCACGGCACCTACCCGTACGTGACCAGCTCCAACACCACCGCTGGCGGCGTTGCTACCGGTTCGGGTGTCGGCCCGATGTTCCTGGACTACATCCTGGGCATCACCAAGGCTTACACCACGCGCGTAGGTTCGGGCCCGTTCCCGACTGAGCTGTTCGACGAAGTCGGCGCGCACCTGGCCAAGCAAGGTCATGAGTTCGGCGCCACTACCGGCCGTGCTCGTCGTTGCGGCTGGTTCGACGCGGTTATCCTGCGTCGCGCTATCGATGTGAACAGCATCTCGGGCATCTGCCTGACCAAGCTGGACGTACTCGACGGTCTGGAAACCATCAACATCTGCGTCGGCTACAAAGATGCAGACGGTAAGGACGTTGCGCCAACCGACGCCGACAGCTACGTGGGCCTGCAGCCTGTGTATGAAGAAGTGCCGGGCTGGACCGAGTCCACCGTGGGTGCCAAAACCCTGGAAGAGCTGCCAGCCAACGCCCGTGCTTACATCAAGCGCGTTGAAGAGCTGATCGGTGCACCAATCGACATTATTTCGACGGGCCCGGACCGCAACGAGACCATCGTTCTGCGTCACCCGTTCGCTTAATAAGCTGTTGATGTAAAAAGCAAAGGGCTCCTTCGGGAGCCCTTTTTCGTATCCGGCTGGCAAACGGCACGACCCTTGCTATGGTTCTTTCTTTCGCGGTGCTATCAAATTAATGGCACCCGTGGTGGAGGGATTTCCAGTGTCTGCCGTTCTCTCATTGTTACAAAGCCGGCTGTTGCGGCCGGTGTTCGTTACCCTTGGTATCGCTCTTTTGGTGCAAGTGCTGGTCGCCGTCGCTCTGACGCGGAGCACGGTCACCGCATTGGAAGCCGATCTGGGCAACCGCCTGGGTATCGACAGCCAGAAACTGTCCGGCGAGTTGGCGCAAGCCGGCAAGGAAGTCACCTCCAGTTTGGACAGTCTGTCTTCGAGCACGCGTCAGCGTCTGACGGCAGGGCTTTCCACGCGCTTGCAGGATGAGCAGAAGCAACTGCGTGCGACCCTGGAAAAAGACCTGCAAGACTCGGCCAGTGACATGGCACAACTGCTGGCCTCGGTGGCGCCACGCGCCATGTGGGACAGCGACGTGCCAACGCTGTCGGAGTTCGCCCGGCGCGCTCAGCGCAATCCCAACGTGCTGTTTGTGGTTTACGACGATGCGGCCGGCGAGCATCTGACCCGTTATCTAAACCGCGACAACCCGATCAACCAGGCATTACTGGCCAAAGGTCAGGGCGACCGTGCGCTGGATAAAGTCCTGGATGCGGCGAAAAATGATCCTGCCGTGTTCTACGTCGAAGCGTCGATCAGCCCCAATGGCGTAGAGATTGGCAAGGTGCGCATGGGTGTTTCGACCGCGGCGGTAGAAACCGACCTGGCGGCACTGGACAAGCGTTTTGCCGCGCTGATCGCCAGCAGTGATCAGCTGGTGGGCGACAGTCTTAAGGGTGCTGCCGCAGACAGCGCGGCCTCCATGGGCGCGCGGCTGCAGTCTGCGCAAGCCACCGCCACGCAGATGGCCGCCAATACCACCAGCGCCGTGCAGGAGACCGCAGGCACCTTGCGCTGGCGCATCGGCATGGGGCTGGCGATGGTTGGGTTCGGCGTATTGCTGCTGATCGCTGTCGTGCTGGGGCGCCGGGTGGTCAATCGCCTGAAGCTGCTGATTGCGGCCATGGATGACCTGGCGGCGGGTGAGGGCGACCTCACCAAGCGCGTGCAAATCAGCAGCAAGGACGAGATCGGCGACATGGCTTCGGCGGTCAATCGCTTTGTGGATAAGTTGCAGCCCATCGTGCGCGAGGCCGGCGATGTGGCCCAGCGCACTGGCGTGGAAATCGGCGCGATGACGTTGCGCAATGCCGGCGCTGATGCGGCGGCGGGCCTGCAGCGTGATGAGGTGGCCGAGAGCTTGCGCGCGCTGTCGCAAATGGCCGATGAGGCCCAGGCCGAAAGCCACGCGATGCAGGCGGCGTTGCAGCAGGTGGTGGATATTCGCCAGGCCACGGATGAAAACTCGCGGACGTCGGCGGAGGTCGGCAGCTTGATCGAAGCGTTGGCCGGGCAGGTGCAAGCCGGCTCCCAGGTCATTGAGCGGCTGGCTCAGCAAAGCGAGCAAATTGAAGTGGTGCTCACAGTGATTCATGGCATTGCCGAGCAGACCAACCTGCTGGCGCTCAACGCGGCCATCGAAGCGGCGCGTGCCGGTGAGACCGGGCGTGGTTTTGCGGTCGTGGCCGATGAAGTGCGGGCGCTGGCGAGTAAAACCCAAAGCTCGACCGGGGATATCCAGGCGCACATCGTGGCGTTGCAGCAAGGCGCGCGCGAGGCGGTGGAAACCATCGGCAAGGCCGGGCGTCAGGCCAATGAAGGTTTGCTGGTGCTGCGCGACAGCGTGCGCTTGCAGCAAACGGTGCAGGCTTCAGTGGAGCAGGTGCACGCAGCAATTGGGTTGGCGACGCGCGCGGCTGAGCATCAGGCGCAGGGTGCGCATGCGGTGCGTGGGCGGGTTGAGGTGATTCATGCCCAGGCCGAGCGTGCCGCTCAAGCGGTGGTGGAAACCACCGCCAGTGGCAAGGTTTTAGATGGATTGGCGGCGCAGTTGAAGGCGAGCCTGGGGCAGTTTCGGGCTTAGCGCCGCCTGTACCGGCGCTATCGCAGGCAAGCCAGCTCCCACATTGGAATGCACTCGAATGTGGGAGCTGGCTTGCCTGCGATAGCGGTCTCAGCGGCTCAAATACATCCGAGTCGTAAGCAGATACACCGGCAACCCTGACACCAAGATCAACAACGCCGCATAAGGCGCCGCCGCCGCGAACTCCACATTCGAGGTATGCGCCCACACGGCCGTCGCCAGCGTGTTCAACCCCGTCGGACTGAGCAGCAACGTCGCCGTCAATTCCTTCATTGCGTCCAGAAACACCAGCGCAAACGCCGCGCCCAATGCCGGGAAAATAATTGGCAAGGTCACCCGGCAAAACGCGCTGAACGACGAGGCGCCCAGCGTGCGCGCTGCCTCTTCCAGTTGCGGCGCCGCCTTGTTCAAGGCCGTACGGATCGGCGCCTGTGCCAGTGGCAAAAACAGCAGCGCATAGGCAATCAAAAGCAGCGCGGAAGTCTGGTACAGCACCGGCACGTAATGCAGGGCGAAATACACCAGCGTCAGCGCGATCACCAAGCCGGGCAGGGCATGCAGCAGGTACGGCAGGCGCTCGGCCCAGATCGCCAGTTGGCCTTTGTAGCGCACCACCAGCAGCCCGACCGGCACGGCCAGCACCAGGCAAAGCGCCGCGCCGCCCAGTGACAGTGCCAGCGACGACAGCAGTGCCTCACTGATCTCGGCCACGGGAAAGGCTGCCGATGAGCCCACCGCCAGCCAGTACCCGAGCATCCCCAGCGGAATACCGCTGCCAATGATCGCCAGCGCCAGGCAATACACCTGACCCAGTGGCGCCCACTTGCCCAGCTTGACCTGTTCGGCATGCCGCGCCGCGCCCTGGCCGATGCGCACGTGCCGGCCCTTGCCGCGCACGCGCAGCTCCAGCCACAGCAGCGTCAGGCACATCACCAGCAACACCGCCGACAGCATCGCGGCGTTGGCATTGCTGAATTCCAGTTCAAATTGTTGGTAGATCGCGGTGGTAAAGGTTTGCAGGCCGATGATCGACAGCGCGCCGAACTCCACCAGCATATGCAAAGCAATCAACAGCGCCCCGGCCAGTAGCGAAGGCCACAGCAAGGGCAGTGTGATACGAAAAAAGACGCCCCAGCGATTCAGCCCCAAGGTGCGGGCCGACTCTTCCAGGGAAGGATCAAGATTGCGCAGCGTCGCCGCCACCGGCAGAAACACCAGCGGGTATTTGGACAGGGTCATCACCAGGATCGCCCCGCCCAGGCCTTCGAAGTTGGCGCTCAGTGACACCCAGGTAAAGCTGCTGACAAACGCCGGCACCGCAAACGGCAGGCACAGGATCACGCCCCATATGCGCCGCCCGGGCAAGTTGCTGCGCTCGAGCAGCCACGCCAGGGACAGGCCGATCACGCCGCAGGCGACCGTCACGCCAATCATCAGCGCCAGGGTGTTGCGCAGCAGGCCGAATACATAGGGGCGCCACAAAAGGTGTATCGCCTCCGCCCAGCCCGCCTGCCATGCTTTGGTCCCGACATAGACCAGCGGCAGCAGGCTCAAGCCAACCAGAAACAGGACGGGGAGCAGCAACCAGATCGACGGGCGCTTGCGTCGCGGGCTCAAACCCCCGCGCAAGGCAGGAGCGGATAGCGATGGGTTCATCAGTTCAAGCCAACGTCACGTTCCAGGTCCAGGGCTTCTTCGGCATTGCCAAGGTCCGCAGGGGTGACTTTCGGCGGTTGCAGCTCGCTGAACGGCTTGAGGCCACGGTTGGATTCCATGCCCTTGCGCAGCGGGTATTCGGCCGAGGTGTTGGTGATCACGCGCTGGCCTTCTTCGCTGGCCATGAAGGCGAGCAACTGTTGGGCTTCCTTGGGGTGCTTGCTGGATTTCAGCGCGGCAGCCGAAGACACGGTGATCAGGCCGCCCGCGTCGCCATCGGTGAAGTAATGCAGCTGGGAATCCAGGTTGGTTTTTTCCTTCTTCAGGGCAAACCAGTAGTAGTTATTCACCAGCACGGTGGCGACTTCGCCGTTCTCCACAGCCTTGAGGGCGACCATGTTGTTGCTGTAGACCTTGCCGAACGCGCGCAAGCCGGTCAGCCATTCTTCAGCGGCTTCGCGGCCGTGCAGTTTGATGATCGCCACGGCTTGTTCCTGGAACGCGCCGCTGGTAGGGACGAAGCCGACTTTGCCTTGCCACTCGGGGCCGGCGAAATCCAGAACCGACTTGGGCAGGTCTTTTTCGGCGATCAGTTTGGGGTTGAACGCGACAACGCGGGTGCGTGCGGTGACGCCCATCCAGTCGCCGTTGCTGCCGACATAATCCTTGGGCAACACGTCGAGGGTGCTGGCATCAATCTTCGCCAGCAGGCCTTGTTCGCCAAGCTTGTTCAGTGGCGGCGACTCTTCGGTGTAGATCACGTCGGCAGGGGAGCGGTCGCCTTCTTCCACGACCTGGCTGGCCAGCTGGTTGCTGCTGCCCTTGCGCACATTGACGTGAATGCCGGTCTTGGCTTCGAAGGCTTTGGCGAGTTCATCGCCGACCTCCTTGTGTTGGCCGTTGTACAAGGTCAATGCAACCTTGTCGGCAGAATAGGCAGCGGGCGAGAGCAGGGTCAGGCCGAGCAGAGTGATGGTCAGGCCACGCAGAAGGGATGTCTTGAGACGGGTATCGCGGATCATCATCCGGGGTTTTCCTCACTTGAGTGCAACAAATCCTTACAAGGATAAACGATAAAACTTCTCAAGTGCGGACAAGCGGGGAAATCGCCAGGCAGGTTTTCAAACACCGGAAACGAAAAAACCCGCTTTCGCGGGTTTGATCTGAATTTGGTGCCCAGGAGAAGACTCGAACTTCCACGACCTTGCGATCACCAGCACCTGAAGCTGGCGTGTCTACCAATTTCACCACCTGGGCTTATCAACAACGCTTGCGCCGTTGATGGAGCGAACTATACGGAGGGCTTTTTGATCTGTAAACCCCTGATTCAAAAATATAAATCAAGATTCTCGTTAAAAATCAAAGGCCTGAAACGCAAAAACCCGCTTTCGCGGGTTTTTGGAGACTCGAGGCAGAACCTTGAGTTTGAAATTGGTGCCCAGGAGAAGACTCGAACTTCCACGACCTTGCGATCACCAGCACCTGAAGCTGGCGTGTCTACCAATTTCACCACCTGGGCAGCATCAACAACGTTGCCGTCGTCGATGGCGCGCACTATACGGAGGCGATTTTGCGCTGTAAAGCCCTGCTATGAAAAAATCCTGGAAAATTTCGTCAGTGGTCGTGCAAGGTGCGTTCCGAGGGCGACAAAGGCCTATAAAACGCTTGTTGATGCCTGAAATTTCCCGTTTCAATACGCGTATGCCAAACTAACCCGCATATAGACAAGGTGAAAACTCTCTAATGGCCGATTGGCAGTCCCTCGATCCCGAGGCCGCTCGTGAAGCGGAAAAATATGAAAACCCTATTCCTAGCCGCGAACTGATCCTGGCGCATCTCGCCGATCGTGGTTCGCCTGCTAGCCGCGAGCAGTTGGTTGAAGAATTCGGTCTGACCACCGAAGACCAGCTCGAAGCCCTGCGCCGCCGTTTGCGTGCCATGGAGCGCGATGCCCAACTGATCTACACCCGCCGAGGCACTTACGCGCCTGTGGACAAGCTCGACCTGATCCTTGGCCGCATCGCCGGCCACCGTGACGGCTTCGGCTTCCTGATCCCGGACGACGGCAGTGACGACCTGTTCATGAGCCCGGCGCAAATGCGCTTGGTGTTCGACGGCGACCGTGCCCTGGCGCGCGTTTCCGGCCTCGACCGTCGTGGTCGCCGTGAAGGCGTGATCGTCGAAGTGGTGTCGCGTGCCCACGAGTCCATCGTCGGCCGTTACTTTGAAGAAGGCGGCATTGGCTTTGTCGTGCCGGATAACCCGAAGGTCCAGCAGGAAGTGCTGATCACCCCGGGCCGCAATGGCGCTGCCAAGGTCGGCCAGTTCGTCGAGGTGAAAATCACCCACTGGCCAACTGCGCGCTTCCAGCCGCAGGGCGACATCGTTGAAGTGGTCGGCAACTACATGGCGCCGGGCATGGAAATCGACGTTGCGCTGCGCACCTACGATATCCCTCACGTCTGGCCTGAGGCTGTGCTCAAAGAAGCCGCCAAGCTCAAGCCGGAAGTGGAAGAAAAAGACAAAGAAAAACGCATCGACCTGCGCCATCTGCCGTTCGTCACCATTGACGGCGAAGATGCCCGCGACTTCGACGATGCGGTTTACTGCGAAGCCAAGCCTGGCAAGCTGCGCCTGTTCTCCGGTGGCTGGAAGTTGTTCGTCGCGATTGCCGACGTGTCCAGCTATGTGAAAATCGGTTCGGCCCTGGATAACGAAGCCCAGGTGCGCGGCAACTCCGTGTACTTCCCGGAGCGCGTGATCCCGATGCTGCCTGAGCAGCTGTCCAACGGCCTGTGCTCGCTGAACCCGAAAGTCGACCGTTTGGCCATGGTGTGCGAGATGACTATCTCGAAAACCGGCGAAATGACGGACTACCAGTTCTACGAGGCGGTGATTCACTCCCAGGCGCGCCTGACCTACAACAAGGTCAGCACCATTCTGGAACAGCCGAAAACCAGCGAAGCCAAGGCCCTGCGCGGTGAGTACGGCCATGTCGTGCCGCACCTCAAGCAGCTGTATTCGCTGTACAAGGTATTGCTCGGCGCTCGTCATGTGCGTGGCGCGATCGACTTTGAAACCCAGGAAACCCGGATTGTCTTCGGCTCCGAGCGCAAGATCGCCGCGATCACGCCGACCACGCGTAACGATGCTCACAAGCTGATCGAGGAATGCATGCTGGCCGCCAACGTGGCCACTGCCGAATTCCTGAAAAAGCACGAGATTCCTGCGCTGTACCGCGTGCACGACGGCCCGCCGCCGGAGCGTCTGGAGAAGCTGCGCGCGTTCCTCGGTGAGCTTGGCCTGTCCCTGCACAAAGGCAAGGACGGCCCGACGCCGAAGGACTACCAGGCACTGCTGGCAAGCATCAAGGACCGTCCGGATTACCACGTGATCCAGACCGTGATGCTGCGCTCTCTGAGCCAGGCGGTGTACAGCGCGGATAACCAGGGCCACTTCGGCCTGA
This sequence comes from Pseudomonas sp. TWRC1-2, assembly GCF_049896685.1. Classification (NCBI taxonomy): domain Bacteria; kingdom Pseudomonadati; phylum Pseudomonadota; class Gammaproteobacteria; order Pseudomonadales; family Pseudomonadaceae; genus Pseudomonas; species Pseudomonas sp. TWRC1-2. The sequence continues at coordinate 161,339 of NZ_JAFCUU010000005.1, read as the reverse complement.
ATTACGAGGCGTACACCCACTTCACCTCGCCGATTCGCCGTTACCCGGACCTGCTCACGCACCGCGCGATCCGCAGCGTGATCCATTCCAAGCAGAACACCCCGCACGTCAAGCGCGCCGGTGCCATGACCATTCCGAAGGCGCGGATCTATCCGTACGACGAAGCAGCCCTGGAGCAGTTGGGCGAGCAGTGCTCCATGAGCGAGCGCCGTGCCGACGAAGCCACCCGCGACGTAGTGAACTGGCTCAAGTGCGAGTTCATGAAGGACCGTGTGGGCGAATCGTTCCCGGGTGTGATCACCGCCGTGACCGGCTTTGGCCTGTTCGTCGAGCTGACCGACATCTACGTCGAAGGTCTGGTGCACGTTACCGCGTTGCCGGGCGACTACTACCACTTCGACCCTGTGCATCACCGCCTGGCGGGCGAGCGCACCGGTCGCAGCTTCCGTTTGGGCGACACGGTGGAAGTGCAGGTCATGCGCGTCGACCTCGACGAGCGCAAGATCGACTTCGGCATGCCAGATAAACCAGCCGAGCCGACTGGCCGTAAAAAACGTGGCGCCGAGACGACTGCGCCGGCAAGCAAAGGCAAAGGCGCGCCTGCGAAAGCCGCGGTGGCCGAGCCTGCGTCAGCCAAACCTGCTCGTCGTTCGTCTGTCAAGGACAAGGCCCCCGAAGCCTACCGCCCAAGCGATGCTGCGGCGAAAAACGCCGAGCTGCGCAAGAGCCGCGAGTTGAAGCAGCAGTTGCTCAACGAAGCCAAAAGCGGTGGTAAAGCGGCGTCTGGGGGAAAGTCCCGCGAGGCGGAAAAACCGTCGAGCAAGCCGAGCAAACATCGTAAAGGCCCGCCAAAAGCGGGTTCGGCCCCCGCGAAAAGCGGCGGGTCGCGCAAACCTAAGGCCAAGTCATGAGTCTGGAAAAAATCTACGGCGTGCACGCCGTAGAAGCACTGCTGCGTCATCACCCTAAGCGCGTCAAACAGGTGTGGTTGGCCGAAGGTCGCAGCGAGCCGCGCGTGCAAGCGTTGGTCGAGCTGGCGACCCAGAATAAAGTTGCCATCGGCCAGGCCGAGCGTCGTGAAATGGACGTGTGGGTAGAAGGCGTTCACCAGGGCGTGGTGGCGGACGTCAGTCCGAGCCAGGTTTGGGGCGAGGCAATGCTCGACGAGCTGCTCGACCGTACCGAAGGTGCGCCGCTGCTGCTGGTACTGGACGGCGTGACCGACCCGCACAACCTCGGCGCCTGCCTGCGCTCGGCGGATGCTGCCGGCGCGCTGGCAGTGATCGTGCCCAAAGACAAGTCGGCCACCCTGACACCGGTTGTGCGTAAAGTGGCCTGCGGCGCGGCGGAAGTGATTCCGCTGGTGGCCGTGACCAACCTGGCGCGCACCCTGGAGAAACTCCAGCAGCGTGGCCTGTGGGTCGTGGGCACGGCGGGCGAGGCTGAGGTCAGCATTTACGACCAGGACCTTACCGGCCCGACCATCCTGATCATGGGTGCCGAAGGCAAAGGCATGCGTCGCCTGACCCGTGAGCATTGCGATTACCTAGTGCACTTGCCGATGGCCGGTAGCGTCAGCAGCCTCAACGTTTCAGTCGCAACGGGCGTCTGCCTGTTCGAAGCCCAGCGCCAGCGCGGCGCGAAGGCCAAAGCCAAGAAATAAGGCTTAAGAGCGACGCAAGACCCTGTGGGAGCCGGGCTGCCCGCGATGGCGGTGTGTCAGTCAGCAGAGAGATTGACTGTGCCATTGTCATCGCAGGCAAGCCAGCGCCCACTTTTGTTTTGGTGTGTTGGAGATTGTTCAAATAATCACCAATCACCTTGCGCCGTTTCTCCCCCTTCTCTACAATTGCGCCCCTTGCCTTCCTGGCAGGCATTTATGTGCCTCCCTGCGGCAAGATCCATAAGTGTCATTCACTCCTTGTCTGACCGTTTTTGAGCGGCAGGCTACAACCCGTAAGGAGCATTCATGCGTCATTACGAAATCATCTTTTTGGTCCACCCGGATCAAAGCGAGCAAGTCGGCGGCATGGTTGAGCGTTACACCAAGCTGATCGAAGAAGACGGCGGCAAAATCCACCGTCTGGAAGATTGGGGCCGTCGTCAACTGGCCTACGCAATCAACAATGTTCACAAGGCTCACTACGTGATGCTGAACGTTGAGTGCACTGGCAAGGCCCTGGCCGAGCTGGAAGACAACTTCCGCTACAACGATGCAGTGATCCGTAACCTGGTCATCCGTCGCGAAGAAGCCGTTACCGGCCAATCCGAGATGCTCAAGGCTGAAGAAAACCGCAGTGAGCGCCGTGAGCGTCGCGACCGTCCTGAGCACGAAGGCGCCGAAAGCGCTGATAGTGATGACAGCGACAACAGCGATAACGCTGACGAGTAATCCACGGACCTTTTAAGGAGCCTATCAAATGGCACGTTTCTTCCGTCGTCGTAAATTCTGCCGCTTCACCGCTGAAGACGTGAAAGAGATCGATTACAAAGATCTCAACACTCTGAAAGCTTACGTATCCGAGACCGGCAAAATCGTTCCAAGCCGCATCACCGGTACCAAAGCACGTTATCAGCGTCAGCTGGCCACCGCTATCAAGCGCGCCCGCTTCCTGGCCCTGCTGGCCTACACCGACAGCCACGGCCGCTGAGACCGGGCAGTCGACAAGTAGTAAGGGATTGAATGCATGCGCGCCTTAGCTGAGTTCATCATGCGCGGTCGCGTGCAGGCCACTCTGGTAGTGGCTGGATGTGCGGCATTGCCGTTGCTTTATTGGTTGGGTGCTGCCGCAGGTTGCCTTGTGCTGCTGCGGCGCGGTTTGAAGGACGCCCTTGGCGTTCTTGCCCTGGGTTTGTTGCCGGCCTTGATCTGGTGGCTGCAAATGGGTGATCCACGGGTACTTCTGGTACTGCTGGGGTCATCGAGCCTTGCGTTGGTTTTACGCGCAAGTGAGTCCTGGGTCCGCACGCTGCTGGTCAGCGTGGCATTGGGGTTGGTGTACTCAGTGATGCTTGGCGCGGCTTTCCGCCCGCAAATCGAGGCGCTGTCGCAGGAAATCGTCAAGATCCTGCCGTTGGCCCTCGGGGATCTCTACCAGCATTTGTCGGTAGATGAGCGAGCGCGGTTTGTGTCACTGATTGCTCCGGTCCTGACCGGCCTGATTGCGGCATTGTTGCAGGTCGTCAGCGTGCTGAGCCTGATTCTTGGGCGTTATTGGCAGGCGTTGTTGTACAACCCGGGTGGTTTTGGTCGCGAGTTACGCAGTATCAGAATTCCCGCGGGGCCGGCGATGTTGCTGCTGGCGTGCATGGTTGTCGGACCGAACTTCGGTCCACAGATGGCCTTGCTGGCGCCGATTTGCAGCGTACCGCTGGTGTTTGCCGGACTGGCCCTGATTCATGGGTTGGTTGCGCGAAAGCGCCTGGCCAAGTTTTGGCTGGTGGGGTTGTACGTGACGCTGTTGCTGTTCATGCAGCTGATCTATCCGTTACTCGTGGTTTTGGCCATTGTCGACGGCCTGATTGATTTTCGCGGTCGTCTGGCGTCGAAAGACGCTGATAACGCGAACGGTGAAGGTTAAAAGTTAGAGGATTTTCACATGCAACTGATCCTTCTGGAAAAAGTCGCCAACCTGGGCAACCTGGGCGACAAAGTGAACGTTAAGGCCGGCTACGGTCGTAACTACCTGCTGCCATACGGCAAAGCCACCGCTGCAACCGCTGCCAACCTGGCTGCGTTTGAAGAGCGTCGTGCTGAGCTGGAAAAAGCAGCAGCAGACAAAAAAGCTTCGGCCGAAACTCGCGCTGCCCAACTGGCTGAGCTGGAAGTGACTATCACTGCCACCGCCGGTGACGAAGGCAAGCTGTTCGGTTCGATCGGCACCCACGACATCGCTGATGCACTGACCGCCTCCGGCGTTGAAGTGCAGAAGAGCGAAGTTCGTCTGCCGAACGGCACCATCCGCAACGTAGGCGAATTCGACGTAGCCGTGCACCTGCACGCCGAAGTTGAAGCCACCGTACGCGTTGTCGTGGTAGCAGCTTAAAGCAAGCTAACTGACTGGCACCCCGTGTGCCAGGCGGTTAACATCGGGCACGATCCTGTTTACAGGTCGTGCCTTTTGTTTTTCTACAATCCCCTAATTCCAAGTGGCCATGAACGATATTTCAGCTCCTGAGCAATACGATCTGCAAACCGCTGCCCTGAAGGTGCCGCCGCATTCCATCGAGGCCGAACAGGCCGTGCTCGGTGGCTTGATGCTGGACAACAACGCCTGGGAACGCGTGCTGGATCAAGTCTCGGACGGTGATTTCTATCGCCATGACCACCGGCTGATCTTCCGCGCCATTGCCAAGCTGGCCGACCAGAACTCACCGATCGACGTGGTGACCCTGGCCGAGCAGTTGGACAAGGAAGGCCAGACCTCCCAAGTCGGCGGCCTGGGTTACCTGGGCGAACTGGCGAAAAACACGCCGTCCGTCGCCAACATCAAGGCGTATGCCCAGATCGTTCGCGAGCGCGCCACCCTGCGCCAGTTGATCGGCATCAGCACTGAAATCGCCGACAGCGCCTTCAACCCCGAAGGCCGCACCGCCGCCGAGATCCTCGACGAAGCCGAACGCCAGATCTTCCAGATCGCCGAGGCGCGGCCTAAAACCGGCGGCCCGGTCAGCGTCAACGACCTGCTGACCAAGGCCATCGACCGGATCGACACGCTGTTCAACACCGACAACGCCATCACCGGTATTTCCACCGGTTACACCGACCTCGACGAGAAGACCAGCGGCCTGCAGCCGTCCGACTTGATCATCGTCGCCGGCCGTCCATCCATGGGTAAAACCACCTTTGCGATGAACCTGGTGGAAAACGCCGTGTTGCGCAGCGACAAGACCGTGCTGGTGTACTCCCTCGAGATGCCAGGCGAATCGCTGATCATGCGTATGCTTTCCTCGCTCGGCCGGATCGACCAGACCAAAGTACGTGCCGGTCGCCTGGAAGACGATGATTGGCCGCGCCTGACCTCGGCGGTCAACCTGCTCAATGACCGCAAGCTGTTCATCGATGACACTGCCGGCATCAGCCCCTCGGAGATGCGTGCGCGTACTCGCCGCCTGGTGCGTGAACACGGTGACATCGCCCTGATCATGATCGACTACCTGCAGCTGATGCAGATCCCGGGTTCCAGTGGCGACAACCGGACCAACGAGATTTCCGAAATCTCCCGGTCCCTCAAAGCCCTTGCCAAGGAATTCAACTGCCCGGTGGTGGCGTTGTCGCAGCTCAACCGCTCCCTGGAACAACGTCCCAACAAGCGCCCGGTGAACTCCGACTTGCGTGAATCCGGAGCGATCGAGCAGGATGCTGACGTGATCATGTTTGTGTATCGGGACGAGGTGTACCACCCCGAGACCGAGCACAAAGGCATTGCCGAGATCATCATCGGCAAGCAGCGGAACGGGCCGATCGGCTTTATCCGCCTGGCATTCATCGGTAAGTACACGCGCTTCGAGAACCTCGCGCCGGGCAGTTACAACTTCGACGACGACGAATAATTCTCCAGCGCCTGTAGAGGCCTCATCGCGGGCAAGCCCGCTCCCACACTTGAACGGTGAATACCTTCAAAAGGGGGAGCGGGCTTGCCCGCGATAGCGTCACCACAATTCCGACCATTACCGTCGGAATTGGTCAAATTTTGTGCTATATTCCGCGCCCGCGATTTTTCATCTCAACACCGGTCACCGTCATGCAAACAGCCAAGCCGTTATTTGACTATCCCAAGTACTGGGCCGAATGTTTCGGTCCTGCGCCATTCCTGCCGATGAGCAGGGAGGAGATGGATCAGCTTGGCTGGGATTCCTGCGACATCATCATCGTCACCGGTGATGCGTACGTGGATCACCCGTCGTTCGGCATGGCCATCATCGGCCGGCTGCTGGAGTCCCAGGGCTTTCGCGTCGGGATCATCGCCCAGCCGAACTGGCAGTCCAAAGACGACTTCATGAAGCTCGGCGAGCCGAACCTGTTCTTCGGCGTCGCGGCCGGCAACATGGACTCGATGATCAACCGCTACACCGCCGACAAGAAAATCCGCTCCGACGACGCCTACACCCCAGGCGGCATGGCCGGTAAACGCCCGGACCGCGCGAGCCTGGTGTATAGCCAGCGTTGCAAGGAAGCCTACAAGAACGTGCCGATCGTGCTCGGCGGCATCGAGGCTTCCCTGCGCCGCATCGCCCACTACGACTACTGGCAGGACCGTGTGCGCAACTCGATCCTGATCGACGCCACTGCCGATATCCTGCTGTATGGCAACGCCGAGCGGGCCATCGTTGAAGTCGCCCAGCGCCTGTCGTGGGGCCACAAGATCGAAGACATCACCGACGTGCGCGGCACTGCGTTCATTCGCCGTGACACGCCGGCGGGCTGGTACGAAGTGGACTCCACGCGTATCGACCGTCCGGGCAAGATCGACAAGATCATCAACCCGTACGTGAACACCCAGGACACCCAGGCCTGCGCCATCGAGCAAGAGAAAGGCCCGGTGGATGACCCGGAAGAAGCCAAGGTCGTGCAGATCCTGGCCAGCCCGAAGATGACCCGCGACAAGACCGTGATCCGCCTGCCATCGGTGGAAAAAGTCCGCGGCGACGCGGTGCTCTATGCCCACGCCAACCGCGTGTTGCACCTGGAAACCAACCCAGGCAACGCCCGCGCCCTGGTGCAGAAGCACGGTGAAGTGGACGTGTGGTTCAACCCGCCGCCCATTCCGATGACCACCGAAGAAATGGACTACGTGTTTGGCATGCCTTACGCACGTGTTCCGCACCCTGTGTACGGCAAGGAAAAGATCCCGGCCTACGACATGATCCGCTTCTCGGTGAACATCATGCGTGGCTGCTTCGGCGGCTGCACCTTCTGCTCGATCACCGAGCACGAAGGCCGCATCATCCAGAACCGTTCCGAAGAGTCGATCATTCGCGAGATCGAAGAGATCCGCGACAAAGTGCCAGGCTTCACCGGGGTGATTTCCGACCTCGGCGGCCCGACCGCGAACATGTACCGCATCGCCTGCAAGAGCCCGGAAATCGAATCCGCGTGCCGCAAGCCGTCGTGCGTGTTCCCAGGCATCTGCCCGAACCTGAACACCGACCACTCGTCGTTGATCCAGCTGTACCGCAGCGCCCGTGCGTTGCCGGGTGTGAAGAAGATTCTGATTGCTTCCGGCCTGCGCTACGACCTCGCGGTCGAGTCGCCGGAATACGTCAAAGAGCTGGTGACCCACCACGTCGGTGGCTACCTGAAGATCGCCCCGGAACACACCGAGGAAGGTCCGCTCAACCAGATGATGAAGCCGGGCATTGGCAGCTATGACAAGTTCAAGCGCATGTTCGAGAAGTACACCAAGGAAGCGGGCAAGGAGCAGTACCTGATTCCTTACTTCATCGCCGCCCACCCGGGCACCACCGATGAAGACATGATGAACCTGGCTCTGTGGCTCAAGGGCAACGGCTTCCGCGCCGACCAGGTGCAGGCGTTCTACCCGTCGCCAATGGCCACCGCCACCGCGATGTACCACTCGGGCAAGAACCCGCTGCGCAAGGTCACCTACAAGAGCGACGCGGTGACCATCGTCAAGAGCGAGGAGCAGCGCCGTCTGCACAAGGCCTTCTTGCGCTACCACGACCCGAAAGGCTGGCCGATGCTGCGTGAAGCATTGACCCGCATGGGCCGTGCCGACCTGATCGGGCCGGGCAAGGACCAGTTGATTCCACTGCACCAGCCGGCCACCGACAGCTACCAGAGCGCGCGTCGCAAGAACTCGACGCCGGCCGGCAGCCACAAGGTCGCCAAGGAAACCACCACCAGGATCCTCACCCAGCACACCGGTTTGCCACCGCGTGGCAGCGACGGCAGCAACCCGTGGGACAAGCGCGAACAAGCCAAGGCTGCGGCCATGGCGCGCAACAAGCAGGCGGCCAAGGAACGCGCCGACGCGGCCAAGGGCAAGGGCGGCAAGCCTGCGCGCAAGCCGGTCGTGCCGCGTTGATCGCAGCCTGAATATGCAAAACGCCAGCCTCGTGCTGGCGTTTTGCTTTCTAGTCGGTGGGTAGTCTGTTTGTTAAGGTGGCGCGCATTGAATCGCCTTCGCGAGCAAGCCTGCTCCCACATTTGAACGCGCTCTCCATTTGGAATGCGGTCAAATGTGGGAGCCGGGCTTGCCCGCGAAAGCGCCAGTTCAGTCACCACCTATATCAAGGAAGATCACCCTCATGAGCAACCCCTTGCTCAACATCGGCATGGACTCCAGCCGCTCCCAGTTCATGGCGCGCCAGCGCATCGAAAGCCAGATCAACCTGCCGCGGCTGTTTGCGGCCATCGATGCAGACCCCGGCATCGTCGGCGCGGGCGTCGTGTACATCGACGCCGACTTCAATGTCGTCACACTGCGCGAATTCAAGCCCATCTGCAGCATCAAGCCCAAGCGCATCATTTTGCGTGAGGCGCAGAAGTACATCGCCCCCGCGCAGTTTGCCGATCAGGTGACCAACAATCCGCGTGAGTCTCGGCTCGTGGGGGAGGCCGTCAATACGACGTTGTCTTGTGCCGGCGCAATTCTGGGTTGGATTGTGGTGTTCAGCGGCACTGTCGCCGTACCGTTCACAGGTGGCGCGAGCCTGGTGGTGGCGGGCCTGGGCGCCACTGCGGCGGCGGCCAGTACCGCGCAGTGCGTGGTGGGAGGCATGAGAACGTTCAACGAACTCAACGACCCGACCGCCAACGACGATATGGACAACGAGGAATGGTATCGCTATGCAATGCCGGTCTTGGACGCGGCCTCGCTGTTGGGCGCCGGCGCCTCTACCCTGACGACTGTTCGACTGTTGCAGGCTCGAAAAGCAACGACCGGTAGAAGCTGGTACGAGCTGTCCAAGGGGTTGACCCGCCAGCAACGTAAGGCGCTCACCAAAGAGTTGCTAAGCCTGAAAGACCCAAGCCTGAGCAATAAGCTGCTGAAGTTGCGCCAGCGCTCCGGTGAGTTGGTGAAGCGCTATTCGGCGACCGAGATCAATCACGCTACCGTTACGCAGATCAGGGATTCCCTCGGTGCCGCCATTGGTTTCACCGGGAGTGCCTTGTCCGGCAATATTCGAACCATTGCAGTGGGGTTGTACGAGGAGCTTGAGTGATGGTGCGCCAAGTCTCGTTAAAAGCTTTTTTGACTGAGTATTTCCCTGCGTTTATTTGTGCATTTTTCCTTGCCTGTTTTTCCCTGTCCGCTGCCATTTCGTTGGCATCCAGTACCTTTTTTCGCGGTGAACCAGAGCGGGCGCGTTATTCCTTTGTAGCAGCGGTTGTCCTGGGGCTGTTCTTGGCAGTCAGCCACTTTGTCATGATCAGGGGCAGAACCTGGGGCGTTTGGGCCATCGTCGCCTTCTACGTGGTGTGTTTTTTGATCGTATTACCGACCTATGGCTATCGGCCCCATATGGCTGCCTATGCCATTGGGTTGCTGTTTCCAATGCTGGGACTGCTGTTGCTCAACAGTAAGCGTCATCGGGAAATGCGCCGTCAGCTCCTGGAAATCCGCCACCAGCGCGAAGCCATGAGCGCAAAGCACAAGGCCCGCTGACTGGGTAGGTGCGCCACCCAGCCTCGCACGCTCGCCATCAATATGTGCAGCGCGTGCACCATTGGACGGACGACGGCGCCGTTTGGGACTCGACGCCGGCCCGCCGCCACGTGGCCGCAACGGCAGCAACCCGGTCGTGCCGCGTTGATCGCAGCCTGAATATGCAAAACGCCAGCCTCGTGCTGGCGTTTTGCTTTCTAGTCGGTGGGTAGCCTGTTTGTTAAGGTGGCGCCCATTGAATCGCCTTCGCGAGCAAGCCCGCTCCCACATTCGACCGCATTCTCCATTTGGAATGCGGTCGAATGTGGGAGCGGGCTTGCCCGCGAAAGCGCCAGTTCAGTCACCACCTATATCAAGGAAGATCACCCCATGAGCAACCCCTTGCTCAACATTGGCATGGACTCCAACCGCTCCCAATTCATGGCGCGCCAGCGCATCGAAAGCGAACTCAACCTGCCGCGGATATTTGCCGCCATCGACGCCGACCCCAACATCGTTGGCGCAGGCGTGGTGTATATCGACGCCGACTTCAATGTCGTCACCCTGCGTGAGTTCAAGCCCATCTGCAGCATTCAGCCCAAGCGCATCATTGTGCGTGAGGCGCAGAAATACGTCGCGCCAGCGCAGTTTGCTGACCAAGTGATGAATAACGCGCGCGAGTCGCGGTTGATCAGCGAAGCCTTCAACACCACCTTGTCCTGCGGCGGCGCGGTGCTGGGTTGGCTGGTGATGTTAAGCGGCACCATCGCGGTGCCGTTCAGCGGTGGCGCCAGCTCGGTCATCACCGTCATTGGCTACACCAGCGCAACCGCCAGTACGGCGTCCTGTTTGATGGGGGCCTTTCGCACCCGCAATGAGATCGTCAACCCTGGCATGAATGATTATCTGGATAACGAGGAGTGGTACCAGACCGCTACCAAGATCATGGATGGCGCCGCCTTGGTGGGCGTGGGCGCGTCTGCGCTGACCACGGTCAAATTGGTCAATGTGGCCCGTGCATCCACCGGCAAAACCCTGCGCCAAGTGCTCAAAGGCCTGAACGGTCAGGAGCGGGAAAAGCTGACAAAAGAGCTGCTGAAAATCGCCGACCCACAGATGTCGACCAAGATGCGCAAGCTGCTGCAATTGCGCGGCGATTTGCCCAAGCGCTTTACCCACACTCAGCTCAAGCACGCCACCATCGTCCAGCTCGGCGACGCTTTCAGTGCAGGGCTGAGCGTCTGGGGGCTGGTGCGCTCGGACAACCCCAAACAGCTCAAAACCTTGGCGATAGGGTTGTACGAGGAGCTTGAATAATGAATGGCGTCCCGTCATTGAAACCCTTTTTGCTAGAACATTTTCCCTCGTTCATCGGCGTGATTCTCGCCGGTTGCCTTGGCGGTTCCGGCGCAATTTCCCTGGCGGCCGCCACCTATTTTGCCGACGTGCCCATGGCCACCAATGCCACCGTCTCGTGGTTCGTGGTGATCTTCGCGGCCTTGTTCGTGGTCAACAGCAACTTCCTGGTCGTGCGCGGGCACGCCTGGGCGGTGCGGGGCATGGTCGGCTTTTTTGTGGTGTGCTTGCTGGTGGTGCTTCCGACGCTGCAGTTTCACCCTCACTGGTTTATCTACAGCGAAAGCCTGTTCTGGCCATTGCTCGGTTTGTTGCTGATCAACAGCAATGGCTATCGGGCGATGGTCAGGAAATTGGTTGAGGTACGGCGCCTGCGCAAGGCGTCCAAGGCTGCTTGACTGGGTAGATTCACCACCCCAACCGCGCACACACGCCACAAATATGTGCAGCACATGCACCAATGCACTGACGACGGCGCCGTTTTGGTGCTGTACTGCAGCGGGTCTTACGATAAAGCGCAATGACTGCCGCTCTGGCATAAGTCTTGCGCGCGTTGTGTCCATGCCCTGGCTCGCAGGAGGCCGCCGTGTCGATTCATGTCGCGTTGCACCACGTTACGCATTACCGCTACGACCGCGCTGTCGAACTCGGCCCACAGATCGTGCGTTTACGCCCGGCTGCCCATAGCCGCACGCGGATTTTGTCCTACGCACTCAAAGTGCTGCCCGAGCAGCACTTCATCAACTGGCAGCAGGACCCGCAGGGCAACTACCTGGCGCGCCTGGTGTTCCCGGAAAAGACTGACCAGCTGCGCATTGAAGTCGACCTGGTCGCCGAGATGGCGGTATTCAATCCGTTCGACTTTTTCCTCGAGCCCTACGCCGAAAAGATCCCTTTCAGCTACGCCGCCGATGAGCAGCGCGAGCTGGCGCCGTACCTGGAAACCCTGCCGCTGACGCCAAAGTTTGCCGCCTACCTGGCCGGCATCGACCGCACGCCCTTGCCGGCCGTGGACTTTCTGGTCGGCCTCAATCAACGCCTGGCGGCTGATATCGGCTACCTGATCCGCATGGAACCCGGTGTGCAAACCCCGGAGTTCACCCTGGAAAACGCTTCTGGCTCCTGCCGCGATTCGGCCTGGCTGTTGGTGCAGTTGCTGCGCAATCTGGGGTTGGCGGCGCGTTTTGTGTCGGGCTACCTGATCCAACTGACCGCCGACGTCAAAGCCCTCGACGGCCCGTCCGGCACCGACGTCGACTTCACCGACCTGCACGCCTGGTGCGAAGTGTATTTGCCCGGCGCCGGCTGGATCGGCCTGGATGCGACCTCCGGGCTGTTTGCCGGTGAAGGCCATATCCCGTTGGCCTGTAGTCCCGATCCATCGTCCGCCGCGCCGATCAGTGGGCTGGTGGAGCCTTGCGAGTGCGAATTTACCCACGAGATGTCGGTTGAACGCATCTGGGAAGCGCCTCGGGTTACCAAGCCCTACACCGAAGAGCAGTGGCTGGCGATCCAGGCACTGGGCCGGCAGATCGACGCCGACCTGCTCAAGGACGATGTACGCCTGACCATGGGCGGCGAGCCGACCTTCGTCTCGATCGACGACCCCGATGGCGCCGAGTGGAACACCGCTGCGCTGGGGCCGGACAAGCGTCGCCTGTCTGCCGAGTTGTTCCAGCGCATGCGCAAACACTACGCGCCCACGGGGCTGGTGCACTTCGGCCAGGGCAAGTGGTACCCCGGCGAGCAACTGCCGCGCTGGTCGCTCAATTGTTATTGGCGCCGCGACGGTGTGCCGATCTGGCACAACAGCGCGCTGATCGCCGATGAACAGGAAGATTACGGCGCCGACGGGGTGATGGCCGGGCGCTTCCTGGCCTGCGTCGCCGAACGCCTGAAGTTGCCGGCGCGCTTCGTGTTTCCAGCTTTCGAAGACAATTTCTACTACCTGAGGCGCGAAGGTGCGTTGCCACAAAACGTCACCGCCCAGGACCCGCGTCTGAGCGACGACCTGGAGCGTGAGCGCCTGCGCAAAGTCTTCAGCCAGGGCCTGGATAAGGTCATCGGCCAAGTGCTGCCGCTGGCGCGCACGGCCGCCAATGATCGCTGGCAGAGTGGGCGCTGGTACCTGCGCGACAACCACTGCCGCCTGGTGCCGGGCGATTCGCCGCTGGGTTATCGCCTGCCGTTGGCCTCGCAGCCTTGGGTGACCGCCGCGGAATACCCGTTCGTGCATCCGACCGACCCGAACCAGGATCAGCCGGAGCTGTCGACCACCGCGCAGTTGCAAAGCCACGGTGAACCCGCGACGAGCGATGAGCGCGTGCCGAAAGTCGACGAATCCGCCGACTGGCTGACCCGCACCGCCTTGTGCGCCGAAGCGCGGGAAGGGCGCCTCTACCTGTTCATGCCGCCGCTGGAGCGCGTCGAGGATTACCTGGAGCTGGTGGCCGCCATCGAAGCCACCGCCGAAGAACTGCACTGCCCGGTGTTGCTGGAAGGTTATGAGCCGCCGTTCGACACGCGCCTGAGCAACTTCCGGGTCACGCCGGACCCGGGTGTGATCGAGGTCAACGTGCAGCCGTCCGCCACGTGGGACGAGTTGGTCGAGCGCACCGAATTTCTCTACGAGGAGGCGCGGCAAACGCGCCTCACCACGGAAAAATTCATGATCGACGGCCGCCACACCGGCACCGGCGGTGGTAACCACTTTGTGCTCGGCGGCGCCACGCCCAAGGATTCGCCGTTCCTGCGCCGCCCGGACTTGCTGCGCAGTTTGATCAGTTATTGGCATAACCACCCGTCGCTGTCGTACCTGTTTTCCGGGCTGTTTATCGGCCCGACCTCCCAGGCACCGCGGGTGGATGAGGCGCGTAACGACGCGCTGTACGAGCTGGAAATCGCCTTCGCACAAATGCCCGAGCCCGGCGAAGAATGCCCGCCGTGGCTGGTCGACCGCCTGCTGCGTAACCTGCTGATCGACGTGACGGGCAACACCCACCGCGCCGAATTCTGCATCGATAAGCTCTACTCGCCGGACGGCGCCACTGGCCGCCTGGGTTTGCTGGAACTGCGCGCGTTTGAAATGCCACCGCATGCGCGCATGAGCCTGACCCAGCAATTGCTGCTGCGCGCCTTGGTCGCGCGCTTCTGGCGTGAGCCGTACGCGCCGCCGAAACTGGCGCGCTGGGGCACCGAGCTGCATGACCGCTTCCTGTTGCCGCACTTCATCGAGCAGGATTTCGCCGACGTGATCGTCGAACTGAACGCCGCCGGTTACCCGCTGCGCGCCGAATGGTTTGCTGCGCACCTGGAATTTCGTTTCCCCAAGGTGGGCGACTACGCCGTCAGCGGCATCGAACTGGAGCTGCGCCAGGCTCTGGAGCCTTGGCACGTACTGGGCGAGGAGGGCGCGGTGGGCGGCACGGTGCGTTATGTGGATTCGTCGCTTGAGCGCTTGCAGGTGAAGCTGAGCGGGCTGCCACCACAACGCTATTTGCTGACGTGCAATGGCATTCCGGTGCCCCTGCAGCCCACCGGGCGTGTGGGTGAGTTTGTCGCCGGCGTGCGCTACCGCGCCTGGCAACCGGCCAACTGCCTGCAGCCGACCATCGCGGTGCACGCGCCACTGGTGTTCGACCTGCTCGACACCTGGATGCAACGCTCGCTGGGCGGCTGCCAGTACCACGTCGCCCACCCGGGAGGGCGCAATTACGACAGCTTGCCGGTGAACGCCAATGAGGCAGAGAGCCGGCGCATGGCGCGGTTTTTCCGCTTGGGGCATAGCCCAGGCAAGTTGCCCGTGCCTCCTTTGGTTATCAATGATGAACTACCGATGACCTTGGATTTGCGGCGTTTCCCCAATAAAAATGACTGAATGCTGTTCAAATGTGAGAGCGGGCTTGCTCGCGAAAGCGGTGAATCAGTCGATATATGAGTTGATTGACCCGCCGTATTCGCGAGCAAGCCCGCTCCCACATTAGACTGTGGTGACTTTGACTTCCCTTGCCTCTGCCGAGCGTTCCATGTCCGACTTGCTCGACCGTTACCCGCTGACTGCGGGCACTTACCACGAACTGCTGGACGACAGCGGCGCGGTGCGTGCCCATTGGCAGCGCTTGCTTGATCACCTGCAACGCAGCGCGCCCGCGCAATTGGCCCAGCGCCAGGCGCTGCTGACCCGGCAGATCCAGGAAAACGGCGTGACCTACAACGTCTACGCCGACCCCAAGGGCGCCGATCGCCCGTGGGAGCTGGATTTACTCCCGCATGTGCTGGCCGCCGATGAGTGGCGGCACTTGTCGGCCGGTATCGCCCAGCGTGCGCGCCTGCTCAATGCCGTGTTGGCCGACCTGTATGGCCCGCAGCTTCTGATCAAAGAAGGCCTGCTGCCGGCTGAGCTGGTGTTCGGGCATAACAACTTCCTCTGGCCGTGCCAAGGCATCCAGCCGCCGGACGGTACGTTTCTGCACCTGTACGCCGTGGACCTGGCGCGCACCCCCGATGGCCGCTGGTGGGTCACCGCCGACCGTACCCAGGCGCCTTCGGGCGCCGGTTATGCGCTGGAAAACCGCACCATCGTGTCCCGCGCCTTTCCGGATTTGTACCGCGACCTGCAGGTTCAGCACCTCACCGGTTTCTTCCGCACGCTGCAGGAAACCCTGGCCCGCCAGGCTTCCTGCGACGACCAGTCGCCGCTGATCGTGTTGCTGACGCCGGGGCGTTTCAACGAGAGCTATTTCGAACACCTGTACCTGGCGCGACAGCTTGGCTACCCGTTGGTGGAAGGCGGCGACCTCACCGTGCGCGACAGCACCGTGTTCCTGAAAACCCTCAGCGGCCTGCGCCGGGTGCACGCGATCATGCGTCGCCTGGACGACGACTTCTGCGACCCGCTGGAACTGCGCACCGACTCTGCCCTGGGCGTGCCCGGCCTGCTGGATGCCGTGCGCCAAGGCAATGTGTTGGTGGCCAATGCCCTGGGCAGTGGCGTGCTGGAGTCACCGGGCTTGCTCGGTTTTTTGCCGAAGATCAACCAGTTCCTGTTTGGTGAAGAATTGATCCTGCCGTCCATCGCCACTTGGTGGTGCGGTGAGGCGCCGGTGCTCGCCGAGGCCCTGGAAAAACTGCCCGAGCTGCTGATCAAACCGGCGTTTCCATCGCAAAGTTTCGCCCCGGTATTTGGCCGCGACTTGAGCGACGAACAACGCCAGGCGCTGGCCGAACGCATGCGTGCGCGGCCTTATGCGTATGTCGCCCAGGAGTTGGCGCAACTGTCCCAGGCGCCGGTGTGGCATACCGTGGATGACCATTTGCAACACCGCGCCATCGGCATGCGCGTGTACGCGGTGGCCAGCGACGAGGGCTACCGCGTGCTGCCCGGGGGCCTGACCCGTGTGGCGGCCGAGGCCGACGCCGATGTGGTATCGATGCAACGCGGCGGCGCGAGCAAAGACACGTGGGTGCTGGGCGAGCGTACGGCGGGTGGCGAACAGTGGCGCGCGCAGCGGCCAATTGGCGCCCACGATCTGGTGCGCCGCGACCCCTACCTGCCGTCACGCGTGGTGGAAAACCTGTTTTGGTTTGGCCGTTACTGCGAACGCTGTGATGACAGTGCGCGCTGGCTGCGGATTGTGCTGGCGCGGTATGTGGACGGTGACGACCCGCTGGCCTTGCAGGCGGCGGTCGAGCTGGGCGAGACCCTGCGCTTGCTGCCCGAAGAAGGGGAATTGCCCGAGCGGCTGCTTGCCGCCTTGCTTGGCGATGACTGGCCATCAAGCCTGCGCGCCAACCTGCAGCGTCTGCAGTGGGCGGCGTCCCAGGTGCGCGGCAAGCTGTCGCGGGAAAACTGGCAGGCCTTGGTCGAGCTGCAGCGCGAAGCCCTGGAGCTGGAAAGCGAGACCCCGGACTTCGGCGAACTGCTGGATTTCCTCAACCGCCTGGTGATGTCCCTGGCGGCGCTGTCCGGCTTTGCCCTGGATGACATGACCCGTGATGAAGGCTGGCGTTTCTTGATGATGGGCCGGCGCATCGAGCGTCTGCAGTTCCTGAGCAGCAGCCTGGCGGCGTTCCTGCGTGGCGTGGCGGTGTTTGATCAGGCCGGGCTTGAGTGGCTGCTGGAGTTGGGTAACAGCAGCATCACCTATCGCTCGCGCTACCTGGCGGTGCCGCAGCTGATCCCGGTACTTGACCTGTTGTTGCTGGATGAGCAGAACCCGCATGCGGTGCTGTTCCAGCTGAAACTGGTCAGCCGCACGTTACGTCGTCTTAACGATGACTTCGGTGTGCCTCGGGAAACCGGGCTGGCGCCGTTGGTGGAGCGCCTGGCACGTTTTGATCTCGGTTGCCTGGAGAACCCGCTGTTCGGCGAGTCCAGCGTGCGTGCCGCGTTGGACGGCCTGGCTGACCTGCTGCAAGCGGTGGCCGATGAGAGTGGGCAAGTGTCGGATCGCCTGGCGTTGCGTCATTTTGCCCATGTGGATGATGTCAGCCAGCAGACGGTGTCGGTGTGATGAGTGCGCGCTACCAGATTTTTCACGATACCCACTACCACTACGACAGCCCGGTGTCGCTGGCGCAGCAGCTGGCGCACTTGTGGCCACGGCCGTGTGCGTGGCAGCGTTGCAGTTCGCAGCAACTGGAAATCAGCCCGGAGCCGACGGCGCGGCGCGATGAGCTGGACGTGTTCGGCAACCCGATCACTCGGCTGGCGTTCGAACGGCCCCATGATGAGCTGCTGGTGAATGCGGGGCTGACCGTCGAAGTGCTGGCGCGGCCTGCGCTGGATTTTCAGCAATCGCCGGCTTGGGATCAAACCCGCGACAGCCTGACTTACAGCAGCCAGCCGCTGTCAGCCGAATTGATCGAAGCCTGCCGCTATCGCTTCGAATCGCCCTACGTGCACCTGAAAAAAACCTTCGTCGAGTTTTCCGAAAGCTGTTTTCCGCCCGGCGAGCCGTTGCTGCTCGGCGTGCAGGCGTTGATGGAGAAGATTTTCAGCGAGTTCACCTTCGATGCCGAGGCCACCCAGGTCGCCACGCCGCTGGTGGAAGTGCTGGAGCGCCGACGCGGCGTGTGCCAGGACTTCGCCCACCTGATGCTCGCCTGCCTGCGCTCGCGTGGCCTGGCGGCGCGGTATATCAGTGGCTATCTGCTGACGCAGCCACCGCCCGGCCAGCCACGGCTGATCGGCGCCGATGCATCGCACGCGTGGGTTTCGGTGTATTGCCCGGTGTCGGGCTGGGTAGATTTTGATCCGACCAACAATGTGCAGCCGGCACTGGAGCACATCACCTTGGCCTGGGGCCGGGATTTCTCGGATGTGTCGCCGTTGCGGGGGGTGATTCTGGGAGGAGGGAACCATGACCCGGAGGTGCGGGTGACGGTGATGCCGCTGCAATAGCAGTGGATTGAGGCGAGCAGGGAAAGCCTGCTCACCTCAACAGAATTTATTCAGCCGGGTCTTTCGGTGTCTCGGTTTCGTCGGTTGCCACTTCACCTTCGGCATCCGGGTTCAGTGCACTTGCTTCTTCATCTGCAGCGGCTTTCTTGCGTTGCAGCTTTTCCTCTTTCTTCTGCTCCTTGGCCAAGTCTCTCTGACGTTTGGCGAAGGAGTAATTAGGTTTGGCCATGGGCGATCCTCTAGGGTCGAAGGTGAGGGTGGCGGCGCGCAGCTGCCTTGGGTCGCTATGGTAGCAGCTTAGCGGCGCGGTTGGCCTTCACTTACCGCAGGCATACGCGGCCAGCA
Organism: Pseudomonas sp. TWRC1-2; assembly: GCF_049896685.1. Taxonomy (NCBI): domain Bacteria; kingdom Pseudomonadati; phylum Pseudomonadota; class Gammaproteobacteria; order Pseudomonadales; family Pseudomonadaceae; genus Pseudomonas; species Pseudomonas sp. TWRC1-2. The sequence goes on along the minus strand of NZ_JAFCUU010000005.1, from coordinate 142,625 downwards.
AGCCGTTGAACAGTTGATTCAGATGCATGGCGCGGGCTCCAGGGGGGATGAGCCGATCATAGGCAGGTGGTCGAACTTTGGCTGGTAGATTGTGTTGATCAGTCTGATAGCCTAAAGTTGTATACAATCTGTTGATTCAGATCATAAGAATTCAGGCCTGCTTGAGGCACCCTTGTCGCAATACGCGTTTTTTAAACCCTGCCATGGAGATTCACATGTTTGCCAAAATCGTTGCTGTTTCCCTGCTGACACTGGCGAGCGGCCAGTTGCTTGCTGCAGAGTGCGCGGTCACTGTTGATTCCACCGACCAGATGTCCTTCAACACCAAAGAAATCACCATCGACAAGAGCTGCAAGACGTTCACCGTAAACCTGGAACACTCCGGCAGCTTGCCGAAGAACGTCATGGGCCATAACTGGGTGTTGAGCTCCGCTGCCGACATGCCTGGCATCGCCAGCGACGGCATGGCCGCCGGCATTGAAAAGAATTACCTCAAAGACGGCGACACGCGCATCATCGCCCACACCAAGATCATTGGTGCTGGCGAGAAAGATGCCGTGACCTTCGATGTGTCGAAACTGGCTGCCGGTACGGATTACGCGTTCTTCTGCTCGTTCCCAGGCCACATCTCGATGATGAAAGGCACTGTGACCGTCAAGTAAGCCGATCCTGGTCGAAAAAAAGCGCCTTGCGGGGCGCTTTTTTGTGGGCGTTAAATACCTTGTGGCGAGCGGGCTTGCCCCGCGTTGGGCTGCGCAGCGGCCCCAAAACCTGCAACACGGTCCGTCTGAATGAACGCGTTTGCCTTACTGGGGCTGCTGCGCAGCCCAACGCGGGGCAAGCCCGCTCGCCACAACAAGCCCGCTCGCCACAACAGGCCTGCTCGCCAAAAAAGCACTGATCACGGCGCGAAGGGCATGACCCGCTTGTGCTCGGTCTTGCGATACGTGTCGCAAATGATCCTGAACGCTTCTTCACGCACTGGCTCGCCGTGCAGGAAGGCATCAATCTCGGCGTACGTCACGCCGTGGGATGCTTCGTCCGGCTTGCCTGGCGACAAGTCTTCGAGGTCGGCCGTCGGGACCTTCTCCACCAGCGATTCCGGCGCGCCAAAATGTCGAGCAATCGCACGTACCTGGTTTTTCACCAGCCCGCTCAGCGGCGCCAAATCGCAGGCACCGTCACCAAACTTGGTGAAAAAACCCATGACCGCTTCCGCCGCATGGTCGGTGCCGATCACCAGGCCACCGGCCGCGCCAGCGATGGTGTACTGCGCCACCATGCGCATGCGCGCCTTGGTGTTGCCCAGTACAAAATCACGCGACACCGCCGCCTTGCCTTCAAAGGCCGCCACTTCATTGGCCAGGGATTTGACCGCCGGGCCGATGTTCACGGTGTGGCGCTCGTCCGGTTCGATGAAGTCCACCGAAGCCTGGGCGTCGATTTCGTCGAACTGGGTTTCGTAAGGCAGGCGCACGGCGATGAAACGGTAGGCCTCGTCGCCGCTGCTGGCACGCAGTTCGTGCATCGCACGTTGGGCCAGCAGGCCTGCGGTCAGGGAGTCGACGCCACCGCTGATGCCCAACACCAAGGTTTTTAGCCCGGAATTGCGCAGGCAATCCTGGATAAAGGTCACGCGGCGGGCAACTTCGGCCTCCAGGGCGGCCTGGTCCTTGAACGGGGCTTGGACCTTGAGCTGCTGCGCAATCTCACGCTGTACGGCTTGCATGATTCACTCCTTGCTGGAAAGGGCAGGTACTTTGAAAACGTGACGCAAATAGGCGACGAAATTCGGATCGGTGCAGTGGGTCTTGCCCGCTTCATCGGAGATTTTCGCGACGGGCTGGCCATTGCAGGCCGTCATTTTAAGCACGATGCTCATCGGCTCAACCCCTGGAATGTCACAGGTCAGGTTGGTGCCGATGCCGAAGCTGACATTAATGCGACCGCGCAACGCGCGGAAAATCTCCAGGGCCTTGGGCAGCGATAGGCTGTCAGAGAACACCAGCGTCTTGCTCATCGGCTCGATGCCGAGCTTGTGGTAATGGGCGATGGCCTTTTCTGCCCACTGCACCGGGTCACCGGAGTCGTGGCGCAAGCCGTCGAACAGCTTGGCGAAGTACAAGTCGAAGTCGCCGAGGAAGGCATCGGTGGTGATGCAGTCGGTCAGCGCGATGCCCAGCAGGCCCCGGTATTCGCGGACCCAGCAGTCGAGCGCGGCGATCTGGCTGTCGATCAGGCGCGGGCCGAGTTGCTGGTGGGCCATGATCCATTCGTGGGCCATGGTGCCGAGCGGCTTCATGTCGAATTCGCGGGCCAGGTGCACGTTGCTGGTGCCGACGAAGCGGCCTGGGAAGTCGTGCTTGAGCACGCTGACCACTTCTTCCTGTACCCGGTACGAGAAGCGTCGGCGCGTGCCGAAGTCGGCCACCTGCAGCTCCGACAGCTCGTCGCTGCTGGCGTTGGCGGTCAACCAGTCGAATTTGCGGTACAACTGCTCGCGGGCCTGTTCGAGGATCACGGTCTGGTAGCGGTAGCGGTTACGCACCTCGCTGACGATGGCCAGCATCGGCACTTCAAACAGGATCACATGCAGCCACGGCCCGCGCAGGCGAATGAATAGCTCGCCGTTTTCGATGCCGGTTTGTACATAGCGCAGGTTGAAGCGGAACAGCCCCAGGAAGCGCAAAAAGTCCGGCTTCATGAAGCTGATGCGCTCCAGAAAGCCCAATTGATCCGGGCTCAGGCTCAGCTCGGCGAGGCGCTCGATCTGGTAGCGGATTTCCGCCAGGTACGGGCGCAGGTCTTCGCTGTTGCGGCAACGGAACTCCCATTCAACTTCCACATTCGGGTAGTTGTGCAGCACCGCCTGCATCATGGTCAGCTTGTAGAAGTCGGTGTCGAGCAAGTTCTGCACGATGCGATCGGCAAACACACTCTCGCTCATAACGGGAATCTCCAGACGGGTCGACGATGGGCGCCGACCTTTACGCACTATTAAGGAATGGCGCTAGTGGCGCATAGACCCGTGGGGTTTTGCCAGTGATTTTTTCGGAATGGCCACTGGCCCTATCGCAGGCAAGCCAGCTCCCACACTTGAAATGCATTCCAAATGTGGGAGCTGGCTTGCCTGCGATGGCGGTGGTGCAGCCAAAAAAGCTCTAAACCTGTTCCATCATCCACTTCACAAAATCGCGCACCTTGGGCACCTCCGCCGAATGCTCCGGATACGCCAGGTAATACGCATCCTGGCTGGGCAACGCGTGCTGCCAGGGAATCACCAGCTTGCCCTCGGCCAATTCTTCTTCCACCAGAAAGCGCGGCAGCAAGGCCACGCCGCAGCCCACTTGCGCCGCGCGAATGCACATATAGAAGGTGTCGAAGCGCGGCCCGTGGTAGCTGTGCTCGGTGTGGAAACCCTGGCTGGCGAACCAGTCATGCCAGCCTTGGGGCCGCGAGGCGTTCTGCAGCAGCACCAGGTCGCTGAGTTGCGTGGGGTCGGTGAACGGCTGCGCAGGGAGGCTTTCCGGGGCGCACACCGGCACCAGTTCTTCGCTGAACAGTTTCAGGCTCTCAGTGCCGGGCCGTGAGCCCTGGCCGAAGTAGAAGGCCATGTCGGCCTTGCCTTGCAGCAATTCGTCCGGCTCCTGCTCGTTGCACAGGTCCAAATGGATGTGCGGATGGCGCAAACGCCAGCCTTTAAGGCGCGGCACCAGCCAACGCGCGCCGAAGGTGTAGGGCGTGGACACCCGCAGCACTTCGGTCTCGCCGCCGTAGGAGCGCAGGTAATGGGTGGACATCTCCACCTGTGTGAGGATTTTTCGCACTTCCACCAAGTACAAATCGCCCGCCGGGGTCATCTGCAAGCGGCGGCGCACCCGGCGAAACAGCAGGTGTTGCAGCAACTCTTCCAACTGCGCGACCTGTTTGCTCACCGCGCTTTGCGTGAGGTTCAGTTCCTCGGCGGCGCGGGTGAAGCTCAGGTGGCGGGTGGCGGCTTCGAAACACTGCAGGGCGGTGATCGAGGGCAAATGTCTTTTGTTCAGCACGGCACGCCTCTTTTTATTCTTTGCATGAATAAACGGAATGATATCTCGCCTAATCGTCGTTTGTTGGCAAGTCTTGGGCCAGCTACAAATAAGGCCTGGATCGCCGTGTCTGTGGCGGCGCGAATTTTCTGTTTGAAATTGAAGGAGTGACCCATGGTTGCCGCATTGCTTGATCGTCTCGGGGTGAACCCGGCGCTGTACCAGTCGGGTAAACAACCCGTGCATTCGCCGATCGACGGCAGCCGTATCGGCAGTGTGCACTGGGAAGGCGCCGCCGAGGTGGAGCAACAGGTCAGTCGCGCCGAGCATGCATTCGAGGCTTGGCGCAAGGTGCCGGCACCGCGTCGTGGCGAACTGGTGCGCCAGTTCGGCGACGTATTGCGCGAATACAAGGCAGACCTGGGCGAGCTGGTGTCCTGGGAAGCCGGCAAGATCACCCAGGAAGGCCTGGGTGAAGTGCAGGAAATGATCGACATCTGTGACTTCGCCGTCGGCCTGTCCCGCCAGTTGTACGGCTTGACCATCGCCTCCGAGCGCCCGGGCCACCACATGCGTGAAACCTGGCACCCGCTGGGCGTGGTCGGCGTGATCAGCGCCTTCAACTTCCCGGTGGCCGTGTGGGCGTGGAACACCACGCTGGCGCTGGTGTGCGGCAACGCCGTGATCTGGAAACCGTCGGAAAAGACCCCGCTCACCGCGCTGGCGTGCCAGGCGCTGTTCGAGCGTGTGCTGAAAACATTCACCGATGCGCCCGAGTACCTGAGCCAGGTGATCATCGGTGGCCGCGACGCTGGCGCCGCGCTGGTCGATGACCCGCGCGTGGCACTGATCAGCGCCACCGGCAGCACCCGCATGGGCCGCGAAGTGGCGCCCAAAGTCGCCGCGCGTTTCGCCCGCAGTATTCTCGAACTGGGCGGCAACAACGCAATGATCCTCGGCCCAAGCGCCGACCTGGACATGGCCGTACGCGCCATCCTGTTCAGCGCCGTCGGCACCGCCGGCCAGCGTTGCACCAGCCTGCGCCGCCTGATCGCGCATGAATCGGTCAAAGAAGAAATCGTCACCCGCCTCAAGGCGGCCTATTCCAAGGTGCGCATCGGCCACCCGCTGGAAGGCAACCTGATCGGTCCGCTGATCGACAAACACGGCTTCGAAAACATGCAGGACGCCCTGGAGCAAGCCTTGAGCGAAGGCGGCAAGGTGTTCGGCGGCAAGCGTCAGCTGGAAGATAAATTCCCGAATGCCTACTACGTGTCGCCCGCGATTGTGGAAATGCCTGAGCAAAGCGACGTGGTGTGCACCGAAACCTTCGCACCGATTCTGTATGTGATCGGCTACAGCGACTTTGCCGAAGCCCTGCGTTTGAACAACGCCGTGCCGCAAGGGCTGTCGTCGTGCATCTTCACTACCGATGTGCGTGAAGCCGAGCAGTTCATGTCGGCGGTGGGCAGCGACTGCGGCATTGCCAACGTCAACATCGGCCCAAGCGGTGCGGAGATTGGTGGCGCGTTTGGCGGTGAGAAAGAGACTGGCGGCGGGCGCGAGTCGGGTTCGGATGCATGGCGCGGCTACATGCGTCGCCAGACCAATACCGTGAATTACTCGCTGGAGTTGCCGCTGGCGCAGGGCATTACCTTCGACTAAATCCCTGTCGAAACGCGGTTAAAAATGTGGGAGCGGGCTTGCTCGCGAACGCGGTGGATCAGCTGTATATCTGTTGACTGACACACCGCTTTTCGCGAGCAAGCCCGCTCCCACATTTGACCTCATTTGCAGTTCGGAAAAGTGGTTTGTTAGGTCTCATCGGAGTCTGGCAATGGCATTACGCGAAGCATGTTTGTGGGAACACCTTACCCCTGGCCGCCCGGACCGGGCCGCGCTCAAGGGCGAGGTCAAGGTCGATGTATGCGTGATCGGCGCCGGGATCACCGGGTTGTCGGCAGCCGTGCATTTGCTGGAGCAAGGTAAAAGCGTCGCCGTGCTGGAGGCCCATCGCACCGGCCATGGCGGTTCGGGGCGTAACGTCGGGCTGGTGAATGCCGGTATGTGGATTCCCCCGGACGAGATCGAAGCCGGTTTCGGCGAGGCGGTGGGCAGCCAGCTCAACCGCATGTTGGGCGCAGCGCCGTCGCTGGTGTTCAGCCTGATCGACAAGTACGGCATCGATTGCCAATTGCGCCGCGAGGGCACCTTGCACATGGCGCACAACGCCCGTGGCGAGGCGGATTTACGCAGTCGTGAAGCACAATGGAAGCGCCGTGGCGCGCCGGTTGAATTGCTGACCGGGCAAGCCTGCGAACACGCCACCGGCACCAAAAAGATCGCCGCCGCACTGCTGGATCGGCGTGCGGGCACCTTGAACCCGATGGCCTACACCAGTGGTTTGGCGAATGCGGCGGTTGGCCTGGGCGGGCAGCTTTTCGACCATTCCCCGGTCACCCGGCTGGAGCGCCAGGGCGCAACCTGGTCGGTGCAAACCGCGCAGGGCTCGGTGCAGGCTGCACAAGTGGTGATCGCCTCCAATGCCTACACCGAAGGCGAATGGACTGAGCTGCGGCGCAATTTCTTCCCAGGCTATTACTACCAGGTCGCCTCGGCGCCGCTGACGGACGACGCTGCCCAACAGATCCTGCCTGGCGGGCAGGGCTCGTGGGACACACGCCAGGTGTTGAGCAGCATCCGCCGCGATGCGCACGGCCGGCTGTTGCTCGGCAGCCTGGGCAACGGTAATCAGAAACCCGCCTGGTTCCTCAAGGCGTGGGCCGATCGGGTGCAGCAGCATTACTTCCCGTACCTCAAATCGGTGCAGTGGGAATACACCTGGACCGGCTGCATCGCCTTCACCCCGGACCATCTGATGCGTCTGTTCGAACCCGCGCCGGGCCTGGTGGCGGTAACCGGCTATAACGGGCGCGGCGTGACCACCGGCAGCGTGGTGGGCAAGGCCTTTGCCGACTATTTGTGTCACCAGAATGCCCAGGCCTTGCCGATTCCCTTCGCACCGATGCAACCGCTGGCCGGGGTGGGCTTGCGCAGTTGCCTGTATGAAGCCGGATTTTCGCTGTATCACGCGGGCCAATGCCTGCGGATCGTGATCTGATCAGCGAAATACCTGTCAGAAGCCTGCATTTTCTTAGCCGGCTACTAATCTGTATTGGTGCAAGTCGTAGCAATCACGCACTGTAAATGTGCAGTTCCGTTACGCACATTGTTACAGGCGTAGGAACTGTCGTTTATCCGTCTGGTTGCAGGTGCGACCTGCCAGGGTTGTACTTTTTTGCTCCGTCGGTTGCACCTCTCGGTGCTAGACGGTTGCACGTGCTGGCAAAAGGAGTCGAAACGCCTGTAATAACAATGACACCGTGTCTTTTTGAAGAATAAAAAAGTAATGGCACGCGGCTTGCTCTGGGCTTTCCCTGAAAGTTTCAGTTGAAGGTTCGCAGTGAAATCGTAGTGCCAATAAACAAAAACCTCGGAGCACCACTCATGTCCCAGACGTTTTACAAGAAAGGTTTTCTGGCCCTCGCCGTTGCAGCGGCGCTGGGTGTTTCTGCGTTTGTTCAAGCTGATGTGAAGATTGGCGTAGCGGGGCCGATGACGGGCGCCAACGCAGCTTTCGGTGAGCAGTACATGAAGGGTGCCCAAGCGGCAGCCGATGTGATCAACAAGGCCGGCGGGATCAACGGCGAGCAACTCAAGCTGGTGGCCGGCGATGACGCCTGCGAGCCGAAGCAGGCGGTGGCCGTCGCCAACCGTCTGGCAGACCAGGACAAAGTGATCGGCGTGGTCGGGCACTTCTGCTCCTCCAACACCATTCCGGCCTCCGAGGTGTACGACGAAGCCGGCATCATCATGATCACCCCGGGTTCCACCAACCCACAGGTGACCGAACGTGGCCTGGGCGCGGTGTTCCGTATGTGCGGGCGTGACGACCAGCAAGGCATCGTCGCCGGCGACTACATTGTCGATGTGCTCAAGGGCAAGAAAGTCGCGGTGATCAACGACAAAGACACCTACGGCAAAGGTCTGGCTGACGCCACCGCTCAGCAGTTGACCAAACGTGGCGTCAAGCCGGTGCTGGAAGAAGGCCTGACCCGTGGCGAGAAAGACTTCAGCGCCCTGGTCACCAAAATCCGCTCCACCGGTGCTGATGTGGTGTACTTCGGCGGCCTGCACCCTGAAGCCGGTCCACTGGTGCGCCAGATCCGTGAAGCGGGCCTCAAGGACGTCAAGTTCATGTCCGATGACGGCATCGTGACCGACGAACTGGTCGCCACCGCGGGCGGCGCGCAATACGTAGACGGCGTTTACATGACCTTCGGCGCCGACCCGCGCCTGCTGCCAGACAGCAAGACCGTCGTGGAAGAGTTCCGCAAAAACGGCACCGAGCCTGAAGGCTACACCCTGTACGCCTATGCCTCGATCCAGGCCCTGGCCGCCGGTTTCAACGGCGCCAAGTCCAATAAAGGCGAAGACGCCGCCAAGTGGCTGAAATCGCACCCGGTCAAAACCGTGATGGGCGAGAAAAACTGGGACGCCAAGGGCGACCTGAAGATCTCCGACTACGTGGTTTACCAGTGGGATAAAGACGGCAAATACCACCAGCTGGAAAAGCAGAAGTAAGGCTGAGCACCACAGATCCAATGTGGGAGCGGGCTTGCTCGCGAAAGCGGTCTGTCAGTAGCAGGTGTGTGTACTGACCCAGCGCGTTCGCGAGCAAGCCCGCTCCCACAGGGGAATGGTGTTGTGATGGACGTCTGTTTTTTCCTCCAAGAAGAGCCGCACACCGGCAACTGGCGGGTGTGCAGTCTCTCACCGCGTGAGATTGCGTTATGGATGGTATTTTCCTGCAGCAACTGGTCAATGGCCTGACCCTCGGGTCGGTCTATGGCCTGATCGCCATCGGCTACACAATGGTCTACGGCATCATTGGCATGATCAACTTCGCCCACGGCGAGGTTTATATGATTTCCGCTTACCTCGCGGCGATCAGTCTGGCACTGCTGGCTTACTTCGGCATCGAATCCTTCCCGCTGCTCATTCTCGGCACCCTGATATTCACCGTGGTCGTCACCGGCGTTTACGGTTGGGTCATCGAGCGTGTCGCCTACAAACCGCTGCGCAACTCCACCCGACTGGCACCGCTGATCAGCGCCATCGGCATCTCCCTGATCCTGCAAAACTATGCGCAGATCGCTCAGGGCGCGAAACAACAAGGCATTCCAACCCTGCTGGCCGGCGCCTGGCGCGTCGATATCGGCAGCGGTTTCGTGCAGCTGACCTACACCAAGGTGTTCATCCTGGTGGCCGCGTTTCTGGGCATGGGGCTGCTGACCTACATCATCAAATACACCAAGCTCGGCCGCATGTGCCGCGCGACTCAGCAAGACCGCAAGATGGCCTCGATCCTGGGCATCAACACCGACCGGGTGATTTCCTACGTATTCGTGATTGGTGCAGCGATGGCGGCCCTGGCCGGCGTGCTGATTACCCTCAACTACGGCACGTTCGACTTTTACGCCGGCTTCATCATCGGCATCAAGGCGTTTACCGCAGCGGTACTCGGCGGTATCGGCTCCCTGCCTGGGGCCATGCTCGGCGGGATCATCCTGGGCATCTCCGAGTCGCTGTTCTCGGGGTTGATCAACTCTGACTACAAAGACGTGTTCAGTTTCTCCCTGCTGGTGGTGATTCTGATTTTCCGTCCTCAGGGCCTGCTTGGTCGTCCGCTCGTGGCGAAGGTGTAAACATGTCTGCTGCCAAATCGATTGATATCAAAAAAAGTGTGGTCGATACGGTCCTCGCCGGGCTGATTTCGTTGATCGTGTTCGGTCCGATCGTCGGCGTGGTCCTCGACGGCTACAGCTTCAACCTGCAACCGGCGCGCGTGGCCGTATTGGTTGCCATTGTGATGGCCGGGCGTTTTGCCCTCAGCCTGTTCCTGCAAACCCCCAAGGGCCTGAAGATTCTGCAGGGTTTCGAGAGCAGTGGTTCTGGCGTGCACGTGCTGCCGCCGGACTACAAGTCGCGGCTGCGCTGGATCATCCCGGCGCTGATCGTGATCGCCATCGTGTTCCCGATCTTCGCCAACAAGTACCTACTGACCGTGGTTATCCTCGGGTTGATCTATGTGTTGCTCGGCCTGGGCCTGAACATCGTGGTGGGCCTGGCCGGTCTGCTCGACCTGGGTTACGTGGCGTTCTACGCCATCGGTGCCTACGGCCTGGCGCTGGGTTATCAATACCTGGGCCTCGGCTTCTGGACGGTGCTGCCCTTGGCGGCCATCTGTGCGGCGCTGGCGGGGTGCATACTCGGGTTCCCGGTGCTGCGAATGCACGGTGACTACTTGGCCATCGTGACCTTGGGCTTCGGTGAAATCATTCGTCTGGTGCTCAATAACTGGTTGTCGTTCACTGGCGGCCCGAACGGCATGCCGGTGCCTTCGCCGACCTTCCTGGGCCTTGAGTTCGGGCGCAAGGCGAAGGACGGTGGGATACCGTTCCATGAGTTCTTCGGCATCGATTACAACCCCAACATCAAGTTCATGTTCATCTACATCGTGCTGTTCCTGGTGGTGCTGGCCGTGCTGTACATCAAGCATCGCCTGACTCGCATGCCGGTCGGCCGCGCCTGGGAAGCCTTGCGCGAAGATGAAATCGCCTGCCGCTCCATGGGCCTGAACCACGTGCTGGTCAAGCTCTCGGCGTTCACCATCGGCGCGTCCACGGCCGGTCTGGCCGGGGTGTTTTTCGCCAGCTACCAGGGCTTCGTCAACCCGTCGTCGTTCACCTTCTTCGAGTCGGCACTGATCCTGGCCATCGTGGTGTTGGGCGGCATGGGCTCGACGGTCGGCGTGGTGATTGCGGCGTTCGTATTGACCGTCGCGCCCGAATTGCTGCGCAGCTTCTCGGAGTACCGCGTGCTGCTGTTTGGCGTGTTGATGGTGGTGATGATGATCTGGCGGCCGCGCGGCCTGATTCGCATCAGCCGTACCGGTGTGACCCCACGTAAAGGAGTGGCGCCATGAGCAAGGAAGTCGTCCTGTCCGTGGAACATTTGATGATGCACTTCGGTGGCATCAAGGCCTTGAGCGATGTGAGCCTCAAGGTCGAACGCAACTCGATCTTCGCCCTGATCGGCCCCAACGGCGCCGGCAAGACCACGGTGTTCAACTGCCTGACCGGTTTCTACAAGGCCAGCGGCGGCAAGATCCAACTCAACATCCGCGGCAAGCAGACCAACGTGATCCAGTTGTTGGGCGAGCGCTTCAAGGTCACCGACTTTGTGTCGCCGAAAAGCTTTTTCAGCCGTGTTTACTACAAGATGTTTGGCGGCACTCACCTGGTCAACCGTGCCGGGCTGGCGCGCACCTTCCAGAACATTCGCCTGTTCAAGGAAATGTCGGTGCTGGAGAACCTGCTGGTGGCCCAGCACATGTGGGTCAACCGCAACATGCTCGCCGGCATCCTCAACACCAAGGGCTACCGCAAGGCCGAAAGCGATGCGCTCGACCACGCTTTCTACTGGCTGGAAGTGGTCGACCTGGTGGACTGCGCCAACCGCCTGGCCGGCGAGCTTTCCTACGGCCAGCAGCGCCGCCTGGAAATAGCCCGTGCCATGTGCACCCGGCCGCAGATTATCTGCCTGGACGAACCGGCAGCCGGCCTTAACCCGCAGGAAACCGAAGCGCTCAGCGCGATGATTCGCCTGCTGCGCGACGAACACGACCTCACGGTGGTGCTGATCGAACACGACATGGGCATGGTGATGAGTATTTCCGACCACATTGTGGTGCTCGACCACGGCAACGTGATCGCCGAAGGCGGCCCGGACGCGATCCGCAACGACCCGAAAGTGATTGCCGCCTACCTGGGCGCCGACGAAGAGGAGCTGGTATGAGTGCACCTATCCTCGAAATGAAGGAGCTGGACGTGTTTTACGGCCCGATCCAGGCCCTGAAAAAAGTCTCGCTGCACATCAACGAAGGCGAAACCGTCAGCCTGATCGGCTCCAACGGCGCGGGTAAATCCACGCTGCTGATGTCGATTTTCGGCCAACCACGTGCGGAGTCCGGGCAGATCCTCTACAACGGCGTCGACATTACCCACAAGTCGTCCCACTACATCGCCTCCAACGGCATTGCGCAGTCGCCGGAAGGGCGGCGGGTGTTCCCCGACATGACCGTCGAGGAAAACCTGCTGATGGGCACGATCCCGATTGGCGACAAATACGCGCAGGAAGACATGCAGCGCATGTTCGAGTTGTTCCCGCGGCTCAAGGAGCGCCGTACCCAGCGCGCCATGACCATGTCCGGCGGCGAGCAGCAAATGCTCGCCATCGCCCGCGCGCTGATGAGCCGGCCCAAGCTGTTGCTGCTGGACGAACCGAGCCTGGGCCTGGCGCCGATTGTGGTGAAGCAGATCTTCGCGACCTTGCGTGAGCTGGCGGCGACCGGGATGACCATCTTCCTGGTGGAGCAGAACGCCAACCATGCGCTGCGCTTGTCGGACCGGGCGTATGTGATGGTCAACGGCGAGATTCGCCTGACCGGCACCGGCAAGGAGTTGCTGGTGAACGAGGAAGTGCGCAACGCCTACCTCGGCGGGCACTGATCTGAAGGCTTGATGCAATAACCCATGTGGGAACCGGCTTTAATGTGGGAGCTGGCTTGCCTGCGATGCGAACACCTCGGTCTGTCAGGCAAACCGAGGTGACGCTATCGCGGGCAATCCTGGCTCCTACATAAAGGCGGTTCCCACATTTGTTTTTGGGGTGTTCACAGGCTTCCCGCCAAATTGTGGAAAACAAATCCAGCCACCTTCCAAAGCGCGACATATAGCCGCCGCAAATCCCTGTTTTGTCACAGTTTTGACTTGTCCCCATCCGCTGTGGAACCGGCTGTGGGTAACGTGGGAGTAGCTGGCTGAACGCCTTTAAAACCGTGGCTTGCAGCGCGGTGGTTGTTTATTGATCAGCGGTTTTTTCGGGCCCTGTCGAGCGCTTTGTCAACCTGTTTAAAGACACAGGTATATGACCGATTTATGTTGCCTGGGCCTGTGGATAAGTCTGTGACTAAACTCTGGAAAGACGGCCGCAGAGGCCGGAATGACTGGCCTGGAGCCATCGTTCGAGTTTGCATCTGTCAACCGGGCCTACATACGGCCCGTCCAAGGTCAAGCAAAAAACTTTCTAAAACTGCCTGCAGGCCTTGTACACAGCGGCTTTTGGCTTTTTGCACTTGCCCCCAAAGACTGTGGGCGCAGTTGTGGATAACCTGCGCGCATATGGCTGCAGACCACGGTTTATAAGGCCTCGCTCGCTATGGTTAAAAATTGACCAGCTGTACATGAAGGTGTGTGCACAGCGGTTGCCGCAATCGCGGCGTAAGGGCATTCTGCTGGCAACTTTTTTCCCAGATGCCCGCAAGGAGAACACCATGTCCGACACGCTGTTTATTACTGGCGCAACCTCAGGTTTCGGCGAAGCCTGCGCCCGCCGTTTTGCCGACGCCGGTTGGAAACTGGTGCTCACCGGCCGTCGTGCCGACCGTTTGAATGCACTGGTCGAAGAGCTTTCCAAGCAGACCGAAGTGCACGGGCTGGTGGTGGACGTACGTGACCGCAAGGGCATGGAAGACGCCATCGCCAACCTGCCGCCTTCGTTCGCCAAGCTGCGCGGGCTGATCAACAACGCCGGCCTGGCCGTGGGCACTGACCCTGCGCCCAAGTGCAGCCTCGACGATTGGGAAACCATGGTCGACACCAACATCAAAGGCCTGCTGACCACCACCAGCCTGCTGCTGCCGCGCCTGATCGCTCACGGCCGAGGCGCCGGGATCATCAACCTGGGCTCCATCGCCGGCAGCTACCCGTACCCGGGCAGCCACGTGTATGGCGGCTCCAAGGCGTTCGTGAAGCAGTTCTCGCTGAACCTGCGTTGCGACCTGCAAGGCACCGGCGTGCGCGTGACCAACATCGAACCAGGCCTGTGCGAGAGTGAATTCTCGCTGGTGCGCTTTGGCGGCGACCAGGCGCGTTACGACGCGACCTACGCCGGTGCTGAGCCGATCCAGCCGCAGGACATTGCCGACACCATCTTCTGGGTGCTGAACACCCCGGCGCACGTGAATATCAACCGGTTGGAGCTGATGCCGGTGAGCCAGACCTGGGCTGGGTTTGCGATTGAGCGTGGGGCCAAGTAAGGCTTAAGACCGAGTCGCTGCCATCGGGGGCAAGCCCCCTCCCACATTTGACCGCATTTCAAAGTTGAAACTCGGTTGAGTGTGGGAGGGGGCTTGCCCCCCGATGGCGTCAAATCGGCCAAAACACGACATAAGGTACACTCCACCCCTGAAAACCCCTCCGCACTGTGCGGTTTAAAGGTTTTGACGGGAGGAAATGTGAGTAACCGAGGTGAGCAGGCACTGCTCAAACAATCGACCATCCTGATGTTCGCGGTAGCGATCGCCGGGATTGTCACGGGTGTGATATCTGGCGCCCAATCCATTCTGTTCGACGGCTTTTTCTCGCTGATCGCCACCGCCATCAAGGTGTTGATGCTGATCACGGCCAAGCTGATCGCCAAGAAAAGCAACGAGCGTTTCCAGTTCGGCTATTGGCACCTGGAGCCGATGGTATTGCTGATCGAAGGCAGTTTTTTGCTGCTGATCGCCATCTACGCGTTTCTCAACGGCGTGTTCGGCATTATCAATGGCGGGCGCGAGATCGAGTTGGGGCTGGTGATCGTTTATGCGGCGGTGTTTACCGTCGTCGAATTCGCTTACTTCTTCTACGTGCGCTACCGCAATCGCAAGCTGAAATCTTCGCTGATCCAGTTCGACAACATCAGTTGGCTGGTGGACGCGATGCTCTCGGTGGGTTTGCTGATCAGCTTTCTCGCCGCGCTGTTGCTCAAGTCTCAGGGGTATGACGAGTGGGCGGTGTATGTCGACCCGCTGATCTTGATCCTGTTGGCCCTGAGTATGCTGGCGCCGGCGTTCAAGATCCTGCGTCCGGCCTTGCGCGAAGTGCTGGGGATTGCGCCCGATCACTTGGACGACAAGGTGCGCGAAGTGATGGAGGCGGCGCAAGCCAAGCATGGTTTCGATGACTATGAGTCCTACGTGCAAAAGCACGGGCGGGCGCGGTTTATCGAGATTCATGTGGTGCTGCCGGCGGATTACCCGGTGGGCAACGTCGCGACCCTCGACGCGCTGCGCGAAGAGATATCCACAGCGCTGGGCACGCCGGATGCGGCGCGCTGGCTGACGATCAGTTTTACCGGGGATCGCAAGTGGATTGCCTAACAGGCAGATAGACCGAGGTGAGGCATTCGCGAGCAAGCCCGCTCCCACATTTGACCGCGGCCAACCCTTGGAATGCGGCCGAATGTGGGAGAGGGCTTGCTCGCGAAGAGGCCCTGAAAGTCAGCCTAGATACTGGATCAAACCCTGATAGCAGGTCGCCAAGTGATACGGCGTGGTCGACGGCATGTCCCGTCGGCTCACAACGCCCTGGGCATCCAGGCATTCATGCCAGCCCTTGTCATGCAAAAAGTGCTGTTGCAGCGCTAGCAATTGGCGTTGCAGCACTGCCTCGCTGGCGGGCCGCAAGGTCAGCGCGCGCAGGTATTCAGCCTGGGCCCAGATCCGTTGAGTGCCATCGCGCACGGTGCCGTCCAGGGCGAGCATGCCGCTGACCGCGCCGCTCGATTTATCCACACCCTTGAGCTCGGCGTAGGCAAACGCCCGCGTCAACGAGGCATGCAGCGCGGTGCCGCGAAGCACGTCTGAAGACGCCAGCAAATAGAACCACTCGAACTGATGGCCGGGCTCAAACCAGTTATCCACAGCACCCAGCGGTTTCTCCATCATTACGCCGTGCTCGCGGTCGATGAAGCGCTTCTGCATGGCCGTGGCAAGGTCCAGCAGTGCGTCTTGCGTGACGGCGTCTTCACGCACGGCCAGGGTGGCGAGAAAGCCTTCGGCCAAGTGCATCAGCGGGTTTTGCAGTGGGCCGGACTTGAGGGATGACCAGTTGCGTTCCAATACCGCTTCGTACAGGCCGTCGCCTGTGGCGAAACGTTGGGCGACCACGGCCAGCGCCGCATTGAGCACCGATTCCACCAACGGCTCACGCACTTTGGCCCAGTAGTGGGCACAGGCAAAGATGATGAAGGCGTGGGTGTAGAGGTCTTTGCGCTTATCCAGCGGCTTGCCGTGCGCGTCGATGCTGTAGAACCAGCCGCCGTGCTCGGCGTCGTGAAAGTGCCGTTGCAGGGAGCGAAACAGCGCCGCCGCGCGCTCTTCGGCAAACGCCGCCCGCGGCTCGCCGATCAGGCTGGCGAACAGGTACAGCTGCCGCGCGCAGGCCATGGCCCGGTAGCGTTGCGGGGGCAAAGGCTGGTGATTGGCGTCCAGCGCCTCATAGGGCAACGCCAGCTCGGCATTCCAGCCCGGGCCCTGCCACAGCGGCACGATCAGGTCATGGAAGTGCGTGAGCACGGCATTCAACGAAGGCTGGGAGGCGGAACTTGGAGCGGTGGGCATCGGCTGGCGTCGTCACGGCAGGGGTGTAGGCGCGCATGGTAGCAGGCTTGAGTTGCGTGGTGTCTGTGCCACCGCAATCGCGGGCAAGCCCGCTCCCACATTTAACCGCGTCCTGGCGTTGGAATGCGGTCGAATGTGGGAGCGGGCTTGCTCGCGAAGAGGCCTTCAGCAGCGCCGCAAATCAGCCCGCCAGCAACCAGACCCCCGTTGCCGCCGAAGCCGCCCCGGCCACCCGCACCAATGGCGCAGCCGCCGCCGGCAGGAAACGCACCACCGCGTACCCGGCCGCGTGCAACACCGCCGTCGCGCCGACAAAACCGGCGGCATACGCCCAAGGGCTGGACATGTCCGGCAGCTCCAAGCCGTGCGCCACGCCATGGAACAGGGCAAACAACGCCGTTGCAGCCACCGCGACGAACAGTGGCGGCCGCACCGCCAGCGCCACGGCCAGGCCCAGCGCCAGCACCGAAGCCGCGATCCCGCTTTCCAGCGCCGGCAGCTCCAGGCCTTCAAAGCCCAACAGGCCGCCAATCAGCATGGTGCCAACGAAGGCGCAAGGCAGCGCCCAGCGTGCGTTGCCTTTTTGCTGCGCCGCCCAGAGGCCGACGGCGACCATGGCCAGTAAGTGATCGATGCCGCCCAGTGGGTGGCTGATGCCGGCGACCAGCCCGTTATCGCCATGCCCGGGGTGAGCGAAGGCGAGGGCCGGGGTGAGCAGCAAGGCTGCGGTGGCGAGAAGTTTGTTGAGACCCATGAACAGGCTCCTTTTCAGGGTGGTATCAGGCTGCGGTCAGCAAGCCCTGACGTTCGATAAAGGCGACGATTTCATCCAGGCCGACGCCGGTTTTCTGGTTGCTGAACACAAAGGGCTTACCGTTGCGCATACGCTGAGTGTCACTGTTCATCAATTCCAGCGAGGCGCCGACCAGCGGGGCCAGGTCGATCTTGTTGATCACCAGCAGGTCGGATTTGCAAATACCGGGCCCGCCCTTGCGTGGCAGCTTGTCGCCTGCCGACACATCGATCACGTAGATGGTCAGGTCTGACAGTTCAGGGCTGAAGGTCGCCGACAGGTTGTCGCCGCCGGACTCCACCAGAATCAGGTCCAGGCCGGGGAAGCGGCGGTTGAGCTGGTCCACCGCTTCGAGGTTGATCGAGGCGTCTTCACGAATCGCCGTGTGCGGGCAGCCGCCGGTTTCCACGCCGATGATGCGCTCCGGCGCCAGGGCCTGGTTGCGCACCAGAAAGTCGGCGTCTTCGCGGGTGTAGATGTCGTTGGTCACCACGGCCAGGTTGTAGCGATCACGCAGCGCCAGGCACAGCGCAAGGGTCAGGGCCGTCTTGCCGGAGCCCACCGGGCCGCCGATGCCGACACGCAAGGGTTGTGTGTTCATGTGCTTCTCCACAGAAGTAAAAGGGCTTAGGAACGGAACAGGCGGCTGTACTGGCGCTCGTGGGCCATGCACGCCAGAGACAGGCCGAACGCGGCGCTGCCAAAAGAGTTGAAGTCCAGGCGGCCGGCGTCCTGTTGGGCCTGCTGCAGCAACGGCAGCAGCTCACTGGTCAGGCGCTGGGCGGCTTGCTGGCCCAACGGCAACGTTTTCATCAGCACGGCGAGCTGGTTTTCCAGCCAGCTCCACAGCCAGGCGGCGAGGGCGTCGTCAGGGCTGATCTGCCACGCGCGGGCCGCCAACGCCCAGCCCAGGGCCAGGTGCGGTTCGGCGCAGTTTTCTACAAATGCGCGTGCGGCGGCGTCCAGTTCCGGCAAACCATTGAGCAGTTGCTGCAGGGAGTAGCCCATTTGCCGGCTCTCCTGGTACAGCTCGCGGGTTTCGCGGCTGGCGCGGTGTTCTTCGCACAACTGTGTCAGGCGCGGCCAGTCCTGGTCCGCCGCCGCGCGGCAATGGGCGAGCAGCAAGGGCGCTTCGAAGCGCGCCAGGTTGAGCAGCAACTGGTCGCTGATCCACCGCCGGGCACTGGCGGCATCATTGACGCGGCCATTTTCCACGGCCATTTCCAGGCCCTGGGAATAGCTGTAGCCACCAATCGGCAATTGCGGACTGGCCAGACGCAACAGCGCCCAGGCTGGGTTCATGGACGTACGCCGAACTGGTGCAGCTTGGGCGGGTAGTTGAAGTCTTCGTCGCCATGGCGCGAATGGTGATGGCCGCCGCCGTAGGCACCGTGTTCCGGCTGGAACGGCGCTTCGAGGGTTTCTGTCTGCGCGCCGAGTTGTTCGAGCATGGCCTTGAGCACGTAGTCATCCAGCAGGCGTAGCCAGCCGTCACCGACTTGCAGGGCGACGTGGCGGTTGCCGAGGTGGTAAGCGGCGCGGGTCAATTCAAACGCACTGCTGCAGGTGACGTGCAGCAGTTGTTCAGGGCGCGCGACGACGCGTACGACGCGTCCGTCTTCAGCCTGTAGGCACTCACCATCATGCAACGGCGGCTGACCGCGCTCCAGAAACAGGCCGACGTCTTCGCCGTCGGCACTGAAACAGCGCAGCCGGCTTTTGCTGCGTGCTTCGAAATTCAGCAGCAGCTCAGCGGCCCAGAGAGGTTGAGGTGCGATTCGGCGGTGGATCACCAGCATCAGGAGGCTTCCAGCTATGAGCGATAAGAGTGCTAGAGCAAGGTGCTTGCCAATCACGCACGCGCGTGGGAAATCCTTGTAGGCAAGCACCGGCGTGCCACCGAATAGGGCGTCAGTCGATTCTGGCAGTGCTTCTTATTGGTGCGTGACAGGATTTATAGCACCGGATGTGGGCGTTTTGCGTTGAGATCCGCAGCGCGCCGCATGAAATTTCTTTCATCTGATTCGCGCTGGAATTTTCCAGGAATTGACCTACATGAACGCCGGATAGGGCGTTCAAGAAGCTCGGCGCTATTTCATTAGGATATCCGCCGTCCTTAATTCACCGCGGCGTCGATCATGTTCAAAGGCTTCACGTGTCTGGTCATTCTCGGTCTGTGGTCCGCCGCAGACACGGTTGCGGCCAATGCCCAGCCTGACGCGTCGATCACGCGTGTTATTGACCGCGCCCATGCGTTGCTCGGTACACCCTATAACGGCAGCGGCACCAGCGTCGGCCAGGGGTTCGATTGCAGCGGCTTGCTGGTCTATTTGTTCAAGACCCAAGCCAATATCCGCCTGCCGCGCACGACAACGCAGATGCACCGATCAAGCGCCGCGACGGTTCAGAGAGCCGCGCTCAAGCCGGGCGATGCGGTGTTTTTCAAGGGCAATGGCAGCGGGCAGGTCAGCCATGTCGGCCTGTATGTGGGCAAAGGCAAATTTATCCATTCGCCCAGCACCGGCAAACGCGTGCGCATTGATTCGTTGAGCAGCCGCTATTGGAAAAAGCACTACACCACCGCCAAACGCTTTCACGCGGCGGGCTGATCGGCTTACTCGGTGCTGCCCAGGCCTTGCCAATGCTTGAGGCCGATGAAGATAAAGCGCAATTGCTGGGTGATTTTCGCCTGGGGCGTGAGGTGGGCGGGCAGGGCATGGGCCGGCGGGTCGATGATGTCGGGCAGGGTGGCGAATACACTTTTGACGATCAGGTCGGCCATCACGTGCAGGCCTTCGGCATCCAGGTGCTGGAGCTTGGGCATCAGCGTGAGGTCAGCCGCCAGGTCACTGGTGATGTCTTCGCGCAAGGCGGCGATGGCTTGGCGCACGGCCAGGCAGCCCCCGTATTGCTCGCGGGCCAGGAACAGAAATTGCGATCGGTTGGCCGACACCACATCCAGAAAAATCCGCACGGACGCATCAATGATGCCGCCCATCACGAACTCGTTGTGACGTACCAGGCGAATCGTGGCGCGGAAGGTTTGGCCGACTTCACTTACCAGCACCAGGCCCAGCTGATCCATGTCGTCAAAATGGCGATAGAAGCCGGTTGGCACAATGCCGGCGGTCTTGGCCACTTCGCGCAGGCTCAGGCTGCCGAACCCGCGGCCACACTCCATCAGATGGCGGGCTGCGTCCATCAAGGCGAGGCGGGTCTGTTGCTTCTGTTCAGCGCGGGGCAGCATCGGCGGGCGGACTTTGTCGGCAAGTACAGCGACGCACTCTAGCAAAACAGCTTCGTCGGCGTCGAACTTGGCGGGAGTGAGGTGTGAGGCAGTCTATAAAAAAGCAAAAGCCCGATCGGCTGATCGGGCTTTTTTCTCGGCCACCACGGGCTTAGCTCTGTGCTTGATGCAGTTCTTGCAGACGATCAGCACCGCCTTCGGCAACGCCATCGGTGTAGGCGCGTTTGTTGGCTTGTTCAGCACCGCCTTCTACCAGACCTTTCTGTTCCAGGCGATCACGGCCACCTTCAGCAACGCCTTCGGTGTAAGCACGTTTGTTGGCGTGTTCCGAACCATTTTCTGCAACGGCGCCTTTGGCGTAGTCACGGTTTTCGTCTTCTTGCGAACCGCTGCGAGCCAGGGTTTGGCTGGATTGAACGGCTTGAGCTTTGTTCTGTGGGGTGGCTTGTTCAGTGGCTGGCAGGGCAAAGGCGCTGGAAGCCAGGACAGACAGCAGAACGGTAGCGAGTATTTGACGTTTCATGAGGGTTGCTCCTTGGGAGGGCGATAAAGTGGGTACAGGGCTAATGCTACTCTCGATAAGTCGATATAAAAGTTCATAAACACAATGGTAATAATCAACAGAATTGATTGTTCCCATCAGAGGCTCTAGAACGCGCCTCTCAAGCCCGCGGTTTTGCACCATGGTGGGTATTTTCGACTCGTTCATGGGTAACACCGGTGCATTGTTGATGGTTTGGTCGATTCGAGCTGTAGGAGGAGTCGCTTTTTTTGCTAGGAATTCGTACTTGGGCTAAACCCCGACGCCATTTGTCAGTCGTAGCCTTATAAGCTGTAGTCAAAAGGTGCGTGGCAACGCGCACCCTCAGTCGTAACCAGGAGTCCTGTGCAATGACGCGCACTCGTAAAATCGTCGCTTGGAGCTGCGCCAGCTTCGTTCTGTTAATCGCCGTGGTGGTCTTGGTGCTGGTGTTCTTTGACTGGAACCGCCTAAAACCGCCGATCAATGCCAAGGTCTCCGAAGAGCTGCATCGCCCCTTTGCCATCAATGGCAACCTGGCGGTGGTGTGGGCGCGTGAGCCCGATGAAGGCGGCTGGCGTGCCTGGGTGCCATGGCCGCACGTGATCGCTGAAGACCTGACGCTGGGTAACCCGGA
This sequence comes from Pseudomonas sp. TWRC1-2, assembly GCF_049896685.1. Taxonomy (NCBI): domain Bacteria; kingdom Pseudomonadati; phylum Pseudomonadota; class Gammaproteobacteria; order Pseudomonadales; family Pseudomonadaceae; genus Pseudomonas; species Pseudomonas sp. TWRC1-2. The sequence goes on along the minus strand of NZ_JAFCUU010000005.1, from coordinate 120,832 downwards.
CTGGTCGAAAAAGCCGCAGATGGTCACGCTCAAACGCGTGGAACTGCGCATTTCACCGCTGGCGCTGCTGGCGCAGCGTGTGGTGATTCCACGTATCGACCTCACCGAGCCGAGTGCAGACTTGCAGCGCCTGGCCGACGGTCGCGCCAACTGGACCTTCAAGTTCGATCCCAAAGACCCCAACGCCGAGCCGTCCAGCTGGGTGGTGGACATTGGTGCCATCGGCTTCGACAAGGGCCACGTGACCCTGGACGACCAGACACTCAAGAGTCAGTTGGACGTGATCATTGACCCGCTGGGCAAACCGATTCCCTTCGGCGAGATCGTCGGCGACGCCGATGCCAAGAAGGCCCTGGAAAAAGGCTCGGCGCCACAGGACTACGCGTTCGGCCTCAAGGTCAAAGGCCAGTACCACGGCCAGAAACTCGAGGGCACTGGCAAGATCGGTGGTCTGCTCGCCTTGCAGGACGCGGCCAAGCCGTTCCCGCTGCAGGCCCAGGTGAAAATCGCCGACACCAGCATCGCGCTGGCCGGCACCCTGACCGACCCGCTGAACCTTGGCGCCCTGGACCTGCGCCTGAAGCTCGCCGGCAGCAGCCTTGGCAATTTGTACCCACTGACCGGCGTGACGCTGCCAGATTCGCCGGCCTATTCCACTGACGGCCACCTGATCGCCAAACTGCATGAAGCCAGCGGCGCGTCATTTCGGTACGAAAACTTCAATGGCAAGATCGGCGACAGCGACATCCATGGCAACCTGGCCTATGTCGCCAGCCAGCCACGGCCCAAGCTCAGTGGCGCGTTGGTTTCCAACCAACTGCTGATGGCGGACCTTGCGCCCTTGATCGGCGCCGACTCCAACGCCAAGCAAAAAGCCCGCGGCGGTGAAAGCAAGCAACCGGCCACCAAAGTGCTGCCGGTGGAAGAGTTCCGCACCGAGCGCTGGCGCGAGATGGACGCTGACGTGGAGTTCACCGGCAAGCGCATCGTGCACAGCGCCGAATTGCCGTTTACCGATCTCTACACCCACTTGGTGCTCAATGACGGCGAACTCAGCCTGGAACCCCTGCGTTTCGGCGTCGCCGGCGGCAAGCTGGATGCGCAGATTCGCTTGAACGGTCGCACCGTGCCGATGGAAGGTCGCGCCAAACTCACCGCGCGTAACTTCAAGCTCAAGCAGTTGTTCCCAACCTTCGAACCGATGAAAACCAGCTTCGGTGAACTCAACGGCGACGCGGACATTTCCGGGCGCGGCAATTCCGTGGCGGCGCTGCTGGGCACGTCCAACGGCGACCTGAAAATGCTCATCAACGATGGCGCGATCAGCCGTGGGCTGATGGAAATCGCCGGGCTCAACGTGGGCAACTACGTGGTGGGCCGCCTGTTTGGCGACAAGGAAGTGAAGATCAACTGTGCGGCGGCAGACTTCGGTATCAAGACCGGCTTGGCCACGACTCGCTTGTTTGTGTTCGATACCGAAAACGCGATCATCTACATCGACGGCACCGCGAACATGGCCACCGAGCAGCTGGATCTCACTATCACGCCGGAGTCGAAGGGCTTTCGCCTGTTCTCCCTGCGTTCACCGCTGTACGTCAACGGGCCGTTCATCAAGCCCAATGCGGGCGTGAAAGCCATTCCTCTGGCCCTGCGCGGCGCCGGCATGGTCGCACTGGGCGTCATCGCCGGCCCAGCCGCCGGGTTGCTGGCATTGGTAGCACCGAGCGGCGATGAGCCGAACCAGTGCGCACCGCTGCTGCAGCAGATGAAGGAAGGCAAAGCACCGAAAACTGTGAAGTAGCTGAGGAAACCCAAATGTGGGAGCGGGGTTGCCGGCGATGGCGGTGGTTGAGTCGAAATCTTCGTTGACTGATCCACCGCTTTCGCGGGCAAGCCCGCTCCCACAGGGGGACGGCGGTGTGGCGTGTTACAGGGCTGGCAAAAAACCGCCCCGTCAGGCGCTGAAGACTGTGAAGAAGTAACTGCTAAAACCCAAAACCAAATGTGGGAGCTGGCTTGCCTGCGATAGCGGTGGCTCAGTCGACATCTTCATTGACTGGTCCACCGCTTTCGCGAGCAAGCCCGCTCCCACAGGTGGGCGGCGGTGTGGCGGATTACAGGGCTGACAAAAAACCGCCCTGCCAGGCGCTGAAAGCAGTGAAAAAGTAACTGCCAAAACCCAAAACCAAATGTGGGAGCTGGCTTGCCTGCGATAGCGGTGCATCAGTCGATATCTTCATCAACTGATCCACCGCTTTCGCGGGCAAGCCCGCTCCCACAGGGGTTCGGCGGTGTGGCGGATTACGGCGCTGACAAAAATCCGTTCCGTCAGGCGCTGAAAACAGTGAAAAAGTAACTGCCAAAACCCAAAACCAAATGTGGGAGCTGGCTTGCCTGCGATAGCGGTAAGTCAGTCAACATCTTCATCAACTGACACAGCACTATCGCAAGCAAGCCCGCTCCCACAAGGGTTCAGCGGTATGGCGTTACAGGTCCTGCAGAATATCCGCCATGTCGTCGGCGTGTTCTTCTTCCTGGGCCAGGATTTCTTCAAAGATGCGACGCGTGGTCGGGTCTTTGTCGCCGATGTATTGGATGATTTCGCGGTAGCTGTCCACCGCAATGCGCTCGGCTACCAGGTCTTCGTAGACCATTTCCTTCAGGTTGTTGCCGGCCACGTATTGAGCGTGGGAGTTTTTCGACAGCAGGTCGGGGTTGAATTCCGGCTCGCCGCCCAGTTGCACGATGCGCTCGGCCAGTTTGTCGGCGTGCTCGGCTTCCTGGGTGGCGTGCTCCAGGAACTCATCGGCCGCGACGCTGGCTTTCAGGCCGGTGGCCATGAAGTAGTGGCGTTTGTAGCGCAGCACGCACACCAGCTCGGTGGCCAGCGACGCGTTGAGCAGGCGAATGATTTCTTCGCGGTCAGCGTCGTAGCCTTCGGTGACGGCGCCGTTTTCGACGTTCTGGCGGGCGCGTGAGCGCAGGGTCGCAACGTCAGTCAAATGTGCTTCAGTCATCTCAATCTCCTGGTGCTAATCCGGTTTTACGCCACGCTCTGCCGGCGTGATCGCTCCAAGTTGTGAGTGCTGCGCGATGCAAAAAGTTTTATCGGATTTTAAAGTGCCTGGCCGGACAGCTTCGCCTGCGCCTGCACCCACTGGAAAAACGCGCGCACCGGCGGATGCCGCTCACGGCCCGGCACGCAGAGCGCACTGTAACCGGCCCCTTGCACGCTGATCAGCGTCGGCACGTCGGCGCTGGCCCGCGCGACCACGTCAGGCGCGCCATACACCGCAAAGCACTCATCGAGCAGACACTGGCCGTAAAGGTTCGGGTAGTCGCCGAGGCTGTAGCGAATCACCAGATCGATACCCGCCGCGGCGGCAACGGGTTTGGCCCCGGTGGCGAAAACGAGGCGATGAACCATGCCGACCCGCACCTGCGCACGGCCTTGGGTTACATCGGCATCGATGACATTCGGGTGATCGCTGCCGAAGGTGAAGAGTCGGACAAAAGCGTGTTCCTGCGTGCCTGTGAGGAAGCCGAGCGCCAGCTGCGCGACCTGGCGGGGCATTTCTAAAGCGCCAGCGGTCATGGGGCGGTCATCTCGTGTGGTCTAGGATGACCGTATCGCCTCTCCGATCAGGATATCCGCTGCATGGACGACTCCCTCGCCACGCGTTACCCGCTTGTGTTGGTGCCCGGCATGCTGGGTTTTGTACGCCTGGGGCTGTTCCCTTACTGGTATGGCATTGTTCCGGCGCTGCGGGCGGGCGGCGCGCAGGTGTTCCCGGTGCAGGTGGCGCCGCTGAACGCCAGTGAGGTGCGCGGTGAGCAGTTGTTGGCCCAGATCGAGCGCATTCGCCGGGAAACAGGTGCCGAGAAGGTCAACCTGATCGGGCACAGCCAGGGCTCGCTGACGGCACGTTACGCGGCGGCCAGGCGCCCGGAATGGGTGGCGTCGGTGACATCGGTGGCCGGGCCTAACCATGGCTCGGAATTGGCAGACCACTTTCAGGTTCATTACCGCGCAGACCATTGGAAGGGCCGGCTCGTGAGCGCGGTGCTGCATGTGGCTGCCTGGGTGATGGGCGTGCTTGAAACCGGCTATCGCGGGCCGCGCTTCAAGGTGGATGTGCAGGCCTCGCACCAGTCCCTGACCTGCGAAGGCGTGGCGCTGTTCAACCGTCAGTTCCCCCAGGGTTTGCCGTCGACATGGGGCGGGCAGGGCGCCGAGGTGGTCAACGGCGTGCGTTATTACTCGTGGTCCGGCACCTTGCAGCCGGGCAAGACCGATCGCGGGCGTAACCTGCTGGACGGCACGAACCGCAGTTGTCGGTTGTTTGCGCGCAGTTTTGTGCGCGAAAAGGGCCAGTGCGACGGCATGGTCGGGCGCTACAGCTCACACCTGGGGCTGGTGATTGGCGATGACTACCCGCTGGACCACTTTGATATCGTCAACCAGTCGATGGGGCTGGTGGGCAAGGGGGCGGAGCCGATTCGGCTGTTTGTGGAGCATGCGCAGCGGCTGAAGGCGGCGGGGGTTTAGCAGGCGGACCGCGTTATCGTTCATCGCAGGCAAGCCAGCTCCCACATTCGCACCCACTCCAAGGTTGGAACACGGTTAACTGTGGGAGCCGGGCTTGCCCGCGATAGCGGTCTATCAGGCGACGCTGACCTCTTGGCGCACCGGCGTAGTCCAGCGCTCGGACAAAATCACCCCGCCCAACGTCAGCAATCCACCCACCAAGTGGTACATCGCCAACTTTTCCTTGAGCACCAGCGCCGCAATCATCGCGGTAATCAACGGCAACAGGTTGAAAAACAGCGTGGTGCGGCTTGGCCCCAAGGTCTTCACCGAATGCATCCACGCCAAGGGCGCGAGCATCGAGGCGAGCAGGCAGGCATACAGCACCAGCGGAATATTCGCCCAGCCCAGGCCAGCCTTGTTCGAGAACAGGAACAATGGAAACAGCACCACCACCGCCACCAGCACCTGCAAATACAGCAATACCAGGGGCGGCAGGCGCAACTGCCATTTTTTCAGCAGCGTGCTGTAGACCGCATAGGCCAGGGTGGCGATCAGCATCATCGCGTCGCCCAGGTTGAGCCCGTGTTGCAGCAACGCGTCCAGACTGCCGGCCGACACCACCACCACCACGCCGGCAAACGACAGGACCGCACCGGTCAGCGCGCCAAAGGTCAGGCGCTGGCCGAGGCTGATAATGGCGGCGGTCAATGCCATCAACGGCATCAGCGAGAGGATGATGCCCATGTTGGTCGCCGAGGTCAGTGCTGCGGCGTAATAGGCCAGGCTTTGATACACCGCCATGCCCAGCACGCCGAGGATGAAGATTTTGCCCAGGTTCGGGCGGATCAGCGCCCAGTTGGCGATCACCGGCTTGAGCATGAACGGGGTAAACAGCAGCGCCGCCAGCAACCAGCGGTAAAAGCCGATTTCTGCCGGAAAGAGGGTGCCCACGGCCAGTTTGTTGACCACGGTATTACCGGCCCAGATAAAGATGGCCAGCAGGGGATACGCGTATTGCATTGAAGGAAACCAGATGTGTTGATGAGGCGGGATTATCCCCTGTCTGGATCGAAGCCTATACTGCGATCCAGACAACCGACCTTTGTATCCAGACAATATGCCCAGACACACCGTACGCCTGGCCGATTTCCCCAGCCTGCCAAGCCCCGTCTACTTCCGTTACTCCGATTTCGCCCCCGATACCGAGTGCACGCCGCACCGGCATGGCTGGGGGTCGCTGGACTATTCGGCGAGTGGTGTCATGCGCATGGAAGTGGCGGGCAGCCGTTTTATGTCGCCGCCGCAATACGCAGTATGGATCCCGCCAAATACCGAGCACAGTTCCTACAACGCCCAGGCAATTGTCTATCGCTCGGTGGGCCTGGCCCCGCAGCTGTGCGAGCAACTGCCGCAGGCGCCGTGCACCCTGGCGATCAGCGAGATTCTCAAGGCGATTCTCAGCGACTTTGCCCAGCGCGACGTCAATATTGCGCAGACCGAAGCGGACGTGCGCCTGGCGCAGGTGCTGGTGGACCAGCTCAAGCAAGCGCCGATTCACGATTGTTTCCTGCCCTATGCGCGCCACCCCGGCCTGCTCGGTGTGCTTGAGGGCATGCAGGCCGAACCCGGGGACAATCGCCCGTTGGCGCACTGGGCCGAGCACGTGCATGTGAGCGAACGCACCCTGGCGCGGCAATTTGTGCGGGAGTTGGGCATGAGCTTTGGCGAATGGCGCCAGCGCCTGCGCTACCTCGCCGCCATCGAAGCCCTCGACAGCCAGCGCAGCGTGCAACACGTGGCGTTTGACCTCGGTTACAGCACCGCCTCGGCGTTCATCGCGATGTTCCAGCGCCACGCCGGCTGTACGCCGGAGCAGTATCGTCGAACTAATATCCGTGGCCGATGAAGATGTAACGGGCTTTGACTACACTGCTGCGTAGGCCGTGCCCCCCCGGCACGGCAACAGGGAGAAAACTCCATGAAGATGCTGCGTATTCCGCTGTTGATGATGGGCCTGCTGTTGTGTTCCCAAGGGTTTGCCGCCACTGCCGCACAGACCGCCCAGCAACAAAAAATGACCACCTGCAACGCCGAAGCCAAAGGCAAGACCGGCGACGAGCGCAAAACATTCATGAGCACTTGCCTCAAGGCCGCTCCCGCAGCCAACGACGCCAAGACCCTGACGCCCCAGCAGCAGAAGATGAAAGACTGCAATGCCACGGCGAAAACCAAGGCGTTGACCGGCGATGCACGCAAGACCTTTATGAGAACTTGCCTCAAAGGCTGATCACGATTTCGCCAACGCTGGAGCTCAATGTGGGAGCTGGCTTGCCTGCGATAGCATCACCTCGGTAAGTTTGCTGCACCGAGGCGCCTGCATCGCGGGCAAGCCCGGCTCCCACAGTTGATCGCATTCACACCCTGGCCTCTCGCTTGATTCCCTCAAGGCTGGCAGACTGCCCATCCTTTAACGCCGTTCGTTTTGAGGCTGTATGCCAACGTTTTCTCAGCGTCACGTGTTGTTGCTGGTCAGTTGCATCATCATTTTCGGTGGATTATTGCTGGTCCTGCCGCTCAAGCTGCTGCCCAGCCTGCTGGCCGGCCTGTTGGTTTATGAACTGGTCAACATGCTCACCCCGCAGTTGCAGCGGCTGATCGAAGGTCGGCGCGCGCGCTGGCTCGCTGTGGCGTTGCTCGGCACCTTGATCGTCAGCGTGCTGGCCCTGATCTTCGCCGGCGCCATCAGTTTCCTGCTCCACGAAGCGGAAAATCCCGGGGCCTCCCTCGACAAATTCATGGGCGTGGTTGATCGCGCGCGCGGCCAGCTGCCGCCGTTCCTCGACGCCTACCTGCCCGCCAGCGCCGCCGAGTTTCGCGTGGCCATCGGCGACTGGCTGAGCAAGCACTTGAGCGAACTGCAACTGGTCGGCAAAGACGCTGCCCACATGTTCGTCACCCTGCTCATCGGCATGGTGCTGGGCGCGATCATTGCCCTGCAGCGCGTGCCCGACCTGACCAAGCGCAAACCCCTGGCCGCCGCCCTGTTCGACCGCCTGCACCTGTTGGTCCAGGCGTTTCGCAATATCGTCTTCGCCCAGATCAAGATCGCCGCGCTCAACACCGTGTTCACTGCGATCTTCCTCGGGATCGTGCTGCCGCTGTGCGGGATTCACCTGCCGCTGACCAAGACCCTGATCGTGCTGACCTTCCTGGTCGGCCTGCTGCCGGTGATCGGCAACCTGATCTCCAATACGCTGATCACCATCGTCGCGCTGTCGCTGTCGATTTGGGTCGCGGTGGCGGCGCTGGGGTACTTGATCGTGATCCACAAGGTCGAGTACTTCCTCAACGCGCGCATCGTCGGCGGGCAGATCAGTGCCAAGTCGTGGGAATTGTTGCTGGCGATGCTGGTGTTCGAAGCCGCATTCGGCCTGCCGGGTGTGGTGGCGGGGCCGATCTACTATGCGTATTTGAAGAGTGAGCTGAAGCTGGCGGGCATGGTCTAGCGCTTGAGGGTGCCTGGGCTGGCCCCTTCGCGAGCCCGCCCGCTGCCACATTCAAAGGTATCCCAAAGGTAAAACACGCATGAATGTGGGAGCCGGGCTTGCCCGCGATGGGCGCGACGCGGGGCGGGCAGAAACTCAGCTGCCGTAACGCTTGCTGGCCTCGATCGCCAAACCGCTGCCGATACTGCCGAAGATGTTGCCTTCCACGTGCCGCGCATTCGGCAACATCGCCGAAATGCTGTGGCGCAGTGCCGGAATGCCGCTGGAACCCCCGGTAAAGAACACCGTGTCCACCTGCGCGACACTGACCGACGCATCGGTCAGCAGCTGCGTGACGCTGTTGCGCACGCGCTCGAGCAAGCCATCGATGGCCGACTCGAACAGCGCGCGGCTCAGCTCCACGCTCAGCCCTGGCTCAACGCGATCGAGCAGCACGTGGCGGCTGTCCTCGTGGGTCAGCTGGATCTTGGTTTCTTCCACTTCCATGGCCAGCCAGTGCCCGGCGCGCTGTTCGATCAGCTTGAACAGGCGGTCGATGCCGCCGGTGTCTTCGATGTCGTAGCGCATGCTGCCCAGGGCCAGCTGGGATTTTTGCGAGTACACCGAGTTGATGGTGTGCCAGGTGGCCAGGTTCATGTGGTGGCTGGTGGGCATGTAGGCGCCGCTTTTCATGCGGCTGCCGTAGCCGAACAGCGGCATCATGCCTTGCAGGCTGAGCTGTTTGTCAAAGTCGGTACCGCCGATGTGCACGCCGCCGGTGGCAAGGATGTCGTCGTGACGGTTGTCATTGTGACGGCGATCCGGTGACAGGCGCACCAGCGAGAAGTCGGACGTACCACCGCCGATGTCGACGATCAGTACCAACTCTTCCTTCTCAATGGTCGACTCATAGTCAAACGCTGCTGCAATCGGTTCGTACTGGAAGGAGATATCCTTGAAACCGATTTTGCGGGCGACATCGACCAGGGTGTTTTCCGCTTCCTGGTCGGCCATCGGGTCGTCATCGACGAAGAACACCGGGCGGCCCAGGACCACTTCTTCGAATTCACGGCCGGCGTTGGTTTCGGCGCGGCTTTTGAGCTGGCCGATAAACAGCGCCAGCAGGTCGGTAAACGGCATCGCCGTGCCGAGTACGCTGGTGTCGTGCTTGATCAGCTTGGAACCCAGCAGGCTCTTGAGCGAGCGCATCAGCCGGCCTTCGTAGTTTTCCAGGTACTCGTGCAGGGCCAGGCGACCGTACACCGGGCGACGCTCCTCGAAGTTGAAGAACACCACCGACGGCAACGTGATCTTGTCGTCCTCCAGCGCAATAAGCGTTTCCATGCCGGGGCGGATCCAGCCGACGGTGGAGTTGGACGTGCCGAAGTCGATACCGCAGGCACGGGCTGGGGATGGGTTTTTCATGTCTATCGGGTTCCGGTTGAAAAACGGCCGCGCAGTGTATGCCAGTCGGGCACGGATGCGTAGGCCGACCATCCGTTAAATCGTGCTTGAAAGTGCGGGATTTGCCCCCACATCTGTTGCATACGGCTAGCGCCGATAACACTTTGACGCACCCCCAGGCCACATCACTCAACAGGTGCAATGCAGCGCACGTTGTGCCCCGGGCTGTGCGATCTCGATTAAGGATGGTGAACCGCCGATGGATTTCAAAGACTACTACAAGATTCTGGGTGTCGAGCCGAGCGCCGATGACAAGGAAATCAAGGCCGCCTATCGCAAGCTCGCACGCAAATATCACCCGGACGTGAGCAAGGAAAAAGACGCCGAAGAGAAATTCAAGGACGCGTCCGAAGCCTATGAAGCGCTTAAAAGCGCCGATAAGCGCGCGGAATACGACGAACTGCGCAAATACGGCCAACACGGCCAGCCGTTCCAGGGGCCACCGGGCTGGCAGAGCCGTGGTGGCTTTGGTGGCGGCCAGGACGCGGGCGACTTTTCGGACTTCTTCAGTTCGATCTTCGGCTCGCGCGGCGACGCGTTTGGCGGCGGTCAGCGCCGTCCAACCGGGCGCAAGGGCCAGGACGTGGAAATGCAGCTGTCGGTGTTCCTTGAAGAGACGCTGTCCACCGAGTCCAAGCAGATCAGCTTCCAGGTGCCGCAATACGACGCCTCGGGTCGTCACGTCAGCAACACCACCAAGAGCCTGAACGTGAAGATCCCCGCCGGCGTGGCCGACGGCGAGCGCATCCGCCTCAAGGGCCAGGGTGCGCCGGGCATTGGCGGCGGTGCCAATGGCGATCTGTACCTGATCATCAAGTTTGCGCCGCACCCACGCTTTGAAGTGGACGGCGAAAACCTGATCATCAACCTGCCCCTGGCGCCGTGGGAATTGGCGTTGGGCACGGAAGTGGCTGTACCGACCCTCACCGGCAAGATCAACCTCAAGGTGCCGGCCGGCAGCCAGAACGGCCAACGCATGCGCGCCAAGGGCCATGGCCTGCTGAACAAGGCCGGGCAGCGCGGTTACCTGTTCGTGCAGCTCAAGGCCGTGATGCCGAAAACCAGCGACGATGAGGTCAAGGCGTTGTGGCAGGAGCTGGCGAAAAAGGCCGCGTTCGATCCGCGAGAAAACTGGAACAGCTGACGCCGGGCCGCTCGCGTTCAGGCGCCGAGCACTGCATGGCAGCACTGTATAGATAGGTCCGGCCAATGGCGGGTGGTGAAAAGCTCCAGCGCTTTATCACCGCCCAAGGGAACCCACCATGGGCCTTCACATCACCCTACCCCCGGCGCTAGCGCTGCCGGGGGATCAGGGGCAGCATCACGCGTTTCTGTCCTCTGTCATTCCGCCGTCTCTGGCAAACGTCCACGCAGAACCCCATGACCTGGTCGCCAAGGCGTCAGAACAGGAAGTAACGCTGCGCCATTGGCAGCACGTCGGCGGGCTCGCACCACAGCAGTACGCCGTCGGCCTTGACCTGATAGGTCTGTGGGTCCACTTCGATATCCGGCAGGTAGTCGTTGTGGATCAAGTCGGTTTTCTGCACGTCGCGACACCCCTTGACCACCGCAATCTGCTTTTTCAGGCCCAGGGCTTCGGGCAATCCGGCTGCCTGCGCGGCCTGGCTGATAAAGGTCAGGCTGGTGGCATGCAACGAACTGCCGAAGCTGGCGAACATGGGGCGGTAGTGCACCGGCTGCGGCGTGGGAATTGACGCATTGGCGTCGCCCATCAGGCTTGAGGCAATCGCGCCGCCCTTGAGAATCAGGGTCGGTTTGATGCCAAAAAATGCGGGGCGCCACAGCACCAGGTCGGCCCACTTGCCGACTTCGATAGAGCCGACAATATGGCTGATGCCGTGGGTGATCGCCGGGTTGATGGTGTACTTGGCGATGTAGCGCTTGGCGCGGAAGTTGTCGTTGCCTTCGCCGTCACCCGGCAACGGGCCGCGCTGTTTTTTCATCTTGTCGGCGGTCTGCCAGGTGCGCGTGATGACTTCACCGACGCGGCCCATGGCCTGGCTGTCCGAGCTGATCATCGAGAACGCGCCGAGGTCGTGCAGGATGTCTTCGGCGGCGATGGTCTCGCGGCGGATGCGGCTTTCGGCGAAGGCCACGTCTTCGGCAATGCTGGGGTCCAGGTGATGGCAGACCATCAACATGTCCAGGTGCTCGTCGATGGTGTTGCGGGTGAATGGCCGGGTCGGGTTGGTGGAACTGGGCAGCACATTCGGGAAGCCGCAGGCCTTGATGATGTCTGGCGCGTGGCCGCCTCCGGCCCCTTCGGTGTGGTAGGTGTGAATGGTGCGGCCCTTGAGCGCGGCGAGCGTGGTTTCGACGAAGCCGGATTCATTGAGCGTGTCGCTGTGGATGGCGACCTGCACGTCATACTCGTCGGCCACGCTCAGGCAGTTATCGATGCTCGCAGGCGTGGTGCCCCAGTCTTCGTGCAGCTTCAAACCGATGGCGCCGGCCTTGACCTGTTCGATCAAGGGCTGCGGCAAACTGGCGTTGCCCTTGCCGGTGAAGCCAATGTTCATCGGGAACGAGTCGCTGGCCTGAAGCATGCGCGCCAGGTGCCACGGCCCTGACGTACAAGTGGTGGCGTTGGTGCCAGTGGCCGGGCCGGTGCCGCCGCCAATCATGGTGGTGACGCCGCTGGTCAGTGCTTCTTCGATCTGCTGCGGGCAGATGAAATGCACGTGGGAGTCGATGCCGCCAGCGGTGAGGATCATGCCTTCACCGGCGATCACTTCGGTGCTGGCGCCGATGGCCATGGTCACGCCCGGCTGGATGTCCGGGTTGCCGGCTTTGCCGATCGCGTGGATGCGGCCATTCTTCAGGCCAACGTCGGCCTTGACGATGCCCCAGTGGTCGATGATCAGCGCGTTGGTGATCAGCGTGTCCACGACCTCATGGGCGAGCAACTGGCTCTGGCCCTGGCCGTCGCGGATGACTTTTCCGCCGCCGAACTTCACTTCCTCGCCATAAACAGTGAAGTCTTTTTCGACTTCGACGAACAGCTCGGTGTCCGCCAGGCGGACCTTGTCACCGACGGTGGGGCCGTACATGTCGGCGTAGGCTTGGCGGCTGATTTTCATGTGTGTGCCCTGAAATATTTGTGTTGAATGTGAAATTGCTATCGGGGGCAAGCCCCCTCCCACCGTTGATGCGTGAACGCATTCAAATGTGGGAGGGGGCTTGCCCCCGATGAGGCCCTAAAGGTCGCCCATGATCCGTCCGGCAAACCCAAACACCCGCCGCCCGCCGCTCAAATCCACCAACTCGACCTCACGACTCTGCCCCGGCTCAAACCGCACCGCCGTCCCCGCCGGAATATTCAGGCGCATGCCACGGCTCGCCGCGCGGTCAAACGTCAGCGCGTCATTGGTCTCGAAAAAATGGTAATGCGAGCCGACCTGGATCGGCCGGTCGCCGCTATTGGCCACGCTGAGGGTGACGGTACGCCGGCCGACATTCAGTTCGATATCGCCAGGCTGGATCTGATATTCACCAGGAATCATGCAGGTTGCCCCAGGGTCTTGAAGTAGATGGCGGTCGGGCTGTAGCGTCCGTCCGGGCTTTGGCAGTAGTCGGGCAATTCACCGATTTTGGTGTAGCGCAGCGACTGGTAGAAGGCTTCGGCACCGGAGCCGGCTTCGGTGTCCAGGTACAGCAGGCCGCGCTTGTGCTGGCGCGCGGCGAGTTCCAGGGTGTTCATCAATTGCTGGCCCAGGCCATGGCGGCGGGCGCTGCTGTGTACCAACAGTTTTTGCACTTCGGCGCGGTTGAGGCCATTGGCTTTCTGGCACAGCGCCAATTGCACGCTGGCGATCACCTGTTCATCGCGCACCACCACCCACAGCAGCAGGCTGGCGTCTTCGATACTGGCCTGTACGCCCTTCAGATAGTCGCGGGCCTGGGCTTCGTCGAAGTCCGCCATGAAGCCGACCGACGCACCATGCTTCACCGCGTCCAGCAACAGCTCGATCAAGCCCAGGCGGTAATGGGCAAAACTTTCAGCATTCACTCGACGCAGTTGAGCCGTGTTCATCGATCTCACTCCTTGGGCGGTTCGGCGCCCGGATTCAATGTCAGTTGCATAAAGGTCAGGTCCAGCCAGCGGGCGAACTTGATGCCCACTTGCGGCATTTGCCCGGTGATGATGAAACCCTGGCGCTCGTGAAGGCGAACAGACGCCTGGTTGCCGCTTTCGATGGCCGCGACCATCACGTGTTTGCCGGCGCTGCGGGCACGCTCGATCAGCGCTTGCATCAGGCGCTGGCCGAGGCCTTTGCCGCGCTGGTCATTGCGCACATACACCGAGTGCTCGACGCTGTAGCGAAAGCCTTCGAAGGGTCGCCAGTCGCCGAACGAGGCGTAGCCGGTGACTTCATCGTTTTCCACCGCCACCAGAATCGGGTACGCCTGGGCCTGACGCGCCGTGAACCAGGCCTGACGGTTGGCCAGGTCGACGGGTTGTTCGTTCCAGATCGCGGTGGTGTTGAGCACCGCGTCGTTGTAGATGGCTCGAATGGCCGGCAGGTCTTGCTCGGTTGCATCACGAATCATGATCGGCCTCACGCGATAGGCTGGTGGACGGTGACCAGCTTGGTGCCGTCGGGAAAGGTGGCTTCCACCTGGATATCCGGGATCATTTCCGGGATGCCTTCCATCACTTGCTCACGGCTGAGCAGGGTGGTGCCGTAGTGCATCAAATCGGCGACGGTGCGGCCATCGCGGGCACCTTCCATCAAGGCGGCGGAAATGTAGGCGATGGTTTCCGGGTAGTTAAGCTTCACGCCACGTGCCAGGCGGCGTTCGGCGACCAGGCCTGCGGTGAAGATCAGCAGTTTGTCTTTTTCCCGTGGGGTCAAATCCATGGTTCAAGGTCCTTCATAAACAACATTCTTAAAAACACTGAAGATCAATGTGGGAAAGGGCTTGTGTGGGAGCTGGTTCCACTTCAGATCTTCATGTGCTCCAGATTCTCGGTGAAACAGCTTCTCGCCCCAGTACCGCCGGGCGCAACAGACGCCATAAATCAATCAACCAGCCCCGTGCCAGCAGCGCTTCACTGGCCAGGCAGCGGGCCACCAGCAACCCGGGCAGTTGGGTCAGGTCGCCGCGCACCGCATGGGGCAGGGCGCGGCAGCTTTCCAGTAACTCAGGCTCGATATCGCCAGTGAGCAACAGCGTGGCGAACACCGGTTGCCCGTCCAGCCCGATGGGCGAGTCGAGCAACCCATCGGCGCCTACAATGCGCTGGCGCTCATGCCAGAGCAACTGACCGTCGCGGCGGATATCCAGGTGCGATTGAAAGTGCCCCAGGTCAAAACGCTCGCCACTGGCGGGTCGGCCGAGGGCGACTACATCCCAGTAGAACAGCCGGGCATCGCCTTGCAGGTCAATGCGGGTGGTGAGTTCGGCCTGGGCGGCGCTGAACACGATGGTTTCCTGGGGCAGCCATTCCAGCGTGGCGCCCGCTTCCACGGTCAATTCAAGCTGTTGAAAGGCCGGGCCGCTGGCGCGGTACCACTTGGCTGCGCCGGGGCTGGTCAATTGCGCCCAGGCACCGGCGCCAACATGGGCGCGGATGTCCAGGCGATCACCGCCGGCAATCCCGCCGGGCGGGTGCACGATGATGTGCTGGCACACCTGGGGGCCTTCGGCGTACAGGTGCTTTTGCACGCGCAGCGGGCCGAGGTGGCGGCGCATCACCGGGCGCGTGGTGTCGCCGAAACGCGCGTAGCCGAGGTCCAGCTCGGCATGCCAGCTGGGGGTGAACAGGGCAGGGGAAACGGGCAGGTTCATGGTTGAGTGCTTATCGTCAGGACGCTACAGATTAGATGGTAACCAGCCCGCGTACACCTTCACTTTCCATATTTTCACCGCGGCCTTGCTGGACGATTTCGCCGCGTGACATCACCAGGTACTGATCCGCCAGCTCGGCGGCGAAGTCATAGAACTGCTCCACCAGCAGGATCGCCATATCGCCGCGGGCGGCTAGCTTCTTGATCACCATGCCGATTTCCTTGATCACCGACGGCTGGATGCCTTCGGTGGGTTCATCCAGAATCAACAAGCGTGGGCGGCTGGCCAGGGCGCGGCCGATTGCCAGCTGTTGCTGCTGGCCACCGGACAAATCGCCGCCGCGCCGATGTTTCATTTGCAGCAAGACCGGGAACAATTCGTAGATAAATGCCGGCACTTCCTTGGCCTCGGAGCCGGGGAACCGCGACAGGCCCATCAGGAGGTTTTCTTCCACGGTGAGCCGCCCGAAAATCTCGCGGCCCTGAGGCACATAGGCGATACCTGCGTGCACGCGTTGATGTGGCTTGAACCCGGTGATGGCCTTGCCTTCCCAGTTCACCGCGCCCTCTTTGGCCGGCAGCAAGCCCATCAGGCACTTGAGCAGCGTGGTCTTGCCCACACCGTTACGGCCAAGCAGGCAGGTGACTTCGCCGATCTTCACGTCAAAGGACAGCCCGCGCAGGATGTGGCTACCGCCGTAGTACTGATGCAGCGTGTCGACTTGCAGCATGTTCAAATTCTCCTCAATTCCCTTGTAGGCACCGGATCAACTGTGGGAGCTGGCTTGCCTGCGATGCAGACAACTCGGTATGCCTGATGGACCCGGGTGATGCCATCGCAGGCAAGCCAGCTCCCACATTGATTCGGTTCCCACAGTAAGCGCTCTGTCTGGCTCAGCGACCGAGGTAAACCTCGATCACCCGCTCGTTTTCCTGCACCTGTGCCAGCGAGCCTTCAGCCAGCACGCTGCCCTGGTGCAGCACGGTGACGTGGTCGGCAATCGAGCCGACAAAGCCCATGTCGTGCTCCACCACCATCAGCGAATGTTTGCCCGCCAGGCGCTTGAACAGTTCGGCGGTGAACTCGGTTTCGGCGTCGGTCATGCCCGCCACGGGTTCATCCAGCAGCAACAGCTGCGGGTCTTGCATGAGCAGCATGCCGATTTCCAGGAACTGCTTTTGCCCGTGTGACAGCAAGCCCGCCGGGCGCTGCGCCGAGGCGCTCAGGCGGAGGGTGTCGAGCACTTCATCGATGCGGTCTTTTTGCTCGCCACTCAAGCGTGCGCGCAGGCTGGCCCACACGGATTTATCGGTTTTCTGCGCCAGCTCCAGGTTTTCGAACACGCTGAGGGCTTCGAACACCGTGGGTTTCTGGAACTTGCGGCCGATGCCGGCCTGGGCGATCTGCACTTCGCTCATGCCTGTCAGGTCGAGGGTTTCGCCGAACCAGGCCTTGCCGTGGCTGGGGCGGGTCTTGCCGGTGATCACGTCCATCAGCGTGGTCTTGCCTGCGCCGTTGGGGCCGATGATGCAGCGCAATTCGCCGACGCCGATGTAGAGGTTCAAGTCGTTGAGCGCCTTGAAACCGTCGAAGCTGACGCTGATGTCTTCCAGGGTCAGGATGGTGCCGTGACGGGTGTTCAGGCCCTTGCCGGCGGCCTGGCCGAGGCCGATTGCATCGCGGCTGCTGCCCGCGTCTTTGTTTGGCTCAAGAATGGGTTCGAGCATAAATTCCGCCGTCGCTGTGACTCTCATTGTTCACCCCGTTTCTTCAACAGGCCGATCACGCCCTTGGGCAAATACAAGGTGACGAGGATGAACAGCGCCCCCAGAAAGAACAGCCAGTATTCCGGAAAGGCCACCGTGAACCAGCTCTTCATGCCGTTCACCACACCGGCGCCGAGCAATGGCCCGATCAGCGTGCCACGCCCACCCAAGGCCACCCACACGGCGGCTTCGATGGAGTTGGTCGGCGACATTTCGCTGGGGTTGATGATGCCCACTTGCGGCACATACAACGCGCCCGCCAGGCCACACAACACCGCGCTCAACACCCATACAAACAGCTTGAAGCCACGCGGGTCATAGCCGCAGAACATCAAGCGATTTTCGGCATCGCGCAGGGCGGTCAGCACCCGGCCAAACTTGCTCTGCGCCAGGCGCCAGCCGGTGTACAGGCTCGCGACCAGCAACACGACCGTGGCCAAAAATAGCACTGCCCGTGTGCCGGGCTCGGTAATCCCGAAGCCCAGAATGCTGCGGAAATTGGTGAAGCCGTTATTGCCACCAAATCCGGTCTCGTTGCGGAAAAACAGCAGCATCCCGGCGAAGGTCAGGGCCTGGGTCATGATCGAGAAATACACGCCCTTGATCCGCGAGCGGAAGGCGAAAAAGCCGAACACCAGCGCCAGCAACCCCGGCGCCAGCACCACCAGGCACATGGCCCAGAGGAAATGCTCGGTGCCGACCCAATACCAGGGCAGTTCGGTCCACGACAAAAAGGTCATGAACGCCGGCAGCTCATCGCCGGACGCCTGGCGCATCAGGTACATGCCCATCGCATACCCACCGAGGGCAAAGAACAAACCGTGGCCGAGGGACAGCATCCCCGCATAGCCCCACACCAGGTCCAGGGCCAGGGCGACGATGGCGTAGCAGAGGATTTTGCCCACCAGCGTGAGGGTGTAGGCCGACACATGCAGCGGGTTTTCCGGCGCCAGCAGCGAACACAAAGGCAACGCCAGCAGCAGGATCAGGATCACCGCGCCGACCGCTATCGTCAGCGTGGGGCCGGCCTTTTGCGTGGCCGTAAGCATCAATGGCTGGTTCATCAGTCGATCACCCGTCCTTTCAGTGCGAAGAGTCCTTGCGGGCGTTTCTGGATAAACAGAATGATCAGCGCGAGGATCAGGATCTTGCCGAGCACGGCGCCGATCTGCGGTTCGAGAATCTTGTTGGCGATGCCCAGCCCGAAAGCGGCCATCACGCTACCGGCCAACTGGCCGACACCGCCGAGCACCACCACCAGGAACGAGTCGATGATGTAGCTCTGGCCCAGGTCCGGGCCGACGTTGCCGATCTGGCTCAGGGCCACGCCACCCAGGCCGGCGATGCCGGAACCCAGGCCAAAGGCGAGCATGTCCACACGCCCGGTGGGCACGCCGCAGCAGGCGGCCATGTTGCGGTTCTGGGTGACGGCGCGCACGTTGAGGCCCAGGCGCGTCTTGTTCAGCAGCAGCCAGGTCAGCACCACCACGCACAGCGCGAAGGCGATGATCACGATGCGGTTGTACGGCAGCACCAGGTTGGGCAGCACTTGAATGCCACCGGACAGCCACTGCGGGTTGGAGACTTCGACGTTCTGCGCACCGAACACCAGGCGCACCAACTGGATCAGCATCAGGCTGATGCCCCAGGTGGCGAGCAGGGTTTCCAGCGGGCGGCCGTAGAGGTGACGAATCACTGTGCGTTCCAGGGCCATGCCGATGGCGGCGGTGACAAAAAACGCCACCGGCAGCGCGATCAGCGGGTAGAACTCGATGGCCGCAGGCACGTAGCGCTGCATCATCAGTTGCACCACGTAAGTCGAATAGGCGCCGAGCATCAGCATTTCGCCGTGGGCCATGTTGATCACGCCGAGCAGGCCGAAGGTGATCGCCAGGCCCAGGGCCGCGAGCAGCAGGATCGAGCCCAGGGACATGCCGCTGAAGGCCTGGCCGAGGATCTCGCCGACCATCAATTTGCGTTTGACCTGCGCCAGGCTGGTCTCGGCGGCGGTGTGCACGCCGGCGTCAGTTTCGACCCCAGGCGCGAGCAAGGCT
Organism: Pseudomonas sp. TWRC1-2; assembly: GCF_049896685.1. NCBI lineage: Bacteria > Pseudomonadati > Pseudomonadota > Gammaproteobacteria > Pseudomonadales > Pseudomonadaceae > Pseudomonas > Pseudomonas sp. TWRC1-2. The sequence continues at coordinate 101,718 of NZ_JAFCUU010000005.1, read as the reverse complement.
TCGAGGCGCGTGCGCGCCAACGGGTCGCCGGTGCTGCCGAGCAAACGCACGGCAGCAAGGCGCACCACGGGGTCGGTATCAACCAATTGCAGGTTGGCCAGGGCCAGGCTGAGGGCGGTGTGCACGTCCTCATTGGTTTCGGCGGCCACTTGCTGGTCGAGGAATTTGAGCTGCGCAGGCTGCGCGGTTTTTTGCAGGGTTTGCGCGGCACCCAGGCGTACCTTGGGGTCGGCGGCGAGCAACTGCTGACTGGCCTGCACGTTGTCGAGCAGGCCGCGCAGGCGGTTGTTCAGGCGCACGGTTTTGGTTTCGCCGTTGAGCGTGAGTTGACCGTGTTGCAGGGCGTCCACCAGCTCGATGCGCGCCGGGTCAGGCTGGGCGGCCCAGTCCTGCAGCAGCTTGGCTTGTTGCATCGGGTTGGCGTTGAGGAAGTCTTCGGCGTCGCTGGCGTGTGCGGCAAAAGGCAGCAACAGCAGCAAGGCCAGGAAATAGCGGTAGAGGGCAGTGGGCATAAACAAATGTCCTGATCATGCATGGACAGTGTGGGCGCGGGCTTTGTGTAGGAGCTGGCTTGCCTGCGATGGCATCGCTGCGGTGTAACGGGTACACCGAGTTATTGGCATCGCAGGCAGGCCAGCTCCCACACTGACCGCGCCCGACAGCTAATCTGTGGTGCGGCTTAGTTGCTCTTCACCGCGTAGTCCGGCTTCTTGTCATTGCCAGGGATGTACGGGCTCCACGGCTGTGCCCGAATCGGCTCTTCGGTCTGCCACACCACCGAGAACTGCCCGTCAGACTGAATCTCGCCGATCATTACCGGCTTGTGCAGGTGGTGGTTGGTTTTATCCATGGTCAGGGTGAAGCCCGACGGCGCGGCGAAGGTCTGGCCGGCCATGGCTTCGCGCACCTTGTCGACGTCGGTGGACTTGGCTTTCTCAACCGCCTGCGCCCACATATGGATACCGACGTAAGTGGCCTCCATCGGGTCGTTGGTCACCGCTTTATCCGCGCCCGGCAGGTTGTGGGCCTTGGCGTAGGCCTTCCAGTCCGCGACGAATTTCTTGTTCACCGGGTTCTCCACCGACTGGAAGTAGTTCCAGGCGGCGAGGTTGCCCACCAGTGGCTTGGTGTCGATGCCGCGCAGTTCTTCTTCACCCACGGAGAAGGCCACCACCGGTACGTCGGTGGCTTTCAAACCCTGGTTGGCCAGCTCTTTGTAGAACGGCACGTTGGAATCGCCATTCACGGTTGAGACCACCGCGGTCTTGCCGCCGGCGGAGAACTTCTTGATGTTGGCCACGATGGTCTGGTAATCGGCGTGGCCGAACGGGGTGTAGACCTCTTCGATATCTTTGTCGGCGACGCCTTTGGAATGCAGGAACGAGCGCAGGATTTTGTTGGTGGTGCGCGGGTACACGTAGTCGGTGCCGAGCAGGAAGAAGCGCTTGGCGCCGCCGCCTTCTTCGCTCATCAGGTATTCCACCGCCGGGATTGCCTGTTGGTTGGGCGCCGCACCGGTATAGAACACGTTCGGCGACATCTCTTCGCCTTCGTACTGCACGGGGTAGAACAGCAAACCGTTGAGTTCTTCGAACACCGGCAGCACGGACTTGCGCGACACCGAGGTCCAGCAGCCGAACACCACGGCGACTTTGTCCTGAGTCAGCAGCTGACGGCCTTTTTCAGCGAACAGCGGCCAGTTCGATGCAGGATCGACCACCACCGGCTCGAGCATCTTGCCGTTCACACCGCCCTTGGCGTTGATCTCGTCAATGGTCATCAACGCCATGTCTTTTAGCGAGGTCTCGGAGATTGCCATGGTCCCGGACAGCGAGTGCAGGATGCCGACCTTGATGGTCTCGGCGGCCTGCACGGTCCAGGTCAGCCCCATGGCGGCAATGGAGGCGGACAGGGTGAAAGCCTTGATCAAGCTGCGACGCTTCATGGTGCGATCTCCAGGAACTCAAGTTGTTATGAGGGCATTGCACAGGCTTTTGCAAAGGCTGTGCCGAGGTGCATGCGGGCGCTTGTTTGTGCGGCAGACGGACGCTGCCGGGCCGGTCGTGCGCACCAGATCGGCGCGCTGGCGGGGTGTGGGTGCACGGGGTGCGCTGAAGTGGTGCTGTGGTCGACAACTATCTAGCGCCGCCTGGAATCTCGTTGATGCAACAGTGAGCGCTCCTCACTTTCCAAGGACTGAATGTATGCCACGTACCCCCCGAGTCGCTGCGCCGCAGCCGACCCTGCCGGTCTTGAGCCCGCCGTTTATCAGCGCGGACGATGCCGCGCGTTGGGCCTACGAACAGACCGATTACGCATCGGCCGACAAGGAATTCGGTGGCGCGATCCTCAAGCAGGGCCACCACTGGTTTGCCACAACGCCCATGGCCGACCAGCACGTCACCTTCGATCATCGGATCGTGCTGGCCACCGACGCCGACGATAATTTCATCGCCCCCGAGGGCTATACCTGCGAGGCGCTCTATCACTCCCACCCGCCGGACATGGCACAGGTGAAGCTGCACAATCCCGGCATGAGCGATGAGCAGGCCTCGGTGTTCGTCAGTTTTTTCTCGCCTGCCGATCTGCGTTTTATCATCGAACACCGGCGTTCAGTGGCGGCGCACTATCTGTGCGGCCCCGAAGGCTCATTGCTCAAATACGTGAGCAGTGGCTCGGCGGCCGAAGTGCTATTGAGAAAGCGCATTGTCGGTGAGGAGCCATTCGCGCCCTCTGCGGACTTCGAGTCGTTGATCTGGCAAGCCGCGCAAGCTGGCGATCTGCGCGTGGTGGTGGCCAATGCTCACTGGGGAGGCGTGCGCGGGCGGGTCAAGCACGGCTGGCGGATCAACACGGCCATCACCCAGGTGACAGAGGAACAGCCGTTCTGCACGCCAGTCTTCGAGCGCGCAGAACTGGCGCTGATGGCCGCGCGCGCGTTGTTCCCTGAAGGCTCAGCCCAGGGCTTTGTGCTGAAGCACACGCGCGGCGAAGCGTATGTGGCCACTTACCCCGAGGCCCTTGGCACGCCGTTGTTCTCTCCTGCTGCACGGTTCCCGTTGCGCGCCGATGGCCAGTTACGCCTGCCCTCCAACTTTCGACTGGAGGCTATCTACTACCGCGCCACGCCTTTGGCCGCTGACATTCCCGCACGTGAACCCTGGCTGTATTCCACTTTCTTTACCCCGGCCGAAGTGGCTGCCGCCATCACCCAGTCACGCGCGACCCTGGCGCTGCAGGACAAGACGCGTGGGCTGCATCTGTATCAGCAGGCGTCGGATGGCGCGCTGCTCAAGCTGCAAGTGCCCGGTTCTGCGACCGACCTGGCTGGCGCCGATGGTGACGACAACGGCGCCCAGGCCGCGCTGCTGGCCGGCACGCTGAGCCCGCGTGGCTATGTGCGCCGGGTGATTGCCTCAACGACGGTGTCGGTAGCGGCGGCGGGGTTGCTCTGGCGAACCCTCGGCCCGGTGGACAACCGGTCGGCGGTGCTGGACGGTTCATATCGGGCCGTGTTGAGCCGCGCCTTTATTTCGGCTCACGATGCAGCGGTGTATGCGCACGAGCAGATAGGGCGGCGACGCGAGCGTGCCTATGGCGGCTACGTGCTCAAAGACGATAAGGGACGTTTCTTTATCACCGAGCCTGAGGCAAGTGATGCCAACCCGTTTGCCCAGCTGCTGTTTTTTCCTGCGGATGGGCAAGGCCCGTTGATTGCGCCTGAGCCCTACCAGGTTTTTGGGCGTTACGGCTCGCACCCCGCGCTGTCGATGGTCGACCCCGGTTGGGTGGCGCAACGGCGCTGGAGCCGTGAAGACGCGCTGATCAACCTGCAGGTTTTTTCCGCCGATGAGATCCACGATGTGATCAGTCACGGGCAGCCGGCCTATCTGTCGGCCGCCGAGGATTGTTTACTGGCGTACACGCCCAGTTTTTCCAGCGCCGAGCAACGGCTGCTGACCCATACTGCGCCGCAACCGGGTGGCAGTTCCGCTCAGCAACGGCTGGACAGCGGGCAGGTCAAGCCTGCGCAATGGGTCATCGTGCTGGCCGAAGCCGGTGATTTGCGGGTGATCCTGGGCAACGCGTTGTGGGGCCCGCGCTCACCGGTCTATGACGACTGGACGGCGTATTTTGACTATGCGCCAAGAGTCGGCGCGCCTGACTACGCGACCTACGGCGCGCTGTTTGACAGCGCTGATGCGGCCGCTCGCAACCTTCACGCACGGGTTCATGGGCGCAACCTCGCCGAGCAGGCCTACTTCGGTTTTATTCTCAAGCACAAGGACACCGAGCAGTACCTGGCGAGCGAGGTTGCAGGCGTCGGCGACCAGAGTGCCCTGTTCAAGCTCAACCGTGTGTTTACCCCGATCGCGGGCGGCGATTTCCAGTTTCCGGACGGGTTCGTTCTGTGCGCATTGTTTCGTTCGCAGCAGTGGCAACCGGCGGGCGTGCCGGCCTCGACAGCCTGGCTGACCCGCTACTTCGTGATGCCCAAGGTGCTGTACGTCGCCCTCTATGACACCAAGCGTGCAGGCGAGAAATACAACAATGGCACCACCCTGCCGGTGTACTTCTCGACCCAGGAGGGCGCCTTGCTGCGGTACGTGTCGCTGCCGTTCAACGTGGGAAGTGGCGGCCCGGTGGACAGGCTCCTTGAGGATGACGAACGCTTGTTGGCCTCGGGCCAGAAAACGATGCAAGCCTTTGTCCGGGACTGGGCCGACCGAGGTGAACTCAAGGTGATTCATACCAGCCAGTGCTGGGACACTCCGGGAGTGGTATCGCGTACCTGGGCCGGCTACGAGCACCTGGCTCGACGCCGATTGAGCCCGGCCTTCGCCGACGCGGATGATGCGGCACGTTATGCCGCCGACATTATCGGCGAGGGACGCCGCCGCACCTATGGCGGGGTGCTGCTGCGGCAGGCAGATGGCATGTACGTGGCGACCGACCCATTGGCCGTGCCGCCCCAGGGTTTTGCGCTGAACTGGGTATACCCCGATGTCGCCGTCACTGGCGGGCTTTATCCCCATGGCAGCACCATCGTTGCGCGCTACCGCTCGGTGCTTGGCGAGGAGACGCAAATGCTGGTGGCTGCCGACCAAAAGGCTATCTACCAGAGCATGCTGCCCACCCCAGTGCTGTCGAACCTGTTGCACCGTGATCCTCGAATACAGCGCGAATACCTGTTCGGGCCCCAAGGCACGATCCTGCGTTACCAGTTGACCGGCTCGGTGGACGAAGCGGCGCTCAAAGCGCGTCTGGTGCCACTGAACCCACTGAACGGCAACCAAGTAGACACCGAGGTCGAACGCCAACTGCGCGCCGGTACCCTGCTGCCGGGTGACTTCGTCGGCCAGGTCGCCAAGGCCGGCGACCTGCGCGTCGTCAAGGGCAATGCGTTGTGGGGGTTTGCCCGGCGCTTGAGCGCGCCTTTCGTGGCGAATCTGGCGACACTGCCGGCCCTGGAGATCAAGCAGGTATTCGCCGATGCGCCGTGCAGCCCGATCTTTGCCCGCGCCGACGACGCCGTACGTTATGCACAACGATTGGCATCGCCCCGGCCAGAGGTACAGTTCGGTTACGTGCTCAAGTCCGTCAATAAAAATGCCTACATGACTACTTTGCCGCTGGTACGCGGGAATTACACGCGGCTCGAACAGGTTTTTGCCGACGGCTTGCTGCCCCAGGGCTATGGCTTGGATGGTCTGTATTTGTGCGCCTCTACCGTTGCGATTGCGCCGTCCAGCGATGCCATGGCCACCAGTTTCTTCACTCCCCAGGCGTTGGCCGGTGGCGTCGGCTTCCTCGGCAGTCTGTCCAGAAGCCGAGGCTTGCCGCTTTACCTGCTGTGTGCCGACGGTGCGCTGCTCAGCTATGTGGTCGATAAAAACGGCCGGCAGTTGGCCTACGCAATGCTCAGCCAAGCGGGCGCCATCGGCCGGCGTCTGCTTGAGGGCGGCTCGACCGTCGCAAGTTTTGTCAAAGAGCTGGCTGCCAAGGGCACGCTGGAGGTGCGAGTGCGCAGCACCGTGTGGGGCAAGGAACAGACCGTAACGGCGCAGTGGGAGCCGAATGCCGAACCCTGGCCGTTCGAACACAACCCGCACTTGCTGTCGTTTTGCGGGCCGCTGTTCAGCCATGCCGATGACGCGGCGCGCTGGGCTCGCAAACAGGTGGGCCCATTCAAGGGCGTCGAATACCTGGGCGCGGTGCTGACCTGTCCCGGGATTACCGGGTTTGTGCCACTTGAACCCGTAGAGGACCGCCACGCCTGGCTGCAGGACACGATTGTGAAACTGTTCCGGTTCGAGCGCGCCGGGCTTGAGGTCACGGTCGCTCACCCTCTGTTCGGCTACGCCGTCAACGCCGTGCAGGCCTTCTACAAAGGCATGGCTGCTGTGCCGGACCTGCAAGCTCAGGAAGTGAAGCTGCTGAACAATTTTGTCTCCGGCAACGAGCTGAGGTCGTACCTGGATATCGTCAAGATCAACCGCCCGGTCGCCGAGAGTGTGTACCTGACGTGCCGGGGCGGCGCGCTGCTCAAGTATGTGCCCGGTTTCACGGCGGCCGAGACGCAATTGCTGAGTGCCGGTGCGTCGGTTCTGCCCAGCGCGCTGGTCAGCGGTTTGTGGGCGGCCGGCCAGCTGGCGGTGCTGGAAACCGACGCCTTCTGGACCCGCGCAGGGGTGTTGGGCAAGGCGTGGCAAGCCAACCTGCAGGCTGAACCTGATCCGCTGGACGTCGAGTACGGCCGGGACAAGGACGAACTCTGAGGTGTTATCAGCGCTTGCGCATCAGCCCGATAAAAAACAGCCCGCCAATCGCCGCCGTGGCCACGCCGACCCACACCAGGAGCACACTGCCCAGCAGCACGCACACCGGCAATAGACGCCGATGCTCGGCGCCGACCAAACGCCGGGCAATGTGCGGCACCATCAGCCCGACAAAGCCGATGGAGCCGCTGATCGACACCAGCACTGCGGTCATCAACGAGGCGACCAGGAACACCTTCAACCGCACAGTGCGTGCGTTGAGACCGAGGGTCACTGCGGTCTGTTCGCCGGCCATCAAGGCGTTGAGCGGGCGCGCCATGCTCAGCAGCAACAACAGCCCTTTGCACTAGGCAACTTGCGCTTGCATTTGCGCGATCAACGCGTTGATGCGTCCTGCACGTCGAAGATCCTGCCCAGGTTGCGCAGGTCGTTGTAGGTGTCGTCCAGGGTGGCGCATCTCGCCTGCCTCATGCAGAACCTGAGGTGGATTCACGTTGGTTGAAAATACGCGCCAACACCAGCCGATCCAGGGCCCACACCGCGATCAATGAAGCGCCGACCAAGGGGAAAATGATCGCCAGCGCGAGCATGATCACCATCGCGGTTTTCCACTTCGGCACGTCATGGCGCAGCGGCGGAACGCCCAGGCCACCGGCAGGCCGGCGTTTCCACCAGATCACCACGCCACTCACCGCGCTGAGCAAAATCATCAGGCAGATCAGCAGCACGATCAGTTGGTTGACCCAACCGAACATCTTGCCTTCGTGCAGCATCACACCCGTCTCGGTGGCGCGCGCCAGCGTGTTGTAGTGTTCCCAGCGCACATCGGCGAGCACCTTGCCGGTGTATTGGTCCACGTGCAGAGTAGCGTCGTTGCGTGGGTCGTTGGCGAACACCGCGACGGTGAACACGCCGTCGGCGGTGCTCGGAAAGGTGATGCTGTAACCGGGCTCAACCTTGCGTGAATTGGCCAGATCGACCACCTGCTGCAAGCGCACGGTCGGCGCGGCCGGGCCCGACTGCATGGCGCCGTGGTTCATGTGTTCGGCGTGGTCGCCGGACATCGGCATCGGCGTGTTTTCCATCGCCCACGGCACGGTTTGCTGGCTGGCGGTATTGAGGCTGCGCGCCTGCTGATCCGACTGCGGCACGTTGTTCCACATCGCCGCCGGAAAGCGATTCCACAACGCGGCGTATTGCTTGCCCCAGAAGCCGGTCCAGGTCATGCCGCTGAGCAGCATCACCAGTAAAAACGCCGCCCCCCAGAAACCGGCGACGGCGTGCATGTCGCGCCAGAACACGCGCCCACGCGCGTTGAACCGTGGCCACAACACCCCGGCCGACGACTTGCCGCGCGGCCACCACAGGTACAGGCCGGACACCACCAGCATCACGCCCCAACCGGCGGCGAGTTCCACCAGGCGGTCGCCGACGGTGCCGATCATCAGCTCACCGTGGAGTGCGCGGGCGATGGCTTGCAGGTTGTAGTTGGCATCCTGTTCGCCAAGCACAGTGCCGCGGTACGGGTCCACGAATACGGTCACTTCGCGGCCGTTGTCATGCATCACGAACTGCGCGCTGCTGGTGGCGTCGGCCGGTGGCAGGTATTTACTGATTTTGCCTTGGGGAAAGGCTGCCTGCGCTCGCTGTAATTGCTCGTCGGCACTCAGGGCGTGTTCGGCGCTTTGCACGGTGAGCAGCTCGCCGTACATCAGCGGGTCGAGCTGGGGTTTGAACAGGTAGATGATGCCGGTGAGGGCCAGCAGCACCATGAATGGCGCGACGAAAAGCCCGGCGTAAAAGTGCCAGCGCCAGGCCAGGTTGTAGAAGGAAATCTTTTGAGTGGTCATCAGGATGCTCCGCAAAGGCTTTAAAAATTTTATTCAGTTATGCCGCCTTCGCGAGCAAGCCCGCTCCCACATTTGAAATGCATTCCAAGTGTGGGAGCGGGCTTGCTCGCGAAGCTCTTAGAAGCTCATGTCCACCTTGGTCCAGAGCGTGCGCCCCGGTTCCTTGATGGCTTGCGGGTCGCTGGCCGGGTAGCCGAAACCGGCGTTGCCGGCCAGGTTCAAGTGCTCGGCGTAGGCCTTGCCGAACAGGTTGTCGACGCCGGTGCTGACCTTGAAGTGCTTATTGATGCGGTACGCCGCGTTCAGCGAGAACACGCCAAAGCCGCCGCTTTTATCGAAGTCCTTGCCGACCACGTTGCCCTTGTTTTGGTCGATGCGGTTTTGCGCTGCAACCACGCGCCACAAGGCACCAGCGCTCCAGTCGTCTTCGCTGTAGGTCAGGCCGAAACGCGCGTCCAGCGGTGGCATTTGCGGCAGGGCCTTGCCGTCGCTGGTGTTCTTGCCCCAGGCATAGGCGAGGCTGGCATCGGCTTTCCAGTGGCGGGTCAACTTGTAGGCCGCGCCGAGTTCGCCGCCCATGATCCGTGCATCGACGTTACGCGCCTGGGAGGTGGTGCCCATCATGCCGGGCTTGTAGTCGAACAGGATGAAGTCGCGCACCTGGCCGACATAAGCCGAGGCCCAGGCTTCTACGTCAGCGGTTTTGTACTGCGCGCCGAAGTCGAGTTGGGTGGTCTTTTCCGGCTTCACACCCTCGAAGGCATTCACTGAACCGACCGCGCCGGTCTTAGGGGAAAACAGCTCCCAGTAATCCGGGAAACGTTCCGAATGGCCCAGCCCGGCGTAGACGGTGGTGGGGCTGTCGGCCAAGTCGTGCTCATAGCGCACAAAGCCCGACGGCAGCGTATCGGCGCGGGTGTCGTCGGCGGTCGGGTTGGGGCGGGACATCATTCCTGAACCGGTCCTCTGGCGAAAATCCTTGGCCGAGGCGCGGTCCAGGCGCGCGCCGGTGATCAGGCGATCACGGTCGGCGGCGTACCAGGTCAGTTCGCCGAACACGCCATAGTTGTGGAAGTTGGCGTCCTTGTTGCGCGGCAGTTCCTTGTAGGTGTCGATGCCCATGCTGCTGCGCTGGCGGTGTTCGTTGGTCTGCGCGTCCAGGCCGCTGATCAGTTGCACGTCGGCCCAACGCCAGGTGGCCTTGATCCGCGCGCCGAGGGTACGGCGGTCGACGTTGGAGGCCATGGGACCTGCCATCATGCCGGTGCCGGACGGCGTGCGCAGGCTGTAGTTGTCCATCACATGGTCGGCGTAGTTGTAGTAGACCTGGGCTTCGACCTTATCCAGCACCTCGCCGATGTTGGATTTTTCGAAGCGCAGGCCCAGGCTTTCGCGCAGGAACTGCGAGCCGTCCATGCCGCGCCCGGCGTAACGCGCTTCGCCATCGCCACGGCCGGCGGTAAGTTCCAGCAGGGTGTCGGCGTCGGGGGTAAAACCGACGGCGACGTCGCCGTTCCACTTGTCGTAGCGCGAGGCAACCGTGTCGTTGTTGCCGTCCTTGTAGTCATCGGCGTGTGCCTGGTTGCCGATCACGCGCACGTAGCCCAGCGGCCCGCCGGCGGCGGCATCGATGACTTTGTCGAAGCGCCCGTTGGAGCCGGCCAGCACGCTGGCGTTGACCCGCGTGCCCAGCTCGCCGAACTGCTCCGGCTCACGCTCGAACAGAATGGTGCCGGCCGACGCGCCCGGGCCCCAGAGCACGGTTTGCGGGCCTTTGATCACGGTGAGCTTATCGTAGGTTTCCGGCGAAATGTAGGAGGTCGGTGCGTCCATCCGGCCTGGGCAGGCGCCGAGCATCATGCCGCCGTTGGTGAGGATATTCAGGCGCGAACCGAACATGCCGCGCAGCACCGGGTCGCCGTTGGTGCCGCCGTTGCGCACCAGCGCGAAGCCTGGGATGGTCTTGAGGTAGTCGCCGCCATCGCTGGCCGGCACCGGTTGGCGTGGGTCTTTGGGGTTGGTGATCACGGTCAGCGGCGAGCTGGGAGCAATCGCGGTGATCACCGTGGGGCTTAACTCATGATCATCGGCGTGTACCTGTGGCACCAACAGTGCGCCACACAGAACAGCGAAAACGGGGGTACATCCCATACGGGTGTCAGCAGAAAACCTGGACATGAAAAATTCCATCAATCATTCGTAAACAACACGGCCAGCAGCCTGCGGCTGTCTGTCTAAAGTCGGCCGGTGTGAAGTAACGCGGTGAAAGGCTTACGCGGTGATGGGGGGCGCGCGGCTGCGGGCGCCGGGGAAAATGCTCTGCCGGGCATGGCCCAGGCGTGGGGCGGGGGTGAGGGCGTTGGCCGGCGGCGCGGTGCCGAGGGTGATGTAGGACACGCTACCGGGCAGGGCCGGGCAACTGAAGAGCAGGCTGCAATAGCCGCACTTTACCCAGAGCACGTGGTGCTCGTCAGGCGCTTTGCTGTGTTGCGGTGCATCGCCATGGCAGCTGGGCATGTCCATGGACATGTCCATCGACATACCGGCGTGATGATCCATCGGCATCGCTTGGGAAATCAGCGGACCGATAAAGATCATCAGCATGGCGAACAGGCTGATCCAGCTGGCGCGCATCAAACCCAGGGGCTTGCGGCGTTGCACGGATAACCTGGCGCGAGGGGCGCCCATCGAGGTTGGCCTATTGCGCGTGCATAGACTCGTGGCCAGCCGCTGGCGGCGTTTTCTGAACCGAAACTTCCACTTCAACCTTGCCGGCTTTTTCGAACGTCAGGGTCAGTGGGAATTGCTTGCCGTCGGCCAGCCGGCTGCGGTCTTTGAGGCCCAGCAGCATCACGTGATAGGCCATTGGCGCGAAGGTCAGATCCCCCTTGGCCGGCACGGCAACGCTGGGCACTTGTTGCATCTTCATCAGGTCGCCCTGCATCACATGCTCGTGCAGCTCGGCCTTATCCGCTACCGGCGTCTCGACGCCAAGCAAGCGGTCCGGCGTTTCGCCGGTGTTATGAATCACGAAATACGCAGCGACGGTCGGCGCATTCGGTGGCAGCTCCTGTGACCAGGGATCGCTGACCAGCAGGTCGCCGGCCTTGTAGTCATCGGCATTCGCAGCAACACACACCGGCAGCAACAACGCAGCCAGAAGCAGGGAAGATTTGAGCATGGCAGTTCTCCAGAACGGTTCTAAACGCAGTTCACTTGCGAAGAAATCAGACCGTTGGAGACGCGCGCGGGTTGAGGCTCGGCCATTGCTGGCGCGGGGTAGGGGCTTGCAATGAAGGCGGCGGCAGGCTCTGCGCCGCTGCAAAACGCGTGAGATACAACTGCGGCACATGCCCCGGCAAGGCCACCAAAGGCGGTGAGCCCGAGCAACACCAGCAGTGCTGCATGGTGGAGTGGTCGTCCTGCTGCGGCGCCGGAATGTCCAGCTTGCCCAGGGCAATGGTCTTCAGGCTGGCGCCATTGGAGGAGCAAAAACTGCCCCACAGCAATTGCTGAACAGGGTCGCTGGACTGCTGCATCGCACTCGCCATCGGCATGGCAAAGGCGTTGAACAGCACTGCAAAGCAGGCGATCCACACAATTGCAAAGCGTTGACGGGCCATGGCGGACAATCCGTAGGGTTAAGCGATCAGGTGCGTATTTAGCCTGATCGGTGGGGATAAGTAAAAAAGGCTGGTGTGGTTTGGTGTCGCAGTGGTTGCCTTCATGATAGTCGGGAACCACAGATTGCCAATCTTAACCCTGTGGGAGCGGGCTTGCTCGCGAAGGCGGTGTATCAGTAACGGCCAGGCTCACTGACCCACCGCCATCGCAGGCTAGCCAGCTCCCACACTTATTTGTGCCTGACCAAAATTTTGCGCCCGCCACACTCCAAATGTGGGAGCCGGGCTTGCCCGCGATAACGGTGGGTCAGCCAATGAATTATTGACTGACCCACCGCCTTCGCGAGCAAGCCCGCTCCCACATTGGAAAGGGGGTGTTTAGAGCGTGTTGACTGCCTGCAGCACCGCGGCCACGGTGGTGAATTCTCGATCTACCTCAGCCAACACGGGGCGCTTCAAGACAAGCACCGGTATTCCCAGCTCCAGCGCCACTTCCAGCTTCGGTTCAGTCGCCGCACTGCCACTGTTCTTGCTGATCAACACATCAATCCCACGCCGCTCAAACAATGCGCGCTCGTCTTCGATCAGAAACGGCCCACGTGCACCGATCACTTCACAGCGTGCATTGCCGGGATACACATCCAGGGCGCGCAGCGTCCAGAACTGATCGGCGGGGATTTCATCGAGGTGCTGCAACGGCTCGCGCCCCAGCGTGAACAACGGGCGCTTGAAGGGTTTCAACGCTTCAATCAGCTCGGCCCAATCACTGACTTCACGCCAGTCATCCCCGGCTTGCGGCTGCCACGCGGGTCGCCGCAACGCCCAGCAAGGAATGTCGCACAACTGCGCAGCCAGAGCGGCGTTGCCACTGATCTGAGCCGCATAGGGATGCGTGGCGTCGAGGATCAAGCTGATATTTTCATCGCGAACAAACTGCGCCAGGCCTTCAGCCCCGCCATAACCACCGACGCGCACGCGGCAGGGGAGATCGGTAGGCACACGGCCCACACCGGCCAAACTGTAGATATGCTCCGGCCCCAGCGTGCGGGCGATGGCCAGCGCTTCGGTCACGCCACCCAACAGCAGGATGCGTTTCATAGCGGCTTGACCACTTCCAACAGGGTTATCGGCAACGCCTGGCGCCAGGTGTCGAACTCGCCCAGCGGCTGGGCCTGGGCCACGTGAATGCGGGTCAGCTCGCCGCCGTGCTCCGCACGCCAGGCCATCAGGGTCATTTCGCTTTGCAGGGTCACGGCATTGGCGACCAAACGGCCGCCGGGGCGCAGGTGCTGCCAGCACGTGTCGAGCACGCCGTCACGGGTGACGCCGCCGCCGATGAAGATCGCGTCCGGTGCTTCCAGTCCGTGCAGCACGTCCGGCGCCTTTCCACGAATCAATTGCAAACCGGGCACGCCAAGGGCGTCGCGGTTATGTTCGATCAGGCCTTGGCGGCCTGCGTCGGCTTCAATCGCCAGCGCGCGGCAGTTGGGATGGGCACGCATCCATTCGATGCCGATGGAGCCACTGCCCGCGCCTACGTCCCAGAGCAACTCGCCGGGCATCGGTGCGAGGCGGGCAAGCGTCATGGCGCGCACGTCACGCTTGGTCAGTTGGCCGTCGTGTTTGAAGGCTGAGTCCGGCAGGCCGGCGAGGCGCGACAGGCGCGGCGTGTTGGCGTCGGCCACGCAGTCAATGGCGACGAGATTCAAATCCGCAACCGAGGCGTGTGGCCAATCAACCGCCAGCCCGTCAATGCGCTGTTCATCCGCGCCGCCCAAGTGTTCAAACACACTGACACGGCTGGCCCCAAACCCGGACTCAACCAACAGCGAAGCAATCGCCGCAGGGCTGCGGCCATCGTTGCTCAACACCAGCAACCGCACGCCGCTGGCCAGCTGCGCATGCAGCGCCGCCAACGGCCGCGCAACCACTGACAACGTCACCACGTCCTGCAATGGCCAGCCCAATCGCGCCGCCGCCAGCGACACCGACGACGGCGCCGGTAAAATCAGCAACTCTTCAGCCGCCACCTGCCGCGCCAGACTGGCGCCCACGCCATAGAACATTGGATCGCCGCTGGCCAGCACGCACACAGGCTCGCCGCGTCGCGCCAACACGGGCGCCAGGGAAAACGGGCTCGGCCACAACTGCCGCTCACCACGAATACACACCGGCAACAGGTCCAATTGACGCTGGCCGCCTATAATCCGGGAGGCGCGCAACAGGGCGTGCCGGGCGTTTCTGCCCAGCCCCTTGAAGCCGTCTTCACCGATGCCTACTACCGTCAGCCAGGGCGACATATCAATTCCTTGAACGACATCCGACAGGCAGGCTTTTCATGCCGCCGGACAAAGCAGGCATAATACCGCGCCTTTACCCGTCAACCGGTAGCCCCGTGAACCCAACACCTGCTCTGAACACCTTGCGCCCCTCGGCTTGTCCGGGGTTGCTGCGTATTGTCCAGGCGTTGGATGGCGGCATTTGTCGGATCAAACTGGCCGGTGGCGCCATCACTGCCGCCCAAGCGATGGCCGTGGCGGATGCGGCCCAGGCCTACGCCGGTGGAGTGATCGAGGCCACCAACCGCGCCAATCTGCAGATTCGCGGGATCGGTGCCGAGCAGCAGGCCTTGATCGCCGCGCTGCTGGCCGCAGGCCTTGGCCCGAACAACGCGGCTGGCGATGATGTGCGCAACCTGATGCTCAGCCCCAGCGCCGGTATCGACACGCAGATGTTGTTCGACACCCGACCGTTGGCCGGGCAGATCCTCGCCACCTTGCAAAACCATCCACGTTTCCATGAGTTGTCGGCCAAGTTCGCCGTGCAGCTCGATGGCGGTGAAGCCCTGGCGATGCTCGAGCATCACCACGACCTGTGGTTGTCGGCGTTTGAGCGCGATGGCGAAACATTATTGGCCTTCGGCCTGGCCGGTTGCCCTGGGTTGGATGCGCCATTGGCGGCCGTGCCCCTGGAGCAAGGTCATGCTCTGGTCGTTGCAGTGCTGGAGCTGTTTCTCGACGTGGCGACGCCCACGCAAACCCGTATGCGTCATCTGGCTGTGGATAACTTACTGGCCCGTCTGAGCCTGCCGCTGCTGCCGGTGGAGGGCTTCAAGCGCCCGGCCAGTGGGGCTTTACTGCACTTGGGCAGTTATCCACAGCGGCAAAAAGATCAATTCTACGTCGCCGCCGTTGCACCGCTGGGTCGCCTGGATTCAAGCATGCTCAAAGGCGCCGCGCAGTTGGCCTTGGAGTTCGGCGACGGCACTTTACGTTTCACGCCATGGCAGGGCGTGCTGCTGCCCAACCTTAAAAGCCACGGCGCAGTGACTGAACGTCTGGCGCACCTGGGTTTTCTCTGCTCAGTCGACCAACCCCTGGCGCGCCTGATTGCCTGCACCGGCTCAAGCGGCTGTGGCAGAGGCCTGGCCGACACCAAGGCCGACGCCCTGCAATTGGCCGCGTTGCAACCTGGCGTTGAGGTGCACCTGTCCGGCTGCCCACGCTCCTGCGCGGCCGCACACACCGCGGCTGTCACGTTGCTGGCGGTGAGCCCAGGCCACTACGACGTCTATTTTCGCGATGCAGCCCAGCCAGGTTTCGGCCGGCTGCACGCGCGCACTCTTTCCATTGAAGCGGCGGGCGCCCTGTTACGCGCACGCTCACGGAGCAACACCGATGATTGATTACATCCGCGACGGTCAGGAGATCTATCGCAACTCCTTCGCCATTATTCGCGCGGAAGCCAAGTTGGACCGCATCCCGGCTGATTTGGAAAAACTCGCGGTGCGGGTGATTCATGCCTGCGGCATGGTCGAGGCCATCGATGGCCTGCAGTTCTCCGAAGGCGCAGGCAAGGCCGGGCGCGATGCGCTGGCCGCCGGTGCGCCGATTTTGTGCGATGCGCGGATGGTCTCCGAAGGCGTAACCCGTGCGCGCCTGCCGGCCAACAATGAGGTGATCTGCACCTTGCGCGACGACAGCGTGCCGGAACTGGCACGCGCGTTGGGCAACACCCGTTCTGCTGCCGCGCTGGAGCTGTGGCGCCCGCACCTGGAAGGCAGCGTGGTGGTGATCGGCAACGCGCCGACCGCGCTGTTCTACCTGCTGGAGATGCTCGACGCCGGCGCGCCAAAACCTGCATTGATCCTGGGCTTCCCGGTCGGGTTTGTCGGCGCTGCCGAGTCCAAGGCCATGCTGGCGGCCGACAGCCGTGGCGTGCCGTTCGTGATCATGCAAGGGCGTCTGGGCGGCAGTGCGATGGCGGCCGCTGCGGTCAACGCCTTGGCCACGGAGGTCGAGTAATGCAGGCACGTGGACGTTTGATCGGCCTGGGCGTGGGCCCCGGCGATCCGGAACTGATCACCCTCAAGGCCCTGCGCCTGCTGCGCGAATCGCCGGTGGTGGCGTACTTCGTGGCCAAGGGCAAGAAGGGCAATGCGTTCGGCATCATCGAAGACCACCTGGTCGCGCAGCAGACCCTGATGCCGCTGGTGTACCCGGTGACCACCGAAGTGCTGCCGGCGCCGCTGTCCTACGAGCAAGTCATCAGCGACTTCTACGACACGGCCAGCCTCGACGTGGCCGCGCACCTGGACGCCGGCCGCGACGTGGCGGTGATCTGCGAAGGTGATCCGTTCTTCTACGGGTCCTACATGTACCTGCATGATCGCCTGGCCGAGCGCTATGACGCCCAGGTGATTCCCGGCGTGTGTTCGATGCTCGGCGGCGCCTCGGTACTCGGCGCGCCGCTGGTGTATCGCAATCAGAGCCTGTCGGTGCTCTCGGGCGTGCTGCCCCATGACGACCTCAAACGTCGCCTGGCGGATGCCGATGCGGCGGTAATCATGAAGCTGGGGCGTAACTTCCCCAAGGTGCGCCAGGTGCTGGAAGAACTCGGCCTGGCCGAGCGCGCGCTGTACGTAGAGCGCGCGACCATGGCCAACCAGAAAATCGTGCCGCTGGATCAGGTCGACCCGGCGTCTTCGCCGTACTTCTCGCTGATCATCGTGCCCGGCGAAAGGTGGCAAGGTTGATGCGCCCGGCGATTGTCATTCTGGGCCAGGGCAGCCTGGCCACGGCGCGCAGGATTGCGCAGGTTTACCCCGGCGCGCTGATCCACGGCTTGGCCGGGCGCGTTGAAGGCGCCGACCAGACCTACAGCGAGTTCGGCGCGACCCTGCGCCAGCTGTATCAACAGGGCACGCCGCTGATTGCGCTGTGCGCTGCCGGCATCGTGATCCGCACCCTGGCGCCGCTGCTGCTGGAAAAGGGTGAGGAACCCGCCGTGCTGGCCGTGGCGGAAGACGGCAGCGCCGTGGTGCCGTTGCTCGGCGGCCTCGGTGGCGTGAACGTGATGGCGCGCGACATTGCCGCCGCGTTGGGCGTGCCTGCCGCGATCACCACCAGTGGCGAGTTGCGGTTCGGCACCTGCCTGCTCAACCCGCCGGCCGGTTATCAGCTGGCGGATCTGGAGCTGGGCAAGCGTTTTGTCTCGGACCTGTTGGCCGGCGAAAGCGTGCGCATCGAAGGCGCGGCGCCCTGGCTGGCTCAGGCCAATCTGCCGCAGGATCAGCAGGCGCGCCTGGCGATTCATGTGGGCAGCGCCGAGCGCGTGCCTGCCGCCAACGAGTTGCTGATTTATCCACAGAACGTGTGCGTCACCTGCAAGCCCGGGGCGCACTTGGCTGAGCGTGTGCGGGCGGCATTGCACGACGCGGGTCTTGCCGTTCAATCCCTGGCCTGCGTGTTGGCCAGCGATACACAGATGGCCGAACCTTCGCTGCACGAGGCTGCACTGGCGTTGAATGTGCCGCTGCTGTTTTCCGACGTCACGCAAGAGGCGGACATCGTCATCAGCGTCGCTGAGCAGCCCCTGGACCTGGCGCAAGTCGGGCGCCCGCGCGGCCGTCTGGCGGTGATTGGCCTGGGCCCTGGCGCCGCCGAGTTGATGGTGCCGGCGGTCAAGGCTGAACTGGCGCGCTGCACCGATGTGCTCGGTTACGAAACCTATGTGCGCATGGCCGGGCCATTTCGTGACGACCAAGTGCAGCACTGCACCGATAACCGCGAAGAAATGCAGCGTGCGCGCCATGCCTTCGAGCTGGCCGCGCAAGGGCGTTCAGTTGTGGTGGTATCGTCCGGTGACCCCGGCGTATTCGCCATGGCGGCGGCCGTGATCGAGGCCTTGCACGAGTCGAGTGACCCGGCCTGGCATCAGGTTGACCTGCAGATTCTGCCAGGCGTCTCGGCGTCGCTTGCCACCGCTGCGCAGGCGGGTGCGCCGCTGGGGCATGACTTTTGTGTGATGTCGCTGTCGGACAACCTCAAGCCCTGGTCGATCATCGAAAAGCGCCTGGACCTTGCGTCCCAGGCCGACTTGGCGCTGGCGTTCTACAACCCGATCTCGCGTTCGCGGCCGTGGCAATTGGGGCGCGCGCTGGAAATCGTTGCGCTGCACCGCACGCCTGAAACGCCGGTGGTGCTGGGGCGCGATATCGGTCGCCCAGGCCAGACACTGCGTGTCACCACGCTTGGGCAACTGACGCCTGAACAGGTGGATATGCGCACCATGGTGCTGATTGGCTCGTCGACCACGTGCGTATTCCCGCGCGCCGGTGGCGGTGCGTGGGTGTACACGCCGCGCTGGTATGGCGAAAAACCCACCTCCTGAAAACGGCCTGTCGCACGCCGGAAAGCTCCGAGTAACGCTGGGTTAACGCCCGCCGTTATTCGGGGCTTTTTCTTTTTTTATCGACGAAATCCGGAAGGGCTCAAGGGCCGCCCAGCAATCGTTGGATGGCGTAGCTCGCCGCATGCCGGCAAGTGATGTTTGTGGTCTGGAAAGCGCGCTCGCGGCTGGACTAGTGTGAACACACGCCCCATGTGGGGTGCCTGTGGAGAACTGAAAATGGAGCGACAGCACCGAAGGATCAACAGCGTAAAGAGGCGCAAGTTGATTGCCGCCTACAAGTTGCCGGGAGCGCCGGGTGTACAGACCTCTGCGCCGATGGGCACGGACGATGACAGCAATGCCGCGGTGGTGAACAACGGCGTGATCTCGTTTATCGAGGGGATGTCCGCCCCGAACCGCGAATACGTTCGCAAGAGCTATTTGCTCGCGAGCAGCTACGTCAGCGATGTGTTGAAGGTTCAACGCGGCACCGAAGCCTGGTATGACGAGTTTATCAAGGTGATGGTCAGTCTGGGCTGGCTGCCGGTGCGCAGCCGCTTCGAGCGGGTCACGCGCTCGGGCAAAGGCCTGACCGTGCAACTGGCGGCACTGAACATCATTGCGGCGATGCTGGCCTCGACGTCGCTGGCAGGACCTTTGCTCACCGCACTGCCCAAGCTGGCGGCGGATGCGTTGGAGGCGTTGAAGCAGCAACCCGCGACGTTCGACCTGTTCAAACGCAATAGCACGGTGCATCAGGGCGGTGATTTCGGCCTGGCCTCCTGCGCCGAAACCGAGGGGGAAGTGATGATGGTGCTGGTGACCTACAGCAGCCACGGTGTGAGCAAGCAGGTCGGCTTGCCCTTTCTGGAATGGGACAGCGCCTCGTTCGAGGCCTTCAGTGGGCAAACCTGCCTGGTGCTCAATACCGCGGTGGTCAACGAAACGACGCTCCAGCTGATGCGTGAGAGCGCCGGTGACAAGGTCCAGCTGGCCATCGCCAAGTACCGTATCTAGGGCACCAGGTAACCGCGTACGCCGGTAAAGATGATCTGCGCGGCGAGGGCGCACACGAACAACCCCATCAACCGGCTGACAATCTGCAAGCCCTGGTCGCCCAGAATGCGTTCGATGCGGTTGGACAGGTACAGCACCACGCCCACCGTGAGGCTGGCCAGGGCAATGCTGAGGATGGCCATGATCTTGTCATCCCAGTGCGGCTGGCTCACACCCATCACCAGCAGCGCACCGATGGTGCCCGGGCCGACGGTGAGCGGGATGGTCAGCGGCACGATGGTCACGTCCTGCTGCACGTTGTCGGTCTGTACCGCCGACTTGCCCTGGGCCATGCCCAGCGCCGAGATGAACAGCACGCTGCCGGCGCCGATGCGAAAAGCGTCCACGGTGATGCCGAACACGCTGAAAATCACCCGCCCGAACAGGTACAGCAACACGCTCGACACCAGCGTTGCCAGCGCTACTTTCCAGGCCAGTCGCCGCCGCTCCTTGCTGGAGTAACCACGGGTCAGGCTGATAAAACAGGACAGCACGAAGAACGGGCTGTAGAGCACCAGCATCTTCAGGTAAACGCTGAATAACACGTGGAGCATGAGGGCGGCTCGCGGGCGGAAAGATGGCGTGAGTCTAACAGGCGGCGCAGATCAAATGTGGGAGCGGGCTTGCTCGCGAATGCGGTGGATCAGTTAAAGATGCATTGACTGACACACCGCATTCGCGAGCAAGCCCGCTCCCACATTTTGATTGCATTTCAGGTCAGGAAGGCGCGTGTTCCGGTCGTTGCTGACGCTGCGCCACCCAGAACTCCACCAGCTCGCGCAACTGCGACAACTCCACCGGTTTGGCCATATGCCCATCCATCCCGGCCTGGCGCGCGCGCTCTTTATGTTCCGAAAGGATATGCGCGGTCAGTGCGACCACCGGCGTTCGAATGCGTTGGTGGCTGACTTCCCACGCGCGCAGTTGCTGGGTGGCGGAAAAACCATCGAGGATCGGCATTTCACAGTCCATCAGCACCAGGTCGTAACGCTGAGCCTTCATCGCCTCGAGGGCTTCTTCGCCATTGCTGGCGGTGTCCGGGTTGAGGTTGAGCTTGCCGAGCATGCCGCGAATCACTTTGGTGGAGATGCTGTTGTCTTCGGCCACCAGAATGCGGAAGTCGGCCGGCACGGTCACCGCTGCCGGCGCGCTGATGGCCGCGCGCGGCTGCACCACGCCTTTGCTGCGCTGAGTCAGTTCATCGGCCAGCGTGGTCTTGAGCGTGTAGCCGGCGACCGGCTTGGCGAGGATGCGCTTGATCCCGCAGTTGCGCGCGATGATCTTGCTCGGCGCGTTGCTGATACCGGTGAGCATGATCAACAGGATGTCGTGGTTCAGGCTCGGGTCTTCCTTGATCTTGGCGGCCAGTTGCATACCGGTCATGCCGGGCATGTTCTGGTCCAGCAGGACCACGTCGAAGTAGTCGCGCAGGTGCGCCTTGGTGCGCAGCAACGCCAGGGCTTCTTTGCCGGACGGTACGGCGCTGACGTTCAAGCCCCAGGCCGTGCATTGCTGCACCAGCACTTTGCGGCAGGTGTCGTTGTCGTCGACCACCAGCACCCGCGCGCCTTTGAGCGGGCCGTCGAGGTCGGAGGTCGGATGTTCCAGGCGTTCCGGGTCCAGCGGCAGGGTCAACCACAAGGTGCTGCCCTGATGGCTGCCGCTCTTGATGCCGAACTCGCCATTCATCAACAGGATCAGTTGTCGCGCGATCACCAGGCCCAGGTGGCCGCTCAAGCGCGTGGCCGAGAGGAAGTTCTTGCTGTGCAGTTCGCTGTGCAGCAACGCGTCGCGCTCGGCGGCTTCCATCGGCAGGCCGCTGTCTTGCACGGCAATGCGCAGGCGCGGCTTGGTGCTGCGTTCGTCGAGGGCAACGACGATCAGCACTTCACCTTCGTCGGTCTTTTGCAGGGCATTTTCCAGCAGGCTCAACAACGCCTGGCGCAGACGCGTCGGGTCACCGCTGATCACGCGTGGCACCTGAGGCTGGATAAAGCTGATCAGTTCGACGTTCTGTTGCTCGGCCTTGGCGCGGAAGATACTCAGGCAGTCTTCGATCAATGCGTTGAGGTCGAACTGCACGTCGTCCAGCTCGATCTGCCCGGACTCCAGCTTGGAGATGTCGAGGATCTCGTTGATCAACGTCAGCAGTTCGTTCCCGGCGCTGTGGATGGTCTGCACGTAGTCACGCTGCTTGACCGACAGCGGCGTGCCCAGCAGCAGCTCGGTCATGCCCAGCACGCCGTTCATGGGGGTGCGGATTTCGTGGCTGATCTTCGCCAGGAACTCGGCTTTGGCGGCGATCTCGGCATTGCTGGCCGCCAAATCGCGGCTGAGGCTGAAGCGCGCTTCGACAATTGCGCGCTGGCGTTCGCCCAGGGCCAGGCTCATCAGCAGGCCGCTGAGGCAGATAAAACCGAGCAGCGTGACGATCAAGCCTTGCGGTGCCACCAGCGTCAGGCCGAGCAGGGCAGGCAGGATGATCAGTGTGCCGATGTTGAACACCACCATGCCCGCCACGAACAAACGTGCCGGCCGGTAGCCTTTCTGCCAGTGGTAGGCCGAGACAAACAGCATGCTCAGACCGGCCAGGGCCACCAGGGCGTAAGTGATGATGTTCAGCGGCAAGGTGTTGACGAACAACAGCAGCAGGCCGCACAGCACGATCAGCAGGATGTCGGCCATCAACAGTTTGTTCAGCAGGTGCGGGCCCAGCGGCATGAAGAACCGATAGGCGAACATCAGCCCGCACGGCGCGGTCAGCAGCAGGGCGAGGTAGGCGCCCGGGGTCTGGACAGCATGCCAGTTCGGCAGCCACGGCCCCACCAGGTTGAGCAACAGTGCCAGGCTCAACATCAAGAGCAACTCGCAGGCCGCCAGCCACAGGCTGCTGCGCGAGCGGTGGTAGGCGAAGCGCGTGAGGTTGTGCAGGATCAGCATCAGCAGGCAGCCGAACAACAGGCCGTAGATCAGCGTCTGGTTCTGGTCGGCGGCAGCCAGTACGGCCGGTTCCAGGGTGATGTAGGGGCGCAGTTCGTGTTCCGACACCAGACGCAGGTACACCTCGAGGGGTTTCTGGCTCTGGGGCATCGGCAGCATGAAATCACTGCTGGGCAGCGGGCGTTCCGCCTGCGGCTGGCGGGTGCCGGTACTTTGTTGCTCCACCAGGGTGTCGCCGTCCAGTACATAGAGGCTCAGGTGGGACAGGTCGGGGGCAAATACCCGCAGCACTTGCTCGTGCTTGCCAGGTTGCAGCTTGAAACGTACCCACAACGCACCGTCCGGCTCGGCCGCGGTAATCCGGTCCAGTTCGATGGGGCTAAATTGATTGGTGTAACGGGCGGAGCGGATATCGCTCAGTTGCAGGTCGGCCTGTTCATCAAGCAATACTGCCCATCCACTGCCTTGCGCGGCGGCCTGGGCCGGGAACAAGCAGAGCAGGGTCAGCAGACTGACTGTGAAACCTATGGCGATCCTGAGCCAGCGCACGGCGAAATCCCTTCGTAGGTTGATTGCACGGGTTAACTATGCGCGGGGCGACGTGGGTACGGCAAGGGCCAAAGGCCCTTGCCTAACCGAACGGATAGCGACTGGAGGGCAGCTGCTTATTGGTTCTCGCCACGTTCACGGGCAATGGCGCGGTAGCCGATGTCCGTGCGGTAGAAGCAACCTTTCCAGTCGATTTTCGCGGCCAGCTTGTACGCCTGTTGCTGCGCGGCGTCGACACTGGCACCCATTGCGGTGGCGCACAATACACGGCCACCTGCGGTTACAACCTTGCCGTCCTTGAGCGCGGTGCCCGCATGGAACACCTTGCCTTCCAGCGTAGCAGCTGCGTCGAGGCCTTCAATCACGTCGCCCTTGGTGTAGTCGCCAGGGTAACCACCGGCCGCCAGCACAATGCCAACGCTCGGACGCGGGTCCCATTGCGCTTCAACCTTGTCCAGCGCCTGGGCCAGGGCCGCTTCCACCAGCAGCACCAGGCTCGATTGCAGACGCAGCATCACCGGTTGGGTTTCCGGATCACCAAAGCGGCAGTTGAACTCGATGACTTTCGGGTTACCGGCTTTGTCGATCATCAGGCCGGCGTACAGGAAGCCGGTGTATACATTGCCTTCGTCGGCCATGCCGCGCACGGTCGGCCAGATCACCAGGTCCATCACGCGCTTGTGTACCTCGGCGGTGACCACTGGGGCAGGGGAGTAAGCACCCATGCCGCCGGTGTTCGGGCCGCTATCGCCGTCGCCGACGCGTTTGTGGTCCTGGCTGGTGGCCATCGGCAGTACGTTCTTGCCGTCGACCATCACGATAAAGCTGGCTTCTTCGCCGTCGAGGAACTCCTCGATGACCACGCGCGAACCGGCGTCACCAAATGCGTTGCCGGCGAGCATGTCGCGCACCGCGTCTTCGGCTTCTTGCAGGGTCATCGCCACGATCACGCCTTTACCGGCGGCCAGGCCGTCGGCCTTGATGACGATCGGTGCACCTTTTTCACGCAGGTAAGCCAGGGCCGGCTCGATCTCGGTGAAGTTCTGGTAGTCGGCAGTCGGAATCTTGTGGCGTGCCAAAAAGTCCTTGGTGAAGGCTTTCGAGCCTTCCAGTTGGGCTGCGCCGGCGGTCGGGCCGAAGCAGTCCAGGCCGCGGCTGCGGAACAGGTCCACGACGCCGGCCACCAATGGTACTTCCGGACCGACGATGGTCAGGGACACGTTCTTCTCGGCGAAATCAGCCAGCTGCTCAAGGGCCAACACGTCGATGGCGACGTTTTCGCACTTGGCTTCAATGGCGGTGCCGGCGTTGCCGGGTGCGACGAATACTTTCTGGACGCGCGGGTCCTGGGCAACTTTCCAAGCCAGGGCGTGTTCACGGCCACCGCTGCCAATGATCAAAACATTCATTTCAAAAACCTCAAATTCTGTAGGCGCTGCACGAGCGCTTAAATGTGGAGCCGATCTGATGTGGCGAGCGGGCTTGTCCCGCGTTGGGCTGCAAAGCGGCCCCAAAACCAAACACCGCAGATTGCCTGATGCACCGTGTTCTTCTTGATGGGGCTGCTGCGCAGCCCAACGCGGGACAAGCCCGCTCACCACAAAAGGCCCGCTCCCACATTTCGATCGAGTTGGATCAGTGGCGGAAGTGGCGCATGCCGGTGAAGACCATGGCGATGCCAGCCTCATCAGCGGCGGCGATCACTTCGGCGTCACGCATCGAACCGCCCGGTTGAATCACCGCCGTCACGCCAGCCTTGGCCGCATTGTCCAGGCCATCACGGAACGGGAAGAACGCGTCGGAAGCCATCACCGAACCGGCTACCTGCAAGCCGGCGTGTTCAGCCTTGATCGCAGCGATACGCGCCGAGTTCACGCGGCTCATCTGGCCGGCACCGACGCCGATGGTCTGGCGGTTCTTGGCGTAGACGATAGCGTTGGATTTAACGTACTTGGCGACTTTCCAGGCGAAGATCAGGTCGTTGATTTCCTGCTCGGTCGGGGCGCGCTTGGTCACCACTTTGAGGTCGGCGCTGCCGATCATGCCGATGTCGCGGCTCTGTACCAGCAAGCCGCCGTTGACGCGTTTGTAGTCCCAGGCAGCGGCACGGTCAGCCGACCACTCGCCACAGGCCAGCAGGCGCACGTTGGCTTTGGCAGCGACGATGGCGCGGGCTTCTTCGCTCACGGACGGGGCGATGATCACTTCAACGAACTGACGCTCGACGATGGCTTTTGCGGTTTCAGCATCCAGCTCGCGGTTGAAGGCGATGATGCCGCCGAAGGCAGATTCGGTGTCGGTGGCGTAGGCCAGTTCGTACGCCTGGCGGATACCGCCTTCAGCGTCCGGGCTTACGGCGACGCCGCACGGGTTGGCGTGCTTGACGATCACGCAGGATGGCTTGACGAAGCTCTTCACGCATTCCAGCGCGGCGTCGGTGTCGGCCACGTTGTTGTAGGACAGCTCTTTGCCTTGCAGTTGGGTCGCGGTGGCGATGCCGACTTCAGCAGGTTTGGCCTCAACGTAGAACGCCGCGCTCTGGTGCGGGTTCTCGCCGTAGCGCATTTCCTGGGCCTTGATGAACTGGCTGTTGAAGGTGCGCGGGAACTGGCTGCGGCCCTCTGTGCTCAGGGTCTCGGCGGCCTGGTTCACGGTGCCCATGTAGTTGGCGATCATGCCGTCGTAGGCGGCGGTGTGTTCAAACGCCTTGAGCATCAGGTCGAAACGCTGGGCGTAAGTCAGGCCGCCGGCTTTGAGGCTTTCAAGGACGTTGGCGTAGTCGCTGGCGTTAACCACGATGGCCACGTCTTTGTGGTTCTTGGCAGCCGAGCGAACCATGGTCGGGCCGCCGATATCGATGTTTTCGATGGCGGTCGGCAGGTCGCAACCTGGCTTGTTGATGGTGGCTTCGAACGGATAAAGGTTAACGGCCACCAGGTCGATCGGCTTGATGCCGTGCTCGGTCATGATGGCGTCGTCGATACCGCGACGACCGAGGATCCCGCCGTGGATTTTCGGGTGCAGGGTCTTGACCCGACCGTCCATCATTTCTGCGAAACCGGTGTAGTCCGCGACTTCTACTGCGGCCACGCCGTTGTCCTGCAGCAGTTTGAAGGTCCCGCCCGTGGAGAGGATTTCCACACCCAGGGCTTCCAGCTCCCGGGCAAATTCGAGGATCCCGGTCTTGTCGGAAACACTGATCAAGGCGCGGCGGATCGGCAGGCGGGTAGTCTGGTCGGTCATTTCAATTTCCATCAAAAGCAAAGGAGTCAGCAAAAAAGGCGACCGGTTTTACGCGGGCGCCTTTCTGGTTTGATTGAATGCTTACAGCAAATCGTACTGCTTGAGCTTTTTGCGCAAGGTGCCACGGTTGAGGCCCAGCAGCTCACTGGCTTTGGTCTGGTTGCCCTTGACGTAGTTCATCACGCTTTCGAGCAAGGGCGCCTCGACTTCGGAGAGCACCAGGTTGTACACGTCCGTGACGGAAGCGCCCTCTAGGTGGGCGAAATAATTGTGCAGCGCCTTCTCGACACTCCCGCGAAGGGTCTGGCCTTCTTCGCTCGGCGTGTTGAGGTGCTGTTTCAAATTGACGTTGTCGCTCACGGGTGTTGTTCCACTCACTAAAGTCTCGGTCATCATCGTCATGCGGCCACCCCCTCTCCGTCCCCTGTCCCCAGGCTCTTGTAACGCTCGCTGAAGAACTCACGAACGTTGGCGCACTGTGCTTCCGTATCATCCAAACGATTGAAGTGGGCGCGAAACTCCCTGGCGCCCGGCAAGGTTGCGAGATACCAGCCGACATGCTTGCGAGCAATGCGTACTCCCATCACGTCTCCATAGAAGGCGTGCAGGGCGGCCAGATGCTCTAGCAGAATACGTTCCACCTCGATCAGCTCCGGTGCCGGCATGACTTCGCCAGTACGCAGAAAGTGCTCGATCTCACGAAAAATCCATGGCCGCCCCTGGGCGGCCCGGCCAATCAACAAGCCATCGGCACCGGTTGCGTGCAGCACGCGCCGGGCTTTCTCGGCTGAGTCGATGTCGCCATTGGCAAAGACCGGGATCGACACCGCCTGCTTGATCGAGGCAATGGTGTCGTACTCGGCTTCACCGGTGTAAAGGTCGGCGCGGGTGCGGCCATGCACCGCCAGCGCTGTAATGCCTGCCTGTTCGGCGATCTTCGCCACCGTCAGGCCGTTCTTGTTGTCCCGGTCCCAGCCGGTACGAATCTTCAGGGTGACCGGCACATCCACTGCGGCGACAACGGCCTGCAGGATCTCGGCTACCAATTGCTCATCTTTCAACAGGGCGGAACCGGCGGCCTTGTTGCAGACCTTCTTGGCCGGGCAGCCCATGTTGATGTCGATGATCTGTGCGCCCAACTCCACGTTGGCCCGGGCCGCGTCCGCGAGCATCTGTGCATCGCCACCGGCGATCTGTACCGAGCGCGGCTCGGGATCACCTTCGTGGATCATGCGCATCCGCGATTTGCGGGTGTTCCACAAGCTCA
Source organism: Pseudomonas sp. TWRC1-2 (assembly GCF_049896685.1). Lineage (NCBI taxonomy): Bacteria > Pseudomonadati > Pseudomonadota > Gammaproteobacteria > Pseudomonadales > Pseudomonadaceae > Pseudomonas > Pseudomonas sp. TWRC1-2. Next base: position 73,739 of record NZ_JAFCUU010000005.1, on the reverse strand, counting down.
TGTCGCTGGTGACCATTTCAGAGACTACTAGACCCGCGCCCAAACGCTTGCACAGCTGACGAAAGGGCTGGTCGGTGACGCCCGCCATCGGGGCGAGGATCAAGCCGTTTTGCAATGTGTATGGGCCGATGCGTACCGCCGACATAGGACTTCCCTGTTGTGGGGCCGGATCATTAGAGTTCGAAAAAGGGTTGGCATGATACCCGCTCTCGATGACTGGATAAAGGCTGAATTGGATAAAATCTGAACAGTTATTTCTTTATCGCGGTCGGTTTGGTTGCGCAGCGCCCAGTCAATTATCTGCCGTCAAACCTCGGCGTGCGCGGCGCCTCACTCGGGCGAGTGGAAACTCAGGCTGTAATTCACGGCTTTATTGCCTGGATCGAGGATATCCAGGGAAATATGGATGGGGGTCTGCGAAGGCATTTCGCTCACCCCGGCCAGCTCACCACTCAGGTATTCAGCCGGTTTGAAGCGACGACTGGCAATCAGGCCGCCGTTCAAATCGGCAAAGCGCAGCTCCAGCAGCGGGAAGGGCTGCGAGAACGTCGCGCGGTTATAGATGATTGCGTCCACCACCAGCGCCCCGGCGAACTCGGGATTGCTGCGCACCACCAGGTTGCTGCTCTTGATGTGGGCAATATCGACCCGTGATGGCACGGTGCAACCGAGGGTTGGGCACAGTTGCTGGAACCACGGGCGATAGGCGTCCTGGCGAGCCAGGTCGTCGAATTGATAGGCGATGTACTGGCCCGCCAGGCCAGCGGCGGCCAGCAGCACCAGGAGTATCCAGATGAGGCGACGGCCCCAGCTCGTCGGACGTTTCTGCGCATACAGGTGCAGCGGGTCGTCTTCCAGGTCCTGAAGTACATCGTCGTGAACGCTGGTTTCTGTGCGCGCACGCTTGCGCCGCGGTTGCGGGCGGTCTTCGGGTTCCGGCGCGTCCGCTGCAGCCGTCAGCGGCGTGAACGGCGGGTCGAGGTCGTCTTCGTCGTCGTCAGGTGGAGAACGCAGCGGGGGCTCATCGTCGATATCGTCGATGTTGAACGACATCGATGGCTCGGTGCGCTGCTTGGTCGCAGGCGTCCTGGCCGGTTCAGGCGCGTCTTCGCTTGGCTGGGTGCGCTCTTCGGGCGGCTCGCTGAACAGGCTGGCGGCCCATTTTTCTTCTTCGGCCTTGACGGTGTCGCGGCTGGCGCTGAGGGCATCTTCCTTTTGCCGGCGCTCGCTGCTTGCCTGGCGACGCTCCGCGCCGGGCGGTTGAGTGTGTTGAATCTCGCGGCGTTCAAGCTTGGCCAGTTCTTCGTCCAGGTCCAGGTTGTCCAGGTCCAGCTCTTCGGCGGTCCACTGTTTCTGGCTGATGGCCCGCGGTGCCTGGGGCACTGGCTCAACGGCGTGTTCGGCGACGCCTGGCTGCTCGGGTTCCGGCGCCGAGGTGCTGGCGCGCTGCTCCAGCAATTGGCGCGCGGCATTGAACACTTGCAGGCACGAGCCGCAGCGAACCACGCCACGGGCCACACTCAATTGAGCGTGGCTGACGCGAAAGCGCGCTTGGCAATGCGGGCACTGGGTGACGAAACTGTCGGTCATGCGGCCATCCGATTCAGGCAAGCGCTCATTCTAGCGCCGACGACCGCTGATGCGTACCCAGCCATCACGGTTGGCGATCGGATCCAGATCGAAATCCGCGGCGTAGGCCGCAGCCACGTCTTCACCTTGTTCGGCAAGAATGCCCGACAGCGCCAGGCGACCTCCTGGCTTGACCAGGCTCGACAGTTGCGGGGCCAGGGAAACCAAAGGGCCGGCGAGGATATTCGCCACCAGCACATCGGCCTGCACTTGGGGCAGTTGTTCCGGCAGGTAGAGGGGGAGTTTGCCCTCAGGGATGTTGTTGCGCCCGGCGTTATCGCGGGAGGCTTCCAGGGCTTGTACGTCGATGTCGGTGCCGACGGCTTCCTTGGCGCCCAGCAGCAGGGCGGCAATTGCCAGGATCCCCGAGCCGCAGCCGAAGTCCAGCACGTTGCAGTCGGTCAGGTCCTGGCCGTCCAGCCATTCCAGGCACAGGGCGGTGGTCGGGTGGGTGCCGGTGCCGAACGCCAGGCCCGGGTCGAGCAGCAGGTTGACGGCATCCGGCTCAGGTGCGGCATGCCAGCTCGGTACGATCCACAGACGCTGGCCAAAGCGCATCGGCTGGAAGTTGTCCATCCAGCTGCGTTCCCAGTCCTGGTCTTCGATCACTTCGCTGTGGTGCTCGGGCAGCGGGCCGCCGGTGAGCAACTCCATATGGGCCAGCACGGCGGCGGCATCGGTGCCGTCTTCGAACAGGGCCAGCAAGTGGGTGTGCGACCACAGCGGCGTGGTGTTGAGTTCGGGTTCGAAGATCGGTTGGTCTTCGGCGTCCATGAACGTCACCGAGACGGCGCCGACTTCAAGAAAAGCGTCTTCGTAGGTTTCGGCTTGTTCTGGGCTGATGGCGAGACGGACTTGCAGCCAAGGCATGGCGGGCACCTTTGAAAAAAATGAGTGTGCGACGGCGGGGTCGCGAAAGCGCGCAAGTTTACGCGAGCGAACAGCAGAAGACGACTGTGCTGAATGAACACGGACCGAATGTGGGAGGGGGCCTGCCCCCGATTGCGGTGTGTCAGTCTCAGTATCTGTAACTGATCCACCGCAATCGGGGGCAAGCCCCCTCCCACATTTGAACGATGGACATCTTCAGAATAGAGGGCTCAGAAACAACAAAGCCGCCCGAAGGCGGCTTTGTTGGGTGGAGCACTTACTGGTTGGCCAGTTTGTGTTCCAGGTAGTGAATGTTCACACCACCTTCGCAGAAGCCTTCATCACGCACCAGGTCCCGATGCAGCGGGATGTTGGTCTTGATGCCGTCTACCACGATTTCGTCCAGGGCGTTGCGCATGCGGGCCATGGCCTCGTCGCGAGTGGCGCCCCAGGTGATCAGCTTGCCGATCAGCGAGTCGTAGTTGGACGGAACCTTGTAGCCGCTGTACAGGTGCGAATCGACGCGAACGCCGTTGCCGCCCGGAGCATGGAAATGCTTGACCAGGCCTGGACTTGGGATAAAGGTTTTCGGGTCTTCGGCGTTGATCCGGCACTCCAGGGAATGGCCGTGGATCTTCACGTCGTCCTGGGTAAACGACAGCGTGTTGCCAGCGGCGATGCTCAGCATCTCCTTGACGATGTCGATACCGGTGACCATCTCCGACACCGGGTGCTCTACCTGCACACGAGTGTTCATCTCGATGAAGTAGAAGCGGCCGTTCTCGTAGAGGAACTCGAACGTACCGGCGCCACGGTAGTTGATGTCGATGCACGCCTTGACGCAACGAGCCAGTACTTCCTGGCGCGCGGTTTCATCCAGGCCGGGTGCCGGCGCTTCTTCCAGTACCTTCTGGTGACGGCGCTGCAGCGAGCAATCGCGGTCGCCCAGGTGGATGGCGTGGCCCTGGCCGTCAGACAGTACCTGCACTTCCACGTGACGTGGGTTGGTCAGGTACTTCTCCAGGTAGACCATCGGGTTGCCGAACCAGGCAGCCGCTTCGGAGCGGGTCTGCTTGGCGGCTTCGATCAGGTCTTCTTCCTTGTGCACCACGCGCATGCCGCGACCACCACCGCCACCGGCGGCCTTGATGATCACCGGGTAACCGACTTCGCGACCAATGCGCAGCGCGGTTGCCTCGTCTTCAGGCAGTGGGCCATCGGAGCCTGGAACGGTTGGCACGCCGGCAGCGATCATGGCGTCCTTGGCCGATACCTTGTCGCCCATCAGGCGAATGGTTTCGGCTTTCGGGCCGATGAAGGCAAACCCGGATTTTTCCACTTGTTCGGCGAAGTCGGCGTTTTCCGCAAGGAAGCCGTAGCCTGGGTGGATGCCATCAGCGCCGGTCACTTCAGCGGCCGCGATGATGTTGGAGACCTTCAGGTACGAGTTGGTCGCCAGTGGCGGGCCGATGCAGATGCTCTCGTCCGCCAGTTTCACGTGCATCAATTCGGTATCGGCCGTCGAGTAAACAGCGACGGTCTTGATGCCCTCTTCCTTACAGGCGCGCAGGATACGCAGCGCGATCTCGCCGCGGTTGGCGATCAGGACTTTTTGCAGTTTCTTCGCAGGTTTCAACATCGAAGGCGCTCCGCGGTTCAAACGATGGTGAACAGCGGCTGGTCGTACTCAACCGGCTGACCGTTTTCTACCAGGATGGATTCGATGACGCCGGCTTTTTCAGCGGTGATGTGGTTCATCATCTTCATCGCTTCAACGATGCAGATGGTGTCGCCCACTTTCACGGTTGCGCCGACTTCAACGAAGGCTGGCGAGGTCGGTGCCGGGGTGCGGTAGAACGTACCGACCATTGGCGACTTGACCACGAAGCCGTTCAGTACAGGCGCGGCAGGTGCGGCTGGAGCAGCGGCAGCAGGTGCGGCGGCTGGCGCAGCAGCGGCCGGAGCCGGTGCTTGCATCTGAGGTGCGTAGAACTGTTGAGCCGGGGTCTTGCTGTGACGGCTGATCCGTACGGACTCTTCGCCTTCCTTGATTTCCAGCTCGTCGATACCGGATTCTTCCAGCAGTTCGATCAGTTTCTTAACTTTACGGATATCCATGAATCATCAACTCCCAAGGGTCGGTCAGGGGCGCTTGGCCGGTTGTTCAATGTGTTCCAGGGCGGCCTCCAGGGCCAGTCGGTAACCGCTGGCGCCAAGGCCGCAGATCACGCCTACTGCTACGTCGGAGAAGTAGGAGTGATGGCGGAAAGCTTCGCGTTTGTGCACGTTGGACAGATGCACTTCGATGAATGGGATGCTCACCGCCAGCAGCGCGTCACGTAATGCAACACTCGTGTGCGTAAAAGCGGCGGGATTGATCAGGATAAAGTCCACGCCTTCGCCGCGCGCGGCATGGATGCGATCAATCAATTCGTACTCGGCATTGCTTTGCAGGTAGAGCAAATGGTGGCCGGCCTCACGCGCCCGTCGTTCAAGATCAAGGTTGATCTGATCGAGGGTGACTGCCCCGTAGACGCCCGGTTCGCGGGTGCCGAGCAGGTTCAGGTTGGGTCCGTGAAGAACCAGTAAGGTCGCCATCGGCTGTTCCTTGTTATTGATGTGGGTACGTCAGAACCCGGCGACTATGCCGCAAAGCCTTTGTGACTGTCCAGTTCTATGCAGTAGGCAGCACGATTAGCGATGATTGCGCAAAATTTGTGACTGGGGTGCAGTATCCAGTCATTGGCAACACTGTCTTGAAGACTGTGGATGTCAAATGTGGGAGGGGGCTTGCCCCCGATGCGCTGCATCAGGCAACACATGCAGTGAGTGACACACTGTCATCGGGGGCAAGCCCCCTCCCACTTTTTGCTCTCCATATGGCAGGAGATGAGCTCAAACCCGGAACGCCTGAACCGCCGTATTGAGCTGCCCACCCAGCACCAGCAGGTGTTCGCCCTGGCGGCGGCCCTGGCCGATGCGCAGCAGATTATCCTCACCCAACTGGTGAATCCGCTCGCTGTTGTCGCGAATCTCACTGACGGCGCCACTCTGCTGCGCGGTCACATCGGCGATGCGCACCGACGTGTCGGAAATGGTCTGGATTGCCCCGACGATTTCATCCAGCGCGCCATCCGCTGCCTGGGCTTGCTGGGCGGTGGCCTCGGCGTGCTCGACCTGAGTGCGCATGCCTTGCACCGATTGGTGGGCGGCGGTTTGCAGGCCGGCGATCAGGCTCTGGATTTCGGCCGTGGCGCCGGCGGTGCGTTGCGCCAGCGAGCGTACCTCATCGGCAACCACGGCAAACCCGCGTCCGGCCTCACCGGCCCGTGCAGCCTCGATGGCGGCATTGAGCGCCAGCAAGTTGGTCTGGTCGGCAATCGCGCGAATCACCGTCAGCACGCCGCCGATGGTGGCGGATTCTTCGGCGAGTTTTTCGATCATCTGCGCGTTTTGCTGCACCTCGCCCACCAGGGCGTGCAGCCCGGTCAGGCTCAGGCCGATCACCCGCTGGCCCTGTTCCACCGCCTGGCCCGCACTGCGGCTGGCGCCGGCCGCCTGACTGGCATCGCCGGCGACTTGCTGGATGGTCGCCTCCAGTTCACCCAGCGAATCACGGATCTGCGCCGTATCGCCAGCCTGACGCTCGGCGCCGTCGTGCAGCCCGCTGCTCAGTTCGGCGAGGGCGCGGCTGCTGCCGGCGACTTCTTCGGCATTGCCGCGAATGGTGCCCACCAAGTCCACCAGGTAAGCGCGCAAGCGGTTAAGCGAGGCCTCGATGTCGTGCAGTTCGCGGTTGGTCTTGCCCAAGGCAATCGACTGGCTGAAGTCGCCTTCGGCCCAGGTGGACAAGGCCGGTGCGAGGTTGGTCAGTACCCTTGCCAGCCGTCGTTGCAGCGTGTCGATCAGCAGTGCGATGAGCAAAATCAGCCCGATCATCACACCTTGCATCAGGCGCACTTCGCCCTGGATTCTGGCGTGTTGCGCGCGAACAACAGGTTCCAGGCCGGCGATGGCTTGCTGCACGGCAGCAATTTTCAGATGCGTGCTGTCGGCCAGTGCAGTGCGCAGCTGGATCTGATCGCGAGTGCGTTTGAGCTCGGCAGGGTAGCGGGTCAGCAGGCTGTTGAGTTCACGTTTGAGGTCCACGCCGGTGTCTTGCGCTTCGGCTTTTTCGCTGCTTTCCAGGCCCAGCATGGCGGAGAAATCATCCGCGCTGGACGCGGCGCTGGCCTTTACGCCCAGCAGCGGTAACTGCGCCAACAGGTCGGCCTGCGTGCGGATGCTGGCAACTTCGCGCTCCACCTCATCGGCCAGCTCTGCGCGCCCGCTGCTCACCAGCTTGTCGCGGGCCAGAGACAGTTTGCCCAGGTGTTGGGACGCGGCCATAAGCGGCGGCAAGTAGCGTGCAGCGTCGGGTGAAGTGACGGGTGAAGTGACGCCCGTGGCGTACTGGCTCAATTGCTCCAGGTTCGCGCCCAGCTCACGTTCGGCTTGCAGCAGCAGGGCTTGCGGGTCGCCGGCCAGTTTGCCGGCAGCCAGCAGGTCGGTTTTGCTGAAGGTGTCCAGCTCGACCAGGCTGGGGCGCAGGTTCTGCGCCAGGTCCCCCGGCAGTTCGTCGAGGTGCTGCAGGAGGTTTTCCAGGCTCTGGCCGGCACTGCTCAAACGCAACGCGTCGCCGCTGGCCAGGTAGTCGTCGATATTGCGCGCGGCCTGATTCTGAAATGTCTGCGACAGGCCAAGGTAGCGCTCCATCAGCAAATAAGGCTGTTCCAGTGCCCGTTGCGACCACCATAGCGTCGCGCCAAGGGCCAGGCACACGGCCACCAGCAGAAGGGTATTCAAATTGGTCAGCAGCTTCAGGCGCATGCGTGGTTTCAACCGACAGCAAAAGATAAGTGCCTGAAGTTATTGCGTTTCCATTACAGAGTTATGACGGAATCGGTGGATTCCGGTGAAAAGATGGCACTTTGCTTTGATGTGCGCGCAGCGTGTACGCGGTTGCGTCCGGTGTCCTTGGCGCGGTACAGCGCCTCGTCTGCCTGAGCGGCCATCATCAAGCTGTCGGAACCGTCGCACAGCTCCACCAGCCCGGCGCTGAAGGTGCACCACAAATCCTGCGGCTGGGCCGGGTAGTGAATTTCGGCAAACCGCCCACGGATTTCATCCAGCACTTTGCGGGCCGATTCCAGGTCGGTGTCGGGCATCACGATGGCAAATTCTTCACCGCCGTAGCGGCCGATGTAGTCGGTCTTGCGCAAGCGCTGCTTGAGAAACAGCGCCAGGCTCTTGATCACGCGGTCGCCCATCGGGTGGCCGTGGCTGTCGTTGACCCGCTTGAAGTGGTCAATGTCGAGCATGGCAAAGCTCAGCGGCTTGTTCTCGCGGCGCGCGCGGAAGCTGCAGTCTTCGAGCAGTTGCAGAATATGGGTGTGGTTGTACAGCCCGGTCAGGCTGTCACGCACCATTCGTGCCTTGAGGTTGCGCGCGCGGGCAGCGCGGTTGCGCACGGTGGTGATCAGGTGGCGCGGCTTGATCGGCTTGGTGAGGAAGTCGTCGCCGCCTTCGCTCATGGCGTCCAGTTGCTTGTCCAGGTCGTCTTCGGCCGACAGGTAGATGATCGGCACGCTGACGTAACGGTCATTGTGGCGGATCACCTTGGCCAGTTCGGTACCGGTACAGGCGGGCATGTACATGTCGAGGATGATCAAATCCGGCTGGAAGTCCGCCAGTTCGGCCATCGCCTGGATCGGCTCGATCAAGGTGCGCGTGACGATGCCGGCGCTGTTGAGCAGGCGCTCGGTGTGCAGCGCCTGAGCGCGTGAGTCGTCGATGATCAGCACCTTATAGGGCTCGTACTGCGCGACGCAGGTCAGCACCTCGATCTTTTCCAAAAGGCTTGAGGCCTCAAGCGTGCCAGTGAGAAATTCCTGGCCGCCGGCGCGCACGGCGGCCAGGCGCGTCGGGGTGTCGGTTTCGTGCAGGCTGAAAAACAGCAGCGGCAGCTTTTGCTCCAGGCCTTCCTGGGCTTCGGCGGCGAGCTTGAGGCCCAGGCCGGCACCGCAGAAATCCACATCCATCACGATGGCCGACGGCAGGCGCTCGGCCAGGGACGCGCGAAAGGCTGCCACGCTGTCCAGCGACTGGGCGCTCATGCCAAAAAATTCAAGCTGCTTGGCCAGGCGCTCGGCGCGGTCGTGATCGGCCAGCATCACGTAGATCGGCTTGCGCATGGGGGGCAGGAAGGTTTGTTCCAGCTGGTCGCCCTGGCGCAGGCCGGTGCGGGACAGGCGCTGCATCAGGCGGTTGAGTTCGGTGATCACCTGGCTGCTCAGGCGGCCGCGATTTTCATCCACCGCCTTGAGGGACTCGCCAATTTGCCGCGCCAGCTGGCCGTGTTCCGGCTGCTCGAAACGCTCGGCAAAGCGCAGCAGGCGCAGGTTGGCTTCGCTGAGTTCGGATAAATCGGTGTTCGACCATTCGCTGCGTTGCAGGCGTTGCCAGATCTCAAGAATTTGACGTGCCTGATGAATTACCCGCTGGGCAAAATGGTGCTTGAGACGCTCACGGCTGGGGTCTTCTGGCTCGGTCATATCCTGACTACTAGTTAGGGTGCATGCAGAGGTCGACTGATGGCTCTATGCTAGCACCTCTTTTCTCTCACATGAGTGTCTTGCGTCAATTAAGTAGCGGTCTGGGCCATTCAGTTTTTGACCTGATGGTCGCGCTGCGTAAAAAGCGTGCTTCATTTATAGTCGAACATCCCCTGCGCGCCACTTTCGGTTAAAAGCCCCGCGCCGATGGGCACGATGGGGTAGGGTTGTGGTCGGAGTGTTTGAACGCACCCGGACAAATGACGTGCATGAACTCAAGTGATTGAAAGGATATCGCCATGCTGGACTGGAAAAACCGCGCAGGCAGTGCCAAAGGCCCCGCCCCTGAGCCCAAGTCGGCCAACCGTAGTTACTTTCGCAACCTGCTGATGAGCAAAGCCTTGCTCAGCGTGCTGGGTTTGTACCTGTTGGTGACCGGCGCCCTGGGTTGGTACTGGAGCGAAGAGCCGGCGCTGTTTCCGGTCCAGCAAAATGCCCAGCTTGCCGCCGAGAAGGAAGGCAAGCAGATGGTGGTGGGCTACACCACCGTCGAAACCCTCAAGACCGTGGTCGGCACCTTGCTGAACAAGCCCGGTGGCTACATTTCCAACGACCGTTTCCCGCCGGGCCTGTGGATGGACAACATGCCGAGCTGGGAATATGGCGTGCTGGTGCAAGTGCGTGACCTGACCCGTGCCCTGCGTAAAGACTTCGCCCGCTCCCAGTCGCAGTCGGCCGAAGACGCTGACTTGGCCAAGGCCGAGCCGCGTTTCAACTTCGATAACAAGAGCTGGGTGCTGCCCTCCAGCGAGTCGGAGTACCAGGAAGGCATCAACTCCCTGAGCCGCTATGAAGCGCGCCTGTCGGACCCGAACCAACGCGGCGCGCTGTTCTATGCGCGTGCCGACAACCTGAACAACTGGCTGGGTGACGTCGCGACCCGCTTGGGTTCGCTGTCGCAACGCCTGTCGGCCAGTGTTGGCCGGGTGAAACTGAACACCGCACTGAAAACCGAAGCCCTGGCGCCGGGTGAAGTGCCGCAGGTCGACGAAGAAGTGGTGGAAACCCCATGGATGCAGATCGACAACGTGTTCTACGAGGCCCGCGGCCAGGCCTGGGCCTTGTCCCACTTGTTGCGTGCCATTGAAGTCGACTTTGCCGACGTGCTGGCCAAGAAAAACGCTACCGTCAGCGTGCGCCAGATCATTCGTGAGCTGGAGGCCTCGCAGGAGCCGGTGTGGAGCCCTATGATTCTGAACGGCAGTGGCTTTGGCGTCCTCGCCAACCACTCGCTGGTCATGGCCAACTATATTTCCCGGGCAAACGCTGCAGTTATAGATTTGCGTCAGCTCCTCAACCAGGGGTGATGATGGACGCTTCTCAAAAGGAGGCCGCGCATCGCGCGGCCTCCGACGCTGAACTGATCGACTGGGTCGACGAGCAGGACAACCTGCTCGGTACCCTGGTGCGATCCGACCTGCGCCAACGTGGCCTGATCGGCCGTTGCACCTTTATCTTCCTGTTCAACGCTGCCGGTGAGTTGTGTGTGCATCGGCGCACCCTGAGCAAAGCCATGTACCCGGGTTTTTGGGACACCGCGGCGGGCGGCATGGTGGCGGCCGGCGAGAGCTACGCCGATTCGGCGGCCCGTGAGCTGGAAGAAGAGCTTGGCGTTGCGGGCGTGGAGCTGGTCGAGCATGACCATTTCTACTTTGAGGATGGCGACAGCCGGCTGTGGTGCAAATCCTACTCCGCTGTCTGGGATGGCCCGTTGCGCCTGCAGCCGGAAGAGGTGATGGAAGCGCGGTTTTTGCCCATTGAAATTGTCCTGCAGGAAGCCGAACAAAAGCCTTACTGCCCGGACGCTCAAGAGGGCTTGCGGCGCTATCTGGCCTTGCGTCGCTAAAGTTGCATAAATTGGCGCTATTTGGCTCTTAGCAAGTCGGCTTTTTGCCGTTACACTGCGCGACTTTTCACCCGAACCACCTTTGCGGTTCGGTAGCGCTGCCCCTGCCTGAGTGGGGCTTCGCGGTCGGTAATGCTCCTGGGGAGCGCCGATCAGTCTTTGTCCTCCCAAGAGGATTGCCGGTGGCCAAAAAAGCCGCATCCTTCGCCGCCCTTGGTGGCCTGGTATTTTCCACCGACGCAGGTCGACACTGCCCGGACTGTCGTCAGCCCGTGGATTCGTGCACTTGCAAACAGACCCTGATCCCTGAAGGCGACGGTATTGCGCGCGTGCGACGCGAGAGCAAAGGCCGTGGCGGCAAGACGGTGACCACCATCACCGGCGTGCCGCTGGCCGAAGATGCCCTGAAGGAACTGGCTACCACGCTGAAAAAGCGCTGTGGCACCGGTGGCGCGTTGAAAGACGGCGTTATCGAGATCCAGGGCGATCACGTCGAGTTGCTGTTGGCCGAGCTGATCAAGCTGGGTTACAAGGCGAAGAAGTCCGGGGGCTAGCAGCCTCTGTGAAACCCACCCCGATCGCCGGTTTGCTGAACGCGAACTGTCGTCTCCATGGTTTTCACAGAGCCTGTTCCTGACCGGTGTCTAAACTCTGTCCTGCGAGTGGGGTCTACCTTCCTTACAGGCAAATCGTCATTTTCATTCTTTAGACTTCGCCAGCCTTACAAGAAGGGTGTGGTGATCTTCGACTTTATATAGGGGACTTCGATGTCCGTACGACGCACACGCAAAGACGATGGCAGCCAATGGACAGTTGCGGACAGCCGCAGTGTTTACGGGATTCGCCATTGGGGGGCCGGGTATTTCGCGATCAATGAAGCCGGTCGCGTTGAAGTCCGTCCGAACGGCCCGAACAGCACGCCTGTCGATCTGTACGAACAAGTTGACGAGCTGCGCAAAAGCGGCCTGTCCTTGCCGCTGCTGGTGCGCTTCCCCGACATCCTGCAAGACCGCGTGCGCCAGCTGACCGGGGCGTTCGACGCGAACATCGAGCGCCTGGAATACCAGAGCAAGTACACCGCGCTGTACCCGATCAAGGTGAACCAGCAGGAAGCGGTGATCGAGAACATCATCGCCACCCAGAACGTGTCCATCGGCCTGGAAGCCGGCTCCAAGCCTGAGCTGTTGGCCGTGCTGGCCCTGGCACCGAAAGGCGGCACCATCGTCTGCAACGGTTACAAAGACCGTGAGTTCATCCGCCTCGCGCTGATGGGCCAGAAGCTGGGCCACAACGTGTTCATCGTGATCGAGAAAGAATCCGAAGTGGCGCTGGTGATCGAAGAGGCGGCCAACCTCAAGGTCAAGCCACAGGTTGGCCTGCGCGTGCGGTTGTCGTCCCTGGCGTCGAGCAAATGGGCAGACACCGGTGGTGAGAAGTCCAAGTTCGGTTTGTCGGCGGCGCAACTGCTGTCGGTGGTCGAGCGCTTCCGCGCTGCCGGCCTGGATCAGGGCATCCGCCTGCTGCACTTTCACATGGGTTCGCAGATCGCCAACCTGGCCGACTACCAGCACGGGTTCAAGGAAGCCATTCGTTACTACGGCGAACTGCGCAACCTCGGCTTGCCGGTGGACCACATCGACGTCGGCGGCGGCCTGGGCGTGGACTACGACGGTACCCACTCGCGTAACGCCAGCTCGATCAACTACGACATGGACGACTACGCCGGCGTGGTCGTGGGCATGCTCAAGGAATTCTGCGACGCGCAGAGCCTGCCGCACCCGCATATCTTCTCCGAAAGCGGCCGTTCCCTGACCGCGCACCACGCCATGCTGGTGGTGCAGGTCACTGACGTTGAGAAACACAACGACGAAATCCCGCTGATCGAGAACAAGGAAAACCTGCCGGAAACCGTGCAGTGGCTGGTGGACCTGCTGGGCCCGACCGACATTGAGATGGTCACCGAAACTTACTGGCGCGCTACGCACTACATGAGCGATGTGGCCACCCAGTACGCCGACGGCAAACTGACCCTGGCCGAAAAAGCCCTGGCCGAGCAGTGCTACTTCGCCGTGTGCCGTCGCCTGCACAACTCCTTGAAAGCCCGCCAGCGTTCGCACCGCCAGGTGCTCGACGAACTCAACGACAAGCTCGCCGACAAGTACATCTGCAACTTCTCGGTATTCCAGAGTCTGCCGGACACCTGGGCGATTGGCCAGGTCCTGCCGATTCTGCCGCTGCACCGTCTCGACGAAGAGCCGCTGCGCCGCGCCGTGCTGCAAGACCTGACCTGCGACTCCGACGGCAAGATCAAGCAATACGTCGACGAGCAGAGCATCGAAACTAGCCTGCCGGTGCACGCCTTGAACGAAGGTGAAGACTACTTGCTGGGCATTTTCCTGGTGGGCGCTTACCAGGAAATCCTGGGCGACATGCACAACCTGTTCGGCGACACCGACTCGGTGAACATCTACCAGCGTGAAGACGGTTCGGTGTACAGCGCCGGGATCGAGACCCACGACACCATCGAAGACATGCTGCGCTATGTGCACCTGTCGCCGGAAGAGTTGATGACGCACTACCGTGACAAGTGCGCGAGCGCGAAGATCAGTGCGTCGGAGCGTACGCAATTCCTCGACGCGTTGCGTCTTGGTTTGACGCGTTCTTCGTACCTGTCGTCGTGATCTAAGCTGATAGCAATCTAATGTGGGAGCGGGCTTGCTCGCGAAGGCGGTACATCAGTCACATATGTGTTAACTGACCCACCGCTTTCGCGAGCAAGCTCGCTCCCACATTTGGATCTTCATTTGGCAGTACCTTCCGTGTGGGGTCTGAACGATGTCGAGCAAATGGCTGCAAGCCTTCACCCTGGCATTCGCCGCATTCCTGTCGGCCTGCTCCCCCATCAAAGTGCTCAACGCACTCACGCCCTCCAGCACCTTCACCAAAACCTCCTCCATTGCCTACGGCGATGACCCGCGCCAAACACTCGATGTCTACCGTCCGATCAAGGCATTGCCCAATACCCCGGTCGTGGTGTTTTTCTATGGCGGCAGCTGGAACAGCGGCGCCAAGGATGACTACGGTTTTGTCGGCGAAGCCCTGGCTTCCCGCGGCATCGTGGTGGTGATCGCCGACTACCGGCTCTACCCGCAAGTGCGCTACCCCTCGTTTTTGCAGGACAATGCCCAGGCCGTCGCCTGGACCTATCAACACATCGCCGACTACGGCGCCGACCCCAGGCAGCTGTACCTGATGGGGCACAGCTCCGGCGCCTACAACGCGTCGATGCTGGCGCTGGATCCGCGCTGGCTTAAAGAAGTGAACCTGTCGCCCACAATGCTGAAGGGCTGGATCGGCCTGGCCGGGCCGTATGACTTCCTGCCGATTGAAAATCCTGACGTGAAGCCGGTGTTTTTCTTTCCTGACTCACCACCGGATTCCCAGCCGATCAACCATGTCAGCCACGCTGCGCCGCCGAGTCTGTTGATCGCGTCGGTGAGCGACACGCTGGTCAACCCCACGCGCAATACCGGTGGGTTGGCGAAAAAACTACGCGCAGCGGATGTACCGGTTGAAGCGTTTTACTTCACCAAGACCAGCCACGCGACACTGGTGGCGTCTATCGCTCGGCCTTTACGCTGGCTGGCGCCGGTACTGGACCGCGTCACGGCCTTTATCCAAGCCACTGATTCTGCCGATTCAAGTGCCAGGCAATCGCCCACAAAGTAAGGCTGCGCAGGGCCATGAACAGCAGGAAAGTAAGCCACAGGCCGTGGTTGCCGTACGGCTGCAGTGCCCAGGCGAAGGGCAGCAGCATCGCCACGGTGAGCAGCATGCCGTTGCGCATTTCCCGCGCGCGGGTGGCGCCGATAAACAGGCCGTCGAGCAAGTAGCTCCACACCGCAATCAACGGCAGCACGGCCAGATACGGCAAGTAGATGTCGGCGGTTTCGCGCACGCTGGGGATGTCGGTTTGCATGGCGATAAACAGATGGCCGGCAAAGGTGAACAGCAGCGCGAACCCGACACTGGCGATCAGTGACCAGCCGCAGGCAACCACCAGCGAACGGCGCAGCGCCTGCCGATCATGGGCGCCGATGGCATGCCCGCACAGGGCTTCGACCGCATGGGCCAGGCCGTCCAGGGCATGCGCGGTCAGCAGCAGGCCATTGAGCAGCAGCGCGTTGGCTGCCACGGTGGCGTCGCCCAATCGTGCGCCTTGCACCGTGATCATGAAAAACACCGATTGCAGGGCGAGGCTGCGGATGAAAATGTCGCGGTTCACCGCCAGCAACGGGCGCCAGCTTTGCCAGGCTTTGAGCGCGGCCCAGGCGATATGCCCGGGGTAGGCGCGCAAGGCGTTTTGCGTCAGGGCCAGGCCGAGCAGGGCGCCGGTCCATTCGGCGATGACCGACGCACGTGCGGAGCCAACCACGCCCCACTCCAGGCCAAGGACGAACCACAGGTTCAAGGCGATGTTGACCAGGTTGGTGGTCAACAGAATCGCCAGCGGCGCGCGGGCGTTTTGCGTGCCCAGGAACCAGCCGACCAAGGCGTAGCTGGCCAGGGCGGCGGGCAGGCCGAACAGGCGCGTGTGGAAAAACTCGCGGGTCAGCTGATTGAGTTCGGGAGAGGGTTGCATCCACTCCAACGCCAGGTGGCTCAGCGGAATGCCGACGGTGCCCAGCAACATCGCCAACCCCAGTGCCAGCAGCAGGCCTTGCAGCAGGATTTGCCGCAGCGCCGCGCCGTCATTGCGCCCGGCGGCTTGGGCGGCGAACCCGGTGGAGCCCATGCGCAGAAAACCCATGGCCCAGGCGAGGAAGGTGTACAGGCTGGCACCGACGGCCACGGCGCCCAACTGGTGGGCGTGGGGCAGGTGGCCGATGACCATGCTGTCGACCAGGGCCACCAGCGGCACCGAAATATTTGACAGGATCATCGGCGCGGCCAGCGCCCAGACGCGACGGTGGGTGGGGCGGTGGCGCCAGTCGGTGAGCAGGGAAGTCATGGAGGCTCCTTTGGGGGAACGGCATTGTAACTGGCCCCCAGCCGCACCATAGAACCAATGTGGGAGCTGGCTTGCCAGCGATGGCGGACTGTCAGTCAAAATAGTGCTGGCTGACACACCGCTATCGCAGGCAAGCCAGCTCCCACATTTTGATCTCCAGTAGCTGTGGGATTTGGCTGGGATAAGCGAGGATCAAGAACCAAAGCACCCTCCGTCGGTCAATGTGACCAGCACCTCATCGGCCCCTCGCAGGCTGATATATAGTTCACCCCTCGGACCCCTCTCACGACGAGTGCCCCATGCTTAACAAAGGACTGTTCCTGGCCTGCGCGCTGGCCCTGCTGAGCGCCTGCGATTCCTCCGATAAACCGGCTGCCCCGACCGCTCCCGCTGCGGCGACGGTTGCACCCAAACTGGCGAAAGCGGCGGTGGATGTGGCAGCGCTGAAACAGCGCTATGCCGGCCGTGAGTTGAGCGTGGTGGATGTTTCCGAAGTCCAGTTGGACGGGGCCAGCACGCTGTCGGTGAGCTTTTCCATCCCGTTGGATCCCGAGCAGAAATTCGCCGACAAAGTCCACCTGGTGGACAGCAAGTCCGGCAAGGTCGATGGCGCCTGGGAGCTGTCCGATAACCTGATGGAACTGCGCCTGCGCCACCTCGAGCCGCAGCGCAAACTGGTGCTGACGGTTGACGCTGGCGTGAAGGCGGTCAACGACAACAAGCTCGCTGCCGAGTACAGCGCGCGCCTGGAAACCCGTGACCTGCAAGCCACTGTCGGCTTTGCCAGCCGCGGCACCTTGCTGCCGACCCGTCTGGCTGAAGGCCTGCCGGTGATCGCGCTGAATGTCGACAAGATCGACGTCGAATTCTTCCGCATCAAACCCGAATCCCTGCCCTCGTTCCTCGCGCAGTGGGGGCGTAACACCAGCCTGCAGAGTTATGAATCGCGCGAACTGCTGCCCATGGCCGACCTGGTCTACGGCGGCCGCTTCGACCTGAACCCGGCGCGCAATACGCGCGAAACCCTGTTGCTGCCGATCGCCGGCCTCAAGCAATTGCAGCAGCCAGGCGTGTACCTGGCGGTGATGCGCGCCTCGGGCACCTACAATTATTCGCAACCGGCCACGCTGTTCACCTTGAGTGATATCGGCCTGTCGGTGCACCGCTATGCCAATCGCCTGGACGTGTTTACCCAGGCGCTCGAAGGTGGCAAGGCGCTGGAGGGCGTGGACCTCGAAGTGCTGGATGCCGAAGGCCGTGTGCTGGGCCAGGGCAAGACCGAAAAGGGTGGCCATGCCGAGTTGCCGTTGCCGAAAAAAGCCCAGGTGTTGCTGGCCAAGCTTGGCGAACAAACCAGCCTGCTGCGCCTGGACAGCGCCGCGCTGGACCTGGCCGAGTTCGATATCGGCGGCCAGCCGGCGCACCCGCTGCAGTTTTTTGTGTTCGGCCCACGTGACCTGTATCGCCCCGGTGAAACCGTGCTGCTCAACGCCTTGTTGCGCGACAAGGATGGCAATGCCGTCAAGCCGCAACCGGTGAGCGTGGAGGTGCGCCGGCCGGATGAGCAGGTCAGCCGCAAGTTCGTGTGGGATGCCGATGCGTCGGGCCTCTATCAGTACCAGCTGCAATTGGCCGGTGAAGCGCCGACCGGGCGCTGGCAACTGGTGTTCGACCTCGGCGACGGCAAGCCGCAGCTGTATGAGTTTCTCGTCGAAGACTTCTTGCCCGAGCGCCTGGCGCTGGAACTCAAGGGCAGTGACACAGCCTTGAGCCCGGCGGATAACCCGGTGATTCACGTCAATGGTCGCTACCTCTACGGCGCACCGGCATCGGGCAACCGCGTCAGCGGGCAAGTGTATGTGCGCCCGTTGCGCGAGGCGGTCAAATCGCTGCCGGGCTACCAGTTCGGCTCGGTCACCGAAGAAGAACTGAGTCAGGATTTCGAGCTGGACGAAAGCGTGCTCGACGCCAAGGGTCAGGAAGACCTGACGCTGGAAAGCAAATGGGCCGAGGCCAAATCACCCCTGCAATTAATCGTGCAGGCCAGCCTTCAAGAGTCAGGTGGGCGCCCGATCACTCGGCGTCTGGTGCAGCCGATCTGGCCGGCCGAGCAACTGCCGGGGCTGCGTGGCTTGTTCGACGGCAAGGAAACCAACGGCGATGGCCCAGCAGAATTCGAAGTGCTGCTGGCCAACCAGGACGGGCAGAAACTCGCCGCGCAAAACCTCAAGGTGCGCCTGGTGCGTGAGCGCCGCGACTACTACTGGAACTACTCGGAAAGCGACGGCTGGAGTTACCACTTCAACGAGAAATTCCTCAACCTCGACGAACAGACCCTGAACATCAAGGCTGGCGACACCGCCAAGGTCAGCTTCCAGGTCGAGTGGGGCCCGTACCGTGTCGAGGTCGAAGACCCGCAAACCGGGCTGGTCAGCAGCCTGCGTTTCTGGGCCGGCTACCAGGCCCAGGACAACACCGAAGGCGGCGCCGTGCGCCCGGACCAGGTCAAATTGGCGCTGGATAAACCGGCGTATGGCGATGGCGATACCGCCAATGTCACCGTTACGCCACCGGCGGCCGGTAAAGGCTACCTGCTGGTGGAATCCAGTGAAGGGCCGCTGTGGTGGCAGGAAATCGATGTGCCGGCCGAAGGCAAAAGCTTCGCCGTGAAGCTTGACCCGAAATGGTCGCGCCATGACCTGTACGTCAGCGCGCTGGTGATTCGTCCGGGTGAGCGCAAAGCCAATATCACGCCTAAACGGGCCGTGGGCTTGTTGCACCTGCCATTGGATCGCACCCAGCGCAAACTCGGCCTGACCCTCACCGCGCCGGAAAAAATGCGCCCCAAACAACCGCTGACGGTGAAGGTCGCCGCCAAGAACGCCGACGGCAGCGTGCCCAAACAGGTGCATGTGCTGCTGGCGGCCGTGGACGTGGGCATCCTCAATATCACCGAATACCCGACACCGGATCCGTACTCCAGCCTGTTTGGTCGCAAGGCCTATGGCGTGGACCAGTTCGACATCTACGGTCAGTTGATCGAAGCCGGTCAGGGTCGTTTGGCCAGCCTGGCGTTCGGCGGTGATGCGGCGCTGGCCAAGGGCGGCAAACGCCCGGACACCAGCGTGACCATTGTGGCGTTGCAGAGCGCGCCCGTGACGTTGAATGAACAGGGCGAGGGCGAAGTCAGCGTCAATATTCCCGACTTCAATGGCGAATTGCGCCTGATGGCCCAAGCCTGGAGCGATGATCGTTATGGCATGGCCGAAGGCAAGACGGTGATTGCCGCGCCGCTGATTGCCGAGCTGTCGGCGCCGCGCTTTCTCGCCGGTGGCGACCAGACTACGTTAGCGCTGGACCTGTCCAACCTGTCGGGCAACGCGCAGAAACTCGATGTGCAACTGAGCACCGAAGGGCAACTGGAGCTGGTCAACAGCGGCGCGCAGTCTGTTGAACTCAAGCAAGGCCAGCGCACCACCTTGCGCATCCCGGTCAAGGCCTGGGGCGGGTTAGGGCAGGGCAAGGTCAAGGTCACCGTAAATGGCCTGGACCTGCCGGGGGAAAACCTGCCGCCGTTCAGCCGCGAGTGGACCCTTGGCGTGCGCCCGGCCTACCCGGCGCTGCTCAAGCATTACCGCGCAGTGCTCAAGGATCAGCCGTGGAGCTTGCCGGTCGGCAGTCTTGATCAGTTCGATGCCTCGGGGCGCGAAGCGCTGCTGAGCCTGTCGAGCCGGCCGCCGCTGAACCTCGGCGCGCAGATCAGTGCGCTCAAGGCGTACCCTTATGGCTGCCTGGAGCAGACGGCCAGCGGCCTGTATCCGTCGTTGTATGCCGACGCTGCCCTGCTCAAGCGCCTGGGCGTCAAGGGCGAGTCGGACAGTGAACGCAAACGCAAGATCGAGCTCGGCATCGAGCGCCTGCTGGGCATGCAGCGCTACAACGGCAGCTTTGGTTTGTGGGGCGCCGACGGCGAAGAGGAATATTGGCTGACTGCTTATGTCACCGATTTCCTGCTGCGCGCCCGCGACCAGGGCTTTGCCGTGCCGCCTGAAGCGCTGAAGAAAGCCAGCGAGCGCCTGCTGCGTTATGTGCAGGAACGCAACCTGATCGAGGTGGATTACAGCGACAACGCCGACCACACCCGCTTTGCCGTGCAGGCCTACGCTGGCATGGTGCTGGCGCGCAGTCAGCAAGCGCCGTTGGGCGCGTTGCGCAGTATCTTCGAGCGCCGCAGCGAGGCGCGCTCCGGGTTGCCGTTGGTGCAGTTGTCCATTGCCCTGCAAAAAATGGGCGACCAGCCACGTGCCGATCAAGCCTTGCTTGCCGGCCTGGCGGCGCAACGCAATGCCAACGAGTGGCTGGCCGACTACGGCAGCCCGCTGCGTGACCAGGCGATGATCCTGGCTTTGCTTGAAGAAAACGACTTGGCCAAGGGCAAGCGCGAGGAGCGTTTGTTTACGCTCTCGGACCAGCTGGCCGCCAGCCCTTATCTCTCGACCCAGGAACGTAATGCACTGTTCCTGGCCGGGCGCCTCGGGTTCTCACAGCCGGAGTCGAACTGGCAGGTGTCGCTGACCGGCAGTGGCGGTGTGCAAACGTTGAACAACCAACAATCGACGCTGGCGCTGGATGGCAAGCAGCTGTCCAGCGACCTGACCCTGAGCAATCAGAGCGAGGCGCCGGTTTACCAGCAACTGACGATCTCCGGTTACCCCCAAGTGCCACCGGCACCGGGCGGCGACAACCTGAGTATCCGCCGCGAATACCTGGGCATGAATGGCCAGCCGTTGAACCTGCATAACGTCAACAGTGGCGACCTGGTGCTGGTGCATGTGGCGGTCAGCGCCAAGCAGCGGGTGCCGGACGCGTTGGTGGTTGACCTGTTGCCGGCTGGGCTGGAGCTGGAAAACCAGAGCCTGGCACAAAGTGCAGCCAGCCTGGAAAACGCCAGCAGCCAGGTGAAGGAGTGGCGCGAGTCGATGCAGAACGCGTCGCTCAAGCACCAGGAGTTCCGCGATGACCGCTATGTGGCGGCGATGAACCTTGAGGGTTATGGCGCCACCACGCACTTGTTGTACCTGGCGCGGGCGGTGACGCCGGGGACTTATCGCGTGCCGCCGCCGCAGGTGGAGTCGATGTATCGGCCGAACTGGCAGGCGGTGGGGGAGACGCCGGCGGATTTGGTGATCAAGGGGCGCTGATACCTGGCGGTAGGAATGGGGTTCAAATGTGGGGGCTGGCTTGCCTGCGATGGCGGTGGGTCAGTCAGCACGTTTGGTGGCTGATAGATCGCTATCGCAGGCAAGCCAGCTCCTACAGGGGAGTGGGGACGTGAGGTTAGTGGACGACCCAGCTGAGTAGCCAGAGGCCGAGCATTAGCCAGATGACGCCCAGGATGATCGAGGCGCGCATGAAGGCGCGAACGGCCGAATACAGGAAGAGCAGGCCGATGATCAGGGTGATGATGCTGATGATCGAGGTGTCCATGCCCAGTGCGCGGGACATGCCATTGACGAAGTCGCCACCGGCATGGGTGAGCATATTGAACAGCCCACTGAAGAATTCGACGATGTAGTGGATGATCAGGCCAATCGTGTTACCCAACCATCCGAAAAAGTCTGCTTGCATAGGTGTGTCTCGATGAATAAGTGGACGAAATTGCCAGCACTGGGCCTTTGGTCGCGAAGGGTCGCGGCTAGTTCCGTGAAGCATAGAGGTTTGCGCGGTTGAATTTGCGATTTGTTGTGGGTGGGGTGGGGCGGTTGTGAGTGAGCTGACTGACAAATCGCTTTCGCGAGCAAGCCCGCTCCCACATTTACTGGGCTGGGCATTTGGATGTGTGTTGGCAGTCATTGCCCTCTTGTGGCTGGCGGATCGTATTTGGCCGTTGCCGCTGCCCAAGGATGATTTGGCGCGGGTGGTGCTGGCCGAGGATGGCACGCCGTTGTGGCGCTTTGCCGATGCCAATGGCGTGTGGCGGTATCCGGTGCAGACCCGTGAGGTGTCGCCGTATTACCTGGACGCGCTGCTCACCTACGAAGATCGCTGGTTTTATGAACACCCCGGCGTGAACCCGCTGGCGCTGGTGCGGGCGACGTGGCAGAACCTGACCGGCGCGCGCGTGGTGTCGGGCGGCAGCACCTTGTCGATGCAGGTGGCGAGGCTGCTCGACCCGCACTCGCGCACTTTGCACGGCAAGCTGCGTCAGCTGTGGCGCACTGCGCAGTTGGAATGGCATTTGTCCAAGGACGAGATCCTCAATCTGTACCTGAACCGCGCGCCCTTCGGCGGTACGTTGCAGGGCGTGGCGGCGGCCAGTTGGGCGTATTTGGGCAAGTCCCCGGCGCAGCTGACCCATGCTGAAGCCGCGTTGCTCGCCGTATTGCCTCAGGCGCCGAGCCGTCTGCGCCCGGATCGCCACCCGCAACGCGCCCAGCAGGCCCGCGACAAAGTGCTGCGCCGCCTTGCCGAATTCCAGGTATGGCCGCAATCGGCCGTTGATGAAGCCCTGGAAGAGCCGCTGCTGCTCGCCCCTCGGCTCGAACCCAGCCTCGCGCCGTTGCTGGCCCGCCGCCTCAACCGTCCGGACAGCCCGCCGCTGATCCGCACCACGCTGGACGCCACGCTGCAACGCCGCCTCGAAGACCTGCTGCTGGGTTGGCGCGCGCGGCTGCCGGAACACACCTCCGCCGCCATTCTGGTGGTGGAAGAAGAAACCATGGCCGTGCGCGCCTACCTCGGCTCGGTGGATATCAATGACGCCAAGCGCTTTGGCCATGTGGACATGATCAGCGCGCTGCGCTCGCCCGGCTCCACCTTGAAACCCTTTCTGTATGGCATGGCACTGGACGAGGGGTTGATCCACTCCGAATCGCTGCTGCAGGACGTGCCCCGGCGCTATGGCGATTACCGGCCAGGCAACTTCTCCATGGGTTTCAGCGGTGCAGTGCCGGCGAGTACGGCGCTGTCCAGTTCATTGAATTTGCCAGCGGTGCAATTGCTGGAGGCCTATGGGCCGAAACGGTTTGCTGCGCAGATGCGCATCGGCGGCGTGCCGCTGGCATTGCCGGCGTTGGCCGAACCGAACCTGGCGCTGATTCTGGGCGGGGCGGGCAGCCGTCTGGAAGACTTGGTCAGCGGTTACAGCGCCTTTGCCCGCGACGGCAGGAGTGCTGCTATCCGATTACAGCCGGACGATACGCTTAAAGAACGGCCTTTACTGTCGCCAGGGTCCGCCTGGATTGTGCGGCGCATCCTCAGCGGCCAGGCGCGGCCCGACCGTGACCCGCGCGCCGAGCTGGTGCAGCGCCCGGTGTTGGCCTGGAAAACCGGCACCAGCTATGGCTTTCGCGATGCCTGGGCGTTGGGGGTGGGGCCGCGCTACCTGATCGGCGTGTGGATCGGCCGACCTGACGGCACGCCCGTACCGGGGCAGTTTGGGCTGGCCTCGGCGGCGCCGTTGATGTTGCAGGTGCATGACGTGCTGACCAACCGCGACAGCCAGCGCGGGATCAGCGCGCCCGCCAAGCCGGTGCCTGCCAATGTTGGCGTGGCCGCGATCTGTTGGCCGCTGGGCCAGCCCATGAGCCGCAGCGACCCCAATTGCCGCCGCCAGCGCTTCGCCTGGACGCTGGACAACACCACGCCGCCGACCTTGCAGGCGTTGGACCAGCCGTTGAGCATGGGATTGATGGAAAGCGTGTGGGTCAATGCCAAAGGCTTGCGGGTGGACGCGCATTGCCCTGGGGCAGTGTCAAAAAATATCGCCTTGTGGCCTGCACCGCTGGAGCCTTGGCTGCCTAGGGTGGAGCGCCGCGAGGCGCGCATCCCGGTCGCCGACCCCGACTGCCCGCCGCCAGCGCTGGCCGCCTCGTCGCCGCTGTCCATCGTCGGCGTACGCGAAGGCGACCAACTGCGCCTGCCCGCCGCCAGCCAGCAGGCCCTGCACTTGAAAATCTCTGCCCTGGGCGGCAGTGGCCGGCGCTGGTGGTTCCTCAACGGCGCGCCACTGGGCGACAGCGCCAACCAGGACAGCATCAACGCCAGCTTCGAACAACTGGGCCGCTACCAGCTCAGCGTCCTCGACGAAGCCGGCCAAACCGCCCGCCTCGAATTCAGCGTCGTCGATTAGCCCGCCCCGCCCAACCCACCCCACCCCATTGTGGCGAGCGGGCTTGCCCCGCGTTGGGCTGCGCAGCAGCCCCAGAAATGTATCGCGTTGTCAGATTTCAGGGCCGCTTCGCGCCCCAACGCGGGGCAAGCCCGCTCACCACAACAAGCCGCTCGCCACAACAAGCCCGCGAACACCTATCAAATGCAGGCGCTGGCTTGCCTGCGATGGCGCCCTCAAGCACACCACCGGGATTCACTTGCCTTCATCCCTGATCCCCCCGAAGCTATACACCTTCAGGAGCCCCCGCATGAACCTCGAACACCTCACCGAACGCCTGCACCGCATCCGCGATAACAACGACTGGAAGCAGTTCCACAGCCCGAAAAACCTGGCCATGGCCGCCAGTGTGGAAATGGCCGAGCTGGTGGAAATCTTCCAATGGCTGAGCGAAGACCAATCGCGCCAGCTACCCGCCGACACACTCGCCCACGCCGGGCAGGAAGTCGGCGATATCGTGCTGTACCTGCTGTTGCTGTGCAGCGAGTTGGGCCTGGACATGAACGAGGTGGTGCGCGCCAAACTGGCCGACAGCGAACGGCGGTTTGCCCATGAGTGATCGTCATTTCGACCAACTGGCCACGCGCTTTGCCGAGAAAATCTACGGCGGCGCCAAAGGCGCAATTCGCCTGGCGGTGCTCCAGGCCGACCTGATCGAAGCCCTGCCGGACCGTCCGTTGCGTGTGCTGGATATCGGCGCGGGCCTTGGGCACATGTCGCTGTGGCTGGCCGAGCGCGGCCACCAAGTGACCTTGGCCGAGCCCGCCGAGCCGATGCTCGAAGGCGCACGCCAACGCTTTGCCGACGCCGGCCAGAGCGCAACCTTTATCCACGCGCCCTGGCAGGAACTGCTCGGCCAACTCACCCAACCTTACGACCTGGTGCTGTGCCACGCCGTGCTGGAATGGCTGGCCGAACCCCATGCGATCCTGCCGGTGCTGCACCAGCTCACCGTGCCGGGCGGCTGGCTGTCGCTGGCGTTCTATAACCGCGATGCGCTGATTTACCGCAACCTGCTCAAAGGTCACTTTCGCAAAATGCGCAAGAACGACATGGCCGGCGAGAAACAGAGCCTCACCCCGCAACAGCCGCTCGACCCACGTGAGTTGGCGGCGCAACTCGAGGGGCTCTGGCAGGTCGAAAGCCAAAGTGGCGTGCGGGTGTTCCACGACTATATGCCGGTGGAATTCCAGGCCCGCGCCGATTTACAGGATTTGTTGGAGATGGAACTCGCTCACCGTCGTCACCCAAGCTTTGCCGGACTTGGGCGTTATTTGCACTGGATGTGCCGTCCGGTTTAAGCGGCCCAGTCTGCGGAGGTCGAAATGCGTCGTCTGTGTTTGATCCTGTTGTCGGTGGGCTTGAGCGCCTGCTCCAGCCCCAATCCCTACGTGGCCGCTTCGGCGCCGATGCCGCCGGCACCGGCCCAGGCGGCTAACACCTTTGATGCCAGCGCCTACCCGGCCCCGGTGCGCGACTATGGCGCCTACCGCAGCTGGGGCTGGCTCAACGGGCAACTGCCGGCGGGCACGGTCTGGGCCGACTCGGCGCAGATTGCCGAGGCGGTCAGCGGCGCCCTCGACCAGCGTGGCCTGCGCCCCTTGCATGACAACCGTGCGCCCGACCTGCTGGTGAGCGCCGATGTGCGTCTGGAAAAACGCCTGCGCCAGGTCCAGGACGACTATGGCTACGGTTACGGCGGCTATAACCGCTATGGCAACGGTTACGGCATGTACAACACCGTGCCGGTGGTGCGCACTTATGAAGTGACGGTCGCCGTGGCGCGCATCAGCCTGTTCGATGCCCGCACTCGCCAGCCGGTGTGGAGCACCAGCGCCGAAACCGCCAGCCAGGGCAGCCTGAGCCAACGGGCCGATGCCTTGCGTGAAGCGATGCAGAAGGCAATGAGCGCCTATCCACCCAGTTAGCAGCTATTCTCATTTCAGGCTGAAGCGTCTTTTGGAGATAAACCATGTTTCGTCGCATTGCTGCACTTGCTGTTGTCGTGTTGCTGGGCGGTTGCCAGTCCAACCAGGTCAACCACGACTTTGACGCCAGCCGCGACTTCGGCGCCTACCGCAACTGGGCCTGGAAAGACCCGGCGCTGCAATATCGCCCGGATGATCCGCGGATCAAGAGCGACCTCACCGAGCAGCGCATCCGCCAGGCCGTCGGCGAACAACTTGACCAGCGCGGCCTGCGTCCCGCCGCAGCCGGCACCAAGGCCGACCTGAACGTGCAGGCTTACCTGATCGTCGAAGACCGCCAGCAGCAAGTCACCACCAATTACGGCGGCGCCTGGGGTGGCCCATGGAATGGCTATTGGGGCGCGCCGATGTACAACGAAACGCGCAGCATCACCTACAAAGTCGCGACCATCCAGATCGACTTGCTGGACGGCAAGGACGGCAAGCTGGTGTGGCGCGGCAGTGACGAGCAGATGATGGCCAGCAGTCCAAATCCACAGGATCGCAACAACGCCATCCGCACCACCGTCAGCAAAATCCTCTCCAACTACCCACCCCACTAAACCTTTCCCCAATTCCCTGTGGGAGGGGGCTTGCCCGCGATAGCGGAGTGTCAGCCAATAATGCTGTGACTGACCCACCACTATCGCGGGCAAGCCCGCTCCCACATCGGATCTCCTGCAGCCTAGAGTCAGCACAGCCCTCAGCCCTTGTCTACACTCAAAGACACCCCAGGAGAGTAAGCGCTCGGCGACTCGCCGGCACAGGAGTGCTCGATGTCTCCCCGATTTCATTGCAAGCAGCGCGGCGCCATTGGCTTGATGGCCGCCGGCGTATTGGCGGTGGTGTTGGCGTTTACCCTGCTGGTGATAGACAGCGGCCGTTTGTACCTGGAAAAGCGCAAGTTGCAAGGCGTGGCGGACACCGCAGCGCTGGAAGCCGTCAGCCGCAATGGCACCTGCCTGGCGGGGTTGAGTGCGGCGGCCTACGCCGGGCAAAGCGTGGCGCGCAATTATTTCGTGGTGGGCAACGGCAACACCCTGGTGACCAGCTGTGGCTCCGTCACCACTGGCGCCTCGGGCCAGCGCACGTTCAGCGCTAACCCCGCGTTGTCGTCAGCCATTCAGGTAGTGGCCAGCAAAACCATCACGACCAGCGTGGCCGGCGGGGTGTGGGCACTGTTTTCCGGCAACCCGGTCAGCCTCAACACGGTCTTGTCAGCCACGGCGGTGGCGGCCAAGCCCACGCCATCCTTGGCCCAACTGACCATCAACAGCACGTTGGCCAGCGTCAATAGCGCCAGCGCAAGCCTGTTGAACCCCTTGTTCAGCGGCTTGCTCGGCGGCAACCTCAACCTGACACTCGCCGGCTGGAATGGCTTGCTCAACACCAATATCAGCCTGCTCAGTTACCTCGACCAACTGGCGATCAACCTGGGCGTGACCGCAGGTAACTACACCCAACTGCTCAACACCAATGTCACCGCCTCGCAATTGATCCAGGCCGCGATCACGGTGCTCACCGCCAACGGCGCGACGGCGGATGTATTGACGGCCCTGGGCAGCTTGAAAATCGCCGCCATCAACCAGGCCCCGCTGACCCTCGGGCAGATCCTGCAGTTGCAGACGGGCATCACCGCCGCCGCGCTGAATGCCAACCTGCAGGTGTTCCAGCTGATTCAGGGCGTGGTGCAGTTGTCCAACAGCCAGAGTGCGGCTGCCGCGATCTTGCCCGTCAGCCTGCTGGGGCTGGCCAACATCACCACCCAGGTCAAAGTGATCGAGCCGCCGCAACTCTCGGCGATGGGTGACCCGGCGCTGGCCGCGGCCAACCCCCTGGGGCCGAATGCGATTTATGTGCGTACCGCCCAGGTGCGCACCGAGGTGACGGTCAGCCTGCCGGTGCTGAGCAGTTTGTCGGGGCTCACCACGGCCGTGAATAACCTGGTGGGGCCGCTGACGCCGGTGGTCAACAGCCTGTTGAGCCTGAACCTGGTGAGCACGATCAACTCGGCGCTGTGTTTGCTGGGGGCCGGCTGCCAACAACTGGATCTGCTGGCGTTGCCGGGCAACCTGCCGCTCAATATCGTGCTGGATGCCGGCGGCGCCAGCAGCTATGTCACCGCCTACAGTTGCCCGACAGGCAGCGCTGGCACCAAGAGCCTGACGGCCTACACCACCACCTCGCTGGCGTCGCTGAATGTGGGCGCTATCACCAATGCGTTTTCCAGCACGTTACCGATGACCGTGGCGCCTTTGGCGCTGATCGACATCGGCACCAAGACCTGCCATGAAATCCTCGGAATCGGCACCTGCGGGACGCGTGTACCGTTCGCCGCCGGTGGCGTCGCGATCAAAGTGCTAAGCCCGATTGCGGCGAGCAATCAAACCTTGGTGTTCTCCAGTACTGCGCCATTCGCCACGCCGCCTAACGTGGGCCTCACCCCGACCTATCAGGCGGCCGCGCCGGCGACCAATGTGGTCAGCAGCCTGTCGACCACGCTTAATGGCGTAGGCATTACGGCGTACCAGCCGGTCGGCAGTAACCCGCTGGGCGCACTGGCGGCAAGCGTCGTGTCGCTGCTCGGTGGCGTCAGCGCCATCGTCACCCCGGTGGTGGATAGCCTGCTGGGCCCGCTGCTTAACCCGATCCTCAACAACCTGTTGAACATGTTGGGCATCAGCCTGACGAATGTGAACGTGGGCGCCAACCTCACCTGCGGCCAGACTGGTGAGGCCTACCTGGTGATCTAAGCGTCGGTGGCCCTGGGCAGTTCCACACAAAACCGTGCGCCCTGTTCGCCATTGCTGACGCTGAGGCGTCCGCCCATGTTCTCGACGATGCCGTAGCTCACCGACAGGCCCAGCCCGGTGCCCACGCCAATGGGCTTGGTGGTGAAGAACGGTTCGAAGATCCGCTCCAGCAAGCGTGGGTCAATGCCCCCGCCATTGTCCTCGACCCAGATGCGCACGTGACGGCTATCGTGTTCGGTGTGCACGGCGATCCACGGGCGCAACTCAGGGTCTTTTTCGCGCTGGCCCAGCAGGGCATCGCGGGCGTTGACCATCAGGTTGATCAGCACCTGTTCAAGCTGGTCGACGTAACCTTTGACCTGCACGGGAACGTCCGCCTGGGTCAGGCGGACTTCCACGCCTTTGCCGCGCAGGCCTTCGCTGAGCAACGACAGGGTGCCTTCAACCGCCTGCGCCGGGTCGAACGGTTGTTGCTCGACTTCCGAGCGGCGGCCGAACACGCGCATATGGTCCACCACCCGGGCTGCGCGTTGAACCTGGGCGTCGATGCGCTGGAGTTTTTCGGTGAGGTAGTCGACCTGCACGTTGCCACTGCCCAGGCGCTTGAGCACATTGACGACGGCCATGCGCATCACGTTCAGCGGCTGGTTGATCTCATGGGCCAGGCCCGTGGCCATTTCGCCGAGGGTGGCCATTTTTGCGCTTTGCGTCAGTTGCTGCTGCGAGCGTCGCACCTCGGTGTTGTCGCGGCCCACGGCCTGCACCTCGACCAGGGCGCCGTGCTCATCGAACACGCCGCGGTCCGACCAGACCCACCAGGCGTGTTCGCGCCCGGGCAGTTGCAGGCTGATTTCGGCGGTGCTGACCGGGAACTCCGGAGTCAACTGCCGGATGCGCTGCACAAACGCCTCGCGCTGTTCGGCTGAGAGCCAGTCGCCCAGGTTCAGCCCGCGCAATTGTGCGGGACGGCATTCGAGGTAGTTGGCCAATGGCGTGTTGCCGAAGGTCAGGGTCAGGTCCGGGCGGTAGCGGCAGATCATCGCCGGGGAGTCTTCCACCAGAATTCGGTAACGCTCCTCGCTGGCTTTGACCTGTTGCGCAGCCACGGTCGCGTCGGTGACGTCCAGCCACAGGCCAATCGCTTCCACCGGCAGGCCCAGGTCGTCGCGCAGCAATTTGGCTTCATCAAGCAGCCAGTGGTAATTGCCCTGTTTGTCCTGCACACGGTAACGACTGCGCACGCTGCCTTCGCGCAGCAGTTGGCGCGTGCGCTGGAAGTACAGGTCGCGGTCGTCGGGATGCACCCACTGCACCAGGCTGTCGTGGCTGCACTCGGCGAGGGTGCGGCCCAGCAACGGCAGCAGGCTGTCACTGAAAAACACCGGCAGCAGCGCGCCGTTCACGTAGCGTTGCACGTAGATCACCGCCGGTGAGCTGGCAATCAGGTTATCCAGGCGAGCATGGGCGGCGTCGGCGTGCACCTGCTGGTTCTTGATGTCGCTGATGTCGAGCATGAACCCGACCCAGCGGCGTTGCTCACCCACGCCCAGCACTTGGCCCTGTACCCGATACCAGGTCGGCGGTTGGGCGCTGTCGCCACGGTTGAGGCGTACGCTGGCGAGCAAAGGCTTGCCCAGGGCTTGCAGGTCGCGCAGGCGGCTGTGCAGTTCCTCTCGGTCGGCGGGGTGGATGAGCGCCAGCCAGGTGTCGAGGGCTTGCCGGGTCGGGGCTTGCTCTGAGTCGATGTTGCGCATCAATTGCGGCGCAAGTTGGATCTCGGCGCTGGCGGGCAGCAACTCGAACCACCCGGTGCCCAACAGGCCTTGCAGGGCTTCGAGGCGCTCCAATTGTTGGTGGTGGCGTTGCTCGCGCAGGCGGCTGAGCAGCGGCGCGGCGATGGCGGCGGCGAGGTTCAGCCAGTCGCGGTCGCGCATGTGCGGCTGGCCGTTGTAGGCCCCGCACAGCAACCACGCGGCCACGCCCTGGCCATCGCGATACGGCACCAGAAACCCGTCGGCATTGCCGAATACGCTGTGCAAACGCGGGTGTTCTCCGCGTCCATAAGGTGCCTGCAAACTCAGCGGGGCAGTGCCGTTGAGGCTGTCCAGGCAGGTGCCGAGGCGCTGCCCGTTGTGCCAGAACAGCGGCGCATCATGGTTGGCGTACTGGCTGTAGATCACCCAGTCCTGGTCTTCTTGATCGAGCAGCGCGAGGGCCACACACGGGATGCGCCAGCGCTGCGCGACGCTGGCCAGCTGTTCGTTGAACACGTCGGGCAGCCGGCTGAGGCTGCACACCCGCAGGTGTTCACTCACAAGGCTGGCCAATTGCTGATCCTGTTCGCGCTGCTCGGCCAGGTGCCGGCCGTTGAGCAAATCGCCGATGTCCACGGCATGCAGCAGCCAGCCGTTATCCTGGGCTTCAATCGTGCCTCGCGTGTGCAGCACAAGCCCGGCGGCGCCCTGGAAATCCAGGTCGAGGCTATGGCGCTGCCAATCGGCAGGAACGCCTTCAACCGCCATCGCGCTGTGGGCACACAGCAGGTCCTGGAGGGGCGGTGAGTCAGTGTATTGCGCCAGGTGTGAGCGCAGTGCACCGCTGATTTCGAGCACGCGGCCGTGCGCGTCCAACCACAGGTGCAGCCCGGCGACAGGCGACGCAGGCGTGTCCAGGGCCAACGCGCTGCTTCGGCCGAGCAGGCGCCCGAAGAGTTTTTCCCCCGAGGTCAAAACTGCAGGCTCGAGGTGGCCTGCAGCGTCGTCGGCAGCTGCGGTACGGTGCCGATGCCGGGCAGGACAATAAAGGGCATTACCGCCTGCAGATTGGCCGTGGGGTAGTTGATCTTCACTAACAACAAGCCGCTGTTGAAGGTGGTGGTGACTTGCGTGGCAGCGTCGAATTTGTAGGAGGGCGGGATCCACAGCAAACGGTTGGCGACTGCGGTTTTGGCGGTGCTTTGCACGGCGGCGGCGTAGCCCTGCATGTTGGGGTCCAGCGCCACGCTCAGACGCACGGCTTCTGCCGTCGCCTGGTTGAACGACTGCAACAACAGCAGCGGCAGGCTATAGCTGACCATGCCGTAGAACACGGCGAAAAAAATCACGAACACAGCAATGAATTCGATTGCTGCCGCGCCTTTTTGCTTATCCGGGAGGCTTGTTTTCATCACCGCGTCTACCCTGACGGCTACTACTTGATATCAGCATAGAATCAATCGGCAAAAAGGGATGTTTTTTACGTGATCCATGGCGCAGTGGTGATGGTGTGGTTGGTGCTGTGTGCAGTGCAGGATGCTCGGCAGCGGTTGCTCGCCAATCGTCTGACGCTGGGCGTTGCCTTGTTGGCGTTGATCTATCTGCTCTGGACGGGCACCACCTGGCTGGGGGCGTCGACCGGGCAGGGGCTGTTGGCGTTTTTTCTGGCGCTGCTGCTGACCTTGCCCGGCTACGCCATCGGTCGTTTGGGGGCGGGCGACGTGAAGCTGCTCGCAGCGTTGGCGCTGGTGTCGAATGCAGAGTACTTGCTGTGGTCGTTTGTAGGGGCGGCAGTCGCCAATTTGCTCTGGCTGATCGTTTCGCCAACGCTTTGGCCGCATATGAATCAATATCTTAAAAAGCATATGGGTTACTTGGCGCCCGGTGCGTCAAAAAAGCAGCCATTCGCCCCGTTTTTACTGGTGGGTTTTGCCGTTGCGTGGTTTTGGATCCATTAGTCGTCAGCGGGTATTAACGCTATGTACATAGTCAGAAAGTGCGTCTACGTTTAATGAGGAGATGTACCGGATATGTGTCGTAAAGGGATGGTCAATCTTTTGGCTTGAAATGCATGGAGTAGCGCGTGAACAAGCTTACCTCTGCGGTAAAAGTGCTCGTTGTCGACGATCAGCCGCTGATCGTGGAAGAACTCTGTGAATTTCTTGAAAGCAGCGGCTACCGCTGCGTCCCCTGTGAATCCAGCCAACAGGCCGTGAAGCGTTTCAGCGAAGATGCCGAGATCGGCCTGGTGCTGTGCGACCTGCATATGCCGGAGATGGATGGCATCGAGTTGGTGCAGGCCCTGCAAAAAATCGCCGGTAAGCAGCGCGCGTTCGAAGCCATCATGTTGACCGGTCGCGCTGACAAGCAGGACGTGATCAAGGCCCTGCGTGCCGGCATCGCGGACTACTACCAGAAGCCCATCAACCTGCACGAGTTGCTCGAAGGCTTGCAGCGCCAGGACGCCGCGCTGCAAGAGCGCAAAAAGGACCTGCAACTGGGTAACTTGAATCAGAAACTGCAGTTTCTTTCCGAGTCCATCAACGACCTGTATCAGGACCTCGATAAAGTGCGCAGCAGTGGGCCTGGACGGGAAAGCGACGAGGCTTCGGCCGAGGATGCCGGGCCGGTGGAAATCCCGGCGATCTTCAACCAGTTGTCGCCACGCCAATTGGATGTCGCACGGCTGGTGGGCAAGGGGCAGACCAACTATCAGATCGCCTGCGAATTGGGCATCACTGAAAACACGGTGAAGCTGTACGTGTCCCAAGTGCTGCGCCTGACGCACATGCACAACCGCACGCAATTGGCATTGGCGTTATCGCCAAATAATTCATCGCTGCGCCAGCGAGTGACGGCGCACTGATCTGCCCGTTTAAACTCGGTCAAAATGTGGGAGCGGGCTTGCCCGCGAATGCGGTGTATCAGCCAACCTATTGGGTGACTGGCACACTGCATTCGCGAGCAAGCCCGCTCCCACATTAGATCTGCTGTGTGTCAGTGATAGATCAATTGCTGCCTCCGGTTTTCCCCCCCACCTTCTGCTCGAAATACTCCGGAATCGGATACTTGTAGCTGTCCAGCAAACGCTGGTGCGCCTTGTCACGTTCGGCCGCCGAGGCCTTCTGAGGTGTTTGCGACGCGGCGCTGCCCGTGACCTGCAGCGTCAGCCATTGCTCGGTCAAGGCTTGCTGGGGCGATGACGGGCCGGGCTCGATGGCCATGGCGCTGAAGGGCAACACGAGCATGGCCAGGCTGGCGAGATAAGGTGTTTTCATCATCAATTCCTCGGGGTGCTTGCGGCATCACTGACAGCGGCGACTTGATCCTTGGCTTTGGCGACGGATGTGCTTGAGCCTTTGAGTTTCTCGGCGCGGGCCTGGGCCTCAGTGACTTGCTCGGGGCTCAGGCCCATCTGGCTGACCAGTTGCGCGGCCTGCTTCCAGTTGTCCTGATAAATCAACAGCGTCACCAGGTTGACCGCCGCCAGCGGGTCGCTCTGCTTGAGTTCCATGGCGGTCATGAATTCAAAGCGCGCGTCGTCCAGGCGCAGTTGGTTGAGGTACACCACGCCCAGGTCGTTGCGGATTTTCTCGTCGGTGGGCGCCAGCCGAGCGGCGCGTTGCAAGTGGGCCATCGCTTGCCCGTTATCACCCTTGGCCGAAGCGACCTGCCCCAGGCCGTGTTCGCCTTCGGCGGCCATGCAGGTGCCGATCAGGCTGCGGTACAACGGCTCGGCTTCGCTGCGCCCGAGCAGGCGATAGGCCTTGGCCTGGCGCAGGCGCACCTGGGGCAGATTGGCCGGCAAGCCTTGCAGGTTGGCGAGGCTGGCGTGCAGCTTGCCGTCGCCGGCCATTTCATCGGCCAGGTTCAGCGACAGCTCCTGATCGGAACTGGGCTTGGGGCAACTGCCGGTGCCGGTAAACGCGCCCCACGGGGTTTGGCCATTGGTGGCGCAGCCACTTAGCAGCAACAGGCTCAAACCGGCTATCAAGGCTTTCATCGGGCGCTCCTCATAAGTTACTCAAGGCCCGGGTGATGCCGATAAAGGCGGGTCCCCCGAGCACGATCAGCAAGGCGGGAAACAAAAACACCATCATCACCACGGACATTTTTGCCGACATCTTCGAGACGAATTCCTGGATCCGCGTGAGGCGTCGGTCGTCGAGCAATTGCTTGAGCGACAGCAGCGATTTCATCGCGCCGCCGCCTTGCTGAACCAGCTGCTGGAGGATGGTGCAGGTGTCGGTGAATTCATCCACGGCCAGCAGCCGAGCGGTCTTGCCCAGCTCCTCGCTCAGCTCAAGGCCCGAGTCGACCCGTGTCAGGATCAAGCGCAACTCATGGGTCAGCGCCGGCAACAGGCGTTGCGCTTCAATGCTCAGCACGCGCAACGCTTGCTCAACCGCCATGCCGGATTCGAACAGAATGCGCAGCAGCGGAATGAAGGTCGATACCTCGCGGGAGATGCGTTGCTGGCGCGCCTTGGCGGCCCTGGCCAGAATGCGCTTGGGCAACAGATAACCGATGCCCAGGGCCAGCAACGGCGCCAGCCACGGCGAGCCGGTCGCGGGGTACATCACTTGCTGAACCACCAGGGTCATGATCAACAGCAGCAACGGCGTACCGACCTGGAAGGCGGCGAACATCGAGCGCTGGTTGGCTTTGCGCCAACCGACACGGTTGAGCAGGATCTGGGTTTCGTTGTCCAGGCTCACCGAGCGTTGCGCGAGCGGGCTGCTGCCCAGCTGGCGCATCAGCGTGCCGAACCTGTGTTCGCGCGCCATCTGGCCCTGCAAACGTTGGGCAACCAGGCGCTGGCCGCGCCGGTGTTTTATCAGGTTGGCCAGCACTAACCCGAGGGCGGCAATAAACAGTACAGCGCTGATCAGCAGTGCAATCGCCATCTCATACGCTCCGCAACATGCGCCACAGGGTGAAGCAGCCCAACAACTGCATCACCAGCGCCACGAACAACAGAATGCGCCCGGTGCCGTCGTTCCACATGGTCATCAGGTACGCGGGGTTCACCGCCAGGAAGTAGCCGATCATCGAGATCGGCAGGGCGGTGAGCACATAGGCCGTGACGCGTGTTTCGCCGGTCAAGGCGCGCAGCTGGCGGGCGGCTTGCTCACGTTCGCGGATCATCTTGATCAGGTTTTCCAACAGCTCGCTGGCGTTGCCGCCATAGCGGTGGTTGACCTTCAAGCCCAGCGCGAACAGGCGAAACTCATCGCGCTCGTAAAATTCGGCAAAGTCGTGGGCCGACTCCGGCAGGCTCACGCCCAGCTGCACGTTGCGCCGGATACGGCCCATGGCTTGTTGCAGCGGGTCTTCGGTAATCTCGATGCCGCCCAGCACCGCGTCGGCCAGGGTACGCCCGGACTTGAGGCTGCGCACGGTGTGGTCGAGCAATTGCGGCAGTTGTTCGATCATGCGCTTTATCCGACGTTGATAGCGCCAGGCGATGTACAGGCGCAGTACCAGCAGCGGCAACACCGCCATCACCAACAGACCGATCCAGCCGGCAACCAGCAGGCCCAGGACTGCACCCAGCGCCCAGATCGCCAGCCACACGCCGAGGTTGTCACTGGGTTTGCCCAGGCCGGCGCGCAGGAACATGCGCTCCACGCCGCTCCACTGGCCGTTCTCTTCGACGAGCTGCGGCTGGCCTTCGGCAAGGCGGCCGAGCACGCGTTCGGTCTGGGCGCGGCGCAAACCGATCTGGAAGGAACGAATCGACAGGCCGATCAGAATCAGGCAGATGAGCAACAGGATGGCCCCGGTCATGCTTGCGTCCCCTTCAAGGCAGTAACGGTTCGCGGCGCAGTTTTTCACCGGCCGGGTTGACCGCCTCGCGCAGAAAGCCGAAGCCGGTGCGCCGGTCATGGCGGAACAGGGTGTTGGTCACGTACACGTCTTCACGGATGCCGACCACCTCGACCACTTCGCTGACGCAACGACGGCCGTCCGGCAGGCGGGTCAGTTGAATCACCACATCCAGCGCCGCACAGATCATTTGTCGCAGGGTTTTCTCCGCCACCACCCGGCCGGTCAAACCCACCAGGGTTTCCAGGCGCAGCAAGGCATCGGCCGCGTTGTTGGCGTGCACGGTACTCATGGAACCGTCGTGGCCGGTGTTCATGGCGGTCAGTACATCAAGCACTTCCACGCCGCGAATCTCACCCAGAATGATGCGGTCGGGGCGCATCCGCAGGGCGTTGCGGATCAGGTCGCTGGCTTTCACCTCACCATGGCCCTCGGCGTTCGGCGGGCGGGTTTCCAGGCGCACGACGTGAGGGTGACCCAGTTGCAGTTCGGCCACGTCTTCGATGGTGACGAGCCGCTCATGCGGGTTGATCAGCTGACTGAGAATATTCAGCAGCGTGGTTTTACCGGTGCCGGTGCCGCCGCTGATCAGGATGTTGCAGCGCTTGCCCACCGCCTCCTGGAAGAAGTCGAAGATGTTCTGGTCGATGGTCTGCATGGCCACCAAATCGCTGCTCTTGAGCATGTCCTTGCGAAACTTTCGAATCGACAGGCACGGCCCGTCCAGGGCAATCGGCGGGATGATCGCATTGACCCGGCTGCCATCGGGCAGGCGCGCATCCACCATGGGCGACGACTCGTCCAGACGCCGGCCCAGAGGCGCGAGGATGCGCTGCATGACGCGCTCCACGTGGTGCGCGTCGATAAAGCGCAGGTCACTTTGATGCAGCACACCGTCACGCTCGATAAACACCCGGTGCGGGCCGTTGACCAGGATTTCCGTCACCGACGGGTCGCGCAGCAGCACTTCCAGTGGGCCGAAACCGGTCAGTTCATCGACGATTTCTTCGGCCAGGCGCTCCATTTCATAGCGCGAGATCGCCAGGTGCATGCGGTTGATGTATTCGGCCACCTTGTCGATGACAAATTGCGCCAGCAGCGGGCGTGAGCCTTCCAGCAGATTCTTGCCCGACTCTTCGATGGCATCGATGATGTACCGATGCAGCACCAGCTTGAGCCCATCGTGGTCGGTGTTGCCACCGATGCCGCGAGCGGGGGCGCCGAAGAGTTTTTCGCCGTTCATTTGCCGGTGCCCAGCAGGCGGTCAAGCCAGTTGTGAGAAGGTTTTTTCATGCCTTCCGAGCGTTTTGCCAGGCGTTCGCCCAGGGTTTTCAGGCCAAGGGTCAGCGGTTCTCGCGGGGCCAGGGCGAACAAGGTTTGCCCCTGGTTTTTCGCATTCAGGCGTACCTCCGGGCTCAGTGGCAACACGGCAATTACCTCCAGCCCAAAGCTCTTTCCCAGCGCCTCGGAATCGGGTGCGCAGCTTTTGATGTAGCGATCGACCAGCAGCTTGGCGTGCTCCAGTTTCATGCCTTTTTCGCGCCACTGGTTGAGTATCGCGAGGTTGCGACGGCAGTCGAGCACGCTTTGATCGGTGCACCACAACAGCTTGTCGCAGTGGCTGACAAAGGTGCGCAGCGCTTCGCTGTCCTGCTGGCCGGCGAGGTTGACCACGATGTGCTGGAAGTGCTGGCGCAGGGCGCTGAGCAGCATGTACAGCTCGGCGGCGCTGGTCTGTTCCAGCGGCTCATCGTTGGGGGCGTAGGCGAGGATGCGCAGGCCGTCCTCGGCAGAGGTGAAGGCGCTGTTGATCAAGGTCGCGTCCAGCCGCCGCAGGTGGCGCAGGGCATCGCCAAAATTGAACGAGCTTTCCAGCCCCAGCAGCGCCAGGCTGTCACCGCGTGGCAGGCCCAGGTCCAGCAGCAGAGTTTGCTGGCCGCTCTTTTGTACAACCAGCGCCAAGTGACCTGCGAGCAGGGCGCCGTCGGCATTGCTTTGAGTGCCGTACAGCACCGTGAGGCCGCCCAGTTGGGTGTTGGTGGTCACGGGCGGCAGGCGTTTACTCAGGCGGCGCACCAGCCCGGCCACTTCGCTTGAGCGTGAACCGTAGGCGACAAAATCCCGCGCCCCGGCGCGCATCGCATTGAGCACCAACTGGTTGTCCATGCCGTCACCGAGGGCGACGATGGCCAGCATCGGTTTGGCTTCCAGCGCGCCTTCGATCAGCGCGCTCTGGGCCACCACATGCTCGCGGTCGAGGCCGATAAACACCAGGTTGGCGAAGGTCACATCGACCAGCGCCAGTAACTCGTCCAGCGTGCCGCTGCCGGCACTGACCACTTGGCCAAGCGGTGCCAGCGCGCCCTGCAGCCACTCAAGGTCAGTGGTGTTGCGGGTGATTGCCAGGAAAGTCTGGCTCAGGCTATCGCTCATTGTGATAACCCATTGTTGCGGTCGAAATTGCCGTTTTCCAGGAAGTACAGGCGGTACCAGTTCGGGTCGTAGTTGCGCAGGTTCTCGCCAGGCAACGACGGCAGTTGAGCGTTGGCGGCCAGCGGCTGAACCAGGTGCGGCGTGACGATCATCAGCAGCTCTTTGTCCTGGCGGTTGACCGAAGAATCGCGAAAGAACGCGCCCAGGATCGGAATGTCACCCAGGCCCGGAAACTTGCTGATGTTGGTGGTGTTGTTGCTGCTGATCAGGCCGCTGATCACGAAACTCTCGCCATCGGCCAGGGACACGCTGGTGTCGGTGCGGCGGATGGTCAGCGCCGGTACCTGGATGTTTTGAATGACCACGGCGTTGGTGTAGTCCAGCTCGCTGACTTCCGGTGCCACCTTGAGGGAAATCCGGTTGCGGTCGATGACGGTGGGGGTCAGGGTCAGGCGAATGCCGAACTCTTTGTACTCGATGGAGATGGTGTCACTGCCACTGCTGGGCACCGGGATCGGGATCTCGCCACCGGCGAGGAAGGTCGCGCTTTGCCCGCTCATGGCCACCAGGCTTGGGCGTGCCAGGGTGTAGGCAAAACCGCTGCTTTCCAGGGCGTTGATCATCGCCGAGACACGCCCGCCGCCAAAGCCGATGTTGAACTGGTCAGCGCTCACCGGCAGCTTGAAGGTGCTGGACGTGGGAAATAACAGGTTGGGGCTGCCGAGGAAAAAGTTTTTGCCCATGCCCAGGATCTTGGTGCTGGCTTCCTTGAGTTTGGTGCGGCTGACCTCGACAAAGCGGATGTCGGTCTGCACTTGGCTGGGCAGCGAGGGATCATCCGCTGGCGCCAGTGACAGGCTGGTCAGCGCCGCTGTGGCCTTGCCTTTGACAAACACCATGCTCTGGCGCGGCGTGTTGGAACAGGCGGTCCAGACCATCAGGCTGGTGGTGCCGGAGGCGATGCCGGTCAGCAGGAAGCCGCGATCGCCGTTGAGGTGCACGTCGGCGATTTTCGGGTCGCCGATGGCCAGACGCGTGATCGCCACCGGTGACTGCAGCTCCTGTTGCAGGCCTTCGCCCACCGAAAGGGCTGCGGGTAATTGGCCCAAGCTACTGCAGTTGCCGGTGGCGGCCACGGCCCCGCCCACCGACAGGTTCGACAGCAGCAGGGCACAGGCAATTTTCAGCGTGAACACCGGTGCGAAACGTCGGCTCATGCACAGCATCCTTGTTCAATCAGGCGTTTGTTGGGTGGCTTGGTTGCCGCGGATCACCTCCACACCGGTGCGGTGCGGAGCGCTCTGGGCGACTTTTTTCGGGGCTTGGGCAAAGGCCAGTTGCGTGAACTGGTAAAGGTCGCGATTAGCGCTTTGCAGCTTGCCCGGTGCGTCGCTTTCGCCGGCCCAGTACTGGCTCAGCAAGCGTTCGTCGGCACTGCGCACGGCCAGGCGCAAAGTGCCGGCCTGGGAGGCAAGCATCAGCCGGCTCAGCAGTTGCTCGGGCACCGCCAGCACAACCGTGCGCGAGGGTGCACGGCGTTGGGCTTTTTCTTCGGCGGTCATCGCCGGCGGGGAGGCGGGAGTGCCGTCGTTGGTCAGGCCCATTTGGTCGCCGACGCTGAGCAAGCGCATGGCGGGGACGACTACTTGGGCCGATTGTTCGAGGTTGGCGGTGTCCTGGCGCAGGTAGAGCAACACGTCCACGTAGTCGCCGGGACTCAATTGGCCGGCGGCGCCGATCACTTCATCCACGGCCACCGCCAGGGCGCGTTCGTCAGGGCGGATCATGCGCGCCAGCGGCCCGCCGGGCGTGAAGCTTTCTTCGTTGAGCCAAGTGCCGGCCTGCAATGCGCGCCAGGGCGTGCGGCCAATGGCCTGGTCGACACTGGTCATGCTGCCAGCCGGCACGGTGCGCAGTTTTTCTACACTGAGGTCGGCGGCATTCAGGGCGACAAAGGGCGGTACATCGTGGGCCAGTACGACCACTGGCTGGCGGGTCTGGTCTTCCACCACGGCGACGGCTTTTTCGACCGGCGCGGTCTGTGGCGGCGGTGGCGGCGCCGGGGCAGGTTCACGACTGAGCACTAATCCCCAATAACCGGCAAACAGTGCACCGACCAAAAGCACGCCGGCCAGTATCATACTCAGACGTGTGTTCACGACGGCTCTCCCTTTCCTGTTGCACCACAGCCTGTCTATCCGAACAGGCTAATCACGCAACCGGCTGCTATGAACAGCGGACTAACTATTTCGCTATTTGAAGGTAGTTCAGCTAGGACGAAATGCCATTACTGACAGAAAGATTTCTTCGCCCCGCCATAACTAGCCTTTTAAATCACGGATTTAAGGCGTCAGTAAGGCGACCTCTACTTTGTAATTAATCAGTTCTTACAGTTGTGAGCGCGTGGTTTGTTGACAATGCTCAGGTGGCACATCGCAATTACTGTGCAGGACACCGTGATAGGGCGCCTGGTCGCCAAAGGAGCAGTACAAATGATCCTTGATCTGTTGATTAAACTTCACGTTCAACTCCAGCTGCTTTTTCATCGCAAGGAAGGCGCCACGGCGATTGAATACCTCATTCTCGTGGCAATTGTGGCGTTGGTGATACTGGCAGCCGGTACTACGCTAGGACCGAAGATCACGACGTTCTTTGGCAAAATCCAGACCGCCATTACCACAACGTAAATAATGATTGTGCAAACCCTTGATAGGGCGTTAAGTCGCCAGAGGAGAAGTACGATGGTCCTTGATCTGTTGATGAAACTGCATGTTCAGCTTCAGTTGCTCTTGCGCAATAAAGAGGGGGCGACGGCGATTGAATACCTCATCCTCGTGGCCATTGTGGCGCTGGTGGTACTCGCCGCAGGCACGACACTGGGGCCTCAGATCACGACCTTCTTCGGTAAAATTCAGAGCGCCATTACCACGACGTAAGTCGCAGGCAGCATCTTGTGAGTACGCTCGTTATTGATCGGCTATGCCAGGTAGTGCCCATGAATGCTGCATCTGGACCTTTACGCCAACAGATCCTGTTGGTGGATGACGAAGAAGATGCCCTCGTAGAACTGGCGGAGTCGCTGGAGAACGAGGGCTTCGTTTGTTTTACCGCCACCTCCGTGACCTTCGCGCTGCAGGAGCTGACCCTCAACCCTGACATCGCGCTGGTCATCACCGACCTGCGCATGCCTGAAGAAAGCGGGATCTCGCTGATCAGGCGCCTGCGCGAACACACCGATCGCCAACACCTGCCGGTCATCGTGATGTCGGGCCATGCCGAGATGGATGACGTCAGCGACATGCTGCGCCTGCAGGTGCTGGACCTGTTTCGCAAACCCATCTATCTGGTGCGGTTGATCGATACCCTCAACAGCCTGTTTCCGCTGATCAAACACAAACTGTAGGCGCGGGCTTGCTGCGGCCAGAGGCCTGTCCGTGGCGAGCGTGCTTGTCTGTGGCGAGCGGGCTTGCCCCGCGTTGCGCTGCGAAGCGGCGCCAAAACCTGCCAACGCGGTTTTGACTGGGAAAATGCGGCGTCTGGGTCAGGGCCGCTTCGCGACCCAACGCGGGGCAAGCCCGCTCGCCACAGATAAGCCCCTGGCCAAGGACAAGTCTATTGGCCACGAACGCGCCCACTCGCCACGCAGGCGGGCTACCGCAAACACTCACAGTTGATAGCTGAAACTCAGCGTATACCGCGGCCGCCGGTTGAAGCTGTCCAGGGCGATGTCCGACATTGGCTTGGCGGCTTCAAGGGCGATGTTGTAGTACTTGTTGTCGCCAAAGCGCAGTCCCACAGCCGCCGACGACATGTCGTTACCTTTGACCGGCAGCTCGTTGAACCAGGTTTTGGCGCGGTCGAGCACCACGTAGGGTTGCAGGACCTTTACCCAATCGCCGGCACGGTTGAAGCTGTAGTTGACCTCATAGGCCACGCCCCAACCCTTGTCGCCCGAGGCTTGGTCGTCGGGATAGCCGCGGCCGAAATTCTGCCCGCCGAAGGTGGCGCGTTCACTGTCGGGCAAAGTGTCGTCGCTCCAGTAGAACGCCCCCGACAGCACGCCCTGCCAGTTATCGAAAAACTTGTCGCTTTGCACGCCGGACAGGCGCAGGCGGAAGAAGTCCAGGTCAGGCTTGGTGACTTCCAGGTCGCTGCGGGTAGTGGCCCCCAGACCATTGATGCCTTGGTACAGGCCGGCGCTGAGGATGCGTAATTGGCGAGTGTCGGCTTTGCGCCAGTCGGCCTCGAATGCCAGCGCGCGCAGGTTGGTTTCGATGTCGAATCGGTTGGGGTAGCCCACCAGTTGATAGCGCGTGGTCTGGTCAACGGCATACAGGCGTGTACCCAGGGTCAAGGATTCGGTGGGTGAAGCAATCAGCGGATGGCTGAGGCCAATGGTGTAGCGATCAATCGCCTGATGCGGCTTGAGTTCGAAGCCACCGTCCAGCTGTATGTTGCTTTTGGGGTCGGCGCGGTAGCGCTCGGCACCCAAGACCAGCTGGCTGCCCTCGGCATTGATGAACTGGCTGTAGCCCACACGGTAGTAATGTTCTTTATCGTCGCCCGGCGGGAACAGGCCGCTGACGTTGAGCTGTTCGCCCATGGACGTCTGGGAGTTGCTGGTGGCGGTGAGCAGGGCTTGGGTGCCGCCACGGTTTTCGTCGACCAGGCTCATGCTGGTAGTAAACGGCTTGCGTGTGGCTTCGATTTTCATGTGCGTGGCGCCATCCGTGGTGCCCGGCGGTGGCACTTGCGCTTGCAGGGTTACGCCGGGGATACGGCCCATCAGGGTGGTATAGCGCTCGAACGTCTTGCGCGTGAGCGGCCGTTCAGCCAACAGTTTTTCTGCCAGTTTATCGACGTAGGCCGACACCGAGCCGATGTCGCCGCTTTGCTGATAATCCTTGATGTAACCCTCCACCAATACCACGCGCACCAGGCCGTTTTCGAAGGACTGTTGCGGCAGGAACGCGTAGGACAACAGGTAGCCGTCGTCCTGATAGCGACGGGTGATGCTGCGGGTGGCTTCGATCAGTTGCGCAAGGTTGGTCTCATGGCCAATCAGCGATGCGTAGGCCTTGGCCGTGTCCGTCAGCGGGTAGATCGTACCGCCCTCGATCTGCAGCTTGCGGATGGTGACTTTGGTGTCCATCTGCAGCGGCTGATTCTGGGTCGCAGGCGCTTGCGGCACCTGGGTCTGTGGTGTGACCGGTCGATAGGCATCGGCGGGAAGGTTGGGCACAGGCAGGGTGCGAATGGTGTCGTTGCTGTTAAGAAAGCTGGGAAGGGTCTCGGCCTGGACGTAGGCACTGAGGGTTAGCAATAACAACGGCGTCAACACGCGCATAGGACACTCCATGGTCAAACTGCAGCAGCGTTTCGGGCCCGCCGGTTTCTTGGACGCGGTGCGGGAGGGCGCGGCAGTCGTTAACGCCAGCCCATAAAAAAGACGAGAGACTTATAAGGGTCTCTCGTCTCAACCAAGCGTAGGCGCTGTAGGGGAGGCCGTCTAATCGGCCAGGTGCAATTCTATTTTTTGCCGGTCAGGCCGTTGAGCAAACCTCCCAGACCGCCGCTTGTGCCAGTGCTTGCACTGCCATTGGCCGAAGTGCTGGCGCCAGCGCCTACGGTCAGCCCACCGAGCAGACCACCACTGCCACTTGCGCCACTGGTGCCGCCGGTGACTAAGCCGCCCACTGCGCCTACGGTGTTGCCGACGGCCGTGACGGTGGTGCCTACAGCGTTAGTGATCGGGTTGGCATTGGCGGCGGTCAGGTTGGTGCCGATACCGCTGACTGCGCCGCCGACTTGAGTCACCAGGCCGTTGACGGGAGCGCCGATACCGGTGGTGGTGCCGATGTT
Source organism: Pseudomonas sp. TWRC1-2 (assembly GCF_049896685.1). Classification (NCBI taxonomy): domain Bacteria; kingdom Pseudomonadati; phylum Pseudomonadota; class Gammaproteobacteria; order Pseudomonadales; family Pseudomonadaceae; genus Pseudomonas; species Pseudomonas sp. TWRC1-2. The sequence goes on along the minus strand of NZ_JAFCUU010000005.1, from coordinate 28,962 downwards.
CTGCGTCAAGGTGCTAACCCCGGTCGTCACAGGATTGAGTGCCGCGCCGACGTTAGTGGCCAAGCCAGCCACCGGCGCTGTAGCGGCGGTGTTGGTGACGCCGGTGCCGCCCAGCACGGTGCCGAGTGAGGCGACCGTGTTGCCCAGTGCGCCACCGGTTACACCGGCTGCACTCACTGTGCCGTTGGTGTTGCCGGCATTCAGACCATTACCCACGTTGGCCACCAGGCCACCCACCAGCTCCGGCAAGCCAGGCGCCGCAGCGCCGCTGGCTGGGGCGACATAACCCCCAGACTTGTCGAGCACGCCACCGACGCCGGTCAGCGCACCGCCGACGATCGTGGTGACCGGGTTGCCGGTGCCGCCGGCGCTGGCAACCTGACCGCCTAGGCCGGTGACGGTGGCGCCAACTTTATCCAGCACACCATTGACCGGGTTGCCCAGGCCCGTTGCCTTGCCGAGGTTGCCGGTGGTGTTTTCCACCAGGGACACCACAGGCACCAGTACTTTGCCGCCAACGGTGTTAGTCAGCGAACCCAATGGGCCCGTGGTACTGGACGTGCTGAGGGTGTCGCCGAGCATCGTGACCGCTTGACCGACGTTATTCACCAGACCCCCCGCCGCAGTGCCGACACCACCGGTCAGGCCGCCGACAACCGGGATGCCACCCAGTGTGGTGCCCAGGGATTGGCCAGCGCCTGAAACACCGGTGCCCAGGTCGGCAACGCCGTTGGCAACACCGGCAACCGTTTTGCCCAGGGAGTTGCTGTCAGTGCCCAATGAGCCCAGACCGGTCGTTACACCGCTGCCGATGCTGGTCACCGCAGTACCGGCGGAGGTCACCAGGCCGCCAGCGGTGACGCCGACGATAGGAACGCCGTTCAGGGTCGAGCCAATTTCACCGACCGCTGTACCGACATTGCCCACCGTGGTGCCCAGGGTGCCAGCAATCTGGCCTGTTACCAGTGGGGTTGTAATCGAGCCGGTGCCACCACCAGTGCCACCGCCGGTGCCGCCTCCAGTGCCGCCTCCAGTGCCGCCGCCAGTACCACCACCCGTGCCACCGCCGGTGCCGCCACCAGTGCCACCGCCAGTTCCGCCGCCGGTGCCGCCACCCGTGCCACCGCCGGTTCCGCCATCAGTGCCACCGCCAGTTCCGCCGCCGGTGCCTCCACCCGTGCCTCCGCCGGTGCCGCCATCTGTGCCGCCACCAGTACCGCCGCCGGTGCCTCCACCAGTGCCACCATCAGTACCGCCGCCAGTTCCACCGCCAGTGCCGCCACCGGAGCCACCGCCTGTACCGCCTCCGGTACCTGTGCCGGCGCCTGCGTCAGGCGACGACGCGGCCACGCTGCTGTGATGTCCACCGCCACCGCTGCTGCAGCCACCGAGGCTCATTGCCATGATCAGGGCCAGCGCGGTACTTGCTTTCCATAGCACTACTTGAGTTTGAGTTTTCATGATTGAGTTCCCTTGCACCTGTACAACCGTGGTTGTTTCAAACGCTCGTTACTTCTAGGGATAGCGATACGTTTGTCCGTGGGGTTATCACAGACCCGGGCACTCTTTCTCGCAACGCTCAACTTGGTATTAACGATTTATATACGGGTCGCCCGACAGTGCTTAGCGACTAATGCCAAAGGTATAGAGAAGGGAGGTATATCGTTTATAAATCAATGGCTTGAATAAAAAAGCGGACCTTTAAAGGTCCGCTATAACTTAAGGTGTATATATACAATTAATCAGCGTTATTCAGGCAATCGGTTGCCACTTTCCTACCATGTGTTCAATGTTACCCGCGCCAGTTAACAGCAACTCACCGCTGGAACCTGGCGCACTGGCCAGCAACGTTACTTCACTGGGCAGGCGGACCGGTTTCTTGAACTCGACCACGATTTCAATATTGGCCGCAGGCAAGTGTTCACCCAGTGCCGCGAGGGTCCGTGCCGTGTTCCATAGTCCATGCGCGATAGCCTGGGGAAAGCCGAATAACTTGGCGGTCAGGGCGCTCAAGTGGATCGGGTTGTAATCGCCTGACACCCGGGCATAGCGGCGGCCGATATCGGCGGGAGCTTTCCAGCAAATCAGTTCGGTGACCTGCGTGGGGCTGGGCAACGCGTCATTCATCGACTCGCCTTCGAGCTTCACGCCCCGGCAGAGCATCTGGCTTTCGGCTTCCCACAGCAGGCCAAGGGCGTCCTCGACGGTGGTGACCACTTCAAATGTGGCACCCTTGGCGTGCGGCTTGAGGTTTTGCGCGTGCACGGCCACCGTCAGCTCGCTGACCGCGCCCAATGGGCGATGCACGCGAATACGGTTGCTCAGGTGAATCAACCCCAGCAAAGGGAACGGAAAGTTGTTTGCGGTGAGCAATTGCATCTGCAAACCGAACGCCAGGATGTGCGGGTAAGTGGCCGGCAGAATGGGGCTGTCGGCAAAGCCGCAGACCTTGCGATAGGCCGCCACGGCCTTGGGATTGACGCTTACCCGGCAGCGCAGCCCCTGTTCGGGCAAGGTGCTGCCGGTGATCTTGCGCTTGAGCGCTGCACGCCAGTACAGCGGCGGTAGAAACGGGGTGGTGCCTAAGGTCTGCCAATCCATGCTTATGCTCCCAGCAGGCTTTGCCCACACACCCGCAGCGCTTGGCCGCTGACCGCTCCGGAACCCGGTTGGCCGAGCCAGGCCACTGCCTCGGCCACGTCCTGCGGCAAGCCGCCCTGGCCCAGTGAACTCATGCGCCGCCCGGCTTCGCGCAGGGCGAAGGGAATGTGCGCGGTCATCTGGGTTTCGATGAAGCCAGGCGCCACGGCATTGATGCTGATCCCGCGTTCGCTCAACAAGGGTGCCCAGGCCTGGGCCAGGCCGATCAGCCCGGCCTTGCTCGCGGCGTAGTTGGTTTGCCCGCGGTTGCCGGCGATGCCGCTGATGGACGCCAGCAGCACCACGCGCCCGTTGTCGTGCAGGGTGCCGCTGTCGAGCAGGGCCTTGGTCAGCACCTGCGGTGCGTTGAGGTTGACCGCCAGCACCGCGTCCCAGTATTCCGGGGTCATATTGGCCAGGGTTTTGTCGCGGGTGATGCCGGCGTTGTGCACCACGATGTCGATGCCGTCCGGCAGGTGTTCGATCAATTGCGTTGCCGCGTCTTCGGCGCAAATATCCAGCACCACGGTGCGGGCGCCCAGGCGTGCAGCGAGGGCGTCGAGATCGGCCTTGGCCTGCGGCACATCAAGCACGATCACCTCGGCGCCGTCGCGCGCCAGGGTTTCAGCGATCGAGGCGCCAATCCCACGCGCGGCACCGGTGACCAGCGCCTTGCGCCCGGCCAACGGGCGAGTCCAATCCTCGACCGGCGTGGCGCAGGCTTGCAGGCGGATCACCTGGCCAGAGATGTAGGCGCTTTTAGGCGACAGGAAAAACCGCAACGCGCCTTCCAACTGGTCCTCGGCACCTTCGCCCACATACAACAATTGCAACACGCCGCCGCTGCGCAGCTCCTTGGCCAGCGAACGGCTGAAACCCTCCAGGGCACGCTGTGCACTGGCGGCAAACGGATCGCTGAGGCTTTCCGGCGCTCGGCCAAGAATCACCAGGTGCGCGCTGTGGTCGAGATTTTTCAGCAGCGGCTGAAAGAATTCCCGCAGCTGCTTGAGCTGATCGGTGTGCTGCAGGTCGCTGGCGTCGAACACCACGGCCTTGAGCTTGGGGCCGTGTCCGGGAATCCAGGCTGGCGCGGACAGCGGTGCGGCACCGTAACTGTAAATAGCGTCCGTGAGTTTATTGGCAAACGGCAGCACCTTGGCCGCCAGTGCGCCGCCGCCCAACAGCAGCGCGCCTTCCACCGGACGCAGGCGCCCGGCCTGCCAGCGTTCCAGGCGTACCGGTGACGGCAGGCCAATGGCGGCGACCAGGCGATGGCCGAGGCTTGAGTTGGCGAAGTCGATATAACGGTCAGACATGGAACGCTCTCCGAAGGCTGGGGTTCAAAGGGTTGACCACCCCGGTGCGGCAGTCGTTCGATCAGCCTAGGCTAGGCTGGATGATTCCACCCACAACCTTCAGGGAGCTTTCCATGACTCAATTGCGCCGTGTAGCGATCATTGGCGGTAATCGCATCCCCTTCGCCCGGTCCAACGGCCCGTATGCCACGGCGAGTAACCAGGCGATGTTGACCGCAGCCCTGGAAGGCCTGATCGAACGCTACAACCTGCACGGCCTGCGCATTGGCGAAGTGGCCGCGGGTGCGGTGCTCAAGCATTCCCGCGACTTCAACCTCACGCGCGAATGCGTGCTGGGTTCGCGCCTCTCGCCGCAAACCCCGGCCTACGATATTCAACAGGCCTGCGGCACCGGGCTTGAGGCGGCGTTGCTGGTGGCCAACAAGATCGCCCTGGGGCAGATAGAGTGCGGGATCGCCGGTGGCGTCGACACCACGTCCGACGCGCCGATCGGTGTCAATGAAGGCCTGCGCAAGATCCTGCTGCAGGCCAACCGCAGCAAGTCCATGGCGGACAAATTAAAAGTCTTGTTACAACTTCGTCCCCATCACCTCAAGCCGGAACTGCCGCGCAACGGCGAACCGCGCACGGGGCTGTCCATGGGCCAACACTGCGAGTTGATGGCGCAGACCTGGCAGATTCCCCGCGCCGAACAAGACCAGTTGGCCCTTGAAAGCCATCAGAAAATGGCCGCGTCCTACGCCGAAGGCTGGCACAACGATTTGCTCACGCCCTTTCTCGGTCTGACCCGCGACAACAACCTGCGCCCGGACCTGACCCTGGAAAAACTCGCCAGCCTCAAGCCGGTGTTCGAGCGCAGCGAGAAGGGCACGCTCACCGCCGGCAATTCCACGCCGCTGACCGATGGCGCCTCGTTGGTGCTGCTGGGCAGTGAAGCCTGGGCCAGGGAGCGCGGCTTGCCGATCCTGGCGTACCTGCGCGATGGCGAAGCGGCGGCCGTGGATTTCGTCAACGGCGCCGAAGGCCTGCTGATGGCGCCGGTGTACGCCGTGCCCCGTTTGCTGGCGAGAAATGGCCTGACGCTGCAGGACTTTGATTACTACGAGATTCACGAAGCGTTCGCTGCCCAAGTGTTGTGCACGCTCAAAGCCTGGGAAGACCCGGAATATTGCAAAACCCGCCTGGGGCTGGACGCACCGCTGGGTGCCATCGACCGCAGCCGGCTCAACGTCAAGGGCAGTTCATTGGCTGCCGGGCATCCGTTTGCGGCCACCGGCGGGCGCATTGTCGCCAACCTGGCCAAGCTGCTGGACGCGGCGGGCAAGGGACGTGGGCTGATTTCGATCTGCGCCGCGGGCGGGCAGGGCGTGACCGCGATTATCGAGCGCTGAATTGCGCAGAAAAATTGGCATATTGGATGCATTCTTAAGTGTCAAAGGTCGCTAGCCTCTCCCCGAGGCGAGCCGATTGCCGTATAACGAGTGCCATACGCGTGTTTGGTAATAAAGGACCCACAATAAAAGCTGATGAAGACTCCTAAACGCATTGAACCCCTGATCGAAGACGGTCTGGTCGACGAAGTGCTGCGCCCACTCATGAGTGGTAAAGAAGCAGCTGTTTATGTGGTGCGCTGCGGCAACGAATTGCGTTGCGCCAAGGTTTACAAGGAGGCGAACAAACGAAGTTTTCGTCAGGCGTCCGAATACCAGGAAGGCCGTAAGGTCCGTAACAGCCGCCAGGCCCGAGCCATGGCCAAAGGCTCCAAGTTCGGCAAGAAAGAAACCGAAGATGCCTGGCAGAACGCCGAAGTCGCGGCGTTGTTCCGCCTCGCCGGTGCGGGCGTTCGGGTGCCCAAGCCGTACGACTTCCTTGAAGGCGTGCTGTTGATGGAGCTGGTGGCCGACGAGTACGGCGATGCGGCGCCACGTCTGAATGACGTGACGCTGGAGCCGGACCAGGCGCGCGAATACCACGCCTTCCTGATTTCCCAGATCGTGCTGATGCTGTGTACCGGTCTGGTGCACGGTGACTTGTCCGAGTTTAACGTGCTGCTCACGCCGACCGGCCCGGTGATCATCGATCTGCCTCAGGCGGTGGATGCGGCGGGCAACAACCACGCGTTCAATATGCTGGAGCGGGATGTGGGCAACATGGCTTCCTACTTCGGGCGCTTTGCCCCGGAGTTGAAGAAGACCAAGTACGCCAAGGAAATGTGGGCGTTGTACGAAGCCGGCACCTTGCACCCCGCCAGCGCATTGACCGGCGAGTTCGACGAACCGGAAGAGCTGGCGGACGTGGGCGGTGTGATTCGCGAGATTGAAGCGGCGCGGTTGGATGAAGAGCGCAAGCAAGCGATTCGCGCGGCGGATGATGCGCCACCGACCAAGACGGCAGAAGAACCGCCGCCGCCTTGGATGCAGTGATCCAGCGACGGTCCACCGGCTTGGTGAAGATCTAATGTGGGAGCGGGCTTGCTCGCGAATGCGGTGGATCAGTCAACAGATCCATTGGCTGATACACAGCATTCGCGAGCAAGCCCGCTCCCACATTTTGCTCTGCGTGTGTCTGATAAAAATTGCTCAGGCGCAACAGCTGCCAGATGCCAACTCCTTGAGAATCGGGCAATCGGGCCGATGATCGCCCTGGCAGTGTTCCACCAGGTCCTGCAACGTATCGCGCAGTTGCCCCAGCTCCAGAATCTTCTGGTTCAGCGCCTCGATATGCTCGCGCGCCAAGGCTTTCACATCGGCGCTGGCGCGCTGCCGGTCTTGCCACAAGGTCAGCAGCTTGCCGACTTCCTCCAGCGAAAACCCCAGATCCCGCGAGCGTTTAATAAACGCCAGTGTGTGCAAGTCATCGCTGCCGTACACGCGGTAACCGCTGTCGGTGCGGTGGGCGGCTTTGAGCAGGCCGATGGATTCGTAGTAACGAATCATCTTTGCGCTCAGCCCGCTCTGACGGGCGGCTTGGCCGATGTTCATGGGCGTTGATCCTCCAAATCCTTGGGCTTCCAGGTTTTCAACAGTAACGCATTGCTCACCACACTGACGCTGGACAGGGCCATGGCCGCGCCCGCCAACACCGGGTTGAGCAAACCGAATGCCGCCAGTGGGATGCCGATCAAGTTATACACAAAGGCCCAGAACAGGTTCTGGCGGATTTTTGCGTAGGTCTTGCGGCTGATCTCCAGCGCGGCGGGCACCAGGCGCGGGTCGCCGCGCATCAAGGTAATGCCCGCCGCGTGCATCGCCACGTCGGTGCCGCCGCCCATGGCGATGCCGATATCGGCGGCCGCCAGGGCCGGGGCGTCGTTGATGCCGTCGCCGACCATCGCCACTGCGCCGGTTTTTTTCAGCTGAGCGACGATGGCGGCTTTGTCGGCCGGGAGTACTTCGGCGTGTACATCGTCGATGCCCAATGCCTCGGCCACCACACGGGCGCTGCCGCGGTTGTCGCCGGTGAGCAAGTGGCTGCTGATGTGCTGGGCCCTGAGGTGTTCCACGGCCTCCAGTGCGCCGGGCTTGAGCGTATCGCCAAAGGCGAACAGGCCCAGCACGCGCGGTTGAGCGCCTCGTTCGATCAACCAGGACAACGTGCGCCCTTGGGCTTCCCACGCGCTGGCGGACGCCGCGAGGTCACCCGCGCTCAAGCCGTTTTCTTCCAGCATCCGGCGGTTGCCCAACGCCAGTTGTCGGCCATCGAGGGTGCCCGCAATACCGCGCCCGCTCAGCGCTTGGCTGGCCGTCACATCTGGCACGTTCAAGCCTTGTGCGTTGCAGGCATCCAGCACGGCTTTGGCCAGCGGGTGTTCGCTACCGCGCTGCAGTGCGCCGGCGTGTTGCAGCAGCAGCGACTCATTGCCATCCACCGCCGCCAAATGCGCAATTTTCGGCGCGCCGGAGGTGAGGGTGCCGGTCTTGTCAAACACCACGGCGCTGACTGCATGGGCGCGTTCCAGAGCCTCTGCGTCTTTGATCAGGATGCCATAGCGCGCGGCGACGCCGGTGCCGGCCATGATCGCGGTCGGCGTGGCCAGGCCCAGCGCACACGGGCAGGCAATCACCAGCACCGCCACGGCATTGATGATCGCGGTTTCCAGCGGCGCGCCGTAGAGCCACCAGCCCACCAGGGTGATCAGCGCCAGTACCAGCACGGCGGGCACAAACACCTGGCTGACCTTATCCACCAGTTTCTGGATCGGTGCCTTCGCCGCCTGGGCGTCTTCCACCAGACGAATGATGCGTGCCAGCACGCTTTCGGCACCCAGCGCCTGGGTACGCACCAGCAACCGACCTTCACCGTTGATGGCGCCGCCGGTGACCTTATCGCCGGGCTGTTTCGGCACCGGCAGGCTCTCGCCGCTGATCAAGGCCTCGTCGGCATGGCTCTGGCCCTCCATCACTTCACCGTCCACCGGGAAGCGCTCGCCGGGTTTGACCAGCACCCGGTCGCCGAGCTTCAACGCGCTGATGGCAACGTCTTCTTCGCGGCCGTCCAGCACGCGAATCGCCCGCTCCGGGCGCAAGGCTTCGAGGGCGCGGATGGCGCTGGCGGTCTGGCGCTTGGCGCGGCTTTCCAGGTATTTACCGAGCAGCACCAGCGCGATCACCACGGCCGAGGCTTCGAAATACAGGTGCGGCATGTTGCCGGCGGGCGTGGTGAGCCATTCATAGATGCTCAAGCCATAGCCGGCGCTGGTGCCGATGGCCACCAGCAGGTCCATGTTGCCGGCGCCAGCACGCACGGCTTTCCATGCGGCGCTGTAGAAGCGCGCCCCCAAGATGAATTGCACCGGCGTAGCCAAGGCGAACTGCACCCAGGCGGGCAGCATCCAGTGCAGGCCGAAGGGCTGCACCAGCATCGGCAGCACCAGCGGCAGGGCCAGCACGATCGCCAACAGCAGCGACCAACGCTCGCGATGCAGGCGTTGGGCTTGATTGGCGTCGGTGGCGGTTTCGCTTTGCGCCAGGGTGGCGGTGTAGCCGGCCTTGTCGACGGCGGCGATCAGTACGCCGGGGTCCATTTGGCCCAGCACTTCGACGTGGGCGCGTTCGTTGGCCAGGTTGACGCTGACACGTTGCACGCCCGGCACCTTGCCCAGCGCGCGCTCGACACGGCCGGCACAGCTGGCACAGGTCATGCCGCTGATGGGCAGGTCAAACGTGGTGGATCCATTCATGGGGCAGTCCTCCAGAAGACGATGCCCCTAGGATCAACCTTGACCTGTGGGGAAGGTCAAGGGGCTATTTGCCTCAGGCGGTTGACTGGCCGGCGATGACGGCCGCCATTCAGGCGCGCACGCAAGGACCTGTGGCCGGCAAGGCAGGTGTTCAGTATTCGAGGGCGGCGGGTTTCAGGTACATGCCGTCCGGGCCTTGGGCAATACGCAACTTGCGCACATCACCGGCCTTCAGCGTGATGTTCTGCGCGGGCGGCGCGGGCATGCCCGGCAAGCAGCCAGGGGCTTGGCCCGGCAGCAGTTTCAAGCGCAGCGACACGTTGCCCGCCGGCAAGTTGAACGACGTGGCCTGTTCCTGAAACAGGCGCCCGGCCAACTGGTCCTGGATATACAGGCCGATCTCGCAGCTGGTCGGCACTTCCAGGCGCTCGCGGGAGATGATCAGCACCGCATAGTCTTCGTCGGCGAAGGCCATGGGCGCAGCGGCAGACAAGCTCAACAGGCCGATAAGGGCCAAAAACGACCAGCGCATGGCGAATGCTCCGTGGTTCAAATCCAAGATGGATGAAGCTTGGCCGAGGCGGCGGCTGAATACCAGCCCGGCGGATGTTTTTGAAACTTGACCTTGCCATCGTGGCAAGGTCGAGACTGGCGTCAACCTCATCAAAGGAGTCATGTCATGCAAGTATTCAACGTGGAAGGAATGACCTGCGGCCATTGCGTTCGGGCGGTGACCCAGGCGGTGCAGAGCAAGGACCCTGCGGCGAGCGTCAACGTCAACCTGGCGGCGAAGGAAGTCGGTGTGGAAAGTCACTTGTCCGCCGAGCAGGTTATCGAGCTGATCACCGAAGAAGGCTACAGCGCCAAGCTCGCGTAATTTTTCTGATAGTTAGCGAGCTAACGTAATGTTCATGGCACCCAAGCGCGGCTAGACTGTCGGGCTGCCGACTCACTTGGGTGTCTGATGAACCTCCGCATAATCCTGATTCTGGGCGCCTTGAGCGCCTTCGCGCCGTTGGCGATCGACTTTTACCTGCCGGGCTTTCCAGCGATGGCCACGGCGTTCGCCACCGACGAAAAACATATCCAGCTGACGTTGGCGGTGTATTTCGCGGGTCTGGCCATCGGCCAATTGATCTACGGCCCGCTGGCCGACCGCTTTGGCCGGCGCGTGCCGCTGCTCAGTGGCGTGACGCTGTTTACCATCGCCTCCTTTGCCTGCGCGTATGCGCCGTCCCTGGACTGGCTGATCGGCGCACGCTTCGCGCAAGCCCTCGGCGGGTGTGCGGGCATGGTGATTTCCCGTGCGGTGGTCAGCGACAAATGTGATGCCGTGGGCTCAGCCAAGGTTTATTCGCAACTGATGCTGGTCACCGGCCTGGCGCCGATCCTTGCGCCGTTGGCGGGTGGCTTGATGGTCGGGTTGTGGGGCTGGCAGTCGATTTTCCTGGCGCTGTCGATATTCAGCGTGATGGCAGCCATCGCCGTGGCAGTCGGCTTGCCGGAAACCTTCCCGGCCCATCAGCCGCGCCAGCCGCTGTCCGGTTCGCTGCGCCGCTATGGCGCGCTGCTGTCGGACCGCGTGTACCTGGGCTACGCCCTGACCGGCGGCATCTCGATTGCCGGGATGTTTGCCTACATCGCCGGCTCACCCTTCGTGTTCATCAAACTCTACGGCGTGCCTGCCGAGCATTACGGTTGGCTGTTCGGCTCCAACGCGGCCGGCTTTATCCTGGTGGCGCAGCTCAATGCGCGGTTGCTGGCCAAGCGCGGCCCGGCGTTTTTGTTGTCGCGCACGGTATGGGTGTATGTGGCAGCGGCGTTGTCGCTGTTGGGCATTGCCGCCTTGCGCACCGAAGCGTTGTGGCCGTTGCTGGTGCCGCTGTTTATCTGCATCGCCAGCCTTGGCTGCATTTTGCCCAACACCTCGGCCTGCGCCATGAGCGGGCAGGGCGCACGGGCCGGCAGCGCGTCGGCGTTGCTGGGCTGCATTCAGTTTGGTGTGGCGGCGGGCGCGGCGTCGCTGGTCGGCGTGCTGCACGACGGCACGGCGATGCCGATGGCGATGGTCATCAGCTTGTGCGGTGTACTGGCCGTAACGATTGCAATGTCGACCCAGCGCCTGCAACGGGCGAGGGCCGCGCAAGCGCAGGTCTGAGGTGCGGATCAGCCAGCGGCGGAGCGTTGCTGGCTGAGGGGAATGCGGTGCGGCGCCTGGATGCGCGCTTGCAGGGTGTCGGCGAAGGCCCGGGCCTCGGCCTCAGTGCGGAAGGTGAACGCGTCGCCGTCGAGGCTGACCTGCCATTTGTTGCCTGGGGATTTTGCTAACGCTCTTATCAGGATCTTCATTGCTGACTTCCTCACGTAAAAGAATCGTGGCAAAGGCGGCCAATATAAACCCGAATGCGCTCACAAATATGACAAAGGTCAACTCTCTGACTAGCGGCGTCGTCCATTACTCACCGGAATAAAGGACGACGCTGACAGACCGTTTTAAAACCCTTCCAACACGATCTTGCCCTTGGCCTTACCGCTTTCCAGCAGCGTGTGCGCACGGCGCAGGTTCTGGGCATTGATCACGCCGAAGTGCTCGCCCACCGTGGTTTTCAAGGTGCCGGCGTCGATCAGTTCAGCCACGCGGTTGAGCAGGTTGTGCTGTTCGATCATGTCTGGCGTCTCGAACATCGAGCGCGTGTACATGAACTCCCAATGCAGCGACAGGCTCTTGCGCTTGAGCTTGCTGACATCCAGCGACTTCGGATCGTCGATCAACGCCAACTTGCCTTGTGGCTCCAGCGCTTCTACCAACTGGTCGAGGTGATGATCGGTCTGGGTCAGGCTGGCGACGTGGGTCACCTGTGGGTGGCCGGCGTTTTTCAGCGCTTCGCTCAGCGGTTGGCTGTGATCGATCACCAGGTCGGCGCCGAGCGCCTTGGCCCATTCCTGGGTTTGCGGACGCGAGGCGGTGCCGATGACTTTCAGTGCGGTGAGCTGGCTGGCCAGCTGGGTCAGAATCGAACCCACACCCCCGGCGGCGCCGACGATCAGCAGGCTCTGGCCTTCATCTTCCTTGCCTTCACGCACTTGCAGGCGTTCGAACAGCAACTCCCAGGCCGTGATGGCGGTCAGCGGCAGCGCGGCGGCGTCGGCAAACCCCAGGCTCTTGGGCATATGACCGACGATGCGCTCATCCACGGTGTGCAGTTCGCTGTTGCCGCCCGGGCGTACCAGCGAGCCGGCGTAGAACACTTTGTCTCCGGCTTTGAACAGGGTTACTTCGCTGCCAACGGCCTTGACCACACCCGCCACGTCCCAGCCCAGCACCTTGGCGGCACCGTTTTCCGGGGCGACGTTCTGGCGCACCTTGGTGTCCACCGGGTTGACCGAGATGGCTTTGACTTCCACCAGCAGGTCGCGCGGGCCGGCGACCGGCTCCGGCAGCTCGATGTCTTGCAGGGAGTTTGGATCGGTGATTGGCAGTGCAGCGTAGTAGGCAATGGCTTTCATGGGGACTCCGGAAAAGGGCAGTGATCAGGCAAGAAATTTCAGGCGCTTGAGTTCGAAGTGTTCGATCACGTCAGCGGCCTTGGCGCGGAAGTTCTGGATGTGCGCGCTCTGGTCGTGGTCGGCCAGTGCTGCGTCATCGCTCCAGCGTTCGAGCATGTAGAAGGTCTCGGGATGTTGCAGGTCCTGGTGCAGGTCGTATTGCTCGCAACCGGCTTCCAGGCGGGTCGGTTCCAGCAGGCCGCGCAGCAGGGTTTCCAGGGTTGCCTGTTGGCCGGGTTTGGCGATCAGCGTGGCGATGACGTTAAAGGCAGTGGACATATTCAACTCCTGGCACATGGTGAACGGGATGGGCAGATGATTGGCTATTTCCCGTGAAGATAAAACCCGCTAAAACAGCAGTCTGTTTCAATGGAATTTTGATAATTGGCGGTAATGCATGCTGCGTTTTGATGATTTGCAGTTGTTTGTACGCGCGGCAGACCTGGGCAGTCTGTCGGCTGCCGCGCGGGTCATGGACCTGTCGCCGGCCGTGGCCAGCGCGGCGCTCAAGCGCATCGAACAGCAACTGGGCGCGCGGTTGCTGGCGCGCTCCACCCGCAGCCTGCGGCTGACCGCCGAAGGTGAAGGCTTCCTGGAATATGCCCGCGCAGCCTTGAGTTCGCTGGACGAAGGGCGGCGCTTATTGGCCAGCGGCCAGGACCATGTCAGCGGCGTGCTGCAGCTGTCGGCGCCGTCGGATTTCGGGCGCAACCAGCTGTTGCCATGGCTCGATGAGTTCCAGCGCGACTACCCGCAGCTCACCGTGCGCCTGCTGTTGGGCGACCGGATCGCCGACCTGTTCCGCCAGCCGGTGGATATCGCCCTGCGTTACGGCGAGCCCGAAGATTCCAGCCTGATCGCGCTGCCCATCGCCCCGGACAACAGGCGTGTGCTGTGTGCCGCGCCCAGCTACCTCGCCCGCCACGGCGAGCCGCGGCATCTGGAGCAATTGGCGCAACACAATTGCCTGCTGTACATGCTCGGCAGCCGCGTACACGACCACTGGGGTTTTCACGACGGCAAGCGTGAAGTCAGCCTGACGGTGAGCGGCGACCGCTTCAGTGATGACGCCGATGTGGTGCGGCGCTGGGCGGTGGCGGGTGTCGGTATCGCCTACAAGTCGTGGCTGGATGTGAGCAGCGACGTGCTGGCCGGGCGTCTGCGCGTGATCCTGCCGGAGCTGCGCGGTGAGCGCACGCCGCTCAACCTGCTGTGCGCGCATCGTGCGCAATTGAGCAAGCCCATCAACCTGTTGCGGGAAATGCTCGTGGCCCGCTGTGCGACATTGACTGCGCAATGGCCGGAGCTATTGAGCACCGAGCAATAGCCTCCATCAAAGCGAGAAATTTCACTCAGATCCTGTCCCTATCCGCGCTGTCAGACGCCGCGGAACGGGCGGTTTGCGCCCCTATACTTTGGTTCCAACCGCAGCAGACAAATGGTTTAACAAGGAGTGAATACATGGAAGAAGCACCCTGCATCAGTCACATCGCCAGCTTGCTCTGCGAGCCCAAGCGCACCGCCATGCTCTGGGCCTTGATGGACGGGTCGGCGAAATCGTCAGAGGAACTGGCGAGGCTTGCCGGGCTGTCGTCGGCTTCGGCGATCGCGCATTTGTCGCGCCTGACTGGAAGCGGTTTGCTGCGGGTTGAAGCCCAGCGTGGCAAGCGCGTGTTTCGTGTCGCCGCCGTCGACGTCAGCGTTGCCATCGACGCGTTGGCCAGTACCACCATGGCCAGCGCCGTGCGCAGTGCGCCGCAGGGTCTGCCGCCGACGCTGGTGGCGCCGGCGGCGTTGCGGCGAGCCCGGTTATGCCATGGCCACCTGGGCGGAGAACTGGGCGCGGGGCTTTACCAGCGCATGTTTCAGGCCGGTTGGATCGACCGTCATGAACAGCGTACCGAGGTCACCGTCAAGGGCGCGCAGTGCCTGGCAGGCCTGGGCATTTTTACCCACGCGTTGGCCTCGCCCCTGGCGTGTGATTGTTTTGACTGGAGTCAGCAGCAACCGCACTTGGGGGGCGCATTGGGGGCGGGGCTGTTGCAGCTGTTTTTGCAATCGGGCTGGGTCAGCGTGGTCAACGAGTCGCACGCCCTGCAGTTCTCCGACATCGGGCTTGGGGAAATCAACCGCCTGGCCGCGCCCCAGGAGGGCAATGGTCGCTCAGAGTTTCAGTCAGGTCGCATCCAGCAATAACCAGGCAAAACGATACCGCACACTCGCGTTGGGGATTTTTCATACAGGGGGTGCGGCATGGGCATGCAAGGCTATAGCGCAGCGGAACGGCTGGAACGGTTGCCCATCAGCGGCTACCACCGAATCATCTTTATCATCATCGCGCTGGCGTTTTTCTTCGACTCCATGGACCTGGCGATGATGACTTTCCTGTTGGGGTCGATCAAAACCGAGTTCGGCCTCAGTACGGCCCAGGCCGGGTTGCTGGCCAGTTCGAGTTTTTTCGGCATGGTGGTCGGTGCATCTTTATCGGGAATGCTGGCGGACCGGTTTGGACGCAAACCGGTATTCCAGTGGAGCATTGTGTTGTGGGGCGTCGCCAGCTACCTGTGTTCCACGGCGCAGACGGTGGAGACGCTGACGCTGTTTCGCATTTTGCTGGGGATCGGCATGGGCATGGAGTTCCCGATTGCGCAGTCGATGCTTTCTGAGCTGATTCCTGCCAAGGGGCGCGGGCGCTACATCGCCCTGATGGATGGCTTCTGGCCGTTGGGTTTTGTGGCGGCGGGCGTGCTGTCTTATTTCTTGCTGCCGGTGATTGGTTGGCGTGACATTTTTTTGGTGTTGGCGGTGCCGGCGGTGTTTGTGTTGGCGATCCGGTTTTTTATCCCGGAGTCGCCGCGCTGGCTCGAGCAGGCCGGACGGCACGCGGCGGCGGATAAGGTGTTGCAGGGTATCGAGCAAAAAGTGCGCGATTCGCTGGGGCGCGCCGATTTGCCGGCGCCGATTGCCCTGCCACGGGTTGAGAGCGTGCCGGGGACGTTTTTCTCGGCGTTTCAGCAGCTGTGGTCGCCGCAGTATCGGCAACGCACGATGATGATCTGGAGCGTGTGGTTCTTTGCGTTGCTCGGCTTCTACGGGCTCACCTCCTGGTTGAGCGCGTTGTTGCAGCAGTCGGGGTTTGCGGTCACTCAGTCGGTGTACTACACGGTGATCATTTCCCTGGGCGGGATTCCCGGGTTTCTGATGGCCGCCTGGCTGGTGGAGCGCTGGGGGCGCAAGCCGGTGTGTGTCGTGACTTTGCTGGGCGGTGGCGTGATGGCCTTTGTGTATGGGCAAAGCGCAGTGTTTGGCGGCAACGTGGGGCTGCTGATTACGTCGGGTCTGTTGATGCAGTTCTTCCTGTTTGGCATGTGGGCGGTGCTGTACACCTACACGCCAGAGCTGTATCCCACTTCGGCGCGGGCAACCGGTTCCGGGTTTGCCTCGGCGATTGGTCGGGTGGGCTCGTTGCTCGGGCCGTTGGTAACGGGGCTGGTGTTTCCGATCACGGGGCAGGGCGGGGTGTTTGCCTTGGGCGCGCTGTGTTTTGCCGTGGCGGCGCTGGTGGTGTGGGTATTTGGGATGGAGACGAAGGGCAAGACGCTGGAAGAATTGACCGAAGTCTGAGGAACAGTACAAAAACCACTGTGGGAGCGGGCTTGCTCGCGAAAGCGGTGTTTCAGTCGACACATGTAGTGACTGATACATCGCCTTCGCGGGCAAGCCCGGCTCCCACATTGATTTTGTCGTGTCAGCCGTTGTTGCTTAAGGCTTCACGAGCCGCGCATCCAGGCTGTTCTGCGCCAGGCGTTTGGCCTGGTCCTGGGTCATGCCCAGCGAGGTATACAGCGCGTGGAAGTTCTCGGTGACATAGCCGCCGAAGTACGCCGGGTCATCCGAGTTCACTGTGACTTTCACGCCACGCTCAAGCATGTCGAGGATGTTGTGCTGGGCCATGTCGTCGAACACGCACAGCTTGGTGTTGGACAGCGGGCACACGGTCAATGGGATTTGCTCGTCGATGATCCGCTGCATCAAACGTTCGTCTTCGATGGCGCGCACGCCATGGTCGATACGCTGGATTTTCAGCAGGTCGATGGCTTCCCAGATGTACTCGGGCGGGCCTTCTTCGCCGGCGTGGGCTACGGTGAGGAAGCCTTCGTGCCGGGCGCGGTCGAACACGCGCTGGAACTTGCTCGGCGGGTGGCCCATTTCCGAGCTGTCCAGGCCCACGGCCACAAATGCGTCGCGAAATGGCAGCGCCTGGTCGAGGGTTTTTTCAGCTTCGGCTTCACTCAGGTGGCGCAGGAAGCTGAGGATCAAACCGCTGGTGATGCCCAGTTGCTGCTCGCCATCTTTGAGCGCGGCGGCAATGCCGTTGAGCACGACTTCGAACGGCACGCCACGGTCGGTGTGGGTTTGCGGGTCGAAGAAGGGTTCGGTGTGGATTACGTTCTGTTCTTTGCAGCGCAGCAGGTAGGCCCAGGTCAGGTCGTAGAAATCCTGGGAGGTGCGCAGCACATCGGCGCCCTGGTAATACAGGTCGAGAAACTCTTGCAGATTGTTGAAGGCGTAAGCCTTGCGCAGGGTTTCGACGTCGTTCCAAGGCAGTGCAATCTTGTTGCGTTCGGCCAGTGCGAACAGCAATTCAGGCTCCAGCGAGCCTTCCAGGTGCAGGTGCAATTCAGCCTTGGGCAGGGCGTTGAGCCAATCGTACATTTTCTAAATTCTCATCAGGTGCAATGGCGGCATTCTACAGGCCATGGCCGAAATAATCGGCAAAACCTGACCAGCAGGAGAGTATTGGTTTTTTTCACGCAAGGGCCACGTGAACTAAGGTGTAACGAAACGTTAGCGGCGTGGTGCAGTCTGTACCCCATCAATGACTGATTTGCTGCATGAAAAGGCCCGGAATGCTCACATCCCTCAAGCAAGAAAAATACATGTTACTGGCGCTGATTGCCGCCATCGTCGCCTACCCGTTGGAGCACTGGATGCTGCACAGCGGGCAGATGGTGGCGTTACTCAGTGGCGTGGCGCTGATCGTCTTCATCGTCGTGGCCTCGATGCGCGTTGCCCACCACGCTGAACAACTGGCGGAAAAGGTCGGTGACCCTTACGGCACCATGATTCTGACCCTCGCCGCGGTGTTGGTGGAGGTGGTGATCCTGGCGATCATGATGAGCAACGAACCCTCACCGACGCTGGTGCGCGACACGATTTATTCGGCTGTGATGCTCGATATCAACGGCATCCTCGGCCTGGCTGCGCTGATGGGCGGCATCAAACATGGCGAACAGTCCTACAACGATGACTCGGCACGCAGCTACAGCGTGATGATCCTCACGGCCATGGGCGTGTCGATGGTGGTGCCCGAATTCATCCCACAGGCTGACTGGAAAATTTACTCGGCGTTCACCATCGGCGCGATGGTGCTGCTCTACACCCTGTTTTTGCGCATGCAGGTGGGGCCGCACAGTTATTTCTTCAGTTACAGCTACCCGGAAAAACGCCGCAAGAAACAGCCGGAAGAACAGCAGGAACCGCCAATCAGCTTGGCCTTCTCCATTGGCACCTTGGTGTTTGGCGTGATTGTGATCGGCGCACTGGCCGAGGTGATGTCCAAGACCCTCGACCTGGGCCTGGAAGGCACGGGCGCGCCGCCGGTGATCACGGCGATTGTGGTTGCGGCTATTTCGGCGGCGCCGGAAATTCTGACGGCCTTGCGCGCAGCCCTGGCTAACCGCATGCAGTCGGTGGTCAACATTGCACTCGGAGCGTCGTTGTCGACGGTGATTTTGACGGTGCCGGTGATGGAGGCCATGGCGCTCTACACCGGCCAGCCGTTCCAGATGGCGATGACGCCGGTGCAAACCGTGATGGTGTTGATCACGCTGGTTGTCAGTGCGATCAACCTCAACGATGGCGAAACGAATGCCATCGAAGGGATGACCCATTTTGTGTTGTTTGCGACGTTTATCATGCTGTCGTTGCTGGGGTTGTAACCAAGCCAATGTGGGAGGGGGGCAAGCTCCCTCCCACATTTTGGTCTGCGCCTGACTTAGGTTCCGGCGATCAACTGTCGCGCCGCCTGGCTGTGGTCGGCAATCAAACCTTTCAGATCCAGCCCTTCAACCTGCCCGTCAATCACCCGCCATTTGCCCCCGATCATCACCCGATCCGCCCGGTCGGCGCCGCACAGCAGCAGCGCCGAAATTGGATCGTGGCTGCCGGAAAAACGCAGCTCATCGAGCTTGAACAGCGCCAGGTCAGCCTGTTTGCCCACGGCCAGTTCACCGATATCCGTACGCCCCAGTAATTGCGCCGATCCTTTGGTCGCCCAGCCCAGCACGCCTTCTGGGGTGATCTTTTCTGCGCCGTAACGCAGGCGCTGGATGTACAGGGCCTGGCGCGCTTCAAGGATCATGTTCGAGGCGTCGTTGGACGCCGAGCCGTCCACGCCCAGGCCAATCGGCGCACCGGCGGCGAGCAGGTCCAGGGTCGGGCAGATGCCGGAGGCCAGGCGCATGTTCGAGCTTGGGCAATGGCAGATACCGGTGCCGGCGGCGCCCAGGCGTGCGATTTCCTCCGGGTTGAAGTGAATGCCATGGGCCAGCCAGGTGCGCGGGCCGAGCCAGCCGACGCTGTCGAGATAATCCACGGTGCGCAGGCCGAAGCGCTGCAGGCAGAAGTCTTCTTCGTCGAGGGTTTCCGCCAGGTGCGTGTGCAGGCGCACGTCGAGGCTGTTGGCCAGTTCGGCGCTGGCTTGCATGATTTGCGGGGTGACCGAAAACGGCGAGCAGGGCGCCAGGGCAATCTGGATCTGTGCGCCGTCGCCGCGCTCATGGTATTCGCGGATCAGGCGTTGGCTGTCGTCGAGGATCACTTGGCCTTGTTGCACGGTCTGCTGCGGCGGCAGGCCACCGTCGGCTTCGCCCAGGCTCATGGAACCGCGGGTGAGCATGGCGCGCATGCCCAGTTCGCGCACGCTTTGCACTTGCACGTCGATGGCGTTTTCCAGGCCGTCAGGGAACAGGTAGTGGTGATCGGCCGCGGTGGTGCAGCCCGAGAGCAGCAATTCCGCCAAGGCGACTTTGGACGCCAAAGCGAGTTTTTCCGGGGTCAGCCGGGCCCACACTGGGTAGAGGGTTTTGAGCCACGGGAACAACGGCTGGTTGACCACCGGTGCCCAGGCGCGGGTCAGGGTCTGATAGAAGTGATGGTGGGTGTTGATCAGCCCCGGCAGGATCACATGTTCGCGCGCGTCGAACACCTGTGCGCAGGGCACCGCAGGCTCTTGCCCCCAGCCCAGCAGTTCGGTGATCACACCGTCTTGCAGCACCAGGCCGCCACGGGCATCGAGGCCATTGGCAGTGAAAATCGCGAGGGGGTTTTTTAACCAGATACGGGTCGCAGGCATTGGCCGGCTCCTCTGAATGATGGGTTCAGGTTTGCCAGCTCAGTGTTGCCCTGTCTGCTGATCCAGGGTCGCCGGTTGAGGCGAGGTCGGTAGATTACGTGGAGTTCTGGATCCGGTCCAGCTGTAGGCGCGAGGTGCTCTTGAGTCACCAGTGCCGTTCAGTTAAGCGGGCCCCTGTGGGAGCGGGCTTGCCCGCGATAGCGGTGTGCCAGTCAACATTAAGGTTGGCTGGGCCGACGTCTTCGCGGGCAAGCCCGCTCCCACATGTAGAACCGGGGTATTACCAGGCGATGGTGTCGCCTTTGTAGTCCACGAAGTGATGGCCGCCCTTGCCCGTGTAGGCATTTACCTGATCGATCAGGCCGCGCACGCTGGTGTCGACATCAATAAGCGCGTTTTCACCGCCCATATCCGTCTTCACCCAGCCCGGGTGCAGCGACAGCACAGTGAGCTTTTGGTCACCGAGTTGGGTGATAAAGCTGTTGGTCATGGAGTTGAGTGCAGCCTTGCTGGCCTTGTACAGCGCCAGGTCCGCACCGTCGGGAATGGTCACGCTGCCGAGCACCGAGCTCATGAAGGCCAGCACGCCGCTGTCTTTGCGAATCTTCCCGACAAAACGCTGGGCCAGGTTGATCGGTGCCACGGCATTGGTGAAGAACAGCTGGCCGACTTCCGCGAGGGTGGCGTGGCCAGGCTCTTGATTGGCGGGGCCTTTGACGCCGGCGTTGACGAACAGCAGGTCGAAGGTGCGGTCCTTGAGGCGCTGGCTCAGGGCGATCACGGCTTGCTGATCATCCATGTCCAGCTTTTCGACGTGTACCGGGCCTGCGGCTTTGAGCGCATCGGCCTTGTTCGGATCGCGCACGGTGGCGGTCACATCCCAGCCGTCCTGAAGCAATTGCTTGACCAGGCCAAGGCCCAGCCCGCGCGAGGCGCCGATGATCAGTGCGGTTTTTGGCGTAGACATGAAAGGCTTCCTTTGGAATGAAGGTTCACGGATTCAGTGGACAACGTTGCCCCAGCCTTTGCTGCAACTCCTGGCGCAGGTGGCCGAGTTCGTTGATACGGGTTTCGATCAGGTTGAGCTTGTCTTGCAGCAATTGCGTGACAGCGCTGTCGGGGTCGGGCGCCTGCCACAGGGCGGCGACGCTGCTGCCGATCTCGCCCAGGCTGAAGCCCAGGCGTTGCGCGGTCTTGATGTAGAGCACCAGTTGCACCATGTCTGGCGGGTAGTCGCGGTAACCGTTGGCGCTGCGTTGTGCTGCGATCAACCCGCGCTGCTCGTAGAAACGCAGGGTGTCGCGGCTGACCTGGCTGGCCTGGGCTAGTTCGCCGATACGCATGGGGCGGGCTCGAAAGGGCTTGACCCTGGAGCATACTCCAGGCTTTAGCCTGCTGGCTTCTTAATTCAAGGAGCTTGCCGATATGTGGACCGCTGCCCAATACCGAACACTGGTGCGCGCCAGCGCCTGGTATGACTTGATCGTGACCGCGGCGTTTGTCACCCCGTGGAGCTTTGTGTTGGTGCACAGCGTGTTGCAGGGTTTGAACCTGCCGGGGACGTTGCCGGCGTTTGCACCGGCGCATGTGCTGATGGCCAATTTGCTTGGCTCGATTGTGTGCGTGTGGGCAGTGCTGCGAATTCGCGACCCGCAGCGCCAGTTTGGCCTCTATGACGCGGCCGGCCGCGCACTGTTCGCGACCTGGCAGCTCTACGCGCTGATGCAGGGGGCGACGGCGGTGTTGTGGGTAACGTTACTGTTTGAGGGGGCGTGGGGCATCGCGCAGATGGTCCCCGTGGAGACTGATCAAAAAATGACCGGCGCCCGTAAGCCCTTATGACAGAAGGGTTACAGGCGGATGTGCTCAGGTTATCCACAGGCAGGTGCACAGTAGATGTGGGCAGTTTCAGCGCGCCAGCAGGATGCGCCCACGGCTCAGGTCGGCGAGTTGGGTTTGCAGCGTGTCGATAGCCGCCTCGCCCAGTGCCAGCTGCAGCTCCACGCCATTGGCGGTGAAGGTTTCCTCCACCACCAGCCCGCCCAGTTCGGCGACCCGCAGTTTCACCAGGTTCAGCTCGGAAAAGCCGCAGGCGCAGCTCAGTGGCACGCGGCTGATCAGCTCGATGCGCTCGGCATTTTGCAGGCATTTGTTCGCGCCGCCGCCGTAGGCACGGGCGAGGCCACCGGTGCCCAGTTGGATGCCGCCGTACCAGCGAATCACCAGCACGGCGACCTGATCAAAGCCTTGGGCCTCGATGGCGGCCAGAATCGGCCGCCCCGCGGTACCGCCGGGTTCGCCGTCGTCGTTGCTGCGGTACTGGTCGGCGAGCTTCCAGGCCCAACAGTTGTGCGTGGCGTTGAGGTCGCTGTATTGCTCGAAAAACGCTTGGGCGTCTTGCGCGCTGCTGATCGGCGCCGCGAGGGTAATAAAGCGGCTTTTGCGTATTTCTTCACGAAATTCGCAAAGGCCGGTAAGCGTGAAAGGCATAAGTCGCTTCGTTTAGAGGGCTGGCTGGATGCCACAGCCTTTGAGAATGATGTGGATCAGGTTGCTGCCGGCGTCTTCCATGTCTTGTTTGGTCAGCTTGGTGCGGCCGGTGACACGGCAGATCTGGGTGGCAAAGTCGGCGTAGTGCTGGGTGCTGCCCCACAGCAGGAAGATCAGGTGCACCGGGTCGATGGGGTCCATCTTGCCGGCGTCGATCCAGGCCTGGAACACGGCGGCGCGACCACTGAACCAGGCGCGGTAATCCTGGCTGAAATATTCGGTGAGGCATTCGCCGCCACTGATGATTTCCATGGCGAAGATCCGCGAGGCCTGTGGGTGACGCCGGGAAAACTCCATCTTGGTGCGGATGTAGCGGGTGAGCGCCACGGCCGGGTCGTCGTCGGCGGTCAGCGCGTTGAAGGTGCTGTCCCACAGTTCGAGGATATTGCTGAGCACCGCGATGTACAGGCCGAGCTTGTTGGTGAAGTAGTAATGCAGGTTGGCCTTGGGCAGCCCGGCACTCGAGGCAATGGTGTTCATGCTGGTGCCTTTGTAGCCATGGCGCGCGAACTCGTCTTCAGCAGCCTGCAGAATCGCTTGTTCGTTCTTTTGCCGAATGCGGCTGGCGGGTTTACCGGCGTGGTTGCTGTGGGCAGGAACTTCGAGGCTCATGGAGGTTTCCGTGCTGATCGATAGAGACGACGTGTGCACAGATAACCCACCCTCAAGCCTCAGACAAGTCCCGATGCAATAAAACCGTCAAAGCGGTTCCAGTGTGTCGCTTTCCGGCGCGTGGTTTGCGGCAGCGCAGGTCGCTTTGGTTTCCGGTAACAACAGGCACAACACGATGGCGGTCAGGCCGCCGCTGGTGATGGCTGAGTCGAACAGGTTTTGCACCAGGGACGGCATCAAGTGCAACAGGTCCGGTTGGGCGGCAATGCCCAGGCCGACGCCGAACGAGGTGGCGATGATCAGCATGCTGCGCCGGTCCAGTGGCGCCTGGGCAAGGATGCGCACACCGGCAGCGGCCACGCTGCCGAACATCACCAGGGTGGCGCCGCCCAATACCGGCTTGGGAATTTGCTGCAGCACGGCACCAATCAACGGAAACAAGCCGAGACAGAACAGCAGCACGCCGATGTACAAACCGACGTAACGGCTGGCGACGCCGGTGAGTTGGATCACGCCGTTGTTCTGCGCGAAGGTGGTGTTGGGAAAGGCGCTGAAGGTAGCAGCGATCATGCAACTCACACCATCGCCCAATACGCCGCCTTTGAGTCGGCTTATATAAGAAGGGCCGCTGATGGGTTGGCGCGCAATCATGCAATTGGCGGTGAGGTCACCGACGGTTTCGATGCTGCTGATCAGATAAATCAGCGCGATGGGCAAAAAAGCGCTCCAGTCAAAGTTGAAACCAAAGCGAAAGGGCATTGGCACGCTGATCAAGGGCAAGTCGGGCAGGGCTTGGGGTACCAGTTTGCCGCTGAACCAGGCGGCCAGGCTGCCGAGGGCCAAGCCGATGATGATCGCCGAAAGGCGTACCCACGGGGTGTTGGAGCGGTTGAGCAGAATGATGGTCAGCACCACGAACACGCCCAACGCCAGGTTCACCGGAGCGCCGAAGTCAGGCGCGTTAAAACCGCCGCCGAGGTCGGTGATGCCCACCTTGATCAGGCTGATGCCGATCAGCGTGATCACAATCCCGGTGACCAAGGGCGTGATCACTCGGCGCAGTTGGCCGATAAAGCGGCTCAGCACGATCTGTACCGCCGCGCCGAAAAAGCACACGCCGAAGACCATCGCCATGATGTCTTCCGGGCTGCCACCGCGTTGCTTGACCAGAAAGCCTGCCGACAACACCGCGCCGAGAAACGCAAAGCTGGTGCCTTGCAGGCAGATCATCCCGGCACCGATGCCAAATGGCCTGCGCGCCTGAATGAAGGTGCCGACGCCGGAGACCATCAGCGCCATGCTGATCAGATAGGGCAAATGGGCGGTGAGGCCCAGCGTGGAGCCAATAATCAAAGGCGGCGTGATAATGCCGACGAACGCCGCCAGCACGTGTTGCGCGGCGGCCAGTATTGCCGGGATGGGTTTTGGGCGGTCGTTGAGGCCGTAGATCAGGTCGCTGGGGCTGGAGGTTTCTGGTGGCATGGCGGGCAAACTCAGGGCGGACGGTTCAAGGTCCTTGTGCCTTGCAAAAAGCTGTCCAGTTGCTCAGCTTTTGCAGAAAGGCCCGAGCTAGCGCGTTGCCGCCAGACTCTCGAGAAAGCTTTCCAGCACCAAATGAGGGCGACGGCCCTTGCGCGTGACCGATGCGAGGCTCAAATCGTAAAAACGTGTAGTCGGTTTCAGCGCACGCAGTCGGCCTTGTTGCACCCACAGGCTGGCGTAGTGGTCCGGCAGGTAACCAATGTAGCGACCCGTGAGGATCAGGAACGCCATGCCTTCGCGGTCCGAGGCACTGGCGGTGCAGTTGAGTGCCTGGTAATGGGCCTGGATCTCGGCGGGCAAGCGGAAGGTGGGGGCGATGGCGTCCTGGCTGTCGAGGCGGGTGTCGTCCAGTTGTTTGTCGTCGGCATAAAACAGCGGGTGGCCAACCGCGCAATAGAGCAGCGAACGTTCGCTGTACAGCGGCTGGTATTCCAGTCCCGACAGCGCGCTGGCCTGGGGGACAACGCCGACATGCAGGCGGCCGTCGAGTACGCCTTGCTCGACTTCATTGGGGGCGATCATGCGGATTTGTATCTGCACGTCCGGGCCGCGTTCCTTCAACTGTGCCAACGCGTGAGTGATGCGCATGTGGGGCAGGGTGACGAGGTTGTCGGTGAGGCCGATGATCAGCTCGCCACGCAAATGCTGGTGCAGGCCGTTGACCTCAGTGCGAAAGCTTTCCAGGGCACTTAATAGCTGCAGGGCCGATTGGTAGACCTCGCGGCCTTCTTCGGTGAGCGAGAAACCGGCACGCCCGCGTTGGCACAGGCGCAATCCCAGGCGCTGTTCGAGGTCGCTCATCTGCTGGCTGATGGCCGAGCGGCCAATGCCGAGCACGGTTTCTGCTGCCGAGAAGCCGCCGCACTCCACCACGCTGCGAAAGATGCGCAACAGGCGGATATCGAAGTCACTGACTTGGGCCAGGGGGTCGGGTCGACGGCTGCTCATAGTTTAGTGAAGGCCTGACTGAAGGTTAGAAAAGTTGAATTTCACCGACTTTATCCCCGTGGCAATTTAGCTGCAAGAACGCTTTTCAATCCCGACGCTGCCTTTTGCCCTGCGAGGTTTTGCTGATGAACATGCCCGAAAACGCCCCTACGTCCCTGGCCAGCCAATTGAAGTTGGATGCGCACTGGATGCCCTACACCGCCAACCGTAACTTCCAGCGTGACCCGCGCCTGATCGTGGCCGCCGAAGGCAGTTGGTTGACCGATGACAAGGGCCGCAAGGTGTACGACTCGTTGTCGGGCCTGTGGACCTGCGGCGCCGGGCACACCCGCAAGGAAATCCAGGAGGCGGTCGCCAAGCAACTGGGCACCCTGGACTACTCCCCGGGCTTCCAGTACGGCCATCCGCTTTCGTTCCAGCTGGCAGAAAAGATTACCGACCTGACGCCGGGCAATCTGAACCACGTGTTTTTCACGGACTCGGGCTCCGAGTGCGCCGATACCGCGGTGAAGATGGTGCGCGCCTACTGGCGGCTGAAGGGGCAGGCGACCAAGACCAAAATGATCGGCCGCGCCCGTGGCTATCACGGTGTCAACATCGCCGGCACCAGCCTGGGCGGCGTCAACGGTAACCGGAAGCTGTTTGGTCAGGGCTTGATGGATGTGGATCACCTGCCTCACACCTTGCTGGCGAGCAATGCGTTTTCTCGTGGCATGCCGGAGCAGGGCGGTATCGCCTTGGCCGATGAGCTGCTCAAGTTGATCGAACTGCACGACGCGTCGAACATCGCCGCCGTGTTTGTTGAGCCGATGGCCGGCTCCGCTGGCGTGCTGGTGCCGCCACAGGGCTACCTCAAGCGTCTGCGTGAGATCTGCGATCAGCACAACATCCTGCTGGTGTTCGACGAAGTGATCACCGGGTTCGGTCGTACCGGCTCAATGTTCGGCGCCGACAGTTTCGGCGTGACCCCGGACCTGATGTGCATCGCCAAGCAAGTCACCAACGGCGCGATCCCGATGGGCGCGGTGATTGCCAGCAGCGAGATCTATCAGACCTTCATGAACCAGGCGACGCCGGAGTACGCCGTGGAATTCCCCCACGGCTATACCTACTCGGCGCACCCGGTGGCGTGCGCGGCTGGCCTGGCGGCATTGGACCTGCTGCAGAAGGAAAACCTGGTGCAGAGCGTGGCCGAAGTCGCGCCACACTTTGAGAATGCGCTGCACGGTTTGAAGGGCAGCAAGAACGTGATCGACATTCGTAACTACGGCCTGGCCGGTGCGATCCAGATTGCTCCGCGTGACGGTGATGCCATCGTGCGTCCATTCGAGGCCGGCATGGCCTTGTGGAAAGCCGGCTTCTACGTGCGCTTTGGCGGCGACACCCTGCAGTTTGGGCCAACCTTCAACAGCAAGCCGCAGGACCTGGATCGTCTGTTTGACGCGGTCGGCGACGTGCTGAACAAGATCGACTGATTTCTCCTTCTATATAGAACACCTTTTCAGGAGCCCTGCATGAGCCTTATCCAGCATTTGATCAACGGTGAGTTGGTCAATGACAGCGGCCGGAGTGCCGACGTGTACAACCCGTCTACCGGCCAGGTGATTCACCAGGTGCCATTGGCCAGTCGTGAAACCATCCAACAGGCGATCGACTCGGCCAAGGCCGCGTTCCCGGCGTGGCGCAATACCCCGCCGGCCAAACGTGCCCAGGTGATGTTTCGTTTCAAGCAATTGCTGGAGCAAAACGAAGCACGCATCTCGCAGTTGATCAGCGAAGAGCACGGCAAGACGCTGGAAGACGCGGCGGGTGAATTGAAGCGCGGGATCGAGAACGTCGAGTACGCGTGCTCGGCGCCGGAGATTCTCAAGGGCGAGTACAGCCGTAACGTGGGACCGAACATTGATGCCTGGTCGGATTTCCAGCCGTTGGGCGTGGTGGCTGGTATTACGCCGTTCAACTTCCCGGCGATGGTGCCGTTGTGGATGTATCCGCTGGCGATTGTCTGCGGCAACTGTTTCATCCTGAAGCCGTCGGAACGTGATCCAAGTTCTACGCTGCTGATCGCGCAGTTGCTGCAGGAAGCCGGCTTGCCTAAAGGCGTGTTGAGCGTGGTACACGGTGACAAGGGCGCGGTGGATGCGCTGATTGAAGCGCCGGAAGTCAAGGCGCTGAGCTTTGTGGGTTCGACGCCCATTGCCGAATACATTTATTCCGAAGCGACCAAGCGCGGCAAACGTGTGCAAGCGCTGGGCGGGGCGAAGAACCACGCGGTGCTGATGCCGGACGCAGACCTGGATAACGCCGTGAGTGCCTTGATGGGCGCGGCGTATGGTTCGTGCGGTGAGCGTTGCATGGCGATCTCGGTGGCGGTGTGCGTGGGTGATCAGGTGGCGGATGCGTTGATCGCCAAGCTGGTGCCGCAGGTCAAAGCGCTGAAGATCGGCGCGGGCACGTCCTGTGGCCTGGATATGGGGCCGTTGGTGACGGGCCAGGCGCGCGACAAGGTCAGCGGCTATATAGAAGATGGCGTGTCGGCGGGTGCCAAGCTGGTGGTCGACGGTCGCGGTTTGAGTGTTGCCGGGCATGAGGAAGGTTTCTTCCTGGGCGGCAGCCTGTTTGATCGTGTGACCCCTGAGATGCGCATCTATAAAGAAGAGATCTTCGGGCCGGTGCTGTGTGTGGTTCGGGTGGATAGCCTGGAAGCGGCGATGCAGCTGATCAATGATCACGAGTACGGTAATGGCACTTGCATCTTTACTCGTGACGGTGAGGCGGCGCGCCTGTTCTGTGACGAGATTGAAGTGGGCATGGTCGGGGTGAACGTCCCGCTGCCGGTGCCGGTGGCTTATCACAGCTTCGGCGGCTGGAAGCGCTCGCTGTTTGGCGACTTGCATGCCTATGGGCCGGATGGGGTGCGTTTCTATACCCGTCGCAAGGCGATCACCCAGCGTTGGCCGCAACGAGCCAGCCATGAAGCGTCGCAGTTTGCCTTTCCTAGCCTGTAAGGCGGAATAAAAGCCGGCCCCTTGGGGCCGGCTTTGTCGTTTTTGGGGCTTTATTGACCGATATGACAGAAATGTGAAAAAAGGTGTTGACGGCAGATTCTGGAAGTCTATAATTCGCCCCACTTCCGGCGCAGTCGAAACGGAAAACTCCTTGGTAAACAAAGAGTTACGCGAGATTCGACAGCGAGTTGCTTCAGTTCATCG
>NZ_JAFCUU010000004.1:0-606289 GCF_049896685.1 Pseudomonas sp. TWRC1-2 | reverse complement strand
CTCCAAAGCCTGCGTGAGGGCACACCGAAGCGTGAGCGAGGTGCCGAGTGGTGGGGCAAGAGCCTTTTGGTTACTTTTGGGCTCTTTTCAAAAGTGACCCGCCGTAAGGGCGGAACCCATTGCAGCCATCACCGCAGCAACGGATATACACACTAAACCCCAGCCCAAAAAAAAGGCGCGACCCCCATCAGAGATCGCGCCTTCTTTATATCAGCCGCAGCCTAGCAGCCTATCAACTACCCAACGCCTTGGACGCCAACCAGAACAACCCGGCCGACAAACCCACCGTCGCCGGCAAGGTCAACACCCAAGCCATCAGAATGGTCTTCACCGTACCACCCTGCAGGCCGCTTTTATTGGCGACCATGGTCCCGGCAACACCGGACGACAACACGTGAGTAGTCGAAACCGGCAGGCTAAAGATGTTGGCCAGGCCAATCATGCTCGCCGTGGTGATCTGCGCCGACATGCCCTGGGCATACGTCATGCCCTGCTTGCCGATCTTCTCACCGATGGTCAGCACCACACGCTTCCAACCCACCATAGTGCCCAGGCCCAAGGCCAGTGCCACCGCCAGGATCACCCAGAACGGCGCGTACTCGGTCGTGGCCGTCAGGTCTTTACGCAGCTTGTCCAGGTCGGACTTCTCACGCGCATCCAGGCCCGGCAGCTTGCCGACTTTCTTCGCGGTGTCGTCCAGGCACAGCAGGTAGCGGCGCACTTCGATACGGTGCTCGGAGGTCAGCGAGTGGTAGTCCGAGACACCCTTCAAGGTGTCCATCAGCGCGCTGATGGTGGGCTCGGTCTGCTGCGGGTTGCACTGGAACTTGCCCGGCAGGTCATCCTTCACACTTTTGCCCAACGCCAGGAACTCGCCGAGGGTGGCGTTGTTACGCTGGTAGAACTGGCTCAAGTGCACGGTGGCGTCACGGGTGCGCTCGATCTGGTAGGTGGTGCTGCCCAGGTCGAGTACGAACTGCGCCGGTACGATACCGATCAGCACCAGCATGATCAGGCCGATACCTTTCTGACCATCGTTGGAGCCGTGTACGAAGCTTACGGCCATCGCGGAAATCACCAGCACCAGGCGGTTCCAGAACGGCGGGTGTTTCTTGTCGTCAAGCTTGCGGCGCTGGTCCGGGGTCTTGTGCATCTTCGACAGCGGGCGCCACCATTTCAGGCCGAGCAGCACCAGGGCTGCGACCAGGAAACCGGCCATCGGCGAGAACACCAGAGACGCGCCGATATCGATCGCTTTCTGCCAGTTCACACCGTCAGCCAGCGGGATATCGTTGATCAGGGCATTGGCCAGGCCGACACCCAGGATCGAGCCGATCAGGGTGTGGGAACTGGAGGCCGGAATACCGAAGTACCAGGTGCCCAGGTTCCAGGTGATCGCCGCTGCCAGCAAGGAGAAGACCATAGCCAGACCATGGCCGGTGTTCACATTGATCAGCAACTCCACCGGCAGCAAATGCACGATGGCGTACGCGACACCGACACCACCGAGCAACACGCCGAGGAAGTTGAACACCCCGGAGAAGAACACGGCCAGGTGCGGCGGCATGGCTTTGGTATAGATGACTGTGGCCACCGCGTTAGCGGTGTCATGAAAGCCATTGATGAACTCGAAGGCGAGGACAAAGGCCAGGGCGAGCAACAGGCTCACTAGAACCCACGCATCCAGTCCGCTGAATAAATCGATCATGAAGGTTTTCTGACCCGGTCGTAAGGGGGCGCGATTATGCCAGAAAACCTCAGTAATCGATGCACTAGCTGCTCATCGGTAACAATCTTCATTGAAAAAAAACCGGGCAGAGGTGCGCATCCCAGGGTTTTCGGGGCTTTGGCAAGTCTTTGATTTATAAAGCTGGGGGGCGAAAACGCGGGTTTTTTTGACCGAATTGTCACATTTGAAACATTTGTACGAAATTTCGTTCAAGGCTGTAGGAGCCTGATTAAATCAGGTTGCCCGCCGCTGGCAATGCGCCAGCGGCGGTGGCAAAACCTTGAAGCTCAAATCCAAGTGCTTATGGCTCTTCGGTTTTGAGTTCCTGTTCAATCTTTTGGATTTCCTGGGCAAATGCCTGATCGAGCAAACTGGCTCGTTTGCGCCAGGGCTTGCGCTCGGGCTCAGGCTGGGCGGCGTAAGTGGTGATTTCCCCGCCGTAAACGTCCTTGTAACGTTGCTCCTGGCGCTCAAGTTCCGCGCGCAGTTCGTCTTTCGTCACAGTGTTACCTAAATGAGTTGAGTGTATTGAATGTGCAGCGCCGCGCTTGAAAGTCGTCCTCGGGCTGTTTCAAGTTGAACAGGCGAACTGTTCAAGTTTGAAAGAAGCACAAGGGGCAAACGTTTAAGCGGATACGTGTGACCGGCGATGCTCGAACGCTGCAAAGCCTGGCGAGCTCCAATCCCGATTATTATTACCGGGCCGACCTCTGCACAGGTTGCATTATAGCGACGTATTTGAATAACACTATCGTCGTGAAGTTAAAAAGCGTCAACGTTGCGTGAGGGTTTTGTTACATACAGGTGTCAGTCTTTTCGAAAAAAACGTGTCGACCTTCTGCACTTTTATAAATGGCGGATGGTTGCTCAAACTTAAGCGATCCCTTCGGCACATCCGTGAAGTGTGCTGGTTCGTTGAGCGCCATTGCGCGGCCGGAAAATTGCGATAATCGCATGATCGTCCGATAATCGCCCAAAGTTACTGACCCCGCCTTGTGCATTCTGGCCAGCGCGGCTTGTAATAGCGGCCAACCCTCCCAGCGGTTGAAAATAAGAGAAAGGACCCTGAAATGAACGATCAATTGCGCAACTCCTTCGCGTCAGTGGCGCCGCCGATCGTGGCGTCCCCGGCCAAGCGCATCCAGGCGTTTACCGGTGATCCGGACTTCATGACTTCCCTGGCCCGTGGCCTGGCCGTGGTGCAAGCCTTCCAGGAGCGCAAGCGCCACCTGACCATCGCCCAGATCAGCCACCGCACCGAAATCCCCCGCGCCGCCGTGCGCCGTTGCCTGCACACGTTGATCAAGCTCGGCTACGCCACCACCGACGGGCGTACCTATTCACTGTTGCCCAAAGTCCTGACCCTGGGGCACGCCTATTTATCCTCTACGCCGCTGGCAGTGTCGGCCCAGCCTTATCTCGATCGCATGAGCGAGCAACTGCATGAAGCCTGCAACATGGCGACGCTGGAGGGCGACGACATCCTTTATATCGCCCGTTCCGCCACCACCCAGCGCCTGATTTCCGTGGACTTGTCGGTGGGCGGGCGCTTGCCGGCCTATTGCACGTCCATGGGCCGCATCCTGCTCGCGGCACTCGACGATGCTTCGCTGCAGGACTACCTCGACCACGCCGACCTGCAAACCAAGACCAGCCGCACCTTGACCACGCCCGACGCCTTGTTCGAATGCCTGCAGCAAGTACGCCAGCAGGGCTGGTGCATTGTCGACCAGGAGTTGGAGCAGGGCCTGCGTTCCATCGCCGTGCCGGTGTACGACGCGTCCGGCCAAGTGCTGGCCGCGCTCAAC
The DNA here is from genome assembly GCF_049896685.1 of Pseudomonas sp. TWRC1-2. Classification (NCBI taxonomy): domain Bacteria; kingdom Pseudomonadati; phylum Pseudomonadota; class Gammaproteobacteria; order Pseudomonadales; family Pseudomonadaceae; genus Pseudomonas; species Pseudomonas sp. TWRC1-2. Next base: position 602,752 of record NZ_JAFCUU010000004.1, on the reverse strand, counting down.
GTGAGTACCCACGCCGGTCGGGTCAGCCGCAGCGAGCTGGAGCAGCGTTTCCTCCCCAGCATGCTCAGCGCCAGCCGTGAGCTGAGTGCGCAACTGTTTGCCTAAGTGTTCGATGACCGCACAGATCCCGGCTTGATCAATTGACGGTGTTTCCCCTGGCTTATTAATGTGCGGCAGCGCTGTCAGCGCCGCCCAATAATAATGACGACCTCAGGTCGTTCGCCCGCCCATCGGTGTGGAAATAACAATAATGAATCAGCCCTCTGTCGGTACTAACCTGGACGTGCATTCCTTTATCAATGCCCAGCCGTTGTCACGCTATCAATGGCGCGTGGTGATCCTGTGCTTCCTGATTGTCTTCCTCGACGGGCTCGACACCGCCGCCATGGGCTTTATCGCGCCCGCACTCTCGCAGGACTGGGGCATCGACCGCGCCAGCCTCGGCCCGGTAATGAGCGCCGCGCTGATCGGCATGGTGTTCGGCGCGCTGGGCTCCGGCCCTTTGGCCGACCGCTTCGGGCGCAAAGTGGTGTTGGTGAGTGCGGTGCTGGTGTTTGGCGCGTTCAGCCTGGCCTCGGCCTACAGCACAAACGTTGATCAGTTGCTGGTGTTGCGTTTCCTCACCGGGTTGGGCCTGGGCGCGGGGATGCCGAATGCCACCACGCTGCTCTCCGAGTACACGCCCGAGCGTCACAAGTCGTTGCTGGTCACCAGCATGTTCTGTGGGTTCAACCTGGGCATGGCCGGTGGCGGATTTATCTCGGCCAAGTTGATTCCAGCGTTCGGCTGGCACAGCTTGCTGATGATTGGCGGCATCCTGCCGTTGATCCTGGCGGTGGTGCTGTTGCTGTGGTTGCCGGAATCGGCGCGCTACCTCGTGGTGCGCAATCGCGGCACCGACAAGGTGCGCAAAACCTTGTCACCCATCGAGCCCAACCTCGTCGCCCACGCCACCAGCTTCAGCGTGCCCGAACAAAAAACCGTCAAGGCGCGCAACGTGTTCGCGGTGATCTTCTCTGGCACTTACAGCGCCGGCACCTTGTTGCTGTGGCTCACCTACTTTATGGGCCTGGTGATCGTGTACCTGCTGACCAGTTGGCTGCCGACCCTGATGCGCGACAGCGGCGCCAGCATGGAACAGGCGGCGTTTATCGGCGCGCTCTTCCAGTTTGGTGGCGTGTTGAGTGCGGTCGGCGTGGGCTGGGCGATGGACCGGTTCAATCCGCACAAGGTCATCGGCACTTTCTACCTGCTGGCCGGGGTGTTCGCCTACGCGGTGGGGCAGAGCCTGGGCAATATCACGTTGCTGGCCACCTTGGTGCTGGTTGCCGGGATGTGCGTCAACGGTGCGCAATCGGCGATGCCGTCACTGGCCGCACGCTTCTACCCGACCCAAGGCCGCGCTACCGGCGTGTCGTGGATGCTCGGCATCGGCCGCTTCGGCGCGATCCTCGGTGCGTGGATGGGCGCAACCTTGCTGGGGTTGGGCTGGAACTTCGAGCAGGTGCTGACGGCGCTGGTGATTCCGGCGGCATTGGCCACGGCGGCCGTGCTGATCAAGGGCATGGTCAGCCATGCGGACGCGACCTGAGGTCTGACACGATTTTGTAGCAGCCACGAGGCGATGTGGGAGCTGGCTTGCCTGCGATGCAGACGACTCGGTCCAGCAGGCAAATCGAGCTGATGCAATCGCAGGCAAGCCAGCTCCCACATTGACAGTTGGGCAGCTGAACTGGCTGCTTTACACGAAGATTAGCTAGACAACAATCCGTTCGATAATCGAACGCTGAGTCGATTATCGGATTGTTCGACCCCTTTGCCCGGCTTAATCTTCAGGCACTTGGGCGCCACCTCAGCGCCTTTTTCGATCAACACCGGGAGCCCGAACCCCATGGCTGAAATCCTTGCGCTGCGCGACGCGGTGAAGCAATTCGTGAATGACGGCGATACCGTCGCACTGGAAGGCTTCACCCACCTGATCCCTACGGCAGCAGGTCATGAAATCATTCGTCAGGGCAAGAAAGACCTGACGCTGGTGCGTATGACGCCTGACTTGATCTACGACCAGTTGATCGGTGCTGGCTGCGTCCGCAAGTTGATTTTCTCCTGGGGCGGCAACCCCGGCGTAGGCTCCCTGCATCGCCTGCGCGACGCGGTCGAGAAGCAATGGCCGCAACCGCTGGAGATCGAAGAACACAGCCACGCCGACCTGGCCAATGCCTACGTCGCCGGTGCATCCGGCCTGCCGTTTGCGGTGCTGCGCGCCTACGCCGGTTCTGACTTGCCCAAGGTCAACCCGCTGATCAAAACCGTGACCTGCCCGTTCACCGGCGAAGTGCTGGCGGCGGTGCCGTCGGTTCGCCCGGACGTCACCGTGATCCATGCACAGAAGGCTGACCGCAAGGGCAACGTGTTGCTCTGGGGCATTCTCGGTGTGCAGAAAGAAGCGGCCCTGGCGGCTAAGCGCTGCATCGTCACCGTCGAAGAGATCGTGGACGACCTGAATGCACCGATGAACAGCTGCGTGCTGCCGACCTGGGCGCTGACAGCGGTGTGTCACGTACCGGGTGGCGCGCATCCGTCCTACGCCCACGGCTACAACGAGCGTGATAACCGCTTCTATCAGGCGTGGGACCCGATCGCTCGCGACCGTGGGACCTTTACCGCCTGGATCGACGAATACATCCACGGCACTGCCGACTTCCGTGAATTCCAGGCCAAGCTGGCCGCCGCGCAGGAGGCCAAGTGATGGCTTACTCGACCAACGAAATGATGACCGTCGCCGCCGCGCGTCGCCTCAAGAACGGCTCGGTGTGCTTCGTCGGCATCGGCTTGCCTTCCAAGGCTGCCAACCTGGCGCGCCTGACCTCGTCGCCCGACGTGGTGCTGATCTACGAGTCGGGCCCGATTGGCGCCAAGCCCAGCGTCTTGCCGCTGTCCATCGGCGACGGCGAACTGGCTGAAACCGCTGACACCGTGGTGCCGACCGGCGAGATTTTCCGCTACTGGCTGCAAGGCGGGCGCATCGACGTCGGTTTTCTCGGCGCGGCCCAGGTCGACCGATTCGGCAATATCAACACCACCGTGGTCGGCGATTACCACCAGCCCAAAGTGCGCCTGCCGGGTGCTGGTGGCGCGCCGGAGATTGCCGGCTCGGCCAAGAGCGTGCTGATCATCCTCAAGCAGTCGGCGCGGTCGTTTGTCGACAAGCTGGACTTCATCACCTCCGTCGGCCACGGCGAAGGCGGCGATTCACGCAAACGCCTGGGTCTGCCAGGCGCCGGCCCTGTAGGGATTATTACCGACCTGTGCATCATGGAGCCGGAAGAGGGCAGCCATGAATTTGTGGTCACCGCGCTGCACCCCGGCGTCACCCGCGAACAAGTGGTCGCGGCCACCGGTTGGGCGATTCGGTTTGCCGATCAGGTGAGCACCACCGACGCACCGACGGACATCGAACTGAAGGCCCTGCGTGATCTCGAAGCCCGCACTGCCGCCGCCCATGGCCAAGCGCCAGGAGAAGCCTGATGCGTGACGTGTTTATCTGTGATGCCATTCGCACGCCCATCGGCCGCTTTGGCGGTGGTTTGTCCACGGTGCGTGCCGATGACTTGGCGGCCTTGCCGATCAAGGCGCTGATCGAGCGCAACCCTCAGGTTGAGTGGGCGGCGGTGGATGAAGTGTTCCTCGGTTGTGCCAACCAGGCCGGCGAGGACAATCGCAACGTCGCGCGCATGGCCCTGCTGTTGGCGGGCCTGCCGGAGAGCATTCCCGGCGTGACCCTCAACCGTTTGTGCGCCTCGGGCATGGACGCGATTGGCACGGCATTCCGTGCCATCGCCAGCGGCGAAATGGAGCTGGCGATTGCCGGCGGCGTTGAGTCGATGTCCCGTGCACCCTTCGTGATGGGCAAGGCTGATGCGGCGTTTTCACGCAACATGAAGCTTGAAGACACCACCATCGGCTGGCGTTTTATCAACCCGTTGATGAAGGCCCAGTACGGTGTGGACGCGATGCCGCAGACCGCCGATAACGTCGCCGACGACTACAACGTGTCCCGCGCCGATCAGGACGCTTTTGCCCTGCGCAGCCAGCAACGTACCGCCGCTGCACAAGCCGCCGGGTTTTTCGCTGAAGAAATCGTGCCGGTGCGCGTCGCGCATAAAAAGGGCGAGACCGTGGTCGAGCAGGATGAGCATCCACGGGACACAACCCTGGAAGCCCTGGCCAAACTCAAGCCAGTCAATGGCCCGGACAAGACCGTCACCGCCGGCAACGCCTCGGGTGTGAATGACGGTGCAGCGGCGCTGATTCTGGCCTCGGCCGAGGCCGTGAAAAAACATGGCCTCACCGCCCGCGCCCGTGTGTTGGGCATGGCCAGTGCCGGTGTCGCACCGCGTGTGATGGGCATCGGCCCAGTGCCGGCGGTGCGCAAACTGGTGGAGCGCCTGGGCCTTGCGGTCACCGACTTTGATGTCATCGAGCTCAACGAAGCCTTCGCCAGCCAAGGCCTGGCGGTGTTGCGTGAGTTGGGCATCGCCGACGACGCCCCGCAGGTGAACCCGAACGGCGGCGCCATCGCCCTCGGCCACCCGCTGGGCATGAGCGGCGCGCGGTTGGTGTTGACGGCGTTGCACCAGTTGGAAAAAACCGGCGGCCGCAAAGGCCTGGCCACTATGTGTGTGGGCGTCGGCCAAGGTTTGGCCCTGGCGATTGAACGCGTTTAATAAGAGAGGATGGCTCCATGAGTGACAAGCCCGGATACCGGCGCCCGCAAGCGGGCACTCAACCCGATTACCTGCACCCGGCCTACCAGTCGACGAACTTGCGTTCGCCGTCTCAGCCGTTGGTGTTTCTGCCGCATTCCTTGTCAGAGATCACAGGCCCCAGCATCGGCGCCGAACGCGTCAATGAGAAGGACAACGACCTGACTGCCCAGCACGAGGGTGAACCTCAGGGCGAGCGCATCATCATTCATGGCCGCGTGCTGGATGAAAACGGCCTGCCGGTGCCGGGCATTCTGGTGGAGATCTGGCAAGCCAACGCCGCCGGTCGCTACAACCACAAGCGCGACCTGCATGACGCGCCACTGGACCCGAACTTCACCGGCACCGGCCGCACCGTCACCGACGCGGATGGCTGGTACCAGTTCCAGACCATCAAGCCCGGCGCCTACCCGTGGGGCAACCACCACAACGCGTGGCGCCCGGCGCATATCCACTTTTCGCTGTTTGGCCCCAGCGTGCTGACGCGGCTGGTCACGCAGATGTACTTCCCCGGCGACCCATTGCTGGAGTACGACCCGATCTACAACTGCGTGCCGGACACCTCGGCCAAGCAGCGCTTGATCGCCAGCTTCGACCTGGAAAAAACCATTCCTTCCTATGCCCTCGGCTACCGCTGGGACATCGTCCTGCGCGGCCGCGACGCCACGCCGATGGAGAAATGAGATGAGCCTTTACGCAACCACGTCCCACACCGTCGGGCCGTATTACCACATTGGCCTGACCTGGCTGAACCGCGAAGACCTGACCGTGCCGGCCACCCTTGGCGAACGCGTGGCGATCAGCGGGCAAGTGGTGGACGGCAACGGTGATGTCGTCAACGACGCCATGCTTGAAGTCTGGCAAGCCAATGCTGCGGGCAAATACGATCACCCGGAAGATGACCAGGCCAAAGCCGTCGATCCCAACTTCGAAGGCTTTGGCCGAGTGCCGGTGGATGCCGAAGGGCGTTTTCGCTTTACCACGATCAAGCCGGGCAGCGTGCCAGGGCTTGCGGGTACGACCCAGGCGCCGCACCTGGTGGTGCTGGTGTTTGCGCGTGGGCTGGTGAAGCACTTGCTGACAAGGATTTATTTTGACGGTGAAGCGTTGAATGGCGATGACCCGTTGCTGGCGTGTGTGCCGGCTGAGCGTCGCGGCACCTTGATTGCCAAAGCGGATGCGGGCGGCGTGCATCAGTGGAATGTGATTTTGCAGGGCACAGATAAGGAAACGGTGTTCTTCGATTACTGAGGTGGCTTAAAACCTGTCGCAGGCAAGCCTGCTCCCACATTTAAAGGTGTCCCAATCAAAATGTGCGAGCGGGCTTGCCCGCGATGAGACCCTTCGAGGCGACAAGTATCCAAAAGTCTGCTTGCGGAACATGGTTGTTGCAAAGTATGTCTAGGCTATAACCGTTCCCACTGAGTGAAAAACACATGACAACAAAAACGATTCACTACACCGGAGAAGAACGCAGCAAGCGGATTTTTGCAATTGTCGGGGCCTCGTCCGGCAACCTTGTCGAATGGTTCGACTTCTACGTTTATGCCTTCTGCGCCATCTATTTTGCCCCGGCATTTTTTCCGTCGGAGAGCCCCACCGTACAACTGCTCAGCACCGCCGGCGTGTTCGCTGCCGGCTTCTTGATGCGCCCTATTGGCAGCTGGGTGTTCGGCAGTCTGGCCGACAAGCACGGCCGCAAGAATTCGATGATGATCGCGGTGCTGATGATGTGCGCCGGCTCGCTGGTTATTGCGTTTTTGCCGACCTACAAGGACATCGGCATCTGGGCGCCGATCCTGTTGTTGGTGGCGCGCCTGTTTCAAGGCTTATCGGTGGGCGGCGAGTACGGCACCACCGCCACCTACATGAGTGAGGTCGCCCTCAAGGGCCAGCGCGGGTTCTTTGCCTCGTTCCAGTACGTGACCTTGATCGGCGGGCAATTGCTCGCGGTACTGGTGGTGGTGATCCTGCAGCAATTTCTCAGCGAAGATGAACTGCGCGCCTGGGGCTGGCGGATTCCATTTGTGGTCGGTGCCGTCGCGGCGGTCATCTCCTTACTGCTGCGCCGTACCTTGAAAGAGACGACCACCAAGGAAATGCGCGAACACAAGGACGCCGGCAGCATCACCGCGCTGCTGCGCAATCACACCGCGGCCTTTATCACGGTGCTGGGTTACACCGCCGGCGGCTCGCTGATTTTCTACACGTTCACCACGTACATGCAGAAGTACCTGGTGAACACGGCCGGGATGCATGCCAAGACCGCCAGTTACATCATGACCGGCGCGCTGTTCCTCTACATGTGCATGCAGCCGTTGTTCGGGATGCTGGCGGACAAGATCGGCCGCCGCAATTCCATGCTGTGGTTCGGCGCCTTGGGCACGCTGTGCACCGTGCCGATCCTGCTGACCTTGAAAACCGTCAGCAGTCCGTTCCTGGCCTTTGTGCTGATCACCCTGGCCCTGGCGATTGTCAGCTTCTATACCTCCATCAGCGGCCTGGTCAAAGCCGAAATGTTCCCGCCCCAGGTACGTGCATTGGGCGTGGGCCTGGCGTACGCGGTGGCCAACGCGATTTTCGGCGGCTCGGCTGAAGTGGTCGCGCTGGGCCTGAAATCCATGGGCATGGAGAACGGCTTCTATTGGTACGTCACCGTGATGATGGCGATTGCTTTCCTGTTCAGCCTGCGCCTGCCCAAGCAGGCGGCGTATCTGCACCACGATCTGTAAGGAAGAGTTATGACACTGCGCACGAGCAATCAACTGTTCGACGCCTACTTCAGCGCTGACAGCATGGCCGATGTGTTCTGCGACCAGGGGCGTTTGCAGGGCATGCTGGACTTTGAAGCCGCGCTGGCCCGCGCCGAGGCCCAGGTCGGCTTGATTCCCCAGGCCGCCGTCGCGCCGATTGCCCAGGCGTGTCTGGCGTCTTTGTACGACGTGGATGCGCTCGGCGTGGCGATTGCCACGGCGGGCAATTCGGCGATTCCGTTGGTGAAAGCGCTGGGCAAGTTGATCGCCAGTGAAGACGCCGGCGCCGAACGTTATGTGCATCTGGGCGCGACCAGCCAGGATGTGATGGACACCGGCCTGGTCCTGCAACTGCGGCGCGCGCTGGCGTTGATCGACGCTGACCTGGTGCAATTGGGGGAGACGCTTGCCGTGCAGGCCCAGCGTTATGCGCGCGTGCCATTGGCCGGGCGCACCTGGTTGCAGCATGCGACACCGGTGACCCTGGGCATGAAAATCGCCGGTTGGCTGGGGGCGGTGACGCGCAGTCGTCAGCGTCTTGCCGAGCTCAAACCGCGCCTGCTGGTGCTGCAGTTTGGCGGCGCGTCCGGAACGCTGGCGGCGCTGGGTGAGCAGGCAATGCCGGTGGCCGAAGCCCTGGCTGCGCAGTTGCAATTGAATTTACCCGAGCAACCCTGGCACACCCACCGTGACCGGCTGGTGGAGTTCGCCAGTGTGCTCGGCCTGATCGCCGGCAGCCTGGGCAAAATGGGGCGTGATATCAGCCTGTTGATGCAGACCGAAGCGGCGGAAGTGTTCGAGCCCTCGGCGCCCGGCAAAGGTGGTTCATCGACCATGCCGCACAAGCGCAACCCGGTGGGCGCCGCCGTACTGATCAGCACGGCGACCCGCGTGCCGGGCCTGGTGGCGACGATGTTGAGCGCCATGCCTCAGGAACATGAGCGCAGCCTTGGCCTGTGGCATGCCGAATGGGAAACCCTGCCGGACATTTGCCGGTTGGTGTCCGGCGCATTGCAGCAGGCGCTGCTGGTGGCCGACGGGCTGGAGGTCGACCCTGAGCGCATGGCGCGCAACCTTGAGTTGACTCAGGGCCTGGTGCTGGCCGAAGCCGTCAGCAGCGTGCTTGCCCAGCGCCTGGGCCGGGAAACCGCGCACCATCTGTTGGAGCAATGCTGCAAACGCGCCGTTGCCGACGGGCGCCATCTGCGTGCAGTGCTGGCCGACGAACCGCAGGTCACCGCCGAGTTGTCAGCCGCTGAACTGGACCGCCTGCTCGACCCGGCCCACTACCTTGGGCAGGCGCACACGTGGGTCACCCGCGCGGTGGCCGATCATTTTGCCTTGACCGCGTAAGGAGACCGCTGTGCCATTTGTACAACTCGCCGAGGGCGAACTGCATTACCAACTGGACGGCCCGCTCGACGCGCCGGTGCTGGTGCTGTCCAACTCCCTGGGCACCGACCTGCATATGTGGGACATCCAGATCCCGGCCTTCACCGAGCATTTTCGCGTGGTGCGTTTCGACACCCGTGGCCACGGCAAGTCCTTGGTCACCGAGGGGCCGTACAGCATTGAGCAATTGGGCCACGACGTGATCGCGCTGTTGGATGCGCTGCAGATCCAGCGTGCGCATTTTTGCGGGCTGTCCATGGGCGGCCTGATCGGTCAGTGGCTGGGCATCCATGCCTGTGACCGTCTGCAGCGGCTGGTGGTGTGTAACACCGCGGCCAGGATCGGCACGCCGGATATATGGAACCCGCGTATCGAGATGGTCTTGCGCGATGGCCCGGCCGCCATGGTGGCACTGCGTGATGCGTCTATCGCCCGCTGGTTCACCGCCGATTTCGCCGCCGCCAACCCGCACCAGGCCAGGCAGATTACCGACATGCTCGCCGCTACGTCGCCCGAGGGTTACGCCGCCAATTGCGCCGCCGTGCGCGATGCGGATTTTCGCGAGCAACTGGCATCGATCAAGGTGCCGACCCTGGTGATTGCCGGGACCGAGGACGCAGTGACACCGCCGGCCGGCAGCCACTTTATCCAGAACCACGTGAAGGGCGCCGAGTACGCCGAGTTCTATGCGGCCCATCTGTCCAACGTCCAGGCCGGGGCTGATTTCAGTCACCGGGTGCTGAGGTTCTTGCTGGCTGAATAAACCGTGTGACGAGCGCGCTTGCCACCACCACCGGTGATCGAGCCGAGATCCAATTGAACCAGGAGCTTTTTTGTGGACGAGAAACACCGTTACGCCGCCGGCCTGCAAGTGCGCCGCGAAGTACTGGGCGACGCACATGTCGACCGCAGCCTGAATGCCCTGACCGAATTCAACAGCGAGTTCCAGGAAATGATCACCCGCCACGCCTGGGGTGATATCTGGACCCGCCCCGGTCTGCCGCGGCACACCCGCAGCCTGATCACCATCGCCATGCTGATCGGCATGAACCGCAGTGAAGAACTGAAACTGCACCTGCGCGCCGCTGCCAGCAACGGCGTGACCCGCGCCGAGATCAAGGAAGTGCTGATGCAAAGCGCGATCTATTGTGGGATTCCGGCGGCGAATGCGACCTTCCACCTCGCCGAGTCGGTATGGGATGAGCTCGGCGTGGAGTCGCGCCAGGACTGAACTGAAACACGGTCAAAAAGGTGGGAGCGGGCTTGCCCGCGAATGCGGTGGATCAGTTAAAGATAAATTGACTGACCCACCGCATTCGCGAGCAAGCCCGCTCCCACATGGGTTTCAGTGGGAATCCGCATCCCATACCCAGTTCCACACCCCCGGCAGGTGTACCACTTCATTCACATCCTTGACCGTGCGCGCCAGCGCCGCGCGTTCCAGCACGGCGCGGTCGGTGTAGAACGGCTCGGCCGCAGTCTTCATGCCGTTGATCCGAGCGCTGTCCATCAGGATCTGCAAGTACTCCTGCAGGTGCCGCGCGGTGTAGCGGTTGATGTCATGGAAGGTCACCACCACCGGTATCACGCCGTCCACTGTCGGTAACTCGCCCAGCGCGATGCGCTCGCGCACCACCGACAGCTGCCGATACAAATTCGCCCGGCGCCGTGGGCTGCCGTTGAAGCCCCAGATCTTGCCGTCATTGGCACTCAGGTCGGTCAGCAATACGTGCATGCCGTGGCGCTGGTAGGCGGCGAAAGTGCGCTTGTCGTAGTTCCAGAAGGGCGGGCGTACCAGCGCGGGTGAGGCGCCGGTGATGGCGGCGATATCGGCCGCGCCCTGGCTGAGGGTGCTTTCAAGCTCGGCGTCGCTCAACCAGCGGTGGTTGGTGTGAAACCCGGTGGCGGTGTGGAAGGCCAGCACGTGACCCGCCGCGTATTCACGCAGCATGGTCTTGCGGCCCCGCGGGCTGCCGCCTGAGCGGGAGGCTTCGGTCTGCAGGAAGAACACCGCCTTGATACCCGGCAATACCGGGTTATTCGCCAGGTCAGCCACCACCGAGCGGCTCGGGTTGTTGTAGCCCGAGGCGCTGGGGCCGTCATCAAAGGTCAGCAGGAAACGGATCGGCGCCTGGGCTTGCAGGCGTTGTTCGGTCTGCGGCGTCAGCGCGATAGGCGCGCCGATGCAGCCGGTGAGCAGAATCGACAGAATGACAATCAGGTATTTCATGGCGGCCTGGGTTCAGAGCTGGTCATCAGTGTCGTTGAGTCCCTGTGCCGGGTGATGGGCGCGTGCACGATACAGCATGAGCGCGGCTGTCATCAGCGGTAAATCGTGCCGCCTGTCTTGAAGGGGCGGGCTGGCTTCACGCGTAAGGGGTTCGGGGCGTCGCCGCCATTGCCTTGTGCATGACCCACGCGGCTGCCAAGACGGATATGGTCATTGCCGTGCGCGCGTGAGTTTTGAGGTATTGGCGGGGAACGTTCCCGCTCCCATTCAGGCAACTTGCTAGAAAACAGCCGCAACCAATCAAGGCGCGGCTGCCATTCGCACTGACGGACGCCTACAGCAGGCTGATCGGGTAACTGACGATCAAGCGGTTCTCGTCGAACTCATTGTTGCTGTAGTCGCGGCGCATGCTGGAGTTGCGCCAACGCACGTTCAAATCCTTGAGGGCGCCGCTTTGCACGGTGTAGCCCAGTTCGCTCTCACGGCCCCACTCCTTGCCGTCGGTGATGGCCCCGGTGTGCACGTTGCTGCCGCTGATATAGCGGTTCATCAGGGTCAGGCCCGGGAGGCCGAGGACGACAAAGTTGAAATCGTGGCGCACCTGCCAGGATTTTTCCTGGGCGTTGTCGTAGCTGGCGTTGTAGCTGTCGTTGGCCAGGGTGCCGCCGCTGGTACCGTTGACGCGCATCCACGCGCTGTTGCCGGTGAGTTTTTGCAGGCCGACGTAGAAGGTGTTGCCACCGTAACGCGCAGAAAACAGGCCGGACCAGGTCTTGTTGTCCAGCTCTCCCGCGCGGGCGCTGCCGTCATCCTTGCCGTAGAAGAACCCGAGGTTGGCGCCCAGGGTCCAGTCACCCACGGGCTGGCTGTGGATCAGGTTGACGTACTGCTGGCGGTAGATGTCCTTGAGCTGGGCATTCCATATGCCGATCTGGGTGCGTTTGTCGTTGAACGCATATTCGCCGCCCTGGAAGTTGAAACGGTCGGAGGTGAAGGCGGTTTTACCGGACATCGACATGTCCGTCATGCTGCTGTCATCGCGCGGGCTGTTGGCGCGGAACTGACCGCCGTAGAGCGTGAGGCCGTCGATTTCCTTGGAGGTGATCTGCCCGCCGCGCAGGGTTTGCGGCAGGGAGCGGCCGTCGTCGGCGCGCAGGATCGGCAGCACCGGCATCCACTCGCCGACCTTCAGTTCGGTCTTGGAAAGCCGCGCCTTGAACGCCACTCCCAGGCGTCCGAAGTTATCGGCCGGGCGGCCGTCGTGGTCCAGCGGCAACAGCTGGGTGCCACCGGTGCCGCGCCCGCCATCAAGCTTTTGTGAGTACAGCCCCAGCACATCCATACCCAAACCCAGCGTGCCCTGGGTGAAGCCGGAACGGGCGTCGAGAATGAAACTTTGCGTCCATTCCTGCGCGCCGCCCTGGGCTTTGGTCGGGTTGGTGTAATTGCGGTTGAAGAAGAAATTGCGCAGGTTGAGGTTGGCGCTGGCGTCTTCGAGAAAGCCGTGCTCTTCGGCGACGACAGGGAGTGCAAGACTGGCGACAGCGGTCGCCAGCCACAGCTGGCGCGGTTGGAAAATGCTCATGGTGTTGGACCTGTTGTTATTGGGGTTATGCAGGTGCCGGCCATGGTGCTTGGCGGTGTGGACGTGATGAAAGTGGGGCAGGGCGGGTTGTGGGCGATGATCGAACGCAAGTTGGCGGGCATGCCTGCATCGGCTGCCCGCCCTTGGGAAAGTTACAGTCGAGATTCAACCAGGCGGGTCAACGGAAAGGCAGGCAGGTACAGCTGGAACGCGAGCGTCAGTACCACCATGACCACCAGAAACACCAGTTGCCAGGGGCTCCAGTAACTCCAATGCAGGCCGCTGATCCACGGCCATTTGGCATTGAAGGATTCGTCGACCGTGCCCATGCGCCGGTGGCTGAACAAGTGGATCAGGATCATGCCCAAGTAAGTCACTATGCCCATCACGCCGAGCAAAAAGCCGAACATCACCAGCATCCCCACTTGCGGAATACCGTGGCGCAGGACCAACCAGTATTGGCGTGGGTTGAAGCGTTGGGGCAACAGCCTCTCGCTCAGCCATAGGTCGGCAACGAGGAATCGCGAGGTGATGGCGGCCCAGCCCTGAGTGAGGCGTATGGCGACGACGGTCGGCAGGAAGGTCATCAACATGAAGATGAAGAGTTCGAGCGGCACCGGGCCTTTTTTCAGGTGAATGGAGGCCACGCACGTGGCAATGGCCAGCCCGCCCCACACCCTGCCCCAGGTTTGTCCGGAGACCGGGCGCGGCAAAAATTTTCGCCAAAAAAATACATCGGGTTGCGGCAGGCGCTCCAGTAACGACGGATAGCGCCAGGCAAACTTTTGCGACAGTTGCTGGCACGCGTTCCACTGATCATCACCAAACTGGGACACCAAACGGAGCTGTTCGGCAGTCGGCATCCGCGTCAGCAGCAAGCGTGCGGGCAAGGTGTCGGGTGCGTTGCGCGGGCCGTTGTGGGCTTTTTCCAACAGGGTGTCGTAGAAACTCTCCTGTTCGCAGCGTTCAACCAGGCCCCGCCACATCCACTCGGGCTCGGGGTGCAGGCCTTTCTGGTCATCCCAGCCAAAGACCTGGCAGACGCGCTCAAACAACGGCACGCTCCACGTGGTGTCGTGGAGCAATTGCAGGACGATGCGCTGCCATTGTTGTTGCAGGTCGAACACGCGCAGCCAGGGTTGCTGGTTGTAGGCTTTAAGCAGGTTGACGAACTCGCGCTCGGCCTTTTGCTCCAGCTGTTCCTGCAGCGCCTGGCGATACGCCTGCAGCAGCTCGCCGCTTAGCGCCTCATGTTGCCAGGGGCTCATCGCCACACGTTGCCAAGGCGTCAGCCATTCCAAGTGCTGCACCGCCCAGGCGGCAATTGCCGCACGCTCACCGGGGGCATCGAAACAGTGGCGCAGCAGAGCTGCCTGGAACGCATCGGCGCAGAGTTGATGCTGGGCCTGTTCCCAGCGCTCGTCGAGGGTGTGAGCGCCCAGCCCGTTGATCAGCGCTTGCGCGCGCGTCTGCTCGGGCGGCAGGTCGAACAGGGCAGGGCTGACGAGGCGAGTATCGTCAAATTGCGCGTATTCATGCGGGTTGCCGTCGGCCAGTTCGGCCACTGGCGCGTCGATGACTTCGACCTCTTCGTCCTCATGCTCGGCCCGCCAGCGCGCGATATGCAGCGCTTGTTCGTAAGCCTCACGCAGGCGCTGGAAACCCTGGGCGTCGTCGTCCGGGCGGCAGCTTTTGAGCAGCCGCGCGTAAGCACGCTTGATGGTGCGCTCGTCGGCATCGTCCGCCAGTTGCAACACTGTCCAACAGTCCATGTCGTTCTCTCTCAGCGCCAGAACCCGTTGTCGAGTTGCTCAAGTTGGCGGGTAAGTTCGCTGCGGGCCTCACGGATGCGGCGTTCGTCCTGGGTGTCGAGCACTTGCTGGAACTGCGCGGCCCAGTGCCCGAGTTGTTCGCGCAACTCGCCGAGGTTTTCCTGGTAGAGCCGTTCGAGACGGGCGGTCAACACGGTGTTGACCTGCTGGTCGCGCGGGTGAATCTTCAACAGCGCCAGGGCTTGCAGGCGTTGCTGGATCTCCTGCGGGCTAAGCACGCCGGGGTTGTTCTCGATCACCAGTGAATGCTGCTCGCCGGTCAGCGGAATGTTCACCTGGGCTTCGAGCAAGCCGTTGTTGTCGTAGGTGAAGCGCACGTCCAGCGAGACCTCGCCGGCCTTGCGCTTGGGCACGGGAATTTCCAACTGGCCCAGTTCGATGTTGTCTTTCACCAGACGGCTTTCGCCTTGGTAGATTTTCAACAGCACGCGGGTCTGGTCGTCGTGGAGGGTGACCACACTCTTAACCCGGCTGACCGGCACGCTGCTGTTGCGCTCGATCAGCGGCAGGTAATGCCCGCTTTCGATATGGCCGCCATATTGGTTCGAGGTTTCGATGCCCAGGGTGTACGGGCAGACGTCGGTCAGCACGATCTCTTCCAGCGCTGCCGAACGGGCCTTGAGCGCAGCCTGAATCGCCGCGCCGTGGGCGACCACCTGGTCTGGATCGAGGCTGATGGACGGGAAGCGCCCGAACAAGCCAGCGGCCAGTTTGCGCACCAGCGGCATGCGCGTGGTGCCGCCGACCAGCAGGATTTCATCCAGATCGCCGACCCGAATCCGCGCATCGCGCAGGGCGCGCTCAATCGGCGCGCGCAGGCGCTCCAGCAAGGGTGTGTAGAGCTTGGCGAGTTCAGCCTGGGTGAGGGTTGTGGCCCATTGCTGGCCGTCAACGCGCAGGGCGAACTCGGCGCTGTCGTCCTGGCCCAAGGCTTTGCGCACCCGCTCGGCTTCGCGGCGCAGGGCTTGCAGCACCGTGCTGGTGGGCGGGAAGCCCTGGGCATTGCGCTGGCTGTCGACGAAGTGTTCGAGCAATAAGGTGTCGAAATCTTCGCCGCCCAGGAAGTTGTCGCCGGCGCTGGCGCGCACTTCCATCACGCCGTCGAACAGCTCGATGATCGACACGTCAAAAGTGCCGCCGCCGAGGTCGAACACCAGGAACGAGGTTTCCTTGTCACGCTGGTGCAGGCCGTAAGCCAGGGCAGCGGCGGTGGGTTCGTTGATGAGTTTTTCAACGTTGAGCCCGGCCAGTTCACCGGCGATGCGCGTGGCCTTGCGTTGGCCGTCGCTGAAGTAGGCGGGCACGCTGATCACGGCTTCGGTGACGGTCTGGCCGTAGGTGCGCTCGATGTCTTCTTTCAGGCTTTTGAGCACCAGCGCCGAGAGTTCTTCGGGGCGGAACGAGCGGTCGCCCAGGCGCACTTCGGTGGCACTGCCCATGTAGCGCTTGAACAGCGAGGTGGTCAGGTGCGGGTGGGTGTGCAGGCGTTCCTTGGCGGCTTGGCCCACCAGGATGCGGCCTTGGTCATCCAGGCCGACCACACTCGGGGTCAGCAACTGGCCAAGGGCATTGGGCACCATTTCGGTAGCGTCACCGCGCCAGACGGCGGCCAGGCTGTTGGTTGTGCCCAGGTCGATTCCTACGATCATTACGACAAGCTCCCTTTGTGGTCTGTAAGAATCTGTAACCAATTTTACCCTGAAAGGTTCCGCAGAAAGCAAGGCAAGCCCGTTTCCTGTAGTGAGCGGGCGGGTTGTGGCGAGCGGGCTTGCCCCGCGTTGGGTGGCGAAGCCGCCCCAATTCAGGCGCCGCGCAGTGCCCGGTGGAAATTGGGCGACTGGTTCGGGGCCGCTTCGCGCCCCAACGCGGGGCAAGCCCGCTCGCCACGAGGAGAGGAGGGTTATCACCAGGCATAAAAAAACCGCTTCCGGTGAGGGAAGCGGTTTTATCTACAACAGCACGATTAGAACAACTTCAGTGCCGGTGCTTCTTCTTTCACAGGCTCGTTCTTCGCGGTCTGCTCGTTCCAGCCACCACCGAGGGCCTTGTACAGGTTGACCTCGCTGTTGAGCTGCGCCAGACGGTCGGTGATCAGCGATTGCTGGGCACTGAACAGCTGGCGCTGGGCGTCGAGGAACGTCAGGTTGCTGTCGACACCAATGCGGTAGCGACGCTCGGCCAGGCGGTAGTAATCCTGGTTGGCCGCGACGAAGCCACGCTGGGCGTCCAGTTGCTGCTTGTAAGTCGCACGCGCGGCGAGGCCGTCGGAGACTTCCTGGAAGCCGGTCTGGATGGCCTTCTCGTAGTTGGCCACGTTGATCTCTTTCTGGATCTTCGAGTAGTCCAGGCTTGCGCGCAGGCTACCGGCGTTGAAGATCGGGATGTTGATCTGCGGCGCAAATGACCAGGTGCCCGAACCGCCCTTGAACAGGCCGCCCAGGGTTGGGCTGGCAGTACCGGCACTGGCGGTGAGGCTGATGCTCGGGAAGAACGCTGCACGCGCCGCGCCGATGTTGGCGTTGGCGGCCTTGAGGTTGTACTCGGCCTGCACAATGTCGGGACGACGTTGCAGCAGGTCCGATGGCAACCCGGCTGGCACTTCGCTGAGCAGGTCATCCGATAGCGGCCTGCTGGCGATATTGGCCGGCAAACCGGTGCCGAGCAGCAGGGTCAGGCTGTTTTCGTCCTGGGCCACCTGGCGTGTATAGCGCGCCAGTTGCACACGCGCGTTTTCCACCGAGGTGCGCGCCTGGCTGAGGTCGAGGGCCGAGGCCACGCCGACTTCGTTGCTGCGCGAGGTCAGCTTGTAGCTCTGCTCGAATGCACCGAGGGTGTCCTGGGTCAGCTTGAGCAGTTCCTTGTCGGCCTGCCAGGTCAGGTAGGCGTTGGCCACACTGGCCACCAGGCTGATCTGGGTGCTGCGCCGCGCTTCTTCAGTGGCGAAGTACTTTTGCAGTGCTTCTTCGCTGAGGCTGCGCACGCGGCCGAACAGGTCCAGCTCATAGGAACTGATCCCCAGGCCCGCCGAGTACTGGCTGGTGATGCCCGCTTCGCCGGTCTGCGACAGCTTGGCCGGCGTACGCGTGCGGCTGCCGCTGCCAGTGGCCGAGATGGCCGGGAACAGGTCGGCACGCTGGATCTGGTACTGCGCCGCATAGGCGTCGATGTTCAGGGCCGCGACACGCAGGTCACGGTTGTTGACCAGCGCGGTCTGGATCAGCTGCTGCAGGGCAGGGTCATGGAAAAACTGCTTCCAGCCTTGCTCGGCAGCGGCCTGGCCCGGCGCCTGGGCCGACGAATACGCCGGCCCCTGCGGGTACTGCGCTGCCACCGGCGCTTCGGGGCGCTGGTAGTCAGGTATCAGCGAGCAGCCACTGAGCACGAATGCCGTGACGGCTAGGGAAAGTAGCGACTTGCTCATTGGCCAGCCTCTTTAGGAGTTTCAGTAGTGTCCGTCTTTTTGTTGCGCTCGCCAGCAGACGACACGGTTGCAAAGAACAGTGGCACCCAGAAGATCGCCAGGACGGTGGCGGTGATCATACCGCCAATTACGCCGGTACCGATCGCGTGCTGGCTGCCTGAGCCGGCACCGGTGGAAATCGCCAGGGGCAGTACGCCGAGCATGAACGCCATGGACGTCATGATGATCGGCCGCAGACGCATGCGAGAGGCTTCGATGGCCGACTCGACAATACCTTTGCCCTGCTCGTGAAGCTCTTTGGCGAACTCCACGATCAGGATGGCGTTTTTCGCCGCCAGGCCCACCGTCACCAACAGGCCTACCTGGAAGAACACGTCGTTGGACAGCCCGCGCATGCTGGTGGCGATCAACGCACCGATCACACCCAGCGGCACCACCAGAATCACCGCAATCGGGATCGACCAGCTTTCGTACAGCGCTGCCAGACAGAGGAACACCACCAGCAGCGACAGGGCGTACAGCGCAGGTGCCTGGGAGCCGGACAGGCGTTCTTCATACGACAGGCCGGTCCACGCATAACCGACACCCGCCGGCAGGTCCTTGGCAATGCGCTCGACTTCTGTCATCGCATCGCCGGTACTGTAGCCAGGCGCCGGAGTACCGAGGATTTCCATCGCGGCTACACCGTTGTAGCGCGAGAGCTTCGGCGAACCGTAGATCCACTTGCCCGACGAGATGGCCGACATTGGCACCATCTTCCCGGAGGTGCTGCGCACGAACCATTTATCCAGGTCTTCCGGGGACATCCGGCTGAAAGCATCGCCCTGCACATACACTTTCTTCACGCGACCACGGTCGATGAAGTCGTTGACGTAGCTGCCACCCAGGGCGATGGCCAAGGTCTGCTGAATGTCTGACAGGCTGATGCCCAGTGCGCTGGCCTTCTCGTCGTCGACGCTGAGCTCGTACTGCGGTTCATCGTTCACGCCGTTGGGACGCACACCTGCCAGGATCTTGCTTTGTGCCGCTGCACCCAGGAACTGGTTGCGCGCAGCCATCAGCTTGTCGTGACCGACGCCGCCCTGGTCTTGCAGGAATACGTCGAAACCGGTGGCGTTACCCAACTCCAGAACCGAAGGCGGCACGATGGCATACACCATGGCGTCCTTGAACGTCTGAGAGAAGTAAGTCTGGGCGCGCTTGGCAATTTCGAATACCGAGTTGGATGCGTCGCGCTCCTCCCATGACTTGAGCATCACGAAGGCCAGGCCAGAGCTTTGGCCACGGCCCGCAAAGTTGAAGCCGTTTACGGTAAACACCGATTTTACGCCTTTGCCTTCGCCTGGCTCGCCTTCCTTGTCGTTCAGCAGGTAGGCACGCATGTCGTCAATGACGGTTTGCGTGCGCTCCGCCGAAGAACCGACCGGCGTCTGTACCTGAGCGAAGATCACGCCCTGGTCTTCATCGGGCAGGAACGCGGCGGGGATGCGCATGAACAGCCAGATCATGCCGGCCAGGATCAGCGCATAGACCAGGAACGCCGGAATCTTGTGCTTGATCATGTTGCCGACGCCGCGTTCGTAGCTCAGTACGCCACGGTCGAACGTGCGGTTGAACCAGCCGAAGAAACCGCGCTTGGGTTGGCCGTGCTTTTCCGGGTCGATCGGCTTGAGCATGGTTGCGCACAAGGCCGGGGTGAAGATCAGGGCAACCAGTACCGACAACGCCATCGCCGAAACAATGGTGATGGAGAACTGTTTGTAGATCACACCGGTGGAACCGCCGAAGAATGCCATCGGCAGCAGTACTGCGGACAACACCAGGGCAATACCCACCAGGGCGCCCTGGATCTGGCCCATGGACTTGACCGTCGCCTCTTTAGGCGACAAGTGCTCCTCGGCCATCACTCGTTCGACGTTTTCCACCACCACGATGGCATCGTCCACCAGCAAGCCGATGGCCAGGATCATGCCGAACATGGTCAGGGTGTTGATGGTGAAACCGAACGCAGCGAGGATCCCGAAGGTACCCAGCAATACCACCGGTACGGTCATGGTGGTGATGATGGTGGCGCGGAAGTTCTGCAGGAACAGGAACATCACCAGGAACACCAGCACGATCGCTTCGACCAGGGTGTCAACCACACCGGAGATCGATTCGGTCACCACCGGGGTAGTGTCATACGGCACCACCGCCTTCATGCCTGGCGGGAAGAACGGTTCCAGGGACGCCACGGTGGCGCGGATAGCCTTGCCGGTGTCCAGAGCGTTAGCACCGGCCGCCAGCTTGATCGCCATGCCGGATGCCGGTTTGCCGTTGAACTGTGCCGCGATGCTGTAGTTCTGACCGCCCAGCTCGATACGGGCGACATCCTTCAGGCGTACCTGTGAGCCGTCGGTATTGACCTTCATCAGGATATTGCCGAACTGCTCTGCAGACTGCAGGCGGGTCTTGCCGATGATGGTTGCGTTCAACTGGGTGCCGGGCACGGCAGGCAAGCCGCCGAGTTGGCCGGTAGCCACCTGCACGTTCTGTGCGGAGATCGCGGTGCTGACATCCACTGGCGTGAGCTGATAGTTGTTCAACTTGGCCGGGTCGAGCCAGATGCGCATGGCGTACTGCGAGCCGAACACCTGGAAGTCACCTACACCGGCGGTCCGCGAAATCGGGTCCTGGATGTTGGACACGATGTAGTTGGACAGGTCGTCCTTGGTCATGCTGCCGTCTTCCGACACCAGACCGATTACCATCAGGAAGTTCTTCACCGACTTGGTTACGCGGATACCCTGCTGCTGCACTTCTTGCGGCAGCAGTGGGGTCGCCAGGTTCAGCTTGTTCTGCACCTGAACCTGGGCGATATCCGGGTTGGTACCCTGGTTGAACGTCACGGTGATGGTCATGCTGCCGTCGGAGTTACTGTCCGAGGAAACATAACGCAGGTTGTCGATACCGTTGAGCTGTTGCTCGATCACCTGCACCACGGTGTCCTGCACGGTTTGTGCGGACGCGCCTGGGTAGGTCACCTGGATGTCGATGGCGGTCGGCGCAATGGCCGGGTATTGGTTGATGGGCAACTTCAGGATCGACAGTGCCCCGACCAGCATGATCACCAGGGCAATTACCCAGGCGAAAATGGGACGGTCGATAAAAAATTTCGACATGGATTACTCCCCTTTACCAGCATCGGCAGCAGGCGCTGCGGCAGTGCCGGCGGGTTTGGCGTTGTCTGCGTCCTTGACCTTGACTTCGATGCCCGGCTTGATGAATTGCAGGCCTTCGGTGATCACGCGGTCACCGGCGTCGAGGCCTTTTTCCACCAGCCAGTAGGCGCCGGCAGTACGGTTGGCGACCAGCTGACGTTGCTCGACCTTGTTGTCCTTGTTCACGATCAGCGCAGTCGGGATGCCCTTGAGGTCACGGGTCACGCCTTGCTGCGGGGCCAGTATGGCCTTGCTGTTCACACCGGCTTGCAGCTGGGCGTGGACGAACATGCCCGGCAGCAGGGTGTGATCAGGGTTCGGGAACACGGCGCGCAGGGTCACGGAACCGGTGGTCTGGTCGACCGACACTTCAGAGAATTCCAGCTTGCCGTCCTGGCCATAGGCGCTGCCATCTTCCAGGGTCAGCTTGACCTTGGCGGCATTTTCGCCGGCTTTTTCCAGCTGGCCGCTTTCCAGGTCACGGCGCAGTTTCAGCATTTCAGCCGAAGACTGCGTGACGTCGACATAGATCGGGTCCAGTTGCTGGATGACGGCCATGGCATCGGCCTGGCCATTGCTGACCAGTGCGCCTTCGGTGACCGAAGAACGGCCAATACGCCCGGAGATCGGCGCGAACACTTTGGTGTAGCGCACGTTGATCTGGGCGGTTTGAACGTTTGCTTCGGCAGTCATGCGGTTAGCGACGGCAGTGTCGTATTCCTGACGGCTGACGGCTTGCTCATCGACCAACTGCTTGTAGCGGTCGGTGATGGACTTGGTCTGGGTCAGGCTGGCTTGTGCGCTTTTCAGGGTCGCGTCATACACCGATGGGTCGATCTGGTAGAGCTGTTGCCCTTCCTTCACGTCGGCGCCTTCCTTGAACAGGCGCTTGAGAATGATGCCGTTGACCTGAGGCCGAACTTCCGCAATGCGGAAGGCGGTGGTGCGCCCCGGCAATTCGGAGGTCAGGGTAAAGGCTTGCGGTTGAATGGTGACCACGCCGACCTGAGGGGTTTGAGCGGGCGGAGCCGCTTCTTCCTTTTTACATCCGCTGAGCAGCGATGCCAGGGCGACGGCAGTGACCAGAGCGGTAACAGCTGGCTTAAGTTGCATGAAGATCCTCGGGTCAGGCGCGCAGAATGCGCACAAGAAGTGTGGAAGGGTAAAAAACAAGCTGTGAGTAGATAAGTAGCTTGCTACGCAATATACTTACGTTCATGGTTGTTTGTAAACTCTTGACAGGCTTCGCGGAATGCTGACAAAGCAGGTCCAAAAGCCTCGATTTTAGTACGTTCGGCGCCCATGACGGTGTCGTCCCACAATTATTTAGATGATCGTTACCGCCTATTAAAGCTGCGTTACCGATAGTCCCAAGTGTTCTGATTGAGGTTTTACTGCCATGGTTCGTCGCACCAAAGAGGAAGCTCAGGAAACGCGCAGCCAGATTCTCGAAGCCGCCGAACAGGCCTTTTATGAGCGCGGCGTTGCGCGCACTACGCTGGCGGATATCGCGGCGCTGGCCGGTGTGACGCGCGGTGCCATCTACTGGCATTTCAGCAACAAGTCCGATTTGCTCCAGGCACTGCTGGACACGCTGCACGAGCCCCTGGACGAACTGGCCCGGGCGAGTGAAAGCGAAGATGAAGTCGATCCGCTTGGCTGTATGCGCAAGCTGTTGATTCATTTGTTTCATCAGGTGGCCCTGGACCCGAAAACCCGGCGCATTAATGAGATTTTGTTTCATAAGTGCGAGTTCACCGATGAAATGTGTGACATGCGCCGCCAGCGCCAGACCCATAGCCTGGAATGCAATCTGCGTATCGGCCTGACATTGCGTAATGCGGTCAATCGCGGGCAGCTTCCGGAAAATCTCGACACCACCCGTGGTGCGGTGTGCATTCATGCCTACATCAATGGGCTGATTGGCCAATGGCTTCTGGTGCCCGACAGCTTTCAGTTGCATCAAGAGGCCGAGCGCTGGGTTGATGCAGGGCTGGACATGCTGCGCCTGAGCCCCAGCCTGCGCAATTAAGACAAAATGCGTAATTGCGTCCAGTTGTGTCAACAGCAAAGACGAGCGACAGTCGATCGTCCTTGCGCCTGAAAGGTGGGGTGACTTTATATACGGGCTGGCGGCCGGTTGATAGGTAGCCGCCTAAGTATTTTGTAGCAATATTGTTGCAAGCCTGTGAAGGAATGTTTCTAAAGCTGGCGCAAATCAACATGTTGGGGCGGCTTGGGTGGGAACCGGGCTTGCCCGCGATGCAGACACCTCGGTACGCCAGAGGCACCGCAGCGATGCTATCGCAGGCAAGCCAGCTCCCATACAAGCCAGCTGCCACATTCAATCTCCGGTATTCCTGCGCGCAGTAAAAAGCCCCGGTTCCTGCGAACCGGGGCTTTTGCGTTTCAGACGATCAAAGCGCCAGGGTTGGGTAGTCGATGTAGCCGACCGGGCCCTTGGCGTAGAAGGTTTCCGGGTGCGCTTCGTTCAGCGGCGCGTCGGCCTTCAGGCGAGCCGGCAGGTCCGGGTTGGCAATAAACGGTACGCCAAAGGCCACCGCGTCTGCCTTGCCCGAGGCCAGCCAGGCATTGGCGCTGTCCTTGGTGAAGCGTTCGTTGGCAATGTACGGGCCACCGAAGGCTTTTTTCAGCTGTGGACCGAGGCTGTCGCCGGCTTCTTTTTCACGCGAGCAGATGAACGCGATGCCACGCTTGCCCAGTTCGCTGGCGACGTAGGTGAAGGTTTCGGCCAGGTTGTCGTCGCCCATGTCATGGGAGTCGGCACGCGGCGCCAGATGCACACCCACGCGGCCGGCGCCCCAGACGTCGATGGCGGCGTCGGTCACTTCCAGCAGCAGGCGCGCACGGTTTTCCAGGGAACCGCCGTAGTTGTCGGTGCGCTTGTTGGTGCTGCTTTGCAGGAACTGGTCGAGCAGGTAACCGTTGGCGCCGTGGATTTCCACGCCGTCAAAGCCTGCGGCCTTGGCGTTTTCGGCGCCGACGCGGTAAGCGTCAACGATATCGGCGATTTCAGCGGTTTCCAGCGCACGAGGCGTCGGGTAGTCGGCCAGCGGACGCACCAGGCTCACGTGGCCCTTAGGCTGGATCGCGCTGGGTGCCACCGGGGTTTCGCCGTTCAGGTACGACTCGTGGGAGATGCGGCCGACGTGCCACAGTTGCAGGAAGATCTTGCCGCCCGCGCCGTGCACGGCCTTGGTCACATTGGCCCAGCCGCGTACCTGGTCGTTGGACCAGATGCCCGGAGTGTCCGGGTAGCCCACGCCCAGCGGCGTCACGGAGGTAGCTTCGCTGAGGATCAGCCCGGCGGACGCGCGTTGCACGTAGTACTCGGCCATCAGCGCGTTGGGTACGCGGCCTTCATCGGCACGGCAGCGGGTCAGCGGCGCCATGATGATGCGGTTGGACAATTGCAGGTCGCCCAGTTTGATCGGATCGAAAATAGTCGTCATGGGATAACACCCTTCTGTTTAAGTGGATTGATCAGTTGGTCGCAGGGGCCAGGTCGGCATCGCCGCTCTGACGGAAAGTAATCAGGGTCACCAGCAGGGCCAGAATCGCCAGGGCCGCAGCCGCCAATGGCACGCTGGTCAGGCCGAAACCATGGGCAATCACACTGCCGCCGACCCAGGCGCCGAGGGCATTGCCGATGTTGAAGGCGCCGATATTCAGGGTGGACACCAAATTCGGTGCGGCCTTGCCGAAGGTCACCACGTTGATCTGCAGCGCCGGTACGGCGGCGAACGAGGCGGTGGCCCACAGGAACAGGGTGATTTCAGTCGGGATCACCGCGACGCTGGTCCAGGTCAGCACCGTGGACACCACCGCCATGCTGATGAACACACCGATCAAGGTGGCCGCCAGGCGTTTGTCCGCCAGCTTGCCACCGATGATGTTGCCCACGGTGAGGCCCAGGCCGATCAGCAGCAGGGTCCAGGTCACGCCTTTGGGTGACACGCCGGTGACGTCGCCCAGCAGCGGCGCGACGTAGGTGAAGAGGGTGAACATGGAGGCGGCGAACAGCGCGGTCATGGTCAGCGACAACCAGATGCCGGCACCTTTGAGGGCGGCCAGTTCGGCACGCATGTCGAGTTTTTCTTCGTCACGCTTGGCCGGCAGAAAGCGGATCAGGCCGATCAGCGCCACAACGCCGATTACCGTCACGGCCCAGAAGGTCGAGCGCCAGCCGGCTTCCTGGCCCAGCGCGGTACCCAGCGGCACTCCAAGCACATTGGCCAGGGTCAAGCCGGTAAACATCAAGGCGACCGCGGATGCTCGTTTGTTGGCCGGCACCAGGTTGGCGGCGACCACCGAGCCGATACCAAAGAACGCACCGTGGCACAGCGCGGTGACCACGCGGGCAAACATCAGCACGTTGTAGTCACTGGCCAGGGCGCAGAGCAGGTTGCCGACAATAAAGATGCCCATCAACGCTACGAGGGCGGCCTTGCGTGGCAGCCTGGCGGTGGCCAGCGCCATGAAGGGGGCGCCGATGGCCACGCCCAAGGCGTAGCCGGTGACCAGCCAGCCGGCGCCGGGAATCGACACGCCCAGGTCCGCCGCCACATCGGGCAGCAAGCCCATGATGACGAACTCGGTGGTGCCGATGGCGAAGGCGCTCAGGGCCAGTATGAGTAGCGAGAGGGGCATTTGCGTGTCCTTGGTTACAGCGGTTCGATGATTTCAGCGCTAAGTTCAGTCGTAAGCGCCGTGAGAAAGGCTTGGATCACTTCCTCATTGCGCCTGAAAAAGTGCCACTGCCCGGCCTTCTGGCTGCTGATCAAACCTGCCCGTTGCAAGGTCGCCAGGTGGGCCGACACGGTCGACTGGGACAAGCCGCAGCGCTGGTCGATCTGCCCGGCGCAGATGCCGTATTCGTGGTTGTGCACTTGCTCGGGGAACTGCACTTTCGGGTCTTTCAGCCAGGTGAGGATGTCTCGTCGTACTGGGTGCGCCAGGGCTTTTATTATTTCGTCGAGGTCGATGGACATGGCAGATGCTCGTTTTCGTAAAACGTTATATCGCGATTAGGCGAACTTTAAATCGTTACATCCCGATACACCAATATGCTTTTGGTCTTAAGACCGGCTATTTCGGTATATCGGGTTATAACGATACATGGATGGCAGTGGTAGACTGCGCGCCATGAATTATCTCGCACATCTGCACCTGGGCGGCCAACTTCCTGCGCAATTGCTGGGCAGCCTCTATGGTGACTTCGTCAAAGGCCGCCTGCAGGGCCAGTTCAGCCCGCAAATCGAAGCGGCGATCCAGTTGCATCGCTCCATCGATCGCTTCACCGACAGCCACCCATTGGTAGGCGAGGCGTTGTCACGCTTCAGCCTGACCCGCAAGCGCTACGCCGGGATTGTCCTGGATGTGTTTTTCGATCACTGCCTGGCGCGGGACTGGGCGCTGTATGCCGACCAGCCGCTGGAGCGCTTCACGGCGCAGGTGTACCGCGTGCTGGCGGCCGAGGCGCAGCTGCCGGGACGGCTGGCGCAGATCGCACCCTATATGGCGGCGGATGATTGGTTGGGGTCGTACCGCGAGTTCGCGGTGATGGAACAGGTGTTGCGCGGGATCTCGCGGCGTTTGACCCAGCCCGAGGAATTGAGGCATGCCATGCAGGAGTTGCGGGTGTTGTATGAGCCGCTGAGTGAAGACTTTCGGCTGTTCTACCCCGAGTTGCAGGCGTTTGCACAAGCTTCTCTGACTACTGATATCTAAATGTGGGAGCGGGCTTGCTCGCGAATGCGGTGTATCAGTCAGTACATTTGTTGCTGACAGACCGCATTCGCGAGCAAGCCCGCTCCCACATTTTTGAGAGTGTCCGCTTTAGGCAGCAAACGCCGGCCGAGCCGCCACTTGCTCCGCCTCCGGCAACGGCCCAAACAACGCCTTCTGCACCGCCTGCTGCGCCTGGAACGCCAGCGCCGCGCGTTCCTGCCCGGCACACGCAATCGGCTGCAGCACATGAATCTCCACATCGCCCTGGTCGTTGGCAAACAGGCGCATCAGGTGCGAGAGCAAATCGTCGTCACCAATAAACGGTGCCAGCGGGTCCACTTGCCCATCACGCAGATAACGAATCGCCACCGGTTGCAGCAACACATCCGCATCAATCGCACTGGCCAGCAAGCGCCCGTGGAAAGTGCGCAGGCTGCGCCCGTCCGTGGTGGTGCCTTCGGGGAACATCAGCAACGGGTGCTGTTGCTCCAGATGCCGGGTCATCTGCTTGCGGATTAACTGGCTGTCGCCCGAACCCCGGCGGATAAACAAGCTGCCGGCTTTGGCCGCCAACCAGCCGGCCACCGGCCAGGTGCGCACTTCGGCCTTGGACAGAAAGGACATCGGCGCCACAGCGCCCAGCAGTGGGATATCGGTCCAGGACACGTGATTGCTCACCCACAGCATCGGCGTTTTTGGCAATTCACCGTGCACCGTCACACGAAAGGGCAGGGCGTGGGTCAGCCGCGCCATAAAGAATCGCGACCAGCGCTGGCGCCGCACCATCGAGTTGGCCACGCCCAAACGCTCGAACACGCCAAACACGCTGGCCATGCTCAGCCCCAGCGCCACCACCAGCAGTACCCGGGCGATGCGCCCGTACACGCGCAGGCGGGCCATCACATGGCCGCCTTGAAGTGGCGGGCATAACGTGGGCACAGCTCGTCACGCTTGAGCAGAATGAACACGTCGGCCACCTGGAAGTCTTCATCCCAGCACGGCTCGCCGCAGATCTTCGCACCCAAACGCATATAAGCCTTGAGCAGTGGCGGCATCTCCGCGATCACGTTGGACGGCAGGTCCAGCGCCGGCAGTGGCTTTTTCGGCTCGGCGCGCAGGTGTTCGTTGCACAGGTAGCGTTCGCGCAGGCGCTGCATGATCGCGTGGGCCTGGATGCCGCCGTCGTGCATCGGGATGCTCGCGCAGCCCATCAAGTAGCTGTAGCCGCCCTGGTTCAAGACTTCCGCCAACTCGCCCCACAACACGGCAATGGTGCCGCCGTTGCGGTAGGCCGGGTCGACGCAGGTGCGACCGATTTCCAGGATCGGGCCTTGCAGATGCAGCAGGCCATGCAGGCTGAATTCTTCTTCGCTGTAGAACCGGCCCAGGGTGCTGGCGGCCTGGTGATCGAGCAAACGGGTGGTGGCGACCAATCGACCGCTGTTCAAATCCCGCACGCCGATGTGGCTGCAGTGAACATCATAGTCATCCATGTCCAGACCCAGTTCCGCGCCTTTCAGCTTGGCGTTGAACTCGCCGCTGAACACGTTGAACCGCAGGGCCTGGGCTTCCTGCAAAGCCTTGGCGCCAATTAGGCGTTCGGCTTGCAGGCGGCGTTCATTGCCGGTGTCGCTGATGCGGGCGATCTGAGTCATGGCGAATCTCCGAGTGCCAGCCACATTTCGGCCGGTCGACTTGTTTGTCCAAACTCAGGCTATGTAGGCTCGGTGTCAGCTCCATGAAGTTATGGTGACGCTTGGATGACAGCCGTTGATGTCGCCAATCTGTCATGCGCCTCGGCTAGGCTCGCGGGCTTGAATGCCCCCTTGAGTTCGCGTCCATGGTCCGAGGCTTGTTGTGCGTTGCCCTGCTGTTTGTCACCGTTGCCGCCCGCGCCGACACCTGGCCTGACAAGGACTGGGCCCATGGCACAGCGCTCGCCGGCCCCGCTGTCGATGCTCTGACTGCCTATGCGTTCCCAACCCGTGACGACGCCACCCGCCAAGGCATTCGCACCGACGCGCTGCTGGTGATCCGCGACGGCGAGATCATCTATGAACGCTACGCCGCACCCACTACCGCGAGCACGCCGCACCTGACCTGGTCGATCAGCAAAAGCCTGATGGCCACCGTGCTCGGCGTGGCCTATGGCGAAAATCGCTTCAAACTCACCGACCCCGCCGCACGCTTCTACCCGCCGATGAAGCAGCACCCCAAAGTGACGATGGCCGACCTGCTGCACTGGGCCTCGGGCCTGGATTGGCAGGAAGATTACGAATACGCCCCGCTGAAATCTTCGGTGGTGGCGATGCTCTACACCCGTGGCCGCGCCGACATGGCTGAGTTCGCCGCCGACACCGAGGCCGCAGCGGCACCGGGCCAAGCCTTCCGTTACTCCAGCGGCGACAGCAACATCCTCTCCGCCACCCTCAAAGGCATGCTCGGCCACAAGGCCTATATGAGTTACCCGTGGGACGCGCTGTTCAAGCCGCTGGGCATTCACGACGCCACCTGGGAAACCGATGCCGACGAAACCTTTGTTGCCTCGTCCTATGCCTACCTCACCGCCCGCGATTTGGCGCGCGTCGGCCTGTTGATGGCGCGCGACGGTCGCTGGGGTGAGCAGCAGTTGCTGCCCAAAGAATGGGTCGCCTTCAATCGCCAACCCTTCGACAAGTACAAACCCGGCCAGGACGAAGCCGTGCCCGGCGGGCAATGGTGGCTCAACCAGGGCGCCCCAAGACCCTGGCCCGACGCGCCTGCCGACACCTTCGCCGCCCTCGGCCACTGGGGCCAGGCGCTGTACGTGCTGCCCGATGAACACCTGGTGATCGTGCGTTACGGCGATGACCGCGACGGCGCGTACCGCCACAACGAATTGCTCAAACGCGTGCTTGCGGCGGTGCAACCATGATTCGTCGTCATCCGTTTATCAGCGTTTTTCTGCTGCTGTTACTCGCCCTGCTGGGTTGGGTGTGGCACGAGCGCGTCAACCTGCAAGCCTTCCCCGACATCATCGCGGCGTACACGGCCAAGGAGTACTGCTCGTGCCGGTACGTGGAGAACAATCCCGCCGACTATTGCCTGGGTTATGTGAAGCAATACGTGCCGACCAGTGCATTCAGCGACAACCCGGAGCGCAGTGAAGTGACGGCGAGCGGGTTGGGACGCACGCATACGGCGCGCTGGCTAGGCGACCGTCAAGGCTGCCGCCTCAACCCCTGACACACCCAGGATTTTCTGTGGGAGCTGGCTTGCCTGCGATGCAGGCACCTCGGCACATCAGGCATAACCAGTTGATGCCTTCGCAGGCAAGCCAGCTCCCACATTTGACCGAGTACACGCGTCTACCTGATGTACTGAGCTCAAAATGTGGGAGCGGGCTTGCTCGCGAATACGGTGGGCCAGTTATATATAAGCCGACTGACACACCGCCATCGGGAGCTAGCCCCCTCCCACATTGGATTTGCGCTGATCATTGGAAATGAGAGAAGTCCAAGCCGGCGCCCGATGCACTGCACCGGGCGCGAACGACTTACTGCGGGGTTTGATTACCAGGCTGCATAGCCAGCAGCAAGTCATCAATGATGGCCTTACCCATTTCCCCCAGATAATGCGAGGCGAATGCAAACTTCTCCGCCTTGGGATCCATGGCCGCTTCAAGGGAGAGCATTTTTGCGTAATAGAGCACGTGGGATGCGTGTTCGAGGGCTTCTACGAGTGGAACCCCGGCGTTGACGCGGAACACTTTCAAATGGCTTTTGTTTTCTCCGCAATCTGCGAAGGTGGCGGCGCCGATGGTTTCGGCTGAGGGTATTTCGTACGGCATAAGCTTGCTCCTTTGGGGCAACCAAAAAGAGCTTCTTTTCTCGGGATTCCACGCCCGGTCGCTGATGAGCAGCTACAGGAAGGAGACTAACGCGATGGCTTATGGGCCGCAATCCTCGAAGCCGGTAGGATCTATCTGATTGAAACGAAGGCCATTGAATCCATGGCCTCATTACGCAGCCCTCCAGTGTTTAAAAGCAACTTTATGTTGCATGATTTCGCCCCTTTGTTCGGTTGAGCATGCAGGCTATAGAGCGCGCAGTACATGACTCTACGGTGTTTGGGTAGGGTTGCTTTCAGTACAAAAAACGCGCATGTCCAAGTGTTGCAGAGGGAGTAGATGCCTGCGTTATATAGTAATCTGACGACGGTCAGAGGGCTTTTAAGGTCAGCTACAGGTATGAAGGACGGATTTGACGCTCGCACATGCTGGGGAAAGGTTGATAGATATGGATAGGAATTATTTTTTAAAAAATTTGGCCATTGGTTTGGTTATGTTTTTCATCTGTGCGTTTATTTCCAGGGGCGACGATAACGCTGAGGTTGTTTTTATAGTTGCAGGCGCAAATGCACTGTTGTTTCCCTTTGCAAAGCGTGCAGTAGAAAGTGTAGTGTTTCGTTATACTCGCAAGGATTTTTGGAGTTCGGGGCCAGTATTGACTGGAGCTGCAAATGGTGGTTATACACTCGTGTATGGGTTTTATTTTGCACTTGCTATTCCCATTGGCTTGCTCTTTTTAATAAGTTTATACGTTAAAAGAAAGGCCGCCACGTAGGCGGCCCAATATTACAGTTCCATAATGAAATTATTCAGACTTTCGACGCGTGCGTCATTAATCAATACACCGGTTGCAGCGATCAGCAAAGCAAATGCCAGTATGCCTAGCGGAGTGACTGCGATGAATCCAAACATAGCGCTAACCAATGCTGTTGCTGAAATGCCAAGAGCAATAGCTTCGACCTTTACAAAAAATGGCTTCCAATTATCTGACTTGCTAGCTTTTTTAAATTCAATATAAGCATCTTTAAAGTCTATCGCGTGCCCAGCATATCCAAAACCTTTGCTGAATTTAGCTGACGCCTTACCGATAGCTTCAAAGTCCATTGAATCGATGTATTTTGCTGCCGCGGCTCTGTCCTTGGCGCTGAATTTTTTATCCAGAGCATCTTTGTACTTATCGAAAGCATTAAAAGCTTCATCCGCACTACGGATCTTTTTCCCTTTAGCGCTTTCTGCCAACTCAACTGCGAGCACTGATGATTTTTCGCCGAATTTTCTCGCCACCTCGCCATTAAATGCGATGGTAAATTTTATGGCGTCGTCTATGTTAGCAAATTTTGTAGCCGCTTCTGCGTTAATGCGTGCTTCTTCAATTTGCGCTCTCGACCACGCTTTTTGTTTATTTGCCAGTTCAGCTACATCATTAAGTCGTTTGATTTCATAAGCTGCTTTAAGCGATTTTTGCCAATCCTCAAAGCTTTTTTTGGAATCGGCGAGACGGTAGGCCAATCGCGCGGCGGCCACCGTAATAAACGCATTGATAGGCTGATCGAAAAAATTACGTTTATAAAAGCTGTTGGCCACTGATTGAAGTGAAATAGTCTCCAGAGCTGTTTGTGAAATAATCGTGTCCATAGACCCGATTTCACTCCACAGGTTAGCGATACGGTCGTCTACTTTCATATCACTGGTGCGCTTGTCTTCTTCGATTTTTTTCTGAAGTTCCTCCGGTATCAATTGACGTTTCGCTGCGTAATCAGCTTCTTGAGCGGCGACCGCGTTATTGATAGGTACTTTATAGTTTTCACTGACCTCTTTGCGAGCATTCGCCGCGACTTTTCTTCCTATCGTGCTGTTACTAAAATCATCACCGTAGCCACCGCCGCTCACTGGGCCGGTGCCGAAGACTGTTGGCTCATAAGCTCTGATTTCGGTCAGGCCGAGTTGGATTGTAATACGATCGCTCATAGCAACGTTCCCTTTTTGATATTAATTGGCATGACGTGTTGTTGCTTGAGGACCGTGTCTGTTGGCCGGCGGTTAGGAGTCGGCGAATTGTTTAGTGGGGCGCCTGACCTATCAGGGCTACTCATCGCCATCACTGTGTTAGGGTGTTTTGAAGTGGTCATAATTTATATCCTTATATTAGACTCGATGTTTGTTTGTCTTTCTGTTTGGGGCGTTCCTTGCTTTTTGGTGTGATGGGTTTTTGTGGTTTGTATTGCGCTTGGGGAACTGCTGGGAAAGCATGTGGTAAAAAACTGTATGTATTTTCGGGCTTTCAAACAATAAACATTATGCGCAAATCTATGTCTTGTTACATAAGTGGCTTTTGTCGTTATGGCCGCTGTTTTTTGATTGGACGCAGACGTCGGAGGGCGCAAGGAGATGGGATAACTACGCAGTTTTGAGCAGACTTCAGATAAGGAGTATCGCGCGCTGGCCAAGGCAATTTACTACCGTAACGGGTTGAGCTTTACGGCTTCCTGGCTGTCGTCGGCTTTTGGGGTCGCTTCGCACCCCAGCGCAAGCAAGCTTGCTCGCCACAAGGTTATTAGGTGTCCGCCTCAGGTTCCACCCAGTGGAACCACCTTTGATTGTCCTCCCGCCCACATCGCGGTTAGCTGACGATGTGTCGCAAACAAGAACGGGAACACCCGCCTGTGAGGAGAATCACCATGCGCCCACACCAGCACATTCTGGATTGGCTCAGCGACGTCGCCAGCGACTTGCACGCCGTGCGTCAAGACATCCACGCCCATCCCGAACTCGGTTTTGAAGAAAACCGCACCTCAGCGCTCGTCGCGCAATCCTTGAAAAATTGGGGGTATGACGTGCACACCGGCATCGGCAAAACCGGTGTGGTCGGCGTGCTGCGCAATGGCAGCAGCTCACGTACGTTGGGCATTCGCGCCGACATGGACGCCTTGCCCATCATCGAAAATACCGGCGCGGCCTACACCAGCCAGCACGCCGGGTGCATGCACGCCTGTGGGCATGACGGCCACACCACCATGCTGCTCGGCGCCGCACGTTACCTGGCGGCGACGCGGCAATTCGACGGCACCTTGAACCTGATTTTCCAACCCGCTGAAGAAGGCCAGGGCGGCGCCGAGGCGATGCTGGCCGATGGTTTGCTCGAGCGTTTCCCCTGTGACGGCTTGTTCGGGATGCACAATATGCCGGGCTTGCCGGCTGGGCATTTGGGCTTGCGGGTCGGCCCGATGATGGCTTCGCAGGACTTGCTCACCGTGACCCTCGAAGGCGTCGGCGGCCACGGGTCCATGCCGCATTTGACGGTGGACCCGTTGGTTGCGGCGGCGAGTATGGTCATGGCCTTGCAGACTGTGGTGTCGCGCAACATCGACACCCAGGAAGCCGCCGTGGTCACGGTCGGCGCGCTGCAAGCAGGGCAGGCTGCCAACGTGATTCCTCAACAAGCTCTGTTGCGCCTGAGCCTGCGCGCGTTGAACCCCAAGGTGCGCGAGCAGATGCTGGAACGCGTCAACGCAATCATCCAAACCCAAGCCGCCAGCTTCGGCTGCACGGTGCAGATCGAACACCGCCCGGCCTACCCGGTGCTGGTCAACCATGCCGAAGAAACCGAGTTCGCCCGCCAGGTCGGCGTCGCCTTGCTCGGCGCCGATGCGGTGGACAGCAATACGCGCACGCTGATGGGCAGCGAGGACTTCGCCTGGATGCTGCAGCGCTGCCCCGGCAGTTACCTGTTTATCGGCAACGGCGTGTCGCGGCCGATGGTGCATAACCCCGCCTATGATTTCAACGACGACATCCTGCTGACCGGCGCCGCCTACTGGGGCGCGCTGGCCGAGAGCTGGCTCAAGCCTGCCTGACGACCTCCTTTTTTCTGCCGCTGGCCCCTTTCCCTTATCGGTTGAATGGAGTGTTCCTCATGCAGATTTCAAAACCCGGTGTTTCGCGCACCCGCCAGGTGGTGGCGGCCGTGATCGGCAATGCGCTGGAATGGTATGACTTCATCGTTTACGGCTTTCTGGCCAGCATCATCGCCCGGCAGTTTTTCCCCTCGGAGGACGAGTACGCCTCGCTGTTGATGGCCTTGGCCACCTTCGGCGTGGGCTTTTTCATGCGCCCGGTGGGCGGCATCCTGCTGGGCATCTACTCCGACCGCAAAGGCCGCAAGGCGGCGATGCAGCTGATTATCCGGCTGATGACGGTGTCCATCGCACTGATCGCCTTTGCGCCCAATTACGCCGCCATCGGCATGGGCGCGCCGTTGCTGATCGTGGTGGCGCGCATGCTTCAAGGCTTTGCCACCGGCGGTGAGTACGCGAGTGCCACGGCGTTTCTGGTGGAAAGTGCACCGGCCCATCGCAAAGGTTTGTATGGCTCCTGGCAGTTGGTGGGGCAATGCCTGGCAGTGTTTGGTGGTGCGGCGATGGTCGCGCTGGCCACGCATTTCTTTTCCCCCGAAACCCTCGACCTGTGGGGCTGGCGTGTGCCGTTCGTATTGGGTTTGCTGATCGGTCCGGTGGGGCTGTGGATTCGGCGGCACATGGAAGACCCGGAAGAATTTATCCAGGCACGCAAGCAGGCCACGGGTCCGGCGCCGAGTTTGATGGACGTGCTGCGTGAGCATCGACGCAGCATCCTGGTGTCGATGGGCTTGGCTTGCGGCGCGACGGTGTCGTTTTACGTGGTGCTGGTGAATATGCCGACCTTCGCCCACAAAAGCCTCGGCCTGCCGCTGGACCAAGTGCTGATGGTGCAGATGTTTGCGGTGGCGCTGATGACCGTGGTGATTCCGCTGTCCGGCCTGCTCTCGGATCGCCTCGGGCGGCGGCCGGTGTTGATGGCTTTTACCCTGGCCTTCTTCGTGATGGTCTACCCGTTGTATGTGTGGGTGGCCGCCGCGCCATCGATTGAGCGTTTGCTGGTGATGCAAGTGCTGCTCTGCACGGCCATCGGCGGTTTCTTTGGCCCGGCGCCGACGGCTTTGGCCGAGCAGTTCCCTATCGAGGTGCGCTCGACCGGCGTGTCAGTGGCCTATAACGTGGCGGTGATGGTGTTCGGCGGCTTTGCGCCGTTGATCGTCACCTGGCTGACCAAAGTGTTGGGCACGCCAGTGGCGCCATCGTTTTACGTGTTGTTCGCTTGCGTGCTGACGCTGCTGGGCACTTACTGCATGCAGGAGGCACCGCGGGCAAACAAAGCGCTGCCGTTTTCAAGTGAGGTGAAGCCTTGAGCATCGTTGAGTGGGACGCGACTGAGCTGTCGCGGGCGATTCATGCGCGGCAAGTGTCGTGTGAAGACGTGATGTACGCGTACCTGGCGCAGATCCAGCGCTTTAATCCGCGTGTGAATGCGCTGGTGTCGTTGCGCGACGCCGACGTCTTACTGGCCGAGGCCCGGGCCGGTGATCGCGAACTGGATCAGGGCCAATCGCGCGGCTGGATGCACGGCATGCCCCAGGCGATCAAGGACCTGGCCGCCACCCAGGGCTTGCGCACCACCTTGGGCTCGCCGTTGTTTGCCGAGCATGTGCCCAGCGAAGATGCCATCAGCGTGGCGCGGGTGCGGGCCAGCGGCGCGATCATTATCGGCAAGACCAACGTGCCGGAATTCGGCCTCGGCTCGCAGACCTACAACACCCTGTTCGGCACCACCGGCAATGCGTATGACCCACGCCTGGTGGCGGGCGGCAGCAGTGGCGGGGCGGCGGTGGCCCTGGCGCTGCGCATGCTGCCGGTGGCCGATGGCAGCGACATGATGGGCTCACTGCGCAACCCGGCCGCGTTCAACAATGTGTTTGGCCTGCGCCCGTCGCAAGGGCGCGTGCCGCACGGGCCGATGCCGGAAGTATTCGTGCAGCAACTGGGCACCGAAGGCCCGATGGGCCGCAGTGTGACCGATGTGGCGCGGTTGCTGAGCATCCAGGCCGGTTACGACCCGCGGGTGCCGTTGTCATCCCAAGACGACCCGACAGTGTTCGGCGAACCCTTGCAGCGCGACTTCAAAGGCGCGCGTCTCGGTTGGCTGGGGGATTACAACGGCTACCTGCCAATGGACGACGGCGTGTTGAGCCTGTGCGAATCGGCCCTTGGTGATTTCGTCACGCTGGGGTGTGAAGTAGAACGCTGCCAGCCGGCGTTTTCCCTGGCGCGGCTATGGCGCAGTTGGTTGGTGCACCGCCATTGGCTGGTGCACGGCAATCTCGGCGCGGCCTACGCCAACCCGCAAAAACGTGCGTTGCTCAAACCTGAGGCGCAATGGGAAGTGGAGGGCGGCCTGGGCTTGAGTGCCCAGCAGGTGTACCAGGCGTCGGTGGATCGCAGCGAGTGGTATCGCGCCTTGGCCAAGTTGTTCGAACGTTACGATTTCCTGTTGCTGCCCACCGCTCAGGTGTTCCCTTTCGATGCACAACAGGCGTGGCCGCGCCTCGTTGGCGGGCGCGAAATGGACACGTACCACCGCTGGATGGAGGTGGTGATCGGACCGACACTCGCCGGTCTGCCGAGCATGAGCATCCCGGTGGGTTTCAACCCTGGCGGCTTGCCCATGGGCCTGCAGATCATCGGCCCGGCCCAGGCCGACCGCGCGGTGCTGCAATTGGCATACGCCCATGAACAGTTGACGCAATGGGTGCAGCGCCGGCCACCGGCGTGCCTCGAATCAGGTGATTGACGCGCAACCGGGCCTGTATCTTGCTGTGAAAAATGATCATCCACCGGCAACAAGGAGATCGAACATGGGCAGCCACGCCGAGACAGGCACCGTACGGTCGGTTGAGCGCGCACTGGCAATTGTCGAATTGCTCGGTGAACACCAGGCGTTGGGGTTGGAGGAGCTGCATTATCTGACGCGTTTGCCCAAGGCCACTGTGTCGCGCATGTTGCTGACCCTGCAAGAGCAGGGTTGGGTCTATCGCGGCCTGAGCGATCGCCGTTATCGCCTGCGCGCCCAGCGCTTATTCGGCGACACCCAGCAACGCTTCAAGCGCCAGGTGGTGGAAAGCGCCGCGCCGTGGCTGCTTGAATTGAGCGAACGCACCGGGCTGGTGGTGGATTTATCCTGTTTTGATGGCGAGCGCCTGGAGGTCATGGAAAGCGCGATCCCCAGCGTGCTGCGCAAGTTGTATCCGAACAATTGCCAGATCGTCGGCCAGCACGCCAGCCTGTTTCACTCGGCGATGGGCAAGGCCTGCCTGACGCAGCTGCCCGCCGAAGAGGTGCAACGCCTGGCGGGCCGCGATCACGTGGCGGCCGATGAGCAGTTGCACACCTGCGAGCAAACCCAGCACCAGGGGTTTGGCCAGCGCACCGAAGGTTATTGGGAATACCCGGTGCGCCTGCCATTTCTGATTCGCGCAGTAGCCTTGCCGGTGCAGGCCAATGGGCGGCTGGTCGGTAGCATGGCGTTGCACTGGCCAATGCATCAGGCGCCGGTGGAGCGCGTGTTGAACTTGCATATGGCCAGCCTTGAAGCGACGGTGCGCGACGTGCAGCGGGCGCTGGCCTGACAGTCACCGCTGAACAAAAATGTGGGAGCTGGCTTGCCTGCGAAAGCGGTGTGTCAGTCAGCGGATTCATTCACTGATTCACCGCAATCGCAGGCGAGCCAGCTCCCACATTAGATTTGCGCCGCTTGTGATATTGCGCTTAAGGTTCGCCCAGGTTTTTTGCCTCATGAGTCTTTATGTTCAACGTCAAACCCCTGGCCTTCGCGCTGCTGACCTGTGCCGCCATGCCCGCCCACGCCGACTGGTACCTGGATAACGAATCCTCACGCCTGTCGTTCGTCACCACCAAGAACACCGAAATTGCAGAAGTGCATCGCTTTCTGGTGCTGCACGGCAAGGTCGACAGCCAGGGCGCGGCCCAGTTGGAAGTGGAGGTGGAGTCGATCAACAGCGGCATCCCGCTGCGCGATGAGCGCATGCGCAATGACCTGTTCGACATCAAGACCTTCCCCGAAGCGCTGATCAGTGCGCAGATCAACCTGCAACCCATCAACGATCTGGCCCCCGGCGCGCAGCTGGAATTGCGCCTGCCGTTGAGTGTGACGTTGCACGGCAAGACCCAAACCTACAGCGCCGAACTGCTGGCCACGCGCCTGGATGACCGACGCTTTCAAGTGGTGACCCTGGAGCCGGTGGTGTTGCATGCCGAAGACTTTGACCTGGCGCCGGGCGTGGCGACCTTGCGCAAAGCGGCGGGGCTCAAGTCGATCAGTTTGTCGGTGCCGGTGGGTGCGGTGCTGATTTTTACGGCGCGCTGACGTGAGCGGCGCAGTCTTCCCATGGCGCAGCGCCAACCGTTTCGAGTTGCTGATCGACGGCCCGCGTTTCTTTCCGCAGATGCTGGCGGGCATTGCCCGCGCTGAGCGGCAAGTCGAGTTGGAGTTGTACCTGGTGGAAGCCGGCGCCTGCGCCGACGCCATGGTGCAGGCGCTGGTGCTCGCCGCCGAGCGCGGCGTGCGGGTGCGCTGCCTGTTTGATGATTACGGCAGCCTGGCGTTTACCCTGGGTTTGCGTAAGCGCCTGACCGACGCGGGCGTGGAGCTGCGGTTCTACAATCGCCTGAGCTGGCGGCGCTGGATGCGCAATCTGTACCGCGACCACCGCAAGCTGTTGCTGATTGACCAGAGCGTTGCCGTGATCGGCGGCACCGGCGTGACCGATGAATTCTGGACGCCAGGGCATGACACGGCCGAATGGCATGAAGTGATGGTGCAAATCAGCGGCCCGCTGGTGCTGGACTGGCAAGCGCTGTTCGAGCGGCAATGGCACGCCAATGCCGCTCGCCGTGAATGGAAGCCCGCTACCCATTTTGGTTTGCCGCGCCTGCCCAAGGTGCCGGCCACCGGGCCAGGCCTGGGGCGCGTTGCCTATGCCGACGCGCGTCAGCACCGCGATATCCTGCAGTCGCTGATCCGCGCCTTGAACAGCGGCCAGCAAAGAATCTGGCTGGCCACGCCGTATTTTCTGCCGACCTGGAGCGTGCGCCGTGCCTTGCGACGCGCGGCGGGGCGTGGGGTGGATGTGCGTTTGCTGCTCACCGGCCCGCGCACCGATCACCCGTCGGTGCGCTATGCCGGGCACCGTTATTACCCGCGTTTGTTGCGTGCCGGCGTGCAGATTTTCGAATACCAGCCGTGCTTTCTGCACCTGAAAATGGTGCTGGTGGACGATTGGGTGAGCATCGGCTCGTGCAATTTCGACCACTGGAATTTGCGCTTCAACCTGGAAGCCAACCTGGAAGCGCTGGACCCGCAATTGACGCTGGCCGTGGCCGGCAGTTTCGAACGCGATTTTGCCAAGAGCCAGGCCGTGAGCCTGGAGGCGTGGAAGTCGCGGCCGTTGTGGCGGCGGGTCAAGCAGCGGGTGTGGGGCTGGATTGATCGGTTGGTGGTGAACCTGTTGGATCGGCGGGGGTAGGGCGCCCCCGCCCTTTGCTGACTAAAACTGCAACCTGTACTGCGCCGTAAGGCTTTGGTCGCGCGTGCGCTCACCGCGCTGTTGGCTGAAGCCCAAGTCCAACGTGCTGTCGCGGCTCAGGTGCGCGGTGGCGCCCAGTTCCAGGCGGGTGCTGAGGCGATCCAACGGCGCGCCGCTGACGCTCATCACGCGGCCGCCGTCCCAGGCGGCCTGAGTGGTTGGTTGCAGGTCGCCGCTTGCATGGGTATAGGCCAGGCCGCCACGCAGGCTCAGCCATGACGGGCCGATCTGCGCCTTGCCCAGGTCGAGGTTGACCCGCACACCGCCGGTGGTCAGGTTGACGTTTTCCTTCGAGCGTTTGCCCTTCAGTGCAGCCATGCCGCCGCGCTCTTTGAAGCCTTCGCTGCGCTGTTGCACGTTGGCCAGTTGCAGATACGGCTGCCAGTCCCAGAAGGCATGGCTGAACCTATAGTTGGCCTCGGCAAACGCCTGCACGGTGCGGCTGGCGTATGTGGCGGTCAGGCGGTTGTCGACGCCGGGGAAGCTGACGCGGCGTGTTGTCTCGATCTCATGTTGCGCATAGGCGATGCCGCCATACACGCCGAACGCGTCCCATGTGTGGCCGGCATGCAGGGCCAATTGGTAGGTGTCGACGCTGGCTTTGCCACGCGAACCGGCCCTCACCTCCGTGCGGCCGCTGCCGGCAACCACGCCCACGCGAGTGCCTTGCTCCAGCGTGTGGTCGAACCCCAACAGCAGGCCCGTGCCGTTGTGGTGAGTGCGCGTGGTGTTGCTGTTGCCTGCGAGTTGGCCGGATTGACGCGGCAGTTGCACCCAGACGCCCTGGTTCTTGGCGTCGAGTGCGGCGTCGCGGCTGTCTTGCGCCAGGCGCTGACGGTCGAGTGCGGCCTGGCGCACGACACGGCTGTTTTCAATCAGCACCGCTTGGGTGCTGGCATGCAGTTCGCCGCTCAATTGGTCCAGGGCTGCAGGTGCCTGCTCGGGAAACAGCGCGGTCAGGCGTTGCAGCAGCGGCGAGGGTTGGGTTTCAGCATCCGCAGCATTGGCGACGGCGCGTTGGTTGGCAGTCTGCGCAGCTGATGCCAGTGACTGACCGCGGCCAAACTCCACCAGCAAGTGATTGCCTTGCTTGACCTGGGAAACGCTGAGGAAAGGCGAGAACTCGCGGCGGTCTACCGAGGTAAATTCGCCATTCAACGCACCTTGGGCTTGAAGGATGCTGTAACGCTGGCCCAGGTAATAGTGGTTGGGTTGCGCACTCAGGTACAACGAGCCGCCGTTGATGGACGCCTGATTTTGGACCTGCAATGTGGCCTGGGCCGTTTGGCTGGTCAGCCCGGTCATCAGGGTTGAACCGGCGGCCTGTTGGTAGTTGCCCTCGACGGCCAGCAAACCATTCAGGCGCAGCAGACCGCCTTCGAGGTTAACGTCACCCTTGAGGTTATTGGTGGCGTCCAGCTCCAGAACACCCGCTTTGAGCGTGACGCCGGCAAAGCTGTTGTTGCCGCTCAGGCGCAGCCAGCCGATGCCGGTTTTTTCCAGGTGCCCCGGGCCGCTGATGTCGTTACGCCAGTCGTCCCAGGCGCCGCCTTGCCAGACCCTGGCGCCGCCGGCGGGGCGGTCCATGTTGACCACGGTGTCGACCCGCAGTTGGCCGGGGCCATCGATGGCTTTTTTCAGGTTCATCAGGCCCCAGCCATAGACGTCGTCTACGCCAGGCTCGCCCAGGTCGGTGGCGGTGGTCAGCAACACGTCGCGGATTTGCGGGTTGTCGAGGTAGGGGAAGCGTTCCATCAGCAGGGCCAGCCCGCCGGTCACGTGCGGTGCGGCGATGGAGGTGCCGGAGGCGGTGAGGTAGTTGAACGCGGGATTGTCGCCGGTCACCTTGAAACCATCGACTTCGCCGTCGGCGTCATGGTGGTTTTCGGTGGTGATCGAACCCGCCACCCAGGCTGAGGTGATATTCGTTCCGGGTGCTGCCAGGCACCAGTCTTTGCTGAAGCCGCAACGGTAGGAGCGATCGCTCAATGTCAGGCTTTGATCGAGGTTGACCACGGTCAGCCAATAGGGCTCCAGCGCCTTGATTGCGCGGGGCAGGCTCGAATGGACGCCGGTAAACGGTGCTGTTTGGGGCGAGGCGTTGGCCGTGTCGGTATTGCCCGCTGCCCATACCTGCAACATGCCGTATTTGATTGCACCCTCGGCTGTGGCCTTGAGCTCTTGATATTGATTTATCTCGGCCAGGAAGGCGTCGAGTTCTGCCTCACCCGCCAGGGGCATAGGTGTGCCCCAACTGTGATTGACCACGCGTACCTGCTGTTCGTGCAGTTGCGCGTAGGCCATGCTCACGGCCGCAGGCGTCACGTTGGTGACGCTGAAAGGGCT
This sequence comes from Pseudomonas sp. TWRC1-2, assembly GCF_049896685.1. NCBI lineage: Bacteria > Pseudomonadati > Pseudomonadota > Gammaproteobacteria > Pseudomonadales > Pseudomonadaceae > Pseudomonas > Pseudomonas sp. TWRC1-2. The sequence continues at coordinate 560,172 of NZ_JAFCUU010000004.1, read as the reverse complement.
TAAACCCGGCCCGCCAAGGTAACTGTTACTGAATTTGCGCACGGCACTCATGTGGGCGCCGTAGGCCACGCCCTGGATGCCAGAGCCATCACGGTTGGCGACTATCCTGCCGGCAACGTGAGTGCCGTGAGCGTTGTACTGAGTGCTCACATTTTTCAGATAGTTATCAAGCTCTTCGCGGGTGATGTCGCCATTGGCAATGGCCTCCTCCAGGCCAAGCAAGGCTTCGGGAGGCAGTGAGTCGATGACGTTCACCGCTGAACGCTCACCCTCGCTGAAAAAGCAGCCATCGGCCAGCACCGTCTCACTCATGCAGCCAGGGTCGGCCAGGCGCACGCCGGAATGGGGCTTGCCGGCAAATTCAGGGTGGCGCACATCGGTTCCAGAATCGTAAACCCCCACCCGCACCCCTGTGCCGCTCAACCCCCTGGCGTAGGCGTCGTCGGCACCGATTGCACCCAGCCCCCAGTCTTTGTTGAACTCTGGACTGTGCCAGCTGGCTGCATCGTGCAAGCGACCTTGTTCGACGTAGCTGGTTGCTTGAACCGACAGGCTCGACAGGCATCCGAGCACACAGAGGGCGACAGCCGCTGGCTTGAATGGTGATTGAGCGGGCGCCTGTGTTGCGGGCGCTCGAACGGTTTTCGGGGGCGACATGGTCCACACACCTGCACAGTTATTTCGGGTCAATAGCGTGCGTGAGTAGGCCGGGAGCGTGATGTAGGACTTGGCTTGAAGCGGGGAGGGAACGCTGACTTTTTACTGACTGAGACGGGGAAGGGCGCAAGCCCCCTCTCACACGAAGAGGGGGCTGCACGTATTACAGCAACTCGAACGTCTGCTGCTGCACATCCTGGGAATCCAGCCCGATCTGCACATTGAACTGACCCGGTTCCGCGGCGAATTTGAGTTGGGTGTTGTAGAACTTCAGGTCTTCTTCGGTGATGGTGAAGTGCAGCGTGCGCTCTTCACCGGCCTTGAGCATGACCTTCTGGAAGTTTTTCAGCTCCTTCACCGGGCGGATCATCGAGCCGGCCACGTCCTGGATATACAGCTGCACCACGGTTTCGCCGTCAACCTTGCCGGTGTTTTTCAGCGTGACGCTGGCGTCGAGCTTGCCGGTCTTGTTCAGGGTCGTGGACGACAGCGCCATGTCGGACAGGCTGAACTTGGTGTAGCTCAGGCCATAGCCAAATGGGAACAGCGGCCCGGTGACGTCATCGAAGTATTGCGAGGTGTAGTTGCCCGGCTTGCCCGGCGTGAAGGGCCGGCCAATGCTCAGGTGGTTGTAGTAGGTCGGAATCTGCCCCACCGAACGTGGGAAGGTGATCGGCAGCTTGCCCGACGGGTTGTAGTCACCGAACAGTACGTCGGCAATCGCGTTGCCGCCTTCGGTGCCGGCGAACCAGGTTTCGAGGATCGCGTCGGCTTGTTGGTTCTCGTCGAGAATCGACAGTGGGCGGCCGTTCATCAGCACCAGCACCAACGGTTTGCCGGTGGCTTTGAGGGCCTTGATCAGGTCGCGCTGGCTTTGCGGGATGTTCAAATCGGTGCGGCTCGAGGATTCGTGGGACATGCCACGCGATTCACCTACGGCCGCCACCACCACGTCAGCGTCCTTCGCCGCTTTCACCGCTTCGTCGATCAGCACTTGGGCTGGGCGGGTGTCATCCACCACTTCCGGCGCATCGAAGTTGAGGAAGTTGAGGTAGTCGACCACGGCCTTGTCGTTGGTGATGTTGGCGCCACGCGCGTAGATCACTTTGCCTTTTTCGCCGATCACGGCATTGATGCCGTCGAGCAGGGTCACCGATTGTTCAGGCTTACCGGCGGCAGCCCAGCTGCCCATCATGTCGATAGGGGCCTTGGCCAGCGGGCCGACCAGCGCGATGGTCGCGGACTTTTTCAGCGGCAGGGTGTCGTTCTGGTTTTTCAGCAGCACCAGGCTGCGCCGCGCGATATCACGGGCGTCGGCGCGGTGCAGGCGGCTCTCGGCATAGGTGTCGGCCGGGTCGTCTTCGGCCTTGCCGATGCGCAGGTAAGGGTCTTTGAACAGGCCCATGTCGTACTTGGCACCGAGCACTTCGCGCACGGCGTTGTCGATGTCGCTCTGTTCGATTTCGCCGGACTTGAGCAGCCCGGGCAATTCCTTGCCATACAGCGAGTCGTTCATGCTCATGTCGATGCCGGCCTTGATCGCCAGCTTGGCCGCTTCACGCCCGTCCTTGGCCACGCCGTGCTTGATCAGCTCGAAGATCGCGCCGTGGTCACTGACGGCCAGGCCTTTGAAGCCCCAGTCTTTGCGCAGCAAGTCGTTCATCAGCCAGGTGTTGGCGGTGGCGGGCACGCCGTTGATCGAGTTCAACGCCACCATCACGCTGCCGGAACCGGCCTTGATTGCCGCGTGGTACGGCGGCAGGTAGTCCTGGTACATCTTGACCGGGCTCATGTCGACCACGTTGTAGTCGCGACCGCCTTCCACCGCGCCGTACAGGGCGAAGTGCTTGACGCTGGCCATGATGCTGTCGGCATTGGCGGGGCTGGTGCCCTGGAAGGCCTTGACCATGACCTCGGCAATGCGCGAGACCAGGTAGGTGTCTTCACCGAAGCCTTCGGAGGTACGGCCCCAGCGTGGGTCGCGGGAGATGTCGACCATCGGCGCAAAGGTGATGTCGAGGCTGTCGGCGGCGGCTTCCTGGGCGGCGATGCGCCCGGAGCGGCCGATGGCGTCCATGTCCCAGCTGGAGGCCAGGGCCAGGCTGATCGGGAAGATCGTGCGGTGGCCGTGGATCACGTCATAGGCGAAGAACATCGGGATCTTCAAGCGGCTGCGCATGGCCGCGTCCTGCATCGGACGGTTTTCCGGGCGGGTGATCGAGTTGAAGGTGCCGCCGATGCGGCCGGCGGCGATTTCCTTGCGGATCAGCTCGCGGGGCATTTCGGGGCCGATGCTGATCAGGCGCAATTGGCCGATCTTTTCATCCAGGGTCATCTGCTTGAGCAGGTCGCTGACAAAGGCGTCCTTGTCTTTAAGCGCAGCAGGCTTTGTTTCTGCCCAGACGGGGTGAGTGGCCAGAGTGGCAACAAGGCCGAGCAAACACAGCTTCTTCATGAATATCCTTTTTCGGCTACTGCACAGCGAAAATGCGCCGCTCTGCCAAAATGTGGGGAACATATGTTGTTGTTCGAGTGTTATTGCACTAAATGCACGACACTTGTGAACTCTTATTCGCGCTGGGCATCTTTTTAGCTGATTGGCTCAATGCAATCCAGTGGTGGCGGCGGATTATGCCCCAAGCGCGTGGTTTAAAGGGTTAGTCGTCATCTTCCATCAAGTTTGGGCAGGAGAAACACTATGCAAGCAGCACAAGGTTACCGCTGGGGCTTGAAAGCCGCCGCTTTGCTATTGATCAGCACAGTGCTGAGCGGTTGCGGCATCAACACTATTCCGACCCTGGATGAACAGGCCAAGGCGGCCTGGGGCCAGGTGCAGAACCAGTACCAGCGCCGCGCCGACCTGATCCCCAACCTGGTGGAAGTGGTCAAGGGCTACGCAGCCCATGAGCAAGATACCCTCACCGCCGTGATCGAAGCGCGGGCCAAGGCCACCTCGATTCAGGTGGATGCCAGCACCCTCGACAACCCGGAAAAACTCAAGCAGTTCCAGCAAGCCCAGGATGGTTTGAGCGGCGCCCTCAGCCGTTTGATGGTGGTGTCCGAGCGCTACCCGGACCTGAAAGCCAACCAGAACTTCCTGGCCCTGCAATCGCAACTTGAAGGCACAGAGAACCGCATTGCCGTGGCTCGCCGTGACTTTATCCAGGCCGTGCAGGCCTACAACACCGAAATCCGTACCTTCCCTGGCCGCCTGTGGCACAGCGTGATGTACAGCGACTTGCCGATCCGCGCCACGTTTGAAGCCACCAGCGCCGATGCCGATAAAGCGCCGCAAGTGAAGTTCAAATAAGGCTTCTCTGAGGTGTCGATGCGTTTATTACGGATAGGCTTGGCGCTGTGGTTGCTGGCCTGCGTGGGTGCCGCCCAGGCGGCATTGACGTTCCCGGCCTTGACCGGGCGGGTGGTGGACAGCGCCCAGATGATCGACCCGGCAGCCCGCGCGCAGATCACCCAGCAGTTGCAGACGCTGGAGCAAACCTCGGGCGACCAGATCGTGGTGGTCACCGTGCCCGACCTGCAAGGCGTGCCCATTGAAGACTACGGTTACCAATTGGGTCGCCAGTGGGGCATCGGGCAGAAGGGCAAGGACAATGGCGCGCTGTTGATCGTCGCCCGTGATGAGCACAAATTGCGCATCGAAGTCGGCTATGGCCTCGAAGGTGTGCTGACCGACGCGCAGTCGTGGGTGATCATCAACCAGGTGATCGCGCCCAAGTTCAAGGCCGGCAATTACAGCCAGGGCATCAGCGACGGTGTGGCGGCGATGGTGCAGGTGGTGGGTGGCGAGCCTCTGGCCGTGCCGGCGCATGTGGCGGATGCGAATTTCGCCAAGGATAATCCAGGGTTTTCCATCGGCCTGTTCATCCTGTTGATCGGTGTGTTGTGGCTGTGCAATCGGCTGGGGCTGCCCGTTGGCGCTATCCTGCTGGCGATTCTCAGCAGCAGTGGACGCGGCGGCGGTGGCGGGGGCGGCGGTGGTGGCTTCAGAGGCGGCGGCGGTGGTTTTGGCGGTGGCGGGGCCTCGGGTGGCTGGTAATGACAATAACTAGAAAGGGGCATCTACAACCATGGCACTACTGAGTGAACACGAGCAACGCCAGGTCGCTGAGGCGATCGCTCGGGTCGAAAAAACCACCGACGCCGAATTGGTCACCGTGCTGGCCGCGCGTGCCGATGATTACGCGTACATCCCGCTGCTCTGGGCCAGTCTGATCGCCCTGGTGGTGCCTGGCATCGTGCACTACCTGTCGGGCTACCTGACCATGTACACCTTGCTGCTGGCACAGTGGGCGACGTTTATCGTGTTGTGCCTGGTGTTTCGCTTGCCGAAAGTCACCACGCGTCTGATCCCGCGTTCAGTGCGGCATTGGCGCGCGTCCAACCTGGCGCGCCGCCAGTTTCTGGAGCAGAACCTGCACCACACGCTGGGCGGCACTGGGGTGCTGATTTTTGTCAGCGAGGCGGAGCGCTATGTGGAAATCCTGGTGGACGAGGGCATTTCCAAGCGCCTGGATGACGGCAGTTGGGACGCCATCGTCAAGGCGTTCACCCAGCAGGTGAAGCAGGGGCAGACGTTGGCCGGGTTTATTGCGTGCATCGAGGCCTGCGGCGAGTTGCTCAAGGTGCATGTGCCGGTGACGCAAACCCGTAATGAACTGCCCAACCGCCTGGTCGTACTCGAATAACCCAAACTCCACTGAAGCAAAAATGTGGGAGGGGGGTTGCCCCCGATTGTGGTGTATCAGCTCCAAATGAGTTGCTTGACACACTGTCATCGGGGGCAAGCCCCCTCCCACATTTGGAGCTGTGCAGGTTGGACGAGTCGACCGTTGATCAAATAACCCCGTGCCCTAAACCTTCATCCCCCCTAAAATGCCCGGCATTCCCAGCCCGAGGCGTTTTTGTTCATGTCCGTCACCGCTCAACCTGCCCGCCCTGCGCCGGATCATCACGCCCAGTTCATCGAACTGCTGAGCGCAAGCCTGGCGCAGAAAGCGTTTATCAAGCTGGTGCTGGCCAAGTACGTGGGTGAAGAAGCCGAGTTGCAACGGCTGATCATCAAGCCGGTCGAGGTCAAGGAGCAGGCCTGCCTGTCCTTCGTCTACCGCTACAAGACCCGCGATATCACCAAGAACTTGCCGCTGGCCGAGGGCGTGGCAGCGATTGCCGCGCTGCTGCCTACCTCGTTCAAGAATGCGCATTTGCTGGCGCTGACCGACGAAGCGCAGTTGGAATACAGCAAGAAGAACAAAAGCTCGCTGTTCAAAAGCAAGCCCCAGCAACTGCGTGAGGCGCCGTCCGCTGAGCACAACCGCGAGAAAAATCGCTTTCTTGACCTGAGCCGGCCATTCCTCGCTGACCTGGGCGTGACCGACGCCAAGCAGGCGCTGATCCCGTCGATGTCGCGCAAGTGGAAGCAGATCAACAAGTTCATCGAAGTGTTCAGCCATGCGCTGACCTCGTCGCCGCTGAAACTGGACCAGCCGGTGCGCGTCGCCGATTTCGGTTCGGGCAAGGGTTACCTGACCTTCGCCATCCACGATTACCTGCGCAACACCCTCAAGGCCGAGGGCGAAGTGACTGGCGTGGAACTGCGCGAAGACATGGTGACGTTGTGCAACAGCGCGGCCGCACGCCTGGAACACCCGGGGCTGGTGTTCAAGTGCGGTGACGTGCGCAGCGTGGCGCCGAGCGACCTGGACGTAATGATTGCGCTGCATGCCTGTGACATTGCCACCGATTACGCGATCCACACCGGTATTCGTTCGGGCGCGTCGATCATCATGTGCTCGCCGTGCTGCCACAAACAGATTCGCCTGCAGATCCAGAGCCCGGTGCTGCTCAAGCCGATGCTGCAATACGGCCTGCACCTGGGCCAACAAGCGGAAATGGTCACCGACAGCCTGCGTGCGCTGTACCTTGAGGCCTGCGGTTATGAGACCAAGGTGTTCGAGTTCATCTCGTTGGAACACACCAACAAGAACAAGATGATCCTGGCGATCAAGCGCAGCGAGCCGGTGGACAACGCGCAGTTGCTGGAGAAAATCCAGGCGCTGAAGGCGTTCTACCAGATCAGCGAACACTGCCTGGAAACCCTGCTGCGCGCGGATGGGTTCTTGAACTAAACACGGTCCCTGTGGGAGCCGGGCTTGCCCGCGATGGCGTCACCTCGGTTTTCTGATAGACCGAGTTGTCTGCATCGCAGGCAAGCCAGCTTCCACACAAGCCTGCTTTCTCATTAGATTGCGTTCACCTTGGCGGCAGGCGCTGGCTGCACCGCCGTCTTGCGCCCCAGCATCACCGTCACGATCACCCCGCAGGCAAACAGCCAGGTGATCGGCTCGATATGCTCACCAAAGAACAACGCCGAAAACGCGATGGTGAAGAAGATCTGCAGCAACTGGATCTGGCTGACCCGCGCAATGCCGCCCATGGCCAACCCGGCGTACCAAGCGAAGAACCCCAGGAACTGCGAGAACAGCGACACGTAACCAAACGCCCACCAGGCACGCGTGGAAATCGCCCCTTGATGCTGCGCCGCCAGGTACCACACCGGGCCGATCAACACCGGCGTCGACAGCACCAGCGCCCAGCAGATCACCTGCCAGCCGCCCATTTCCTTGGCCAGGCGGCCACCTTCGGCATACCCCAGGCCGCCCACGGCAATCGCGCCGAGCATCAGCAAATCACCGGCCTGGACACTGCCGGCACCGGTGATCAACGCGTAACTCAACACCAATGCACTGCCCAGCGCCGCACAGGCCCAGAAGGCTTTTGACGGCCGCTCATGGGACAGCCACGCCGCATACAGCGCCACGCACAGCGGCTGCAGGCCGTTGACCAGCGCGCCATGGGAGGCTGGCAAGGTTTGCATGGCCCAGGCTGATAGCACCGGGAAACCGAGGATCACGCCAGCTATCACCAGGCACAGCCCGCGCACCTGGCGCCAGGTGGGCCAGCGCTCGCGGCGCCACAGCAACAGCGCCGCCGCCGGAATCGCCGCGAACAAGGCGCGGCCCAGGCCGTTGAGCAACGGATGGACTTCCTGCACGACGATGCGGGTGAACGGCAAGGTGAGGCTGAAGATGATGACGCCCAGCAGGCCGAGGGCCATGCCGGTGTTTTCGCGCGAGCTCATGATGGGGACCCGAATCGAGAGGGCTTCAAGGGAAGCCCATCTAGCCACAACCCTCGCCGATTGCTGGCCTACAGCTGGGTGCGGATTTATCCGTACAGTTGCAAACGCTCGGGTTGGCAGTGCCGCCGCCTTCGCCGCCTCGACAGCGCCCACCGAAGATCGCGAGCAAATGGAGATCCATGTGGGAGCTGTCGAGCTTTAGCGAGGCTGCGAAGGGCTCGCCTCGGTCGTGCAGACTAACCCAGACACCCGCAGCGCCTACCTTAGAAGAACCGCGTAATGCTGATCTTCGCATCGCGCCCTTTGGTGTAGGCACGGTCGCCACTCAGGGCCGGGCGGAAGTCGTTGTTGAGCAGGTTGTCCACGGTGACATTCACCTCGGTGCCTTTCAGGTAAGCCTGTTGCGGTTTCCATTTGGCGAACAGTCCCTGGGTGTTGTAGGCCTTGTTACCGTACTGGTCGTAGAACAAGTCGCCCACGCTGCTGCCCGGCCCGCCGGAATATGTGTCGCTGGGCAAGCGGTCGGTGACGCCGATGAACTGGCCTATCCAGCCCACCTGGGCATCCCAGGCGGGAATATTGGTGCCCAGCACCAGCACCCATTTGGTCGGTGGAATGTCACGTGCCGCCACATCCGGCCCCCATGGGTTGGTGTAGGCGCCTTGGTGATCACCTTTGGCGTAGGCGAACGACACCGAGCCAAACAGGTAGGTGGAGTTATAGAACGATTCGAGTTCAAAGCCCTTGATGGTCAGGCCGCCGATGTTGCGGTAATTGGGCATCGCCCCGGCCGGGCAGGCGCTGGAAATCGTGCCGCCGTTGACGGCCTGGTTCTGGCAGCCGACGCCGGTGGACTTGAAGATTTCGTCTTCGACTTTGTTGTGGAACAGCGTGGTGCGCACTTGCAGGTTGTCGTCGTGGGCGATCAGGTTATCGAAGCTGACGACGCTGCCCACGGTGATCGATGTGATGCGCTCCGGGTCAAGGTCGACGCTGGTGGCAGTGCGGCTGCCCAGGCCTTGCACTTCATACTGCTCGTCGATGACCGGCGCGCGCCAGGTTTTGCTCCAGTTGGCGAACAACCCCAGGTTCGGCGTGACGTTCCAGAACAACGCCAGGCGTGGCGACCAGCCGGTGTAGGTGCGGTCGCTGTAATCGTGGCCGAACGACGGGTCCGGGTTGTTGTAGTACGGCGCATCGTTGGCTTCGCCGCGGTTGCGCACGTGGTCGTAGCGCAGGGACGGGGTGATGGTCACATCGCCCACGGTCACCGCATCCTGGACAAAGAAGCTCTGGGTATCGACCTTGCCGTGGGGCATGAAACCCGGCTGGAAATGCCCGTAGTTGTAGCGCGCCGTGTTGTAGGTGGTGCCCGGCATCCACATCTCGGTTTCGCGGATGTGCTTGCGGATCTGCCCACCCACGGTGACGGCATGCTGCAAGGGCCCGGTGTCAAACAGGCTGACGTTGCGGATGTCGAGGTTTTTGTCGGTGTAGGACGTGTCCATCTTGCGCCCGCCGGTGGCCAGCTGGAAAAACGCCGTGGCGTCGCGCTCGTCGGTCTGGTCGGTGTTGGACTGGGAATATTTGACGGTCAGGTCCACCAGCGGGTTGTCCACGGGCTGGTATTCATACTTGCCCGACCAGGTGGTGTCGACGGTGTCACGTTGGGCTAAAAAACGCTTCAACGCCCCTTCATAGCCGTAGCGATCGATGTTGGCCTGGGTCGGCGGCGTCGGGTAGCTGGCAGCAGAAAACGGTGTCCAGCGATTGCTGTGGGAACGCGAGTAGGAAAACCCGACGCTGTGTTCTTCGGTCAAGTGGGCGTTGACCTTGAACAACTTGCCGTCCACATCCTGGGCGCTGTTGGGCAGGCGCTGCGGGTTGACCGGGTATTCGTTGTTGTCGTTGGGCAGCTTGGCGGCGACTTTCATGTCGCCGCCGTCGCGCTGGGTCAGGTAGGCCAGCGCGTCGAAACGGCCGTCGTCGGTGCGGCCATACACGGCACCGCTGTAAACCTGTTCGTGGTCGTTGCTGGAGTAGCCGTACTTGAGCATCGCGCCGCTGTTGCGACCGTCCTGGAGCAGGTCCGGGGCATCTTTGGTGGTCATGTTGACCGTGCCGCCAAAGCCGCCGTTGCCGGTGAACGGTGAGTTGGGGCCTTTCTCCACCTCGATGCTCTTGATCAGCTCGGGCTCGATAAACACCGTGCCTTGCTGGTAGCGCTCAAAGCCGCTTTTGGTGGCGCCGTCGACGGTCATCGGCACATCTTCGGCATCGCCGAAACCACGGATGTTGATGGTCTGGCCACCGGGTTTGAGCGAACCGCCCTGGCTCACGCCGGGCAAGGTCTGCAACAGGCTGGGAATGTTATTGGACTGGTAGCGGTCGATGTCGGCCTGGCTGAGGGTGGAGCGGTTGACGGTGCTTGAGTCGACTTCGTTACCGGTGCCGATGACGCTGAGTGCGTCCAGCTGAATCGCGCTGCTCTGGGTGGTCTTGCCCTCGTCGGGGCGGACCACGTAGGTGGTGCCGACCTTGATCAGGGTGAACTCGCCGTTTTTGAGCAGGCTGCGAATCGCCACGTCGGGAGTGAAGTCGCCATTGAGCGCCGGCGCCTGCACGTTCTTGAGCAGTGTTTCATCGAACAGCAGCTGGATTTTCGCCTGCTGCGCCACTTGGCTCAGGGACGTGGCCAGCGACTGGGCGGGCAGTTGCAGCTTGAAAGACTCGGCCTGGGCATTGAGGCTGAACGCCAGGCAGGTGGCAATCAGCGTCGGTCGAACAAACAGGTGCGAAGCGTGGCAAGGCGCGCGAAACATGAAATCCCCCGGGGTGGCTAAATAGCCAAAAAGGTGTGCGTATCAAACACAGTCGGGAGGAAGACGGGGCAGGCCAAAAAAACCACACATGCGAATGCAAAATATTCTCAAGTGTGGCTGTGCCGGTCTTACTTGATGGGTTCGATTCTCACCACACCATCGGCCGAGGCCACGGTTTTCACCGGCAGCAGGGCAGGCAGTGCGTTGAGCAGGGCGTCCGGGTCATTCACATCCAGATTGCCCGAGACCTTCAGGTGTGCCACTGATTTGCTGACCTGCAGCGGTGCCTGCGGCCGATAGAGGCTCAGCTCGTCGATCAGGCTGGCGAGGTCGCGGTTGCGAAACGACAGGTGCCCGCTGCGCCAGTCCGCCACTTCTTCAGCACTCAGGGTTTGTTGTTGCACTGTGCCCTTGGCGTAGCTGTAGATAGCGCGTTGTTGAGCGCCGAGCACGCTCACCGGGCTTTTGCTGTCGGGCTCGAACGCCACCTGGCCATGGGCGACGCTGACCACCAGCTGCTGCTGGCTGCGCCGCACATCGAAACCGGTGCCGACCACCCGCACATTCGCCTCGCCGGCTTGCACGTACAGCGGCCGTTCCTCGTCGGCGGCGACGTCGATGTAGAGCTGACCCTTGTCCAGGTGAAGGATGCGTTGGTGGGCGCTGAAATCCACGCGCAGGCGTGTGTTGGCATTCACGTACAGGGTGCTGCCATCGGGCAGGTTCAGGGTGCGCATGCCTTTGGCATGCGCGGCAATCTGGCTGTGATAAAGCTCGCGCGGTGCGCCGATAGGTGTGGCCAGCACGGCGCACACCAGCGCGGCCGCCACTGCCAGGGCAGGGCGCCAGAGCGACGGCTTGCGCTTGGGCAACGGCACCGGTTTGTTCAATTGCTGCAACTGGGCGAGGTCGGCCCACAGTTGCTCGAACTCAGCATAGGCACGCGCATGGGCGGGTTCGGCCTGCCAGGCAGCAAAGGCCCTGCGGTCGGCGCGCCCCATGTGACTGCGGTTGCGGGCAAACCAGCTGGCGGCTTGGGCATCGATGGAGTCGCTCGCTTCGATGTCCAGCGCGTCAAGGTCGCTCAGGCGGTTCATTCTGGCTGCTCCGTGCCGGGTTCGTGTTGAAGGCGTCGCTTGCAATGCAGCAGGGCCAAGGCGATGTGCTTTTCCACCATGCTGGTCGAAATGCCCATGCGCTCGGCGATCTGCGCCTGGCTCAGGCCTTCGAAGCGGTGCAGCATAAGGGCTTCTCGCCTGCGGGGCGAGAGCTCGGCGAGGACTTCTTTCAACTGTTCCAGGCGTTGCAAGCGTTGCGCGGCGGCCATGGGGTCGTTTTGCTCGTCGGTGACCGGCTCGGCGTCCCTTGCGGCCGGGTCTGAGTGGACGCTCTGCCGTACCTTCTGTTTACGCCAGTGATCGCGCAGCAAATTGCGCGCCATCTGGAACAGAAACGCCCGTGGCTGCTCGACCTTGGCGCGGTCGCGGTAGTCCAGCCATTGGGTGAAGACATCCTGGGTCATGTCCGCCGCGTCGCTGGCGTTGTCCGTGCGTTTGCGCAGGAAATACAGAATGTCTGCATAAAACCCGCGAAAGGCATCGGCCGACAACGGGTCGGGCTTGGGACGAGACATGGATATCCTTCTTGACGAAGCACGACGTAGAAAAGCCGCGAATGATATCGAGAACTATTGTCATTTGTCTCTAGGTAACCGATGCACTCAGTCAAAATGTGGGAGCTGGCTTGCCTGCGATAGCGGTGGTGAAGTCACCCTCGCTATCGCAGGCAAGCCAGCTCCCACAGGGACCACGGTTCTAGCGCAACAGTGTCTTCAACTGCTCGATCCCCGCTTCACTCAGCGGGAACACCGGCAAGCGTGGATCACCCGCCTCCAAACCGGTCAACCGCAACCCGGCCTTGATCGTCGCCGGCAAACCGCCTTTGAGGATGAATTCCAGCAGCGGCAACTGGCGATAGAACAATTCCCGCGCCAGTGTCAGGTCATTGGCCAGCACCGCGTTATACAACTCCAGGTTGAGCTTCGGGATCAGGTTTGGCGCCGCCGTGCACCAACCCTTGGCGCCTGCCGCAAACGCTTCCAGGGCCAGCGGGTTGCAGCCGTTGTAAAACGGCACGTCACTGTGACGATGCAACTGGTGCATGCGCTGAATATCGCCGGTGCTTTCCTTGACCATGGTCACGTTCGCCACCTGCTCGACGATGCGCAGGATCAAGTCCACCGACATGTCCGTGCCGCTGGTGGCCGGGTTGTTGTAGAGCATGATCGGCACGCCGATGCTCTCGCCAATCGCGGCGTAGTGGGCAAGGATTTCCGCTTCGCTGAGCTTCCAGTACGAGGCCGGCAGCACCATCACCACATCGGCGCCATTGGCTTCGGCGTAACGCGCGCGACGCACGGCTTTGGCGGTGGTCAGGTCGGACACGCTGACGACCGTCGGTACGCGTCTGGCGATTTTTGCCAGGCTGTAGGCGCTGACCTCATCCCACTCCGCATCGCTCAAATACGCGCCTTCGCCGGTGCTGCCCAACGGCGCGATGGCGTGCACGCCGCTGTCGATCAACCGGTCGATGGAGCGGCCGAGGGCGTCGAGGTCAATGCGCTGGCCGTCGGCGCTGAACGGGGTGATGGTGTAACCGATGATGCCGTGAAGAGTGGGGTTGGACATAAAGAGTCTCCGCTTGAAAAAGGGCAATCAGTTCAGGCAATCGGCGTGTTGCCGCAGGTTCTGCCGGGCGTAGTAGTTGAACGCGGCGCCATGGCGCTTGGGCTTGGAGATCCAGTCATGCGCTTCGCGGCCAAGTTCCGGCAGGATCGGCTTGATCGTGCCTGCCGCCATCGCCAGCAGCTGCAACTTGGCCGCACGCTCGATCAACTGCGCGATCACGCAGGCTTCCTCGATACTCGCCCCGGTGGACAGCTGGCCGTGGTGCGAGAGCAAAATCGCACGCTTGTCGCCCAACGCAGCGGTGATGATCTCGCCTTCCTCATTGCCCACCGGCACACCCGGCCAGGCCTCCAAAAATGCGCAGTCTTCGTACAGCGGGCAGAGGTCCATGTGCGACACCTGCAGGGGCACTTCGAGCATCGACAGCGCGGCGATATGCGTAGGGTGCGTATGGATGATGCAGTTCACATCCGGCCGCCCACGGTACACCCAGGTGTGAAAACGGTTGGCCGGGTTGGGAATGCCGTGGCCTTCCAAAACCTCCAGGTCCTCATTGACCAGCAGCAAATTGCCGGCGGTTATCTCATCAAAACCCAGGCCCAATTGCTGCGTGTAATAGGTGCCAGGCGTTGGCCCGCGGGCGGTGATCTGCCCAGCCAGACCAGAGTCGTGACCGTGCTCGAACAGGATGCGGCACGTGAGCGCCAGCTTTTGCCGGTCGGTCCACGTATTATCCGCCAGGGTGTTTTGCATCTGCATCAGTGCTTGCTTGACCAGTTGGTCTTTGGGGAGTGCTAATGTCTTGGCCATATCGGTGTCCCTTGGGTGGTTCAATGGACGTCGGGTTTGCTGCTCTCCCGCTGCTCGCAAGGTCGTTGGGTGAACGCAAATGACACTAAAGATGCTATATGACACTTTGTGTCATTAGCAGGCGCAGCCTTGGCTTTTCTGCATGGATTAAACGCAGCACATGTCTATCCGTTTGAAATTATTGAGAAAAAAACTTGGCGTGACCCTTGAAGCCCTGGCCGAAAAATCCGGGATGACCAAGAGTTACCTGTCCAAGGTTGAGCGCGGACTCAACACGCCGTCGATCGCGGCCGCGTTGAAGCTGGCCAAGGCGCTGAACGTGAAGGTCGAAGAGCTGTTCAGCGAAGACAGCGTCAGCCTCGACAGCTACAGCCTGGTGCGCAGTCACGAGCGGCCCGACACCGCGCCAGGTTATGCGGTGCTGGCCCATCAGGTGAGTGAGCGCAGCTTGCTGCCGTTCATCATCTACCCGCCGGCGCAGTTCACTGACAAGACCTTCAAGGAGCATGTTGGGGAGGAGTTTTTGTTCGTGCATGAAGGCCAGGTCGAAGTGGATTTCATGAGCGAACGGGTGATTCTGGCGCGCGGCGATGCGCTGCATTTCAATGCGCAGAAACCCCACCGGATTCGCTCGGTGGGAGAGGTGCAGGCGCAGTTGTTGGTGGTGGTGCACAGCTCAGAAGAATGACCGTGTTTCCAGGTTGGATACAGTCAGTGTGGGAGCGGGCTTGCTCGCGAATGCGGTGTGTCAGCTCCACATAAGTTGACTGACACACCGCATTCGCGAGCAAGCCCGCTCCCACATTTTGATCTTCTTTGTTCGGGGGATCAGCGCTCGACCGGCACCGAGAGCGCCGAATTACCCAACGGATGCGTGCGCGCCGCAAAAAACTTCAACGTCACGCCGCTGCCCTCGAACAGCTCCGAATACCGGCGCTTCTGCTGGCGAATAAACCCATCGCTGCGCCCCGACACCGAGATCGCCAGCGTCGTCAGACTGGCCTGGCGCAACGCATCCACCAGGTGCTTATCCTGCGGCCCAAGGTCATGGCCGAAGATGCACAGCGCCCCTTCATGGGCGAGCAACTGCTCATAACAGAACGACAAGTAGTCCGAACTGCGGATGGTCTTGAGCTTCTCTTCCACCTTGCCTTCGCTGACAAACAGCGGCACGTCGTCCAGGGTCTTGATCGTGTTGTTGATGGCAAAACTGCTCAGCAACGTGCTGTCGGTGGACGGCAATTTACGCGCGGTGCCGTCGAGGTTGCGCACCAGGTGCAGGCCGCCGTGCAGGTACAGAATGCGCGTGGCATCGGTGCGGGTGTTACGCAGGTCGAAGCTTGAGTCGGCGCTGCGAAACAGGTCATCGATGCCCGGCGTGTGCAGGATGGCCCAGTAGTTGAGCAGGTCGTAATTGCTGGTGAAAACGGTGGCGTAGTTGGCCAGTTCCGCGTTGATCGTCGCCAGCGTGGACGGTTGCACCAGGCGCCACGGAATATGCACGGCGTGGATGGTATTGATCAGCGCTTCCTTGATCGCGTAGTAGCGATTACGCGGCGCCGCCGAGCTGACCGCCAGCGCCTTGTTGACCCGGCTGGTGGTTTTCAGTGCGCCCAGCGCTTGCTCGAAGCTGCGGGTTTGCAGGGCGTCGAACACACTCAGCTCGGATTGGCTGAGGGGTTTTTCTTCGACGGTGCGGGCGTTTTCAAACAGCGAGTCGTAGGCAAAGTCTTCCCAAATCACCCGGCTCGCGCCGTTGCCGATCAGAATCCCACTGAAGTCGACAGCGCTGCGCAGCGCGTTCCAGTCTTCAAGGTGGGCGTCAATATCCTGGAAATCCTTCATTGCGGCGGGTCTACTCGAAATCGGCTGGGTGGTGACTTTATCACGAGCTGGCGTTGATCCTGATCAAGATGCCGCGGCCAACTCAGGTGGATCCTGTAGGCATAACGCCTCTGAGGATTTGCCATGAGCAGCACCTTCTTCATTCCCGCCGTCAACATCATGGGCACCGACTGCCTCCACGAAGCCATGACTGCCATCCGCAATTACGGCTTTCGCAAAGCGCTGATCGTCACCGACACGGGCCTGGCCAAAGCGGGCGTGGCCAGCATGATCGCCGAGAAGCTGGCGATGCAGGACATCGAATCGGTGATCTACGATGGCGCCAAGCCCAACCCCAATGTGGAAAACGTCGAGAAAGGCCAGGCGCTGTTGCAGCACGGCCACTGCGATTTCGTGGTCTCCCTGGGCGGCGGTTCGCCCCATGACTGCGCCAAGGGCATTGCCTTGTGCGCCACCAATGGCGGGCATATCGGCGACTACGAAGGCGTTGATCAATCCAGCAAGCCGCAACTGCCGCTGGTGGCCATCAACACCACCGCCGGTACAGCCAGTGAGATGACGCGCTTTTGCATCATCACCGACGAAACCCGCCACGTGAAAATGGCCATCGTCGATCGCAACGTCACGCCGCTGCTGTCGGTCAACGACCCGACGCTGATGGTCGGCATGCCCAAGGGCCTGACCGCCGCCACCGGCATGGACGCGTTGACCCACGCCATCGAGGCCTACGTGTCGACCGCCGCCACACCGATCACCGACGCCTGCGCGATCAAGGCAATCGAACTGATCAGCGCCAACCTGCGCCTGGCGGTACGCGACGGCAGCGACAAGGTCGCGCGGGAAAACATGGCCTACGCGCAATTCCTCGCCGGGATGGCGTTCAACAATGCGTCCCTGGGGTTTGTGCACGCCATGGCCCACCAACTTGGCGGCCTTTACGACCTGCCCCATGGCGTGTGCAACGCGGTGTTGCTGCCCCACGTACAAAGCTTCAACGCCAGCGTCTGCGCCAAGCGCTTGAGCGACGTGGCGCGCGCCTTGGGCGCCGACATCAAGGGGATCACGCAGGAAGAGGGCGCCCAGGCCGCCATCGCCGCCATCCGTGCGTTGGCCCAGGAGGTTGAGATCCCGGCCGGCTTGCGCGAGCTGGGGGCCAAGCTGCAAGACATTCCGCTGCTGGCCACCAATGCGTTGAAGGACGCCTGTGGGCTGACCAACCCGCGGCGCGCCGATCAGCGCCAGATCGAGGAGATTTTCCGCAGCGCGTTCTAAAGAGGGCGGTCGCACGCGGCAAGCGATAAGCTACAGGCTCAACTGCATTCAACTTGAGCACGAAGCTTGCGGCTTGCCGCTGAGGTCCCCCCATGAGAGTTCTGTTATTCGGCGCCACCGGCATGGTCGGCCAGGGCGTGCTGCGCGAGTGCCTGCTGGCCGCAGATGTGCAGGAAGTCGTCGCCGTTGGCCGCACCCCCTTGACCCAGGAACACGGCAAGCTGCATCAGGTGCTGCACAGCGACATGCTGGATTTCCAGCCACTGGAAAACTTGCTGCAGGGGTTCGATGCGTGCTTCTTCTGCCTCGGCGTTTCGTCAGCGGGCATGAATGAAACCAGGTACACCCACCTCACCTATGACCTGACCCTGGTCGCCGCCAGTACCCTGGCGCGGCTCAACCCACAGATGACCTTTATCTACGTGTCCGGCGCCGGCACCGACAGCTCCGAAGCGGGCAAGTCGATGTGGGCGCGGGTCAAGGGCAAAACCGAAAACGCCTTGCTGCGCTTGCCGTTCAAGGCGGTGTACCTGTTTCGGCCGGGGGTGATCCAGCCGCTGCATGGCGTGCGCTCGAAAACGCCGTTGTACCAATCCTTTTATTCCGTGCTCGGGCCGCTGCTCACGTTTGTGCGCCGGCTCAAACCCGCCTGGGTAGTGAGCACCGAGACCGTCGGCCAGGCCATGTTGGCGGCCGTGCGCCATGGCGCGCCAAACGCGGTGGTGGAGCAGGCCGAGATCAATCGCCTGGCCGCCGAGCGCAGTTGATGTTGCACAAGAGCCTGGTGCGTCGCCTGGATCTGATCACCTTGCAGCTGTTCGTTGCGGTGTTTGAAGAGGGCACGTTGACTCGCGCGGCAGCCCGTGAAGCCATCGCGGTGTCGGCCGCGAGCAAGCGGCTGATGGAGCTGGAACAGGTGCTGGGCGTCAGCCTGTTTGTGCGCCGGGCCAAGGGCATGGACCTGACGGCGGCGGGCGAAACCCTGTTGCACCATGCGCGGCAGATGCTGTTCAACGTCGAAAAAATGGGCCTGGAACTGGGCGAGCACAGCCACGGCGTGCGCGGTTATGTGCGCATGCTGGCCAATCTGTCGGCGATCATTCAGTTTCTGCCGGAAGACTTGCGGGGCTTTTGCGCGCTGCACCCCGAGGTGAAAACCGACCTGGAAGAACGCCCCAGCAATGGCGTGGTACAGGGCGTGCTGGACGGCGTGGCCGACCTTGGGATCTGTTCCAGTGACGCTGACACCAAAGGCCTGCCCAGCGTGACCTATCGCCACGACAAACTGGTGGTACTGATGCCGGCGGCGCATCCGTTGGCCGCACGCGAAACCCTGGCGTTCGCCGAAACACTCGACAGCGATTACGTTGGCCTGCATGCCGCCAGCTCGATCAATATGCGCACCCACGCGGCCGCGCGCGAGGCCGGCAAGATGCTGCGCCTGCGCATCCACGTGCCAGGGTTTGATGCGATGTGCCGGATGGTTCAGGCGAACATGGGCATCGGCATCCTGCCGCAAAAAGCTTACGAGCTGTTCGGCCGCGCGTTGGGGTTGCACGCGGTGCCGCTCACGGATGCCTGGTCGGATCGCAGTTTGATTGTGGTGATACGGGACCAGGCGCAGCTGTCGCCGGTGAGTCGCCTGCTGTTTGAATACCTGCGCGGGACGCAAGCGTAATTCAGACACGCACGGCCTCACCGCGAGCGAGCCCGGCTCCCAAATGGAAACCCGCTCATCTGTGGGAGCCGGGCTTGCCCGCGAGAGCGATCTGATGGGCGCCGACAGGGCGTAGCCGTTCGCAATCCACGAACGCTGCTTGCCAACTGACGGTTGGATTTCTCCCACGGCTGTCCTCTAGCCTTGGCCTCACATTCCAAGAATAAGAGGCACACCCCATGACGGCTCCATTGAGCGGTATCAAGGTGATTGAGATCGGCACCCTGATTGCCGCGCCGTTCGCCGCCCGGCTGATGGCCGAGTTTGGCGCCGAGGTGATCAAGATCGAAGCCCTGGGTCAGGGCGACCCGCTTCGTAAATGGCGAAAGCTGCACGAAGGCACTTCGCTGTGGTGGTACCTGCAATCGCGCAACAAGAAGTCCCTGGCGTTGGACCTCAAGTCCCCGGAAGGCCTGGGTTTGATCAAGCAATTGCTCGGCGACGCCGACGTGCTGATCGAAAACCTGCGCCCCGGTGGCCTGGAAAAACTCGGCCTGGGCTGGGACGTGTTGCACGCCCTCAACCCCAAGCTGACCCTGGTGCGCATCTCTGGCTACGGCCAGACCGGCCCCTACCGCGACCGCCCGGGCTTCGGGGCCATCGGCGAGGCCATGGGCGGCATCCGCTACACCACCGGCAACCCGGATTCGCCACCGGCGCGGGTGGGCGTGAGCCTGGGCGACTCCCTCGCGTCACTGCACGGTGTGATCGGCGCGCTGATGTCGCTGCTGCGGGTCAAGACCGGGCAGGGCGACGGGCAGATTGTCGATGTGTCGTTGGCCGAAAGCGTGTTCAACCTCATGGAAAGCCTGGTGCCTGAATACGACATGCTCGGCCATGTGCGCGAGCGCAGCGGCGGCGCCTTGCCCGGCATCGCGCCGTCCAATACCTACCTGACCGCCGACGGTGCCTATGTGGTGATCGCCGGTAACAGTGACCCGATCTACAAGCGTTTGATGACCACCATCGGCCGCGCCGACCTCGCCGACGCGCCGGAGTTTGCCCATAACGATGGCCGCGCGGCGAAAAGTGCTTTGCTCGACGCGGCGATCACCCACTGGACCAGCAGCTTGCCCATCGACCAGGTGCTCAGCGCCCTGGAGGCTGCCGAGGTGCCGGCCGGGCGCATCTATTCGGTGGCCGATATCGTCAGCGACCCGCATTACCGGGCGCGCGACATGCTGCTCAATGCCGAACTGCCTGGCGGCGTGTCGGTAAAAATGCCCGGCATCGTGCCCAAGCTGTCCGAAACTCCCGGCGCGGTGAACTGGCAAGGCCCGACCCTGGGCCAGCACACCGACGACATCCTCGGCAGCCTCGGCCTGACCGATACCGATATCCAACGCCTGAAAACCTCTGGAGTGGTGCAATGATCACCGAGTATTGCGACCCGCTGATCGTGCAGGAAGTGTCCCCGCGCGATGGCCTGCAGATCGAGCCGACCTGGGTCGAGACAGCCGACAAAATCGCGTTGATCGACCAGCTGTCGCTGGCCGGGTTTTCGCGGATCGAAGCCGGTTCATTCGTCTCGCCCAAAGCCATTCCCGCATTGCGTGATGGCGAGCAAGTGTTCCAGGGCATCGCGCGCAAACCCGGGGTGATCTATGTGGCGCTGATCCCCAACCTCAAGGGCGCCCTGCGCGCCATCGAGTCCCGCGCCGATGAGTTGAACCTGGTGATGTCCGCCAGCCAGACCCACAACCTGGCAAATATGCGCATGCGTTGCGAGGCCTCGTTGGCGGCCTTTGAAGACATCGTCAGCGTTGCCGCCGACTACCCGGTACGCCTCAACGGCAGCATCGCCACCACCTTCGGTTGCCCGTTCGAAGGCACGATTGATGAAGACCGCGTGCTGCAAATCGTCGATGCCTATCGCGCGTTGGGCATCCAGGGCATCACCCTGGCCGACACCACCGGCATGGCCAACCCGCGCCAAGTTGAGCGCCTGGTCAAACGGGTATTGCAGCATGTGCCAGCCTGCGATCTGACCCTGCATTTTCACAACACCCGCGGCCTGGGCTTGTGCAATGTGCTGGCGGCTTACGAGGCCGGCGCGCGCCGATTTGATGCGGCCTTGGGCGGCCTTGGCGGCTGCCCGTTCGCGCCGGGGGCGTCGGGCAATATCTGTACCGAAGACCTGGTCAACCTGTGCGAGGAGGTTGGGATTACTACCGGGATCGACCTGCCGCACCTGCTGCAAATGTCCCGCCGACTGCCGGCGCTGCTTGGCCATGAGCTGCCCGGCCAGGTGGCCAAGGCCGGGCGCAATTGCGACCTGCATCCGCCGCCCGCTTACATCGCCACGCTGTAACACCGCACCAGACAACAAAAACAATCGGGCGCCGTTGAGCAGCCCGCTGGAGAGAAAGCATGAGCACTAATACGTTAGAGGCCGGCGCGCGCCCGGCCGCCGAGATCGATGCTGAAAAAGCCCTGGTCAGCAAGGTCGCCTGGCGCCTGATGCCGCTGATCATGGTGTGCTACCTGTTCGCGTTTTTTGACCGCATCAACATCAGCTTCGCCAAGTTCCAACTGCAAACCGACCTGAGCCTGAGCGACACCGCTTACGGCCTGGGTGCCGGGCTGTTTGTGGTCGGCTATGTGATCTTCGAAGTGCCGAGCAACATGATGCTGTACAAGGTCGGCGCGCGGCGCTGGATCGCGCGGATCATGATGTCGTGGGGCCTGGCCACGGCGGCCATGGTGTTTGTCACCGCCGAGTGGCAGTTCTACGGCCTGCGTTTCATCATCGGCGCCATGGAAGCTGGCTTCGCGCCGGGCGTGCTGTATTACCTGACCTTGTGGTTCCCGCAGCACTTTCGTGGGCGCATCACCTCGCTGCTGTTCCTGGCTTCGGCCTTCGCGGGGTTGGTCGGCGCGCCGTTCTCGGGGCTGGTGTTGGAACATCTGGACGGCGTGTTGCAAATGCGCGGCTGGCACTGGTTGTTTCTGCTCGGCGGCTTGCCCTGCATCTGCCTGGGATTTCTGGTGCTGACGTTGCTCAAAGACCGTATCGAAGACGCGCAGTGGCTGACGCCTGCAGAGAAGACCTTGCTGTCGAGCAAAATCGCCAGGCATGAGCCGAATCAGCACGGGGGTTCGCTGCTGTCGGCGATCCGCATTCCAGGCTTTTTGATGCTCGGCTTTATCTACTTCCTGATCCAGGTCGCGTCCTACGGGCTCAACTTCTGGGCACCGCAGTTGATCCGCAGCGCCGGCACCCAGAGCCCGGTGATGATCGGCCTGCTCACCGCGATTCCCTATGTGTGCGGCGCGATCAGCATGGTGGTGATCGGGCGGCTGTCGGACGCCACTGGCGAGCGGCGCAAGTTTGTCTGTGGCCTGGTGGTGTTGGGGGCGATTGGTTTTTTCAGCGCCGGTATTTTTGCCGATCACACCACGTTCCTGATCATCGCCCTGGGCATGCTGGGCGCGGGCATCATCGCCTCGATCCCGACCTTCTGGACCTTGCCGCCCAAACTGCTGGCGGGCGCGGGAGCCGGTGCGGCCGGCGGCATCGCGGTGATCAACACCCTCGGTCAGTTCGGCGGCATCGTCAGCCCGGTGATGGTGGGGCGGATCAAGGACCTCACCGGCAGCACCACCCCGGCGCTGTATGTGATCGGCATGTGCGCCCTGTTGGCCGCGGCATTGTTGTTGTGGGGCTTGCCACACAAGCTGCGTACGCTCGACAAGGCCTGATCAGCCTGTCGCTGCCAACGCTCGGGCAGGCGTGCTGCTGAACTGAATCAACACCACGCCGCCAATCAACAACAGCGCCCCCAACACGCGGGGCGTTGTCAGTTGGCGCTCCACCAGGCCGAACAGCCCGAAGTGATCGAGCAACAGTGAGGCAAGAATCTGCCCGGCCATGGCCAAGGCAATGAACCCCGACGCGCCGAGCTTGGGCAACAGCATCAGCGCCAGGGAAATAAAGCACACGCCAAATGCCCCACCGGCCCACATCCACAACGGCGCTTGAGTGATGAACGCCAGGCTCGGCAGCGGTAAACGCAGCGCCAGAATGACCGGCAGCAGCACGATAATACTCACCAACAGTGACGCCAGCGTGGCCCACAACGGGTGACCGAGCCCGCGCCCGAGGTTGGCGTTGATTGCGCTTTGAAACGGCACCACCGCCCCGGCGATCACCGCCAGCGCCAGCAAACCCAGCCAATGCAACGTCGTCATTTCGAATCTCCCAGAGGTTTTGCTGGACTCTAGGCTATTCGTCGCGCAAATTTAAATTCCAAATTCTTATGCTGAGCATGCAGCCGATGAATGATCTGCGTCGCGTCGACCTCAACTTGCTGGTGATTCTGGAAGCCTTGCTCAGCGAGCAACACGTCACCCGCGCCGCCGAGCGTCTGCACCTGAGCCAGCCGGCAGTCAGCCATGCATTGGCGCGTTTGCGGGATCTGCTGGGTGACCCCTTGCTGGTGCGCCAGGGCGGAACATTGGTGCCGACCGCGCGAGCCCTGGAGTTGGCGACGCCTTTGGCTGAAGCCCTGGCCCAGGTGCAAGCATTGCTGGCGCCGAACCGGTTTGACCCGGCGTCGGCCAAGCGCAGGTTTCGCGTGGCGATGTCGGACTACAGCGCGGCGATTTTCCTGCCGGCGCTGGTCCGCTTTCTGCGCCGTGAAGCCCCTGGCATCGACCTGCAAATCGTCCAGGCCAGCCGTGAAGGCATGGTAGACGCCGTGCTCAACGGCGACATCGACCTGGCCGCCGGGGTATTCCCCGATATGCCCGCCGAACTGCGCACCACGCCTTTGTTTGAGGAGCATTACAGCTGCCTGGTCGACCGCAACAGCCTGCCGCCCAGTGGCGTGCTTGACCTGCCCACCTATTTGTCGCGCCCGCACGTGCTGTTGGAAATGCGCGGCAGCGGCACGCCGGAAATCGAGCGGGCGTTGACGGCCATTCGTGAACGACGCCATGTGGCAATCAGCCTGCCGCATTGGGGCGTGGCGCCGCAGCTGATCCAGGGCACCGACCTGATTCTGACGGTGTCATCCAGGGGCTTGCTCAACATCGATCAACAGCATCTGCTGGCCGTGCCGCCACCGTTTCAAATCCCCTCGTTTGCCGTTGAACTGGCGTGGCATGCACGGCGGGGCGGCGATTCGGGGTTGCAGTGGCTGATTGGGCAGGTGCAAGGTGTGCTGTCCTAAGGCTATCGATCACAGGAAAAAACACTCATGCTCTCAGGCTTCAACCACCTGACCCTTGCCGTTACCGACCTGAACCGCAGCGTCAGCTTCTACCATGAGCTGCTGCAGCTTAAGCTCGACGCCACCTGGGACCAGGGCGCCTACCTCTCACTGCCCGGTTTGTGGCTGTGCCTGTCGCTCGATCCTTCACGTTCAACCACACCTGCGGCGGATTACACCCATTACGCGTTCACCGCCGCCGCCCACGAGTTCGCCGCGCTGGTGGCGCGCTTGCGAGACGCCAAGTTGCAGGAGTGGCGCGACAACCGCAGTGAAGGTGCCTCGTTCTACTTTCTCGACCCCGATGGGTACAAGCTCGAGGCGCATGTCGGCGACTTGGCTTCGCGCCTTCACGCCTGCCGCGCCAAGCCTTATGCAGGCATGCAGTTTTACCCGTAGCGCCAGAACGTGCAGAATCGCTGCACCTTCAATCGCCTGTCAGAGTCGCGTCCATGACCCCCTCCTTGCTGCTCGCCGTTCTTGCTTCGGGTTTTATCTATGGGATTACGCCTGGGCCGGGCGTCCTCGCGGTATTTGGTATCGGCGCGTCTCGTGGCCGTCGCGCCGGGGCGGGTTTTCTGTGCGGGCACTTGCTGGGTGATGTGGTGTGGTGCAGTACGGCGCTGGTCGCCATTGTGGGCGCGCGGGAAGTCGGCAGCAGTGCCTTTGATGTGCTGGGCGTGCTCAGCGGTGGGTACTTGTTCTGGCTTGGCTGGCGGGCGATTCGCACCCAGCGCCGCAGCAGCGATGCGCCTCAGGGCGCGGCGCGCCATCCGTTCTGGCACGGCATTCTGTTCGGCTTGACCAACCCCAAGGCCTACCCGGTGGCGGTTGCAACCTTTACGGCGCTGCTGTCCAGCCGTGCCGAGTTGCTGACATGGGCAATGCTGCCGTCGTTGATCTTGCTGAGTTTCATCGGCGGCCTGCTGGCTTACGCGATTCTGATCGGCGTGGTGGGCGCCCAGCGTGTGCGCACGGTGTACCAGCGGCATGAAATCCTGATCACCAGGCTGTGTGGCGTGATGTTTATCGGTTTCGCCATTAACGCCCTGGCGCACGCGTTGCCGGGCCTGTTCGCCAGCAAACCGGCCTGAGGCGACGACGACCGTTCGTCGCGCTGGCGAGTTTTTTCTAAACCTTTGCCGCCCTGAAAATTCGAATTCAGGGCGGGGCGTATTTCCCCGCCCCTATTTTTGCCCTGGAGGAACCTATCATGAGCCGCATGGCTATCCGGTTACGCACCGCCAGTTTCGCGATGCTGCTGGGCCTCGGCGCCAGCAATGCTTTCGCCCAGTCGCCTGCTGAGTTCATCGAGCAGGCTTCGGCCAAAGGGATGGCCGATATCGAAACCAGTCGCATGGCCCACGCCAGGACGTCGTCCCAGGAAATCAAGGACTACACCATCGAGGTCATCAACGAACGCACCCTGGCCAACCAGCATTTGGCGGCCATCGCCAAGAAGCTCGACTTGCCTGTGGCCCCGCGCGAGAAGATCGTCGACAAGGCCGAAACCCTGATGCCTGAACTCAAGGACGGCGACTCCTTCGACGCCGCCTACACCGCGCAGCAGGTCAAGGAAAACGAAGACGCCATCGCCCTGTTCAAGAAAGAAGGCGCGGCGTCGGATGTGCCTGAGATAAAAGCGCTGGTGGACGAGACGCTGCCCAAGCTCGAAGAGCGTCTGCAAAAAGCCCGTGCCCTGGCCTCGACTTACGGTAAAGGTCATCAAGGCGACGGTTGATTGCGTCACCTGAAATCAAAAACGGCGGTTGGATTATTTCCAACCGCCTTTTTTTCAGGCTTGATTCAAGTCGGTTTTGTTGGGGTGCGCATCGTCGACCCTTTCACCACAACTGGAGCTCAAGCTGACCGTGCCGGTGTCACCGATGCTGCGGTATTGCTTGCGCAGTTGTTCCAGTTCTTTGCGGTCCAGGCCATCCAGGCTCAACACGGCGTTCTGGGCATCCTTGGACACGCGCAGCAGTTCGTCGATCTTGATATGCAGGATGTCGTTGTCGCGGTTTTGTGTGTTCTGGATCAGGAAGACCATCAGGAAGGTGATGATGGTGGTCGAGGTGTTGATGATCAGCTGCCAGGTGTCGTTGTAGTGGAAATAGGGTCCGCTCAGGCTCCACAGGAAAATCAACGCGACGGCCGCATAGAACGTCCGGGCGCTGCCTGCCCAGCGGGACAAGGATTGAGAGACTGCGGAGAATTTCATGACCGTTTTTCCTTAAGGGGTGGGTGATGAAATTATGGACCGCAGCGGTTCTTTGAAATTTCTTTTTACAAAAGCGCCGGTGAACAAAGTTGTACGTTTTTGTCGCGGTTCGCCTCACAAGCCCAGTTCTGCCTGGCGTCCACCTTCCAGCGCGAGCAAATATTGTTTGGCGCCAAGCCCTCCGGCGAACCCGGTCAGCCCACCGGAGGCGCCTATTACCCGATGGCAGGGCGCAACGATCGAGATGGGGTTACGCCCGTTGGCGGCGCCCACCGCGCGCACGGCCTTGGGGTTGCCGATTTGCTCGGCGATCTGGCTGTAGCTGCGGGTTTCGCCGAACGGGATGGTCAGCAGCGCCTGCCAGACCTGCTGTTGAAAAGGCGTGCCGTTGAAGTCCAGTTCCAGCTCGAACTGGCTGCGTGCGCCGGCGAAATACTCGCGTAGCTGGCGAGCGGTTTCCATTAGCACCGGGCTGTCGTTGGCCTCGCGCAACTCGCCCAGGCGTACGCGGTTGGCGCGTTCTTGTTCCCAGAGGATCGCGTTGAGCTTGCCGTCGCGGGCCACCAGGGTGAGCTGGCCGACGGGGGAGGGCATGAGCGTGTATTCGTAGGGCATGAGCGGGCTCCTCGAAGGGCGGGTGTTAAAAGCCAGGACGCTACTGTAATGCCATCTGCCTGTTTGGAAACCGCGTTTCTTGCGATCAAATTCCTCTAGGGGCTGGCCGCTCCATTGGCGCCCGTTGGGCCAATGGAAATACCCGTTACCGAGAGATGAACATGCCGTCTGACGACGGTCGATGGTCGGTGTTGAATGAGCGCCTCGGCGTGTTGTTGCATCGAGGTCTTACGGTTTTTTCCAAGGCATTACCGGCTGTGTAACACCTGCGCAAGGATGGCGAGAAATGCATCAGCCAATACATTTTTCCTTTGCGCGGGCGTCAATACCAACAATTGCGCGCACGCATCCGCCTCCACCAGCGGCCGATACGTCACGCCCTTGTTCATCAGGCTTTGGGTGCAGGCGGGCACCAACGCGACGCCTTGTGCGGCGGCCACCAAGGCAATGATCGAGGTGATCTGCCGCCCGGTTGGCCCCGCGCGCAAAGGCTGGGCGTGGCGGCGGTAAAGGTGCTCGATGGATTGGTTCAGACCCGACCCGTAGTCGGCCGGGAACAGAATCAGCGGATACGCACTGAGTTGCGTCAAGCTGACCTGCGCCAGCTTGGCCAGCGGACTGTCGCTGGACACCGCGGCCACCAGCCGCTCTTCGCCCAACGACAACGCGTGAACGTCTGCTGTCTGCGGCAACAGCCGACTCAATCCGATATCCAGCCGGCCGTCTGCCACCTGCGCGCCGAGGCTGCCAGAGGCGCACTCCACCAAGGTCAACTGCACATCGGGCAAGCGCTGGGCGAAGGCCTGGATCGCTTGGCTGAACAGGTCCGACAACGCGATCGAGCTGACATACCCGAGTGCCAATTGGCCTGCAGTGCCCGCTGCCAGTTTGCCGGCGATGACCTGTGCCAATTCAACCTGCTCCAACACGCCGCGCGCGTAGGGCAAGAACGAACGACCCTGGGCGGTGAGAGAAACCGTGCGGCTGGTGCGATCAAACAGCTTGAACCCCAGCTCTGTCTCCAGCGCTGAAATCTGTCGGGTCAGCGGCGGTTGGGCGAGGTGCAGGCGCAGTGCCGCGCGGCCGAAGTGCAATTCTTCGGCGACCGTCAGAAAGTAACGCAGCTTGCGTAGGTCGAGCATCCTGATCCTTGGGTATTGATCGGTTCGAAATCGGTATTGGTTTAAGGCCCGACGGCCATTCTATAAAGGCGTTACAAAATAAAACGAGAGGTTTCATGAAACCGCGCCTGCATTGTGCCCGTCTAGCCCTGTTCCTGTGTGGCTGCGCGGCGTTTCTGAACCTCTACGCCACCCAGAGCATCCTCGCGACCTTTGCGGCGCAGTTTCATATCAGCGCCAAGGACGCGGGCTGGAGCATCACGGTCACCACCCTGGCGGTGGCGATCACCGCGCCCTTTGTCAGCCGCCTGACCGGGCGCTTCGAACAGCGCACGGTCATCGCTGTGGCCGCGCTGCTGCTGGCCGTTCCTGCGCTGATGACCGCCTACGCCAGCAGTTTTGCCGACGTGCTGGTGTGGCGGTTTGTGCAGGGCATGTTGATCCCGGTGGTGTTTGCCACCAGCGTGGCTTACATCGGCGACCGTTGGCGTGGCGCGACGGTGACCGAGGTCACCAGCCTGTATGTGGCGGGCACCGTACTGGGCGGGTTCGCCGGGCGTTTCGTCACCGGTGTGATGACGCAATACGTCGGCTGGCGCGAAGCGTTCGAACTGCTGGCGGTGTTGAGCCTGATGGTCGGTGGGTTTATTCAGTTCCTGTTGCCCGCCAATCGACTGCGCAGCGAACGGCCTGGAGCGGTTTCTTCAGGTGTTTTTCGCCGACCTTTGCTGTCGGCATACGGCGTAGGTTTTTGCGTGTTGTTCTCCCAGGTTGCGGCATTTACTTACGCAGGTTTGCACCTTGGCCTGCCACCGTTCAACTTGGGGCCTGCGGCGCTGGGCACGCTTTACATGGTGTTTTTGCTGGCGTTGATCGTGATTCCCATCGCCGGGCGCCTCAGCAAAGCCAGGCCTCACGCCGAACTGCTGGCGGTCGCCGCCGCGCTCGGTGTCGGTGGTTCGGCGCTGACCCTGGCGCCTTCGCTGTGGTGCATTGTGGTGGGCCTGGCGCTCAGTTCCACCGGCGTGTTCCTGGCCCAGGCCGCCGCCAATGCTTTCATCAGTGCCACCGCCGGTGAGAGCAAGTCTGGCGCCGTGGGGGTTTACCTGACGTGCTATTACCTGGGCGGCAGTTGCGGTGCCATCGTCCCGGCATTGATCTGGGAACGCTGGGGCTGGGCCGGCTGTGTGGCGCTGATAATCGGTTTTCAACTGCTGACCCTGCTGATCGCCCTGACGGGCTGGAAGCCCCTCAAACCTGAGCCGGTCCCTACACCATGAATGACACTGTTGCTGTGCCTGTGCGCGAAACCTCCAGCCGGCGCCGCGCGCTGATCGCCGGTTGCAGCGCTCACGCCGTACACGATGGCCTCACCGACGTTATCTACGTGTTGCTGCCGATCTGGCAGGCGCAGTTCGCCTTGTCCTACGCCCAGATCGGCCTGTTGCGTGGCGCCTACTCCGCAATGATGGCCGTGTTCCAACTGATGGCCAGCCGCGCCGCCCGACGCTGGGGCCGTTTGCCGTTGCTGGTGGGTGGCACTGCGCTTGCGGGTGTCGCTTATTTATTGGTGGGGCAAGCCACATCGCTGAGCCTGTTGCTGTTGGCGTTGCTGCTGGGCGGTTTGGGCGCCAGCACCCAACACCCCTTGGCCTCCTCGATGATCACCGACGCTTATGAGGACGGTGGTGGCGTCAAGCAGGCGCTGTCCCAGTACAACTTCAGCGGCGATATCGGCAAAACCCTGATTCCTGGGGTGGTGGGCCTGCTGCTTACCGTCGTCAGCTGGCGCGCCAGCGCCACCCTGCTGGGGCTGCTCGGTCTGGCGGCAGCGGGATTGCTGTGGTGGCTGGTGCCGGCTCAAGTTCGCGAGTCCGGTGCCACCGAAAAAGCCCGGCCGCCCGGTGGCACGGGCTCGGTCGCAGGCCTGCGTGCGCTGATCCTCACCGGTACGCTCGACAGCGCCGTGCGCATGGGCTTTCTCACGTTTCTGCCGTTTCTGCTGCAAGCCAAGGGCGCTGGCACGGCGGGCATTGGGCTGGCGCTGACGATGCTGTTCATTGGCGGCGCGTTCGGCAAATTGCTTTGCGGCTATCTGGGGGCGCGCATTGGCATGATGAAAACCGTCTGGTTGACCGAAACCAGCACCGCGCTGTTGATCGTCACAGCCGTGTACCTGCCGCTGAGTGGCTTGATGGTGATGTTGCCGCTGCTAGGCTTGGCGCTGAACGGCACGTCTTCTGTGCTCTACGGCGCCGTCCCGGACCTGGCGAGCGCGGGCAAACGCGAACAGGCCTTTGCGGTGTTCTACACCGGCACCATTGGCGGCGGAGCGCTGGCGCCGGTGGTGTTCGGCGGGGTCGGCGATGCGCTCGGTGTGCCGATGGCGGTGATGGTGCTGGCGGTGATGTTGCTGGTGACCTTGCCGTTGGCGTGGGTGGTGCAGCGTGGGATACGTGATGGGGTTTAACCGCACATTCCCTAACTAAAGGGGCGAGGCCAGCGTAAACGGTATACGCAACGCGCCGATCGGACCTTCGCGGACACCGCACATCTCATCGTGCACGCTGTGTTGCACCAGCACACACGGAAACGGCGGAACCCGCTGCAACAGGTCGCGCAAGTGCGTGGTGGAGCCGATGCGCATGGGCTTGGCGTCATCGTCCACCAGCGTCATTTCGACATGATCCAACCTGACCCGCGCGATGTAGAAGCCACCCTCCAGCGACAGCAGCTCCAACTCGCGTATCTCGCCTTTCTCGGCCAATTCAGTGAGCATTTTCAGGTTCATGGTTCACACTCGCGGTGGGTTGTTTCATTGGCGACGAAAGAACAGCGTGACCTGGCCCCATTCGACGCCGAGCTTGGTCATGCTGGAGCGGTTGATCAGCGTGTCTTCGTCCATCAAGTACATCCAGTCATCAAAACTGACCTCGTAGACCGAACCGTCCACCGGCAGGTTGAGCCGGTAGCGCCAACGCAGTGCGTTACCCGCCACTTCGCCGATCGCTTCGCCGACCACGTCACCCGCTCGACCGCGCCAGCGCCCCGGGCCATCCGGGGTCAGCGTCCATACGCGCTGCTGACGCGTGCCATCGCTGTACAGAAAGCGCTCGTCGAGAATCAGCGCGTTGCCCTCGCGCCGGCTGGCGATATTGACCTCAAAGCGCTTGGCCACTTCGCCCGAACGCTTCTGGAAAATCCCCCAGGCCTTGACGGGCTTGCTGAAGAAACGCTCCAAGTCCAATTGCGGTTTCTGGTCGGCGTAGTGGGCGACCTCGACGTTGCCGCAACTGCTCAAACTTAACGCCAGCAACAATGAAATCAGCAGACGTGTCATTGCCGGGCTCCGTGATCGTGCGCGGCGAAGCGCCAGCGCTTGGTATTTATACTTGTACAAAAATATTGATTTGTACAGGTTTGCGCGCGGCAGGTGACGAATGCACAGATCGCGCCCATAAAAAAACCGGCCACAAGGACCGGTTTTTTATGCACCTGCGTCGTAACTGACGTAGGCGCGAAATGTGAGTGGAGCGGGTAGAGGGAATCGAACCCTCGTCGGAAGCTTGGGAAGCTACTGTTCTACCATTAAACTATACCCGCTCAGAGCGGCTGACTTTGTACCAGATGTTCATCGGGATTTGAAGTTTTTCTTCGAAAAATGTGTGGGTTGCGTCGCTCAAGCTCATGCGGAAGCTGGCTTGCCCGCGATACATCACCTAGGTGTGACTGACACACAGGTGCCTGCATCGCGGGCAAGCCCGGCTCCCGCCCAAGCGGGCGTTTATGCAGTGCTTTCATTTCAAATCGCAAAGGCATGCTGTGTCTGGCCCTGGTGGTAGCGCAAACGACTGACCTGTCGCTGTGGTTTCAAAAAGCCCACCACCGCGTCCCGGCTGTCCCGACACGCCGCCTTGTGCTCCATATCCAGAAAATGCCCGGTCGCCTGAACAGTGCTGAAGCTGCTCTTGGCCACATGCTGGCCAAACAGCTTGGCATCCTCGGCACTGGTGTACTCGTCCCATTCGCCATTCAAAAACAGCACTGGAATGTCGATTTGCCGCGCTGCCTTGAGGTAGCACAGGCGGTCGCTGTTGAGCACGTGGCTGATGTGAAAATGCATCTGCCCGTATTCGTGCTCGGCCAGGCTGCTCACGTGTTTGTAGTTGAAGCGCTTGAACAGCGACGGCAGGTGTTTGCCGATAGTGCTGTTGACCAGGTGGCCGACGCGGTCGCGGTCGAGATTGCCGAGGTAGTCCACACCGCGTTCAAGGTAATCGCGCATCGGCGCGTTGATCACCGGGGAAAACGAACTGATCACAGCCTTTTCCACGCGACGCGGGCGCGCAGCGAGGGCGACCAGGGTGGCAGCGCCGCCCCAGGAAAATGACAGCACGTGTTCGGCGGCGAAGTGGTCGATGAGTTCCAGCAGAATCTGGCCTTCGACTTCTTTGGTCAGCATCTGCTCGTGGCGGTTGTGGATTTTGGAGCGGCCAGCGTAGGGCTGGTCGTACAAAACCACGTTGAACTGTGGGTACAGGCTTTTCACGGTTTGGGCGAAGGACGCCGTGGTG
The DNA here is from genome assembly GCF_049896685.1 of Pseudomonas sp. TWRC1-2. NCBI lineage: Bacteria > Pseudomonadati > Pseudomonadota > Gammaproteobacteria > Pseudomonadales > Pseudomonadaceae > Pseudomonas > Pseudomonas sp. TWRC1-2. The sequence goes on along the minus strand of NZ_JAFCUU010000004.1, from coordinate 527,459 downwards.
GCCATGGAGCCGTTGACCAGGATGATGGTCTTTTCAGCAGCATCCGCGCGATAGAACTCCGTGTAAACCCGATACTGACCCTGTATATCCAACACAGCGATTTCTGGCCTCATGTCGTAAGACTCCTGGCAAGCGGGTAGGGCGCGCAGATCACTCTGCACGAGCTTTATGACAGGTAGGCATACGCCTGGAAGAGGAGCACCCATGTCGGTCCGATGACGGCTGGCCGACGGCTGTTGTTAGGGCGGGCTGTTTGCCTGAAGGGCCCGTAGATCATGCGCGGGCGGGGCAAGGTGTTTCTTGGAGGTTATAGGCGACTCGCCAGTCATAATTTGGCTGACGTCTTGATTCAAGCACCACAGACGCCAGGTCGCAAGCCAACAAGCTGGTTTATTGCCAGCATCGGCCGAACGGTCGTCAGACCGCGAGGATTTCGTTTTCAGTCAGTGCCCGATATTCGCCCGGCGCCAGCGAGTCATCCAGCACCAATGGCCCCATCCGCTCACGGTGCAGGCTGATGACCTTGTTATCAAAGTGCCCGAACATGCGCTTGACCTGGTGATAGCGGCCTTCAATGATGCTCAGCCGCGCAGTCGTTGGCCCCAGCAGTGCCAGCTCGGCGGGCTGCGTGGTGAGGTCTTCAAACGCGAAATACACACCGGCTGCGAAGGTTGCCGCGTACGCCGGGGTGATGGCCTGTTCGGTTTCCACGCGATAAACCTTGGGCAGCTTGGTCTGCGGTTGGGTCAGGCGCCGTGACCATTGGCCGTCGTTGGTGATCAGCATCAGCCCGGTGGTGTTGAAATCCAGACGACCGGCAATGTGCAATTCATCTTTGTCCGGCTCATCGAGTAAGTCCAACACGGTCGGGTGCTGCGGGTCCGCCGTGGCGCTGACACACCCCTTGGGCTTGTGCAGCATGAAGTAGCGCGCCGGCTTGCCGGCTTGCAGCACGTCATTGTCGACACACACGCGGCTGAACTCACGCACCTCATGGTGCGGATCGCTGACCGCCACGCCATCGACAGTCACCCGTCGCTCAACCAGCAGCAAGCGCACTTGCTGGCGATTGAAGCGCGGCAGGTTACTGAGGAAACGATCAACCCGCATTACGTCGGCTCGACTCCGCGCAACTGCGCATCGACGTGGGCACATCGGGGGCACAGGCAGGCCTTGTTGCGCAACGCGTCGGGCAGGGCTTGCAGTACTGCCGGGTCGATGGTGACGCTGTAACACCAGCAGGCCTGGTCGACCGTACGTGGGTCAGCCAGGGCGCAGCCGTTGCGGGCGCCGCAGGCGGGGCAGAGTGATGGCGTGGTCATGGGCAGGTTCGGGCTGGATCGGACAAGTTTGCGTAGAGTCTCGGTGTGCGTTGTACGATACAGGGCCGACCCTGCCCAGGCTACTCAGAGCTGGAACTTGCTGACCAATACTTTAAACGAAGTGGCCAGGCGCGACAGGTCCTGGCTGGAGGCGTTGGTCTGATGGGCGCCGGCGGCCGTCTGGGTGGACAGGTCCTGGATGTTCAGCAGATTGCGGTCGACTTCGCGCGCCACCTGGGCCTGCTCCTCGGAGGCGGAGGCAATCACCAGGTTGCGTTCATTGATCTTCGCCACACTGGCGGTGATCCGTTGCAGCGCCTCGCCGGCATTCTGCGCCAGGGCCTGGGTGTCGGTGGCCCAGCTCAGGCTCTTGTTCATGGCTGCGACCGCATCGTCGGCACCGGTCTGCACTTCACCAATCATCTTCTCGATATCCACCGTGGACGTCTGCGTACGGTGGGCCAGCGCCCGCACTTCATCGGCGACCACTGCAAAACCACGCCCTTGCTCGCCCGCACGGGCGGCTTCAATGGCCGCGTTGAGGGCCAGCAGGTTGGTCTGGTCGGCGATGCCACGGATCACATCGATGACCTTGCCGATCTCTCGCACTTGGCTGGCGAGGTCTGCAACCGATTGGGTGGAGTCGTTGATCTCGACCACCATCGAACTCATACCGGACACTGCCTGTTCCACTTGCTGGCGGCCATCTTCGGCCTCGGAGGTGGCCTGGCGTGAGGCTTCAGAGGTCGAGACCGCGTTGCTGGCCACCTCGTCCACGGCTGCGGTCATCTGGTTGACGGCGGTGGCCGCTTGTTGGATCTCATCATTCTGGCGGGTCAGGCCACGGCTGCTTTCATCGGTGACCGCGCTCAGTTCTTCGGCTGCCGACGCGAGCTGATCGGAGGCGTTGGCGATTTCCAACAGGGTGCTTTTCAGGCCGCCCTGCATATCCGACAGCGCCATCAGCAATTGCCCGGCTTCGTCGGTGCGTTCGGTGACGATGGCCTGGGTCAGGTCACCCTTGGCAATGCGCTGTGCGCTTTCGACCGCCTGAGCGATGGGCCGGGTGATCAGGCGGGTGATCAACATGCCAACGATGATGGCAATGAGGAAGGCCAGCACTATGCCGCTGATCATCCACGTCAACGCGCTGTTGCGCAGCTCCTCGGCAGCGATCGCGCCTTCTTTGATCTGGCGGTTATTGGATTCGATCATCACGCGGATCAGCTCGCGCGCCTGGCGGAAGAGTTCATTGTTGGTGGTGTTGAGCAGGGTGCGGGCCTGATCGCCCTGGCCACTGTCGATCAGCGCCATGATGCGTTCGGAACTGCTGATGTAGGAGGGCCACATCTGGTCGAGTTTATCTCCGGCCGCCCGTTCGTCATCTTCCAGTGGGGTTGCGCGATAGGTGGCGTAGGACGCCTGGCTGCGCTTGAGTTCCTGGGCGATGTCCTGGCGCACACGGTCACGATCCTGGGGGGAAACGTCGCCTTTGCTGGCATCCATCAAGCGGTACAGGCCGCGGTTATGGGCGACCAGGCCGTTGAGGGTGGCGGCCGTGTTGCTCACGGACACCAGGTTATTGGAGAAGGTGAGCTCCAGTGCCGAAGAGAGGCGAACCACCCCTTTGATTCCCAGCAGGCCGACCCCTAGGGTGACCAGCGCACACAAGAGAAAGGAGAGCAGCAGTTTGGTTGAGATTTTCATGAGTCGAGTCCGGACGGGGTGGCGATGAGTGCATGCTAGGGCCTCCCTGGCGCCATGCGATGTCATAGTGATATTATGGTAATCAACAAAGTTGCGATCCAGATTAATTTACTGAATCGATACAGCCTGAGTAGATGTATCAAACCGTTACGAAAACGCACCAGATTCCGTTTTTGATGTCAGATGTTTCGTCATTCAGTGAAAGCTGAATGCCGCCCTCCCGCGTCGCTGGAGGTGCTCTTCCGCGGTCCAGGAGGCCGCCATGTATCGACGACTGCTGCTCAGCGCTTTACTCGGTCTGACCCTTTGCGCCTGTGTGCCTTATTACGATGGAGGTGCTACTTACTATCGTTCCGAGGTCTACACCGCGCCGGCACCGGCCTATTACTACGGTGGCCCTGCCTACTATCAATATGGGCGCAGCTACTATGCGCCGCCGCCACGTTACTATTCGGCGCCGCGCTATTACCAACCGGCCCCGCGTTATTATCCACGGCCCGCTTACCGGCCTTATCCAGGCCAGGGCTGGAATAATCGGTGGGGCAATGGCGGGCCGGGCCATGGTGGTGGACGCGGCGGCGGTGGCGGCCATCGTTGACAGGTAATGCCCCCAAGCGGCGCCCCAGGCGCCGCTTTTTTATGCCTGCCGTTCGTCGGCACTGTCATTTCTAACAGCTATCGCAAGCGTTTGATCTGCATTCCACTGCTGGGGACGCCGTTGTGCGTCTCTGAGGAGGCGGTGGGTTTATGGAATGCTCTTTGATCAAACGTGTGTGCTGGTTCTTATTGTTAGCGGGTGGCATCGCGCAAGCGAATGCGGAACAGGGCTGTCCCTACCCTTCATCGGTCAAGTACGTGAGCGGCTATTTTCAAGCGTCGGATAAACACTCTCATTGGCGAAGCCCGAAGGTCGACGCCGATGACTTCGCTGATCGGTTTATCGGTGCGCTCTTCACCCCCGGCCAGGGCAAGGATCGCGAGAACGGCTACCTGGACCGCTGCGTTTATCGGATGGGCAGCGGGCGAAGCCTGGCGTTGCGGTATGACATGCCGGGGGCCCTCAGCACGATGTCGCTGACAAAGTCCCTGCATTGGGAACTCGCCACCGATCCACTCGAACAAGATGTCTACATTTGTCAGGACAGCCAGCCGGACAATTGTGCCTTTACGGTCGGGCGCCAGAATTGATTGCCTGTCAGTAGTCGGACAAGTCCGCCAGCGGGTGCCTGCCTTCCCACACCTTGGTGAAGTGCGCCTGCACCACAGCCTCCGGCACCGTGTTGATCTCGGGCCAATGCCAATGGGGTTGTTGATCCTTGTTGATCAACCGTGCGCGTACGCCTTCGGCAAATTCCGGGTGACGGCAGCAATTGAGGCTCATGGTGTATTCCATCTGGAAGACCTCGGCCAATGACAAGTGCCGGGCGCGCTCGACCTGTTCCCACACCAGATGCGCAGTCAGCGGGCAGCCTTCGGCCAGCGTCTTGCCGGCACGGCTGAACAGCGGGTCGGCGTGGTCGCGCAACAGGTTCAAGGCGCGCCAGGCACAGCGCACATCGCCCACATCCAACCATTCATCGATCTGTGCGCGGCGGGGCAGCCACTGCGCCTCCGGTTGCTGGCTGACGGCTTCCTGGGCCAGTGCCTTGAGCAGGCTGTTGAGCTGCATCGGGGTCTGTTCCTGCCAGTTCAGTTGCAGCAGGCCTTCGATCAGTTCGTCTTGCTGGTCATCGCGCAGGAAACGGTCGGCCAGGCCCAGGTCCAGGGCATCGCGGCCGTTCATATGCGCGCCGGTGAGGCCCAGGAATAATCCCAGCTTGCCGGGCAAGCGTGACAGGAACCAGCTTGCGCCCACATCCGGGTACAGGCCGATGCTGATTTCGGGCATCGCCAAACGGCTGCTGGGGGTGACGATGCGTATTGCAGCGCTTTGCAGCAGGCCCATGCCGCCGCCCAGCACATAGCCGTGGCCCCAGCAGATCAGCGGTTTCGGGTACGTGTGCAGGCGATAGTCGAGGCGATATTCCGCCGCAAAAAAATCGGCGGCCAGTGCCGGCACAACGCCGGGCCGTTCACGGCAAGCCTGGGCCAGGCTGCGTACTTCACCGCCGGCGCAGAAGGCCTTTGGCCCGTTGCCGCGCAGCAGTACGCAGACGATATTCGGGTCTTTGGCCCAGGCATCCAGACGTTCGGTCAGGGCCAGGATCATCGGCAAGGAAAGCGCGTTGAGCGACTTTTCAGCGTCCAGGCTGGCGATGCCAAGGCGGGCGCCGTCGCTGCCGGTCAGCTCTTCGAAGTGCAGGTTCATCGTGACCTCAATCGAGAAAGTGAAGGATCAGTATGATCGGTCCAACGGAAAGTGCCGGTGGTGTGTCAGATCAATTGACAAGCGGGGCCTGCTTTCCTAGGGTTCGCCCATTCTTTCTCTACGCGACGAACACACCATGACCGAAGGCGACCGTATCAAACTCGAACCCAGCTGGAAACACGCCCTGCGGGATGAGTTCGAGCAGCCCTACATGGCCCAACTGCGCGAGTTCCTGCGCCAGGAACACGCTGCTGGCAAAGAGATTTACCCGCCAGGCCCGCTGATTTTCAATGCGCTCAATTCAACGCCTTTGGACAAGGTCAAAGTGGTGATTCTGGGCCAGGACCCGTACCACGGGCCCGGTCAGGCCCACGGGTTGTGCTTCTCGGTGCAACCGGGCGTGCCGACGCCGCCCTCGCTGGTCAATATTTACAAAGAACTCAAGCGCGACTTGAACATCGATATTCCCAACCACGGTTGCCTGCAAAGCTGGGCGGATCAAGGCGTGCTGATGCTCAACACCACCATGACCGTTGAGCGCGCCAATGCCAACGCCCATGCCGGCAAGGGTTGGCAGTTCTTCACGGATCGGATCATCGAAGTGGTCAGCGAACATCAGCCGCACCTGGTGTTCTTGCTGTGGGGCGCCCATGCGCAAAGCAAGCAGAAGCTGGTGGACGCGACCAAGCACCTGGTACTGACGTCGGTGCACCCGTCACCGTTGTCGGCGTATCGCGGGTTCTTGGGCTGCGGGCATTTCAGCCGTGCCAATAAATTTCTTGAGCAGAATGGCGAGACGCCGATTGAGTGGCGGTTGCCGCCGGCTTAAAGCCTGCCGCAATCCAATGTGGGAGCGAGCTTGCTCGCGAAGGCGGAGTGTCAGTCGCCAGATTTATTGACTGATCCACCGCATTCGCGAGCAAGCCCGCTCCCACATTTTGATTTGCGTCAGGGTTTAGGATTTTTCTGGCTGGCGGTTCCAGTACCGGAACAACGGCTCTGCCAGAAACAGCACGAACAACAAACGCATCACCTGCATCGCCGTTACCAATGGCACCGACAGCTGCAGGGTTTCGGCGGTGAGGCTCATTTCGGCGATGCCGCCGGGCATCATGCCCAGGGTGAGTGAGCGCAAATCCAGCTGTGTCAGCGCGCTCAAGCCCACGGCCGCCAGTGTTGCAAGCGCCATGGTCAAGGCCGTGCCGATCAAGGTGCGGCCCATGAACGACGGCGCCCGGCGAAAGAACTGACGGTTGAAATGGCAACCCAAGCCGCTGCCGATCAACCATTGGCCGATCTGGCTGCCGCCGTCGGGCAGGCCGTAGTGCAAATCCCACACAACGCTGGCAGTTGCGCTGACCAACAAGGGCCCAAACAGCCACGGGTTCGGCTGACGTAAACGCTGCCAGCCCCAGGCGACCAGGGCTCCTATCGCAAACAGCAGCGCCAGCCAGCTCCAACTCACCGGCGCCGGATGAAACTGCGGCGCGCCGCCTTCCAGCCAATACTTGAAGATCGCCGGCACGCACAGCACCACCACCAGCACCCGCAGACTCTGGCCCGCCGCGACACGGCTGAGCACCGCGCCATTGCGTGCGCCGAGGTTGACCATCTCACCGGAACCGCCCGGCATGCTGGAGAAGAACGCGGTGGCGCGGTCTTCACCGCTGCGGCGCATCAACCACACGCCGACAATGCTCGACAGGCTGGTGATCAGCGCGCCGAAGAAGATCAGGCCGAAGTGGCTCATGACTTGCTCGATCACCACCGGGGTGAAGTGCAGCCCGATGCCGATGCCCACCACCCATTGGCCGCATTTGCGCCCGCCGGGAATCTCCGCCAGCTGCCACGGCGTGAGGCAGCGCACCAGGATAATCGCCAGCAACGAGCCGACCATATAAGGCAAAGGCCAGCCGACGAGGCTGGCCAGGTAACCGCCGGCCAGGCCGACCAGCGGTGTTGCCCACCATTGCTTAAAGGTGACCTCAGACATCGGCCAGGGCGCGACGCTGCAGGGCACGTTTGCGGTAGATGCGCACCAGCGGGAAGGCCAGCATCAGCGCGGTCAGCACCCACACACCAAAGGTGATCGGGCTGGACCAGAGGATGTCCAGCGCGCCGTTGGAAATCGACAGCGCGCGGCGCAGGTTCTGCTCCATCAGGCCGCCGAGGATGAAGCCCAGCAGCACGGGCGACAACGGGAAGTCCAGCTTGCGCAGGATGTAGCCGAAGATGCCGATGCCGACCATCAGAAACAGGTCGAAGGTGGTGGCGTGAACCGCATACACACCAATCGCGGTGATGATGGCAATCACCGGCACCAGCGCCCAGTTCGGCACAGCAAGGATGCGCGTGAAGATGCGGATCATCGGGATGTTGAGGATCACCAGCATGATGTTGGCGATAAACAACGACGCGATCAGGCCCCAGACGATGTCAGGTTGCTGTTGGAACAGCAGCGGGCCCGGGGTGATGTTGTACAGCGACAACGCGCCGATCATCACAGCGGTGGTGCCCGAACCGGGTACGCCCAAGGTCAGCATCGGCACCAGCGCGCCGCAGGCGGAGGCGCCGATTGCGGTTTCCGGAGCGGCGAGGCCGCGCATGTCGCCCTGGCCGAATTTACCGCTGGCACCGGCCAGGCGTTTTTCGGTCATGTAGGCAACGGCCGAGGCGAGTGTCGCGCCGGCACCCGGCAAGACGCCCATGATGAACCCCAGCAAGCCGCAACGGATGTTAACCACGAAGACTGCAGACGCTTCCTTCAGGTTGAACATCATGCGTCCGGTGGCTTTTACCGCTTCCTGGCCGCGGTGGGTTTTTTCCAGCAGCAACAGGATCTCGCTGATGGAGAACAAACCCAGGACCAATACGACAAACTGAATGCCGTCGGTGAGGTGGATGTTGTCGCCGGTAAAACGGTACACGCCGCTGTTGGCGTCGATGCCGACCGCTGAGAGGAACAGGCCGATCAGCGCCGCCACGAACGTCTTCAGCGGTTTGTCTCCGGCCATGCCGCCGAGGCAGACAATTGCGAACACCATCAGTACGAAATATTCCGCCGGGCCGAAGGCAATCGCCCATTTGGCCAGCAGCGGCGCAAACAGCACCATGCCGCAGGTGGCAATGAACGCACCGATGAACGAACTCCACGCCGACAACGACAGTGCCACACCGGCCAGGCCTTTGCGGGCCATCGGGTAGCCGTCGAGGGTGGTCATTACGGTGGACGCTTCGCCGGGAATGTTCAGCAGGATCGAGCTGATACGGCCGCCGTATTCGCAACCCAGGTAGACGGCAGCGAGCAGGATCAGCGCCGACTCCGGCGGCAGACCCAGGGCAAACGCAATGGGGATCAACAGCGCCACGCCGTTGATCGGGCCCAGGCCCGGCAACAGGCCGACCACGGTGCCGATCAAGGTGCCGCACAGGGCAGTCACCAGGTTGTAAGGGGTCAGTGCAACGCCGAAGCCCTGGCCCAAGTAGCTGAACGTGTCCATATCAGTTCTCCAGAACTTCAAGCAGGCCGAGGGGCAGCGGTACATCCATGGCTTTGTCGAACAGCAGGTAAAGACCGATTGCCATCAAGGTGACGATCACCACGCTGGGTAACCAGCGGCCGCCATACAGGCGCGCCATCGGGATGCCGATCAGCATGCTGCTGAGGATGAAGCCCAGAGGCTCGAACGTGCCGGCAAACACGATCAACAGCGCCACGCAGATGCCGATCTTGATCAGCGTGTCGCGGTCCAGGGCCGGTTCTTCTTCGGTGTGCTTGGTGGGCTGTGGGCGAAACAGCATGTAGATCAGGCCCAGGCTCATCAGCCCGAGCATCAGCAGCGGGTAGGCGCGAGGCCCGACCGGCTCGTAGGAAAACGCCGCCTGATACGGCCACGCCATCAGCGCGAGGCCGGCGCAGACCAGCAGCATGACTGAGGCGAAAATGCGTTGTAAGAGCATGTGAAACTCCTGGGCCGCGCCGCCCGTCGAGGAGGGCGCGGCCGTGCAAAAGAGGGGCGATTACTGGATCAGGCCGAACTCTTTGGCCAGCACTTTGTAGTCAGCCACCTGTTTCTTCACGTAGGTGTCCAGCTCCGGGCCGGTCATGGCGAACGGGAACAGCTCGCGCTGGTCACGCAGTTTGGCGAATTCTTCGGAGGCCAGCAGTTTGTCGAACGCGTCTTTCCACCACGCGTAGTCGGCATCGCTGACTTTTGGCCCGAGGTAGAAGCCGCGTACCACCGGCCAGACGATGTCGTAGCCTTGCTCTTTGGCGGTCGGAATATTCTTCATTTCCGGCTCGTCCAGGCGCTTTTCGGCAAACACGGCGAGCAGGCGCATGTCGCCGCTGAGGATGTGCGGCATGGAGTCGGAGATGTCGGTACTGCCCACCTGGATATGACCGCCGAGCAGTGCGGTGGCGATTTCACCGCCGCCTTCGAGTGCCACATAACGCAGGTCGCGCGGGTTGATACCGGCAGCCTTGGCGATCAGTGCGGTTTGCATCCAGTCCTGGCTGCCGACGGTGCCGCCAGAGCCGATGACGACGCTGCCCGGATCTTTCTTCAGGGCTTTGACCAAATCGTCGAGGTTTTTGTAGGGCGAATCGGCTTTCACCGCGATGGCGCCGTAGCTGGTGCCGACGGCGGCGAGCCAGCGCACGGCGTTTTCATCAAAGCGACCGAACTTGCCTTGGGCCAGGTTCAGCAGCGAACCGCTGGACCACGCTACCAGCGTGCCAGCGTCCGCCGGGCGTTGAGCGACCACCGCGTTATAGGCCACCGCGCCCACGCCACCTGGCATGTAGGTGACGCGCATCGGCTTGCTCAGCAACTTTTCGTTGACCAGCGCGCTTTGCGCCAGTTTGCAGGTCAGGTCAAAGCCACCGCCGGGCGAGGCCGGGGCGATGCACTCCGGGCGCTTGGGTTCGTCGGCGGCCAGCAGTTGGCCGGCGAACAGCATGCAGCCGGCGGCGAGGGCCAATTTACGCAGTGAATAGGTCATGTTTATCTCCGTCGTTGTTGTTATGAGTTGCGACTACCAAAGCGCAATGCTGTAGCTCACCAGCACACGCACTTCGTCGGCATCACGTGCCGAATAGTTGGAGCGGTAGGTGGCGTTACGCAGGCGCAGGGCGACATCCTTGAGCGTGCCGCTTTGCACCACGTAGCGGATCTCGCTGTTGCGCTCCCACTCCTTGCCGGTCTCGCCGTTGCGAAGCCTGATGTTGTCACCCGACAGGTAACGGCTCATGAAACTCAGGCCGGGAATGCCCAGCTTGGCGAAGTCATAGTCGTAGCGCGCCTGCCAGGAGCGCTCTTGTGCGCCGGCAAAGTCGTTGATCTGCACGAAGTTGACCAGGTACGGGTCGCTGCCATCCACGTAGGGAAAGGCGCTGTCGCCGGACATGTGCTGGTAGCCGGCGCTGAGCTTATGGCCATTGAGGGCATAGCTGAACAGGCCGTTGAGGGATGTGTTGTCGATGTTGCCGCCGCGGGCGCTGCCGGTGTCATCACTGATGGCCAGACGCAGGTCGGCGCCGAAAGTGCCGGGGCCCACTGGGCGTGAGGCCACAAGGCCCAGGAAGTGCTGGCGGTACACGTCGTCGAGCTGGGCGAAGTGGTAGCTGCCGGTGATCTTGTCGGCAAACGTGTAGTCCACGCCGCCGAAGTTGAAGTGCTTGCCAGTGGCGCCGCTGACGAAGCGGCTGTTTTTGTTGTTGAGGGCGATGTCTTCGTAGCTGGTGTCGTCACGGTCCTTGGCCTTGTCCAGACGGCCGCCGGTGAACACCAGGTTCTTGAATTCTTTGGAGGTCAGCAGGCTGCCGTTGAAGGTCTGCGGCAGGATGCGCCCGTCGTTGGGCTTGAGGATCGGCAGTTCGGGGATCAGCGCGCCGATTTTCAGTTCGGTGGCGGAGATCTTCACTTTGCCGGTCAGGCCCAGCTTGGAGTATTCGTTGGCGGCGCGGCCGTCGTCGTGGGTCGGCAACAGGCCGGTGCCGGTGCGGTCGGGGCTGGAGTCGAGCTTGACTCCAAGCATGCCCAACGCATCCACGCCAAACCCGACAGTGCCATCGGTGTAGCCCGATTGCAGGTTGAGCATGAACCCCTGGGCCCATTCGTCACGCTTGGATTGCTGGGCACTGGTACCGTCGCGAAAGTCGCGGTTGAAGTACATATTGCGGGTTTCAAGGGTGGCGCTGCTGTCTTCGAAGAAGGCAGCCTGGCTCAATGGCGAAAAGCCGGCAAGGGCGGTGGCACTGGCAAGGGCGGTCTGGGCAAGGCGAGAAAAACGAACAGGCGGGCAAGCCTGTGGCTGTGTCGACAGCATCGTTGTGTACTCCGTTATTGTTCTTATTTTTGCGAAAACGCTTCGAGGCGTTTTTCTGGCACTACGGATCAGGTAGCTCGGCGGGCATAACCCACCGTGGCTGGATGCTAAAGGGCGAAGCTTTCACTAACCTTTCAGTTGCCTTTCAATGTTTTCGGGCTTCACAGGGCAGGCGGCGCCTGTAAACTGCCCCGCAAAGCGTGGCGTCGACCATGCCCGAATGAGGTGAAAATCCATGCGTGTCCTCCTGGTTGAAGACCATTTGCAACTCGCCGAAAGTGTCGCCCAGGCGCTCAAGAGCACGGGTTTGACTGTCGACGTGTTGCACGATGGCGTGGCCGCGGACCTGGCCTTGAACAGCGAGGAATATGCGGTGGTGATCCTCGACGTGGGGCTGCCGCGCATGGACGGTTTTGAAGTGTTGGCGCGTCTGCGCGCGCGTGGGAAAAATCTGCCTGTGTTGATGTTGACGGCGCGCAGTGATGTGAAAGACCGCGTGCACGGCCTGAACCTGGGCGCCGATGACTACCTCGCCAAGCCATTTGAGTTGACCGAGCTGGAAGCGCGGGTCAAAGCGCTGTTGCGCCGCAGCGTCTTGGGGGGTGAGCGCCAGCAAGCGTGCGGCGTGCTGGTCTACGACCTCGATACCCGGCGTTTCACCGTGGGTGGCGAACTGCTGACGTTGACTTCCCGCGAGCAAGCGGTGCTGGAAGCGCTGATCGCACGCCCTGGTCGGGTAATGAGCAAGGAGCAATTGGCGTCGCAGGTGTTCGGCCTGGATGAAGAGGCCAGCCCCGACGCCATCGAAATCTACGTGCACCGCCTGCGCAAGAAGCTCGACGGCCAGCCTATCGCCATCGTGACTTTCCGGGGCCTTGGCTACCTGCTGGAAGCCCGCGATGCATAAGCCCAGCAGCCTGCGCTGGCGCCTGCTGTGGAACCTGGCGCTGTTGCTGGTGGTGTTGATGCTTGCCAGCGGCATGAGCGCCTACTGGAATGGGCGCGAAGCCGCCGACACCGCTTACGACCGCACCTTGCTGGCGTCAGCGCGCACCATCGCCGCCGGCTTGACCCAGGTGGATGGCACCCTGAGCGCGAATGTGCCTTATGTGGCGCTGGACACCTTTGCTTACGACAGCGCCGGGCGTATTTACTATCAGGTCAATGACATTGATCGCAAGCTGATCTCCGGTTACGAAAACCTCCCCGGCCCGCCGCCGGGCACGCCGCGCACGGACGACTACCCGGCGCTGGCGCGGTTTTACAACGCCACCTACCAGGGCCAGCACGTACGCGTGGTGAGTTTGCTCAAGGCTGTCTCCGAACCGAACATGAATGGCATGGCCGAAATTCGCGTTGCAGAAACCGATGAAGCGCGCGAAAGCATGGCCCGTAGCCTGCTGGCCGACACCTTGCTGCGCCTTGGGATGTTGGCCGTCGGCGCATTGCTGCTGGTGTGGTTTGCCGTCAGCGCGGCGCTGCGTCCGCTGGAGCGCTTGCGCACTGCCGTGGAGGAGCGTCAGCCCGACGACTTGCGGCCATTGCCGTTGGTCGAAGTGCAGCATGAGTTCGGTCCCCTGGTGCGCTCCCTCAATCACTTCACCGAGCGCCTGCGCGGCCAGTTCGAGCGCCAGGCGCAGTTTATCGCCGACGCCGCCCACGAATTGCGCACCCCGCTGGCGGCACTGAAGGCGCGTTTGGAACTCGGCCTGCGCAGCGACGCCCCGGCGACGTGGCGCAGCACCCTGGAAACCGCCGCCCAAGGCACCGACCGCCTCACCCATTTGGCCAACCAACTGCTGTCGCTGGCACGCATTGAAAACGGCGCGCGGGCGATTGCCGAAGGCGGGGCGCAATTGCTCGACCTCAGCCAACTGGCGCGGGAATTGGGCATGGCCATGGCGCCGCTGGCGCATGCGCGCGGCGTTGCGCTGGCGTTGGAGGCGGATGAGCCGGTGTGGCTGCGGGGCGAGCCGACCTTGTTGAACGAGTTGCTGAGCAACCTGGTCGATAACGCCCTGGCCCACACACCGCCAGGAGGCAATGTGATTTTGCGGGTTACGGCGCCGGCGATCCTGGAGGTGGAAGATGATGGCCCGGGCATCCCGCTGGATGAGCGGGACCGGGTATTCGAGCGTTTCTACCGCCGCAGCCAACAGGGCATGGGCTCAGGTTTGGGGCTGGCAATTGTCGGTGAGATCTGCCGCGCACATTTAGCGCAGATCAGTCTGCATGACGGCGAGTTGGCGGGGTTGAAGGTGCGCGTGAGTTTTATCGCGGGTTGATCAGTAAAACATCGAGCGCGCTTCATCCAGTTCGGCACACAGGGCATTGCTGTAGGGGTCGACGCGTAGCTTCTGGATCGCCGGCAGGCTGGCAATCGATACATTCGCCAGCGGATGATCGGTGCCCCGGTGGCAGTACAGCACGGCGACTTGCACCAGGTCGATGTAGTCCAGGCTCGCGGAGTCGCGTTCCAGGTCCAGGTATTGCCCTGGCAGCTTCGCGAGCATCTCCGGAAAATCCCAGTCACCCAGCAGTTTGTCGCCCAACAGCGGGTGAATGCTCTCTATTACATGGTTGAGGCTGACCGGGTCGGAGAGCAGTTCGTAACGGTCTTCGGCATAGGCGAGGATCGGCAGCACGCCAATCTGATGCACCAGACCGCCGAGCGCTGCCTGGTCAGGTTTCAGCTGGCTGTGGCTGCGGCACAAGGCATAGCTCACACCTGCTACTTCCAGACTGCGGCGCCACACTTCGCGCATTTTCAAATCGACGACTTCGGAGCGGGCGTGGAAGATCTGCTCCATCACCAGGCCAATGGCCAGGTTGCTGCTGTAGTTGGTGCCCAGCCGGGTGATGGCGGTATGCAGGTCGGTGACTTCCTGGGTCGCGCGCATCAGCGGGCTGTTGACCACTTTGATCAGGCGTGCCGACAGGGCGGTGTCGCGAGCGATCACTTTGCTCAAGTGGCTGATGCTGATTTCCGGGTCTTCGGCGGCCTGACGTATGTTCAGGGCCACTTCCGGTAATGTCGGCAGAACCAGGTCATCGTTGTCGATGGCCGTCACTAAAGCCTGTTGGACTTTTTCCGCCAGCTTGTTCATTCATGTTCTCTAGGGTGCTGCAAAAAAGTGCGGCGATTAACGCTGGATCTCTTTATCGCGATCCAGTTGGTAAGGCAGATCGAGCAACTGCAAGCCCGGGCCTTCCAGGGTGCCTAAGTGCACATCGCCACTGTCGGCAGCTTCGGCCTGCAGCACGGCCAGAAGTTCCACGCATTGGTCAGCTTTTGCTGCAATCACCACCTCACCGATAGCACTGTTGTGGCTGGGCGCGAACAGCGGGGTGCCTGGCTCGGGCAATTCGGTTGCATCAAGACTCAGGCGATACAGGCGACGCTTGAGTTTGCCCAGGTATTGCATGCGCGCGACGATTTCCTGGCCGGTGTAGCAGCCTTTCTTGAAGCTGACGCCGCCGACGGCCTGCAGGTTGAGCATTTGCGGGATAAACAGTTCACGGGTCTGGGGCATGACCTGGCCGATGCCGGCGCGGATCTGGCCCAACAGCCATTGATTCAAGTCAGCAGGTTGCAGCTGTGTGGCCAGCTGAGCGCGCACGGCTTCGGCGTGTTCGACGGGCACCCAGAGTTCGCTGCGGCCAGGGGAAACGCGAATGGCGATCAATGTGTCGCTGCGCGTTACGCTGTCGGTTTCGGCAGGCAGCTCAAGGCCAAGGGAGGCGAGGGCCTGATCCGCGTTCGACAGGCCGAAACGCACCCAGGCGGCGCTTTCGTCGGTGAGTTTGGATTTGGAGAACACCGCGTATTTTTTCAAATCTGCCAGTTGCGGTTCGAGCAGTTCGCTGGCCATGGCCAGGAGCACGCCGTCGCCTTGCAGCAGGATGCGAAAGCTCGACTGCATACGGCCTTTTTGCGTGCAGCGAGCGCCGAGGCTCGCCTGGGTGTCACTCAGGTAATTGAGGTTGCAGGTCAGTTGCCCTTGCAGGAACTTGGCAGCGTCGGCGCCGCGGACGGCAAGCACGCCTTCGTGTGACAAGGGGCAGAAAAAAGCGGAGTCAGCCATGGGTCATCGCAGGTCAAAAAGTCATGGGTGCATCATAGAGGGGCGTCCGGCAAATGGATAGTTTCCGTATGGTGCGACCAAAGCCGACTGGTCCGGTGCTGTCGGGCCTGTATACTTGCGCTCTATTTGAGGAGCGCTCCATGGTCGAAGATGTAGAAATCAATCGCCTCTACTGGCACAGCCGTCGCGGCATGCTGGAGTTGGATGTGTTGCTGGTGCCTTTCACCAAAGAGGTGTATGCGACGCTCAATCAGGTGGACCGCGACCTCTACGTCAGGCTGCTGACTTGCGAAGATCAGGACATGTTCGGCTGGTTCATGGAGCGCGCCGAATCTGAAGATCCGGAGCTGCAGCGCATGGTTCGGATGATTCTGGATCGTGTCCAGCCCAAGTAATCACTTTGAATGCCGCTGGCAGGCCTCACGGCTATTGCTGGCGGCCTATCTGCTTGCCCAGCTGTTCGCGTTGGGCGCCTTGCTGCTTGGGGATCTACCGTTCTACGGCCTCGGCATTCTGTTGTGTCTGGCCCACGCCGTGTGGGTTTTGCCGCGTCATATCCTGTTAAACCACCGTTCGTCGATTCGTGGCCTGCGCCGCGATGAAGACGGCTGACAGCTATTTTGTGATGAGCGCGGCTGGCACCCTGTGCAACTGCGTCCCGACAGCCTGGCATTACCGTTGATCGTGGTGCTGCGCTATCGGGTGCAGGGAGAATGGCGGGTGCGTTCGATCTGCGTGCCCAGGGACGCGCAGGCTGCCGACGTGCATCGGCGCCTGCGGGTTCGCTTGAAGTTCAGCCGCCGTAGGTGGCTGGCACCAGAATAGTGTCGCGGGCATCGGGCAGCATCTGCGGGTAGTCGAGGGTGTAGTGCAGGCCGCGGCTCTCCTTGCGCTCCATGGCAGAGCGGATCATCAGTTCCGCCACCTGCGCCAGGTTGCGCAATTCGATCAGGTCACGGCTGACTTTATAGTTGCTGTAGAACTCGTCGATCTCGTCCAACAGCAACCGCACGCGGTGTTGAGCGCGTTGCAGGCGCTTGTTGGTGCGCACGATCCCCACGTAGTCCCACATGAAGCGGCGCAGCTCATCCCAGTTGTGGGCGATGATGACGTCTTCGTCCGAATCGGTAACCTGACTGGCGTCCCAGCGGGGCAGGGCGGCGGGTACCGGGATGCGGGGCAGTTGTTCGAGGATGTCGGCGGCAGCGGAGCGGGCGTAGACGAAGCATTCGAGCAGCGAGTTGCTGGCCATGCGGTTGGCGCCGTGCAGGCCGGTGAAGCTGGTTTCGCCGATCGCATACAGGCCAGGCACGTCGGTGCGGCCGTGTTGGTCGACCATGACACCGCCGCAGGTGTAATGCGCGGCCGGCACTACCGGGATCGGGCCTTTGGTGATGTCGATGTTGAACGCCAGGCAGCGCTCGTAGACGGTGGGGAAATGGGTCTTGATGAAGGCTTCGGGCTTGTGGCTGATGTCCAGGTAGACGCAGTCGATGCCCAGGCGCTTCATCTCGTGGTCGATGGCGCGGGCGACAATATCCCGCGGCGCGAGCTCAGCGCGAGGGTCGAAGCGTTGCATGAAGCGCTCGCCATTTGGCAGTTTCAGGTGCGCACCTTCACCGCGCAGGGCTTCGGTGATCAGGAAGCTCTTGGCCTGCGGGTGATACAGGCAGGTGGGGTGGAACTGGTTGAATTCCAGATTCGCGACGCGGCAGCCCGAACGCCACGCCATGGCAATGCCATCGCCGCAGGCACCGTCGGGGTTGCTGGTATAGAGATAAACCTTGGCCGCGCCGCCCGAGGCGAGAATGGTGAAGCGCGCGCCGTAGGTGTCGACTTCGCCGCTGGCGCGGTTGAGCACGTAGGCGCCGAGGCAGCGTTCGCCTGCCAGGCCCAGGCGCTTTTCGGTGATCAGGTCGACGGCTACCCGTTGTTCCAACAGCTCGATGTTGGGGCGTTGGCGGGCCTGGTCGAGGAGGGTTTTGAAAATGGCGGCGCCGGTGGCGTCCGCCGCATGGATGATGCGGCGGTGGCTGTGACCGCCTTCGCGGGTCAGGTGGAATTCAAATCCGCCGTCGTCGCTGCCGGCATGCTCGTCGCGGGTGAACGGCACGCCTTGGTCGATCAGCCATTGGATGGCTTCGCGGCTGTGCTCGACGGTGAAGCGTACGGCGTCTTCGTTGCACAGGCCGCCGCCGGCGTTAAGGGTGTCTTCGACGTGGGATTGCACGGTGTCAGTGTCGTCCAGAACTGCCGCGACGCCGCCCTGGGCCCAGAATGTCGAGCCGTTGGCCAGATCGCCTTTACTCAGGACCGCAATGCGCAAGTGGCTGGGGAGCGTCAGCGCCAGGCTCAAGCCGGCCGCGCCACTACCGATCACCAGGACATCGTGTTGAAACTGTTGGCTCATTAGCAGGATTCCGCAAAAAGCGATCCAAAGGGGTGGCGCGAACAGGACGCCTGGATCGGCGAATCAAAGGGTCACACGGGCCACTAGTATATAGAGGGGGGGAGCGGCACAATAGCCGGGCATTCGTGGCAATGTGAGATTACGGTGCGCAGCTTGGGTAAAATCGGCTGGTTATTGAGACGGGAACTTTTTGCATAAGCCCTGACTCAATAGCAGGTTGCCCGAAAGCTGGGAAAACGTTGAGTTTATTGGCCCGTCGGGAGCATTGGACGCGTCAGAAAACCGGCGACAAGATTATTCGCGCAGCCGGCAATGCCCGTGCTGCGTTTTTCGTGTGTGCCAAATCAGTGCGCGCCGGAAACTTGCTTGGAGGGGGAGAACTTTTGCGAAAAGTCCGAGTCTATGTTTGCAAGCCTGATCGTTTAGTTATGCAAGCCTCCTCCAAGTACAACGAGGAGTGTTCATGCTAACCCAGGAAGAGGATCAGCAGCTGGTCGAGCGCGTTCAACGCGGCGACAAGCGAGCATTTGATCTGCTAGTGCTGAAATACCAGCACAAAATTCTCGGGTTGATCGTGCGTTTTGTGCACGACACCCATGAAGCGCAGGACGTTGCACAGGAAGCCTTTATCAAGGCATACCGTGCACTTGGCAACTTCCGCGGTGATAGTGCGTTTTATACGTGGCTATACCGCATCGCCATTAACACGGCGAAGAACTATCTGGTGTCTCGCGGCCGCCGCCCACCAGACAGTGATGTAAGTTCAGAAGATGCAGAATTTTATGATGGTGATCACGGCCTCAAAGATCTCGAGTCGCCGGAGCGTGCATTGCTGCGCGACGAGATCGAAGGCACCGTTCATCGCACAATTCAGCAACTTCCAGAAGATTTACGTACGGCGTTAACTTTACGTGAATTCGATGGTCTGAGTTACGAAGACATTGCGAGCGTCATGCAGTGTCCGGTGGGGACTGTGAGGTCACGGATTTTCCGGGCCCGGGAAGCCATCGATAAAGCCTTGCAACCTTTGTTGCAGGAAAACTAAAGACAGCGGCGACAGCCAAGAGAGGAACCGCCATGAGTCGTGATGCCCTGCAGGAATCGCTGTCCGCAGTGATGGATAACGAAGCGGATGAACTGGAACTTCGTCGAGTGCTCAATGCATTTGATGATGCCGAAACCCGTGATACCTGGTCTCGTTACCAAGTCGCTCGGGCGGTGATGCACAAGGATCTTCTAATCCCTCGTCTGGATATTGCTGCGGCCGTTTCTGCTGCGCTGGCTGATGAAGCCGTTCCGGCAAAAGCTGCTCGTGGTCCATGGCGTAGCCTGGGTCGTTTGGCAGTAGCTGCTTCGGTAACTGTTGCCGTGCTGGCCGGTGTTCGCCTGTACAACCAGGACGAAATAGCCGGTGCCGAACTGGCCCAACAGACTCAGCAACCGGTCATGGCCGGTCCGCAAGTCAAAGGTCCAGCAGTGCTGGCCGGCTATAAGGAAAGCTCCGATACCACCGGCCCTATGGCTAACGGTGTACTTCAAGGGCAATCCGGCTGGCAGGATCAGCGTCTTCCAGGCTACCTGCGCCAACACGCACAGGAATCGGCTTTGAAAGGCACTGAAAGCGCTCTGCCATACGCTCGTGCAGCAAGTCTGGAAAACCGCTAAACCGTTAAGGAGCCCTATGCGCGCCATACCGCTCCTTACGCTTTTGCTCAGTGGTTGTTTTGCACTATCCGCCCATGCCGACGAAGCCCAAGACTGGCTGACTCGACTTGGGCGTGCAGAGCAGCAGCAAAGCTTCGAAGGTACGTTCGTCTACGAGCGTAACGGCAGTTTCTCTACCCACGATATCTGGCACCGTATTCAAGACGGGCATGTCCGTGAGCGGCTCTTGCAACTCGACGGATCAGCTCAGGAATTGGTGCGGGTAGACGGTCGAACCCAATGCGTCAGTGGCGCTCTGGTTGCCGGCCTGGGTAATTCGCCCGAAGTGCCATCGCGCGCCCTTGATCCGCAAAAACTCACTCAACTCTACGAATTGGCCGTCATTGGCAAATCTCGCGTAGCCGGTCGAAATGCGGTGATTATCTCGATCACGCCGCGAGATCAGTATCGGTATGGTTTCGAGTTGCACCTTGATCGTCAAACTGCGTTGCCGCTCAAATCCTTGTTACTTAATGAACAGGGACAATTGTTGGAGCGTTTCCAGTTCACTCGACTGAACACGTCGGTCGCGCTCTCTGACCGAGACTTGCAGCCCAGCGGTGATTGCGCACCTATCGCACTTGCCAATAGCAAGGCGCCTGAAATCCCCGCCACCCATGCGTGGCATTTGGATTGGCTGCCTCCGGGGTTTCAGCTCACCAGCAGTACTGCACGCAAAGATACCCAGACCAAGTCCACTGTCGATAGCCTGATGTATGACGATGGGCTGGCACGTTTTTCGGTGTTTCTTGAGTCGACCGATGGCGCCAGCGTGAGCGAAACCCGTACTCAGCTGGGCCCGACCGTTGCCGTATCGCGCCGCTTGAACACGGTAGAGGGTGAAGTGATGGTGACTGTTGTGGGCGAAATCCCCATCGGCACTGCCGAACGCATCGCGCTGTCGGTGCGCGGTGAAAAAACCACTGCTGCAAAGCCGTGAGTCGTTAATCCTATGTTCATCCTGACCTTTCAATGTGAGCCTGTGCTTGGTTGGAGGCTGGAAGCATGAAACTTCAGGATCAGTATTTTCACTTGCAAAAAATCCCCATGTTTTTTATAGGTCAGGGCTTGTCGGCCCTGGCCTTGTTTTGTTCGCGGAACAAAGATGTCGGTCGCACTTTTCGGCGTTTCTTGAACCCTGTCGCTCAACCCTGCTCGTCGTAACGGGAGCTGTATGTCGATACCACGTTTGAAGTCTTACCTATCCATAGTCGCCACGGTGCTGGTGCTGGGTCAGGCCGTGTCCGCGCAAGCGGCCGAATTGCCTGACTTCACCCAACTGGTGGAGCAGGCCTCGCCTGCCGTGGTGAACATCAGTACCACGCAAAAACTGCCGGATCGCAAAGTCTCGAACCAGCAGATGCCCGATCTGGAAGGCCTGCCGCCAATGCTGCGCGAGTTCTTCGAGCGTGGCATGCCGCAACAGCGTTCCCCGCGTGGCGGCGGCGGTGGCCAGCGTGAGGCACAGTCCTTGGGCTCGGGCTTCATCATCTCGCCTGACGGCTACATCCTCACCAACAACCACGTGATTGCCGACGCCGACGAGATTCTTGTGCGCCTGGCTGATCGCAGTGAGTTGAAAGCCAAGCTGATCGGCACCGACCCACGTTCCGACGTGGCCTTGCTGAAAATCGACGGCAAAGATTTGCCGGTACTGAAACTGGGTAAATCCCAGGACCTGAAAGCCGGCCAGTGGGTAGTAGCGATCGGTTCACCGTTCGGCTTTGACCATACCGTCACCCAGGGCATCGTCAGTGCCATTGGCCGCAGCTTGCCAAATGAAAACTACGTGCCATTCATCCAGACCGACGTGCCGATCAACCCGGGTAACTCCGGCGGTCCGCTGTTCAACCTGGCGGGCGAAGTGGTCGGGATCAACTCGCAGATTTATACCCGCTCCGGTGGCTTCATGGGGGTGTCCTTTGCTATTCCGATTGACGTGGCCATGGACGTTTCCAACCAGCTCAAGAGCGGTGGCAAGGTCAGCCGTGGCTGGTTGGGCGTAGTGATCCAGGAAGTGAACAAGGACCTGGCTGAGTCGTTCGGTCTCGATAAGCCGGCCGGTGCCTTGGTCGCCCAGATCCAGGACGACGGCCCGGCTGCCAAAGGTGGCCTGCAAGTCGGTGACGTGATCCTGAGCATGAATGGCCAACCGATCATTATGTCGGCAGACCTGCCGCACTTGGTCGGTGCACTCAAGGCCGGCAGCAAAGCCAAGCTGGAAGTGATTCGTGATGGCAAGCGCCAGACCGTTGAGCTGACCGTTGGTGCGATCCCGGAAGAGGGCGCCACCCTGGACGCTCTGGGCAACGCCAAACCGGGTGCCGAGCGCAGCAGCAATCGCCTGGGCATTGCCGTGGCTGAGCTGACTGATGAGCAGAAGAAAAGCTTCGACCTTAAAAGCGGCGTAGTGATCAAGGAAGTGCAGGACGGCCCTGCCTCTCTGATTGGCCTGCAGCCAGGTGACGTGATCACTCACCTGAACAATCAGGCCATCGACTCCACCAAGCAGTTCACCGACATCGCCAAGGCGCTGCCGAAGAACCGTTCGGTGTCGATGCGTGTCTTGCGTCAAGGGCGTGCGAGTTTCATTACCTTCAAGCTGGCCGAGTAACTTCCAGGCCAATAAAAAGCCCCGCGAAAGCGGGGCTTTTTTGTGGGCGATGTATTTAGCTCATCATCCCTTTTACCAAGCGTTCCTGCTCGATCAGCTCACGCTGGCGCGCGTCGATACGAGACGACAGCGGGAAGTTGTTGCCGGCCCGGCGCTTGGCAAAATCCAGTTGCTGAATGGCCTGCTGGAAGTCGCCTACCAATGCAAAGTACTCGGCGCGGGCTTGATGCAAGCCAATGATGTTGCCGGACAGGCCGCGTGTCTCGGCGACCTGGTACCAGACGTCGGGGTCATCGGGGCGGGATTTGAGCAACGCATCCAACGCTTTCTCCGCATCGGCGGTACGGTTCTGCTTAAGCAGCAAGTCCACGCGCACCTGGTTGAGCGGGTAGTTGCCGGGGTACTGGGTGAGCATCCGGTCAGTGCGTTGCTGGGCGTCCGGCAAGCGGTTGTTGGTGATGTCCAGCTCGATTTGCGCCAGGTTGTACGTGATGTCGTTGGGCGCCTTGGCCAGCAGCGGTGCCAGGGTTTCCCGCGCTTCCTTGAGTTGAGTGCCCTTGATCTGGGCGATGGCCAGGCCATAGCGCGCCACATCGTTTTTAGGGTTCTCGTCCAACTGCGCCTGAAAGCGTTTGGCCGCAAGGCCGGGCGTGTCCTCGTATTGCAACTGCACGCGCGCGCGAATCAGTTGATAGCGCAGACTGTCTTCCTTGCCGCCGGGTTTGGCTTGCTCGGCACGGTTACGGGTGTCGGCGATCCGTGATTCGGTAACCGGGTGAGTCAGCAGGAACTCCGGTGGCTTGGCGTCGAAGCGATATTGACGCATCAGTCGTTCGAACATGGTCGGCATGGAGCGCGGGTCGTAACCGGCTTTTTCCAGGTTAAGAATGCCGATACGGTCAGCCTCTTGTTCGTTCTGACGGGAGAACCGACGTTGCTCCTGGATGGCTGCCGCCTGGCTGCCGGCAATCGCGGCAATGCCGGCATCACCCGCGCCCGCTGCTGCAGCGATGATGCCGCCGAGCAAAGCGGCCATCATCGGGATCTGCATGCGCGACTGCGCTTCCACACCGCGGGCGAAGTGGCGCTGGGACAAGTGAGCCAATTCGTGGGCGAGTACCGAAGCATATTCGCCTTCGGTTTGCGCGTTGAGGAACAAACCGCCGTTGACCCCGACAATCCCACCGGGGGCGGCAAAGGCGTTGAGTTGTGGGCTGTTGATCAGGATGAACTCCAGGCGCCGGTCATTGACCTGACTGGTCTCCACCAGCTTGTACACACTGGTTTCCACGTAATCCTTGAGTTGTGGGTCATTGAGTTGCGAGACCTGGCCGCGCAGGTAGGCAAGCCAAGCACGGCCCAACTGGTATTCCTGTTGTGGCGAGACAATGGCAGAACTGGCGTCGCCAAGTGACGGCAGGTCGTCAGCGAAGCCCGGAGAGGCCAGCAGGCAGGCCAGCGTCAGCAGGGTAGGGCGCAAAAAAGTCATGCACAGAGCCTTTCGACAAAGAGCTTACTGTAGCCGGACACTGAGCTTCGGACCAGATATTCTAAGCACCCCAAACGCGTGCCCGGAGTAAAACCATGACCGACGCTGTAGCCTTTGATGCCGAACTCGATGCCAGCGGCCTCAATTGCCCGTTGCCGTTGCTTAAGGCCAAGCTGGAACTCAATCGATTGGCCAGCGGCGCAGTGCTCAAGGTGATTGCCACGGACGCAGGCTCCCAGCGTGATTTCCGCACGTTTGCCAAGTTGGCTGGCCACACCCTGTTGCATGAAGAAGATGCCGCCGGTGTATACCGCTATTGGTTGCGCAAGGCCTGAACCGTTTGCCCCTACCGCCCGAGGTTGATTGATGTTCAAAGTGTTACGAGACTGGATTCAGCGCTACTTCTCCGATGAAGAAGCCGTAGTGCTGGCGGTCCTGCTGTTCCTGGCCTTTACCGCCGTACTCACCTTGGGCGGCATGTTGGCACCGGTGCTGGCCGGGATGGTGTTGGCGTACCTGATGCAAGGCCTGGTCACCACGCTGGAGCGTATGCGTTTGCCGGGCGGGGTCGCGGTAGGGTTGGTGTTTGCGTTGTTCATGGGGTTGTTGGTGGTGTTCATCGTGGTGGTGCTGCCGTTGCTGTGGCATCAGATGATCACGTTATTCAACGAGTTGCCGGGCATGCTCGCCAAGTGGCAATCGCTGTTGCTGCTGTTGCCGGAACGCTATCCGCACCTGGTGTCGGACGAGCAGGTGCTGCAGGCCATCGAAGTGGCGCGCGGCGAGATCGGAAAGTTCGGGCAATGGGCGCTGACCTTTTCCCTGTCGAGCCTGCCGTTGCTGGTCAACATCATGATCTACCTGGTGCTGGTGCCGATCCTGGTGTTCTTCTTTCTCAAGGACCGCGCCATGATCGGCCGCTGGGTAAGCGGTTACCTGCCGCGTGAGCGGGCGCTGATTACCCGGGTGGCGGAAGAAATGAACCGGCAGATTGCCAATTACATCCGCGGCAAGGTCATTGAGATCGTCATCTGCGGGGGCGTCACCTACATCGCTTTCGTCGCGCTCGGCCTGAACTACGCGGCATTGCTGGCGTTGCTGGTGGGTGTGTCGGTGGTGGTGCCCTACGTCGGCGCGGTGGTGGTAACGGTGCCGGTGATGTTGATTGCGCTGTTCCAGTGGGGCTGGAGTGATCAGTTCATCTACCTGATGGCGGTGTACGGCATTATCCAGACCCTGGACGGAAACGTACTGGTGCCGTTGCTTTTCTCGGAGGCTGTCAACCTGCACCCGGTGGCGATCATCTGTGCGGTGTTGTTGTTTGGCGGGCTGTGGGGGTTTTGGGGTGTGTTCTTTGCGATTCCCCTGGCGACACTGTTCAAGGCCGTACTGGATGCGTGGCCGCGGCAAGAACCGGCGGTGGCGCCTTTGTTGTAACGATGGGGGCGAACACCCGGTGTTCGCCCCAACGATTCAAGCCTTGCTCAGCGCCTGCGCCGCCGCCAAAACGGCGTCCACATGCCCTGGCACTTTCACGCCACGCCATTCCTGACGCAGCACGCCGTCCTTGTCGATCAAAAAGGTGCTGCGATCAACGCCCAGGTATTCCTTGCCGTAAAGCTTCTTCAGTTTGATCACATCAAACAACTGGCAAACCGCCTCGTCCTTGTCGCTGATCAGCTCGAAGGGAAATTCCTGCTTGGCCTTGAAGTTTTCGTGGGACTTCACGCTGTCGCGCGACACGCCAAACACCTCGGTGTTGGCGGCCTTGAACGCTGCGTACTGGTCCCGAAAGCCCTGGCCTTCGGTGGTGCAGCCCGGCGTGCTGTCTTTCGGATAGAAGTAGATCACCACTTGCTTGCCCTTGAGGGCTGCGAGGCTGAAAGTCTGGCCGCTGGTGGCCTGGGCTTCGAAATCGGCCACGGGTTTATCGATGACTACCGGCATGGATAGATACTTCCTTACATTGGGTTCTGTGGGCGCCATGGCTCGATCAAGGCGTCGAGATTCAGGGCATCGGCGAAATCCAGGAACTGGTCACGCAACCAACTGATCTGCACGCCCGCCGGCAAGGTCACGGTAAACGTGGCGTTGAGCATGGTGCCGCCGGTCTGTGGCGCCTGATAGGTGTCGCAGGTCAGGTTCTCGAGCTCGACGTTGTGGTCGATAAAGAACTGGCACAGTTCGTTGACGATGTCCGAACGGTAAGCCGAGCTGACGTATGCCACATAAGGCAGAGCCTGCGGGCGGTTTTCCAGTGCGGCGCTGCGCACTACGTTGACGGTGAAGTCATGCTTCTTGGCCAGGCCCGGCAGGCCGGTTTCCAGACGCGCCAGGGCGTCCCAGGTGCCGGAAATCTGCAGCACCAGCGCGCTGCACTCGCCATGGCGCGTGAGGCGGGAGGTTACGACGGCGCAGCGGTTTTCATGGCTGGCGCGGCACAGGACGTTGGTCAGCTCCATGGGGTTGGCGCCGAGGGCACTGATAACAAGGAATTGTTCGCGAACTGTGGGGGTGGACATGCAGCCTTCCTAAAACGATGAGCGGTCGATACGGTCAGGGCTGTATCGATCAAAGGATGAAGGGTAGCGAAAACCGCCGCCAAGGGATAGGAGGTGGCGTTTTCATTGCGTGATCGGTCTGATTTCAGCGTGCTTCAAGGCACGCTTTGAGCCAATGATGGCATTGCCCATCGTTTAGTTGCCCCAGAACGCATCCTCAGGCGGTACTTCGCTTGTACAAGCATCTTGGCGCCAGTACCATTACGGCTCTCTTTTTCCGGCAGGAGCGGTTGCATGATTGCGGGCAGTATGGTGGCACTGGTCACACCCATGGATGCACAAGGTCATCTCGACTGGGATAGCCTGGGCAAACTGGTGGACTTCCACCTGCAAGAGGGCACCAACGCCATTGTGGCGGTCGGCACCACAGGTGAGTCGGCCACACTGGATGTGGAAGAACACATTCAGGTGATCGAATTCGTGGTCAAGCGCGTCGCGGGCCGTATCGCCGTGATCGCCGGTACGGGCGCCAACTCGACGCGTGAAGCGATCGAGCTGACCAAAAACGCCAAAAAAGCCGGCGCCGATGCCTGCTTGCTGGTGACCCCGTACTACAACAAGCCGACCCAGGAAGGCCTGTACCAGCACTTTCGCACCATTGCCGAAGCCGTTGATATCCCGCAGATCCTCTACAACGTACCCGGCCGCACTGCCTGCGACATGAAGGCCGAGACCGTGATCCGCCTGTCCACCGTGCCGAACATCATTGGCATCAAAGAAGCCACCGGTGACCTGCAGCGCGCCAAAGACATCCTGGCCGGCGTGAGCAGCGACTTCCTGGTGTATTCCGGTGACGACGCTACGGCTGTCGAGCTGATCCTGCTGGGGGGCAAAGGCAACATCTCGGTGACCGCCAACGTCGCCCCGCGCGCCATGAGCGAGCTGTGCGCCGCCGCCATCGCCGGTGATGCCGTGACCGCCCGCGCGATCCACGAGAAGCTGATGCCGCTCAACAAGACACTGTTTATTGAATCCAACCCTATTCCCGTGAAATGGGCGCTGTTTGAGATGGGCTTGATGCCGGACGGTATCCGTCTGCCGCTCACCCGGCTCAGCGAAGCCTGTCACGAACCGCTGCGACAGGCCCTGCGCCAGTCCGGCGTCCTGGTTTAATTGAGGAAGCACTACGCATGAAGCGATTGGCCGGACTTTCCGCACTTGCCTTGATTATCTCCAGCACCAGTGGCTGCGGTTGGATTTGGGGCCCGGATGGTTACTTCCGTGACCGCGGCAGCGATTACCTGGAAGCACAAGCAACCAAACCGATGCAACTGCCGCCGGACGTCAATGTCGCCAAGCGCCTTGACCCGTTGCTGCCTATCCCGCGAAACGTTGCCGACGACACCACCAAGGGTGAATACGTGGTGCCACGTCCACAGCCGATCTCGGCCGTGGCTGACGCCAGCGACTACAGCCTGCAGAAGAGCGGCGACAACCGCTGGATTATCGCGCAGCGCCCACCTGCCGAAGTCTGGCCGGTGGCTGTGCAGTTCTTCCAGGACAACGGTTTTCGCATTGACCAGCAACGCCCGCAGACCGGTGAATTCACCACTGCCTGGCAGCGCAGCAGCGAACTGTCCGCCAACATGGCCCAGCGCCTGCAGGCCGGCGGTGTAGCCGCCGACAGCGAAGCCCGTGTGCGTGTGCGCATCGAGCCGGGCGTGCAGCGCAACACCAGTGAAGTCTACGTGGTCAGCGCCGAGCGTCCTGCCGGCAGCACCGCCGCTGTCGATTTCACCCCACGTTCGGTCAACATGGGCGTGGACGCCGCGCTGGTCGACGAGATGCTGGCCAGCATGAGCCGTATCTCCGAGAAGGGCGGTTCGGTGTCGCTTCTCGCTGCGCGTGATTACGACACGCCTAACCGCGTCAGCCTCACCGAGGACGGCAGCGGCAACGTGGTGCTGAACCTGGGTGAAGACCTCGACCGCGCCTGGGCCAGTGTCGGCCGCGCGTTGGAGAAAGGCCCATGGCGCGTTGAAGACATCAACCGTAGCTTGGGTCTGTACTACATCAACGTGGCTGAAAAAGCCGAGAAGAAAGACGACGAGCCAGGTTTCTTCGGCAAACTGTTCGGCAGCAAGCCGACCAAGGAAGAAGTCGAAACCCGCGCCGAGCGCTACCAGATTCGTTTGAGCAAAGTGGGCGAAAGCGTGCAAGTCACCGTCGAGAAAAACATCAACACCGTTGCGCCGGCTGAAACAGCGCGCAAAGTGTTGGGCGTGATTCAGGACAACCTGGGCTGATCCAATGCGTTTTGCCGTTCTCGGCAGCGGTAGCCAAGGGAACGGCACGCTGGTCGCCCACGACGACACGTACGTGCTGGTGGATTGTGGTTTCTCGTTAAAAGAAACCGAGCGGCGCCTGCTGCGCCTGGGGGTTCACCCCGCGCAGCTGAGCGCGATTCTAGTGACCCACGAACATGCCGACCACGTGCATGGCGTGGGTTTGCTGTCTCGGCGCTACAATCTTCCGGTGTACCTGAGTCGCGGCACACAGCGCGGGATGCGCAAACCCATAGAACCTGCAGGTTTCCTGGCCGGTGGCGAACAGCTGCAGATTGGTGCGTTGAGCATCGATGTGATTGCCGTTGCGCATGACGCCCAAGAGCCTACGCAGTACGTATTCAGCGACGGGGAGCGACGTTTTGGCGTGCTCACCGACCTGGGTTCCTACTGTTCCAAGGTGCTGGACGGATACCGCAACCTCGATGCATTGATGATCGAGTCCAACCACTGTCGAGACTTGCTGGCGCGCGGTCATTATCCGTACTTCCTCAAGCAGCGAGTGGGCGGCGAGCTGGGACATTTGAATAACCACCAGGCGGCGTACCTGGTGTATGAGTTGGGCTGGCAAGACCTGCAGCACTTGGTCCTGGCCCACCTGAGCAGCAAGAACAACCTGCCGCAGCTGGCCCGGCAATGTTTTGTCGACACCCTCGGGTGCGACCCGGACTGGCTGCAACTGGCCGATCAAGATTCAGGGCTCGACTGGCGACACATCGCCTAGCCCACCATTTAGCAAGCGGAGCCCATCATGGAAAAACGTGAAGAACTCTACCGCGGCAAAGCCAAGTCGGTGTACAAGACCGACGACGCCAACCGCCTGATCCTGCTGTTTCGCAACGACACCTCGGCGTTCGACGGCAAGCGCATCGAACAGCTCGATCGCAAAGGCATGGTGAACAACAAGTTCAACGCCTTCATCATGCAGAAACTCGAAGCGGCCGGCATTCCGACCCAATTCGACAAGCTGCTGGGCGACAACGAATGCCTGGTCAAGAAGCTCGACATGATCCCGGTTGAATGCGTTGTGCGTAACTACGCCGCCGGCAGCCTGGTCAAGCGTCTGGGCGTGGAAGAGGGCCTCAAGCTCAACCCTTACACGTTTGAGCTGTTCCTGAAGGACGACGCCAAGGGCGACCCGTTCATCAACGAATCCCACGTCGTGGCATTCGGTTGGGGCACCGCTGAGCAACTGGCACGCATGAAAGAACTGTCGCTGAAGGTCAACGAGGTGTTGAGCAAACTGTTCGACGACGCTGGCCTGCTGCTGGTGGACTTCAAGCTGGAATTCGGCGTATTCCACGACGGCTCCATCGTCCTGGGCGACGAATTCAGCCCGGACGGCTGCCGCCTCTGGGACAAAGACACCAAGAAGAAGATGGACAAAGACCGCTTCCGCCAGGGCCTCGGTGACGTTATCGAAGCTTACGAAGAAGTCGCCAATCGTCTCGGCGTACCGCTTTAATCGACGCAAGCATCTGATAGCACGGAAAAAAATCGCTTTTGGGGTTTGCTTCCGCGAAACACACTGTTATGATGCGCGCCGTTGGAGAGATGCCAGAGTGGCCGAATGGGACGGATTCGAAATCCGTTGTACCTTCACCGGTACCTAGGGTTCGAATCCCTATCTCTCCGCCATTACATAGAAAAAGCCCCGTAGCTGAATAAGCTACGGGGCTTTTTTGCGTTGGCTGACAAATCTGCCGCAGGCTCAATCGCTCAGTTGCTTTCCGGTAAACCTGATCACGATCTGGTTTATCAACGGCCGCTCCAGCGACGGTGATTTTCTGATCAGTCACCTGAAAAATTAGCCTGGCTGCTGCGTCGCTTGAGCTGTAGCCCTCAGGCATTTCATGCAGGCGGTTAGCGTCAATCCGGAGATCTTCAGTACTTACGCGTGAGCGACTGACGAGCGGTATCGCCAAGTTTTTGCCATTCCTTCAATGGCTTGATCTTCCTCGGTCATCAGAACACCCGAGGACAACTGCCACCCAATCCTGTTTGAAAGCAGAGATAGGTAACTTCTTCATGGCGTGTAGTTACATCGTGAAAAGGCTAATCCCCGACCTACCGATGCGATCAACGCCATTTATGACGACGACAGTGCGCTGAAATCAGAAGTCTCAGATTTTTCTGAGAATCGGACGCGTCCTACACGTGCAGCCTTGATCGCTGTAATAGTCTACTCAGCCGAATGGTTGAGTACGAGAAGGTTACCCATGGCGAACACTGGTTATATGTCGATCACCGGTAAGGTTCAAGGATTGATTTCAGCGGGTTGTTCAAGTCAGGAATCGATAGGTAATAAGTGTCAGTCGGGCCATTTAGATGAAATCATGGTGCTCTCATACAGCCATAACATGGCCAATATTGGCAACGTGAACAAGCCGACGCA
Source organism: Pseudomonas sp. TWRC1-2 (assembly GCF_049896685.1). Taxonomy (NCBI): domain Bacteria; kingdom Pseudomonadati; phylum Pseudomonadota; class Gammaproteobacteria; order Pseudomonadales; family Pseudomonadaceae; genus Pseudomonas; species Pseudomonas sp. TWRC1-2. Next base: position 496,249 of record NZ_JAFCUU010000004.1, on the reverse strand, counting down.
TCGCCCAATTGTGCTCACAAAAAATGTTGATAAATCGTCACCCTTACTCGCTCAAGCGCTTTCAAGTAGAGAGGAGATTGAATGTACGATTAACTTTTATCGAATATCTTCCTTTGGACAGCAGCAAAAGTTTTACTCAATCTCCATTGAAGGCGGTGTTATCACAGACCTGACGCTGGATATGCCACACGTCATTTTACAAAACGATGCCGAACCACAGGAACATTTAGCGATTCGTTATCGGAGCATCACGTGGGCTCACCACCTTGCTGGCACAACAGGCTATAGCGCTTGGGGAGGCGATGAGTGAAACCGTTAACTGACAGAGTGGATGGCGACAGGTTCGGTAGTTGCGATTTTTGGCAGGTCAGTCGTGCTGGGAGCATTCTAGCTAACCAGGCGTGTACCGTAAGCGCACGGCATATCAAAGATGGAGTTCTGCGACTGCAGTTCAACCGTGAGGTAGCGTTTTTCGCGAGAAGCATCGTCCGCGATGTGGAGCAGGGTAAAAAGTCCTCAGTGCAGGGTATGAGGGGAGCTGGAAAGCGAACAAAAAAGCCTGATTGAGCAAGCACGGGATGTCGCACAAAAAGGTGTCGGGGTGATTGCCGGTGCACTGCAGTTCGCGACAGGGGCAGGCATTTGCTACGTGTCCTTCGGCACGCTATGCCTGGTCGCTGGAGCGCCGCTGATCGCGCACGGAGCGAACAACGTCTATGAGGGGGGACGAAATTTGTGGGAGGGCCGCTCGGACACTCAAGGGCCGTTACGCAAGGGATACCATGAAGTTGCCAAAGCAATGGGCGGTGGTGAGTTTGAAGGAAATATGGCGTACGGAGGCGCAGATTTATTGATGTCAGCATATGGTGCAGGTCGATTGGTGTTGAAGCCTGACTCCTGGCGTCTGTTTCGTTATGTTCGAGCCGATTACCAGCGTGGATACGTCGACGCAAGTAAAGCCGCCTTGGTACTCGATGCTGCAGCTGATATAAGCACCATAAATGTCTTATATAAAGAGTATAAAGAAAATGGGCGCTGACCAGATTCTTGTCACTACCATTTATTTTTTTATTTCTTTTTTAGGGTTTTTATTCTGGCGTTCAATCAGTAAGCATTATTCTGGTGATAACTTTACTGTTAAGTCGTTTTGGATATGCCTTGTTGGTGTTTTACTGTGGGGGGCGGCTCAGTCTAGTGTGGCGCGCCATGGCTCGTTATTATTTTTTTCTTCACCCTTGGAATTTCTGGAGCATAACGATTTGGTTCGATGGATTGCTTTCATTAGTTGGCTTCTTCAGGGGATATGTATTCCTAGCAAAACAATGCGCAACCCTTAGCTTGCATGCGTTCTGATCCAGCTTGTCTGAGCGACTGAGAAGGATTCGAGCCTATTGCCCGCAGCTATTCGCATCGAAACAACCCTTGCCAACAAGACCCGGACAACATCCACTCACCGGTGATCATGCACCTCGCTTAATTGAACGAGAACACCCAGGCGCTAGTGGAAGCTGTGTTGGAGCGCAATTCCCCGACAGGTACACCCACCCAATAATCCGCTACCTCAGAAACTAAAAAAGCCTGCTGAGCTCAACGCCCAGCAGGCTTTTCCGTCATTACTCCATGGTCAGCCGGGCTGCGCCACCAAGCTGTTGCTCACATTGCGCCCCAGTACCAACACCGTCACAAACCCACAGCCGACCAACGCCGTCGCCAAACTCAACAACACCGAGCTGCCCATCTGATCGACGATCCGCCCGCCAAAGAATGAACCCAAGGCAATGATCACTTGGAACAAGGCAACAAACAGGGGCATGCCGCGTTCGACATCCTTGGGTGCCACCACAAACATCCAGATACTGGCGCAGGCCGGGAAGGCGCCGAAGGCGAAACCCCACAGCCCGATCAACATCGCGGCGCCGGTCATGCCGGTGGCGAAGTAGGGGAACAGCGCGGTGCTGGTGCCGATCATCAGCGCGACCAGCAGCAAGGTGTAACGGACGCTGCGGTTGGCGGCGAAACCGGCAAAGACATTGCCCATCACCCCGGCCACACCATAAAGCAGCAGCAGTGAGCCAATCGTCGGGCCGTCAAAGCCGGAGCTGTTTTTGAAGAAGGGCGCCACATAGGTGTAAGCCGCAAAGTGCGCCAGCCCGATCAGCAACACGGCGATCAACCCGACCCGTGCTTGTGGGTTGATGAACAAGGCCGGCAGGTCGCGGACCTCAATGGCTTTTTCCGGGGTAAGGCGTGGCAGCAGGAGGACCTGCGCCAGCAACACCGGCACGCCGACCAGCGCGGTCACCAGAAAGGTCATGCGCCAGCCCATCAGGCCACTGAGCCAGGTGCCAACGGGAACGCCAAGTACGGTGGCCAGCGTCACTCCCATCATGATGATCGACGTGGCCTTCGCTACGCCCACACCCTTGGGTGCCAGGCGTCCGCTGAGGGCGATCGCTGTCGCCCAGAAGCCGCCGATGCTGATACCCAGCAGTACGCGGCCGAACAACAGCACACTGAAATCGCTGGCGTAGGCCACCACCGAGTTGGCGATGATCATGATCAGCGTCAGGCCGATCAGCAGGTAACGGCGGTCCATGGCGCCAATGCTGACAGACAGCAACGGCGCGGCGAGGGCGGCCATGATGCCGGGCAGGGTCACCATCAGGCCGGCGTGGCCGGCGCTGATGCCGAGGTCGCTGGCAACGTCGTTGAGTACGCCCACCGGCAGAAACTCACTGGTCACCAGGGCGAAGGCGCCCACGGCGACTGAGAGAATCGCCAGCCACTGCTGTTTGACACTCTGTTGATTATGTTCGGGAAGGCCGCTGGGGGCCGGGCTGGCGCTTGGCATGGTGTTGGGTTCCATAGGGACATGTCGCCTGAAGCAGGCGAGGGGAAGGGAGAGTGGAGGCGATTATAGGAAGCGGGTTGGGCAATCACACAGGCGAGCGTTTCGATAATAACCATCAGTGCAATCGATTAGACGCCTTACATCACGCTTGCGCCTTTCGTACCGGTTTCCCAAACGTTGCCTACAGGCAGCGCGTTGCGACCCGTTCTGCAACTCACTATCGTGGTCCAGCGATTTTCAGGTAGGAAATCCCACCCAGCAAAGGACCTGCATCATGAGCAAAAACACCAAGAAAACCTCCGGCAAGATGGCCACTTTGGCGGCGCAAACCCTCAATAATCCAATCGCCTCGGCCCTTGCCAAAAGCCTTGCCGCGTCGGCCTTGGCCCAGAGCGGTACAGACAAGCAGACGAGCGCCGAGATGGAGGAGAAAGCAGCGAAGGCGCTTCAGAGCGATAAATACAGCGACCAGACCAAATCCCTCGCTGCCTCGGTCCTCTCCCAGGCCAATAGAGAACGCGGAAGCTGAGTTAACAACGCCGCCAAGGCACAAGCCCTGTAGCTGAACACGCTACAGGGATTTTTCGTTTCCGGCGTTTTGTTCCAGCAGCTTGAGGCGGGCTTAAACCACGAACTTCGCAATCATTGTGTTCAGGTCAACCGCCAGGCGTGAAAGCTCCTGACTGGCGGCGGTGGTCTGGTTGGCTCCGGCGGCCGTCTGGGCCGACAGATCGCGGATATTCGTCAGGTTGCGATCCACCTCCCGGGCCACTTGCGCCTGCTCTTCGGAAGCGCTGGCGATGATCAGGTTGCCTTCGGTGATGCGCGTGATCGCATGGGTGATGCGCTCCAGCGACTCGCCCGCACAGTGGGCCACGGTCAGTGTCGAGCGCGCGCGTTCATTGCTGCTGTGCATCACCGATACCGCCTGGGTCGAACCCTTCTGCACCCCGCTGACCATCTGCTCGATTTCCTGGGTCGACTGCTGGGTTCGATGCGCCAGGGCCCGGACTTCGTCGGCCACCACGGCAAAACCGCGTCCGGCCTCGCCGGCGCGGGCGGCTTCAATGGCCGCGTTCAGCGCCAGCAAGTTGGTTTGTTCGGCAATGGCGCGGATCACGTCCAATACTTTGGTGATGTCTTGAACGCTGTCGGCCAGGCTCTGGATTTCTTCGGTCGCCGACGTCACTTCCTCGGCCAGCAAAGAAATCGATTCCACGGTGTCCATGACGTGGCTGCGACCGTTGCCTGCCATGGCATCACCGTCTCGGGAGGCGTCGGCAGTGCTGATGGCGTTGCGTGCGACCTCATCCACCGCAGCGGTCATCTGGTTGACCGCTGTGGCGGCCTGTTCGATTTCACCGTTCTGTTCGTGCAAGGCCCGTGTGGATTCCTCAGTGACCGCCGAGAGTTCTTCCGCCGCGGACGCCAGTTGATTGGACGAGTCGGTAATCTGGTGGATGGTTTCGCGAAGGTCCGACTGCATGGTTTCCAGCGCATGCAACAGCTGCCCAGGCTCGTCGTTGCCGTCCACCACAATCGACACAGTCAGGTCGCCCTTGGCCACTTGCTCGGCGATACGCACCGCCTGGTGCAACGGCAGCACGATGCTGCGGGTAAACAGCGTGGCCAGCAGTGCGGTGAGGAATGTCGCCAGTGCCATGGCGACGAATACCCATTTCACTGCGCCGTGGTACGTGGCGTCGGAGCTCGTGGCCGCGTCGTCGGCTTCCTGAATATTGATCGACAGCAGGTTCGCCAGCTCGGTCCCAAGCTTGTCGCCCAGGGCGATCAGTTCGCCATTGAGCAGCGCGATAGCCTGTGGGCGTTCGCCGTTGGCGGCCAGGGCCAATACCTGTTGCTGGACCTGCAGGTATTGTTCCTGGGCCGACTTGAAACGTTCGAACGTGACTCGCTCGGCGTCCACTGTGAGCTTGCTCGCGTACTGCGCGTTGTCGGCCTGAATCTGTTCGCGCAGCTGCGAAAAAGCCCGTTGGCTGGCCTTTACCTGCTCGGCGCTGTCCACCAGCATCACCCGGTAGGTCGCGGCGCGGATCTCGGACACGGCGGTTTGCAGGTCGCCCAAGGCGAGGATGCTGGGCAGCCAGTTTTTGTCGACTTCATCCGACTGGCGAGCCATGTCACGCATCTGGCTCAGAGAGAACAGGCCCAGCAATACCACGAGCAGCCCGACCAGGCCGAAGCCAAAGGCCGAACGCAACGCTATTTTCATCTTTCTTAAACTCATGAACTCCCCCGGTGACAGGAAAAAAGAGCGGTTGCAGCCTGCGGTTGTCCACGCGACAGCGCAGGAGGCACCGGCTGCACCCCTCTATTGGTTTGAATGTTTTCTAAGGCGCCAGTCAGCGGTGGTGACCGGCGTTGAGCGTCATCACAAGCGCCGCGTGATGGCGTTTCTGCCGATCAGCCATGGCAACAGGGTGTGTGCAGGCATTGGGCGAGCAAGCAGGTAGCCCTGGCCGGTTTCACAGCCCAGGGTTATCAGGATGTCGCGCTGTTCAACGGTTTCAATGCCTTCAATCACCACACCAATGTTCAGCTCGCGCGCCAGGGACAAGACGCTTGAGATCGCCGCACGGCTGCGCGGCTCCGAAGACAGGTCGCGAATAAATTCGGCCTGTATTTTTATTTCGTTGAACGGCAGGCTGCACAGGCGCTGCAATGACGAATAGCCGCCGCCGAAGTCGTCGATGGACAACCCGCAGCCCATCATGCGTAGGCGCACCATGTTTTCCAGGCTGATGGAGCCTGGGTCGAGTGTGCCGGTCTCGGTCATTTCAAACGACAGGCTGCAACCGGGCGCGTCGAAGCGCTTGAGCAGCAGGGCCACGTGCGCACTCATCTGCGGGTTGGCAAATTGGCTCGCGTTGACATTCACCGCGAAGGTGAGTGACACCTGCGAGGCCAGCGCTTCCTTGCGCAGCGTCAGGCATTGATCGATCTGGCGATACAGCAAACTGTCCATCAGGCCGTGCCGTTCCAGTACCGGAATAAATGACGCGGGCGCCAAGATGCCCCGCTCAGGATGATTCCAGCGTGCGAGCGCCTCCACGGAGGTGACCTGCAATGTCCTGATGTCGAATTTCGGTTGATAGAAGACCTCCAGCTCGCCGTTCTCCAGTGCGCTGAGCACCTGGTGTTCGTTGGTCTCACCGGCAATATGCAGCGGGCAGGCTGGGTGCGAGTCGTCGTCCAGGTACTTGCCCGCCAGTCTTTTCAACTCGTGCTCGTGCAGCGGTTTGCACAACTGGCCGAGTACCCGCAGACCGAGCAGTGTCGCCATATGACTGATGGCCTGGCGCAAGTCCAACGCGATGCTGCTGGTGATAACCACCGATTTCAGCGCGTGCCGTTGGCTTGCGCGGCGCAGGAAGGTAATGCCGTCCATGCCCTCCATGCAGATATCGCAGAACGCGATGTCTACCGGCCCGTTGCTTTCCAGCAACTGCAGCGCCTCCCAGCCGCCAGAGGCTTCAAGAATGCGGGTACAGCCCAGATGAGCGAGGAGCATCACGGCGTAACGGCGCTGTACTGGCTGGTCCTCCAGGATCAGGACGCGAAGGGTGGACAGTGGCATCTGAATAGCTCATCGAAATTCTCAGACGCTAGCTTGCCAAAAGGGGGTGGCCTTTTAATGGCGAAACCCCTTACGTCTTTGCAAGAAATTTCTTAAGCGGGTTGGCGCTTACGCCTGCGCGGGGTGCTCCTGCAGCAGCGCCAGCAGCTGCCGCATGCACGTTTGCACGGCGGCGGTCGAGGCAATCAGGTCGGCTCGCTCTGCGCCATTCGCGCAGTGGGCCTCAAGGTTTTCGCAGGTGAGGATCAGCTGTTCGTAGCGGATAAGCCTTGCCCCACCTTTGACCCGATGAGCCACGTGCGCCAAATGCTGTCGGTCGTCGCACGCCAGCAGCTCGGTGAGCTGTTGCAGGTCGGCGCGGGTGCTCGACAGCAGCTCTTCACGCACGGTTTGCAGCGCCGATAACTTGCCCGGAACCAGCGTTTTCAAATGGGCATCGAGTGAGGCGATGGTCAGCTCCGTGCTCGCCTCGCTGTCGAAGTATTCGGTTTGCAGTGGCTGCAGCCGTGCACTCAGTTGCTCCAGGCTGATGGGCTTGAACAGGCAGTCGTCCATGCCAGCCTCCAGGCAGCGCTGTTTTTCTTCGGCGACGGCGTTGGCGGTGAACCCCAGCAACAAGCAACCGGGTTCGCCTCTGGACTGCTCCGCCTGGCGAATCGCCTGGGCCAATTGATAGCCGTTCATGCCTGGCATGTCGCAGTCTGTCACCACCACATCGAACGGCTGCGCGTTCCACAAGGCCAAGGCCTGAACGCCGTCGCTGGCTTGCTGAACGTCGTGGCCCAAATAGGACAGTTGTTGTGACAGCACCAGGCGATTGGCGGCGTAGTCATCCACGATTAATACGCTCAGCGACAGGCCCGGCGTCATCTCCAGCGCCACGTCGGCCGGCGGCGAAGGAAGGTCTGCGGCAGGCAGATCGAGCTTGACCGTAACCTGCGTGCCTTTGCCGGGGGCGCTTGTTAACACCAGGCTGCCGCCCATCATCTCGATCAACGACCGGCTGATGACCAGCCCCAGGCCGGAGCCTTGCTGCTGAGTGCCGGCCTGGCTGAACGGCGCGAACAATTGCTGCTGATCGGCCGCGCAGATGCCCACGCCGGTGTCCACGATACTCACCGATAACTGCATCGGTTGATTGGCGTCAGCCGGTTGCGCGTGGGCGCTGATGCGCACTTCACCCACGGCGGTGAACTTGATCGCATTGCTCAACAGGTTGGCAATAATTTGTTTGAAGCGCAGGGCATCCATCAGCACATTGCGGTTGACCGCCGGATCAATCTCCAACGTCAGCGTGATGGCCTTTTCACGCGCCAGGCCGTCGAACACACGCGTCACCGCGTTCAACAACAGGTGCGGGTTTGCGCTCTCGAGCGTCAGGCTTTGCCGGCCGGATTCGATGCGGGCAATGTCCAGTACGTCGCCGATCAGCGCCAGTAATTCCTTGGCAGCGCCCGACGCTACATCGATGGCGGCGCAGTCGAAAATGCCGTGTTCAGACTTGCGCGCAGCCATTTCCAGCATGCCGAGCACGGCGTTCATCGGGGTGCGGATCTCGTGGCTGATGGTCGCCAGAAACGTGGTTTTGGCCCGGTTGGCGTTATCGGCTTCCTGCTTGGCGGCGTGCAGTTGTTCGACCAGGCGCTGGCGGTCACTGACGTCGACCCAGCCACCGATCAGGCCGTCGACACGGCCTTCGCTGCCGCGAAAAGGCAGGATCCAGTGATAGATGGTGAGCACTTCGCCGCTGCGCAGGACAATCTGCCGGTCACGCAGCAAGGGTTCGTCGGCGTCCATGACAGCGAGGTAGTCGCGGTGATATTCCAGGGCCTGCTCCTGGCTGGAGAGCAGGCTTTGCATCACGGTGGTGCCGAGCAACTGTCGCTCGTCCTCAACACCAAAAACCTCGCGATAAGCCTTGTTGCACATCAGCAACCGTGCCTGGCGATCCCTTACATAAGTAGGGTGGGGCATGCCGTTGATCAGCACTCGATCGAATTCAAGCCTGGCACTGAGTGCCCGCTCGGCAAGCTTGCGGCGCAGCACTTGGCGGCGCAGCAACACAATCCATACACACGCACTCAGCAGCAGCACGGCCGCCAGCGCGAAGCCCTGCAGGATTGCTGCCCGGTGTTTGCTCCAATAGCTGTCGTCGAGCACCACCGGGCTGCGCCAGCGATTGGTCAGTTCGTCCATTTCCTCAGGCGAGATGCTCAGCAGCGACTTGTTGAGGATCGAGAGCAATATCGGCGAGGAGTGATCCACCGCAAACGCCAACTGCGCAGCACGGGCGCCGACGGTTGCGCTGATCTTCAATTGGTCGGGGTAGTTTCGGGCAATCAGATAACGTGCGCTGACCAGGGTGCTGACACAGGCCTCGACACTGCCTTTGGCGAGCATTGAAAACGCATCGGCGAGGCTTTGCGCTTCGACAATCCGCACCTGCGGAAACTGCCGTTCAATCAGCTCCCGGCTGGCGTTGCCCTTGATGATCGCCAGGCGTTTGCCCGACAAATCCTGCAGGTTGTTCGAGCTGTCGGCATGGTTGCGCGTGACCAGCACAAACGGGGTGGACAGGTACGGCCGGCTGAAACTGACGCGTTGTTCGCGATCAAGGCTTGGGGTCAATGCCGCCAGCATGTCAGCCTCCCCGTGGTTGACACGGGTGATCATCGCATCCACCGAGCCGCCTTTTTGCGGGTCGAATTTCAACCCGGTCCTGAGGCTGATTTTGGCCATCACGTCGGCACTCAGGCCGCGGAAACGGTCGTGCTCATCAAAAAAGGTGAAAGGCAAAAAGTCTTCATTGACCACCACTTTCAGGCGCGGATGGTGCGCCAGCCAGCGTTGTTCCTCGACGCTGAATTGCACCTGATGAGTGCCCGAGATGCTCACGCCGCCAGCATTCCAACGGCGCGCAATGGCCATCTGTTCACTGGCGGGGATGGCTTGCAGCGCCGCATTGATCAGGTGCAGGAGTTCACTGTTCTGGCGAGTGGCGGCGAACGAGAAGTTATTGACTTCCATGCGCGAGAAATCCACCAGCTGCACGTTATTCAAGTAACTCTTGTTGATCAGGTAACTGGCGCTGACCGAGTCCCCCAGGTAAACGTCAGCCTTGGAAAAAGCCACTGCGCCTACCGCGTTGAGGATCGAGGGATACAGCTTGAACGTCGCGTGCGGATAGAACGCCTGAACCGTACTCAGCGGCAAATAGTGTTCGACCATGGCCACTGTTTTACCCGCCAGGGTGGGATCGACCAACGGCGAATCATGGGTGCGCGCCACCAGTGTCGGCTGGTCCAGGGTGTAGGGTTCGGACAGGCGAAGGTCCGGGTCTGCGCGTTCAAAATCGTTGGCTGACGCCAGCAGGTCGATCTCACCGCGTTTGAGCGCCTGGATAACCGCACTGCGGTTAGGGTAGCGCTGCACCTGGATTTGTACCGACAGCAGTTGGCCGATCAGCGCCAGGTAGTCCGCACTGATGCCCTCGAATTCGTTGCTGTGGTTGTTGATATCAAAGGGCGGATAGTCGGGCTCGGACGTGCCGACACGCAGCTGTTTTTGCGTACTCAGCCACGTCAGATCGGCGCGGCTCAAATGCGCTTGGCCCTCCTGCACGCTGGACCGGCCCAACACCGTTAACGTGACGGGCGAATCGGCCGCCCATGCCATGTGAGCACTCGCCCATAACACCAGCAGGGCTGCGAACAACTTCAAATCAAAGGTCCTTACTGCGTAGAAAAGAGGGCGCAACCGCGGCGTTTTATGCGCACAGCGCCAATGTCCACCCGCTGAGTGGCTCGTTCGGAATTGCGTAGTGGCACTAAAGCACTATGGTACATTGTCGGCATTATTGCCGACAAAGCCCGACTAATTCCCGAGGAAAGCTGCAGATGTATAAAGTCCTGGTGGTCGATGACCACCCTTTTATCAGGACCGCGCTGCGTACGCTCGTGAGTGAGGTAGGTTATGAAGTGGTGGGCGAGACCGACAATGGCGTCGACGCCATCAGCCAGGTCCGTCAACTGACCCCGGACCTGGTGTTGCTGGACATCACCATGCCGCGCCTGGACGGCATTGCGGTGATCGAAAGAATCCGCGCGCTTGAGTTGAACACCCGGATCATCGTCCTCACCTCGCTTTCCTCGGAGCACTACGCCACGCGTTGCATCAGCGCCGGGGCCTCGGGGTTCATCAGCAAGACCGATGAACTGAGCGTACTGGCCCAGGCCATGAAAACCGTGATGAAGGGCTATGTCTATTACCCGGAAACGGTGGTGGCGTTTTCGCGCAAACGCGCATTGGCAGTCGATGAGGCGCAGCTGATTGCCTCGCTGTCCAACCGTGAACTCTCGGTATTTCAGCAATTGTCCCGAGGCATGAGTAACAAGGACATTGCCCAGAATATTTTGCTCAGCAGCAAGACCGTGAGTTGCTATAAAGCGCGTTTGCTGGCCAAGCTCAATGTGAAATCGGTGGTGGACCTGGCGGACATTGCCAGGCGCAATAATCTGATTTAGCCGGCGATGCTCGTCAGCGGTGATGGCTATGCACCCCGCAAAACGCTGGCGCCGCGTCGTACCTGTTCATAGCCAAAACCCTCGCCACGTCCTCCTCGAATAAATTTTTCGCGCCTCACCGAATAACCTGCGCCGCTGCGGTGTTCACCTCACAGACCACCCAGGGAACGCCCATGAACCGCCATGCCGACCGCTACGACCGCCTGACCCGCACTTTGCACTGGCTCACCGCCGCCGTGGTGATCTTCATGTTTGCCAGTGCGCACATCTGGGAAAACCTCGAAAAGGGCACGCCGCTGCGCAAGGGCCTGCAATCGGTACATATCTCGCTCGGCATCGCCATGGCCCTGTTGATCGTCGTGCGGATTGTATGGCGCGTGTTCGGCGGCAATCGCCCGAAGGCCGACAGTCACCCAACGCTTAACCTGTTCGCAAAAATGGCGCATGGTTGCCTGTACCTGTTGTTGCTCGCGCAGATTGCCCTGGGCTTTATGTTTCGCTGGGCTCAAGGCGAACCCTTCAACTTTTTCGGACTGTTCGCGGTTCCTGCGCCTTTCGTGATCGATCACGAATGGCGCGGCACCCTTGGCGGCCTGCATAACAATGTGGCCTGGGCGATCATCCTGCTGGCGGGCCTGCATGCCGCGGCTGCGCTCTGGCATCACTATGTACTGGGCGACAGCACGCTGCGCCGCATGCTGCCGGGTTCACGCAATGTGTTTCAAAAGTGATGTTTCCTCCCTATCGCTACGGAGCATGACCGCCATGAAAAACCGTCACCCACACCCCGTCACTTACCGCACCGCGCTGTTTTACGGCGCGTGCCTGGCTGCCGCGTTACTCGCGGGCCAGGCCCACGCCTCCGGTGACGAGTCGGCACCGCCCAAGCCCAATTGCCCCAAAGGCCAGGTCTGGGACACCAAGACCGCAAAATGCGTGCTGCAAACCAGCAAAGCCACCTCGGATGCCGACCGCACCGATTACGCCTACCGCCTGGCCAAAGATGGGCGTTACGACGAGGCCCTGGCCTTGCTCGACACCCTGCAAAACCCGAACACCGCCAAGGCCCTCAACTACCGCGGTTACGCCACGCGCAAGCTTGGGCGTACCGATGAAGGCATCGGTTATTACCTGAAGTCGGTCGCGCTCGATCCCAACTACGCCCAGGTTCGCGAATACCTGGGTGAGGCTTACGTGATCAAGGGGCGCGTCGACCTGGCGCAGGAGCAGTTGGTGAAAATCAAAGCCCTGTGCAGCACCACCTGCGAAGAATACGAAGACCTGGCCGAAGCGATTGCCGCTGCGCCGCAGGCTTGAATCCACTGAGTGCGCGGGCAGGGGGCAGCCATTACCCACGAGGCTGAATTTCGTCGCGAGTTAGGCCTGCTGTTGCCGCGTTTGTGGCGATACGGGTGGGTGCTGTCGCGCCAAAAGCACCTGGCCGAAGATCTCGTGCAGGCCACCTGCGTCCGCGCGCTGGAGCGTGCCGGCCAGTTCGCGGCTGGCACGCGGCTGGACCGTTGGCTGCTGGCGATCATGCATTCCATCTGGCTCAACGAAGTGCGCTCGCAGCGGGTGCGTCAGGGCCAAGGTTTTGTTGATGCGGAGCAGGCGTTGTCCTTCGATGGCGAACGCCAGGCGCAGGAGCAGGTATTGGCCGCGCAGGTGATCAAACGCGTCAACGGCTTGCCCGAGGCGCAGCGCGAAACGGTGTTTCTGGCGTATGTCGAAGGGCTTTCCTACAAGGAAATTGCCGAGGTGCTGCGTATTCCCGTGGGCACCGTAATGAGCCGGCTGGCGGCCGCGCGTTTGAAGCTGGCCGAGACCGCCCCTGCAAAAAACCGGCAGGATCAAGCCAGCGGAGAACGGCGATGACGCACATAACCCCAGTGTCCGATGAACTGTTGGTGGCTTACCTGGATGGCGAGCTGGAGGCTGAACAGCATCGGCTTATCGCCGATCAGGTCAGCACTGACCCAGCACTTGCCGCACGCCTTCAGGCCTTGCAGTGCGCCGATTTACCCTTCAAGGCCGCGTTCGACGCGGTGCTGGACCAAGCCCCCAGCGAACGCCTGCAGGCCATGCTCAACGCGCTGCCCCCGGTACAGGCGCCCACCTTGAGTCGCCGGCGTTTGCTGGCTGTGGCGGCCGGGTTTGCCGTGGCCGGTGTAGTCGCCGACCGCGTGTTCATGAGCTGGCCACGGGCGGAGTCTGGCCAGGGCTGGCGCGCCTCGGTTGCCGAGTACATGGCCTTGTACACGCCGCAGACCCTGGAAAACCTCAGCGCCGACCCCGCGTTGCAGGCTGCCCAACTGCGTTCCGTGGGCGCACAACTGGGCCTGCCGTTAACCGCGCTCGCGGTAGACCTGCCCGGTGCCGAGTTTCGGCGTGCGCAGATCCTCGATTATGACGGCGTTCTGATCGGTCAACTGACCTACCTGGACCCGCGCCACGGGCCATTGGCCTTGTGCATTACGATTAGCAAAAGAGGCGCGCAGCCCGTCGCGACCGAGCAGCGCCGAGGCCTGAATGTGGTGTATTGGGCCAACCTGTCCCATGGGTTCATGCTGATCGGTAGAAACCCTGTCGACGATTTGCAGGCCATGGCTGGCAGCGTCGAGCGGGCGTTGGCGGGTTGAAATCAGTGACTGGCATCCTCAGCAGCACCCGCCAGCCGAGCCGAAAGACGCTCGATAAACACCGTCTCCGCCCGGCTCATCTTCTGCTCGCGATTCCACAGCAGATGAATGTCCACATCGGCGATCCCGTCATCCGGCGGTAGCCGCCACAGCAGCCCATGCTTCACATCGTCGGCCACCACATGAATCGGCAAACAGCCCAAGCCATAACCGGCAATCACCAGGCGCCGCACCTCTTCCAGGCTTGACGACGACGCCACGATGCGCCCGCTGAACCCTTGCTGGTCACGAAAGATCGTCAGCGGCGACAACATGCCGCCAATCTGATCGCTGGTAAAACTGACAAAATTCTCCGACTGCAAATCGCCTTCCGCCAAGCCGCTGCGCCCAAACAGCGGATGGTGACGCCCGCAAAAAAACGCATAGCGCTGGCGCAGGAACAGGTGCTGTTCCAGGCGTGGCTGTGGCCGGCGATTAAGGCTCAGGCCCAGGGTTGCGGTTTTTTCCAGCAGGGCGGCGACGATGTCCGAGCTGCGCATCACTTCAACCTCCAGGTCCACGCGCGGATGCTCACGGTGAAAGGCGGCGAGGAAGTCGTCGAAGGTCTCGGAGTTGATCCGGCTGATCATCAGCAAACGCACTTTGCCGAGCACTTCATCGCCGGGTTTTTGCAGCGCATTGCTCATCTGCGACACCTGACCATACATCTCGCCGGCGATGGTGAAGATCTGTTCACCCGCTTCGGTGAGCGCGAAGCGCGGGCCACGGCGGGCGATGAGTTGGCAGCCAAGCTGTTCTTCCAGGCGCTTGAGCGCCTGACTGATGGCCGGCTGGGTCAGGTGCAGGCGCGCAGCGGCGCGGCTGATGCTCAGTTCCTGGCCGATGACCCGGAAGGTGCGCAGCAGGTTCCAGTCCAGTCGATCGTTGAGCAGAGGGTGACTGTCGCGGCGAAAGTCGGGCATGGCGCAGCTCAATAATAATCAGGATTTATAATCGGAATAATAAATAGAAAATTGACTAATCATAGCCCCGCGACGATAAATCACCCTTACCAAGCGCCATCAGAGCGCGTGCGTTCGACATTCTCCTGCCAAAAAAATAACCAAAGGAGCCAGCCCCATGCAGCCTTCCGCTTCGCCGCAGCCGCGCCGTGCTGCGGCCGCCGCTTTTATCGGCACCATGATCGAGTGGTACGACTTTTACATTTACGCCACCGCCGCCGCGCTGGTGTTCGGCCAACTGTTTTTCCCTTCCGACGACAAACTGTTCAGCACCATGGCGGCGTTCGGCACGTTTGCCGTGGGCTTCTTCGCGCGGCCGTTGGGCGGCATTGTGTTCGGGCATATCGGTGACCGCATCGGCCGCAAGAAATCCCTGGTGATCACTTTGGTGATGATGGGCGTGGTCACCGTGTGCATCGGCCTGTTGCCGACCTACGCTCAAATTGGCGTTGCGGCGCCGGTATTGCTGGTGCTGCTGCGCGTGGTGCAAGGCATCGCCGTGGGCGGTGAGTGGGGCGGTGCGGTGTTGATGGCCGGCGAACATGCGCCGAAAGGTCGTCGAAACTTCTTTGCGTCCTTCGCTCAACTGGGCAGCCCGGCGGGTTTGATCCTGTCGCTGCTGGCATTCAGCGCGGTCACCCGGTTGCCGGAAGAGGACCTGCTCAGTTGGGGTTGGCGCCTGCCGTTTCTGGCCAGCGCCTTGCTGTTGATCGTCGGCCTGGCGATTCGCCTGGGGGTCAACGAGTCACCGGAATTCCTTGAAGACAAGGCCATTGCCGAAAAAGCGCGGGCGATCCAGAAAGACCAGGCGCCCGTGATCGAAGTGCTGAAAACCGCCTGGCGCCCGTTGCTGTTGTGCATCGGCGCCAACACCCTGGGCATTGCCGGCGTGTATTTCACCAACACCTTCATGATTGCCTACAGCACTCAGCAACTGGGCCTGCCGCGTTCGCTGATTCTGGAATGCCTGTTTGTCGTCGCCATCATCCAGTTCTGCATTCAGCCACTGGCTGCCTGGGTGGCCGAGAAGGTCGGAGCCACGCGTTTTCTGTGCGCCATGACCGTGCTGGCGATGGCCTCGCCTTATCCGATGTTCGTGCTGGTCAGCAGCGGGCAGGCGCCGTTGATCATCCTCGGCATCGCCCTGGCCGTGGTGTGCATGGCCTCGTTCTACGCGGTGATCGCCGGGTTTGTCAGCGGCCTGTTTGAAACCCGCGTGCGCTACACCGCGATCTCCCTGGCCTACCAGGTGTGCGGCGCGCTGGCCGGTGGCCTGACGCCGTTGATCGGTACGTGGCTGGCCCACGAATACCAGGGCCAATGGTGGCCCATGGCAGTGTTTTACAGCCTGATCGCTGCGGTCTCGCTGGTGTGCGTGCTGGCATTGTCGCGCCGCCACGCCACGGCTCACCGTCTTGAAATGGCCCACAGCGTTTAATGGAGTGTGCGTAATGTTAAAGATTAATGGCCAACGCCTGTGGGCGAGCCTGATGGCCATGGCCGAGATCGGTGCCACGGCGCGTGGCGGCAGTTGCCGTCTGGCCTTGAGTGCCGAGGACCAGGCGGGTCGTGAACTGTTCAGCCATTGGTGCAACGCCGCCGGGCTGACATTGAGCGTGGATGCGATCGGCAACCTGTTCGCCCGTCGCGCCGGTACCGACAAAGACGCCGCCCCGGTGATGATGGGCAGCCACCTCGACACGCAGCCGGAAGGCGGGCGGTTCGACGGGGTTTACGGCGTGCTGGCCGGCCTGGAAGTGATCCGCAGCCTTGACGATCACGGCATTCAAACCCGTAAGCCGCTGGAAATCGCGGTGTGGACGAATGAGGAGGGCGCCCGTTTTACCCCGGCCATGCTCGGTTCGGCGGTGTTCACCGGCAGCCTGGCACTCGACCAGGCGTTGGCCACCACCGATGGCGCCGGCATCAGCGTCGCCGAGGCGTTGCGCAGCACCGGCTACAACGGCGAACGGCCCTTGGGTGGCGCGGTGGACGCGTATTTTGAAGCCCATATCGAGCAGGGCCCGATCCTGGAGGACAACGCCAAGAGCATCGGCGTGGTGACCGGTGGCCAGGCGATCCGCTGGCTCGACGTGCGGGTCGAAGGCGTGGCCGCGCATGCCGGCACCACGCCAATGCCCCTGCGCAAGGACGCGCTGTATGGCGCAGCCAACATGATCCAGGCGCTGGAAAACCTCGCTGCTGATTTCGCCCCCGAAGGCCTGACCACGGTCGGCGAGTTGAGCATCAGCAAGTCGTCGCGCAACACCATTCCCGGCTTGCTGACCTTCACTGTCGACCTGCGTCATCACCGCGACGTCGACATTGAAGCCATGGAGCAACAGGTGCACGCGCGCCTGCATGCCATCGCCGAGAAACGCGGCCTGACGGTCAGCATCAGTGCGCACTGGATCAGCCCGGCAACGCCGTTCGATGCAGATTGTGTGGCGTGCGTGCAGGCGTCGGTGGATGCCTTGGGTTACAGCCAGCAGCGCATCGTCAGCGGCGCCGGCCACGATGCGATTCACCTGGCACGGTACTGCCCGACGGCGATGATCTTCATCCCGTGTGTCGGTGGGCTCAGCCATAACGAAGCTGAAGACGTACTGCCCGAAGATGTGCGCCAAGGCACCGATGTGTTGCTTAACGCCGTGTTGCAGCGCGCTGGCCAAGCTGATTAACGACTCAACGCTAACGCCTGGCCAGATTCGACTGCAGGCGCTGGTACGCCAGCGCCAAGAGGTTGGGTGTTTATACAGGAGCATCTCATGCGTACGTTTTTCCACCCCGAACAACTCTTGCACCACCCGCGCAGCTACTACTCCCGCGGCCAGATGCGCACGCCACAGGAAGTCCCCGAGCGTGCGCGCAACTTGCTGGTGGCCGCACAGACCTTGGGCTTCGATATCCAGCCGCCTGCTGACTACGGCCTTGAACCATTGCTTGGCGTGCACGGCGCGCCTTATTTGACGTTTTTGCAGGAAGCGCATTCACGCTGGAAGGAGATCCCCGAAGACTGGGGCGACGAAGTCATGTCGAATATCTTCGTGCGCGAACCCAACGCCCTGCGCGGCATCCTTGCCCAAGCTGCGCGTTACCTGGCGGATGGCAGTTGCCCGGTCGGCGAGTTGACCTGGCGTTCGGCGTATTGGTCGGCGCAAAGTGCTGTCGCCGCCGCCAAGCACATCCTTGACGGCGCGCCGGCGGCCTACGCGCTGTGTCGCCCGCCGGGGCACCATGCTCGTTACGATGCGGCGGGTGGTTTCTGCTACATCAACAATGCGGCGGTGGCCGCCCAGGTTCTGCGCGAAGGTTTTGCGCGCGTGGCCGTGCTGGACACCGACATGCACCACGGCCAAGGCATCCAGGAGATTTTCTACGACCGCGACGACGTGCTCTATGTGTCGATCCACGGCGACCCGACCAACTTCTACCCGGGCGTCGCAGGCTTTGCCGACGAGCGCGGCGTGGCTGGCGGTGCAGGCTTTAACCTCAACCTGCCCATGGCCCATGGCGCCAGCGAAGCGGTGTTCTTCGAAAAACTCGAGTTGGCCTTGGCGGCGGTGAAGCAGTTCTCGGCGGATGTGCTGGTGTTGTCCTTGGGGTTCGATATCTACGAACTCGACCCACAAAGCAAAGTGGCGGTGACGCGTGAAGGGTTTGCGCGCCTGGGCGAATGCATCCGGCAGTTGGGCTTACCCTGCGTGATTGTGCAGGAGGGTGGCTATCACCTGGAAACACTGGACAGCAATGCGCAGGCGTTTTTCAGCGGTCCCAAGGCGTGGGTGTAATGAGCAGGCGATAACTTCCGTGGATGCGTGATATCTTTGTGCCATCACGCATCGTGATCGTTACGGAGGGTCGCATGAAAAAGCTTTCGCTGGTTGGGTTGCTGGTGGTTTTGATGGTCACCCCGATGTTCGCGGCGGCGTGCCCCAAGGGCACGCATCCGGTGGGCGGCACGGGCTCGCACCACAAAGGCGGTACTTGCCAGTAGGCGTTGTTCGGTCTGTCGCGGGGCGGCGTCAGGGCTACTTGCCGTCGCTGGTCGCCGCCAGCGCGTTGTTCACCAGTTTGAGTACCCGGTTGCGCCCACCTTCGGCCACCAGGTAAGTGCCGTCTGCGGTTCGCACAATCGATTGCGGCGCCTTCAAAAACGACAGGATCGTGTGCTGGCGTCCCTGTTTGTCGATCAGCAACAAGCGTGCGCGGTGGGTGGAATCTTCATTGACCCACAGGCCTCGCTCATCGCACATCAAAAAGGTCGGCTGGTTAAGTTTGGCCAGCACCACCGGGTCACTGCCGTCGGCGCTCAGTTCGCGCACCCTGCCTTCTTTCTTTTTGGTGTAGAGCATGCGGCCATCCGTGCAGCGGATGATCGACTCCGCCTGGTCCAGGCCCTCGCGTATTACGCTTATGCTCTGGTCACTCCAGCGATAGCGCAGCAGGCGTCCTGCATGGCTGCGGTCTTCGATGGCATAGAGGTAGTCGCCGTCATCCCACAGGCCTTGCACGTTTTCGCCTTTGAACAATTCGGTGACCGCGCCGTCCTTGAGAAAGCTGACGGGGGCGTTGCCTGTTTCCTGGCTGAACACCCAGCCGCCTCGCGTGGCCAACATCCCGTCGGGTTTGGACAGGTTGCCGAGCACGACGTCACGCGTTCCATCCAGCCGGATGTGCACGATGCTGCCCAGCCCGTCCTTGAGTTCCTGGGTGACCATCAACGAGCCGTCAGCCATGGGCATCAACGACGCGGCCTTGGCCACATCGGTGTGCAAAACCTGATAACTCCACGAATCGGCGGCGCGCACCGGGTAAAAACTTTGCCAGGCAAAAAAGCCCAGGGTGGCGATGCACAGCAGGCCGAGCGCCCACGATGCGAGGCGCAGGGGCCGATAGTTCTTATTGGGTTGAGTCATTGTTCGGTGCCGGTAGCCGATTGCAAGGCCGGTCACGGTACCAAGCCTGTCACCGCACAGCATCCTGCAATTTAGCCTGGGCGGCCTGCGTGTCCCCCTTACTGGGTGCCTGGCAGGCCGTCCAGCCCGCGGCGGATCTTCTCCAGCAACTCATCGATATGGAACGGTTTGGAGATCAGGTCCATGCCTTCCCCCAGGAAGCTTTGGCGATTCGCCGCGTTTTCCGCATACCCGGTCATGAACAGAATCGGCAGCGTAGGACGCAGGCCTCGGGCGACATCGGCCAATTCACGCCCGGTCATGTAAGGCAGGCCCACGTCGGTAAGCAACAGGTCGATGCTGGTGTCCTGGTTCAGGGTGGCGATCGCTTCATCACCGTCGGCCGCCAGGCTGCAGCGGTAACCGGCGTCGACCAGCACCTCGGCGACGAAGCTGCGCACCGAAGGCATGTCCTCGACGATCAGCACGTGTTCGCCGCTGCTGAGCCCGGGCGCCGCGACGGGCTTGGTGGTTACGCTCGCCGGGCCCGAGGCAGCGGGCAGCATGATGGTGACCTCGGTGCCCTGGCGGGTGACGCTGCGGATCTGTGCGTCGCCGCCGGACTGGCGCGCAAAGCCGTAGATGGTCGACAGCCCAAGCCCCGTGCCCTGGCCCAGCGGCTTGGTGGTGAAGAAAGGGTCGAACACTTTGTCGATCACAGTGTGTTCGATGCCCACGCCGTTATCGCGCACGGAGAGCGCGATGTAGGCGCCGTTTTCCAGTTTCAGGTTGCCGTTGGAGTAGGCAGGGTAGGTGGTCACCCAGATATTGCCGCCCTTGGGCAGCGCATCGCGGGCATTGATGACCAGGTTCAGCACAGCGCTTTCCAGTTGGATCGGATCAACCAGCGCCACGGCCGGGTGGGTCGTCAGCTCGAGTTTGAGCGCGATATGTTCGCCGATCGTGCGCACCAGCAGCTCTTCCAGTGAGCGGATGTGCGCGTTGATATCCACCGGGCGCGTGTCCAGAGGCTGCTGGCGGGCAAACGCGAGCAGGCGGTTGGTCAGGCCGGCGGCGCTCAGGGCCGAGCTCAATGCGGCGTCGGCATAAGCCTTGACCTTCTCGGTATGCTGAGTGTCGAGGCGTTTTTTGATCAGCTCAAGGCTGGTAATAATCCCGGTCAGCAGGTTGTTGAAGTCGTGGGCGATGCCGCCGGTGAGTTTGCCCAGCGCGTCCATCTTCTGTGCCTGCAGCAACTGCGCCTCGGTGCGCGCCAGTTGCGTGGTGGCGTTGGTCAGCTCGGCCAGCTGATGGCGCTCGCGATGGCGATGCTCGGTGACGTCTTCGACAAACACCAGGCTCAGTTCGGCCCGGCGATAAGGCGAGATTTGCCACTCGGTTTCGCGCACCTGGCCGTCGACTTGCATTTGCAAGGTGCCTTTCCAGCGCTCTCCCGCGGCGAGACGCAGGCACAACTCCTGGATGACGGCGCGCTGATCGCTGGCGAAGCATTCGAGCAAGGCGTCAGGGTTCAGGTTGTCCTGGATCAGTTGGGCGAACGCGTGGTTGCATTCATGCACCTTCAACTGCGGGTCCATGACGGCTATCGGCGCGCTGATGTTGAAGAAGATTTCGCGAAAGCGCGCCTCGCTCTCGCGCAAGGCGTATTCGGTGTCACGCACGCGCAGCAAGGTGCGCAGGGTCGCCAGCAGCACGTCCGGGTCCACCGGGTGGATCAGGTAGGCATCGGCGCCGGCGTCCAGGCCGGTGATGATGTCGCCCGTCTCGATGGACGCAGCCGAGACATGCACCACCGGTAGCAGGGCGGTCGCCGGGTCGGCGCGCAGCGCGCGTACGATGTCGAAGCCACTCATGTCCGGCAGATTGACGTCGAGGATGAGCCCGTCGATCTTTTTGCTCGCGATCAGGTCCAGGCCCTCTTGGCCGGTGCCGGCTTCGAGTACACGGTAGTGATGGCTTTCCAGGCGTCGGCGCAGGGCATAGCGGGTGGCGGCGTTGTCGTCGACGATCAGCAGTTGGATGTCACGATTCATCGGCAGGCCCGCCCGCGATAGACAGAGGAATGATCACAAAGAACATCGACCCAACGCCGGGAGCGCTTTGCACCCCGACCCGGCCACCGAGCAACTCGGCAAAGCGCTTGCACAGCGAGAGCCCCAGGCCGGTGCCGCGCAGGCGTTTTTGCAGCGGTGAGTCGATCTGGGAAAAGTCTTCGAACAGGTTGTTGTGCAGCTCGGCAGGAATGCCCAGGCCAGTGTCCTGTACCGCAAAGCGGATCTCGTGCGCGCTTTCCATGCGTGCCGACACGCGCACCTCACCTTGCAAGGTGAACTTCAGGGCATTGGAGATAAAGTTGCGCAGGATCTGCGCCAGCTTCTTGTCATCGGTGTAGAGCTTGGGCAAGCCCGAGGGCTCTTCAAAGATGAGGTCCACCGACGAGGCGTCGACGATCGGGCGGAACATCCCGCGCAATGCCGAGAACAGGTCGAACATGTCAAACCAGGCAGGCGAGATGGTGATGCGCCCGGCCTCGATTTTGGCCAGGTCCAGCAGGTCGTCCACCATCTCCCGCAGCTCGCGCGCCGAGCTGCGGATAAAGCCTACCTGGGTCTGCTGCTCGGGGCTCAAAGGGCCGTCGAGTTCATCGGCAAGCAAGCTGGTGATGCTCAGGATCGAGCCCAGGGGCGTGCGAAATTCATGACTCATGTACGACAGGAAGCGGCTTTTCAGGTCTGATGCCTGACGCAACTGATCGGCCTGCATATCCAGTTCGGCATACAGTGCCAGCACACCCTGGTTGGTCTCATCCAACTCGGTACGCAAGGCGTCGGCTTCCTGGTGCAGGCGTCGCACTTGCTCAGTGAGCGAAGCAATGGTGTCAGCCATCAATGGCCTCCAGGGCAATCACGAAGACGGTAACGTCATCCCGGCCGCGACAGAAATCACGGTGAAGGATGGCGGCAATCAGGGCGGGGTGGCGGTGGCAAAGCCCGGGATAGTCCGCAAGGTTCCAGCGTGACTGCAGCCCGTCGCTGTAAAGGATCAGCAGTTGGCCGCTGACCTGAGCGTAGTCGAAGGGTTGCGCCTTGCGAAACTGCACGCCGACGATGCCTGGGTGGGACGCCAGCCCGCGCGACTTGCCGAAGCCAATCAGGCTGGCGCCGATATTGCCCACGCCGGTGAAACGCAGCCGGTCGGCCACGGCGTCGTATTGCGCCACGGCCACTGCGCCGCCCCGGGTGCCGTTCATGCCGATATGCATGTCGTTGAACAGTGTGGTCGAGTCCTGGAAGGGGTCTTGGGCGAACATCTCTTCACCCGCGCGCGCCGCGCGCTCGGCTTCGCTGCCATGGCCCAGGCCGTCGGCAACCATCACGCTGAACCGGCCCGCTTCGATTGCCAGGTGCCAGGCGTCGCCACACGCCGGATCGTTGTGCAAGGAATGCTGGCTGACGCCA
Organism: Pseudomonas sp. TWRC1-2; assembly: GCF_049896685.1. Lineage (NCBI taxonomy): Bacteria > Pseudomonadati > Pseudomonadota > Gammaproteobacteria > Pseudomonadales > Pseudomonadaceae > Pseudomonas > Pseudomonas sp. TWRC1-2. The sequence continues at coordinate 473,260 of NZ_JAFCUU010000004.1, read as the reverse complement.
TAGCGGATATCCCGCGCGTTCGAGGTGCGAGGGTAGAGCCGCGCCAACATCGCGGTGCCCCGATGATCGGCATGCACATCAAAGACCTGGGCCACGCGTGAGATGGCGCCCATGCCGATGCCTTGCGTGCCGCCCGTGGAGAACCCATCCACCAGGCAGCTTTCCAGGTCGAAGCCCTGGCCACGGTCGACGGCGATCATTTCGACACCCTGGTTGCCCGTGGCGCGCAGGTGCAGCTCGCCATGGGTGGCATGCTTGAGGATGTTGCTGGCAAGTTCGGTCGCCACCAGGGCCACGCGCCCGGCGTCGGTTTCATCAAAACCCAGCAGCTCGGCAAGCTGCTGGGCACTGCGCCGGGCATAGCCGATTTGGCTGACATCTTCGATCAAAAGCACTTGGGTCAAGGCGCTGGGAATATTCAGGTCCATCGGGTGATCGTCACGCGTGTGCCCTTGCCGGGTGCGGTGTCCAGTTCAAACTCGTCCACCAGGCGCCTGGCGCCGGTCAGGCCCAGGCCCAGGCCGCTGCCGGAGGTCCAGCCGTCGGTCAGGGCCAGCTTGAGGTCGGGGATGCCGGGGCCTTCATCGCGAAAGGTCAGGCGCAGGCCGGGGCGATGGTCTCTTTCGACGACGCTCCAATCCATGTACCCGCCACCGCCGTAGACCACGGTGTTGCGCGCCAGCTCACTGACGGCCGTGACCAGCTTGGTCAGGTCGATCAGGCGCATGCCGCAGTCCTGGGCCAGCCTGCGTACTAATTGTCTGGCCAGCACAACGTCCTGTTCAATCAGCACGGGATGCGTGCCGCTGCTGGCTTGGCTCATAAGTGTTCTACCCGGTCACGCAGCAGTTTCATGCCGCGCTCGACGTTCAATGCGGTCGCCACGCCGGGCAGGGTCATGCCCAGTTCCACCAGGGTAATGGCCACCGCCGGTTGCATGCCCACCAGCACGGTCTGCGCATCCATGATGCGCGACAGGCCGGAAATGGTGCCGATCATGCGCCCGATAAACGAGTCCACCATGTCCAGCGCCGAAATGTCGATCAGCACGCCGCGCGCCGAGGTGCGGCTGATGCGTTCGGACAGGTCGTCCTGCAGCGTCATGGCCAGCTGGTCGTGCATGTCGACCTGAATGGTCACGAGCAAAAACTCGCCCATCTGCAAAATAGGGATGCGTTCCATGCTTAGACAGCCTTGCTGATGGTGACGCCCAGGCGTTTGAGCGCCAGCGCCAGGGCATCCGCCAGGTTGGCTTTGGTCACCACGCCTTGCAGGTCCAGACCCAGGTGCACGATGGTCTGGGCAATTTGTGGGCGCACGCCGCTGATGATGCAGTCGGCACCCATCAGGCGGATGGCGGTGACGGTTTTCAGCAAGTGCTGGGCCACCAGGGTGTCGACGGTCGGCACGCCGGTGATGTCGATAATGGCGATTTCCGAGCCGGTGTCGACGATGCGTTGCAGCAGCGACTCCATGACCACCTGGGTGCGTTGCGAGTCCAGGGTGCCAATCATCGGCAGGGCCAGCACGCCGTCCCACAGCTTCACCACGGGGGTGGACAACTCCAGCAATTCTTCCTGCTGGCGTTTGATGACCGACTCACGGGACTTCTGGAAGGTGCGGATGGTGTGCATGCCCAGCGAATCGAGCAGTTCGGACACTTCCCAGAGTTGCTCGGCCAGTTGCGCCGGTTGTTCGGCGTACTCACGTTGCAGCAAGGTGAACACTGGGCCTTTAAGGGCGAAAATGAAGCTGGCGGTTTGTTGCGAGTCCTGGCCGATCAAGGCGCGGCTGTGCGACAGCTTTTCCAGGAAGACCCGGGTCTCGGCCCAGTTTTCATGGCTTATCTGCTGTGAGCCGCCTTGCAGGAGCGCGTCGATCAGCAGATTAAGAAAGTCGCCAGCTTGCTGTTTGACGTCATCACCCTTGACGTTTCGCGTGGCTCCCGAAGCCTCGAGGCTCGTAATCCATTCGGTCAGCAGGGCAGGGCGTTGGGTTTGCAGCGCCTGGATTGTATGAGCTTGAAGAGTTGCCACGGGAGTCTCCTTGAACGGCTTTGGTTGTTCGCGTGCAATTTATACTAAGTTGGGTTGTTTTAAATTGTTTCGTGGATTTTTCGTGTTGAAATCCCACGGTATTGCTAACTTTCGGCGTTGGTATCCAAGCCAATCAGTTCCCGTCCTGGCGCAAGCGCGCGGCGTCGGCGCTGCCCTCGCTTGAACACTGTGTGTATCGACACCTGTCTCACGGGTTTTATCCACCGTACCTGCGAGTGGCGCCGATAAGGCGTCATACGCAGTGAAGGTAGCAGGTCGCTGCGGTGCGGGCGCACATAACGCGCTTATATCACTGGCTTCAGCGTTGTAGCCGGGTTATCAATTCAAACCCGTGCAGGCATACATGGCGCGTCACCACAGCCCATACGATAATGCCCCCCAAATCGACCACACTGGCCCATCCCGTGATCATCAACTTCGACCTCAACGACCTCCAGGCTTTCCGCGCCGTGGTAGACAAGGGCAGTTTTCGCGGCGCCGCCGAGGCCATCCGCATCTCGCAGCCGGCGCTGAGCCGGCGTATCGAAAAGCTTGAGTCCGCCCTCGAGGTGAAGTTGTTCGAACGCACCACGCGGCGCGTCAGCCTGACCATGGTCGGGCGGGCATTCCTGCCGCAAGTGGAGCGCATGCTCGACGACCTTGATGTCGCTTTGATGGGCATCAGTAATGTCGCGTCCACGCGCATGGGCAACGTGACCATTGCCTGTGTGCCGTCCACCGCTTACTACTTCATGCCCCACGTAATCTCCGAATTCCACAAGCTGTACCCCAAGATTCGCCTGCGCGTGCTGGACGCCAGCGCCGGCGAGGTGTGCAACGCGGTGGAAAGTGGCGAGGCGGATTTTGGCGTGAGTTTCAGTGGCAGCCTGGCCGACGAAGTGGAATTTGAACTGTTATTGCAGGAGCGCTACGTACTGGCCTGTCGGCGTGATCATCCGTTGGCCGAGCGCGAGAGCGTGACCTGGGCCGAGGCCTACGAGCACGACTACATCACCGTGGACAAAACCTCGGGCAACCGCTTCCTGCTTGACCAGGCGCTGCGTGGCGTGCGGGTGAAAAAACCGAGTATTTGCGAGACCCACCACGTGACCACGATGATCGGATTGGTGGAGGCGGGGCTGGGCGTGGCGATGGTGCCGTCGATTGCGATGCCGGCGGGCACGCACCCGATTCTGGTAAGCGTGCCGCTGGTAGAACCGCAGGTGATGCGCAATGTGGGCTTGATCAAGCGCCGCGGGCGGACGTTGCCACCGGCGGCGCTGGAATTGGAACGGTTGGTGCGGGAGATGCCGTTTCGGTCAGTGTGATACCGAGTCCAACCCGGTGGATTGCACCAGCGGTTGCGCCTCGGGCGAGGCCAAGTACTGCAACAGTGCCTTGGCCTGCGTCGGATGTTGTGCGTTGACCGGAATGCCCGCCGCAAAGCGCGTCACCGATTGCACGTCTTCCGGGATCTTGCCGACGTAAGTCACGCCCGGCACCGGCAGCAATTCCGCGACCTGCTGCAGACCCACTTCGTATTCACCCTTGGCGACCACCGAGGCCACCGGGATGCGCTCGATCATCTTGCCCTTGGCGGGCATGCCGAGCTTCTTGAACAGCTCCTTCTCGACATACACACCGCTGGCGCTGTCCGAATACGCCACGGACTTGGCCTGGCTGAGCACCGCTTTCAACTCGGCATCGGTGCCGATCGCCGGCTTGGCGGCGCCTTGCTTGACCACCAGGCCGATGCGTGAATCGGCCAGCTCCACCCGCGAGGCTTTGTCGACCTTGCCCTGCTTGATCAAGTCATCCAGGGCATAACCCACCATGATCACCACGTCGGCGTGTTCGCCACGGGCCAGGCGGTTGGGAATCGCTTCCGGCGCCTTGCCCATGGACGGACCAAGAATGGTGTCGAGGGTGTCGCCGCTTTGCTGGGCGTACTGCGGGCCCAGCAGTTTATAGGCGGCGGTGAAGCCCCCGGACGTCATCACCTTGAGTTCTTCGGCCTGGGCCGTCAGCGCCAAAGCGCCGAGGGCCAGGGCGGTCAGGGTTTTGCACAGCGCCTTCATCATACGGCCCCCTGCATCACCTGCCCGCGGGTATTGGCGCGGCGGTACAACGCGAGGGTCGAGCACAGCGCGCACAAGGCGGCAAACATCATCCAGTAGGCCGGCGAGGCCTTGTCTTCGGTGATGTGAATAAACCAGGTGGAGATCGCCGGCGTGAAGCCGCCAAAGATCGCTGTCGCCAGGCTATAGGCCAGCGAGAAGCCCGCCACGCGCACTTCCACCGGCATGATTTCGGTCAGCGCCGGGATCATCGCGCCGTTGTACATGCCGTACAGGAACGAGAACCACAGCAGGGTTTCCAGCATGTGGCCGAAGCTTGGTGCGTTGACCACAAACGACAGTGCCGGGTAGGCGGTGATCACGGTCAGCACAGTCATCGCCACCAGCACCGGCTTGCGGCCGAAACGGTCACTCAGGGTGCCGCCGATTGGCAGCCAGACAAAGTTCGACACGGCCACCAGCAAGGTCACCAACAGGGCGTCGGAGGTGCTCAGTTGCAACACGGTTTTGCCGAAGGTCGGGGCGTACACGGTGATCAGGTAGAACGCGGTGGTGGTCATCGCCACCATCAGCATGCCGCCGATCACCACGGTCCAGTTCTTCACCAGGGTCGCCAGCACTTCGCGCATGGTCGGGCGATGCTTGCGGTTGGCGAACTCTTCGGTTTCCTGCAGGTTACGCCGCAGTACGAAGATGAACGGGATGATGATGCAACCGATGGCGAACGGAATGCGCCAGCCCCAATCGGCAACCACGGCCGGTTGCATCCACACGTTCAGGCCGTAACCCAATGCGGCGGCCACCACGATGGAGATCTGTTGGCTGCCCGACTGCCAGCTGGTGTAGAAACCTTTGCGGCCCGGGGTGGCCATTTCGGACAGGTAAACCGACACGCCGCCCAGCTCCGCACCGGCAGAGAAGCCTTGCAGCAGGCGGCCCAACAGCACCAGCAATGGCGCCCACAGGCCGATGGTTTGGTAACCCGGCACCAACACGATCAACAGCGTGCCGCTGGCCATGATCGACAGGGTCACGATCAACCCTTTGCGGCGACCGACGTCATCGATATAGGCACCCAGAATAATCGCGCCCAACGGCCGCATCAGGAAGCCAGCACCGAACACTGCGAAGGTCATCATTAATGACGCAAACTCATTAGCGGCGGGGAAGAACGCGGCGGCGATGTAGGTGGCGTAGAAGCCGAACAGAAAGAAGTCGAACTGTTCGAGGAAGTTGCCCGAAGTAACGCGAAATACCGCACCTACTTTCGAGCGGGCAGAGTCGGGCCGGGAAGGGCTAGTCATGGTTTTGTGTCTCCAGCGTTCTTTTTAAAGTGCTTGTTTCGCTTAAGACCGCGGATAGTGGCTGACACATTTAGAAATGATAAGTGAGTAATTTGGATACATTGATGCGTCATGGCTATCAATCGCTGTGCGCGTCCAAAATCTCGCCACTGTTCTATGCTTGAAGCGGTGAGCGATTCTTACGGATGGGAGGTGGCAATGGTTGACAAACACGAGCACCGGGATGAGCACGAGCGTGAGCAACCTCGGCGGCAGCCTGAAGAGGAAAAGCCGCAGACCTGGAAGCATCCGGACGATGGTACGGAGCTTTCCGAGCGAGACCAGGAGCGGCCGCTCAAGCCCTGATTGAATGAGCGAACGCAGTCTAAAGGTGGGAGCGGGCTTGCTCGCGAAGGCACTGCGTCAGTAACCAACAGGCTCACTGATTCACCGCCTTCACTAACAAGCCCGCTCCCACATTAAACCTGTGTTCAGCCTACGATCGGCGTACACAATTCCACCAGCGTGCCATCCGGGCAACGCACATACGACACCACCTGGCCCCAAGGCTTGGTGGCGGGTGGCGCCAGCTCTGTCGCGCCGTGGGCCAGCGCTTTGGCATGGGCGACGAACACGTCTTCGGTCATAAACCCGACCTCCATCCCCAGCGGCCTTTTAGAGGCATGCGCCTGGACATGGCCACCGTCGAAATTCAATTCGCCCAACGCATGCGCTGCAAACGAGAGCGTGGTGTCGCCGGTTTCAAGCTCGCCGTAGGTGCCGGATTCATGCAGGAAACGGCGACTGAAGCCGAAGGCCTTCTCGAAAAACATCAGAGAGGCGGCAACGTCGGGTACATAGATGATGGTGTAGGCAAATTTCACGATCAGGCGGTCCTTGCTGAGAGTGGATGAATGCAACGGCTCATGAAAGCAGCACGGAGACGGGAACCCCCCACGCCAACACCACAAACGCGATCACGGTTGCCAGGCACAGGCCGACAAACACCCGCGTCAGCGTCCTCACCGTGGGGTTGGCGATCCCCTTGACTACCCAGAGACAAAACCCGGCCACCACAATGGCCAGGGCAATAATGAACAGCACGATGGTGTTCCTGCGGCCTTCAAGCGCTGATTTATAATCCCAAAGCCGCCGGATGAACAGTGTTCACATAGACGCAGCCCCGCGGGCTTTCTAAACTGCGGCTTGTCTTGGGGAAAGGGGCAGGTGCCGATGAATCGCAATGAATTACGCAAGGCCGACATCAACCTGATGGTGGTCTTCGAAGCACTGATGCTCGAGCGCAATGTCACGCGGGTGGCGGAGAAGCTGTTTCTCGGTCAGCCGACGATCAGTTCGGCCCTCAACCGTTTGCGCACCTTGTTCAATGATCCGCTGTTTATTCGCGTCGGCCACCGTATGGAACCCACCGCGCGCGCCGAGGAGATCATTCAGCACCTGTCGCCGGCCCTGGATTCACTCTCGTCGGCCCTGAGCCTGACCCACGATTTCGACCCCACCCAGAGCACCATGACCTTTCGCATCGGCTTGTCCGATGACGTCGAGTTCGGCCTGCTGCCGCCCTTGCTGCGAGCGTTGCGCCAGGAAGCGCCGTTGGTGGTGTTCGTGGTGCAGCACGTGGATTACTGGCGCATCCCTGACCTGCTGGCGTCCGGCGATATCACCGTCGGCATCACCCAGACCCGCGGCCTGCCGGCGAACGCCAAGCGTAAACTGCTGCGGCATATCCGCCCCTGCCTGCTGCGCGCCGACGCCTCGGATAAACCGCTGACCCTCGACGAATATTGCGCACGCCCTCATGTGCTGGTGTCCCACACCGCCAACGTGTCCGGGTTTGCCGATGAATGGCTGGCCGAAATTGGCCGCAAGCGCCATGTGGTGCTGTCGGTGCCGCAATACAGTGCGCTGCCGGCGCTGCTCGCCGGCACCGACATGATCGCCAGCTTGCCGGACTACACCGCCCAGGCCATGGCCGCTGGCGGCAACCTGTTCTGCGAACCGTTTCCGTTCGAAACCCCGACCCTGGACTTGTCCATGGTCTGGCTCAGCCACGTCGACACCGACCCGGCGGAACGCTGGATGCGCTCGCGGCTGGAGGCGTTCATGAGCGAGCGCGACATGCTGCCGGTGCTGGCGACAAAATCTTGAGATAACCCCTCCAGGGAGTGCCAACGATGATTCCATCCCGTTCCTTGCTGCGTGGGCGCGGCAGTCGTGACAGCGGCAAAGTCGGCATGGTCGAGCTGTTTTTCGACTTGGTGTTCGTGTTCGCCGTGACCCAATTGTCCCACTCGCTGTTGGCGCACCTGACCCTGGGCGGGGCGGTGCAGGTGGCGCTGATGATGGTTGCGGTGTGGTGGGTGTGGATCTTCACGTCGTGGATCACCAACTGGCTCGATCCGGAAAAAATCCCGATCCGCCTCGGCCTGTTCGGGTTGATGGTGGCCGGTCTGCTGCTGTCTTCCTCGATCCCCAAGGCTTTTACCGACCGAGGTGTGCTGTTTGCCGGCGCCTACGTATTCATGCAGGTAGGACGCACGCTGTTTGCGTTGTGGGCAGTGCGCGGCGAATCGCTGAACATGATTCGCAATTTCCAGCGAATCCTGGCGTGGATGCTGTGTTCCGGCGTGTTCTGGATCACCGGCAGCCTGCTCGAAGGCCAACAACGGCTGGCCTTCTGGGCGCTGGCGCTGTTGATCGAACTGATATCGCCGTCGGTGTATTTCTGGGTACCGGGCCTGGGGCGTTCGACCCTGGCGGACTGGAACGTCGAAGGCAACCACATGGCCGAACGCTGCGGCCTGTTTGTGATCATTGCCCTTGGCGAATCGTTGCTGGTGACCGGCGCCACCTTTGCCCAATTGCCCTGGAGCGTGGAAGGCCTGGGCGCATTCCTGGTGGCGGTGGTGGGCAGCATTGCGCTGTGGTGGATCTATTTCGACAGCGGCGCCGAGCGCGCCCATCACCGCATTGCCAGCTCTGCCGACCCGGGCCGCCAGGCGCGAGTTGCCTATACCTACCTGCACGTGTTGATTGTCGCCGGCATCATTGTCAGCGCGGTGGCCGACGAACTGGTGCTGGTGCATCCGGGCCATGCCAGCCAGGCTGGCGTGGTGGCGATAATCGCCGGCCCATGGTTGTTTCTAGTGGGCAGCGCGTTGTTCAAGTGGGTAATGAGTGACCGGTCATTGCCACCGCTGTCGCACCTCGGCGGGTTGTTGATGTTGCTGGTGGTGTTGCCGCTTGGGTTGCAGCAGGTGTTTTCGGCCTTGGTGCTGGGCGCGCTGACCACGGCGGTGTTGGTGATCGTGGCCGTTTGGGAAAACCGCGCGCTGCCCAGCCTGAACGAAGTTTCACACTGAAAGCGTTCTGATTCGGTTCGGCTGCGTGCTATATGTATGGCCCTTTTTCCTACAACTATTCGGAGCTTTTCATGCCGCACCTGCACCTGGAATACACCGCCAATCTGACCGGCCTGGCCGTCGAGAAAACCCTGTTGCGGCTCAACAATGTGCTGATGGCGTCCGGGCAGTTCGGTTCCGAGTTCGATATCAAAAGCCGCGCCGTCAAGGTTGAGACGTTCCAGGTCGGCACCTCACTCAACCCGCGCGGGTTTATTGCGCTGAAGCTGTCACTGCTCAGCGGGCGCTCGCCGCAGGTCAAGAAGCAGTTGTCGGAAAGCCTGTTGGCGGCGTTGCAGGACCAGGGCGAATGGCCGGCGGATATTCAGGTTCAACTCAGCGTCCTGCTGGTCGACATGGATCGCGATTCCTACAGCAAAGTCGCGATTGGCTGAGGGCTACAACAACCCCTGATCGGCGCATACCTTCACCACCTGCTCACGAAACCAGGTATTGGCGCTGTCCTGGCCGCTGGTTTCGTTCCACTGCATGTCCAGGGTGAACCCCGGCAGCCCGTTGGGCGCCTCGCAATGGCCGAACACGCTGGCGGGCGCCAAGAGCTTTTGCACACGGCGCGGCAGGGTGACGATGAAGTCGGTGCCGGTGATCATCTTCAACGCAGCGCTGTAACTGTTGGCCCTGGCGACCACTTGGCGCTTGTGGGCCTGGCGTGCCAGCCAGCCGTCGATCATGTTGGTGTGGGAGCTCCAGGGCGTGGGAAACACGTGGCGGCGCTCGACGAAGGATTGCAGGCTGAACCCCGGCTCGCGCGGGGTCGCGCGTTTATCGAACACACACACCAAGTCATCTTCCAGCAGCATCTGGACCTTGAAGTCTTTGTGGGCGCGGTGAAAGTTGGGGCCGAAACAAATCACCAGGTCGAGGCGACCTTCGCGCAAGTCCTCGGCGGGAATCTCGGTTTCCAGCTTTTGCACATTGACGATCACTGGCAGGTCGGCACGGTCGAAGTTCTTCAACAGGCGCGGCAGGATCAGTTGCTCAAAGTACTCCGGCGCGCACACATTGAAGGTCACGGCCTTCTGCGTCGGGTCGAAGGTCTGGCCACCGGCGTGGCACAGGTTGATGCTCTCGAGGATCTTCTGCACATGCCCGTACATGGTCGTGGCTTTGTACGTAGGCCGCATGCCTGCCCGCGTGTTGATAAACAGCTCATCCTCAAAACTGGTGCGCAGTTTCTTCAGGCTGTAACTCACAGTGGACTGGCTGACGAACAGCGTTTCAGACACCTCGGTAACGCTGCTCTGGTCGTAGACGGCGATGAACACCATCAAGTCCTGCATATCGAGCTTTCTGAGCAAATTACTGTTTAGCATCCGTTCCATCCGGTAAGCCTTGGCACTGAGGCAGCGCGCGACAAGGGCAAAAGCTTAACGGAACGGTCGTGCCAATAGAAAGCTCTGTAGGGCGTTTCTATGTTTGGTGTGGGACAAAAAATGTTGGCAATACGACGTCAGCGGATATGTCGCGCGTAATGCTTTGGATTGAACCGCGTGACGATCAGCAGCATCACCCCTATCACGGCGGTCAATGACCACCAGGCCCATTCGAAGCTGCCGAGTTGGTCGCGGATCATCCCGGCAATAAGTGGCGACAGGCCAGCAATCAGGTAGCCGATGCCTTGCACGAACGCGGTCAGGCCACCGGCGCGGCGCGGGTTGTCCAAGTGGTCGAGGGACAGGATCAGGCTCATCGGAAACAGACCGCCAATGCCCAGGCCCAGCAGGCAAGGCCACAGCAGGCTCAGGTATTGAGGGCTGAGAATAAGGCCGCAGAAACCGCAGATGATCAGCACCAGCAACACCGCGACTACCCCGCGTTTATCCTGACGGCGGTTGGCGATGGCCGGGGTGATCAGGCCGGACACGACTTCCATGGCGGTCAAGAACCCCAGCAGCAAGCCGGCATGTTGTTCGCTCCAGCCTTGCTCCACGTAGTAGGGCGCCAGCCACGCCAGCACACAGGTGTAGGAGGCGGTGCCGAGGCCGAAGAAGATCGCCAGCAACCACGCGCGACGATTGCCGAAAAACGATTCCTGCGCGCCGGCGGCGGCCTGGGGCAGTGGCGGCATTGCCGAACGCTGGGCGTACCAGAACACCAGCGCCAATAGGGCGAGCGCCGCCCAGATGGCCAGGCCGATGCGCCAGCTGCCGGTCTGCATCTGCACCAACGGCGCGAACGAAGCGGCCAGTGCCGCGCCCCCCATGATGGCGGTGACGTACAGGCCCATGAACAGCGAGACGTTGGCGCTGAAGCGTGTCTTGATCAGCGCCGGCATCAATGCCTGGATCATCGCGATACCGACGCCGGCAGCGATGGCGCTGACGATCAAGCCTGGCGCCGAATCCAGAAACAGTCGCGACAGCGTGGCCAAGCCAATCACCAGCAGCGACAGCACAATGCTGCGGTGCTCGCCAACGCGTTTACCCAGGCCCATGCCAAAGAACATCGCCAGGCCCATGGCCATAACCGGCAGCATGGTCAGCAGGGCGGCGCTGCTGAAGCTCAACGGTACATCGCCGCGAATCGATGACAACAGCGGACCGACGGCGGCCATCGACGGGCGCAGGTTCAGGGCGACCAGTACGACGCTGATCATCAGCCAGACGGCGGTGGTGGGCGTTGCGCGAACGTTTTCCATGGGTGGACCTTGAAGAGACAAGGGCGAATCAGGCCACGCAAGGGGGAGGGGAGCAAATCAGAAAATCGTTGGGGCTATCTAAAAATTGCAGGTGACTGGCACACAGCGATTCAAAATGTGGGAGCGGGCTTGCTCGCGAATGCGGTGTGTCATTCGCAGATTCATTGCCTGATGCGCCGCTTTCGCGAGCAAGCCCGCTCCCACAAGGGATCTGCGTCGCTAGAGAGCGCGGATCACATGCTTGATCTCCTGAAACGCCGCCAAGCCCCAAGGCCCCAACTCGCGGCCGATGCTGCTCTGCTTGTAACCACCCCATGCCGTTTGCGGGAAGATCACCTGCGGGGCGTTGATCCACACAAGCCCGGCCTGCAAGGCATTGGCCACGCGTTCGGCGGTGTCGACATCGGCGCTCACCACACTGGCGACCAGGCCGAAATCGCTGTCATTGGCCAGGGCAATGGCTTCCTCGGCAGTGGTAAAACGTCGTACACACAGCACCGGTCCGAAGATCTCTTCGTTCCACAACGCGCTGTTCAACGGCACATCGGTAAACACGGTCGGGCGAATGAAATAGCCCTTTGCCAGTTCGGCCGGTCGTTCACCGCCGCACAGCAAACGCGCGCCGTCTGCGATGCCACGCTGAATATGCCCCAGCACCCGCTGATACTGGGCACGGTTGATCAACGCGCCCATTTCCACCTCATCGGCAAATGGGTCTGCCACGCGAATCCCGTCGGCCCGCGTCTGCAAACGCTGCAGGAATGCGTCCGCCAAGCTGTCAGCCACCAGCACGCGGCTGGTGGCCGAACACATCTGCCCGGCGTTGAAAAAACCACCACCACAGGCCAGCTCCACCGCCAGGTCGAGGTCGGCATCCGCGAGCACCAGCAACGAGGATTTACCGCCCAGCTCAAGGCTTACACCCTTGATGGTTTCTGCCGCGCGTTGCATCACTTGCACGCCGACGGCGTTACTGCCGGTGAAGGACATCTTCGCCACGCGGCGGTCTGCGGCCAGCGGTGCGCCAACCGCCAGGCCCGTGCCGCAGACCAGGTTGAACACACCCGCCGGCAGCCCTGCCTGGGCAATAATCTTCGCCAGTTGCAACTCGGCCAACGGCGTGACTTCCGATGGCTTGAGCACCACGCAACATCCGGCCGCCAGGGCCGGGGCGAGTTTCCAGGCGGTGGTCACCATCGGGAAGTTCCACGGCACAATCAGCCCGACCACACCACAGGGCTCACGGCGCAGGCGTGCGCTGAAGTCCTCGCCGGGCAGTGCCACCGGGCGGTCTTGCGCGGCGTCCATGTCGTCGCACATGTCGGCGTAGTAGTCGAAGGTGGCGATCACATCGTCCACATCAATGCCGGCCTCAAACAGCGGCTTGCCATTGTTGCTCGACTGCAACTGCATCAGCTGCTCGCGCTGGGCGCTCACGCCTTGGGCGATCTTGCGCAGCACGGCGGCGCGGTCCCGGCCGGTGCTTTTCGACCAGTCGATGAAGGCCGCGCTGGCCGCCTCTACCGCTTGGGCCACGGTGCTCGCATCGCCCACGCTGACGTGGGCCAGGCTGGCTTCGGTGGCAGGGTTAATCACCTCGATGACGTCATGGCCTGCACGCCATTCGCCCGCAATAAACACACCGTTCAATACTGCGCTCATACCGCGACCTCCTACATCCACAGCCTCTGGTCGATTTCGATCAGCGTCGGCCCCTGGCGATCAGCGGCGGCGCGCAATGCCGTGCGCAGCTGCGCGATACCCTGAATGCTCTCGGCGGCGCAGCCCAAGGCTTTGGCCACACCGATAAAGTCCGGGGTGTAGATGTCCACACCAACCGGCTCGATGGCGCGGTTGAGCATGTACTTCTTGATCTCCTCGTAACCCTGGTTATTCCACAGCAGCACGATGACCGGCACGCGCGCCTCGACCGCGCTGGCCAGTTCCGGCAGGCTGAATTGCAGGCCGCCGTCGCCGATCAGGCACACCACCGGTTGCCCGTCGCCGCGTCCCAGCCAGGCGCCAATCGCTGCCGGCAGGGCGTAGCCCAAGGTGCCGTAGCCGGTGGAGGAATTGAACCAGCGGCGTGGGTGGTCGAGGTTCAGGGTCAGGTTGCCGCTGTACACCGGTTGGGTGGAGTCGCCCACCAGCACGGCGCCGGGCAGTTCCGCCAGCACGGTGTTGAGAAACAGGGTTTGCGCGCGGGTGGCGGCGTCCCAGGTGGGCGTCAATTCAGCCCACAGGCGCGCGACGCGTGGGCTGCCCCAGTCAGGGTCGCGCTCGCCCAATACCTGGCTGTCCAGCGCGGCCAACAACGCTTCGGCTGCGATCTGCGCATCGGCCACCAGTGCGACCTGAGGCGGGTAATTGCGCACGGTCTGGTCGGGGTCGATGTCGATGCGCAGCAGCGCGCCGGGGATCTCGAACCCCCCGGCGAAGGTCACGTCGTAATCGGTTTCCGCCAGTTCGGTGCCGATGGCCAGCACCACATCGGCTTCGGCGACCAGGGCGCGGGTGGCGACCAGCGTCTGGGTCGAGCCGATCAGCAACGGGTGCGCTGCCGGCAGCATGCCTTTGGCGTTGATGGTCAGGGCCACCGGTGCTCCGAGCCGTTCGGCCAGGCGGGTCAATTCGGGGGCCGCCTCGATGGCGCCGCCGCCGGCGAGAATCAGCGGGCGTTTTGCTGCCGCCAGTAACTGGCTCATCTGCTTCACTGCCGCCGGCGCGGCACCGGCGCGCGCCACGCTGACCGGCTCGCTGCCGAGCAGGGCATCGGCGTTTTCGACCAGCACATCCAGCGGAATTTCAATGTGCACCGGGCGCGGTCGCCCGGCCTGGAACAGCGCAAACGCGCGCGCCAGCACGCCAGGCAACTCCGCCGCCGACATCAAAGTGTGCGAGAACGCCGCCACGCCCGCGATCATCGCGCTCTGGTTCGGCAGCTCATGCAGTTTGCCGCGCCCGCCACCCAATTGGCTGCGCGATTGCACACTGGAAATCACCAGCATCGGGATCGAGTCGGCATAGGCCTGGCCCATGGCGGTGGTGATGTTGGTCATGCCGGGGCCGGTGATGATGAAACACACGCCAGGTTTACCGCGGGTGCGCGCATAGCCGTCGGCCATGAAGCCTGCGCCCTGTTCGTGGCGCGGGGTGACGTGGCGGATGCTCGAGCGCGCCAGGCCACGGTACAACTCCACGGTGTGCACGCCGGGAATGCCGAACACCTGGTCTACGCCGTAGCGTTCCAGGAGGTTGACCAATACTTCGCCGCAGGTCGCCATACATGTCGCTCTTGTTGTTGATTCGAGGCGCTATTGGAGCGGCAGGCCGGTAGCGCCAACAATCGATAAAAAGTCATACTAGCCATGTCCCCACGTCATGGCTGCGCCCAATGAAACGCTTGCCACCGCTGCCCGCGCTGCACACCTTCTGGGTCACGGCCCAGTGCTGCAACTTCACCCGCGCCGCCGAGCAACTGCACATCACCCAAGGTGCGGTGAGCCGGCAGATTGCCGGGCTCGAAAGCCATTTGGGCTACGCCTTGTTCCAGCGCCAGGCGCGGGGCTTGAGCCTGACCGAAGAGGGTCGCGAGTGGTCGCTGCGGGCGCAGCAAGTGTTTGGCTTGATCGGCGACGCGGTGGAGCAGATCGGCAGCCGCCGCCAGACCCTGCAACTCAAGGCCTCCACCTGCGTGATGCGCTGGCTGCTGCCGCGCCTGATGCAGTGGCAAAAGGAACGCCCGGACGTGCCGGTGGAACTCACCACCACCGTGGCCTACACCGTGGACTTTCGCCGCGAGCAATTCGACGCGGCGGTGATCTATGCGCCCATCGCCGAGCAATCGGCGCAGGCGCGGCATTTATTCGATGAACAACTCACCCCGGTCTGCGCGCCGGCGTTGCTCGCCAGCCTGCACACGCCGGCTGATTTGCAGCGCCAGGTGCTGCTGCACCCCACGCGGGACGAGCGCGATTGGGCGTTGTGGCTGAAGGCTGCGAACACGCGCTTGAGCAACCTGGCCCAGGGGCATCATTTTGAAACGCTGGACCTGGCAATGACGGTGGCGTCCCAGGGCTCGGGAGTGGCGATTGGCGACAGTGCGTTGATTGGCGAGGATGTGAAGGCGGGGCGGCTGGCGACACCGTTTGAACTGCGCGTGCCGACCGGGATGGGGTATTACCTGGTGTACCCGCCGGGCACTGAGCCTTCGGCCGGGCTTGAAGCACTGATGGATTGGCTGGTGAGCCAAGCCCAACCGATGTAATACCGCAGACTTAAAAGTGGGAGCGGGCTTGTGTGGGAGCTGGCTTGCCTGCGATGCAGGCACCTCGGTGTGTCAGTCATGCCGCGGTGATGCTATCGCAGGCAAGCCAGCTCCCACAGGGGGCGTCAGTAGCCGACGGTGAAACGCTGGCGCGAGTGCTTCGGCGTTTCTACTTCATCGATCAACGCGATGGCGTAGTCGGCAAAGCTGATCCAGCTGCGCCCTTGCGCGCTCACCAGCAAATCATCCTGGCCCACGCGGAATGTTCCGGTGCGCTCGGTCTCAACGAACTCCGCCGACGGCGACAGGAAGGTCCAGTCCAGCTCTTTTTCCTGGCGCAGCGCATCAAGAAATTCAGCGCCGGCGCTGGCCTCGGCCTTGTACTCCGCCGGGAAGCCAGGGCTGTCGATGACTCGGCTGCCATCCGGCAACAACAACGAACCTGCACCGCCGACCACCAGCAGGCGTTTCACGCCGGCGTTCTTCACCGGGCCGATCACCGCACTGGCCGGCAGTGTGGCGAAGTGCGCCGCACTGATCACCACGTCGCTGCCGCTGACCGCCTGTTGCAGGGCGTTGGCATCCAGGGCGTCGACCTGTTTGACGGTGACGCCCGGGCGTGCGGTCAGCGTGCCGGTATTACGCGCAAGGGCGGTGACGGTATGCCCACGACGCAGCGCTTCTTCCAACAGTTGGCTACCGGCGCGGCCGGTGGCACCAATGATTGCGATCTTGCTCATGACGCTCTCCAGTACGTTAAGGTTTAAAACCATTCACCACTTCATTTCGCCCTTGGCGACTTTGGCACCGAGGTCCAGGCTGCTCTCATCTTCAAGTTTCGGGTAACGCTTTTTCATGGCCGCGATCAGCGCAGTCGAATCCTTGGCCTTGGCGGTTTCCTCATCGAACGCTTTGATATAGCCCGCGGTGAATGCCACGGACTGCACAGTGGGTGTACCCAGGTAGTGACCCGGAATCACGGTGCGCGGTTTCAGGTCTTCGATGCGTTGCAAGGTTGCCAGCCAGTCAGCGTGGGACTGGGCGGTTTGCGTATCGGCCATCCACACGTGGGTGTTCTCGAACACCACAACGCCGCCCACCACGGCCTTGATCGATGGAATCCACACGAACGTGCGGTCCGGCTGCGGGCCGTCCAGGCCGACCACTTCCAGCGTCTTGCCTTCCAGGCTCAGGCTATGGCCTTGGAGCACCTGCGGGATGATGGCTTTGGCCGGTTTGTCGGCACCCAGCTTAGGGCCCCAGAACGCGAGTTTCTGCTCGGCGGTGGCCTTGATATGGTCGACCACCGGCTGGGTGGCTACCACCTTGGCGGCGGGGAATGCCTGCGTCAGCACTTCAAGGCCGAAGTAGTAATCCGGGTCGCCGTCACTGACGTAGATGGTGGTCAGGCGCTTGCCGCTGGCGCGAATCTTTGTCACCAGTTGCTCGGCTTGGGCATTGCCGAATTGCGCGTTCACGAGGATGACGTCGTGCTCGCCGCTGACCAGTACCGAACTGACGGGCATCATCGCCGAGGTACCAGGGTTATAAGCATCCAGCGTCAGATCGGCTGCCGCGGCATGGGCGGCGAATGCCAGGGCGGCCATGGCCGTGGCCAATCGTTTAAGCGTCGAGATCATGTGCAGCTCCAGCAGCAGGTAAGTGATGCACAGAGCTTAGTTGCACCAAACGTCACAAAAAATGCCATGCTTGAACATAGTTTGTTTCTGAAAGCGTGCAAATCATGGATCGTCTTCAAGCAATGCGGGTGTTTGTCACGGTCGTTGACCTGGGTAGCCAGTCGGCGGCGGCAGATCAGCTGGACCTGTCGCGGCCGGTCGTTTCACGTTATCTGGCAGAGCTTGAGGATTGGATGGGCGCGCGGCTGATGCATCGCACCACGCGCAAGCTCAGCCTCACCGCGGCGGGTAGCGAAATGCTGCCTCGAGCGCGGCAGTTGCTGGAGTTGTGCAACGACATGCAGGCCGCCGTCAGCGAGCCGGACGAAGCGCCGCGCGGCCAGCTACGGCTGAGTGTCAGCAGCTCGTTCGGCCAGGCGCAATTGGCGGACGCCGTGGCCGAGTTCGTCAAGCGCAACCCGTTGGTCAGTATCGATCTGCAGATGCTCGACCGTACGGTGAACCTGGTGGATGAGCGTATCGACCTGGCCATTCGCACCAGTTTTGAGCTGGACCCCAACCTGATCGCTCGCAAGCTGACGCTCTGCCGTTCGGTCATTTGCGCGTCCCCGGCCTACCTGCTGGAGCACCCGCGTCCGCAGCACGTGCACGACCTGGCGAAGCACAACTGCCTGACGCACACTTACTTCGGCAAAAGCCTGTGGCACTTCACCGAAAACGCAGAGCCGGTGTCGGTGGCGGTACAGGGCAATATCAGCGCTAACGAGGCGACCGCCCTGTTACGGGTGACATTGGCGGGGGCAGGGGTGGCGCGGCTCCCCAGTTATCAGGCGGGGGATTACATCCGCAGCGGCGAACTGATCCGTTTGCTGCCCGAGGCGGAGCCCCAGCAAATGAATGTTTACGCGGTGTACGCCTCGCGCAAGCACATGCCGTTGGCGCTGCGCAGCCTGCTGGATTTTCTGGTGCTGCGCTTTCCTGAGGAACCGGTGTGGGATGTCGGCCTTTGAACCCGACATAAAGATCTTGAATGGCGTCCAATAATGGCAACTCTTGCTGGCTGACCTATGCTTTAAACAGCACCGAGTCGATCAGTTCAGAGGTGTGCCATGACTCTAAAAATCAGAAAGTACCTGATGATTTTCATCCTGTGCGCCCTGGCTACCGCGCTGTACGGCACGGCTGCCTATCGGGTTGAACAGACCCGCATGCAGCCGACCTTTGCGGTCAGTTGCCATCAGGACATGTGCCTGCCGCGTACCGGCAGTTTCAGCGCGCTCAGGTAGGCTGTTCGGCCTTCAACTGCTCGCGGAACGCTTTGGGCGAGAACCCGACCCGGCGCCGAAACAGTCGCGAGAAGTTGGTCGGGTCGGAAAACCCCAGCACCTCCGACATCTCATTGATGGTCATGCTGGTGTAGGTCAGCAGGCGCTTGGCTTCCAGCAACTGGCGGTCATGCATGATCTGCAGCGCAGGTTGCCCACCCAATTCCCGACACGTGCCGTTCAGGTGTGAAACCGAGATGCCCAGCTTGTGGGCCAGGTCTTCGATCTTGGGGTGCTCGCGGTAATGCTGTTCGACCAGTTGGGTAAACCGCCGGAAATATTCACGCCCTCGCGGTGCCCGCGCGTGGCGACGCTGGATGGCCTGGCGGCTGATCCACACCAGCAGCACGCTGACCAAAGCGTGCATCATCATGTCGCGCGCCGGTTGCTCATCGGCGTATTCGTCCTGCAGGCGCGCAAACAGGCTGTTGAGGTAGTCGCTGTCCTTGCCGGCCGGGTAGTTGCCCAGGGCTTGCAAGCCGTCCACCGTCGAGCCCAGCTGCGTCTGCAAATGGCTGACCAGCGGCGCTGACAGCGTGACGATGAACCCTTCAACATCTTCGGCAAACCGAAACCCATGCACACACAAGGGCGGCAGCACCTGCAAGGTCGCCTCGTCGAGCGTGGTGCGCTGGCCTTCGATTTCCAGTTGCGCCTGGCCTTTATGCACGTACAGCAACTGGCACAGGTCCGCGTGCCGGTGGGGCTGGATTTCCCACTGGTATTCCCGACTGCGCCGGGAAATGGTTTCACAGTGCAACAAATCGGGCGTCGGCCATTGCTGGCTTTCCCCGTAAAGCTTGAAGACCGGAATCGCGGTACTGGCAGTTTTGGTCATGGTTTCAATCCGATACTCAGGATAGTGGTTCGGTAATCGCCCCGATTGGCAAAAAGCGCAGGCTTTGTCTCAGTTTTCACCTTCTTATGGCGGTCACTCAAGTGAAAAATGTCAGCAACAAGATCAATGACAACTCTTTCACCTCATCCGTTCGGGTGAGCCTTGCGGACCCTAAAAATAATGAAAACGCTGAAAACCCAAGTCGCCATTATCGGCGCCGGTCCCTCCGGACTGTTGCTCGGTCAACTGTTGCACAACGCGGGTATCCAGACGCTGGTGCTAGAGCGCCAGCGGGCCGATTACGTGCAAGGCCGCATCCGTGCCGGGGTGCTGGAGCAAGGCATGGTCGACCTGCTGCGCGAAGCCGGTGTCAGCCAGCGCATGGACGCCGAAGGCCTGGTGCATGACGGTTTCGAGCTGGCGCTCAATGGCCAGCTCAGCCATATCGACCTCAAGGGCTTGACCGGCGGCCGGTCGGTGATGATCTACGGCCAGACCGAAGTGACCCGCGACCTGATGCAAGCGCGTGAAGCCGCCGGCGCCCTCACGCTGTACGAAGCGCACAACGTGCAGCCCCATGACCTTAAAAGTGATCGACCGTGGCTGACCTTCGAGCATCAGGGCGAAGCCTTTCGTGTGGAGTGCGACTACATTGCCGGCTGTGATGGTTTCCACGGCGTGGCGCGCCAATCCATTCCGGCTGATTCGTTAAAGGTTTTCGAGCGCGTCTACCCCTTTGGTTGGCTGGGCGTCCTTGCCGACACGCCTCCGGTGCATGCCGAACTGGTCTACGCCAAGCACCCGCGCGGCTTTGCGCTGTGCAGCATGCGTTCGCCGACCCGCAGCCGTTATTACCTGCAAGTGCCGGCTGAAACGGCGCTGGATGAATGGTCGGATGAGCGTTTCTGGGAGGAGCTGAAAACCCGCCTGCCCAGCGCCCTGGCCGCACAGTTGGTGACCGGGCCGTCGATCGAAAAAAGTATCGCGCCGCTGCGCAGCTTTGTGGTGGAACCGATGCAATACGGGCGCCTGTTCCTGCTCGGGGATGCGGCGCATATCGTGCCGCCAACCGGGGCCAAGGGGTTGAACCTGGCGGCCAGTGACGTGAATACGCTGTTTCGCATCCTGCTCAAGGTGTATCGCGAGGGGCGCGTGGACTTATTGCCGCAGTACTCGGCAATCTGCCTGCGCCGGGTGTGGAAGGCCGAGCGGTTTTCCTGGTGGATGACCTCCATGCTGCACCAGTTTGCGGACGCGGATGGCTTCAGCCAGCGCATCGCCGAGAGTGAGCTGGCGTATTTCGTCGATTCGCAGGCCGGGCGCACAACCATTGCAGAAAATTACGTCGGGCTTGCTTACGAAGCTATCGAGTAGCCTGCTATCGTATCGAGCATTCCCGCGGGCCCTTTCTGCCCGTGGGCCTTGCTCGAAGGTTCTGCCGTGACCAACCTCAACCAGCCCACCCAACCCGTTCCCGCCGTGCGCAGTGTGCTTGCCGCCTTGATGATGGCGATCTTCCTCGGCGCACTGGACCAGACCATCGTCGCCGTGTCCATGCCGGCCATCTCCGCGCAGTTCCATGACGTCAACCTGCTGGCCTGGGTAATCTCCGGCTACATGGTGGCGATGACGGTGGCGGTGCCGATTTACGGCAAGCTCGGTGACTTGTACGGGCGTCGCCCGATGATGCTGATCGGCATGGGCGTGTTCACCCTGGCGTCGCTGTTTTGCGCCATGGCGCAAAACATGGAGCAACTGGTGCTGGCGCGCATTCTGCAGGGCATCGGCGCCGGCGGGATGATCTCGGTGAGCCAGGCGATCATTGGTGACATCATTCCACCGCGCGAGCGCGGGCGTTATCAGGGTTATTTCAGCAGCATGTACGCGGTGGCCAGTGTGGCCGGGCCGGTGCTGGGCGGGTACATGACCGAGTATCTGTCCTGGCGTTGGGTGTTTCTGATCAACCTGCCGCTGGGCGCTGGCGCCTGGTACGTGGCGCATCGCACGCTGGTCGGGTTGCCGGTGCCGCAGCGCAAGCCGATCATCGATTATGTCGGCACCTTGCTGATGATCATCGGCCTCACGGCCTTGCTGCTGGGCATCACCGAGATCGGCCAGGGCCATCATTGGCGCGACCAGCAAGTGCTCGGGCTGCTGGTGTGTGCGGGCGTGGCGCTGACGGTGTTTGTCTGGCATGAACGCCGCGCGCGCGAGCCTTTGCTGCCGATGCACCTGTTTGCCAATCGCAGCGCCGTGTTGTGCTGGTGCACGATTTTTTTCACCAGTTTTCAGGCGATTTCCCTGACGGTGTTGATGCCGCTGCGGTATCAGACGGTGACCGGCTCGGGGGCGGACAGCGCCGCGCTGCACCTGCTGCCACTGGCCTTCGGACTGCCAGTGGGGGCTTATTTTGCCGGGCGCATGACCTCGGTGACCGGGCGCTATAAGCCAATGATTCTGAGCGGCGCGTTGCTGAGCCCGTTCGCGATTCTGGGCATGGCCTATAGTGCGCCGCAGGCGGTCGGGATGACGGCGATGTTCATGTTGCTGTGTGGGATTGCGGCGGGGATGCAGTTCCCGACGTCGTTGGTGGGGACGCAGAATTCGGTCGAGCAGCGCGATATTGGCGTGGCGACCAGCACCACCAACCTGTTCCGTTCCCTTGGCGGGGCCGTAGGCGTGGCCTGCATGTCGGCCTTGTTGCTGGCGCTGTTGCAGGATTCGAGCTTTGCGCATTTGGCCAGCGGCGCGCTGGTGGCCGAAGGCAGTTCCGGCAACGTCTTGCTGGACGGCTTGAACGCCGCGCCCGGCCCGGCGCAGGATGCGCTGCGCGGGGAGTTGGCGGTGACGTTCCGGCATTTGCTGATGGTGAGTGCGGCGGTGTCGTTGCTGGGGTTGGCGGCCGCGATTGCGATGCCTAACCGAGTGCTGCGTGGGCGTGAAGACAAGGCCAAGTAACTGACCCGATGAAGATCAAATTGTAGGAGCTGGCTTGCCTGCGAAAGCGGTGTATCAGTGCCGGCTATGCAAACTGACCCACCGCTTTCGCAGGCAAGCCAGCTCCCACAGTGGATTGCATTCCAAGCCTGATCAGGGGCTGTAATACCCAACCGCCACCATGAAGTGCCCGGCCTTGCGCACATACGCGTGTTTGTTCTCGACCCTGTCGGTCACCGGGTTTTTCCAGCGGTACTTGTACTCACCCTGATCCTGCTCGGCCATCAGCTTCAAAATCGGCTCGCCCACCGGCTTGCCGTCCGGGTCCCTGATCTTGGCAAAATCGGTGTCCACCAGCCGCAGGTTGGTGCCGTGGGCCACATAGCGCCCGGTATTCAGGTCGACCACGAACACATACAGGTCATCCTGCAGGAAGTCGCCCTGCAACGAATTGATCGCCTTGAGCGTGCCGGCTTCATCCTTGACCAGTGCCTTTACCGCCTTGTCGCGCAAGCCGCGAGCCTGCTCTGGCGTGGCGCGTGGCAGGTAATAGCCGACGGCCAGAATCCGCTCGCCGATGCGCTGATAAAACACATGTTTGTGTTCAACCTTGCCGTCGTTCCAGTTCTGCCAGCGATAATCGGCCTGCTGGATGCCTTGGCCTTCGGGCACCGCCAGCGCTTGTTTGAACGAGGCTTGCAAGTCAGGCCCGAGCAA
The DNA here is from genome assembly GCF_049896685.1 of Pseudomonas sp. TWRC1-2. Classification (NCBI taxonomy): domain Bacteria; kingdom Pseudomonadati; phylum Pseudomonadota; class Gammaproteobacteria; order Pseudomonadales; family Pseudomonadaceae; genus Pseudomonas; species Pseudomonas sp. TWRC1-2. Next base: position 450,058 of record NZ_JAFCUU010000004.1, on the reverse strand, counting down.
CTCGGACACATCGCGGCCGATCAAGGCCGAGGACGGCCCGCCACTGGCCAGCAACACGCCTTGGGTGTCGACCACAAACACATAACGGTCATGGTCGACAAACTCCCCTTGGCGACTGAACGCGGCAAACGCCTTGTCGCCATTGCTCTGGTAATAGGCCAAGGCCTTGGTCAGCAGCGCCTTGGCGGCCTGGGCGTCCTCCTCCTGAGTGGCCGCGTGCACCTGGCTGCAACACCACAGCAGCAGCCAGGTGATTCGGAGCAGTCCCTTCATTACTCATCCCTCGTTATTGTTTGATGTGAGCACAGCGTAGACCGCTGCGGCTCAGGGCGCCGCCAGCCATTGATTGACGATGGCGTCGTATGCCCCGGTGGCGACGCTTAAGTGCAACCACTGGTCGACATAGCTTTTCCACGCCACGTCATCGCGGGGCAGCAGGAAGGCCTTTTCGCTGTATTGCATCTGCTGCTGCGGGTTGACCGCGCACAGTCCGGGCTTGAGCTTTTGCTGGAAGCGCGCCTCGCTGGCGTCGGTGATCATCACGTCCGCCTTGCCCGCCAGCAACTCGTCGAAGATGGTCACGTTGTCATGCAGGCGGATCTGCGCCTGGCCCAGGTGAGCGCGGGCAAACACTTCGTTGGTGCCGCCGGCCGGCTCGATCACCCGCACCTGCGGCTGGTTGATCTGCTCGACGCTCTGGTAGCGCTGCACGTCGGCGCATCGCACCAGCGGGATTTTGCCGTCCACACCCAGTGCCTGGCTGAAGAAGGCCTTTTTCTGGCGCTCCAGCGACACCGAAATACCGCCCACGGCGATGTCACAGCGTTGAGCCAGGAAGTCCGGCATCAGGGTTTTCCAGGTGGTCGGCACCCACGTGATCGTCGCATTCAGGCTTTTGGCCAGCGACTCGGCCATGGCAATGTCGATGCCTTCATAACGGCCATCGGCGCGCAGCGACGTGTAAGGCTTGTAGTCGCCGGTGGTGCAGACGGTGAGCGTGCCGCGCTGCACCACCTCATCGAGGCGCGAGGGCGCGGCATCGGCCAGGGCGGTGGTTGCCAAACCCGCCAATACACACAGGGCCAGGGGAGCTTTCATGCGGTCGAGTCCTTGGGGCAAGATCGGGGCGGCCATTATTTCCAGGAGCGCACCGAGGTAGCAAGCGGCGCGATTGTTTAGCCAAGCTGCAACCAAACTCCGTCAACCCTGAATTTAAACCCTCTGTGCAGGCGTGTGACGCTGCCGGGCATCTACCTCACTGTGAATCCCGCATGGACGGTTCCCCCGACACTCATCCCGCGACATTGCCTGGCGCTTTAGTGCCCCGCTGTACCGCGGTTGTCGAGGCCCTTCCTTCCGAGCTGGCCTTCTGGGCCTTGTTCCACTGCCGACACGCACGCCCACCGGATACCGCTCTCCTACGTTGACCTCTCTCATAGACCCAGCGCCCCTGCGCGCGGTGCCTATGTTCCTGCCTGACGCAAACGTATGAGACTTGCCATGAGTGATTTCGCCTGCCTGCACGAAGCCCGATCTTTCCTTGAACAGCACCCGGACATCGAGATGTTCGAGCTGTTTATCCTCGACAACAACGGCGTGCCGCGCGGCAAATGGCTGCACCGCGATGAGCTGCTGGCGGTGTACGAAAGTGGCCGGCCGTTGCCCAGCACCATCCTCGGCCTGACGATTAATGGCGACGACGTGGAAAACTCCGGGCTGGTGTGGGAGGTCGGGGATATCGATTGCCGCGCCTATCCGATCAGCGCGAGCTTGCAGCGCATGCCGTGGCGCCTGATTCCCACGGCCGCCGTGCAAGTGAGCATGCACCCCACCGAGGGCATGCCCGCCACCGTGGCCGACCCGCGGCATTTGCTCGCCAAGGTCATCGACGGGCTGAAAGCCGACGGTTACTACCCGGTGATGGCGGCGGAGCTGGAGTTTTACCTGCTCGACCAGACACCCGACAGCAATGGCCGCCCACAACCGGCGCGGGATGTGGACGGCAATCGCCCGCGCTCGACCCAGGTGTACGGCCTGCGCGAGCTGGAGCAGATCGAGCCGTTCCTCGCCGATCTTTATAGTGCGTGCAAACTGCAAGGCATCCCGGCGCGCACGGCAATCTCCGAATACGCCCCGGGCCAGGTCGAAATCACCCTGGAACATCGCGCCGATGCGTTGCAGGCCATGGACGAAGCCGTGCGCTACAAGCGCCTGGTCAAGGGCGTGGCGCATAAACACGGGATGACCGCCTGCTTCATGGCCAAGCCGTTCGACGACCTCGCGGGCACCGGCATGCACATGCACGTCAGCCTGGCGGATGCACACGGCAACAACCTGTTCGCCAGTGAGGCTGCCGACGGCACGCCGCTGCTGCGTCAGGCTGTGGGTGGCATGCTCAGCACCTTGCTTGATTCGTTGCTGATGTTCTGCCCCAACGCCAACTCCTATCGCCGCTTCCAGACCAACAGCTACGCACCGCTGGCCGCCACCTGGGGCGTGGACAACCGCACCGTGAGCCTGCGTGTGCCCGGCGGGCCGGCCAATTCCCGACACATCGAGCACCGCATCTGCGGCGCTGACGCCAACCCTTACCTGGCGGCCGCCGCAATCCTGGCGGGTATCCATCGCGGCATCCGCGAGCAACGCGATCCCGGCGCCCCGGTGGAAGGCAATGGCTATGCGCAAGCCAAACAATTGCTGCCCACCGACTGGCTCACCACCTTGCGTGCGCTTGAAGGGTCAAGCTGGGCGCGGGATGCGTTCGGCAGTGAGTTCCTGGGTGTGTACCTGGCGGTCAAGCGTGCCGAATATCGCCAGTTTATGGGCGAGGTAGGCGAGCAGGACTGGCGCTGGTATCTGCACCAGGCGTAATCCACTGTGGGAGCCGGGCTTGCCCGCGACAGCGGTGTGTCAGCCAGTGATGGGTTGCCTGGCCCACCGCCATCGTAGCCTCGCTGAAGCTCGACAACTCCCACAATGGATCTTGGGTGTTTGGTGGGCGTGACGGCTTCGACCTTTTTTTCACGTTGCAGTGGGTAAGCTGCGGTTCAAGGTCGTTCACTACCGTTCCACACACATGAGCCTGTGATGCCGTCACAACCACCTTCCGCCATCGAAATTGAATTCACCGAGCGCTGTGACCGCGAGCATGCCAGGGTCTGCGGCGACACACGCCCGCCGCGCCTGCGCCAGCGCGTAGCGGCGTGGCGTGATGAGCGGTTGGTGTGCCAGGCATTGAAAGTGGCCGGCGAGCCGGGGCTGATCCTCGACCTGGCCTGCGGTTCCGGCCGGTTCTGGCCGGTGTTGGCAGAACACATCAACCGCGTGATTCTGGCCTCTGACAATTCCCAGGCGATGCTCGACCATGCGCGCACTCATCACCCGGCAGCGCTGCTCAAGCGCGTCAAAACATTCCAGGGGTCGGCGTTTTCCATCGGCTTGTCGGCCAATGCGGTGGACTGCATTTTCTGTATGGAACTGTTTCGCCATGTACCCAGCAGTGAAGGGCGTTTGGCGCTGCTGCGCGAGTTCCATCGGGTCAGCCGCGACACCGTGATCGTTTCCGTGAACGCACACACACCTGTCGAGGGCGAGTTTCGCCAGGCCGGTTTCAAAATACTTAACCATCAGGAGTTCCTGCCGGGCTCCAAGCTGTGGCGGGTTTACGTACTGCGTAAGAGAAGCTAACTCCCGTCCGTCGGACTATTCTTCCTGTCTTGTCGGAGTTTTCATGAAGGCGTGTGCACTGCGGATGCTCGCAAGCGTCTTTCGCGATATATACTGCGCGCCATTCTTCAAGGGAGAGCCGTGTGGCCATCGATATTCACTGGATCTGCGACAACGATAGCCTCGGCCAGCATTGCGCCGAATGGCAGCAGTTGCCATTCGTCGCCCTCGACACCGAATTCATGCGGGTCGATACCTTTTATCCCATTGCCGGGCTGATCCAGATCGGCGATGGCGTACGCGCTTACCTGATCGACCCTCTGACCATCGACAATTGGCAACCCTTGGCCGCCTTGCTGGAAAACCCGGCGGTGATCAAGGTGGTGCACGCCTGCAGCGAAGACCTGGAAGTGTTGCTGCGCCTGACCGGCAGCCTGCCGGTGCCGTTGTTCGACACCCAATTGGCGGCGGCTTACCTGAACCTCGGTTTCTCCATGGGCTATTCGCGCCTGGTGCAGGCCGTGCTGGATATCGAGTTGCCCAAGGGCGAAACGCGCTCGGACTGGCTGCAGCGGCCGTTGTCCGAGACCCAAGTGAGCTACGCCGCCGAAGACGCGGTGCACTTGGCCGAGGTCTACATCCGCCTGCGTCCGCAGCTCTCAGACGACAAATACGCCTGGGTGCTGGAGGACGGCGCCGAGTTGGTCGCCAACCTGCGCCGCGAAGTCGACCCGTACGAGGTGTACCGCGACGCCAAGCTGGCGTGGAAGCTGTCCCGCGCCCAGCTCGCCGTGCTGCGTGAACTGTGCGCCTGGCGCGAGCAGCAGGCCCGTGCCCGCGACCTGCCGCGCAACCGCATTATCCGCGAGCACTCGTTGTGGCCCCTGGCCAAATCCCAGCCGGACAACCTTGCCGCGCTGGGCAAAATCGAAGACATGCACCCGCGCACCGTACGTCAGGACGGCCAGTTTCTGCTGGACCTGATCAAGCGCGCCGGCAGCGTGCCCATGGACCAATGGCCGCCGGCGGTTGCCGAGCCGCTGCCGGTGGACGCCGCCACGCTGATCAAGCATCTGCGGGCCTTGGGCCAGGCCGAAGCCGAACGCCTGGACATGGCGCCGGAACTCATGCTGCGCAAGAAAACCCTCGAAGCCCTGGTCAAAAGTGGCTACCCCGATGGGCCTTATAAATTGCCAGACTCGCTGCGTGGCTGGCGCCGCGAGTTGATGGGCCAGGCGCTGCTCGACAGCCTGGCCACTGCCGGAGAACAGCCTTGAAACGTATTTGCTCCATCTACCGCAGCTTGAAAAAAGACGGGATGTACCTCTACGTGCTCAAAAGCGACGCGTTGGAGCGTGTGCCCGAACCGTTGATGGCGGCCTTCGGCAAGGCCCATCTTGCGTTCGAGATGATTCTGACGCCGGAGCGCAAGCTGTCCCGCGAGGACATCACCGTGGTCCTGGAAAACCTCGACAAGCAGGGCTACCACCTGCAAATGCCACCGGCCGAGGATGAGTACATCGAACACTTGCCCGAAGAGCTGCTGCGCCGCAACGACCCGATGTGATCGGTCAGTGCCCCAACCCGGGCACCTTCTTCAATGCAAACGTATTCGTTGGCGGTGGCCGTAAGGATGCGGGCGGCCGTCTGCAGTGTTTTTGAAAGGTTTGAACCATGCGTGTTCTGATTGCTGAACAGGATTACCCGCTCTACGCCAAGCTGCTGAGCGAAGCGGCACCGGACCTTGAGGTGCTGACCAGCGGCGACTCGGCCGAACTGTCGCGCCTGGCCGCCGATTGCCCGGTATGGCTTGGCCAGCCGGATCTGCTCGCCACCCTGTTGCGCCAAGGCCACCAGCCGCAATGGCTGCAATCGACCTGGGCGGGCATCACGCCGCTGCTGGCCGATGGCTTGCCACGCGACTATCGCCTGACCCGTGCGGTAGGCATTTTTGGCCAGGTCATGGCCGAGTTTGTGCTCACCTACATGCTCGGCCACGAGCGCGAAGTGCTCGCGCGCCTGGTCAGCCAGGTTGAGCGCAAGTGGGACAACCGCATGGGCCAGAGCCTGGCCGGGCGCAAGGCGTTGATCGTCGGCACCGGCGATATCGGCCAGAGCGTTGCCGATTTTCTGCTGCCGTTTGGCGTCAAGCTCTACGGCATCGCCAGCACCGCGCGTGAGCAGGCGCCGTTTATCGAAGTGGCCGGGCTGGATCAACTGGGCCGTCTGGTGGGCGAGGTGGATTACGTGATCAACCTGCTGCCCAACACGCCAAACACGCATGATTTGTACGATGCGGCGTTGTTCAAGCAATTCAAGCCGACCGGCTTGTTTATCAACGTTGGTCGCGGCGTGGCCGTGGTTGATGCTGACCTTGTCGAGGCGCTGAAAGAAGGGCACCTGGCCGGCGCGGTGATCGACGTGTGCCGCCAGGAACCGCTGCCGCAACGCCATCCGTTCTGGACCGCGTGGGGGCTGCTGCTGACCGGGCACAGCTCGGCGCCAACCTCGCCGGGGATGATGGTGGAGTTGTTTGTGCAGAACCTGCGGGCGTATCAAGCCAAGCAAGCGTTACGCGCAGAAGTAAGCTTCGAACGCGGTTACTGATGTGGCAGCGGGCTTGCTTGCGATAGCGGTGTGTCAGAAGGATGCCGTGACTGACCTTGCGCTATCGCGGGCAAGCCCGCTCCCACAGGGGATATAGCAAGGCTTACAGGCTGAAGTCGCCTTCGGACACCAGCTCGCTCAACGGCTTGCGTGGGCTTGGCGCTTCACGGCCCTGCAGGTACTCCGGCAGGCTCGACTTGTCGCCCAGCTTGCCCACGGCCACCGCCGCGTGCAGCGCGTAGCCTTCAGGAATCTTCAGTTCTTTGCGGGTCAATTCCTGATCGAAACCGGCCATGCCGTGGGTGTGCCAGCCGCTCAGGCTGGCTTGCAACGCCAGGTGGCCCCAGGCCGAACCGGTGTCGAAGGTGTGCCACAGCGCCGGGGTTTCTTCGCTGGCGCCGGGGGCGGTGAAGTCGGTTTTTGACGCGATGATCACCAAGGCCGACGCATGCTGCGCCCAGGCACGATTGAATTCATTCAGCAGGCCCAGGAAGCGTTCCCAATCCGGCGTGTCACGGCGCGCGTAGAGAAAACGCCAAGGTTGCGAGTTGTAGGCCGATGGCGCCCAGCGCGCGGCTTCGAAAAAGCTCAGCAGGGTGTCTTTCGGGATGCTCTCGCCGGTAAAGGCGCGAGGCGACCAGCGTTCGGTAAATTGGGTGTGGATCGGGTAGTCGGCAACGCGTGTCATGGGCAGTTCCTGAGGTGCGATTCGGCGTTCAAAGCTACTGCGCGCTTACTGCACTGACAAGTGTTGTTACACCGCCAGTCGCAAGCGCTTGGCCCCAGAGGCCTTGGGCACTAGACTGGCGGCCTTTTCACCGACCGATACTGATGTAGAGCCATGGCCGCTAAAGTCGAACCTTTCTGGATACGCAAAACCCTTGAACACCTCGACCAGGAGGAGTGGGAGTCGTTGTGCGACGGCTGTGGCCTGTGCTGCCTGCAAAAGCTTGAGGACGAGGAGGACAACAGCGTTTATTACACGCGCATTGCCTGCAAACTGCTCGACCTGAACACCTGCCAGTGCACCGATTACCCCAACCGCCGCGCTTCGGTGCCCGACTGCATCCAGCTCACGCCAGGCCAGGCCGACCAGTTCAAGTGGCTGCCGCCAACCTGCGGCTATCGCCTGGTCAGCGAGCGCAAGGACCTGCCACTGTGGCACCACCTGGTCTGCGGCGACCGCGATGCGGTGCACCACGAACGCATATCCCAGTCCGGTCGCATGCTCGCCGAAGGCAGCGTGCCCGAAGACGACTGGGAGGATTACCTGATCTTCCGCGCAGGCTGAAAAAGGAGTGTGTATGACGGTGGCAACCAAGCTGGCGGCTTCTTTTGTGTTGCTGGCGCTGAGCCTGCCCGCGTGGTGCGCGAAGAAAGTCGACCTCGACTATCACGTCAAACTGCTGCCCCAGAGTGATCAAGCCGAGGTGCGTGTGAGCCTGTCCCAAGGCTCGGCGGTGCGCAGCCTGAATTTCGACCTGGGCCGCGACGGTGATTACAGCGACTTCAAGGCCGATGGCCAGTGGACGGTCACCGGCAACCGGGGCCTGTGGCAACCCAGCGCCGACAAGGCCAGCCTGAGCTACCGGGTACGCCTGACCCACGCGCGCAAACCTGGCGTGTATGAAGCGCGGATGACGCCGAGTTGGGCGTTGTTCCGAGGCGAAGACCTGGTGCCGGCTGCACGGCTCGACCAGCAGGACGGCGTCGAGCTGGTCTCGCGCCTGGCGTTCGAGTTGCCGGCAGGCTGGAAAAGCGTCGAAACCGCCTGGCCGCGCATCGGCAAGTACAAATTCCGCATCGACAACGTTTCCCGCCTGTTCGATCGGCCTACTGGCTGGATGCTCGCCGGCACCCTCGGCAGCCGTCGTGTGCGCCTGGGCGAAACCGAGGTCACCGTAGCCTCGCCCAAAGGCCAGGCCATGCGCCGCATGGACGTGCTGACGCTACTGACCTTCGTCTGGCCTCAAGTGGAGGCCGCGTTTCCGCGTCACCCGGCCAAGCTGCTGGTGGTGGGCGCCAGCGACCCGATGCGCCGTGGCGTGTTTGCGTCGCGCGACTCGGTCTACCTCAACAGCCGCACCCCGCTGGTCAGCGAGAACGGCAGCAGCGCGTTGATCCGTGAGGTGGTGCAGGCGATCGGGCGCTTCAATGATCACGACACCAGTGACTGGATCAGCGAAGGGCTTGGCGAGTATTACGCCATCGAGCTGTTGCGCCGCGCGGGCGGGATCACCGATGAGCGGTATGCCGCGATTCAGGCGCGCTTGAGCAAAGAGGGCAAGGACGTGACCACGCTGCGTGGCGAGCACGTCAACGGCGCGACCGTCGCGCGGGCGGTGGTGGTGTTGCAGGAGCTGGACCGCGAGATTCGCGTGAAGACCCACAACAAGCGCTCGCTGGATGACCTTGCACAGGCGGTGATGCGCGCGAACAGCATTACGACGGCGGAGTTTGTGCAGTTGGCCGACAGTGTGATCGGCGAGTCGTCGGTGGTGTTGGATAGCAAATTATTGCGCTGAGCTAAGGCCATACACAAAGCCAAAATGTGGGAGCGGGCTTGCCCGCGATTACGGTGGATCAGTCAGCACACCTGTCGACTGATACACCGCCTTCGCGGGCAAGCCCGCTCCCACATTTAGCTCTCCAATAGGTTGGAGAGGGGCGTCAGCCGGTGGTTTTGGTGGCTTTTTCGGCCGCCACTTCGGCTTTAGTCTTCAGGTTTTTCAGCTCTTCGCCCGCGCGCTCGATTTTGGTACGCACGCTGTTCATTTCCTGGCGGCCCTGTTCCAGCTTGTCTTTGAGCGAGCTGCGCCCGGTCACGCCGCGCACCAGCGCCACGCCACCAATCGCCACCTGGATGAGCCCGAAGATCCCGCCACGGCGCAGGCCTTTGCCAACCATCATCACGCCGCCGGCCACCGAGCCAATGCGCTCCCAGCCGTGCACGTTTTGAGGCGGTTGGGTTTCAAGCGGCGTGTGTTCGATGATAGGTCGCAGGATTTTGCTGTCGCTCATGATCTGTCTCCAACAAGGCAAGTGATATGTAGCTGACTGCTTGCAGGCGCCGGATGTTCCCAAAAAATCAGTACTTGGGGCCCGAGCGGGTGTTGTTGCCCTTGGCCATGCGATCGTAGAGCACCACGTTGACAGTGGCGGCGAGGTTCATGCAGCCGGTGGTCGGGATGTACACCACGTCTTCACACCAGTCGCGAATCTCTTTGTCCAGCGAGCCGTCTTCGGGGCCGAAGATATACAACGCGCGATCAGGATGGGTGTATTCGGGCAGCGGGCGGGCGCCTTCGACCAGCTCCACTGCGACCGGGATGCAACCCAGCGGCAGGATTTTTTTCAGGTCGTCGATGCCGATCAGCGGAATGTCGTGATGGACCTTCTTGGTGTCGGTGATGAAATCCCGGGCGCGCTCGTAACGCACGCCGGTGTAGAACACCGAGGCCACGCCGTAGCAGCCGGCGGCACGCATCACCGAACCGACGTTTTCGGGGGATTTGGGGTTATACAGACCGATGCAGCTGTAGCGTTTATTGCCCACGGGGAAGGGTGCCTTGGAGAAAAACGGCGATTATACGGCTTGGGCTGTTGGGTTGCTTGGGCGATCGCTATCGCGGGCAAGCCCGGCTCCCACAGGGGAATGCGTTCCAAATGTGGGAGCGGGCTTGCCCGCGAAGAGGCCATAACAGGCAACGACGAACCTCAGTCGTCTTTTTTCATCAACCCGGCCAACGCCGCAAACGGGTTGTGCGTGGCCTTGGCAATCGTCGGGCTGCTGGTGGAGCCTTCGCCGAAGTACTGCTGGTCGGTGTAGCGCGAGTGTTCGTTGTCGTGGCAGTACAGGCACAGCAACTCCCAGTTGGAACCGTCCTGGGGGTTGTCATCATGGTTGTGGTTGCGATGGTGCACGGTCAGTTCGCTCAAGCGCTTGCCGGCAAATTCACGCGCGCAGCGGCCACACACGTGCGGGTACATCTTCAAGGCTTTGTCGCGATAGCCCATTTCCCGGTCACGCTGGGCATCGGCGAGGATGCGGTCCAGCTTGGCGGTGTGGGAGGGCGGGTTGGTCGAGCTCATCATGGCTCCTGGCTATTTGGGGGTTCACGGATAGCGTTGATTCTAGCCGCTTGCGGGGTAAATGACTGCTGGCTTTTTCAGCTGCGGTACAGCCTTGCAGTGGCAATCGTTTGTAGTATCGGCTCACTTCATTCTCAAGGATCTGACACCAATGCGTTTATACACATGGACCGCAGCACTGCTACTCAGCGTCCTGGCGGCCCAAGCCCAGGCATTTTCCACGCCCAAGCCTGGCCAGATCATCGAGGTGGCCCTTGAACAATTGCACCCGACCCAGGCCGTCGTGGGCTTTGACCAGATTTACTACAGCCTGGGCCTGTTTGCCGACAAGCCGGCCAAGGTCTTCGACGAATACTGCGAAACCAACGGCCAGGGCGCGGCCGACAAGGTGCCCAAAAAGGCCGACCTGCACCAACCCGCCAGCTTCAGTTGCAAGGACCCGGTGGGCACGCATCCCGATGACATGAAAACAGTCGTGGTCGGCCCTGGTGGCCAGTTGTACCTGACCGACGGTCACCACAGCTTCACCACCTTGTGGGAAGTCCAAGGCGGCGGCCCGCAGCTGAACATGTGGGTCAAGGTGACCGATGATTTCAGCAACAGCCCCGACATGGCCACCTTCTGGCAGCGTATGCAAGCAGCGCGCAAGGTCTGGCTCAAGGGCGATCACGGCCAACCGCTGTCACCGAAGCAATTGCCGGCGCACCTGGGCTTCAAGAACCTGCAGGACGACACCTTCCGCAGCCTGGTGTATTTCACCCGCAAGGCCGCCTACGGCAAGCCGGACGATGGCGCCGTCGCGCCGGAATTCCTGGAGTTTTACTGGGGCAATTGGCTGCGCACGCAGATCGACCTGGGTGCTTTCAACCTGAACAAGAAGGGCGGTTACAAGGACGCGATTGAAGCCGTCGCCCAGCGCATGGTCGGCTTGGCGCCGGGTTCACAGGTAGGCGATAGCGGCTTCACGGCCCATCAGTTGGGCGGCATGGCCTCGTTGGATCAAGCCGAGTTGAAGAAGACTGTCGAGAAAAAAGTGCCGTATGTGATCGATTACCGCAAATCCCGAAGCTGACTCAGGACAAAAATGTGGGAGCGGGCTTGCTCGCGAAGGCGGTGGTTCAGTGACTGATGCAGTGACTGATACTCCGCTTTCGCGAGCAAGCCCGCTCCCACATTAGATTTGTGGTGTTTTGGGGGATGTTGCTCAGCCCTTGAGTTTTTCGGCGATCCAAATAGTGTGCCGGGTGCCTTTGTTGCCATGGGCAAACACCTGCACTTCCTCAGCCTTGAAACCTGCCTTGCGCAGTTTGTCGCTGAACAGCTTGTCGGCACTGGCCGACCACACGGCCAGTACGCCCTTGGGGCGCAGGGCTTTGGCGCAGGCAGCCAGGCCGCCAGCCGAGTAGAGCCAGCTGTTGGCCTTTTGCGTAAGGCCTTCGGGGCCGTTGTCGACATCCAGCATGATCGCGTCAAAGCCTTGAGGCTCGGCCTGCAGCACCTTGGCCACGTCTTCCATGCGGATCACGGTGCGTGGGTCGAGCAGCGGGCGACCGGATTTTTCACCCAGGGGCCCACGGTTCCATTCCACGACGCCGGGCACCAGTTCGGCAACCACCACTTCGGCCGTCTTGCCCAGATGTTTGAGCGCCGACGCCAGGGTAAAGCCCATGCCCAGACCGCCGATCAGCACCCGCGAACCCGGGCGCCCGGCGACTTTGCGGCAGGGAATTTCCGCCAGCGCGTCTTCGGAGCCGTGCATGCGCGTGTTCATCAGCTGGCCGCCGTCACCGCCCTGGATCTTGATGACAAAATCCTCGCCGTATTCGAACAGGCACAAGGCACCGCCGTTATCGGGGATCGGGGTGGTGTCGAGCAGAACGAAACGTTTCATTGAAATCTCATTGGGAAGGGCATTCTTGCGCGGTTGGGAGTAGCCTTACGACATTCCGGTCAGGCCATGGAGCCATCGATGAAGTGCAGCATTCTAACGGTCATTGTGCTTGGCGCGCTCACATTGGGTGCGGCCCAGGCCCAGGAGGTGCAAACCGTTCCGGTCGCACCCGCGCCAACGCCCGGTGCGCCGGGTACACCGACACCAACGTTGTACCCGCAAGTCACACCGCCTGTGGCGCCCAAAGCCACCGCCAACGGTTCACCCGCGCTGGTGCCGATTGTGTTGCCAACGCCGCCCAAGGACCAGAGCGTCCCTGGCCTGCTGCAAAATGACAGCAAGCCGAAGACGCCCGGCGGTTAAAACGGTTGCGAGAGCAATTGCCCGTCGGCCATGCGCAGGCGTTTGGACAAGGCGATCGCAATCGCGCGGATGATCTTGGCCGCGACCCTGGGCGCTTCGTTGAGCATTTTTTCCAGGGAATCCTTGCCCAGGTTCAGCAGCACGCAATCACTGGCCGCCAGGCAACTGGCAGAGCGCCGCTCGCCATCGAGCACCGCCATTTCGCCAAACGCCCGCCCACTGCGCAGGGTGGCGATGGTCAGGCGCTGGCCTTCATGGTTGGTTTTCTGCACGGCCACCTGGCCGCTGTGGATGATGCACATGAACGAGCCGGCATCGCCTTCAACGAAGATCACTTCGCCCTGGGCGATGCTGCTGATGTTGAAGTAGCCGGCGGCGACGTGGAAATCTTCCGGCAGCAAAGGGTCGAACAGCCCGCAGTCCATGAGCATGTCGCGGATTTCATTGTTCAATAAAGTTGGTTGAGGCATAGCTGCAATCTTGGTCCATCAATCAAGTAGGCGGTCTGTGTGTTCAGACAGGACCGCCGTCCTAAGTTCCTTAAATCAAGCCCAGCGCCTTGAACACAAATGCGTATTCGAGCGCTACATCACGTAATCCCTGGTAACGCCCGCTCATGCCACCATGGCCGGCGCCCAGTTCGGTCTTGAGCAGCAGCAGGTTGTCGTCCGTCTTGGTGTCGCGCAGCTTGGCCACCCACTTGGCCGCCTCCCAGTACTGCACGCGGCTGTCGTTGTAGCCGGCGATCACCAGCAGGGCCGGGTAGGCCTGGGCGCTGACGTTCTCGTACGGCGCGTAGGCCTTGATGCGCTCGTACACCTCTGGTTCTTCGGGGTTGCCCCACTCGTCGTATTCGGTGATGGTCAGCGGCAGTTCCGGGTCGAGCATGGTATTGAGCACATCGACGAACGGCACTTCGGCAATCGCCGCCTGGAACAGCTCCGGGCGTTGATTGAGCACCGCGCCGATCAACAGGCCGCCGGCACTGCCGCCGCTGATGGCCAGTTGTTTGGAGGTGGTCAGGCCCTCGGCGATCAAGTGCTCGGCGCAGGCGATAAAGTCGCTGAAGGTGTTCTGCTTGTGTGCCTGCTTGCCGTTGCGGTACCAGGCTTCACCCAGTTCGCCGCCGCCGCGTACGTGCGCGATGGCAAACGCCACGCCACGGTCCAGCAGGCTTAGGCGCGCGTGCGAGAACCAGGGGTCGAGGCTGTGGCCGTAGGCGCCGTAGCCGTAGAGGTACAGCGGCACCGGTTTGCCCAGCTGGTCGCGTTTGACCACCAGGCTGATCGGCACCTGGGTGCCATCGGCAGACGTGGCCCACAGGCGTTGGCTGACGTAGTCATCGGCGTTGAACACGCCGAGTACCGGCGTTTCCTTGAGCACAGCTTGCGCGCCGCTCGCCAATTCCAGCTGGCGCACCTGGGCCGGACGGTTCAGCGCTTCATAGCGCAGACGGATCTTGTCGCTCGGGAATTCCAGGCTGTTTTGCACATAAAGGCTGTAGGCGGCGTCGGGCAATTCGACGCGATAGGCTGGTACGTCCTGAGGGTGCACTTCGATCACTGGCAGGCCGCCGATGCGCAGGCTCAAGGTCATCGCGCCGGCATTGAGGCTCACGCCGTCGAGCATCACCTCGTCGCTGTGCGGGATCAGGTTTTGCCATTGATCTTCGGTGGGCACGCTGCCGGTGTCGGCGGCGACGAACAGCGCGTAGTTGATACCGTCGCGGTTGCTGCGGATAAACCAGGTCCACTCGCCGTCGCGCTGGCCGTGGTCGACATCGTATTCGTGGTCTTCGACCCGTGGCGCCAGGCAAGTGAAGTCGAGGTGCGGCTGGTTGGCGTCCAGCGCCCAGATTTCACTGGTGGTCTTGCTGCCCAGGGCCAGCAGCAACTGGCGCTCGGAACTGGAGCGGTAGCAATTCAGGAAGAAACGTCCGTCGGGCTCGTGGAACACTTCCTGCGCCGCCGTGCCATCCAGGCGGTAGCGGTACAGTTTGTGTGGGCGATGGGTGTCGTCCAGTTCGCCGAAGAACAGGGTCAGGCTGTCATTGGCCCAGGTCATGCTGCCGTCGCAGTCCTGAAACTCCAGTTCGCTGACTTTGCCGTTAGCCAGTTCCTTCACGTACAGGGTGTAAATCTCTTCACCGCTGGTGTCCAGGCTGTAGGCCAGGCGCTGGTGGTCGGGGCTGATGCTGAACGCGCCCAGCGAGAAAAAGCCGCCGTTGGCGAGTACGTTGGGGTCGAGCAGCAGTTCTTCGCTGCTGTCGTCCACTGTGTTGCTGTCATCTGCCGGGCGGCGGCAGCGGTAGTGGCGGGCGTATTCGTCACCGGCGGTGGTGCGCGTGTAATACAGGTACGGGCCCCACGGCGAGGGCAGGGACAGGTCGGTTTCGAGAATGCGGCCCTTGATCTCGTCGAACAGGGTCTCGCGCAGCACCTGCTGATCGGCGAGTTGCGCCTCCTGCCAGGCGTTTTCGGCTTTGAGGTAATCGAGGACTTCAGCCGTGTCACGCGCTTGCAGCCAGGCGTACGGGTCCTGGCCTTCGGCCTTGCGGGCAATCGGGGCGGCAGTGATGTGGGTCGATGAAGGCATGGATCGCTCTCTGTCTGGCGGATGGTGGCAGGCATTGCAGCCGAGACACGCAAAAGCCGTTATCATAGCCGCCTGTTTGCCTACCTTGCCATGGACACCATGACCGAGAACGACTATCTGACCGCTTGGGGCCTTTACGCCTTCGCCGCTTTGGGCTGCCTGTTGGTGTGGTGGCGCATGACCCGCTGGATCTGGCGCTGGCTGCGCGAGCCGCTGCAGTTGCTGATTGCGGTGCTGCTGTTCAGCCCGACCATCGTCGATCCGGTCAAGACCCAGTTCGCGCCGGCCGTGGCGATCACGGCCCTGGACCTGGTGCTGCATGTCGGCAATAACGCCTGGCGGGCTATTTCCGATCTGTTCATGTACACGATGATCGCGTTTGGCGTGTATATCGTGTTTGTGCTGATCCGCTGGCCCATCGAGCGCGCCGCCAACGCCCGGCGTGAGCGCAAGGCCGCTGTCGATGCCGCCCTGGCCGCCGAGACGGTTGACGAGGACGACGAGCCGTTCAGTCGCCCGGCGCCTGCCAGCGGAATGCGCGTCGAACCGCGCCTTTGACGTCGTCCGCCCTGCTGCGAGAGCCCTGGCATGTGTGAATTATTGGGCATGAGTGCCAACGTACCCACCGACATCGTGTTCAGCTTTACCGGGCTGATGCAGCGGGGCGGGCGTACCGGCCCCCACCGCGACGGTTGGGGCATCGCGTTCTACGAAGGCCGTGGCCTGCGCCTGTTTCAGGACCCGGCCGCCAGCAGTGAGTCGGAAGTCGCGCTGCTGGTGCAGCGCTATCCGATCAAAAGTGAAGTGGTGATTGGCCATATCCGCCAGGCCAACGTGGGCAAGGTGAGCCTGGCCAATACCCACCCGTTCGTGCGCGAGCTGTGGGGCCGCAACTGGTGTTTTGCCCATAACGGCCAGCTGGCGGACTTCAACCCGCGCGCCACCTTCTACCGGCCGGTGGGCGATACCGACAGCGAAGCCGCGTTCTGCGACCTGCTCAACCGTGTGCGCGAAGCCTTCCCCGAGCCGGTGGACATCGAACAAGTGCTGCCGGACCTGATTGCCGCCTGCGCCGAGTACCGCAGCAAAGGCGTGTTCAACTGCCTGCTCAGCGACGGTGACTGGCTGTTTTGCTACTGCTCGACCAAGCTGGCGCAGATTACGCGGCGCGCACCGTTTGGCCCGGCGCGCTTGAAAGATGTCGACGTGATCGTCGATTTTCAGGCCGAAACCACGCCAAATGACGTGGTCACTGTGATCGCCACCGAGCCGTTGACCGATAACGAAAACTGGACCCGCTACGAACCGGGCCAATGGAGCCTGTGGCGACGCGGTGAATGCGTCAGCCAGGGCATTACCGAGTAAGGATATCGACCATGCTGCTCAGTTATCTGCGGTTGGTGCTGTTTGCCATTGGCTTGTTGGTCGGTGTGCAGGTGCCGGGTTTCATCAACGACTACGCCAAGCGCGTCGAGGCCCACCTGATCGAGGCCCAGACCGGCCTCAGCGGGTTTGAAAGCACCGCACGGCAGTTCTTCAACGGTGATTTGCAGGCGTTGGTGGCGCATTACCGCGCCAGCGATGACCCGGTGTTCCAGAGCGACGCCAACAGCCTGGGCACCCTGCTGGATCGCCAGGTGGCGTTGGACAAGCAATTCCAGGCCATGCAAGGCCCGTGGTACATCCGCGCCCTGCAGGTGGCGGTGGCGGCGGACCCGGCGATTCGCCTGGAAACCTGGAATGGCTACAGCTATCAGATCCTGCTGACGCCGGAGGCGATGGGCTGGGGCCTGGGCGGGGCGATGCTGTTGTCGTTCGGCATTGAATGCCTGTTCCGCTTGATTGACTGGGTGGTGTTGGGCGGCAAGCGCCTGCGCCAGAGCCGGCCGATTGAAGAGCGAGACCTGAAAGGCCTCTAAAATCCCAACTCGGTCAACTGTGGGAGCTGGCTTGCCTGCGATAGCGGTGTATCAGGGGCAGATGTGCAAGCTGACCCACCGCTATCGCAGGCAAGCCAGCTCCCACAGGTTTAATCCGGTTTCGTCAGAACCATATTCGCTTCGCCGACCTCTTCGGCATAGCGGGCCACCACCTTCTGGCACAGCCCGACAATCTCCTCAACCAGCTCAACACCCACCCGCCACGACACCACCACCTGCAAATTCGGCAGCTTCTGCCCCATCGGCAGCATCACCAACTCCCCGCGCGCCAGTTCCTCGCTGACCAGCACCGGCGGCAGTGCGCCAATCCCGAAGCCATCGCGCAGCAGGCGGGTAATCGCCGACACCGAATTCACGCAGTTCATGCGCGGCGCGGCGACGCCGTTGGCCTGCATCAGGCTCAGCACGTCCTGGTGCGGGTGGGAGTTTTTCGAGTAGGTGATGATGCGCTCCTGGGCCAGTTCGGCGAGGGAGGCGTAGTCGCGGTTGTAGAGGGAATGGCTGGCGACGATCCAGGCCATCGGGTGGCTGGCCAGTTCCAGGCTGCGCACGGTTTCCAGGCGCAGCAGGTCGGTTTGCAGAATCAGGTCGAGAAAGCCTTTTTGCAGCTGATCGCTGAGGTTCAATGCGGTATCGGCGACCAATTCGATTTCCACCAACGGAAAGTGGTCCATCAATTCGGCCACCAAGGGGCTGAGCCAGGTGTGAATCACCGTGTCCATCGCGCCGATGCGAATCCGCCCGACCTTGCTGCTGGTGGTTTCCAGTGACTGCTTCAAGCCCTGCATGGTCACCATCATCTGCTCGGCGTAATCGAGCACCTTCAAGCCTTCCGGGGTCAGGCTCACGCCGCGTGAGTCGCGTAGAAACAGCTTCACACCCAACTCGCTCTCGAGCACGGCAATACGGCTTGAAATCGAGGCCTGGGTAGTGAACAACTTCTCGGCGGTCAGGCGAAAGCTCTTGAGCTTGGCCACCCAGACGAAGGTTTCGAGGAACTTCAAATTCATGGGATCAACTTTTCTTATGCATGGATCGGTTTTTATTAGTTGGACGCCGCACCGGGCAAACGCCAAAAATCGAGCTATTCCACGATAAGCGTCGTTGGGGTGTGAGGACAAGTTGCCAGTTCTGTACGAAAAATCCCACACTACAAAAAATACAACGCCTGAAAAACAACGCCTGGAGGAGCACCCACCGTGAGCCGTCTGCTATTGAATTGCGACATCGGCGAAAGCTTTGGCAACTGGACCATGGGTCTGGACGCCGAGGTCATGCCGTTCATTGATTGTGCCAACGTGGCGTGTGGCTTTCATGCCGGTGACCCGAGCATCATGCGCAAGACCGTCAGCCTGGCCTTCAAGCACGGCGTGCAAGTGGGGGCGCACCCGGCGTATCAGGACCTGCAAGGTTTCGGTCGCCGCTCCATGGCCTACACACCGCAGGAAATCCAGGACCTGCTGCACTACCAGATCGGCGCCCTCGACGGCATCTGCCGTGCGCAAGGCGGGCGGGTCAGCTACGTCAAACCCCATGGCGCGATGTACAACGACATGATGGCCAACCCTGCGCAATTGCGCGCAGTGATCCAGGCCGTGGCCGCGTATGGCGACCTGCCGCTGATGCTGCTGGCCACCCGCGACAACAGCGCGGCCCAGGCCCTGGGCGATGAGTACGGGGTGACGCTTTGGTTCGAGGCCTTCGCCGACCGTGCCTACGACCACAAAGGGCATCTGGTCTCGCGTCAGTTGCCGGGCGCCGTGCACCATGACTCCGAAACCATCGTGCAGCAGGCCCTGACGATTTCCCGTGGCGACGCCCTGACCGCCAGCGATGGCAGCGCCATGGTGTTGCAGGCCAACACCTTGTGTGTGCACGGCGACAACGCCAGTTCGGTGGCCGCCGTGAAGCGTATCCGCGAGGCGCTGAAGCCAGCATGAAGCCACGCATTGAAGTGGTGGCGATCGACTGCCTGATGGTGCGTCTGTTTGATGTGATTGCCGAAGCCAACATGCCGTGGATGCTCGCTGCCACTCAACGCCTGCGCGAAGGTTTTGGCCCCGCGTTGGTGGACCTGGTGCCGTCCTACACCACGCTGATGGTGCATTACGATCTCACTGCGTTGAGCCCGGCGCAGGCGAGGGAGTTGATCGGCCAGGCGCTGGCCGACCTGCAGCCTCAGGCCCAGGGCAGCGGCCAGTGTCACGTGTTGCCAGTGTGGTACGACCTGAGTGTCGGCCCGGAACTGAGCTTGCTCAGCCAGCGCAGCGGTCTGTCGGTTGAGGACGTGATCCGCCGCCACAGCGCCCATGAATACCAGGTGTTCGCCCTCGGCTTTGCCCCCGGTTTTGCGTTTATGGGGTTGGTGGACGAAATCCTCGCGACGCCGCGCCTGAATACCCCGCGAAAGCGCGTGGCGGCTGGCAGCGTCGGCATTGCCGAGCGGCAAACCGCCGCGTACCCGGTGGTCTCGCCCGGTGGGTGGAACCTGATCGGTCGCACCCCGGCCAAGCTGTTCGACCGCGAACGCGACGGTTACAGCCTGATGCAGCCCGGCGATACGGTGCGTTTCGAGGCGGTCGGTCACGCCGAATTTATCAACCTGGGTGGCGATGACACGCCGTTGGAGGCGCAGGCATGAGCCGCTTGTTGATCGAGGCCAGCACGCCGCTGTGCCTGTTGCAGGATGCCGGTCGCTTTGGCGTGCGGCACCTGGGCGTGACCCAGGGTGGCGCGCTGGACTGGGTGTCGATGTCCTGGGCCAATTGGCTGCTGGGCAACGCGCTGGATGCGCCGGTGGTGGAAATCACCTTGGGCGGGTTCACCGTGCAGGCCGAGGCGTATTGCTTGCTGGCATTGGCCGGCGCGGATCTGGGCGCGTACATCGATGAGCGTGCGATCAGCCCGGGACGCAGCTTTATCCTGCAAAAGGGTCAGCGTTTGCGCTTTACCCAGCCGTTCAATGGCGCGCGGGCCTACCTGGCGGCGCCAAGCGGCTTTGATGCGCCGCAGGTGCTGGGCAGTTGCGCCACGGTGGTGCGAGAGGAATTGGGCGGGCTTGACGGTTTCGGCAAGGCATTGGTCGAAGGCGGGCGGTTGATGTATTCCGGAACGGGCGGTGCGATGAAGGTGTTGAGTAGCGCGGATTTGCAACCCGCTGCACCACTGGACGTGATTGTCGGCGCACAAATTGGTCAATTCAGCGGCCAGAGTTTGTTCGATGCCTTTAATACCGAATGGGCGCTGGACAGCCGCGCCGACCGCATGGGCATGCGCCTGCTGGGCACGCCGTTGCAGTATCAGGGGCCGTCGTTGATCTCCGAAGGGATTCCGTTGGGGGCCATCCAGGTGCCGCCGGATGGGCAGCCGATTGTGTTGCTCAATGATCGGCAGACCATTGGCGGCTACCCGCGTTTAGGCGCGTTGACGCCCTTGGCGCTGGCGCGGCTGGCGCAGTGTTTGCCGGGGGAGAAGGTGCGCTTGGCGCCGGTGGTGCAGGAGACGGCGCATCGCCAGCATGTGGACTTTTTGCAGCGCTTCAGCGAAGGCTAACAATGTAGGAGGGGGCTTGCCCCCGATAGCGGTCTTTGAGTGCCAGTTGCATTGACTGAGGCGCTGCTATCGGGGGCAAGCCCCCTCCCACATTGGATTTATGGTGCATGTGAGTTACTTGGAGAGAAACCGCATCCCTTCTTCCAGGCCCCGCAGCGTCAGCGGGTACATCTGATCTTCCACCAACTCCCGCACAATCCCCGTCGACGCCGTATACCCCCACGTGTCTTTCGGGTACGGGTTAATCCAGATCAGCTTCTTGTACTTGGCCATGAAGCGCTGCATCCACACGTACCCAGGCTCCTCATTCCAGTGCTCGACGCTGCCGCCGGCCTGGGTGATTTCATACGGCGCCATCGACGCATCGCCGATAAAAATCACTTTGTAATCGGCGCCGTATTTATGCAGCAAGTCCTGGGTGGAGGTGCGTTCGGAGGTGCGCCGCTGGTTGTTCTTCCACACCGACTCGTACACGAAATTATGGAAGTAGAAGTACTCCAGGTGCTTGAACTCGGTCTTGCACGCGGAGAACAGCTCTTCGCAGATCTTCACGTGGGCGTCCATTGAGCCGCCGATGTCGAACAGCAACAGCAGTTTGATGGTGTTGCGCCGCTCCGGGCGCATCTGGATATTCAGCAGCCCGGCATCGCGGGCGGTGTGGTCGATGGTGCCGTCGATGTCCAGCTCTTCGGCCGCACCCTGGCGCGCAAACTTGCGCAGGCGGCGCAGGGCGATCTTGATGTTGCGCGTGCCCAGCTCCACCTGATCGTCGAGGTTCTTGTACTCGCGCTGGTCCCAGACTTTTACCGCCTTGCCCTGGCGCTTGCCGGCGTCACCCACACGGATGCCTTCCGGGTTGTAGCCGCCGGAGCCGAACGGGCTGGTGCCGCCGGTGCCGATCCACTTGTTGCCGCCGGCATGGCGCTCTTTCTGTTCTTCCAGGCGTTTCTTGAATTCTTCGATGAGCTTGTCCAGGCCACCGAGGGACTGGATCTGCGCACGCTCTTCATCGCTCAACGAGCGTTCGAATTCCTTGCGCAGCCACTCTTCGGGAATCAGCGCCTGCAGGTGGTCGTCGAGCTTTTCCAGGCCGTTGAAATAGGCACCGAACGCGCGGTCGAACTTGTCGAAATGCCGTTCGTCCTTGACCAGAATCGCCCTGGCCAAGTAGTAAAACTCGTCCATGTCGGCGAAGACCACACGCTGTTTCAGCGCATTGATCAGGTCGAGCAGCTCGCGCACCGACACCGGCACCTTGGCGGCACGCATCTCATTGAACAGGTTGAGCAACATTATCGATTACCGCGACGGCTCATGAAGGCCAGACGTTCCAGCAACTGCACGTCTTGCTCGTTTTTCACCAGGGCACCGGCCAACGGCGGGATGGCTTTGGTGGGGTCGCGTTCGCGCAACACGGCTTCGCCGATGTTGTCGGCCATCAGCAGCTTGAGCCAGTCGACCAGTTCGGAGGTGGACGGCTTTTTCTTCAGGCCTGGCACCTTGCGCACGTCGAAGAACACGTCCAGCGCTTCGCTGACCAGGTCTTTCTTGATGTCGGGGTAGTGCACATCGACGATCTTTTGCAGGGTGGAGCGGTCGGGAAAGGCAATGTAATGGAAGAAGCAGCGGCGCAGGAACGCGTCCGGCAGCTCTTTCTCGTTGTTGGAGGTAATGATGATGATCGGGCGTTTCTTGGCCTTGATGGTCTCGTCAATTTCGTAGACGTAGAACTCCATCTTGTCGAGTTCTTGCAGCAGGTCGTTGGGGAACTCGATGTCGGCCTTGTCGATTTCATCGATCAGCAGAATCACCCGCTCCTCGGACTCGAAGGCTTCCCAGAGCTTGCCCTTCTTCAGGTAGTTGCGCACATCGTGGACCTTGTCCACGCCCAGTTGCGAGTCGCGCAGGCGGCTGACCGCGTCGTACTCGTAGAGGCCCTGATGTGCCTTGGTGGTGGATTTGATGTGCCAGGTGATCAGCTTGGCGCCAAAGGATTCGGCCAGTTGCTCGGCAAGCATAGTCTTGCCGGTGCCGGGCTCGCCCTTGACCAGCAACGGCCGTTCCAGGGTGATGGCGGCGTTGACGGCCAGTTTCAGGTCATCGGTAGCCACATAGGCCTGGGTGCCTTCGAACTTCATCGGTCATTCCTCGAATTCATCAATGCCCGGACTATACCGCGCGGCCCCGGCGACTGTGAACGCAGACGGGTTATTCAGTCTCTGAATGGCCGGTCACACGCGACCCTTGGCGGCTTTCTCCAACGCGTACGCCCGCGCGTCCGCTTTGTCCCTGAGCTTGCTGCCGCCCCACAGGGCCAGCGCAGCCAAAACCAGTGTGCCGATGCCGGCGAGGATCATCATGCCGGCGAGAGGGCCGCCGTGCATGGCGAACCCCACTATTTTCACGAAGCCTGAATAGGCCAAGAGGTAGCCAAGAATTGTCAGTATCCAGCCTGTGATGCGCATGCTCAGTGTCCTTACTCGTTGTTGTCATTGATCCGTCGGCACGCTAACCGATAGCCCGTTTCCCGGCAGGGCGTAGGACTCAGTTTGCACTGGGCTTGGGTTGTTCATACCGGGCATTGAATGCCTGGATAAAACCATTACGCAAAATCGCCAAAAATGCCGAGAACGCGCTGATATTTTGCTGGTGCACGCTGCCGCTGAGTTCCACGCGGGTGGCAAACTGGTTTTTGTTCTGGTTCTTTAATACGGTCTCGCTGGCGCCGACCACGGCTTCCCAGATCGAGCGGAAGATATTCTTGTCCTTGTTTTCGACATCCTGTTTCCAGTCGAACACCTCTACGTCACGCAGCAGCGGCTTGATATAACCGCTCAGTTGGCCTTTTTCGGCCTGGGCTTCGACCACCACATCGCCCGTGCCGGCCTTGAAGTCGAACTTGCCGTACGCCGACGCGAAGTCATTCAGGCGTTTGAGTTGAATATCTTTGGCGCGAAAGCGGAATTCGAAGTCTTCGAAGTTGCTCAGCGGGTCGAAAGCAGCGGTGGCTTCCAGTGGTGCCTGGCCGAGCAATTGCGCCTTGCCTTCAAAGGTGGCGTCCCGCTTGCCTTTGATGTCCACCACATTGGTCAGGTTGTAGAAGCTGGCGTTGACCTGGGTGGCGTAGATATTCACCGCGGGCTTGGAATTGAAGTTGTGGAAGGCAATCTTGCCGTCCTGAATGCGGACTTCGTTAAGGGTGATCGGCAACAATTTGCCCAACTGTTCACGCCAGTCGGTGCCTTTACCGGTCTGCGATGCCTGTTGGTTGCCACCGTCGACGAAGTTCAGCTCGGGCTGGAAGAACTGCACCTCGGCCACCACCGCATGGTCGTACCACAACGAATGCCAGCTCACCGACACGTCGATCACCGGCGCTTTGACGAACGGAACCGGCACTTTGCCGTCGACTTTGACGATCTGCAGGCCGTTGATTTTATAGGCCCCGCGCCACAGCGCCACGTCCACATCCGTGACCTGGCCGCGGTAGTCACCCATGTCCGCGAGCTTGTCGTTCAGGTAGTTGCGCACCAGATAGGGCAGGGCGAGGTCCAGGGCAATCAGTACTACCACCAGTATGGCGACGATCCATAGCAGCCCACTGTAGCGACGTTTCATGTGCAGGTTCTCCAACGTTATAGGCGATGGACCGCGCGCACCGGCGCAACGTTCCTCTGACTGGACGCCCACCAGCCCGAGGCATACCCTTGTGGCCTTGTTGAAATTGCCTTAAGGACCCGTCATGAGCCGTATCTTTGCAGACAACGCGCACTCCATCGGTAACACGCCCCTGGTGCAGATCAACCGCATCGCTCCACGTGGCGTGACCATCCTGGCCAAGATCGAGGGGCGTAACCCGGGTTATTCGGTGAAGTGCCGCATTGGCGCGAACATGGTCTGGGACGCCGAAAGCACCGGCAAACTCAAGCCGGGCATGACCATTGTAGAACCGACTTCCGGCAACACCGGCATCGGCCTGGCATTTGTCGCCGCCGCCCGTGGCTATAAGCTGCTGCTGACCATGCCGGCGTCGATGAGCATCGAGCGGCGTAAAGTGCTCAAGGCGCTTGGCGCCGAGCTGGTGTTGACCGAGCCGGCCAAAGGCATGAAAGGCGCGATCGACAAGGCTGGCGAGATCGTCGCCAGCGACCCGGCCACCTACTTCATGCCGGCGCAGTTCGAAAACCCGGCCAACCCGGCGATCCACGAAAAAACCACCGGCCCGGAAATCTGGAACGACACCGATGGTGCCGTGGACGTGCTGGTGGCGGGCGTCGGCACCGGCGGCACCATCACTGGCGTGTCGCGTTATATCAAGAACACGGCGGGCAAGCCGATTCTGTCGGTGGCGGTCGAGCCGATCGTTTCGCCGGTGATCACCCAGGCGTTGGCCGGTGAAGAGATCAAGCCGAGCCCGCACAAGATCCAGGGCATCGGCGCCGGGTTTGTGCCGAAAAACCTCGATCTGTCGATGGTGGACCGCGTAGAGCTGGTGACCGACGAGGAATCCAAGGCCATGGCGCTGCGCCTGATGCAGGAAGAGGGGATTTTGTGCGGTATTTCCTGTGGCGCCGCAATGGCCGTGGCCGTGCGTCTGGCCGAGAAACCGGAAATGCAGGGCAAGACCATCGTGGTGATCCTGCCCGACTCCGGTGAGCGCTACCTGTCGAGCATGTTGTTCAGCGATTTGTTCACCGACCAGGAAACCCAGGCCTGATCGGTTCTCGGTGGCAAGAAGGCTTGTTGTGGCTTGCAGGCTGTCGTGGCGAGCGGGCTTGTTGTGGCGAGCGGGCTTGCCCCGCGTTGGGCTGCGAAGCAGCCCCCAAAACCTGACGCCGCGGTTTATCAGTTGCACCGCGGCGTCTGAAGTGGGAGCGCTGCGCGCTCCAACGCGGGGCAAGCCCGCTCGCCACAACAAGCCTTCTCGCCACAACCAGCCCGCTCGCCACGACAGCCTGCAAGCCACAACCAGCCCGCAGGCCACGACAACCCCGCCAGCCACAAGGCCCCCAGGGTGTTGATTTATGTCAGCCGGTCGGCCTGGGCCTTCTGCATAATGGCCCAAGTGTTTATCATGGCCGGCTGCTACGTCTGGTTTCCCGTCGACGGGAGGCTGTTGGCCAGGCGCTTATTTCCAGGAGTTGCTGCATGACCTTTTCTTTGGCCGCCAAACTGTCGGTGTTGCTGTTGTTTATCGGCAGCACGCTGTATGTGCACCTGCGTGGCAAGGCGCGTTTGCCGATGTTGCGTCAGTTCGTCAACCATTCGGCGCTGTTCGCACCCTATAACGCCCTGATGTACCTGTTCTCGGCCGTGCCGTCCAAACCGTACTTGGACCGCAGCAAGTTCCCGGAGTTGGATGTGCTCAAGGACAATTGGGAAGTGATCCGCGAAGAGGCCATGCACCTGTTCGACGAGGGTTACATCCGCGCCGCCGAAAAGAACAACGACGCCGGTTTCGGTTCGTTCTTCAAGAAGGGCTGGAAGCGTTTCTACCTCAAGTGGTACGACAAACCGCTGCCATCGGCCGAGGCGCTGTGCCCGAAAACCGTGGCCCTGGTCAGCAGCATCCCCAACGTCAAGGGCGCGATGTTCGCGCTGTTGCCGGGCGGCAGTCACCTCAACCCGCACCGCGACCCGTTTGCCGGTTCGCTGCGCTATCACCTCGGGTTGTCCACGCCAAACTCCGACGATTGCCGCATCTTCGTCGATGGTCAGGTCTATGCCTGGCGCGACGGTGAGGACGTGATGTTCGACGAAACCTACGTGCATTGGGTGAAGAACGAAACCGACCAGACCCGCGTGATCCTGTTCTGCGACATCGAACGCCCGCTGAGCAATCGCCTCATGACCCGCGTCAACCGCTGGGTCAGCATGCAGTTGGGCCGCGCAACCGCGCCGCAGAATCTGGATGATGAACGTGTTGGCGGGATCAACCAGGCGTATGCCTGGAGCAAGACCTTCAGCGACAAGTTCAGCGGCGTGGTCAAGCAATGGAAACGCAAGCACCCCAAGGCCTACCGCATTGCGCGGCCGGTGCTGGCGGTGGTGGTGCTGGTGCTGCTGTGGAAGTGGTTGTTCAGCTGATTTGAAAGGTTAAACACAGGTTGATATGTGGGAGGGGGCTTGCCCCCGATAGCGGTGTGTCAGGTTGAGTACCTATACCTGATCCACCGCCATCGGGGGCAAGCCCCCTCCCACATTGGTTTTGCAGTGTTGCTTAAGAGGCGATCAACTGGCGCAGCACATAGTGCAAGATGCCGCCCGCCTTGAAGTATTCCACTTCATTGAGGGTGTCGATCCGGCACAGCACCTCGACCTTCTCGCTGCTGCCATCCTCGCGCGTAATCACCAACGTCAGGTTCATGCGCGGCTCAATCTCGGCATGGGTCAGCCCAAGAATGTCGATCTTCTCCTTGCCGGTGAGTTTGAGCGCCTTGCGGTTCTGATCCAGCTTGAACTGCAACGGCAGCACGCCCATGCCCACCAGGTTGGAACGGTGAATCCGCTCGAAGCTCTCGGCGATCACCGCCTTGACTCCCAGCAGGTTGGTGCCCTTGGCTGCCCAGTCGCGGCTGGAGCCGGTGCCGTATTCCTGGCCGGCGATCACCACCAGCGGTGTGCCCGACGCCTGGTATTTCATGGCCGCATCGTAGATCGGCATCTTCTCGCCGGTGGGGATGTACAGCGTGTTGCCGCCTTCTTCGCCGCCGAGCATTTCGTTGCGGATACGGATATTGGCAAACGTGCCGCGCATCATTACTTCATGGTTGCCCCGGCGTGAGCCGTAGGAGTTGAAGTCACGCGGTTCCACGCCCTGCTCGCGCAGGTAGCGCCCGGCGGGGCTGTCGGCCTTGATGTTGCCAGCAGGGGAGATGTGGTCGGTGGTTACCGAATCGCCCAGCAAGGCCAGTACATTGGCGCCTTTGACGTCCTCGATGACCGGCAGTGGCCCGGCGATGTCGTCGAAGAACGGTGGGTGCTGGATGTACGTAGAGTCTTTCTGCCATACGTAAGTCGCCGCTTGCGGCACTTCAATCGCTTGCCACTGCTCATCGCCGGCAAACACCTCGGCATATTCCTTGTGGAACATGCCGGTGCTGACTTGGGCCACGGCGTCGGCGATTTCCTGGCTGCTTGGCCAGATGTCTTTCAGGTACACCGGCTGGCCGTCTTTGCCTTCGCCCAGCGGCTCGCGGCTGATGTCGATGCGCACCGTGCCGGCCAACGCATAGGCGACCACCAGGGGCGGCGAGGCCAGCCAGTTGGTTTTCACCAGGGGGTGTACGCGGCCCTCGAAGTTACGGTTGCCGGACAGCACCGAGGCGACGGCGAGGTCGGCTTTCTGGATAGCTTTCTCGATCGGTTCAGGCAATGGCCCCGAGTTACCGATGCACGTGGTGCAGCCGTAACCCACAAGGTCGAAGCCCAGTTGGTCAAGGTATTGGGTGAGGCCCGCTGCCTTGTAATAGTCGGTGACCACTTTGGAGCCAGGCGCCAGCGAGGTTTTTACCCAGGGTTTGCTGGTCAGGCCTTTTTCCACGGCTTTTTTTGCCACCAGGCCTGCGGCCATCATCACGCTGGGGTTGGACGTGTTGGTGCACGAGGTAATCGCGGCAATCACCACGGCGCCGTTTTTCAGGCGATAGGTGTGGCCGTCGTACTCATAGTCGGTTTCGCCCACCAAGTCGGCGTTGCCCACGGCGACACCGCCGCCGCCTTCGCTTTCCAGGCGGCCTTCTTCTTTGCTGGTTGGTTTGAATTGCAGGTCGAGGAAATCGCTGAAGGCCTGGCCCACATTCGGCAGCGACACACGGTCCTGCGGGCGTTTCGGCCCGGCGAGGCTGGCTTTGACGCTGCCCATGTCCAGCGCCAGGGTGTCGGTGAACACCGGCTCCTGGCCGGCGTTGCGCCACAGGCCCTGGGCCTTGGTGTAGGCCTCCACCAGCTTGACGGTTTCGGCAGGGCGGCCGGACAGGCGCAGGTAGTCCAGCGTCACTTCATCCACCGGGAAAAAGCCGCACGTGGCGCCGTATTCCGGCGCCATGTTGGCAATAGTGGCGCGGTCGGCCAGCGGCAGGTCGGCCAAGCCGTCGCCGTAGAACTCGACGAACTTACCCACCACGCCTTTTTTACGCAGCATCTGGGTCACGGTCAGCACCAGGTCGGTGGCGGTGATGCCTTCCTTGAGTTTGCCGGTGAGCTTGAAGCCGATCACTTCCGGAATCAGCATCGACACCGGCTGGCCGAGCATCGCCGCTTCTGCTTCGATGCCGCCCACGCCCCAGCCGAGTACGCCCAGGCCGTTGATCATGGTGGTGTGCGAGTCGGTGCCTACCAGCGTGTCCGGGAAGGCGTAAGTGCGGCCGTCTTCGTCCTTGGTCCACACGGTGCGGCCCAGGTATTCAAGGTTGACCTGGTGGCAGATGCCGGTGCCCGGTGGCACCACGCTGAAGTTGTCAAAGGCGCTTTGGCCCCAACGCAGGAAGGCGTAGCGTTCGCCGTTGCGCTGCATTTCGATGTCGACGTTTTGCTCAAACGCGCTGGTACTGCCGAATTTGTCGACCATCACAGAGTGGTCGATGACCAGGTCCACGGGGGAGAGCGGGTTGATGCGCTGCGGGTCGCCACCGGCCTTGGCCACGGCGGCGCGCATGGCGGCCAGGTCGACCACGGCGGGCACGCCGGTAAAGTCTTGCATCAGCACGCGGGCCGGGCGGTATTGGATTTCGCGGTCGGACTGGCGCTCTTTGAGCCAGGCGGCGATGGCCTTGAGGTCGGTGCCGGTGACGGTTTTGCCGTCTTCCCAGCGCAGCAGGTTTTCCAGCAGAACCTTGAGGGACATCGGCAGCTTATCCAGGTCACCCAGGCTCTTGGCGGCTTCGGGCAAGCTGAAGTAGTGGTAAGTCTTGTCGTCGATTTGCAGGGTTTTAAGGGTTCTCAGGCTATCAAGGGATGACATTACATGACTCCTTATGGTCCGCACGGCTACGGACCTGACGGGACGAACAGAGCTTTCAACTTAGCCCTGTTTTCATTAGCAGGCTAATAACTGGACTCTATCGTTAAGTCCAAGGTTCCGAACTCGGCTATCATGCGCGCGTTTTCATGACAGGTAGTGCGATAGCGCAATGCCGGTTGATTCACCAGGAGAGTTGATGAACACCCTTTTTATGCACTGCCGGCCGGGTTTTGAAGGCGAAGTCTGTTCCGAGATCGCGGAACACGCCGCGCGCCTAAACGTTTCCGGCTATGCCAAGACCAAGACCGGCAGCGCCTGCGCCGAATTTGTCTGCACCGTCGAGGACGGCGCCCAGCGCCTGATGCACGGCCAGCGCTTTGCCGAGCTGATCTTCCCGAGGCAGTGGGCGCGCGGGGTGTTCATCGACCTGCCGGAAACCGACCGTATCAGCGTGATCCTCGCGCACCTGCAAGGCTTCCCGGTGTGCGGCAGCCTGTGGCTGGAGATGGTCGACACCAACGACGGCAAGGAACTGTCGAACTTCTGCAAGAAATTCGAAGTGCACCTGCGCAAAGCCTTGTTGAATGCCGGCAAGCTGGTCGATGAACCGAGCAAGCCGCGCCTGCTGCTGACCTTCAAGAGCGGCCGCGAAGTGTTCATGGGCCTGGCCGAGTCGAACAACTCGGCGATGTGGCCGATGGGCATCCCGCGCCTCAAGTTCCCGCGTGAGGCGCCCAGCCGCTCCACCCTGAAGCTGGAAGAGGCCTGGCACCACTTTATCCCCCGCGACCAGTGGGATGAGCGCCTGCACAGCGACATGACCGGCGTCGACCTCGGCGCAGCGCCTGGCGGCTGGACCTGGCAATTGGTCAACCGTGGCATGTTGGTTACGGCCATCGACAACGGCCCAATGGCCGAAAGCCTGATGGACACCGGCCTGGTTCAGCACCTGATGGCCGACGGCTTTACCTTTGTGCCCAAGCAGCCGGTGGACTGGATGGTCTGCGATATCGTCGAGAAGCCGGCGCGTAACGCGGCCCTGCTGGAAACCTGGATTGGCGAAGGCTATTGCCGTGAGGCGGTGGTGAACCTGAAATTGCCGATGAAGCAGCGTTACGCCGAGGTGAAGCGTTTGCTGGAACGCATTGAAGACGGCTTCAAGGCGCGTGGTATTCGTGTTGAGATCGGCTGCAAGCAGCTGTACCACGACCGTGAGGAAGTGACCTGCCACTTGCGTCGGCTGGTGGATGTGAAGAAGCAGAAGTCCCGCTGACACCTTGAGGTAACCACAAGACCAATGTGGGAGCGGGCTTGCTCGCGAAAGCGGTATAACAGTCGAAATTTATGTTGAATGTGCCCGCGTCTTCGCGAGCAAGCCCGCTCCCACCTGTTGAGCGGCGCCCGTTTCAGGAGTGATGTATGAATCAGCCCCTCGATTTGCCGGCAGACGCCGTGCTCGACGCCACCGGCCTCAACTGCCCCGAGCCGGTGATGATGTTGCACCAGCACATCCGCGACTTGCCGCCCGGCGGCTTGCTCAAGGTGATCGCGACCGACCCGTCGACCCGCCGCGATATTCCCAAGTTCTGCGTGTTCCTTGACCACGAACTGGTGGATCAGCAGGAACAGGCCGGTACGTACTTGTACTGGATTCGCAAGAAGGCCGATTAAACCAGGCGAATCCGCCGGCGCGCGCTGCGTGTCAGGCGGATCACCAGCATCGCCGCGGCGCAGCTCAAGCCCACGATCAGTCCCTGCCACAGGCCGCTGGGGCCACTGGCGGCGCCCAGCCAATCGGTCAGCCCCAGCGCGTAACCCACCGGCAGCCCCACGCCCCAATACGCGAACAAGGTCAGCACCATGGTCACCCGTGTGTCCTGATAACCCCGCAGCGCGCCGGCGGCCGTGACCTGGATCGCGTCCGAAAACTGGAACAGCGCCGCAAACACGATCAGCATCGACGCCACGTGGATCACCGACGGGTCAGGCGTATAGATCGTGGCAATCTGCTCGCGAAACAGCAGCATCAGGCTGCAGGACAGGCACGCGTAGGTCAGTGCCGTGCCCATGCCGACCCCAGCGGCAAAACGCGCTTCACGCGGCTCACCACGGCCAAGGGCCTGGCCGACACGCACGGTAACGGCCATGCTCAGCGAGTAAGGGATCATGAACACCAGCGAACTGAAGTTCAGCGCGATCTGGTGCCCGGCCACTACGCTGGCGCCCAGGCTGCCGATCAGCAGGGCGATCACCGCAAAGATGCTCGATTCGGCAAACACCGCAATGCCAATCGGCAGGCCGATGCTCAGCACACGCTTGATCACCGACCATTTTGGCCAGTCGAAACGTTTGAACAACTCGCTGCTCTGATAGGCCGGTGCCCAGCGGGTCCAGGCGGCCAGCCCGAGCATCATCACCCACATCACGATTGCCGTGGCCCAGCCGCAACCCACGCCGCCCATGGCCGGCACGCCGAAGTGGCCATAAATGAACACGTAGTTCAGCGGAATATTCAGCGCCAGCCCGCACAGGCCCATGACCATGCTCGGCCGCGTGCGACCCAGGCCGTCGCTGAAGCAGCGCAGCACGTAATACAGGGCGATGGCCGGCATGCCGGAGGCGATGCCGTGCAAGTAGGCCATGCACGGTTTGATCAGCTCGGGGTCGACATTCATCGCATGCAGGATCGGCTCGGCGCTGACCAGCATCAGCAGCGCGGTGAGCCCGACCACCACGGCCAGCCACAACGATTGACGCACCAGCGGGCCGATCTCGGAGTAGTGGCCGGCACCGAAGCGCTGGGCGACCTTGGGCGTGGTGGCCAGCAAAGTGCCGGTCATCAGCAGATACACCGGAATCCAGATCGAGTTGCCCAGGGCCACGGCTGCCAGGTCTCGCGGGCTCACGCGCCCGGCCATCACCGCGTCGACGAAGCCCATGGCGGTGGTCGCGAGTTGGCCGATCATGATCGGCAGGGCCAGGGTCAGCAGGCTGCGCACCTCGCGGCTGACGCGGGCGGGGCGGGAGAGGGCGGTGGTGGCAGTGTTCACGTGCGAGTGTCCAGTAAAAGTGTTGCAAAGGACGGCGCAGTCTACGCGCTGACGCACCGGTCAGGAAAAAACCTGTGTTAGCGATTTGTAAGCAATCCCAGAGCCGGCACATAACCCCTGTGGGAGTCGGGCTTGCCCGCGATAGCATCAGCTCGATGCAGCGGTTGGGCCGAGGTGTCTGCATCGCAGGCAAGCCAGCTCCCACACCAGTCTGGCTCCCACATAAGCACTGCCCACCTGGCATCTGCGGTGTTACGCAAGTCGCATCCCTGTACACTGCTGGTCCGCGAAAGGAGCCTGCCATGCTGATTGTTGCCGACGAAAATATCCCGCTGCTCGATGCATTCTTCGAAGGGTTTGGCGAGATTCGCCGGGTGCCCGGCCGGTCCATCGACCGCGCCACGGTCGAGCAGGCCGACGTGCTGCTGGTGCGCTCGGTGACCAACGTCAACCGCGCGTTGCTGGAAGGCACACAGGTACGGTTTGTCGGCACCTGCACCATCGGCACCGACCATCTGGACCTCGATTACTTCAAGCAGGCCGGCATCACTTGGTCCAGCGCGCCGGGCTGCAATGCGCGTGGCGTGGTGGACTATGTGCTGGGCAGCCTGCAGACCCTGGCCGAAATCGAAGGCGTCGACCTCAATCAGCGCACCTATGGCGTTGTCGGTGCCGGTGAAGTCGGCGGGCGGCTGGTCAAGGTGCTCAAGGGCCTGGGCTGGAACGTGCTGGTGTGCGACCCGCCGCGTCAGATCGCTGAAGACGGCGATTACGTCAGCCTCGAACAGATCATCCAGCAGTGCGACGTCATCAGTCTGCACACACCACTGAGCAAATCCGGCAACGGCTCCACCTGGCATTTGTTTGACCGCGAGCGCCTCAACCGCCTCAAGCCTGGCGCCTGGCTGATCAACGCCAGCCGTGGCCCGGTGGTGGATAACGCGGCCCTGCGCGAAGTGTTGCTGGAGCGTGAGGACCTGCAAGCGGTGTTGGACGTGTGGGAAGGCGAGCCCGAAGTGGATGTCGATTTGGCTGACCTGTGTGTGCTGGCAACCCCACATATCGCCGGTTACAGCCTCGACGGCAAGCAGCGCGGCACTGCACAGATTTATCAGGCGTTCTGCGCCCATCTGGGCCAGGCGCCGAGCATCCAGCTAAGTGATCTGCTGCCGCAGCCGTGGCTGGCCGAGGTGCACTTGAACGCTTCGACCGACCCGGCCTGGGCGTTGGCGACCTTGTGCCGCAGCGTGTACGACCCGCGCCGTGATGACGCGGATTTGCGCCGTAGCCTCGTAGGCTCTGTGGACGAACAGCGCAAGGCGTTCGACCTGCTGCGCAAGCATTACCCGCAGCGCCGTGAGATTGACGGCTTGAAGGTGCGAATCAATGGCGACTCTGCCGCGCTGTCGGCGATCGTCACCGCCCTTGGCGCCGAACTGCTCTGACGCGCGGCATAAAAAACCCGGCCACAGGGGCCGGGTTTGAAAGAGCTCGGGCGTATCAGCCTTGCTGCGCAGGCTTGACCAGGCGCTGTTCCAGTTCGCGGCACGCTTGCTGGATCATCTCTTCGGTAATCTGCACTTCGCGGCCTTGAGCGTCGATCACGGAGCAAGGCAGATGCTGCGGTTGGCGGATCACTTCAATCTTGGCATCGCTGCTGTTTTGCAAGGTCATGGCCTGTCTCCTCATCAGGTTGTGTACCTACTGTGTTTCTTACATTAAGCCCCCCGCGTGACCAAGCTATTACAACTCCTTACAAAGTCACCGGTTCGAACAACCAGTCCACCAGAAAGCGATACAAATTTCCAGCGGGGGGTTAGACCGATAACCTCTAGGGATCAGCATCGGCGGGCATAATTAAGCTGACTCATTGTTATTTACTCAAGTTCCCCCAATGTTGTGGTGTAGATACTTATCTCCCCTGCGCAGGTGATGCCCTCCATGTTCTCAGTCCGTCAACGCCGTGCGATCCGCTTGGCCAGCCGCTTTATCGCGCCCTACCGTTGGCAGGCGCTGGGTGCCTTGCTGGCGCTGATCGTCACGGCAGGCATCACCTTGTCCATGGGGCAGGGCATTC
This sequence comes from Pseudomonas sp. TWRC1-2, assembly GCF_049896685.1. NCBI lineage: Bacteria > Pseudomonadati > Pseudomonadota > Gammaproteobacteria > Pseudomonadales > Pseudomonadaceae > Pseudomonas > Pseudomonas sp. TWRC1-2. Next base: position 415,263 of record NZ_JAFCUU010000004.1, on the reverse strand, counting down.
GCCTGCTGGTCGACCAGGGCTTCATGACGCAGTCGCCGCACCTGCTCAACCAGTCCATCGGTCTGTTCATGATTCTGGTGCTGGGCCTGGCCGTGGGTACGTTTGCGCGGTTTTACCTGGTGTCGTGGATCGGTGAACGGGTGGTGGCGGATATTCGCCGGCAGGTGTTCAACCATTTGATCTACCTGCACCCCGGCTTTTACGAAAACAATCGCAGCTCGGAAATCCAGTCGCGGTTGACCACCGACACCACCTTGCTGCAATCGGTGATCGGCTCCTCGCTGTCGCTGTTCCTGCGCAATGCCCTGATGGTCATCGGCGGCATCGTGCTGCTGTTTGTCACCAACCCCAAGCTCACCAGTATCGTGGTGATCGCGCTGCCACTGGTGCTGGCGCCGATCCTGATTTTCGGCCGGCGTGTGCGCAGCCTCTCGCGCCTGAGCCAGGACCGCATTGCTGACGTCGGCAGTTATGTGTCCGAGACCCTCGGCCAGATCAAGACCGTGCAGGCCTACAACCATCAGGTCCAGGACGAGCAGCGTTTTGCCGTTACCGTGGAAGAGGCCTTTGCCACCGCGCGCAAACGTATCGTGCAACGCGCCTGGCTGATTACGCTGGTGATCATGCTGGTGCTCGGCGCCGTTGGCGTGATGCTGTGGGTCGGCGGGATGGACGTGATTGGCGGCCGTATTTCCGGCGGTGAGCTGGCCGCGTTCGTGTTTTACAGCCTGATCGTGGGCAGTGCGGTCGGCACCTTGAGCGAAGTGCTTGGCGAACTGCAACGCGCCGCCGGTGCTGCCGAGCGGATTGGCGAGTTGTTGCAGTCGATCAACGAAATCCAGGCCCCCGCTGATGGCACCGTACAGTTACCGGAGCGCGTCAGCGGCCGCATGGAACTGCAAGACTTGCGCTTTTCCTACCCGTCGCGCCCGGACAGCTACGCCATCGACGGTTTGAGCCTGACCATCCATCCCGGCGAAACCCTGGCACTGGTCGGCCCATCCGGCGCCGGTAAGTCCACGATCTTCGACCTGCTGCTGCGTTTCTATGACCCCCAGCACGGCCGCATCCTGCTCGAAGGCCACGCGCTGACCGCGCTCGACCCGATGGACCTGCGCCGCCACTTCGCATTGGTGTCGCAAAGCCCGGCGCTGTTTTTCGGCAGCGTCGAAGAAAACATCCGCTACGGCAACCCGTGCGCCACCACCGCGCAGGTCGAGGCCGCGGCGCGCATCGCCCATGCCCACGACTTCATCCTGCAAATGCCCCAGGGCTATCAGACCCACCTTGGCGACGGCGGCATGGGCCTCTCCGGCGGCCAGCGCCAACGCCTGGCCATCGCCCGTGCGTTGTTGGTGGACGCGCCGATCCTGCTGCTGGACGAAGCCACCAGCGCACTGGATGCCCAGAGCGAGCATTTGATTCAGCAGGCGTTGCCGCAACTGATGCAGGGCCGCACCACCTTGGTGATTGCGCATCGGTTGGCAACGGTGAAAAACGCCGACCGCATTGCAGTGATGGACCAGGGCAAGCTGGTGGCAGTGGGCACGCATCAGCAGCTGATCGCGAGCAATCCGCTGTATGCGCGGTTGGCGGCGTTGCAGTTCAATGAGGGTGATGAGGTCGCGAAAAGCGAGGGCTAGCCGGGCTGCATTGCGCTGTTCCTGTGGCGAGCGGGCTTGTTGTGGCGAGCGGGCTTGCCCCGCGTTGGGCTGCGTAGCAGCCCCAAAACCTGTGTACTCGGTTTGAGCGGTTATACCGAGGCGCCTGAATGGGAGCGCTTCGCACTCCAGCGCAGGGCAAGCCTGCTCGCCACATCAAGCTTGCTCACCACAACGGGCCTGCTGGCTACATTTACCCTGCTGGCCACACCAAGCCCCTGCACCAGTAAACCCGCCACAGGCTCTTTGTCAGTCAGCCTTACTGATCATCAAAATACCGCTCATGCCAATCCACCAGCGGCTGCGGTGAGTTGAGTTTTTGCCCGTAGATCACCGAATAAGACAGCACGTTCTGCACGTACTGGCGGGTTTCGTCGAACGGGATGCTTTCCACCCACACATCAAAACTCAGGTGATCAGCACCACGCAGCCATTGGCGTACGCGCCCTGGGCCGGCGTTGTAGGCGGCGGAGGCAAGCACGCGGTTGCCGTTGAACTGGCTGTGCACCTGGCTCAGGTAGGCGGCGCCAAGCTGGATGTTTTTGTCCGGGTCCAGCACCTGGGCCGGGGAGGCCAGCGGGATGCTGAACTTGCGCGCGGTTTCCTTGGCGGTGCCGGGCATCAGTTGCATCAGGCCGCTGGCGCCGACGCCGGAGCGTGCGTCGTCCATAAAGGCACTTTCCTGGCGGGTGATGGCAAACACCCAGCTGGAATGCAGGCCACGCACCTTGGCTTCGCGCACCAGGGTGTCACGGTGGGCCATCGGGAAGCGGATATCCAGGTCATCCCAGTACTGGGCCTGGCTGATGGTGCGGATCGCCGGGAAGTACCACTTCATGTCGTAGGCCAGCTTGGCCTGGGCGACCATTTCATCGCGGTTGAAGTGGCGGCTCACGTGGTACCACTCGCGGCGGCCATCGACAATCTGGCCACGTGCATAGAACTCCAGCGCGCGGCGTACACCGGGCGTGTTACGGACCTTGTTGACCAGCGCCTGGCTCATCACCAGCGGCTTGTTTTTCAGCTGATACGGCGCTTTGGAGCGGTCGGCGGCGAGGAAACCGTAGAAATCCCGTTCCTGCGCGAGGTTTTTGTAGAGCACCAGCGGCTGCGGGTTTTTCGGCTCGGCCAGCTCCAGGCTGCGCGCTTGCCAGTAACGCCAGCGGTTGGTGGTCGCCAGGTCTTGTGGGAGTTTGCGGGTCAACTGGTAGGCATCTTCCCAGCGTGCCAGACGCAGCAGCAGGCGCAGGCGCCATTCGGAGACGGTGTTATCACGCAGCTCCGGGTCGTATTTGGTCATCACGTCCAGCGCGCGCGGGTCGTAGCGGCGTGCCAGGGTCAAGCCGATTTCGCGGGCGATCGACACTTTTTCGTCACGGGAGAAGTGCATGCTGCTGGCGTAGCCGTCGAGCAGCGCCATGGCCTTGTCCGGGTCCTGGCGTGCCAGGCGGCGCAGGCCCAGGCCGACGGCGTCAGACATGGCCTCGTTGGCCGGCAGGAAGCGCGACGGGTCGCTGAGCATGTCCGGCTTTTGCGCCACGTCGACCATCAGTCGGCCTTGGGCGCCGAGGGTCGGCAGGGTTTTCACCAGGCTGTTGGCCAGCGCGTAGTTGCGGGCTTCGGCGGCAAGCTTGGCGCGGTCCCAGATTTTCTGTTCAGTGAGTTGGCCATCGGCGGCCCACTGGCCGAACGTGGCATCACACGCGGCGGGTTGGGATTTGCCGGTCAGCCAGAGTTTTTCGGTGGTCTTGTAGCCTTCGGCTTTCAAGTTATGGGTGAGCTGGTACTGACCATGCAGGCAGTCCAGTTCGACGAAATTGAGTTTGGCGTCGTAGTACTTTTCAAACGTCTGCCAGTCGCCACGATCGGCCAGCCAGCGCAACCAGCGCAGCTTCATCCAGTTGGCCTGGGGCAGGTCGCCGTTTTTTGCGAGAAACTGTTCGATTTCCTCGTTGCTCGCGGTTTTCAGGCGCGCGGTCAGCTCGTCATAGGCCAGGTACGGCGTGAGCGGGTAGTCGGCCAGGGCCTGGCTGTATTGCATGTACGACCCGCTGTCGCCTTTGGCGAGGGCGCGTTTGGCTTCATCGTAATATTGACGTTGGGTGGTGAGGTCCACGGCCTGGGCGGATTGAACGGCGGTGGCGGAAAGAAGCAGACAAGATAAAAAGTTGAAAAGGCGACTGCGCATGAGACGTCCGTGCAGAGAAATCACGACTAGCACCGGCACCGCCGACACTGATTGCCCCTAGCTTAGCCTTTTGCCAGCGACCGGCGAAAGCTTTGCCGGCCGGCTGGCTGAAGTTCATCGTAAATGTCCTGCAGAACGTGTCGCCAGCGAAAATGCCGGCCGCATCCCACCTTCAAGTCAGGTAGAATGCGCGCCCAGTTTTTGGAGAAGCGTATGACCCTGCTCAAATTCAGCGATGTGTCCCTTGCTTTCGGCGCTATGCCGTTGTTGGACAAGGTGTCCTGGCAGATCGCCCGTGGTGAGCGGGTGTGCATCATCGGCCGCAACGGCACCGGCAAGTCCAGCATGATGAAGCTGGTTAAAGGCGATCAGAAGCCCGATGACGGCTCTGTTTGGCGTGCCCCGGGCCTGAAGATCGGCGAATTGCCGCAAGAATTGCCGGTGGCCGACGGACGGACAGTGTTCGACGTGGTTGCCGAAGGCCTGGACGGCGTCGGCGAGTTGCTCGCGCAATACCACCACCTGGCACAGAACTGCGTCACCGAAGAGGACCTGGACAAGCTGATGCATGTCCAGCAAGACCTCGAAGCCCGTGACGGCTGGCGCTTGCAGCAACTGGTCGACAGCACCCTGAGCCGCCTGCAACTGCCGGCCGACAAGACCCTCGCCGAGTTGTCCGGCGGCTGGCGTCGTCGCGTGCTGCTGGCTCAGGCGCTGGTGTCCGAGCCGGATTTGTTGCTGCTCGACGAACCAACCAACCACTTGGACATCGGCGCAATCGCCTGGCTGGAAGAAGCCCTCAAGGATTTCCAGGGCGCCGTGCTGTTCATCACGCACGACCGTTCCTTCCTGCAGAACCTGGCCACGCGCATCCTCGAACTGGACCGTGGCGGCCTGATCGATTGGAACGGCGACTACGCCAGCTTCCTGGTGCACAAAGAGGCCACGCTGGCCGCTGAAGAAACCGCCAACGCGCTTTTCGACAAAAAGCTGGCCCAGGAAGAAGTCTGGATTCGCCAGGGCATCAAGGCCCGTCGCACCCGTAACGAAGGCCGTGTACGCGCCTTGAAAGCTCTGCGCGTTGAGCGCAGCGAGCGCCGTGAACGCACCGGCAAGGCCAATATCCAGCTGGATACCGCCGACAAGTCGGGCAAGCAGGTGATGGTCCTGGAAAACGTCAGCTTCCATCACCCGGACGGCCCGTTCCTGATCAAAGACTTCTCGATGGTCCTGCAGCGCGGCGACCGTATCGGCCTGCTGGGCGCCAACGGCACCGGCAAGACCACCTTGCTCAAGCTGATGCTCAATGGTCTGCAACCGACCAGCGGCACGGTGGAAGAGGGCACGCGCATCGACGTGGCCTACTTCGACCAGTTGCGCCATCAGTTGGACCTGGAAAAAACCGTGATCGACAACGTCGCCGAAGGTCGCGACTTTATCGACATCGACGGCCAGAGCCGCCACGTGCTGAGCTACCTGGGCGACTTCCTGTTCAGTCCGCAACGCGCACGTACGCCGGTGAAAGCCTTGTCCGGTGGTGAGCGTGCGCGCCTGCTGCTGGCCAAGCTGTTCAGCAAGCCGGCCAACCTGCTGGTGCTCGACGAACCGACCAACGACCTCGACGTGGAAACCCTCGAACTGCTGGAAGAGGTCTTGCTGACCTTCAACGGCACCGTGCTGATGGTCAGCCACGACCGGGCATTCCTCGACAACGTGGTCACCAGCACGCTGGTCTTCGAAGGTGAAGGCAAGGTGCGTGAATACGTCGGTGGTTACCAGGACTGGCTGCGTCAGGGCGGCTCGCCGCGCCTGCTGGGCGTGACCGAGAGCAAGTCCGGCAAGGCCGACCTGACCTCCGCTGTCGTTGCGCCAGTGGCTGCCGCTGCTGCTCCGGCCCAGGACGCTGCACCGTCGACCAAGAAGAAGCTCAGCTACAAGCTGCAACGTGAGCTGGAAGCCTTGCCGGGCGATATCGACGCCAAGGAACAGCAGATTGCCGCAGTAGAAGCAGAAATGGCTGAGGCAGGTTTCTACCTGCGTCCGGCGGCGGAAACCGCCAAGGTCATTGCGTCCCTGGAAACGTTGAACCAGGAGCTGGAAGTGTTGGTTGAGCGTTGGGCCGAGCTGGATGCCTGAGTGATTCAAGCGCACTAAAAAGCCCGGCGCCCATTTGTATGAACGCCGGGCTTTTTATATGGAGTGCGATTAAAAATGTGGCACGGCTTGTGTGGGAGTCGGGCTTGCCCGCGATGCAGGCACCGCGGTGCGTCAGTTGGCCTGCGGTGATGCTATCGCAGGCAAGGCAGCTCCCACATCAGCCCGCTCCCACAGTTGTTTGGCGCCGTTCTTAAGTATTTTTTACCAGTTTTACCGCCAGCACATCACACGGCGCGCCGTGCAGTACGTCATTGGCGGTCGAGCCCAGCAGCAACGCCAGGCCATGACGGCCGTGGCTGCCGACCACGATCAGGTCGCAGCCCTGTTCCTTGGCCAGGTGGTGGATTTCCTGACGAGGCTGGCCGTAGGTGAGGTGGGAGTTTTCCTTGGTCACTTCCGGGTACTTGAGGATCAACCGGTCCAGGCGCTCTTTGGCCTGGTCAAACTGTTGTTGCTGCAACTGGGAAAGGTCCATGGGCACGTCGCCACCAAACGCCATGGCCATAGGCTCGACGATATGCACGAGTGACAGCTTGGCGCCGTTGGCGATTGCTGAAGCCTGCGCGCGCTTGATCACTGGGTCGCACTCTTCGGTCAGGTCGACAGCGACCAGGATATGTTTGTAGGAGTGTTCGTTGGACATGGCGCGTTCCTCCAGGGGACTGCAATAAGTTCAGTATGGCTGCTTTCAAGCGGATGGGGTTGCGTCAGGTCAAATCCGCTCATCTAGAAATTCGGGAGTACACATATGACGGTCTGGATAGTGGTGTCAATCCTTCTCGTGGTACTGAGCCCTCTGGCATGGTTGCGCCCCTCGCGCCATCAGAGCGGGCGCATGGCCCTGCGGATGGAGGCGCGCCGCATCGGCCTGGCCATGCAATTGGCGCCGCAGGACTGGCCGTACTGGCTCAAGCACGAGCCGCCAAGCCCTTGCGCGCAGTACTGCCGACCGCGCCGCGCAAGTGCGCCGGCCCTTTGGTGTTACTGGCAGCTGGAGCCCGGGGTTTGGGTCAATCAGTGGCGCGAAGTGTGCGTCGATGAGACGTTGTTGGCGCACTTTGCGACCCTGCCGGATAACGTCTACAAGGTCGAGGCGGACAAGCAGATGATCGCCCTGTACTGGGGCGAGAAGGGCGAGGCGAGTGTGTTGAAGGACATTGATGCGCTGCTCAAGGCCCTGGCTTGATGCCTGTCGGATAAAACCCAGGCAATAAAAAGCCCGACATCATCATCGGGCTGGAGTTGGCCAGGCAGGCCGGTAAATCTGTGATGCATGCGTCGGATGTTCATCCAGGCGCATTAAGGTTGTCGCTAGCCTAGCGGCATATCCTGTTCTGTACAGTCTTTTCCTACAAAATTTCCATTATTGATTTCGTGAATAGTTGAATATTGGCCAGGCGTAAGCCGTGGGCCTGGGTTCTGAACTGACTGGAAAGTCGCGTTTTTCCTAGCCTTTCGAGCGATTGACAATTGCCCGGAATTGGATGAAGGTGACGTACCCAAATCAAACGGGCGTATGAATTGAGCGTTTGTCTGTCAGACCGCTCATACAGAACCCCGACTAGCGCGTTGGCGGGTGTGCCTGGCGGATTGGCATGAGCATTGACCCAATAATCAATGTCCAACCAGAGGCCAGCGTCCAATGTGTACTGTTCAGCTTCCATATCGTGGAGATCAGTTGATGATTTACGAAGGTAAAGCCATCACGGTTAAGGCTCTTGAAAGTGGCATCGTCGAATTGAAATTCGACCTCAAGGGTGAGTCCGTCAACAAGTTCAACCGTCTAACCCTGAATGAATTGCGTCAGGCCGTAGACACCATCAAAGCAGATGCTTCGGTCAAGGGCGTGATCGTCTCCAGCGGCAAGGACGTGTTTATCGTCGGCGCTGACATCACCGAATTCGTCGACAACTTCAAGCTGCCCGATGCCGAGCTGGTGGCTGGCAACCTCAAAGCCAACAAGATTTTCAGCGATTTCGAAGACCTCAACGTGCCAACCGTCGCCGCGATCAATGGCATCGCGTTGGGCGGCGGTCTGGAAATGTGCCTGGCCGCAGACTTCCGTGTCATGTCGGCGACCGCCAAAATCGGTCTGCCTGAAGTCAAACTGGGCATCTACCCAGGTTTTGGCGGCACCGTGCGCCTGCCGCGCATCATCGGTGCCGACAACGCCATCGAGTGGATTGCCGCCGGCAAGGAAAACAAAGCCGAAGACGCGCTGAAAGTCGGTGCCGTCGATGCTGTGGTTGCCCCGGACAAACTGGCCGAAGCTGCACTGAACCTGATCAAAGGCGCCATCAGCGGCGAATTTGACTACAAGGCCAAGCGTCAGCCAAAGCTCGAAAAACTCAAGCTCAACGCCATCGAACAAATGATGTCGTTCGAAACCGCCAAAGGTTTCGTGGCAGGCCAGGCCGGCCCGAACTACCCGGCGCCGGTTGAAGCGATCAAGACCATCCAGAAGGCCGCGAACTTCGGTCGCGACAAAGCCCTGGAAGTGGAAGCTGCAGGCTTCGTCAAACTGGCGAAAACCTCGGCTGCCCAGAGCCTTATCGGCCTGTTCCTGAATGATCAGGAGCTGAAGAAAAAGGCCAAGGCCTACGACGAAATCGCCAAAGACGTGAAACAGGCTGCCGTACTCGGCGCCGGTATCATGGGCGGCGGTATCGCCTATCAGTCGGCCTCCAAAGGCACGCCGATCCTGATGAAAGACATCAACGAACACGGCATCGAGCAAGGCTTGGCGGAAGCCGCCAAGCTGCTGGTGGGCCGCGTTGATAAAGGTCGCATGACCGCAGCGAAGATGGCTGAAGTGCTTAACGGCATTCGTCCTACGCTGTCCTACGGCGATTTCGGCCACGTCGACCTGGTGGTCGAAGCGGTTGTCGAGAACCCGAAGGTCAAGCAAGCCGTACTGGCCGAAGTAGAAGCCCAGGTTAAAGAAGACACCATTCTGGCCTCGAACACTTCGACCATTTCCATCAGCTTGTTGGCCAAGGCCCTCAAGCGTCCGGAAAACTTCGTCGGCATGCACTTCTTCAACCCGGTGCACATGATGCCGCTGGTGGAAGTGATCCGTGGCGAGAAGTCCAGCGAGCTGGCGATTGCTACTACCGTTGCCTACGCCAAGAAAATGGGCAAGAACCCGATCGTCGTTAACGACTGCCCGGGCTTTTTGGTCAACCGCGTGCTGTTCCCGTACTTCGGCGGTTTCGCCAAGCTGGTCAGCGCCGGTGTGGACTTTGTGCGTATCGACAAGGTCATGGAAAAATTCGGCTGGCCAATGGGCCCGGCGTACCTGATGGACGTGGTCGGCATCGACACCGGCCACCACGGTCGTGACGTCATGGCCGAAGGCTTCCCGGACCGCATGAAAGACGACCGCCGTTCGGCGATCGACGCGCTCTACGAAGCCAAGCGCCTGGGCCAGAAGAACGGCAAGGGCTTCTACGCCTACGAGGCCGACAAGAAGGGCAAACAGAAGAAAGTGGCCGACCCTTCGGTGCACGAAGTACTCGCGCCGGTCATCTACGAGCAGCGTGAGGTGTCCGATGAGGACATCATCAACTGGATGATGATCGCCCTGTGCCTGGAAACCGTGCGTTGCCTGGAAGACGGCATCGTTGAAACCGCCGCCGAAGCCGATATGGGCCTGGTGTACGGTATTGGCTTCCCTCCATTCCGTGGTGGTGCGCTGCGTTACATCGATTCGATCGGTGTGGCCGAGTTCGTTGCCCTGGCTGACAAATACGCTGATCTGGGCCCGCTGTACCACCCGACCGCGAAGCTGCGTGAAATGGCCAAAAATGGCCAGAGCTTCTTCGGTTAAGCGCCCAGACGACTAGAGCGAGAATATTTATGAGCTTGAATCCAAGAGACGTGGTGATTGTCGACTTCGGTCGCACACCGATGGGCCGCTCCAAGGGCGGCATGCACCGCAACACCCGCGCCGAAGACATGTCGGCGCACCTGATCAGCAAGTTGCTGGAACGTAACGTCAAGGTTGACCCGAACGAAGTCGAAGACGTGATCTGGGGCTGCGTCAACCAGACCCTGGAGCAGGGCTGGAACATCGCGCGCATGGCGTCGTTGATGACCCAGATCCCGCACACCGCCGCTGGCCAGACCGTCAGCCGCCTGTGTGGCTCATCGATGAGCGCGCTGCACACCGCTGCCCAAGCGATCATGACCGGTAACGGCGATGTGTTCGTGGTCGGCGGCGTGGAGCACATGGGCCACGTCAGCATGATGCACGGCGTCGACCCTAACCCGCACATGTCGCTGTACGCGGCAAAAGCCTCGGGCATGATGGGCCTCACCGCAGAAATGCTCGGCAAAATGCACGGCATTACCCGCGAAGCCCAGGACGCGTTCGGCCTGCGCTCCCACCAGCTCGCCCACAAGGCGACGGTGGAAGGCAAGTTCAAGGATGAAATCATCCCGATGAACGGCTATGACGAAAACGGTTTCCTGAAACTGTTCGACTACGACGAAACCATTCGTCCGGACACCACCCTGGAGAGCCTGGCGGCCTTGAAACCTGCCTTCAATCCAAAGGGCGGCACCGTGACAGCCGGTACTTCGTCGCAAATCACCGACGGTGCTTCGTGCATGATCGTGATGTCGGCGCAGCGTGCCCAGGACCTGGGTATCCAGCCGATGGCCGTGATCCGTTCGATGGCCGTGGCGGGTGTGGACCCGGCAATCATGGGCTATGGTCCAGTACCGGCCACACAAAAAGCCTTGAAGCGCGCGGGCCTGACCATCTCCGATATCGACTTCTTCGAGCTCAACGAAGCTTTCGCCGCACAGGCCCTGCCAGTGCTGAAAGATTTGAAAGTACTCGACAAGATGAACGAGAAGGTTAACCTGCACGGCGGTGCGATTGCCCTGGGCCACCCATTCGGTTGCTCCGGTGCACGTATTTCCGGCACTTTGCTTAACGTGATGAAGCAAAATGGCGGCAACCTTGGGGTTGCAACCATGTGCATTGGTCTCGGCCAAGGCATTTCCACCGTCTTCGAACGCGTCTAAGCGTTGGGTTGACGGAAGCCGGGGCCCAGTGCCCCGGTTTTTGTTTTTTGGAATTTTTAATATTTTTTTTCAACAAATTTTACAAGAGGGCCAGAGCATGAAAGTCGAACCAGGGCTCTACCAACATTATAAGGGGCCGCAGTACCGCGTTTTTAACGTGGCGCGGCACTCCGAGACCGAAGAGGAAGTGGTGTTTTACCAAGCACTGTATGGCGATTACGGCTTTTGGGTGCGCCCATTGAGCATGTTCCTGGAGACCGTCGAAGTTGACGGCGAGCAGGTCCCGCGCTTTGCTTTGGTCCAGGCCGAACCCAGTCTTTTTTCAGGGCAATAACGGCAGGTCGCGCAGAATGCTGCGCTTGACCTCACCTTGTTGCCACTATATATAGCGTTGCCGCGACAGGCGCCAACTGCCTTTCACTTCTCGAATTCAGGAATTTTCCGATCCATGGGCAAATCGCTGGTCATTGTGGAATCCCCGGCTAAGGCCAAGACCATCAACAAGTACTTGGGCAACGAGTACGTGGTGAAGTCGAGTATCGGCCATATCCGAGACCTGCCCACCAGCGGTTCGGCTAGCGCCAGCAAGGAGCCTGCCGCCAAGCGCGGCAAGGCGGCTGCGGGCGAAGGTCCGGTGCTCACGCCTAAAGAGAAAGCGCGCAAGCAGCTGGTCTCGCGCATGGGTGTAGACCCGGAACATGGCTGGAAGGCCAAGTACGAGATCCTTCCCGGCAAGGAAAAGGTTATCGAAGAGCTGCGCCGGCTCGCCAAGGATGCTGACACCATCTATCTCGCAACCGACTTGGACCGCGAAGGGGAAGCCATTGCCTGGCACCTGCGCGAAGCCATCGGCGGTGATGACAGCCGCTACAAGCGTGTGGTGTTCAACGAAATCACCAAAAAAGCCATCCAGGAAGCCTTCTCCAAGCCGGGCGAACTGGACATCGACCGTGTAAACGCCCAGCAGGCCCGTCGTTTCCTCGACCGCGTCGTGGGCTACATGGTCTCGCCACTGCTGTGGGCCAAGATCGCCCGTGGCCTGTCGGCCGGTCGTGTGCAATCGGTGGCGGTAAAGCTGGTGGTGGAGCGTGAGCGCGAGATTCGTGCGTTCAACCCCGAAGAATACTGGGAAGTCCACGCTGACCTCGGCACCGCCAAGGGCGCCAACGTGCGCTTTGAAGTGGCCCGCGAGAAAGGCGAGGCCTTCAAGCCGCTGAACGAAGCCCAGGCCATGGCCGCGCTGGAGAAGCTCAAGGCTTCCAGCTACAGCATTGTCAAGCGTGAAGACAAGCCGACCAGCAGCAAGCCGTCGGCGCCGTTCATCACGTCCACCCTGCAACAGGCCGCGAGTAACCGCCTGGGCTTTGGTGTGAAGAAAACCATGATGATGGCTCAGCGTCTGTATGAAGCTGGCTACATCACGTATATGCGTACCGACTCCACCAACCTGTCGCAAGACGCGGTGGCGATGGCGCGTACTTATATTGAAACCGAATTCGGCAAGAAGTACCTGCCGGAGAAGCCGAACGTCTACAGCAGCAAGGAAGGCGCACAGGAGGCTCACGAAGCGATTCGTCCTTCCGATGCCAATACCGAGCCAAGCAAGCTGACCGGCATGGAGCGCGACGCTGAGCGCCTTTACGAGCTGATCTGGCGCCAGTTCCTGGCCTGCCAGATGCTGCCGGCGCAATACCTGTCCACCACCGTCAGTGTCGGTGCGGGCGACTTCGAGCTGCGTGCCAAGGGCCGTATCCTCAAGTTCGACGGCTACACCCGCGTAATGCCGCAAATCGCCAAGCCAGGCGATGACGATGTGCTGCCGGACATGGCCCAGGGCGACACGTTGAAGCTGATCAAGCTCGACCCGTCCCAGCACTTCACCAAGCCGCCGGCGCGTTATTCGGAAGCCAGCCTGGTAAAAGAGATGGAGAAACGCGGTATCGGTCGTCCTTCGACTTACGCGGCAATCATTTCGACCATCCAGGACCGTGGCTATGTCGCGCTGCACAACCGTCGCTTCTACTCGGAAAAGATGGGCGACATCGTTACCGAGCGCCTGTCCGAAAGCTTCTCCAACCTGATGGACTACGGCTTCACCGCCGGCATGGAAGAGAACCTCGATGACGTGGCCCAGGGCGAACGCGACTGGAAAAACGTACTGGATGAGTTCTACGGCGACTTCAAGAAGAAGCTCGAAGTAGCCGAAAGCCCTGAAAGTGGCATGCGTGCCAACCAGCCGGTGATGACCGACATCCCGTGCCTGACCTGCGGCCGTCCGATGCAGATTCGTACCGCGTCTACCGGCGTGTTCCTCGGTTGCTCGGGCTACAGCCTGCCGCCGAAAGAGCGCTGCAAGGCCACCGTCAACCTGGTGCCGGGCGATGAAATCGCTGCTGACGACGAGGGTGAATCCGAGTCGCTGGTATTGCGTGGCAAGCACCGCTGCCCGATCTGCAGCACGGCAATGGATGCCTACCTGCTCGATGAGAAGCACAAGTTGCACATCTGCGGTAACAACCCTGACTGCGACGGCTACGAGATCGAAGAGGGCAGCTACCGCATCAAGGGCTACGAAGGCCCGAGCCTGGAATGCGACAAGTGCGGCAGTGAGATGCAGCTCAAGACCGGCCGTTTCGGCAAGTTCTTCGGTTGCACCAACCCGACGTGCAAGAACACTCGCAAACTGCTGAAAAGCGGTGACGCGGCGCCGCCGAAGATGGACCCGGTGAAGATGCCTGAACTCAAATGCGAGAAGGTCAACGACACCTACATCCTGCGTGACGGCGCCTCGGGCTTGTTCCTGGCCGCCAGCCAGTTCCCGAAAAACCGCGAGACCCGTGCGCCGCTGGTGCTGGAAATCGTGCCGCACAAGGACGAGATCGATCCCAAGTACCACTTCCTGTGTGAAGCGCCGAAGAAGGATCCCGACGGTCGCCCGGCCGTGATCCGCTACAGCCGCAAAACCAAGGAGCAGTACGTGCAGACCGAAGTGGACGGCAAGCCTACGGGCTGGAAAGCGTTCTACGACGGCGGCAAGTGGAAGGTCGAGGACAAGCGCCAGGGCGCTTGATCGACTACGTTGCGAAATACAGAGGCCGCCTGCATAGGCGGCCTTTTTTTGCGCTTGCAGGAGTCTCGGCTGATCCGTGACACTGTTGAGCCAGCATCCGGCTTATTTCGTTGTGGAGACTGCCGTTATGGCCAACGAACTCTATACCCGTACCAATCAGAAAATTTACTTCGCGGGTTTGTCCCTGGAAGCCCTTGGTCGTGCCGAGGAAGGGAAGGAGATGAATGCCATCGCGCTGGTGCAGGCGGGACGCGAGGCTGCATTGTTCCATCTCTACGGCGCTCTGTTGGGGTTGTGCCATGAAATCGCCGGGTTCTACCGTTTGCCCCAGGCCGGTTCGCCGCGTGCAGAACTGATCATGAACCGCGAAGTGCTGGACAGCATGGCCATTCCTGAGCTGGCCGGGCTGGTGGAAATGGCCCAAAGCCCCGACAGCTGGGTCGCCCGCTTGCTCAAGGCGCATGCCGACATGTTCCAGCCGCCACGCGTGCCGCATGTGCCCAAGGGGGACGTGACGCAGCCGCTGATCGTCGCTGTTGCGGTGGAGGAGGATGAGCCCAAGCCGTTGAGCCGCGAAGAACTGGAGAGCTGGCGCCAAGAGCTGAAGAAGATGGCGTTGCGGTTTCGCGAAGGTTTGAACGAGTGCTAAGAAGCCGTCACTGACTGAGTGCGATCAAAAATGTGGGAGCGGGCTTGCTAGCGAAAGCGGTCTATCAGCCGGCCTATGCATCAACTGACAGATTGCTTTCGCGAGCAAGCCCGCTCCCACAGTTGAACCGAGTTGCACAGAAAGTCCAGCACGAGGCTCAATGAGCACCATTCATCAAGCCGTAGAGAAACCTGTTCAGATCCTCTGCGAGGCTGGGTGGATGACTGATATAATCCCGGCCTTTCGTGGAGAACAGACTTTTATGCCAACGTCCTTTCTGGAAATTGTTGAATTGCCTGACGGCCGAATCGAGCTGCGTCGGGCTGAGGACGAGGGTTCTCTGGTTATCTTGGATTTTTCCGAAGACGCAAAAGCATTCCTGCAAGGCCAGCACGTGGAAGTGGCGAAAGCCATGTTGAGCGTCGGTGTGCAGATGGCGGGTCGCCTGGCAGAAGGCGAACCGGAGAAGGACGACGGGCCGCGGGTTCTGCACTGAGTTTTGCAGTTAAGTGCACTTTTCGTTGTAGGCGGGCTTGTTGTAGTGAGCAGGCCTATGCAGCAAGCAGGCCTCTGAGGTGAGTGGGCTCGCTGTTGTGGGCGGGCTTGCTGTGGTAAGCGGGCTTGTCGTGGCGAGCGGGCTTGCCCCGCGTTGGGGCGCGAAGCGGCCCTGATGGATTAACGCGGTATATCAGGTATTCCACGGTGCTTGGTTTTGGGGCTGCTTCGCAGCCCAACGCGGGGCAAGCCCGCTCGCCACAACAAGCCCGCTCGCTACATCAGTCCGTTTTGCCACAGAAGCCCGCTCGGCACAGATACCTGTCTGTCACCTACGCAATCAGCCAGTTCCCTGTTACCCCAATCGAATATTCAAGCTCTGCGCATCGCCCGTCCGTGCAGCGCTGATCAGTTGGTGCTTGGCCGCAGTGTTCAACGGGTTCAACCAACTCACCACCGTATGGCTACGGCCCAGACGCAAGGCTTCGCAGGTCAACTGTTGAGCGCTTTGCGCGCCGCGCGGTTGCAGCAGCAGGATACGCTCACGGTTGAGGCCGGCGTCTCGCAGCCAGGCCTGGGTCAGGCTGGCAGGTGGAGCGATCAGCGTCAGCCAGCGTGCATCCTGCTCCTCGCTCAATTCACGAAGGATCGGTGCCAGCAGGCTCAGGCAGCTTCCAGCTGCACCGCGCAACGACAATTCACTGAACGCCTCAGGTTCGGAGCCCCACGGGGCCTCGACCGTTTCCTTGAGGATAGGCGCAAGGGGTTGAGCCATGAAGGCCTCGAACAGCGACAGTTGTGTGTGTTGTGGGGTGTGCACGAGCTGCATGGTGCCTCCTTTAGCGGCGAATGACGCCGACGCTCAAGCCTTCGATCACCAGATCCTGATCTTTCAGGTTCACTTCAATCGGGGCGAACTCAGGGTTTTCGGCCATCAGCCAGACCTTGCTGCCTTCGCGCTTGAAGCGTTTGACGGTGACTTCATCGCCGATACGCGCAACGACGATCTGGCCATTACGGGCTTCACGGGTGGTGTGGACGGCCAGCAGATCGCCGTCGAAAATGCCCACGTCCTTCATACTCATGCCGTGTACACGCAACAGGTAGTCGGCGCGCGGATGGAAGAAGGTCGGGTTGATGTTGCAGGATTCCTCGACGTGCTGTTGCGCCAGAATCGGCGCACCGGCGGCGACGCGGCCAATGATCGGCAGGGTCGATTCGTCGGCCTTGGCTTCAAAGCCAGGGATGCGAATACCGCGAGAAGCTCCTGGGGTCATCTCGATCGCGCCTTTGCGAGCGAGGGCCTTGAGGTGTTCTTCAGCAGCGTTTGGGGACTTGAACCCCAGCTCCAGCGCAATTTCTGCTCGTGTCGGCGGATAGCCGTTGTCATCGAGGCAGCGCTTGATAAAAGCCAGAATCTCAGCTTGGCGTGGCGTCAGTTTTAGCATGTTGATCGCTCTGTCTTTTTATACAGTGACTGGGATTATATACAGTGAACTGCGCTTGGCAATCATCCTTTTTGAGCACACCGCTGGACGGTCATTCGTCACCCGTCCTACAAGGCAGAAACAGCGCTGCCTACAGACCAGGAAGGATGTGATTAAATAGCGGTTAAATAGATGACTGCCCGGCCGGAAAACGGACTCGCAGGCTTGACAAGACACACCCTGAAACGTATGTTTCAAACAAGTGTTTGTCAGGCGGAGTAGCCATGGCCCAGTCGGAAACCGTTGAACGCATTCTCGATGCTGCCGAGCAATTGTTCGCGGAAAAAGGATTTGCTGAAACTTCATTGCGGCTGATCACCAGCAAGGCTGGGGTTAACCTTGCCGCAGTGAATTACCATTTCGGCTCAAAGAAAGCCCTGATCCAGGCGGTGTTTTCGCGCTTTCTGGGGCCGTTCTGCGCCAGCCTCGACCGTGAGCTGGAGCGCCGCCAGACCAAGCCTGATAACAAGCCGAGCCTGGAAGACCTGCTGGAAATTCTGGTTGAGCAAGCGCTGGTGGTTCAACCACGCAGCGGCAATGACCTGTCGATCTTCATGCGTTTGCTCGGCCTGGCGTTCAGCCAGAGCCAGGGCCACTTGCGGCGTTATCTGGAAGACATGTACGGCAAGGTGTTCCGTCGCTACATGTTGCTGGTCAACGAAGCCGCGCCGCGTATTCCGCCGATCGAACTGTTCTGGCGCGTGCACTTCATGCTCGGTGCTGCCGCGTTCAGCATGTCCGGGATCAAAGCCTTGCGCGCAATTGCCGAGACCGATTTCGGTGTGAACACCTCCATCGAACAAGTGATGCGCCTGATGGTGCCGTTCCTTGCCGCCGGCATGCGCGCCGAAACCGGTGTGACCGACCAGGCCATGGCGGCCGCGCAGTTGCGCCCACGCAGCAAATCCACGCCAGCCGTCGCCAAGGCGTGATTGCCCCGGGTGTGCGCGGCCGCTTGCATCCGCTAAGCTAGCCGCCATGCCGATTTCAGCTATTTACTCGCAACCCGTTGTGCTCACTGCGCTTATCGCGCCAGGTGAGGGCAACGGGTTGTGTGCGTTATTTAAGGAAGGTTTATGACTGCTGCCCTGCAAGGTTCTTTGATGGTTGATGTGGCCGGTACCTGGCTGACGGCCGAGGATCGTCACCTGTTGCGTCAGCCGGAAGTGGGCGGCCTGATCATTTTCGCGCGCAACATCGAGCACCCACGTCAGGTGCGCGAGTTGAGCGCGTCGATCCGTGCCGTGCGTCCCGACCTGCTGCTGGCCGTCGACCAGGAAGGCGGGCGCGTGCAGCGCCTGCGCCAGGGCTTTGTGCGTCTGCCGGCCATGCGCTTGTTGGCGGATAAGCCGAATGCCGAATACCTGGCCGAGCAGTGCGGCTGGATCATGGCCACTGAAGTGCTTGCGGTTGGCCTTGACCTGAGCTTCGCCCCGGTACTGGACCTGGATTACCAGCGCAGCGCCGTGGTCGGCACCCGCTCGTTTGAAGGCGACCCCGAGCGCGCCGCCGTGCTTGCCGGTGCCTTCATTCGCGGCATGAACAGCGCGGGCATGGCCGCCACCGGTAAACACTTCCCGGGTCACGGCTGGGCTGAGGCCGATTCCCACGTCGCCATTCCCAATGACGAGCGTAGCCTGGAACAGATTCGCGCAAATGACCTGGTGCCTTTCGCACGGCTGAGCAAGCAATTGGCCGCCGTCATGCCCGCACACGTCATCTATCCTCAGGTGGATGCCCAGCCGGCTGGTTTCTCGCGGCGCTGGCTGCAGGACATTCTGCGTGGCGAGTTGCAGTTTGATGGGGTGATTTTCAGTGATGACCTGTCCATGGCCGGGGCGCATGTGGTCGGTGATGCGGCCAGCCGGATCGAAGCGGCGCTGACCGCCGGTTGCGACATGGGCTTGGTGTGCAACGATCGTGCGGCCGCCGAGCTGGCGCTGACGGCGGCGCAGCGCATGAAGGTTACGCCTTCGGCGCGGATTGCGCGGATGCGTGGGCAGGCGATTGCTTCGACGGACTATAAGCAGGACCCGCGTTGGCTGGCGGCACTTACCGCGTTGCGGGATGCTCAGTTGATCGGCTGAAAACTGTGGTGCGCCTATCGCAGGCAATCCAGCTCCTACACTTGAATGTATTCACACATCAAAATGTGGGAGCGGGCTTGCCCGCGATAGCAATCTGAAGGTCAGCGCTTCTCTTGCTTATTGGGCAGCGGCGCAAACAACGCCTCGATGTCCTCGTTGCCCAACTGCCAATCTCCCGTCGTACGCCCATCCAGCACACCCGCTGCCAGGTCGGACTTTTCCTTTTGCAGGTGCTGGATTTTCTCCTCCACCGTGCCCCGCGCAATCATTTTATAGACGAACACCGGCTTCTCTTGACCGATGCGATACGCGCGGTCAGTCGCCTGGTTCTCTGTGGCCGGGTTCCACCACGGGTCATAGTGGATCACCGTATCGGCTTCTGTCAGGTTCAAGCCCACACCGCCAGCCTTCAAGCTGATCAGAAAAATTTGCAACTTGCCGCTCTGGAAGTCCTTCACCGGTGTGCGGCGGTCGCGGGTCTGGCCGGTCAGCAGTGCGTAGGCCACGCCGCGCTTTTTCAGCTCGACTTCGATCAGGCTCAGCATCGAAGTGAACTGCGAGAACAGCAGAATCCGGCGTCCTTCGGCAAACAGCTCTTCGAGCATTTCCATCAGGCTGTCGAGCTTGCCCGAGCTGCTGCCGCGCGCGGGCAGGGCGGCGTCGTTGACCAGGCGCAGGTCGCAGCACACCTGGCGCAACTTGAGCAGCGCTTCAAGAATAATGATCTGGCTACGCGCCACGCCCTTGCGGGTGATTTCGTCGCGCACCTTCTTGTCCATGGCCAGGCGCATGGTTTCGTACACATCACGCTGGGCTTCGTTGAGATCGACCCAGTGGATGATCTCGGTCTTGGGCGGCAATTCCGTGGCCACCTGTTCCTTCGTACGGCGCAGCAGGAAGGGTTTGATCCGACCGTTGAGGTGCTGCAGTCGTACATCACTGGCGCGCTTTTCAATGGGCACGCGGTAATCGCGGTTGAAGCTTTTTACGTCGCCCAGCCAGCCCGGCAGCAGGAAGTGGAACAGCGACCACAGCTCACCCAAGTGGTTTTCCAGCGGTGTGCCACTCAGGCACAGGCGCTGACGCGCATTGAGCTCGCGCGCGGCCTGAGCGGCCTTGCTGTTGGGGTTCTTGATGTACTGGGCTTCGTCGAGGATCAGCACGTGCAAGGGCAGGGCGGCGAGTTGCTCGATGTCTTTGGGCAGCAGCGCATAAGTCGTCAGCAGCAAGTCGTAGTCCTGCAGGTTGGCGAAGTGCTTTTTGCGTGTCGCGCCATACAGCGCCACTACCTTGAGTTGCGGCGTAAAGTGCGCGGCTTCGTCGAGCCAGTTCGGGATCAGGCTGGTAGGCATCACCACCATGCACGGCCGATCCAGGCGCCCGGCGATTTTTTCACTGAGGATATGTGCCAGGGTCTGTAGGGTTTTGCCCAGGCCCATGTCATCCGCAAGAATCCCGCCCACGTCGAGTTGGCGCAGCGACTGCATCCAACTCAAGCCTTCGAGTTGATACGGGCGCAGTGTCGCGTTCAAGCCTTCGGGCGCCACACAGGTGAAGTCCTTGATGTCGCGCAGGCGCTGGGCGAAATTGCGGATCTTCTCGCCGCCTTCCCATTGCAGCGGCAGGTCTTCCAGCGGGTTGAGGCGAATCGCATCGGCCTTGGCCAGGCGCAAGGTGGTGGTGCCCGATTCCTGCAGGTAAAACTCGCCAAGGGTGGCCAGCACCGGTTTCAAGCGGCCGTAGGGCAGCGCCACTTGCAGCGGCCCGTGGCCGTTGGGCAGGCCGGGGATGTTCACCAGGATCAGCTCGTCATCGCGGCGCCGGGCGAGCTTTTCCGGGTTGAGGATCTCGGTGTGCGAGCGCATCAGGTTCAACAGAATCGGCAGCAGGCTCAGGCGCTCGCCGTTGACGATGATGCCCAGCTCCAGGTCAAACCAATCGCGTTCCGGGCCTTCATCGACGGTGGCGTACCAGTCATCGACGGCGCTCAAGTCGAAACCGAAATCCTCATCGATCTGCAACTCCCAGCCCTCGGCGCGCAAGGTCGGCGAGGCGTTGAGGGTGAAGTTCAGCCAGGCGCTGTCGTTAACCATCTCGAACAATTCGCCGGCGCTTTCCGGCAATGCCTTACTCTGGCGCGTGGCGATCTTGAAGCCGAGCAGGCGCAGTTGCTCGCGGTACGGCTGCTCCAGCTCCGGATGGCGCTTGATGCGCAGGCTCTGGGTTTCCTGGCGCACCACGATGTCGGCATTTTTTTGCCCGCTGACATAGTTGCCCAGGTAGTTGAACGACAACGCCGCACGGTGCTGGATGTAACGCTGCATTTTGCCATTGCGCGGTTCAAACGCGCTGAACTCGACACTCGCCAGCCACAGGCGCGGCACCGGTCGCACATCCTCCATCACCACCTGCGGCAGCACCACGCGGTTATCCAGCACGGCCTGAAGTTTTTCCAGCAGCTCGGCATCTTGCGCAGCCGCCGGGTAAGCCAGGGTTTCCTGGACCTTGAGCAGCACCGCCGCGATATGTTTGCAGTTGGTGTGCACCGGGCACGTGCAGCGGCTGTCCACCAGAATCAGCATGCCTTTGGCCGATTCGCGCAGCGAGATGGTCTGCCGGTAAACGTTGCCGCCCGAGCCTTCGCAGCTGGCAACAATGGTGCTGTCGCCGGACTCGACGATGCGCACGCGGTTTTCCAGGGCGTAGCGGCGCCCGCGCTCAAGGCTTTGCTCTTTAAAGCGATTGGCCCACGACGGGGCCAGGGGTTTGGTCAGTGACGATGTCAGGGGCATGGCGCTGGATCAGTCCTGAGCGTCGGGCGGTGGTGCGCTGGGTGGTTTGGCGGTCAGCGAGGTGATCTTGATCAGCAGGGCCAAGTGGCCGCCGTCCAGGTAGTTGAGCTGGTTGTTCTTGGTGCGCACGCCTTGCTGGCTCAAGTGTTCGCTGGCGATGACGCTGCCGTTGGCGTCGAACTGGTTGATCCAGAAGTCTGCGTCGATATCGGTAAAGCGCCCCAGTTGCAGGTTCAGCGTGCCTTCGATGGGAAACTGGCCAAACTGCTCCTGGCCATCGCTGATGGCCAGCTTCACCGGCTGCTCGCCCAGGTTCTGGTCCCAGGCCCGGTGCAGCAGCACTGTGTAACCGGTGTCGGCACTGAGCTTGTCGACGATGTTGCCCAGCCGCGGCGGGCTGATTTTGTCCGCCGGCAGCCGTGGTGCCCCGGCGTCCCAGTTTTCCGGCGCCGCGCGGCTATTGATCACCGGCTCGGCGTTCTGGCGCACCAGAATCATCTCCACCAGATAGGGGCTGTCGGCAAACGCCGAAGGAGCAACGACCACCAACAACAAGCTCAAAATGCGGAACAGGCGCATTGGGGCGTCCTTCAAGCAGATTTCGGGATGAGGCGCTCAAACAGCGCCTCTAATGTATTAAAGCGTTCTTCGGCACGTTCCATCGGCACCATGAACTTGAACAGCGTAGCCCCTTCGAACTTGTAGCGGTTGGGCTGGCCCTGAATCAGCTTGATCAGCACCAGTGGGTCCACCGGCGTTTGCGCTTCGAACTCGATACGCCCGCCTTGCGGCCCGGCGTCGACCTTCTTGATGCCCAGTTGCTCAGCCTGCAATTTGAGCAGGGTCAGGCGCACCAGGTTTTTGGTCGGCTCCGGCAACAGGCCGAAGCGGTCGATCATCTCCACCTGCAGGTCCTTGAGACCTTCTTCGTCGGTGGCCGAGGCAATGCGCTTGTACAGAATCAGCCGCGCATGCACATCGGGCAGGTAGTCTTCGGGAATCAACGCCGGCAGGCGCAGGTTAATTTCCGGGCCGCCACCCAAGGGCTGATCGAGGTTCGGTTGTTCACCCTTGCGGATGGCTTTCACCGCGCGCTCGAGCATCTCCATATACAGGGTGAAGCCCACGGCCTGGATCTGCCCGCTCTGGCCGTCGCCGAGCAGTTCGCCGGCGCCACGGATTTCCAGGTCGTTGGTGGCCAGCACAAAACCGGCACCGAGGTCCTGGGTGTTGGCGATCGCCTCCAGGCGCTTCTCGGCGTCGGAGGTAATCTGCTGGCGCGGCGGCGTCAGCAAGTAGGCATAGGCCTGGTGGTGACTGCGCCCGACGCGGCCGCGCAACTGGTGCAGCTGCGCCAGGCCGAACTTGTCGGCGCGCTCGATGATGATGGTGTTGGCGCTCGGCACGTCGATACCGGTCTCGATGATGGTCGAGGCGATCAGCACGTTGAAGCGCTTGTGGTAGAAGTCGCTCATCACCTGTTCGAGTTCGCGTTCGCGCATCTGCCCGTGGCCAATCGCGATGCGGGCTTCGGGCACCAGTTCGGCGAGGTCGGCGGCGCATTTCTCGATGGTCTTGACGTCATTGTGCAGGTAGTACACCTGGCCGCCGCGCAGCAGTTCACGCAACAGCGCTTCCTTGACCGTGCTTTTGTTCTGTTCCATCACGAAGGTGCGCACCGACAGGCGACGTGCCGGCGGCGTGGCGATGATCGACAGGTCACGCATGCCCGACACGGCCATGTTCAGCGTGCGCGGAATCGGCGTGGCGGTGAGGGTGAGGATGTCGACTTCGCTGCGCAGGTTCTTCAGTTGTTCTTTCTGACGCACACCGAAGCGGTGCTCTTCGTCGATGATCACCAAACCAAGGTTTTTGATCTTTACATCGTCCGACAGCAGCTTGTGGGTGCCGATCACGATATCGATCTTGCCTTCGGCCAAGTCGGCGACGGCGGCATTCACTTCCTTGGCGGACTTGAAGCGGCTCATCACCTCCACGCTCACCGGCCAGTCGGCAAAGCGGTCGCGAAAGCTGTTGTAGTGTTGTTGGGCGAGCAGGGTGGTCGGCACCAGAATCGCCACCTGCTTGCCGCCATGCACGGCAATAAAGGCGGCGCGCATGGCCACTTCGGTTTTGCCGAAGCCCACGTCGCCGCACACCAGGCGGTCCATCGGCTTGGGCGCGAGCATGTCGGCGCGCACGGCTTCGATGGTGGTTTGCTGGTCCGGGGTTTCTTCAAACGCAAAGCCGGCGCTGAAGGTGGCGTAGTCAGCTTTCGGGTCGGCGAAGGCATAACCTTCGCGGGCTGCGCGGCGTGCATAGATGTCGAGCAATTCGGCGGCGACGTCGCGCACCTGTTCGGCGGCTTTGCGCTTGGCTTTCTGCCAGGTCTCGGAGCCCAGGCGGTGCAACGGCGCCAGGGCGTCGTCGCTGCCGGTGTAGCGCGCGATCAGGTGCAGGCTGGCCACCGGCACGTAAAGCTTGGCGCCCTCGGCGTATTCCATGGTGAGGAATTCGGCGGCCTGGTTGTCGATCTCCAGGGTTTGCAGCCCGAGGTAGCGGCCCACGCCGTGGTCGATATGCACCACCGGTGCGCCTTCGCGCAGCTCGGTCAGGTTCTTGATCACTGCGTCGTTGTTGATGTCGGCGCGTTTTTCACGGCGGCGGCGCTGCATCACGCGCTGGCCGAACAGCGGGCTCTCGGCGATCAGCGCCAAGGCTGGGTCATCCAGCAACAAACCTTCATCCAGCGGCGCGATGGTGATCGCCAGGCGGTCTTTGCTCTTAACAAAGTCCGGCCAGCTGTCGACGGTTTTCGGGCGCAGCTTCAGGCGTTCCAGCAGTTCCAGCAGCACTTCGCGACGGCCGGCGGATTCGGCGGTAAACAGCACGCGGCCGGGGAAGTCGCCGAGGAAGTTGGATAATGCTTCCAGTGGCTGCGTGGCTTTGGCCTGGATCGCCAGGTCCGGCAGCATGCTCGCCGGGAAGCGCTCGCGGCCGCTGCCGGCGTCCACGTCCTGTTGGCTGGCGACGACGCGCGGCCAGTTTTTCAAGCGGGCGAAGCAGTCTTCCACCGGCAGAAACAGCTCGGCTGGCGGCAATAAAGGCCGTGATGGATCGACGCGGCGCTCTTCATAGCGATTGCGCACATCGTTCCAGAAGTTTTCCGCCGCCTGCTCAATGCCTGGCAGCGAGAACACTTGAGTGTCCTGGGGCAGGTAGTCGAACAGGGTGGAGGTTTCGTCAAAGAACAGCGGCAGGTAATACTCGATACCGGCCGGTGTAATCCCGCTGCTCAGGTCCTGAAAGATCGGGCAGCGGCGGAAGTCCACGTCGAAACGTTCGCGAAAGCGGGCCTTGAAGCGTGTGACGGCGTCTTTTTGCAGCGGGAATTCCCGCGCCGGCAGCAGCTTGATCGACTCGACTTTATCAATCGAGCGCTGGTTCTCCGGGTCGAAGGTGCGCAGTGTCTCGATTTCGTCGTCGAACAGGTCGATGCGGTACGGCAGCTTGCTGCCCATCGGGAACAGGTCGATCAGCGCGCCGCGCACGGCGAACTCGCCGTGTTCGTACACCGTGTCGACGCAGCGGTAGCCGCTGGCTTCCAGGCGCGTGCGCATCTGTTCCACGTCGAGCTTCTGGCCGATATCCAGCACCAGGCTGCTGCCCAGCAGGAACTTGGTCGGCGCCAGGCGATGCAGGGCCGTGGTGATCGGCACCACCAGCACGCCGTGGGCCAGTTCCGGCAAGCGGTACAGGCTGGCGATGCGCTGGGAAATGATGTCCTGGTGCGGCGAAAACAGGTCGTAAGGCAGGGTTTCCCAGTCGGGAAAGTGCAGCACCGGCAAATCGGGGGCGAAGAAGCTCAGCTCCTGCTCCAGTCGCTCGGCGCTTTGGCTGTCGGCGGTGAGCAGCAGGGTAAAGCGCTTGGCTGCGCTGGCAGCCTCGGCGATGGCCAGGCTCAGGGCGGCACCGGGCAGGTTGCCCCAGTGCTGTTTACCTGCCGCAGCAGGGAGAATCGGTAGACGCAGAACGGGCACGGAAGGTTGAGCTCCAAGCGTTGCGACAAAGTCGGTAATTGTAACGGCCCGAGGTGCCGCCTGTCAGTTGCTGACTGAGCCTATTACGGTTTGCAGGAAATGTAGTGGCTAAGACAAACAATGGTGGGTTTTGACTCAATATGTAGTGCCAAAAAGTGCGGATGTTTCGGAGGGTTACGGACAAGTTGGCGGCGCGGCGCCATTGGTGGCCTTCTGGAACCCGCGTATTTACTGGGCTGTAGCGGGGTGGTGTTTTTTTGCAAGCGCTTTTTGTTGTGGTTGGCGCATTGCTCAACGGCCGGTCGGACGACATAATGTAGCCCCTTTTTTCTGCCCCTACATGTGGAAGGTTCCCGTGACTCAGAAGCCCGACCAGTGTCTTGGTGAATGGATCGACCGTGAAGCACTCGCTGAAGCGATGATTCCGCTTATCGGTCAGCTGTACCGCAATAACAATGTGGTGAGCTCGATCTATGGCCGCAGCCTGATCAACCAATCAGTCATCGCGATTCTCAAGGCGCATCGCTTTGCTCGCCATCGTTCCGCCGACGACAGCGAACTCTCCGTCCACGAAACATTCCCTCTGCTTAAAGCCATGAGCGAGCTCAAGCTCGGCGCGGCCTCGGTAGACCTGGGCAAGTTGGCTTACAAATTCCGCAAAGAAGGCGCTGGCCGTACCGCCGAGCAGTTCGTGCGTGAAGAAATGGCCGATGTGGTTGGCCAGCAAAACGCCGCTGCCCGCAAAGGCACCGACGTTGTGCTGTACGGCTTTGGCCGTATCGGCCGCCTGCTGGCGCGCATCCTGATCGAAAAAACCGGTGGCGGCGACGGCCTGCGCCTGCGCGCTATCGTTGTGCGCAAAGGCGCCGAGAACGACCTGACCAAACGCGCCAGCCTCCTGCGCCGCGACTCGGTACACGGTCCGTTCAACGGCACCATCGTCATCGACGAAGAAAACAACATCATCACCGCCAACGGTAACCTGATCCAGGTGATCTACGCGAAGAACCCGTCTGAGGTGGATTACACCCAGTACGGCATCAAGGACGCCCTGCTGGTAGACAACACCGGCGTATGGCGTGATGCCGAGGGCCTGGGCCAACACCTGGCCTGCCCGGGTATCGACCGCGTTGTGCTGACGGCGCCTGGCAAAGGCAAGCTGAAGAACATCGTTCACGGTATCAACCACGGTGAAATCACCGCTGACGACAAGATCGTGTCGGCCGCTTCCTGCACCACCAACGCCATCGTGCCGGTGCTGAAGGCTGTGAATGACAAGTTCGGCATCGTTAACGGTCACGTTGAAACCGTTCACTCGTACACCAACGACCAGAACCTGATCGACAACTTCCACAAAGGCGATCGCCGTGGCCGTAGCGCCGCGTTGAACATGGTCATCACCGAGACCGGTGCTGCCACCGCTGCTGCCAAGGCCCTGCCTGAGCTGGCCGGCAAGCTGACCGGTAACGCGATCCGCGTGCCGACGCCGAACGTGTCGATGGCCATTCTCAACCTGAACCTTGAGAAAGCCGCTACCCGTGAAGAAATGAACGAGTACCTGCGCTACATGGCGCTGCACTCGGACCTGCATAAGCAGATCGACTTCGTTAATTCGCAGGAAGTGGTGTCGACCGACTTCGTGGGCTCGCGCCACGCCGGTGTGGTGGATGCCGAGGCGACCATCACCCAGGACAACCGCGTTGTACTGTACGTCTGGTACGACAACGAGTTCGGTTACAGCTGCCAAGTGGTTCGCGTGATGGAAGACATGGCTGGGGTTAACCCGCCTGCGTTCCCGCGCTAAGCATTAGCGGTCAATGAAAAAGCCCCGACTGGTTCGGGGCTTTTTTATGGCTGCTGTTTTTGTGGTGAATGTTCGGGCCTCATCGCGGGCGAGCCCGGCTCCCACAGTGTTGACGTGTGAATACAGTTAACGGTGGGAGCTGGCTTGCCTGCGATAGCGGTCTATCAGGCGCCGCCAACCACCGAGGCCTGCGCAGTGCGCAGTTCATGCCGATTGCCCTTGAACAGTATCAATGTAGCGATCAAGCCGAGTATCGCCGCACCACTGAGCCAGATCCCAGGCGCGGCCTTGTTATCCAGCACATGAATCAAATAAGTGCAGGCCGCCGGAGTAAACCCACCAAAGGTCGCCGTCGCCAGGCTGTAGGCCAGGGAAAACCCGGTAGTGCGCACTTCCACCGGCATGATCTCGGTAAGCGCCACCACCATCGCACCGTTGTACGAGCCATACAGGAACGACAACCACAGCAGCACGATCAGCAGATGGCTGAAGCTCGGATTGGCCACCAGCCACGACAACGCCGGATACGCGGTAAGAATCGCCAGAATCGTCGCGCCCAGCAGCAGGGGTTTGCGTCCGATCTTGTCGGACATCGCGCCCATCACCGGCAGCCAGATGAAATTGGAGATGCCCACGCACACGGTCACCAGCAACGCGTCGAAGTCCGACAGGTGCAGCTCGGCCTTGCCGAAAGTCGGGGTGTAGGCGGTGATCAGGTAGAACGACACGGTGGTCATCACCACCAGCGCCATGCCGGCGATGACGATGCCGAAGTTCTGACCGATCGAGCGCACGATTTCCTGCAGGGTAGGGCGGTGTTTACGTGCCTGGAACTCAGGGGTTTCTTCCAGCGAGCGGCGAATCACGAAGATCACCGGCACGATCAGGCAGCCGATCAGGAACGGCACGCGCCAGCCCCAGTCGCCCATCTCCTGCGGGCTGAGCCAGTGGTTCAGGCCCACGCCGAGCAACCCGGCGAACACCACCGCGGCTTGCTGGCTGGCGGACTGCCAACTGACGAAGAAGCCTTTGCGCCCGGGTGTGGCGATTTCCGCCAGGTACACCGACACACCGCCCAGCTCGACGCCGGCGGAGAAACCTTGCAGCAAGCGACCAAACAGCACCAGCAACGGCGCCGCCACGCCCAGGGTGGCATAGCCAGGGACGCAAGCGATGAGGACGGTGCCGGCGGCCATCATGGCCAGGGTGATGACCAGGCCTTTCTTACGGCCGTGGCGGTCGATGTAGGCGCCGAGGAAGATCGCGCCCAAAGGCCGCATCAGGAAGCCGGCGCCGAAGGTCGCCAGGGACAGCATCAGCGAGGCGAAGGCGCTGTCGGTGGGAAAGAAGGTTTTGGCAATGGCCGTGGCGTAGAAGCCGTAGACCATGAAGTCGAACATCTCGAGGAAGTTGCCGCTGACAACGCGAAAAATCGCCCTGCCTTTGCCCGTGGTAGTGGACATGTCATGCACTCATTTTGGCTATCTTATTAGTGATCCCTGGTCATCACTCGTCCTTGCTGCGCTTTTGTAACCATATGTGTATTAGCCACTACCGGCAATAGAAACCGATAGCAAGCTGACTAAATGCGCAGGTGTCTTGGCGGGTAAAAATCACTGTGGGAGCTGGCAAGCCAGCTCCCACAGGATTTTGTGTTGATCAGTTGAGGAGGGAGTTGCGCAAGCTGTCGGACAAGCCCTTCGGCGCCAGCCAAATGCCGAGATAGGCTTTTGCCAATTCCTCATCGCGGCTGCTGAACACCACCTTGTCGTTGATCTCCAGATTCAACCCACGGCCAGGTCGAACGTCGAGGGCATACCGATCGCCACTGCGGATATCGCGGAAGCTCGCGTGCAGCCGATCCAGTTCGGGCTTCAAGCGGGCGAGGGTGGCGCTGCTGTGCTGGCGCTCCAGGGTCGTGGTGGCCGCCTTGATCACGTCGCTACGGTCGATGTCGCGAAAGTAATACAGCGCCAGGCGCAGATTCTTTTGCTGATCCCAGGCGGCTCTCGCACTGGTATCGGCGGGGGCATACACCGCTGCCGCATACACATCCGCCCAGAGATACACCAGCACCGCCTGGTTTTTCAGGACCAGGTCATGAGATTGCGCAGCAAAACCGGCCTGCTTTAGACGCTCCGCCTCACTGGCCTGCACTGCCACGCAGAAAATCAGCAATAAACAGAAAACGACATGCCGCATAATGGCTCTTCCTGCAAACGGTGCGTGTCAGCAGTCTAATTGCAATTTGCGGGTTCTGTAGTTAAGGCAAGACTGGCCTACGACGCGACCAAGGGTTAATGTTCGCGGCGTTGAGCCTTCTATAGACTGTGCCCCGGCTCACACACTTGAGCCAAATTGTCCTTCATGCCCGCTGGCCGCGGCATGATTTAGCCAGGCGTCCAACCGTACGCCTGGCCTGTTCTGAGGAGTACGCATGGCTGTCTACAACTACGACGTGGTGGTACTGGGTTCCGGCCCGGCTGGAGAAGGTGCGGCGATGAACGCCGCCAAAGCTGGGCGCAAGGTGGCGATGGTCGATAGCCGTCGCCAGGTCGGCGGTAACTGCACCCACCTGGGTACCATCCCGTCCAAGGCCTTGCGTCACTCGGTGCGCCAGATCATGCAGTTCAACACCAACCCGATGTTCCGGGCCATTGGTGAGCCGCGCTGGTTCTCGTTCCCGGACGTATTGAAAAGCGCCGAAAAAGTTATCTCCAAGCAAGTCGCGTCGCGCACCGGCTACTACGCCCGTAACCGCGTCGACCTGTTCTTCGGCACCGGCAGTTTTGCCGACGAGCAGACCGTCGAAGTGGTCTGCGCCAACGGCGTGGTCGAGAAGCTGGTGGCCAAGCACATCATCATCGCCACCGGTTCGCGCCCGTATCGCCCGGCCGATATCGATTTCCACCACCCGCGTATCTACGATAGCGACACCATCCTGAGCCTGGGCCACACCCCGCGCAAATTGATCATCTACGGCGCCGGCGTGATCGGCTGTGAATACGCCTCGATCTTCAGCGGCCTGGGTGTATTGGTGGAGCTGGTGGATAACCGCGACCAGTTGCTGAGCTTCCTCGACTCGGAAATTTCCCAGGCGTTGAGCTACCACTTCAGCAACAACAACATCACCGTGCGCCACAACGAAGAGTACGAGCGGGTCGAAGGCCTGGACAACGGTGTGATCCTGCACCTCAAGTCCGGCAAGAAGATCAAGGCCGACGCCTTGCTGTGGTGCAACGGCCGTACCGGCAACACCGACAAGCTGGGCATGGAAAACATCGGCGTGAAGGTCAACAGCCGTGGCCAGATCGAAGTCGACGAGAACTACCGCACCTGCGTGACCAACATCTATGGCGCCGGTGACGTGATCGGCTGGCCAAGCCTGGCCAGTGCCGCGCATGACCAGGGCCGTTCAGCGGCCGGCAGCATTGTCGACAACGGCAGCTGGCGCTATGTGAACGACGTGCCAACCGGTATCTACACGATTCCGGAGATCAGCTCGATCGGCAAGAACGAGCACGAACTGACCAAGGCCAAGGTGCCTTACGAAGTCGGCAAGGCGTTCTTCAAGAGCATGGCGCGTGCGCAGATCGCCGGTGAGCCGCAAGGCATGCTCAAGATCCTGTTCCACCGCGAGACCCTGGAAGTCCTCGGCGTGCATTGCTTCGGCTACCAGGCCTCGGAGATCGTGCACATCGGCCAGGCCATCATGAACCAGCCGGGTGAGCAAAATACCCTCAAGTACTTTGTGAACACCACGTTCAACTACCCGACCATGGCCGAAGCCTATCGGGTAGCGGCCTACGACGGCCTCAACCGGCTTTTTTGAGCGGCTCCGGCCGGTGGCCTGAGCCGGCCGGGGAGACCGATTTCAGTAATTCTCGAGGGTGGCAGTGGCCAAACCGGGAAAGTCTGTAATCAGGCTATCTACGCCGAAGTCAGCGAGCCTGCGCATCAGCGCCGGTTCGTTGACCGTCCACACGGACACGTGCAGACCCTGGCGCTGGGCTTTTTCCAGACGCTCGGGGGTGCACAACGTCCAGTTCAATGCCAGGTATTCACAGCCGTAGTTTTGCGCGACCTTCAGCGGGTCGAGCCAGGCGTATTCGGCGACCAGGCCGCGTGACAGGTCCGGGGTAAGCTCCACGGCCGCTTTCAAGACTTCCCGCGAACTTGAGGTCACGGTGACCTTGTCCATCAGGCCATGACGCACAGCCATCTCACGAATTGCCAGTACGGTCGTCGCGGCGCGGGTGCGCGAAGCGCTTTTGACTTCCAGCTGCCAGTGATCGAAGTCGCATTTTTCGAACAGCTCTTCAAGGCGTGGGATCGGGCAGGGGCTGACCCAGCCCGGGCCGCCTTTGCGCGCGTCCATCTTCACAAGGTCGGCTGCCGAATACTCGACGACTTTGCCGCGCCGGTCGGTGGTGCGTTTGAGGGTCGGGTCGTGGATGACCATCAACTCGCCGTCCATGGACAGGTGCAAATCCAGTTCGCAGCGGCGTACGCCGTGCTTGAGGCACTCCTGAAAGCTGGTCAGGGTGTTTTCCGGTGCTTCGCCTTTGGCACCGCGGTGGCCATAAATCAGGGTCACAGTTGCTCCTTTGCGCCAGATAGCCCGGCGGGGTCATACGAGATTCAGGTGTCTTGGGCGTCGCTTTGTTCCCGCGCCAGGCGTCGTTCCTGGGCTTGTTTCTGCAGGATATAGCGCGCCAGCAATTGGCGTTGGGCATCGGTCATCGATTCGAATTCCGTGCCCACGTCAAAGCCGTCGCCCTTGGCGTCGCAATGCGTCACGCGGGCACGCAGCAGCAAGCCGAGCGCCTGGGGCATCAATACCAGCTTGACCGCCAGGTGCGTGTCGGGCGCCAGCGGCGTTGGGTGCTGGAAGTCGATACCGCCTTCGGAAAGGATCACCGGCTGCGGCGCGCCCACCTCATCGAGCAGGCCGCGCGCCATGATCTGGCTGAGCAGGTCCACGCGTTTGTTCTGGACTTTGAGGAAGGCGGCCAGGCTGCGATCTTTCTCGCTGATCTGGCGCAGCAGGTGCTGGGCTTCGAATTCGCTGAGGTGCAATTCGCTGAGCAGGTTGAACAGCGGCGAATCATCCAGCAACACTTCCTTGCTCGCCGCTTCGGGGGCAGAGAGGGTGCTGATTTGAAGTGCGATCATGTCGTCGATACGGTAGTATTCGCGGCGTTCTTCTTCATCTAATGTCGACATGGCGAACCCAAAGTAGCGGTAATGGTCTGAGTGTAAAGCTGCTTACCTGACCCCGCCACCGGGACGTCTTCTTTTCCTCCGAACAAGCCCCGACATGTTCAGACCTCTCTTCGTATTTATTGGCACGCGTTATACCCGTGCAAAGCGTCGCAATCATTTTGTGTCGTTCATTTCCCTGACCTCGATGATCGGGCTCGCCTTGGGCGTGGTCGTGATGATCGTGGTGCTGTCGGTGATGAACGGCTTCGATCATGAGATGCGCACCCGCGTGCTGGGCATGGTGCCCCACGCGACCATCGAGGGCGATTCGCCCATCAGCGACTGGCCAAGCCTTGCCGACAAGGTCAAGCAGAACCCCAAGGTGGTGGCCGTTGCGCCGTTTACCCAGATGCAGGGGCTGCTGACCAACGACGGCAAGGTGCAGAAGATCCTGCTCAATGGCATCGACCCGGCCCAGGAACGTAACGTGTCGATCATCGACAAGTTCATGTTGCAGGGCAAACTCGACGACCTGGCGCCCGGCAGCTTCGGCATCGTGATCGGCGACAAGGCGGCCGCCAAGCTCGGCGTGGGCGTCGGCGATAAGCTGACGTTTGTTGCTCCGGAAGTGACCGTGACCCCGGCCGGCATGTTCCCGCGCATGAAGCGCTTCACTGTGGTCGGCACCTTCCACGTCGGTGCCGGCGAGATCGATGGCTACCTCGGCCTGACCAACCTCACCGACCTGGCGCGCCTGCATCGCTGGAAGCCGGATCAGGTGCAGGGCCTGCGCCTCAAATTCAACGATCTGTTCGACGCCCCGCGCGGCGCCTGGGAAATCGCCCAGCATCTGGGTGAATCCCAGTATTACGCCCGCGACTGGACCCGCACCCACGGCAACCTCTACCAGGCCATCCGCATGGAAAAAGCCATGATCGGCCTGCTGTTGCTGCTGATCGTCGCTGTGGCCGCGTTCAACATCATTTCCACGCTGGTGATGGTGGTGAACGACAAGAAAGGCGACATCGCCATCCTGCGTACCCTGGGCGCCACGCCGGGGCAGATCATGGCGATCTTCATGGTGCAGGGCACCGTGATCGGCGTGGTCGGCACCTTGATCGGCACCGCGGTCGGCATCCTGGCCGCGCTGAACGTCAGCGCCGCCATCGCCGCGCTGGAAAAAGTCATCGGTCACAAGTTTCTCAACGCCGACGTTTACTTCATCGACTACTTGCCGTCCCAGGTTCAGGCCCAGGACGTGTTGATGGTAGGCGGCGCCGCGTTGGTATTGAGCTTCCTTGCCACCCTGTATCCAGCCTGGCGCGCGGCACGTACCCAGCCAGCACAGGCCTTACGTTATGAGTGAATCGGGCATGAGTGAAAAAGCAATCCTGAGCTGCCGCAACCTGGGCAAATCCTACGAGGAAGGTCCGGAATCGGTGGTGGTGTTGTCCAACCTGCAACTTGAGCTGCACCCGGGCGAACGCGTGGCGATCGTCGGCAGTTCCGGCTCCGGCAAAAGTACCTTGCTCAACCTGTTGGGCGGCCTGGATACGCCGTCCCAGGGCAGCGTGTGGCTGGCTGGCGAAGAGCTGTCGGCCCTGGGTGAGAAGGCGCGTGGCCAACTGCGTAACCGCTCGTTGGGTTTTGTGTACCAGTTCCACCACCTGCTGCCGGAATTCACCGCGCTGGAAAACGTGTGCATGCCGCTGCTGATCGGCAAGACCGCGATCCCGGAAGCGCGCCAGCGCGCCAAGGCGTTGCTGGAGCGCGTCGGCCTCGGTCATCGCCTGGAGCACAAGCCGGCCGAGTTGTCCGGTGGCGAGCGCCAGCGTGTAGC
Organism: Pseudomonas sp. TWRC1-2; assembly: GCF_049896685.1. Classification (NCBI taxonomy): domain Bacteria; kingdom Pseudomonadati; phylum Pseudomonadota; class Gammaproteobacteria; order Pseudomonadales; family Pseudomonadaceae; genus Pseudomonas; species Pseudomonas sp. TWRC1-2. The sequence continues at coordinate 380,754 of NZ_JAFCUU010000004.1, read as the reverse complement.
GATTGCCCGTGCCCTGGTCAACAACCCAGGCCTGGTGATGCTCGATGAGCCAACCGGCAACCTCGACTCCCACACTGCCCAGGGCATCAAGGATTTGATGCTCGAACTGAGCACCCAGATGCGCACCGCGTTCCTGGTGGTGACCCATGACATGAGCATGGCCCGCCAGATGGACCGCGTGCTGCACCTGCAGGAAGGTCACTTGGTCGCCATCTGACCCGTTTCAAGCCCGGCGCCTGGCGCTGGGCTTTTTCATTTTTTTAAACGGTGCCCGCGAATGTTCAGACCGTTATCGATTTTCATCGGCACGCGCTATACCCGCGCCAAGCGCCGCAACCGTTTTGTTTCGTTTATCTCGATGACCTCGATGATCGGCCTCGCCCTGGGCGTGTTGGCGATGATCGTGGTGTTGTCGGTGATGAACGGCTTCCAGCGCGAAATGAGCTCACGCATCCTCGGCATGGTGCCCCACGCGACCATCGTCGGCGTGAACCCGATTGATGACTGGCAGCCGGTGGCCGCCGCCGCCATGAAGAACCCGCAAGTGACTGCCGCCGTACCATTCACGCAGATGGACGGGATGTTCTCCTACAAGGGCGCGATGCAGCCGATCGAGATCAGCGGCGTAGACCCGGCCCAGGAAGGCAAAGTTTCGATCGTGGCCCAGCACATCGTGCGCGGCAAACTGGACGACCTGAAGGCCGGCGAGTTCGGTGTGGTCATCGGCGACATCACTGCACGGCGCTTCCGCCTGAACGTGGGTGACAAGCTGACCCTGATCGTGCCCGAAATCAGCACGGCACCGGGTGGCATCACCCCACGCATGCAGCGGCTCAACGTGGTCGGTATCTTCAAGGTCGGCGCCGAGCTGGATGGCTCCATGGCCCTGATCAACATGGCCGACGCCGCCGAAATCCAGCATTGGCAGCCTAACCAGGTGCAAAGCGTGCGCCTGGCGGTGAAAGACCTGTACGCGGCACCGAAGGTCTCGGCGGACATCGCCGCCAGCCTCGGCGCGGCCTACAAGCCGGATGACTGGACCCACACCCAAGGCAGCCTGTTCAGCGCGATGAAGATGGAAAAGACCATGATCGGCCTGTTGCTGCTGATGATCGTCGCCGTCGCCGCGTTCAACATCATCGCCACCTTGATCATGGTGGTGAACGACAAGGGCGCCGACATCGCGATCTTGCGCACCATTGGCGCCACGCCACGGCAGATCATGGCGATCTTCATGGTGCAGGGCACCGTGATCGGCATCGTCGGCACCTTGATCGGCGGCGTGCTGGGCGTGATTGCAGCGCTCAACGTGAGCGAACTGGTGGGTTGGCTGGAGCGCGTGACCGGGCAACATATCTTCAGTTCGGACGTGTATTTCGTCAGCAACCTGCCTTCGGAACTGCAGGGTGGGGATGTACTGCTGATTTGCACGGCCGGGTTCGTGTTGAGCTTTTTGGCGACGATTTACCCGGCGTATCGGGCGGCGAAGATTGAGCCGGCGCATGCGCTCAGGTATTCGTAAGGGCTGAGACCGCTATCGCAGGCAAGCCAGCTCCCACATTTGAATGTATTCACACATCAAAAATGTGGGAGTCGGGCTTGCCCGCGATGGGGCCGGAGCAGCTTGCATCAATCCCCCTTGGGCAACTCAATCACAAACCGCGTCCACCCAGCTTCAGACTCACAATAAATCCTCCCCCCATGCGCCCGCACAATCGACTGGGTAATCGCCAGCCCCAGCCCCGCATGCTCACTGCTGCCTTCACGGCGCGCCGGGTCCGCCCGATAAAACCGATCAAACAACCGCGGTAACAACGCCGCCGGAATACCTTCGCCCATATTCTCCACGGTCAGCGTCACACCCCGCGCGGTTTCAGCCATCCGCACCCGCACCTCGCCACCGGCCGGGGTAAACCTGAGCGCGTTATCGAGCAAATTCGACAACGCCCGGCGCAACATGCCGCGATCACCCGCCGTATACGCCGTGCCCTCGCGCACCAGGCTGACGTGCGCGTCCTCGGCCAGCAACGCGAAGAACTCGATCAACGCTTCCACTTCATCGCCCAGCACCAAGGCCTCGCGCTTGGGCATGAGCAAGCCGTGGTCGGCCTTGGCCAGGTACAACATGTCATTCACCAGCTGGGCCATCCACTGCAACTCTTCCAGGTTGCTGTGCAGCGCCTCGCGGTAGTCCTCCAGCGGGCGCGGCTGGGTGAGGATGACTTGGGTGTGGGTGAGCAGGTTGGAGAGGGGCGTGCGCAGTTCGTGGGCGATATCGGCGGAGAAGGCCGAGAGGCGTTGGAAGGCGTCGTCCAGGCGCCCGAGCATGGCGTTGAAGGCCTGGGCCAGTTCAGCCAACTCCACCGGCATGTGCTGTTGCGGCAGGCGTTGGGTCAGCGAGTGCGCCGACACGCTGGCGGCCACTTCGCCCATGCGCCTTAGCGGCCGCAACCCGCTGCGCGCAGCCCAGGCGCCGAGCAGCGCGGTGGCCAGGGCCGAGAGGCCGACGGTCAGCCAGATCAGGTGCTGCATGCGTTGCAGGAAGTGCTGGTGATGGGTGATGTCGAGCATCAGCGTCAATTGCGGCGAGCCGGGTTGGCCGGCGACCAGCGGCGCGTTGTACACGCGATACTCAGTCCCGGCATTTTGCAGGCTGTGCAAGCCCGGCGCTTCAGGCAGGCTGATGCCGGGCGCGCCGTCAAACCAGCGCTGGCCTTGGGCAGTAACGCGCAGCGCCAGTTCGGGTTGGCGATTGAGCTCGGCGCGCAGTTGCGCCTCGCGTTGCGCAAATAATTGTGGCGAGTCGACCCCCTGCAAAGTGCTGCGCAGCGCCACCAGCTGGCTGTCGAGTTGTTGCTGGTCCAGCTCGATAAAGTGCGCCTCACTGGCGTGGTTGAACAGCACGCCGGCGAGCAACGAAACCACGGCGGTGCACGCCGCAAACAGCAGCGCCAGACGGCTGGCCAGGGACAGGCGCTTGATCAATTGCACCGCTCCTCCAGCACATACCCCATGCCGCGCACGGTGTGGATCAGTTTGTTGGGGAAGTGGTCGTCGACTTTCAGGCGCAAACGGCGGATCGCCACTTCGATGATGTTGGTGTCGCTGTCGAAGTTCATGTCCCACACCTGCGAGGCGATCAGCGACTTGGGCAGTACTTCGCCCTGGCGGCGCAGCAGCAGTTCCAGCAGGGAAAACTCCTTGGCGGTGAGGTCGATGCGCTGGCCGTCGCGTTCGACGCGGCGGCGGATCAGGTCCAGGCGCAGGTCGGCCAGTTGCAGCGCGGTTTCCTGTGGCGCGCTGCTGCCACGGCGTAACAGGCTGCGCACGCGGGCCAGCAGTTCGGAAAAGGCGAAAGGCTTGACCAGGTAATCGTCGGCGCCCAGTTCCAGGCCGTGCACGCGGTCTTCCACGGCATCGCGGGCAGTGAGGAAAAGCACCGGAATGTCCAGGCCGGCGCTGCGTACCGCTTGCAGAATTTGCCAGCCGTCGCGGCCCGGCAGCATCACGTCGAGGATCAGCAAGTCGTAATCACCGGTCAGTGCCAAGTGTTGCCCGGTGGTGCCGTCGGCCACCAGCTCGGTGGTAAAGCCCGCCTCGCTCAGGCCCTGGCGCAGGTAATGGCCGGTTTTCGGTTGGTCTTCGACGATCAGCAGTTTCATGGGCGACTCTTGGCAGCGGTGAGCAACGGGTTTTATACCGTGGGTGCCAGGGCAGGGGCGCAACCTGACAAAGTTGTAATTTAGCAGTCAGCTGGCTGGCAGCGGCGCCATCTTAGAGTGCTGACAGAGCTGTTCACACACTTTTGGAGAATCGAGATGGCACTGCGTACACCTCTGATATTGGCGGGTTGCCTGTTGGCATTGAGTTTTGATGCGCTGGCGGACACGGCCCACACCTTTGCGTTCGGCCAGCCGGCAGCCGCCGATAAAGCCACGCGCACGGTGGAAGTGGTGCTGCAGGACATTTCCTTTTCGCCCAAGGCGTTGGACGTAAAAGCCGGTGAGACCGTGCGCTTTGTGCTGGTGAACAAAGGCCAATTGCTTCACGAATTCAACCTGGGCGACGCGGCGATGCACGCCGAACACCAGAAAGAAATGCTCAAGATGCAAGCCAGCGGCATGCTCACCGCCACTGGCATGGGCAAGATGGACCACAGCGCGATGGGGCACGGCGATATGGCGGGCATGCAGCATGACGATCCCAACAGCGTGCTGGTCGAGCCGGGCAAGACCGCTGAGCTGACCTGGACCTTCACTAAGGCCACGGGCCTGGAGTTTGCCTGCAATATTCCGGGGCATTATCAGGCGGGCATGGTCGGCACGCTGACCGTTGAGTGAGGCGATTCTTAAGGGCGGGAGCAAAGGCTGGTAGACTGGCGCGGTTTATTTAGCCAGGTTTCCGCCATGCATCCCGCAGCCGAACATTCGCCGCTGGGCAAGTCCAGTGAATACATCTCCACTTACACCCCATCGTTGCTGTTCCCGATCCCTCGCGCCGCCAAATGGGCCGAGCTGGGCCTGAGCGCCGACACCCTGCCTTACAAGGGTGTGGATTTCTGGAACTGCTTCGAGCTGTCCTGGCTGCTGCCGTCGGGCAAGCCGGTGGTGGCCATCGGTGAGTTCAGCATCCCGGCCGACTCGCCGAACATCATCGAGTCCAAGTCTTTCAAGCTGTACCTCAATTCGCTGAACCAGACCGCGTTTGCCGACACGGCAAGCCTGGAAGCGACACTGCGCACCGACCTCAGCGCTGCCGCTGGCAAGCCGGTCAGCGTGCGCATCCGCAGCCTGGCCGAGGTTGAAGCCGAGGGCGTGCAAGCCCTGCCGGGCGTGTGCATTGACGACCTCGACATCAGCGTCAGCAACTACGAACACCCGCGCCCGGAACTGCTGCGTTGCGATGACTCGCGCATCGTCGAGGAGAGCGTGCACAGCCACCTGCTCAAATCCAACTGCCCGGTCACCAGCCAGCCGGATTGGGGCAGTGTGGTGGTCGAGTACCGTGGCCACGCGTTGGATCACGCCAGCCTGCTGGAATATATCGTCAGCTTTCGCCAGCACTCGGACTTCCATGAGCAATGTGTGGAGCGGATCTTTCTCGACCTGCAGCGCTTGCTCAAGCCGCAGAAGCTGACCGTGTATGCGCGCTATGTGCGCCGCGGCGGGTTGGATATCAACCCGTATCGCAGCACTGAGGCTGTGCAGTTCCAGAACCTGCGCCTGGCCCGCCAGTAGCCTTCACGCAAAACAAATGTGGGAGCGGGCTTGCCTGCGATAGCGGTCTTTCAGTCATACATCTGGCGACTGATACACCGTCATCGCAGGCAAGCCAGCTCCCACATTTTGGTTGTGTGTTCGGCTTGGGCTCGGGTTAGATCCCGATATTGCCCAAGGTCACCACAATATTGCGCAAGGTCCCGGCAATGCCCGGGTGGTCCAGCTCGAAGCGTTCCACCGCCAGGTTCACGCCATCGGCAATGCTGGGGTCCTGAATCGCGCCTTCCAAAGGCTCTTGAACTTCAAGTTCGGCAATCAATGCTTCGAGTTCGTCGCGTTTCTCCGCCGACATCAGCGGGTCGCTATTCAATTGCTCGCGCAATTCTCTGACTTGGTCTTTCAGCTGTTCGCGGGCAGGCATGGCGTTCTTCCTTTTATCGATAGGCACTGGCATAGACCGCGGCACGCCGGGAAAGGTCTACGGGCTGACCAGTAGATTAATCCACCGGCGCCGACCGTGCATGATCTCGATCAGGGCTTCTCGCCTTTGAGCTGGCGCAGGCTGATGTCCGCCAGGCAGGTGCCGAGCTCGCCGAGGTGATCGATCACCGAGTGCACGCCCAAGCCATACAGTGCCACCGTGGCCTTGCCGCGCTTGTGCTCGCGTTGCTGCTCGGTCAGCGCCTGCCATTGTTCGGGCGCCAGGCCGCACAGCGAGCCGCAGGATGCCAGGCCAATGGTCCACAACCCGGCATTCAGGCCCGATTGCAGCAGGCGCGGTTCGCCGCTGACCAGCACGCAGCCTTCAAGGCGTTCGATGTTCAATTCCATCAAGGCCTGCCAGCACGCATGCGGCGCCGGCCAGCGAATCGAGGAGGGCGATGCTGCTTTGAGCCAATCAGGCAGCACGGCGGCCAGAGGGGTGGTTACCGCGGCAGGGAGTTCATCCAGCCAGGCGCAGGGCACGCCCTGGTCTTTGAGGCTGCGCAGAATCTTCAGCGCGCCAGGTGTGGCGTGAGAGTCGGGGCAAGGGCTATCGGTGCGCGCCTGGGAACCAAAATCCACCAGGCAGCCACTAAGGCCAAACAGTACGGCAGTCAAGGCGGGTGCGCTGGCGACGGCAATCTCGGCGTGAGGCATTTTCAACATCCCTGAAATAGCTGTGACGCTATCGAGGCTGGATGACAAGCGCGTGACATCGGCCGTAATTGTAGGAAATTTGTGCATTTCCTATGAGAGCGATCCTACTGGATGCCTTATTCGACACTTCCGTCATATACTGACGGCCTTATTCAGGGCATAGCGCCCATGACAGACCATTCAAGGAGCAAAAGCTATGCGCTGGAGCCACTATTTCGCTCAGCTATCTGTGTGTGCCACTGTTCTTTTGGCCCCGTTCGCCGCTAACGCTGCGTCGGAAGACGATCCATGGGAAGCCGTTAACCGTCCGATCTTCACCTTCAACGACACCGTTGACACTTACGCGCTCAAGCCATTGGCCCAGGGCTATCAGTTTGTCACCCCGCAATTCGTCCAGACCGGCATTCATAACTTTTTCCGCAACATCGGTGATGTCGGCAACTTTGCCAACGACGTTTTCCAGCTCAAGCCACACGCGGCCGGTGTCGACACCGCCCGTTTGCTGATGAACACCACCTTTGGCGTGTTGGGCTTTATTGATGTCGGCACCAAAATGGGGCTGCAACGCAACGACGAAGACTTCGGCCAGACCCTCGGTTACTGGGGCGTCGGCAGCGGTCCTTACGTGATGCTGCCGCTGCTCGGCCCAAGCACCTTGCGTGATGCGCCGTCCAAGTACGTCGACAGCTACACCCAACCGTATCGCTACATGAACGACATCGGCTGGCGTAACAGCACCTTCGGCCTGAACATCGTCGATACCCGTGCCAGCCTGCTCGACAGCGAGAAGCTGATCACCGGTGACAAGTACACGTTCATCCGTAACGCTTACCTGCAAAACCGCGAGTTCAAGGTTAAAGACGGCAAGGTCGTCGACGATTTTTAAGCCGTGACGTTTTGAAATGAAAAAGGCGACCCGAGTGGTCGCCTTTTTTGTGCGCAGCTTTTAGTGCATTTTCAGGATCTTGAGGCCCAGGTGCTGGCGCTCGCCCTCGTTTTTGGCCCACACCACTTCGGTATCTGCCTCCAGGCCCGCGAGGGCGGCGTGCTCTGAGTCAATGCGCACGGTCAGCCGGTCGCCCACCTGAAACTGGCGGGGTGCCTCAACCTGCATGCCGGAGCTGGAAAGGTCCACGCAGACCCCGGCAATCTCCTGCCCAGCGTGGATCAGCGATACATCGGCATCCACTCGCATGCGGATGAAATCGCGTTTTTCGGCGTAGTCGCGCTCGTGTTCGCTCACGGGTTCCATCCTTACTTTGTGTTGTGGTCGTGGGTGTTCTTATAACTCCCGGTGATTTGCGGTGTAAAGACGCCCGGCGACCATCGGCATGAGCTTGAAACCCCTGACGGATGGGAGTACCGTCTGCGCCTTAGAAGGGCACCTCTGCTTTACCGTTGTGCATGGGCAAAATCCCAATGCTTTGTAGGACAGAGTGGCTAGAAAGCGAATCCAGTACGTGAGCCCGGCCATTGCCGAGCCGCCTACGCCAACCTAATTCTGGCGCCGTTTGCCCACATGCAAAAAACCAGTGCCACGCTGCTGATAATCGATGACGACGAAGTAGTGCGCGCGAGCCTCGCGGCCTATTTGGAAGACAGTGGCTTCAGCGTCCTGCAGGCCAGCAATGGCCAACAGGGTCTCCAGGTATTCGAGCGCGACAAGCCCGACCTTGTGATCTGCGACCTGCGCATGCCCCAGATGGGCGGCCTCGAGCTGATTCGCCAGGTGACTGAGCTCGCCCCGCAGACGCCGGTGATTGTCGTGTCCGGTGCCGGCGTGATGAACGATGCCGTCGAGGCCCTGCGCCTGGGCGCCGCCGATTACCTGATCAAGCCCCTGGAAGACCTGGCCGTGCTGGAGCACTCGGTGCGCCGCGCACTCGACCGTGCCCGCCTGCTGCTGGAAAACCAGCGCTACCGCGAAAAGCTCGAAACCGCCAACCGCGAACTCGAAGCCAGCCTCAACCTGCTTCAGGAAGACCAGAACGCCGGTCGCCAGGTGCAGATGAACATGCTGCCGGTGAGCCCCTGGACCATTGATGAGTTCAAGTTTGCACACCAGATCATCCCGTCGTTGTACCTGTCGGGTGATTTTGTCGATTATTTCCGTGTGGATGAGCGGCGTGTGGCGTTCTACCTGGCCGACGTTTCCGGCCACGGTGCATCCTCAGCTTTTGTCACCGTGTTGTTGAAGTTCATGACCACACGGCTGTTGTTCGAATCCAAGCGCAATGGCACCTTGCCGGAGTTCACCCCCTCCGAGGTGCTGGGCCACATCAACCGAGGCCTGATCAGCTGCAAGCTGGGCAAGCACGTGACGATGGTCGGCGGCGTTATAGATGAAGAAACCGGTCTTTTGACTTACAGCATCGGCGGTCACCTGCCGATGCCGGTTTTATACACTCCAGACAGTGTGCGTTACCTGGAAGGCCGTGGTCTGCCGGTGGGCTTGTTCAATGAAGCCACCTACGAAGACCACATCCTGGAACTGCCGCCGACCTTCAGCCTGACGCTGATGTCCGACGGCATCCTGGACCTTCTTCCAGAGCCTACACTCAAAGAGAAAGAAGCCGCCTTGCCCCAAAAGGTCAAGTCGGCGGGCGGCAGCCTGGATGGCCTGCGGCAGGTTTTTGGATTGGCCACGCTAGGGGAGATGCCGGATGATATCGCCCTATTGGTGTTGAGCAGGAATCTTTGATGAGTACCGGAAGAATCCAATTCGCCGAGCAAGACGGGACCTTCGTCCTGAAGTTTGTCGGTGAAGTGCGCCTGACCTTGTGTTCGGCGCTGGATGCAACGATTGAGCGGATTTTCACAGCCCTGAATTTCTCGGCGATCGTGATCGATCTGACCGAAACCCGCAGCATCGACAGCACCACCCTGGGCCTGCTGGCCAAGTTGTCCATTCTGTCTCGGCAGAAGGTCGGCCTGTTGCCGACTGTGGTCACCACCCACGAAGACATCACCCGGCTGCTGCAGTCCATGGGCTTCGACCAGGTGTTCAACATCGTTGACCGCCCGATCCCGTGCCCGGAATGCCTGACCGACCTGCCATCGCAAGACCAGTCCGAAGAAGTGGTACGGGTCAAGGTGCTCGAAGCGCACAAGATCCTGATGGGCCTGAACGAGTCCAACCGCGAAGCCTTCCACGACCTCGTGAACGCCCTGGAACGCCACTAGGCTCCCTGTTGAAACCCAATCCAAATGTGGGAGCGGGCTTGCTCGCGAAAGCGGTGTGTCAGTCAGTAAATTTTTAGCTGACCGACCGCATTCGCGAGCAAGCCCGCTCCCACAGTTGAGCTGCGCTTGGCTTGGGACCAGCGAAAGGCACAAAAAAGGGCGGCACCCGCGAGGGTGCCGCCCTTTTTGCTGCCGCCGCTTTTACAGCTTGGCAGTCAACAGCGCCTCAAGCTTCTCCTGATCCCGAGCAAACTGACGAATCCCCTCCGCCAGCTTCTCAGTCGCCATCGCATCCTCGTTGGACTCCCAACGGAACTGCGCTTCAGTCAGGTGCACGCGCGCTTCACCGGCATGGCCTGGCGCCAACTTGCGCTCCAGCTTGCCTTCATCGGCCGCCAGCTTCTCCAGCAGATCCGGGCTGATGGTCAGACGATCACAGCCGGCCAGCTCTTCAATCTGGCTCAGGTTACGGAAGCTCGCACCCATCACCACGGTCTTGTAGCCATTGGCCTTGTAGTAGTTGTAGATGCGCGTCACCGACTGCACGCCCGGATCATCGGAACCGGTATAGTCGTTGCCGTTGGCCTTCTTGTACCAATCGTAGATACGGCCCACGAACGGCGAAATCAGGAACACCCCAGCCTCGGCACAGGCCACGGCCTGGGCAAACGAGAACAGCAGCGTCAGGTTGGTTTGAATGCCTTCTTTTTCCAGCTTCTCCGCCGCGCGGATGCCTTCCCAGGTGGAGGCGATCTTGATCAGCACACGGTCACGGCTGACGCCGGCCTTGTCGTACAGGTCGATCAGACGGTGCGCACGCTTGAGAATGGCGGCTTCATCGAACGACAGACGCGCATCCACCTCAGTGGAAATACGGCCCGGCACGACTTTCAGAATCTCTTGACCTACCGCCACCGCAAAACGGTCGCTGGCCAGGCCCACGTCGCCGTTGCAGTCCTTCACGCACTCATCCAGCAGCTTGGCATAGCCGGCGATCGACGCGGCCTTGAGCAGCAGGGAAGGGTTGGTAGTGGCGTCTTGCGGCTTGAGCTTGGCGAGGGTGGAAAAGTCGCCGGTATCGGCTACAACGGTGGTGAATTGCTTGAGTTGTTCCAGCTTGGAAGTCATGGGCGTGCTCTGTCCTGTGGGTCTGATGACATTACCCGAGCGCCGGCAGGCGCTCAAGGGCGCAAATGCGTTCGATCGTTTGCGAGGGCAACAACCTGAAAACAGCCGTTTGAATCACCGGCCGTACTGCTAACTAGGAGACCAAAACCGCCGACAGGTTCAACCCAACTGCCCTACGGACAACGCGGCCCTGTGGAAGCCGCCTCCCTGTGGAGAACAAGCTTGGTGTGGAGAGCAGGCTCCCTGTGGCGAGCAGGCTTGCCCTGCGTTGGGGCGCGCAGCGGCCCCAGTAAGGCTGATGCGACTTTTCAGTTAAAACACATTCATAGGTTTAGGGCCGCTTCGCACCCCAACGCAGGGCAAGCCTGCTCGCCACAACAGCCCAGTCACCAAACATCCCCCTGACACCCATCACCCAAAACTGTGGGAGCGGGCTTGCTCGCGAAAGCGGAGTGCCAGCCACCAAATAAACCCACTAACACCCATCCCGCTAAATCACCGCCCCTCCAACAACTCCCCAGCCTGATCCAACAACGCCAGCGGATCACTCGCCTTATGAATATCCACCGACAACAACTGCCGAAACTTACGCGCCCCAGGGAAACCCGTCCCCAACCCCAACACATGCCGAGTGATGTGATGCATCACCCCACCACTGGCCAAATGCTCCGCAATATAAGGCCGCAACTGCGCCAACGCTTCCGCCCGACTAATCACCGGCGCCTCACTGCCAAACAACCGCTGATCCACCTCCGCCAACAAATACGGATTGTGATAGGCCTCCCGCCCCAACATCACCCCATCAAACACCTGCAAATGTTCCTGGCACTGCTCCAGCGTCTTAATCCCGCCGTTGAGATTAATCTCCAACTCCGGAAAATCCTGCTTCAACTGCGCCGCCACGTCATAGCGCAACGGCGGAATATCGCGATTCTCCTTCGGCGACAACCCCTCCAGAATCGCAATCCGCGCATGCACCGTAAAACTGGTGCACCCGGCATCCCTCACCGTCCCAACGAAATCACACAACTCGGCATAACTGTCGCGCCCATTGATTCCGATCCGATGCTTCACCGTCACCGGAATCGACACCGCATCCCGCATCGCCTTCACGCAATCCGCCACCAAAGCCGGGTGCGCCATCAGGATCGCGCCGATCATATTGTTCTGCACCCGATCACTCGGGCAGCCGACGTTCAAGTTCACTTCGTCGTAACCGGCAGCCTCAGCCATACGCGCGCAGGCAGCCAGGTCAGCGGGGACACTGCCGCCCAGCTGCAGCGCGAGTGGATGCTCGGCTTCGTTGTGGCGCAGAAAGCGGTCGTGGTCGCCGTGCAGGATCGCGCCGGTGGTGACCATCTCGGTGTAGAGCAGGGCGTGCTTGGAGAGCAGGCGCAGGAAGTACCGGCAGTGGCGATCGGTCCAATCCATCATGGGGGCGACGGAGAAGCGGCGGGAGAGGGATTGAGGGGCAGCTGTGATTAAGGACATTGGGGAATCTGAATGGGTGAGGCAGAGGCGGGAAGTTTATCAGGATTGGGGCTGGGATCGGGTGAGGTTGGCGGCTAAACCGTAAAGGGCGTTGAATCTTCCGCCAGCTTCAGTGGTACCCAGCCATAGCAGCCTCAATGATTGTATTTAATCGGGATCTTAAATCGCTGGTCGCTGGGTTGGTTCGATAGGCCACCTTAGGAACGCTAAGTAAATCTGTCCCCTTTCTTGTTGATGTGCTTGAGTGATTCCGGGCCTCTGGGGCGGGCTGGCAAACGCGAATGAACGCCGCTTTGGCCGATTGGTTCAAGACGCACACACCAGATGAGTTGAAGACTTAGTCGCCGAAGATCACTCTTAAGCCAATTAGCTGTCGATAGGCGGCTTTTTACTGCTTGGTGATTAGCTCTGTTTAGGCAATGATATAAATAAACTCGTTCCCTTTTTCATGTGTGCGCCATTCATAATAGATGATGCAAATTATACTAAATTTATCTTGTTTTAAAATTTTCACTTCGTATAGTTCTGATTCCCTTCGCCCCTTTATTGACGATTCCATTGTTCTCTAATTTTACAAATGCGTCGTTGATAAAACCTTGCCATTGAGGGCGCGAAAAAACTTCTAGCTCTTTATTCCATTCGTACGTTTTTTTTGAAACTTCACCAACTTTGAATTCTATGCGATTATTCCTATAGCCGATGGTGAGTTCTCTGATTACCAGTGCCATAGCCACTCTGCCTTCAAGACTTAATTGAGTAAAAGCCGTTACTAGTTCGTTTTGAGTTGTCTCATACCTACTTTTGTGAAGAGCGCCAATCGCATATATTTGGGAAGGCAGGGACTTAATAACCTCTGCTGGATATTTTTCTCTCATGATAAATATGTTTATTGTTTCAATTATTTGGTGTTCGAAATCTGAATTTCGTTCATTATCAACGTTCATGCAGGCGTTGCATGTGCTGGAAGTTAAAACTCCAATTGTATGGGGTGTTAATTCTGAACATGTGTCACAGTGTTTTAACTCTAGGTGTTGTGGGTGAGTGTTTTTTTCTGCACCTATCAGGATAATTGTGTTTCTTGAATCTGGTGCCCATGTGTAGATGTTTGGCGTATTTGAATGGATGAAAAAGGCTTCTAGCAATAACCTCGTGGGTTCGCATGTTTGAACGGGCAATATATAAGCGTGCCAGATTTCTGACCAGGCCATGAAGAAAATATCATTTTGTGGTGTGACTTCAGAAGCGGGTTGGCTCTCAATTAATGTCTGTATTAGCGATTTAGAGGCTTCTGATTCGATTTGGTCTTTTTTTTCTAAGTAAAGTATTTTTCCTAGGTTTTCATATTTGCCTTTTTTTACATCGTGTGCATCTAGAATCACGATGCAACGTGATGTGGCACGTGAGTAAGCACAAAAGAATTCCGTGTTTGACATGTCAGTAGCTGCTAATATGACGACGACAGGACTCTCCAATCCTCTAAAACGTCCTATAGATTCTACTTTCACACCCTGAGGCACTATGCTTTGGTGAACAGCCATGTTAGACGGTGTCAGCACAATCACGTGTTGAGGTAATAACCCCTGAGATAGGATTTGATCAATTATTTGACGTAATGTGTTTTTTTGGTTGCCAGTGATTATCTCTGTAAGAGTGTCTTCGTCGCTTTGTCTTGAGTTTGTGATGGAGTGAGTTGGTTGTTGGAAGGTTTTTAAGCGCTCACAGACGCGCTTTGGCATCCGAAGGCTTTCGGTAAGAAAAAATGCTTGTTGCTGAAGATAACTTTCTATCTCAATTAGGCTCACGGGCTTCTCATACGGAAACGCTTGAGCCGCATCACACATTACAATGATCTTTTTAGTAGAAAAATGTTCAATAAATATTTCCCAAAACTCTTTGCGGATTACTTGGCCTTCGTCAATAATAAGAGTTGAATACTCACTTATAAAGCCCTGTTTACAAGCTTTTTTTAGGCTTGTTGCTGCTTGTTTTTCAAACCACTCTGATGTGAAGTCTGCTTTTTCGCCATTGTATGAAGAGGCTTTTGAACAAAGTGAGTATATTGTTGTTGCTTGAGTGTTGGTATGCTGTACTAACTCTTTTGACAGTTTTTGAGCCAGAAGTGAGTTAAACGTAATGCATAGTACGGACTTTCCTGCAGTAGAAAGTCTGCGAGCGGTTTCTACTGCTATAACTGTTTTTCCCGTGCCTGGCCAACCACTAATTATAAATCTATCATTTTTCAGCGCCCACTCTATACACTCTTGCTGTTCGGGCGTCAGTCGAAGCCACAGTTTATTGTCACTGTTTATTCTTGAGTGCCAGCAAGGAGCGTAGCTTGCAGTTGGAATTAACATTCCAATGATGGTTTCAATGGTTGACTTGTTGATAGGAGTAGATTGTAGGTTTTTTTTAAAGTAGCTCATAATTGAGCATATTTTTTCGTTAACTCGGTCTAAGTCATTAATGTCTAGTATTAACTTGATGGGGGATGGATGGTAGTTGTCCACCACACTAGGAGGTAGCTCTAAAGTGTTCATTTCTGAACCAGGGAAAAAGTAAGCACGTCCTATTTGAATTCGTACGCCGTTGTTTCTTAACCATTCTTGAATGGCAAATATACCACGGTTTAACTGCGCTACCGGATCGATGCTTGTATTGCTGTAGTAAAAACCCGATGAGTTATGTCCGAGTATTCCACCTTTTACCTCAAGCGCAAGAACTCCGAGGTCAGGGTGCAATATGAGAAAGTCAATTTCTCCAACGGGGCTTTTGTTGTTGTGTAACTCATGTATGAATGAAGATAACCATGGAATGCTATGGATAATTTGGAAGTCATTATCTAACTGTTCTTTAAGTAGCCGGTAAATAATCGGTTCTGCCACGTGGCTGTCATTGTATTTTGGTCCGTGAGGGGGATGCATTATTGCCATGTGATTGTCCGTATCAATAAAATACAATGTTAAGTATGTGTGCTTTCGACTATTACGTAGGTATTATAATTTACACTAAACCCTTTCGATGTATCAGTTGCTTTTTTTGAATCGTAATCGCTCGACTCTCGTCACTGACCAGTTCGCTTGAGGAGTGATTCTATGGGGATAAGTTTTTATCGTCCAGTCAGAAGTTTTGTTATTAGCAATTGTAAATCGGATAGCTACGCTGGATTTCTGAGCTTCCGCGTATGTCCAACCCCATCATTCCCTCGATAGGCGGCAAACGCCGCTTGGCGACTACCTCGTCTCCCTACTCCGCCTCACAATACTACGGAAGAATCCGTGTCAGGCACTGAGGAATCCCTGAGTTGAATCGGCAGGTGGTCGCGAGATGTGCCTGGGAGTGAATCGTTTTGCTCCGGGTATCGTTGTCTGACTCCGGTATCCTTCGATATCCTTGCTGAATGCCTCCGGTTTGAAAGGGTCAGCTAGTTGAAAACAAACGTTTTATCCAGCTTTGATTTCTTACTAACTCGCTCCAAGGAAGCGTTGGACGTTTTTCAGGAGGGACATCAACCTGCCTGCCCTCGCGCTGAGGCAGGCTTTTAGGCCGATTAGCGCATTTCAAAGGTTGTCACGCAGGCTGGTTAGTTTGGACGATCGGAATATACCAAAGCGATAGATTGGCTCGGTCCACTTTCCGGCCAATGAATTCGTTCGACTGGCTGATCACATCAAAAACAACCAATCTAGTACGTTTGGCAAACCAGCACGATTCGATAAACAATATACCTTAATGATTGAATTTCATAATGTGAGCGTAAATTTTTGTGCATAACACTTTAACTGACTCAGGTAATACCCAGTCTATTGAATTCATCACTTCAATAGCTTCTCGGCAAAATTTAACTTTGTCATTTATAGTTCCGCTTTCGTCAGCAAAAACACGACGAGTGGATTTTCCGCTACCTTTTAAACCAAGGCATTTATCTAAGTGATAACCTATGCCATGCTTGGATGCTGATATGGAGCTGCGCAAAATTTTACTTATATCATCAACTTCAAGTCCTGCCGTGGTTTTACTCTTTTTACGCTTGAATATTGTTCTGGAAGCTTCCTCTATAATATTTAGCGGTAGTAAATTCTCTATCTCTTTGCTCGGCAATAAGTGAAATCGCTCTTTCAGTTCATTGTTCAATATTTCGGTTCGATCGCCTTTGCCTAAAATATCTCCGTCAGCAATGAGAAATGCTGCCGCGCAAAGTTTTGAAGCGTTTAACCGGTCGGTGGTTTCACTATCATCAAAGCCCCAGTGGCCAAGTGTTCCACCTTGGTACTCGACGAACGCGTAATGAAAATTTTCTAATAATCCCTCAAGTCTTACCTTGAAAACTGAATCGGTTAAATCTTCCAAATACTTCTTCATAAACACTTTCAGATAAAGCCTATCAGTTATTCCCTCAACCCAAATAGTAGAGTTCGCCAAATAAACCGACGAGGCTAATACACCAAGTTCAGCTAACAGATCTCTATCTCTCGTACACTCTTGAATCTGAAAGGCGGGACCATCCTCACCCTCACCTTTAGAAACCTTGTGTACAACCACATCTTTAATATTTTCAGCTAGGTCAAGCAAATGGTTCGAGTGGGTCGTAGCCAAATATTGATGGCCAGTATGATTTAGCAAAAAAAGCGCCAGCTTTCTCAAAAGACCAGGATGTAGACATGCCTCTGGCTCTTCAATAAAAAATACAGAGGGGTCTTGTTCTAGGTATGCCGCAGAGGTAATTATAATTACCTGCTGCAGGCCATCACCTAGATCGTATATAGAGAATTGATCGTCAGTTCCAATTTTAACTGCAACTGTGTCTTTGTTGTATTGAGGGATTAATGTTATTTCTCTTCCGCCAAAAAACTCGTTTCCTAATATTCGCTCGTATTCTCTAATAAGTTCGCGCTCTTCAGGCTGTCCCAATAAAAAACGCGCTAACAAATTATATAAATCATACCCAGTTACTATTTTTAGTGATTCTTTTTTATGTGTGGAGAAATAATCCTTGTATGTGCGTTCTAAGTAAAGATCTGAACTATCTCCCAGTGGCCTCATTCCTCGGAGTATAGGGATGTAGTATCTTTTTGTTTCTGTGGCCCTATTACTCATTTTAGTGATGTTGTTAAGTTTATTGACAGGAAATTGCATTTGAACTATACGTTGAATCTCATAAAAAGCGCTTAAATCTAATCCGCCGCTAAAAAATAAGTTGGTTTTGGCGGCTTGGTTGATTAAGCTTGAAAGGCTCTCAATGATGGACTTTATATCTTCGCTTTTTTTACATTCTCCAGCGTAAATCTCCATGAGCTTTGAACAGTTCAAGTCAACAATTTGTTTTCCTTTTGAAATTATTTTGAAAATATCACCAAGCTCAACGCAAGCATCTTGAAAGTCGCTACCAAGACCGAAACTTAGATTTTTATCTTGAGTTGAGAATAATGTTCGAAGAAGCCTGCTTTTTCCGCTGTTATTTGGTCCGATAAGAAGGTTTAGCTTCTGAAGTCTCAGGTATTTTTCATTATCTGTGTCCGTGTCATATCCTTTGATGTCACTCGACCAAATTTTATTTATAAGCATTATTGTCGCTCGCAGGGGTGGTTGATAGTGAGCTTTCAAGTTTTAATGTTGTCGCGGGTTTGGACGTCATAAGATAGTTCAATAAGATTAATAAGGTTAGTAGGTTTGCTCGAGGTCAGTAAATTGCCTTTCGGTTTAGGCGCTCCATACTCACGGCTAGCCTTAAGCTCCTGTGAGAGAGCGAAGCCGCAGCAGAAGTTAATGCTACCATTAATACTTTCTATCGATCTCAGGCGCTTCAAGGCCTGCTTCATAAAACCGGTATTCGCCAATTGGACCCAGGGCAATGCGGGCATCGTCGAAGTCTTGTCGTTCAACCTGGAGCGTCTGTTTCATGATATCTACCTCTAAGGTCAACTGATTTTCGTAGATTTTTTCAAGGACGATTGAGAGGGAGTATTCGCTGGCCATGGCTTCGATTCCGTTCGGAAAAGTTGGAAGCATAGCAGCGTATCCGGAAGGGCCATCTCAGGTCGCGCGGGGAAAGGGGTTATTTTAGTAAGGCGGTGCGGGGAAGGGGAGCCCCTAGCCTAGTGCTTCTATATAAATAGCGTTACTGTCACCTGCTTCGACTGACTCAGGCATGGATCTTAAGTATGGGGGAGGTGTGTTCCGTGCCGTTTACCACTTCGAACGGGGAGGTTGTAGTGTATGGAATATGCTTAGGGTTGAGCGCTTTTTCAAGCCACTCAACCCGCATTACTGCTCCAGCGCCTAGCACGCATCGCCGCCACCTGGTCATCGGTGGCGAAGTTGCCTTGGTCGGCTTCTTTTACTGCCAGTTCGATCTGGGCGTTTAGCGTTTTTTCGTGCTCGATGTAGTCGCGAAGAACGTCCATAGGCAGGTAGCTAGCAGTCTGGTCGTTAGTTTTGGCCAGGTCGGCGAGAGAGTTCGACAGATCTTCCGGTAGGTTTAGGGAGATTCCAGTCATGGCGCCCTCGATGGTGGGTGGTTGTTTGGCATGTTACACCGTAGAGCATCAGCTGGGATCGGCAGGTCGTCGTAAGCTGTACCTGAAGGTGATTCGTTCGCGTTGTCTCTCCGACGTTACCGCCGGAGTATCGTTGTCTTACCCCGATATTCCTAGCGGCACAGTTGTCGTTTACTAGGGGGCTTCCGTATTGTCCAAATACTCTTTGTACTCTTCTGCCTTCTTTATAAGGTTAAGTGTGTGAAATTTTTCGCTTGAAATTACGGGGTACGTAGAAGCTACCAACTTTATTAATTCAATATGTTTTTTGTTTTTTGTGGCTTCTATGACGAAGTCGAGTATTTTGATGGTTTCAGCATCAAGATGGTTTTTCTTTTCTTCAGTTTTCTCTAAAGTTGTTTGTTTTTTTCCGCTCTCAGTAAGTGTGGTGGTTATTTTGATGCTTTTTTCTTTTTCTGACTCTTTCAATATTAATGGGTTGTAGGGGCCGTTAAGGTTAAAGAACCACTCTATATTGGTTATTTGTTTTTTGTTCGTGATTGACTCTTTCCAGTCGGCTAGGTAGATTGTTTTAATTAACCTGGAAAGTGAAATTTTTTTAGAGGGCTCGTATTTTTCTATTATGTAGTTGATTATTTCAATTAGGGAGTTTTTCATATTAGAATCCTGCCTTCTTGGCGATCTCGAGACTAACCATGTGAGGCCTAAGCGCGTCTAAAAGATTGGCGATTGTCCTTGACTCATTTTTTCCGAAATCTGCATCAATTGTTTTTATATTTGGTAAGTCGCTATTGGTAGATTCAAAAACTATGATAGCCACAGAGGTGCTTTTGCTGTTCTTTATTCGAACGCAATGTAGTGAGCGGCTTTTCATGCCTATAGCGCGAAGCGTAGCGTCTGAAATTTTTCCGGTGTGGGCGTTTGCCGCGACCCAACTTTCTAGATCGAGGAGTGGATCCGGAAGGGCGGTTACAGTGGCATTTCCTAGCGTCCAAGCATGTCCAATTAAGCCTGATTCCTTAGCGTACATTTTCTTGGGGAACTCCGTGTGCTTCTCGTTATCAGAGTGTCTACCAACGCATCGGAAATGGTCAAGTTCTAATACGTATAAACTGATTCGTTCTGTGACGCCATATTTTAATTTTCTATAGGTTGAGTAGATGAATTTACTGAACAAATCGGTGCAGTCAATTATTTTGCTGTCGTGTTGACGTCTAAGAATTTCTATTTCATGTGCTAGTCTTTTGTTTTGACGCTTTAAAATTATGTCGCTTATGCTGTTAGAGCAAAGAACCCATGTCGCCATGACTATTGCAGATACGGCTAGGGTGAGCGTAATGCTATTTACGCTAAAACTTTCGATTATTATTGCTCTTACCGGCGCCGGGGTCAGTCGACGCACAGATGCTTTTATGTCGTCATTCAGTGCTAAATAACTGAATATTATTGAGCTTAGTATAGTTGGAATAAGGTTGTACTTGCTTATTTGCAAAACCTTATTGCTTATTGCTGTGCCTATTTTGTGCTTTGATCTGTTTAGAAATCTATTTGCATGTACAAGCCATTTCTCTATGTTCTTATCAGCTTCAATGTCCATAGGGGTTAGTAGGGGGCTATTTTTTATTTTGGGTTCCATGTCGATAGACATACATCAAATCCATTGAGAGTACATGGCTCTAATGATATCAATGTGATATCAATAAATAAAGTCTGGAAAATTTTAGGTCAGGCCTCGTTTTTCTAGGAAGTTTCCCACACTTTTCTCAGCTTGCCCCTCAGACCTCCCCTAGCTAACCTCCCCCAGCCGCTGACAATCCAGCGGCCGGATGTGGAAGTCCGACCAAGCTGAAGGCGTTCAATCGCCCATAAACACCTACCGACGTTTTTTTACGTCTGTATGATTGCTTATGGCGGCTGTGCGCGGGGCACTTCGGTGCGCCGGGTCCTTTAGCCCTGGTCTTCCACACCTGCGTACAGCTGCCACCCTCATGTGGAAGTGAGTTTGGTAGTTCCTGGAATTCTAAAGGAGCTTCGCCATGTACAAGGTCACACCCAATCCGCCACATGCCCCAAACGCTGAACCCACTGACGCCAAGCTTCATGCTGCCGCTCAGCGTGCTATCCATCATTACCTGCCGCCATCCGACGACACTGCCGCCGCTGACCATCCAACCACCAACCTATTCCACGTCAGCCCCAACATCGACACCGAAACCCTCCTAGCCAACGCCTCCGAAAACCTCGACTCCGCCAACCAAATGGCCGCCACCCTGGCCTTCGACCTCGAAGACCCGCACCGCGCCATCCTCCTCGGCATCCAACAACTCATCGACCTAAGCGCTCTACTCGTCGCCCGAGCCCAAGACCAAGTCGCGCTTGCCGCCATTGCCTGACCCCCAACCCCGCCGCCTCACCCCAAGGCGGCAACCTGAACCCATGCTGTCACCCAGCAAAGTTTCATAATTCCCCGCACCGTTGAGGACTACGCTCCCACTTAAGAGACGCCCCTTGCACCTCCAGCCCACAGGGAACTGAAAACATGATCTCGAACCTGGTTAAAGTCGCGCTAATTGCTGGCACGTTGCTGTTGGGCGCTTGTTCGACGGGGTCGTCGGGCGGGAGTGGTGACCCTTGTTTCTCTGGCGGATGCCAGGCGTTTGGGGACCATAGCCCGAGCAAGGCGGCCAAGATGAATTTTGGCGGCAGTGGGCTGGGGAGTAGTTATGGGGAGTATGGGGCGGGGTTGTTGCATGATGATTGAGGGGGTGGTGGGGCAGTCAGAGGTGTGTTGACTGGCCCACCGCTATCGGGGGCAAGCCCCCTCCCACCTTTAGAATGCCCACCTTAGGGGTGTGTTGGTCTGGGACGTGTCAGTGGCCGCCTTTCATGCGGCGGGCGATGAGGTAGATGCCCAGGCCGACGAGTGCGGTGGCGGCGCCGATGTAGCCGGTACTGGTCCAGCCATAACCCGCCGTAATTGCCATCCCGCCAAACCACGGCCCCAGCGCGTTCGCCAGGTTGAACGCTGCGTGGTTAGACGCCGCTGCCAAGCTCGGCGCTTCGTGGGCAATGTCCATCAAGCGAATCTGCAGCGGCGCGGCCATGGCAATCATGGTGCCGACCAAACCGATGCCCAGCAGTACGCTCCACAGCGCACTGGCGGCGAAGGTGAAGAAGATCAGCACGGCCATCGACCACACCATAATCCAGCCCACGGCGCGAAATTGCAGACGGTCGAACAGCTTGCCGCCGGCGATGTTGCCGATGATGCCGCCCACGCCAAACGCGGCGAGGCCGAAGGGGATCCATTGGGGCGAAACTTTGGTCACTTCGAGCATAGTCGGGGCGAGGTAGCTGAACACGCAGAACATGCCGGCAAAGCCAATCGCGCCGATGGACAGGGCCATCCACACCTGGGGTTTGGTGAAGGCGCGCAGTTCTTTGCGCGGGTCGCTGCGTGGTTCGTCGCGGCGGTCCGGCACGAATTGCCAGACCAGCGCGATGGTGCACAGGGCGATGGCGCTGACCAGGGCGAACGCCGAGCGCCAGCCCAGGTGTTGGCCCAGGAAGGTGGCGATGGGGTTGCCGAGCAGCATGGCCAGGGTGAGGCCCATCATCACGCGGGCCACGGCGCCGGCGCGTTTGTCGTTGGGCACCATGCTCGAGGCGACGACAGCGGCGATGCCGAAGTAGGCGCCGTGGGGCAGGCCGCTGATAAAGCGGAAGGCCACCAGCGAGCCGAAGGTCGGGGTGAAGGCGGTGGCGAGGTTGCCCAGCGCGTACAGGCCCATCAGCAATAAGAGCATGTGTTTGCGCAGCAATTTGGCGCCGAGGATGGCCAGCAGTGGCGCGCCGACCATGACGCCAAGGGCGTAGGCGCTGATGGCGTGGCCGACTTGGGGTTCGCTCAAATTCAAATTGTGGGCGATGTCGGGCATCAACCCCATGATGGCGAATTCGCCGGTGCCGATCGCGAAGGCGCCCACGGCCATGGCAGCTTCCATTTTGGCGGCGCTGCGCGCGGGCAGTACGTGCCCGGGTGTTTGCTGGATAGTCATGGGTAACTCTGTTTGGAAGGATTGCACGAAGGACAGCCGCCGATGCTACGCAAGCAGCGGCGAAGGTGTCTAGAACAGCCGTTTGCAGCAGAGTTCAGTTTCATCTAGCCACCTGTGACGCCACGTCGCGCCTGCCTGGCTTGACAGCGGCGCGTTAAAAGCCGCGATTTAGAGCTGTCAATTGGCCAAACGGCGCATAAACGCGCTTTGGCGTGATATTCTGCGCGCCGTCTTGGTCTGGTCTTTCCCGGCACGTACACCCGTATACGTCCCGGCGATTGGCTGTCGCCCAGGTAGCTGAAGCCAATAATGATAAAAAGTCAGCGCAGAAGGGACATAAACAGTGAGGTCGATACGTCGGCCTTGTGTGCCCACCCTGCGGCTCTCTCGTGAATGTGCAAACCCCGCGGCGCGCTGCCTGGCGCGGCGTGATAAAGGGTTGCCCATGCTCAGGGGCGGTAGGGCGGATGGCGTTTTATCATAGGTGCTACTGATGTTTAAAAAAGTAAACACTGCCCTGCTGGGGCTGGCTTTGTCGATGGGGATCACCTCCGTTCACGCGGAAGAGGCAAAGAAAGTCGATGTGCTGCTGATCGGCGGCGGCATCATGAGTGCGACCCTGGGTGTATGGCTCAACGAGCTGCAGCCGGACTGGTCGATGGAGATGGTCGAGCGCCTGGATGGCGTGGCCGAAGAAAGCTCCAACGGCTGGAACAACGCCGGTACCGGTCACTCGGCCCTGGCTGAGCTGAACTACACCCCGGAAAACAAGGACGGCACCGTTGAGATCCCGAAAGCGGTCGAGATCAACGAAGCGTTCCAGATCTCCCGTCAGTTCTGGTCCTGGCAGGTCCAGCAGGGCGTGTTGAAGAACCCACGTTCGTTCATCAACTCCACACCGCACATGAGCTTCGTGTGGGGCGATGACAACATCAAGTTCCTGAAAAAACGCTACGAAGCCCTGCAAGCGAGCCCGCTGTTCGCTGGCATGCAGTACTCCGAAGACCCGGCGCAAATCGCCAAGTGGGTTCCGCTGATGATGGAAGGGCGTGACCCGAACCAGAAAATCGCGGCCACCTGGACCCCGATCGGCACCGACGTGAACTTCGGCGAGATCACCCGCCAGTTCGTTGCCCACCTGCAAACCACCCCTAAGTTCGACCTGAAACTGTCGAGCGAAGTGCAGGACATCACCAAAAACGCCGACGGTTCGTGGCGTGTGAGCTACAAAAACCTGAAAGACGGCACCAAGACTGAAACCGACGCCAAGTTCGTGTTCATCGGCGCCGGCGGCGGTGCCCTGCACCTGCTGCAGAAGTCGGGCATTCCTGAAGCCAAGGAATACGCGGGCTTCCCGGTGGGCGGTTCGTTCCTGGTGACCGATAACCCAACGATTGCCGAGCAGCACCTGGCCAAGGCCTACGGTAAGGCTTCGGTTGGCGCGCCACCGATGTCGGTTCCGCACCTGGACACCCGCGTGCTGGATGGCAAGCGTGTGATTCTGTTTGGCCCATTCGCAACCTTCTCGACCAAGTTCCTGAAAGAAGGCTCGTACCTGGACCTGCTGACCAGCACCACCACCCACAACATCTGGCCAATGACCAAAGTCGGTATTCGTGAATACCCACTGGTCGAGTACCTTGCCGGCCAACTGATGCTGTCGGATGACGACCGCTACAACGCCCTGAAAGAGTACTTCCCGAACGCCAAGAAAGAAGACTGGCGCCTGTGGCAAGCCGGTCAGCGCGTGCAGATCATCA
Organism: Pseudomonas sp. TWRC1-2; assembly: GCF_049896685.1. NCBI lineage: Bacteria > Pseudomonadati > Pseudomonadota > Gammaproteobacteria > Pseudomonadales > Pseudomonadaceae > Pseudomonas > Pseudomonas sp. TWRC1-2. The sequence continues at coordinate 356,281 of NZ_JAFCUU010000004.1, read as the reverse complement.
AGCGTGACGAAGAGCAGGGCGGCGTCCTGAAACTCGGTACCGAAGTGGTCAGCTCCGCCGACAACACCATCGCAGGCCTGTTGGGTGCATCGCCAGGCGCGTCGACCGCGGCTCCGATCATGCTGACCGTGCTGCAAAAAGTGTTCAAGGACAAGGTCGCGACCCCTGAGTGGCAGGCCAAACTGCACCAGATCGTGCCGAGCTACGGCACCAAGCTGAATGACAGCCCTGAGGCTGTTGCGAAGGAGTGGGCTTACACTGCCGGCATCCTGCAACTGACCCCACCGCCTGCGATTCCGCAGTTGAACGCGCCAAAGGCGACCGAAGCCACCGAGGCTGCCAAGCCTGCGGCTGAGCCGAGCAAGCCGGCGTCTGACCTGGCGCTGTAAGCCAAAGGTCAAACCGCTGTAAGAAGCCCGCTGAACCGGTCACGGTCAGCGGGCTTTTTTGTGCGCGCGTGTTCAGGCGCGCACGCGTTCGACCGGCGGCAGTTCCACCGTGCGTTCGGCAGCTGCCAGCGCCGCAGTTAAACCCGCTTGGTCCAGCGGCACGCAGTACGCAGGTTTTGCCCGCTCAAAACGCCAGCTTTCATCCAGCCCTCCTGCGTCTACGGCGTCGAAACCGAGCTCGTCGAGCAGCTTGATTACTTGCGCCTTCGCTGCGGCGTCATCGGCGGCCACCGGCAGTGCACGGCGGGCGGGCGCGCCGTGGGGGCGGGCGTCTTGCGTCAGGTCGAGGGCAAAAATCGCATTGAACACCTTGACCACGTTGGAATGCGGTAGATGCTCGGCCAGCAGCCGGCTGGTGGTGGTTTCAAAACGGTCCAGCACGGCGATATGCCCGTCGCGGTTGGGGTAGTAATTGTTGGCGTCCAGCACCGTTTTGCCTTCCAGCCATTGCGCGGGCACGCTGCGGTAGTGTTCAAACGGAATGGCCACCAGCACGACGTCGCCAAACCGGGCGGCATCCTCGGCACTGCCCACCTCAACGCCGAGTAGGCCACTGAGCACGCTGCTCATGGTCTGCGGGCCACGGGAGTTGCTTAACATCACCTCATGCCCGGCGGCCAGCGCCAGCTGTGCCACGGCTCGCCCGATGAAACCTGCTCCAATCACGCCGATCTTCATGGTCTTGCTCCTTGTAAGTCATCGAGCAGTTATGATGATTGGCAACTAGCTGGCGATAAATGAGCGTTTTGGCGTGGGTGTTGTTACTGGGAGTAGGGAATGATGGACCGTCTTTCAAGCATGCATGCCTTTGTGATGGCCGCCGAGTTGGGCTCCTACGCCCGCGCCGCCGAGCGCTTGAACATGTCCGCGCAAATGGTTGCCAAGCATGTTGCCGCCCTGGAGCAACGCCTCGGCGCGCGCTTGCTTAACCGCACCACGCGTCGGCAAAGCCTGACCGAGCTGGGGCACGCGTACTACGAACGTTGCAAACATATCCTGACGGAGGCTGAGGCTGCCGATTCGCTCGCCCAGATCATGAATGACACGCCGCGCGGCAAGCTGAGAGTCACCGCCCCGGTCACCTTCGGTTCCTACAGCCTGATGCCGCTGATTACCGCGTTTTTGCGTGACAACCCGGACGTAGAAATTGACCTGCACCTCACGGATCGTTTCGTTGACTTGGTGGAGGAAGGCTATGAGGCGGCGTTCCGTATCGGCCCTTTGGCCACCACCGGTTTAACGGCCCGGCCCTTGGCACCTTATCGCTTGGTGGTGTGCGCGGCGCCGGCGTATCTGGCGGTGCGAGGGACGCCACAGTGCCCGGCAGACCTGGCGCAACATGAATGCCTGGGCTACGCCTTTTGGTCACGCCCGGCGGACCGTGAATGGGTCTTCTACCAAGGCGCAACGCCCTACACGGTGCAGGTCGCCAGCCGCCTTCAAATCAACGAAAGCCGGGCGTTGATGTCGGCGGCACTCGATGGCTTCGGCATCGTGCTGGGCGCCGAAGACTTCCTGCACCCGGCCTTGGCCCGGGGCGAGTTGGTGCGGGTACTGCCGGCATTTGAGGCGCCCAGCCGCCCCATGCACTTGGTTTACACCGCCAACCGGCAGCGCACTGCCAAGTTGCGGCGGTTTGTCGAGACGGTGCTGGCGCGCTTCGGCCAGGCGTGAGGGCTCAAATGTGGAAGCCCTGTTTTACCTGCGCATACAGATGCAGGGCCAGTGCATTGCTGCTGTCGCACAGCAGGTACAGATGATGCACCGGCAGTGGGGGTAACTCGAACCCTGCAATCTTTTGCGTCAGCCCGCTGCCCATGCGGCTTTCTTCGATCAACCCCACCGCCACGCCGCTGCGGATACAGGCCTCGACCGCCGTGGAATTGGGGCTCTCCAGCAATACCCGGTGGTAAATCCCGTGATCCTTCAGCGCCTGCAACGCCGCCGCACGGTACGGGCAGCCGGCAACCGGCACGGTGATCGGCAGCGCCGCATTCGGCGCGCAACTGAAGCTCTCGGCCGCCACCCACAGCGGCTGCACCGGCCCCAGGCGTTCGCCCTGGGCCAGCGGTTGTGCGCTGACGGTGATGGCCAGGTCGAGCTGGTTGGCCATAAACATATTCAGCAGCTCACCGCTGGTGCGCGCTTCGATTTCCAGTTCCAGCAAGGGGTTGTCGGCGATCAAGCGCGGCAAAAACGCCTGCATGAACGCCGGCGCATAGGTATCGGGAATGCCCAGACGAATCTTGCCCTGCATGCGCTGTGGCATCAGGGCGATCAGCAGGCGGTCATGGCTCTTGAGAAACTCGGTGGTTTCGCCGAGCAGCTTCTGGCCATACAGGGTCAGCTCCACGCCCTGGTTGTTGCGGCTGAACAGGCGCTGGCCGATTTGCTCCTCAAGCTTTTGAATTTGTGTGGTCACGGTCGACGCGCTGCGGTGCACATGCTCGGCCGCCTCGTTGAAGCGCCGAAAGCGCGCCACGGCGTGAAAAGTGCGTAACAAGTCGATGTTCAGTTGCTTGGCCATGATTCCACGATTACGAATTTGTGGTGCAAGTAATTCAAATATACAGAAGCATGCGCGGCCCTTAGCCTTTCAGTCAACGTGCACTGACGGGAGGCCTCATGACGCGATCAACCTTGAAACGGCTGCTGTTGCAGGTGGCATTCGTGCTGTCCTGGAGCTCCGGCTACATCGGCGCCAAGTTGGGTACGCAAGGCAGCGGGGCATTCAACCTGCTGTTTTGGCGCTTCCTGCTGGTGTCGGTGTGCCTGGGGCTGTTTTTGAACGTGAAGCTGTTGAAGGTGACCTGGGCTCAGATTCGTCACTACGCCGTGATCGGCTTTCTGTCGCAGTTCCTCTACCTGAGTTGCCTGTATGTGGCGATCCAAAATGGTTTGCCGCCCGGCATTGCGGCCATCATCGCGGCGCTGCAGCCATTGATGACGGCGGCATTGTCGACCGGCAGCGCTGCCGAGCGCAGCGGTGGCTGGCAGTGGATCGGGTTGATGATCAGCTTTATCGGCGTCTCCATCGTGATTGCCGGGCAGTACAGCAGTGGCGGGCAGAGCGCCGGCTTTGTCATGTACTTGTTGCCACTGGCCGCAGCGCTGGGGCTGACGCTGGCGACCTTGTATGAGCGCCGTACCGCGCAGCGCCAGCACGCGGGGTTGGTGTTGCCGCTGTTCATCCAGTCGCTGCTGACGCTGATCGGCTTTTCCGGCGCCGTGCTCTATACCGGCACCTTCAGTGTTCCTCATGACTCGGAGGTGTTGATCTCAATCGTCTGGCTGACGGTGTTTTCCACATTCGTCGCCTATTTGAGCTTGTGGATGTTGTTGCGGGTAATGACAGCGACCCACGTGGCAGCGCTGGTCTATCTGGAGCCACCGGTCACCCTGGTGTGGGCGGCGTTGATGTTTGGCGATGCGATCCAGGGCTCAACCTACGCCGGTATTGCGGTGGTGGTGACGGGGTTGGTGCTGGTGCGTCTGAAACAACCGACCGTCGCCTGTGCTTCCTGAGGTCTGCAGGTTCAGCAAGCCGACAGACATCACCTGTTAAAAAGAACCCATAGCCAAGCAGGAGCGCGGCTGAAACATGGGGGCATTTTTTATTGGTGCAGGTGCTGGGCGTACGCGCCCGAGGGTTTTGTATGTTGCTACGTTATGCGGCATTGGCGGCGGTTGTCGTCGCAGCGTCCGGGTGTGTGCAAGAACGTGTGGTGCATGAGCGCGGGCCGGTACAGCGTGAGTATGTCGAAGTGGTCGCGCCGCAACCGCCGCCGGTTCAAGTGATCGAGGTGGAACCTGCGCCGCGCTACGGTTATGTCTGGTCACGCGGCTACTGGCGCTGGGCTGGCGGGCGATACGTCGCGGTGCACGGCCATTGGGAGCAAGTGCGCGAAGGCTATCGTTATGTGCATCCGCACTGGGTGCAGCGCAATGACGGTTACCACTGGCAGGGCGGTGGCTGGGTTCGCTGAACCCTGGCCGAACGCCTGGCCGCAGGCGTGAGCGGGTTCGCGCCTGCAAAAAACCGCTAGGTCGGCTTTTGGGTGCCCAGCAGCCGAACCTCCCGCAGCAACGCGGCACCGAGCTGATCGGTGCCCAATTCCTTGTAGCCCACGGCCTTGATCTCGCCGTTTTCTTCGGCCTGGATGATGATCACCGGCGTTTCCTTGCCCGTAGCTTCGTCCACATGCAGGGCGTACTGGGGAATATCCAGCTTGATCGGCGTGCCCGCCGCCTTGCCTTGTACATTGATCAGGAACGCCGCGCAGCCAGTGTCGACATCCACACTGGTGGCGGGCCGGCCGCTGACGAAGCAGGTTTTCGGCAGGTCGGGCCAGGCGATGGTGTCGGCCAGGGTAAAGGTCGGCGTCAGGGCCAAGGCTGCGAGCAAAAGCGTGCGCACGTTGGGTGTCTCTCGATCAAGGGTAGGGGCGGTTTTTACCAAAGCCCGCAATTCGCTGCAACGCTGCCGGTCAGGCCAAGCGCTTCATCCCGGTGGCCTTGGCCGCGTTGACGTCAAAGGTGGCGGTGTATTCACAGCCTGCCGCATGGGCACAGCGCTCTATCAGGTAGTCGGCGAACTCGGCTTTGCCCGCCGTGAATCGTCGCAGTGCCTGCCAGATGATCTCGGCATGTTCGACGGTCAATTCACGCGTACGCAGCAGCGTTTCCAGAACCGTCACCACATCACTCTTGGCCGATTGGTAGCAGCTTTGTAACACCCATACCAGTTCCACCACGCACACCAGGCTGACGAAACCCGGCGAAAGCGTGGTGAGCGATTCGATCAGCTCGGACGCCTTGGGGGACTGAACGGGATCATCCTGGGTGACATAACGCACCAGCACATTGGTATCCAGGCCGATCATTGCGCTTTTGCTCCCTGCGCAGCGATGGCGCGGTTCATATCGTCAATCGACACGGCTTGGGCGGGCTTGCGGATCAACCCTTTGAGGTCGTGAACGGTTTTGCTCGCGGCAATGATGGAAAACTTGCCGTCTTCCGTTTCGACAAACTCAACCCGGTCGCCGGTTTCCAGACCCAGTGCGGTCCTGACTTGGACCGGGATGGTGATTTGCCCTTTTGAAGTCAGTGTGGCGGTCGCCATAGTGAAGATCTCCATCGTAATGTTCCTTACCCTAAGGTAAGGATTGATGTAGGACAAGATCCGTTGGTCCATAGGTCGCTCGCTGGTAGACGTGGGTGGGAACAGGTAAAACCCTAGCTCGAAGTTTTCACGTTCACACGCTTTTCAGAGACCCTAAGAGATACAAGCTATGACCGACCGCCACCGCATCATCCCGCCCGCCATGCAACCCATCGTAGAGCGCGCGGGCTACGTGCCTGCCGTAAAAGTTGGCAACACTTTGTATTGCGCAGGCCAGGTCGGCCGCACGCCGGAATTGGCCGTGATAGCAGACCCCGAGGCGCAATTTATCGCCGCTTGGGAGAACCTGCGGCAGGTATTGGAGGAGGGCGGCTGCCGTTTTGAAGACGTGGTCGACATGACCACCTATCACGTTGATATGAGCCAGCACATGGCGGTTTTTCGCGAGGTGAAAAACCGCCTGTTCCCACGCGGGCATTGCGCCTGGACGACCATTGGCGTGTCAGAACTGGCGCATCCCGGGTTACTGGTGGAAATCAAATGTGTGGCGGTACAGCGCTAATTCATTGCACCACGCGATAACACGGTACATACGCGGCACCGCCCGGCAGCTTCATGCGGTGCTGGGCGACAAACGCCTGTAGCAGCTCGTCCAGCGGTTTCATGATGGCCGGGTCGCCGTGGATTTCGTACGGGCCGTGCTGCTCGATCAGGCGAATGCCCTTGTCCTTGACGTTACCGGCCACGATCCCCGAGAACGCGCGGCGCAGGTTGGCGGCCAGTTCGTGGGGCGGCAGGGCGTGGCTCAGTTGCAGGCCAGCCATGTTTTCGTGGGTCGGGTCGAACGGGCGCTGGAAGCCTTCGTCGATCTTCAGCAGCCAGTTGAAGTGGAACGCGTCATTGCGCTCGCGGCGGAACTGCTTCACGGCCTTGAGCCCGGCCGTCATTTGGCGTGCCACTTCGGCCGGGTCGTCGATGATGATCTGGTAGTGCGCCTGCGCCGCTTCGCCGAGGGTGGCACCGACGAAGGCATGCAGTTGTTGCAGGTACGGCGCCGCGTGTTTCGGCCCGGTGAGGATGACCGGGAACGGCACGTCGCGGTTGTCCGGGTGCATCAGGATGCCCAGCAGGTACAGGAACTCTTCAGCCGTACCGGCGCCGCCCGGGAAGATGATGATGCCGTGGCCGACGCGCACGAAGGCTTCCAGGCGTTTTTCGATGTCCGGCAGAATCACCAGCTCGTTAACGATCGGGTTTGGCGCTTCGGCAGCGATGATGCCCGGCTCGGTCAGGCCCAGGTAGCGGCCGCCGGTGATGCGCTGTTTGGCGTGGGAAATGGTCGCGCCTTTCATCGGACCTTTCATCACGCCGGGGCCGCAACCGGTGCATACGTCGAGGCTGCGCAGGCCCAGTTCGTGGCCGACTTTCTTGGTGTATTTGTATTCTTCGGTATTGATCGAGTGGCCGCCCCAGCACACCACGATTTTCGGCTCGACACCCGGACGCAACGTACGGGCGTTGCGCAGCAGGTGGAACACGTAGTCGGTGATGCCCTGGGAATTGCTCAGGTCGATGCGTTGACTGTCCAGCTCGTTCTCGGTGTAGACGATGTCGCGCAGGGCGCTGAACAGCATTTCGCGGGTGCTGGCGATCATTTCACCATCGACGAAGGCGTCGGCCGGCGCATTCAACAGTTCCAGGCGTACGCCGCGATCCTGTTGATGGATACGCACTTCAAAGTCTTTGTAGGCGTCGAGGATGGTCTTGGCGTTGTCGATGTGCGCGCCAGTGTTAAGGATGGCCAAAGCGCACTGGCGGAACAACGTGTAGATGCTGCCGGTACCGGCTTCGCTCAGTTGCTGGACTTCACGCTGGGACAGGGTTTCGAGGCTGCCCTTGGGGCTGACGGAGGCATTGATGACTTGACGTTGGGGCATTCTGATTCCTTGAAAGCACAGCCACCGCACCCGCCAGGGGTGGCGATGGCTGGAGAATGGTGAGCGCCGAACTCGGTCGCACGAGACGCACAGTTTGGCAGGCATGAGGCCGTGCGCAAACTCCGTCCAGCACCATCATGCCGCAGAACTTACTGAATCAGCTTCCAGTTTTTGTAGAAAACCCGACGCAGGGTAAACACCAGCCCGGCAAAGCCCGAGATCACGGCGTTGAGCACGGAGGGCAGCAAGGTCGGCCGCACGATATCGATGAACAGGCAGTAACGCTTTGCGTCGTTCTTGTTGAAGGACGCGTGCATCAGCGTGTCATCGAAGATAAACAGCGGGTCGTCGTGCCAATAATGCTTGTGTTTGCCCACCTGGATGTAAACACCCTCGTGGTGCGGCGCCGGCGCCATGTTGTAGAGCACTCGGAACATCATGCGCAGCGGGCCGAAGTGGAACGACGTCGAGCGGTTTTCGTTGAACACCGACACCCCGATGGTCTTCACGAACGGCAGTTTTTTGCGCAGCTGCGGGATGTCCAGTGTGGTTTCGATCGGGCGGCCGTACCATTGGAAAAACAACATGCCGCGCTTTTTCTCGGCCATGCGTTCGTCCAGGTAACCGATGATTTCGTCCTTGTGGGCCATGGCGTCGTCGATTACCTGTTGCAGGTCTTCACGCCAGGCGGGCGGCAGGTCGTTCATGGTGTAGACGTGGCGGTTGCGCAGGCTGAAGAGGTCGAACAGGGTATTGAACGGCGCCAATATCCAGGTGTTGCGGCCGTTGCCAACGAAGTATTTCTTGATCGTGTCGCGGTCGTACAGGCCGTTGCGCAGGAAGTCATAAATGCCGCAGAACAGCACCAGCAACAGAAATACCAGGCTGGTGCGCGGGAAGCAGTACATGAACAACAGAACGCCCAGCACCCAGGCGGCTGAGACCAGCTTTTTTTGAACAGCACTTTTACTCATGAAGCGTGGCTCCGAACCTGAAACAAAGCGAAACAATGTTGCCATGATAGTGGGTTCCGGCGGCGCTGGGCGTTTTAAATATTGCGAAATTGTGAAGGCCTGGCACAGTTTTTAACCCGCGCGCTGGTGTATCCGGCCTTTTGTGGATTGGATTTTGTAAACAGAAGATTTGCGACTATCGTGACGCTTCGGTTTTTTGGACGTCATAGACCGGTACGATTAAGTTGAATGGCCACCATTGGCCTTCGGCACCTTGGAAGAGGCAGAAATTTTATGATCATCAAACCGCGGGTTCGTGGCTTTATCTGTGTGACCGCTCACCCTGTTGGCTGTGAAGCGAACGTCAAAGAGCAGATCGACTACGTCACCCAGCATGGCGTCATCGAAGGCGGCCCGAAGAAGGTGCTGGTCCTCGGCGCCTCCACCGGTTACGGCCTGGCCGCGCGCATCAGTGCTGCGTTTGGCTGCGGCGCCGATACCTTGGGTGTGTTTTTTGAGAAAGAAGGCGAAGAAGGCAAGCTGAGCTCCGCCGGCTGGTACAACAGCGCAGCGTTCGAGAAGTTTGCCGTTGAAAAAGGCCTGTACGCCAAGAGCATCAACGGCGACGCGTTCTCCGACGAGATCAAGCGCCTGACCATCGAAACCATCAAGAAAGACCTCGGCAAAATCGACCTGGTGGTGTACAGCCTGGCCGCGCCACGCCGTACCGACCCGCAAGGCGTGGTGCACACCTCCACCCTCAAGCCGATCGGCAAGGCCGTGACCCTGCGCGGTATCAACACCGACAAAGGCGTTGTGGTCGATACCACGCTTGAGCCTGCGACCCAGGAAGAAATCGACGGCACCGTGAAAGTCATGGGCGGCGAAGACTGGCAGCTGTGGATCGACGCGCTGCGTGACGCCGACGTGCTGGCTGAAGGCGCCAAGACCACCGCCTTCACCTACCTCGGTGAAAAGCTGACCCAGGACATTTACTGGAACGGCTCCATCGGCGAAGCCAAGAAAGACCTCGACAAGAAAGTCCTGACCCTGCGCGACAACCTCGCCGCACTCAAGGGCGACGCCCGTGTGTCGGTGCTCAAGGCTGTGGTTACCCAGGCCAGTTCGGCGATCCCGATCATGCCGCTGTACCTGTCGCTGCTGTTCAAAGTGATGAAAGAGCAGGGCACCCACGAAGGCTGCATCGAGCAGGTCTACGGCCTGTTCAAGGACAGCCTGTACGGCAAAGAGCCGAAGCTGGATGCCGACGGCCGCCTGCGTGCCGACCTGGCTGAGCTGGAGCCCAAAGTCCAGGACGCCGTGGCGGCGCTGTGGAACCAGGTGACTGACGAAAACGTTAACGAAATCAGCGACTTTGCCGGTTACAAGGCTGAGTTCCTGCGTTTGTTCGGTTTTGAAATCGACGGCGTGGACTACGACGCTGACGTAAACCCGACCGTGAAGATCAAAGGCCTGATCCAGGCCTAAAACACGGTCAAAAAAGGTGGGAGCGGGCTTGCTCGCGAATGCGGTATGTCAGTATCAAATACAGTGGCTGACACACCGCTTTCGCGAGCAAGCCCGCTCCCACATTGCTTTTTGTGAATTCAAAACCCTCCTGCAAGCCATCGCGCTCCCGCCACTGCCCTTAATCTGCCAGACTCCTACGGCTATCAAGCCACGCTAACGGAGGATCTGATGACGATTCGTGCAGTAGTTTTTGATTTCGGCGGTGTCCTGTTCGACTGGAACCCGCACCACCTGTACCGCCAGCTGATTGCCGACGATCACGAGCGGCAACACTTTCTCGACACCATTTGCACTCAAGCCTGGAACACCGAGCAGGACGCCGGTCGCAGCCTGGCCGAAGGCACTCGCCACCTGATCGAGCAGTACCCGGAACACAAACCCTTGATCCAGGCCTATTACGACCGTTGGCACGAGATGCTGCGCGGCGCGTTGCCCGAAGGTGTGGCGATTCTCGAGGCGTTGCATCAAGCCGATATGCCGCTGTTCGGGCTGACCAACTGGTCGGCTGAAACCTTTCCCTATGCGCGGGCCAATTACCCGTTCCTGCAGTATTTCCGCGACATTGTGGTCTCCGGCGAGTTGAAGCAAATCAAGCCGGACGCGGCGATTTATCACGCGAGCCTCGGCCAGGTGCGCGCCCATTTGCCGGATATTCAACCGGGCGAAGTAGTGTTTATCGACGACGTGGCGGGCAATGTCGAGGCCGCCGTGGCCCTCGGTTGGCAAGGCATCCACCACGTGTCGGCCGAGCGCACGGCGGCGCGCCTGCGGGCGTTGGGCGTGGGCTTCTAGCGCGCCCACTTTTCCATGGCGAAATCCACAAAGGCGCGCAGCTTGGGCAGGCGGTAGCGATCCTGTCTGTAAAGCAGGTGCATGGGGCGGCAGGGCAGCCTGTAGGCGGTTAACAAGGCTACCAACTTGCCGCTCTCCAGGTCCGGTTGCACCAGGGCGTCGGCCAGCATGATGATGCCCATGCCGTTTACGGCCGCCTGGCGCAGGCCCTGCGAGCTGTTGATGGTCAATGACCCGGACACCGGCACCTCCACCTCGCCTTCCTCGCCGGTCAGGCGCCACAGTTTGTCGGAGTCGCGCCAGTTGTCGGTCGCCGGGTAGGCGAACGCCAGGCAGTCATGGTGCTGCAGGTCATTGGGTGTCTGCGGCGTGCCGCGGCGTGCCAGGTAATCCGGCGAAGCGCAGAGGGTGAGGGTGTAGGCCTGCATGGGCCGGGCGATCAGGCTGGAGGTTTCCAGCTCGCCAAGACGGATTGCTACGTCGAAGCCGCTGTCGACCAGGTCCATCCGCTCGTTGCTGAGCACCACGTAGAGGTTGATCAGCGGGTAGCGTTGGGAAAATTCGCTCAGGGCGGGCGTCAGGCGTTCGGTGCCGAATACCGGTGGCGCGGTGATGCGCAGGTTGCCTTTGGGCGTTTCGCTGTGGGCCTGCTCTGCCAACACTTCAGAGTCGGCTACCAGCCCCAGCACCTCCAGGCAGCGCTGGTAATACTGCCCGCCAAATTCGGTGAGGCTTTGCTTGCGCGTGGTGCGCTTGAGCAAGCTGACACCCAGGCGCTGCTCCAGGGCGCGCAAATGATTGCCGACCATGGTGGTCGACATCCCGCACTCCTGCGCGGCAGCCGTCATGCTGCCGGTCTCGACCACTTTGACGTACACCGACATTGCCTGGAACAGATCCATTATCAAGCTCTGGTTTAAAGTCATTACAGGAATGTGCAGTTTATCCAGCTCGGATGGCTAACGATACTGGTGCCATCACCATGATGCACTGGAGCTTGCCACCATGACCGCCGCCTGCCTGATGACCACCTATCAACCCTTGGCCCTGAGCTTCACCCGTGGCCTGGGCACGCGCCTGTGGGACCAGCAGGGCCGTGAATACCTCGACGCGGTGGCTGGTGTGGCGGTGACCAATGTTGGGCATTCCCACCCTCGGCTGGTGACGGCGATCAGTGAACAGGCGGGCCTGTTGCTGCACACCTCCAACCTCTACAGCATTGATTGGCAGCAACGGCTGGCCCAGCGCCTGGCACAGTTGTCTGGCCTTGACCGTGCGTTCTTCAACAACTCCGGCGCCGAAGCCAACGAAACAGCGCTGAAACTCGCACGGCTGCATGGCTGGAAAAAGGGCATCGAAGAGCCGCTGGTGGTCGTGATGGAGAATGCGTTTCACGGGCGCACCCTCGGCACCATGGCGGCCAGCGACGGGCCATCGGTGCGCCTGGGGTTTCAGCGCTTGCCGGGGGATTTTCTCAAGGTCGGGTTTGGCGACCTGGCGGCGCTGGAAGCCATCACGCAACACTTCGGCCCGCGCATTGCCGCGGTGCTGCTGGAACCGATCCAGGGCGAAAGTGGCGTGCTGCCAGCGCCGCCTGGCTACTTGAAAGCCCTGCGTGAGCATTGCACGCGCCACGGTTGGCTGATGATGCTCGATGAGATCCAGACCGGCATCGGCCGCACCGGCGCCTGGTTTGCGTTCCAGCATGAAGGCATCGTGCCGGACGTGATGACGCTGGCCAAAGGCCTTGGCAATGGCGTGCCCATCGGCGCCTGCCTGGCCCGGTCCGCGGTGGCCCGGCTGTTCACACCCGGCAGCCACGGCAGCACATTCGGCGGCAACCCGCTGGCCTGCCGCGTGGGCTGCACGGTGCTGGACATTATTGAAGAGCAAGGCTTGCTGCAGAACGCCGCGCAACAGGGCGAGCGGCTGTTGGCGCGGCTGCGTGTGGAGTTAAGCGAGCACCCGCAGGTGCTGGCGATTCGCGGGCAAGGCCTGATGGTCGGGATCGAACTGGCACAGCCTTATCGCGATCTGGCCTACCGCGCAGCGCACGAGCATGGACTTTTGATCAATGTGACGCGCGGCAAGATCATCCGCCTGCTGCCGCCGCTGACGCTGGAGGCCAAGGAGGTGGAGATGATCGTAAGGGCCATCGCCCGCCTGCTGGATTGAACCCCGATCAAAATGTGGGAGCTGGCTGGCCTGCGATAGCATCACCCCGGTCTGACATTAAGACCGAGGCGCTTGCATCGCAGGCCAGCCAGCTCCCACACAAGTCCATATCGAATCGGTGTGACTTTCACAGATCTGGGCCATTGAGCCACTCCTGATTCATGGTTTCGGTATCGCCTAGGTACTCCAGCAACCAACTCATCGCCGGCGACAATTTGCTCTGCGCCCAGGCCACGCACGACGGGCTGGCCGGGAACGGCCGGCGCAATTGCAGCGCGACCAGCTCGCCGCGTTCGATCCACGGCAACACCTGATGCGCCGGCGCCATGCCGACGCACAGGCCATCGCGCAGGCAATCAAGCGCCGAGGACCAGTTGGGCACCACCAGCCGGCGTTGGTTATCCAGGGTCCAGGTATCGCGCTTGGGCAGGTTGCGCGAGGTGTCGGTCATGCACAGCGACGCGAACGGCCGCAGTTGATCGTCACTGAGCAAGCCGTCCAGCGCCGCCAGCGGATGCTTGGCGCTGACCACACACAGCCAGTTCAGCAGGCCCATGTCGCGAAAGGTGAAGTGGCTGGCCACCGGCACCGCACTGGTGGCGCCGATCACAATGTCGGTGCGTTCATCGGCCAGGGCATCCCATACGCCGTTGTACACCTCGTACTCCAACAGCAATTCCACCTCGGGAAACTGCCGATAGAAGTCCAGCACCAGCTGCCGACAGCGCTGGGGTTTGACGATGGAATCCACCGCAACCTTCAATTGGCCGCTCCAGCCATTCGCCACCTGCTGGCACAAACGCCGTGTACCGAGCATTTTTTTCATCACGCCGCGGGCTTCGTCTATAAATAGACGGCCGGCCGGGGTCAGCTCCACGTCACGATGGCGACGCACAAACAGCGGCACCGCCAGCCATTCCTCAAGCTGACGCACCGTGTAGCTGATGGCCGAAGGCACGCGGTGCAGTTCCTGGGCGGCCGCACTGAAGCTGCCGTGGCGCGCCACGGCATCCACCACATCCAGCGAGTATTCGGACCACATGATGGTTGCCTTCAAAATATTTGATAGAGGTGTCCAATTATTATCGCTTCACACCCACACTGTCAGCTTCATAATGGGCGCCAGTCAGCAAATAGTTTGATGGCAAGATCAGCAAGGCTTCAATGAAAAATTCTTTTGGTTTCACGTGGTACCTGGCGGGGCTGAGCATGCTCGGTTATCTCGCCATGGATATGTACTTGCCGGCGTTCGGCGCCATGGGCGAGCAGTTGCACATCAGTGCGGGCGCCGTGGGCGCCAGCTTGAGTATTTTCCTCGCCGGTTTTGCGGTGGGGCAGTTGTTGTGGGGGCCGTTGTCCGACCGCCTCGGGCGCAAGCCGGTACTGCTGGCGGGCCTGAGCCTGTTTGTAGCGGGTTGCCTGGGCATGTTCTGGGTCGAGACCGCGCCGCAACTGCTGGCGTTGCGTTTTATGCAGGCGATCGGCGTGTGTTCTGCGGCGGTGAGCTGGCAGGCACTGGTGATCGACCGATACCCGGCCGACAAGGCGCATCGCGTGTTCGCCAGCATCATGCCGCTGATGTCGCTGTCACCGGCCCTGGCGCCGTTGCTGGGCGCCATGGTGTTGAATCACTTCGGCTGGCAGGCGATCTTCGGTGTACTGCTGGGCGTGTCGCTGCTGTTGCTGCTGCCGACGTTGTTCCTGCGCAAAATGCCGAAACGTCGGACAGAGGAGGGCGAGCCTTCGCGCCTCGGTTATGGGAAGTTGCTGACCTCTCGCGTGTTCACCGGCAACGTGATGATCTTTGCTGCCTGCTCGGCCAGTTTCTTTGCCTGGCTGACGGCCTCGCCCTTCATCCTGGGCAACATGGGTTACAGCCCGAATGACATCGGCCTGAGCTACGTGCTGCCGACCTTGGCGTTCCTGATTGGTGGTTACAGCTGCCGCAGCGCCTTGCAGCGCTATCAGGGCAAAACCCTGCTGCCCTGGTTGCTGGTGGCTTATTGCATCAGCATGGTGGCGTTGTACCTGGTTGCCACGTTGACCGTGCCCACCCTGACCACTTTGCTGATTCCGTTCTGCCTGATGGCGCTGGTCAACGGCGCCAGTTACCCGATCGTGGTGGCGAATGCGCTGATGCCGTTTGCGGAAAATTCCGGCAAGGCAGCGGCACTGCAAAACACCTTGCAACTGGGGCTGTGCTTTCTCAGCAGCCTGCTGGTGTCGTCGATGATTGACCAGCCGCTGTTGATTACGGTGATTGTGATGCTGGCGACTGCGCCGTTGGCGGTGTTGGGTTATTGGCTGGCGCGGCCGAAGACGGACGATTCGGAGCTGGCAAACGCCTAAAGCTGAAATGGGATCAAAAATGTGGGAGCTGGCTTGCCTGCGACAGCATCGGCATCGGTGATGCTGAAGTACCGAGGTGTCTGCATCGCAGGCAAGCCAGCTCCCACAGTTGATTGGGTTTCTTCAGTGGCTAGAAGGTGACTTCCATATTCAGCGTCGGCGTAGACGTCCGAGTACCCCGGCCGCCGTCCACGCCGAATTTGTTGTGCCAGTACTCGTAACCCACGCCGAGATACAGGTTCGGCTTCACACTTTTACCCGGCCGTACCGCGACCATCAGCGCGGTGCGCATCAGCGTTTCTGGCGCGGTGTCGCGGCCATGGTAGTCCTCGCCTTTCTCCCCGACGTAATTGATAAAACCCTGGAATTTCGCCGCATGGTTGGCGATGTCGAACGGGCGCATCCACGTCAGGTTGAGCATGTAGGTGTCGTCAAACGTATGGTTTGACTCCTGCGCGCCGGGGATGCCGGTGTGGTTCTTTTCCTTGTAGTACATCAGGCTCAGGTCCAACACACCGACCGTGTTGAACTTCAACGTCGGGCCAATCACCACTGCGCGCTTTTTGGCTGAGGCGACGTTGTTGTTGCGGTTGGCATCAAAGCCCAGCGTCAGCGCGTAATCCTTGATCAGCCCGGTGCCGAGCGGCACATCAAACACCCGCGAGGCATACAGTTGATGCCGGTAAACGGCATAGACCTCACTGCCGCCATGGTCGGTGCCCTTGCGCGGGTCGTGGCTGTCGGACAGGAACACATCCAGGTTCAGGTAGTTGCTGCCGTATTGGTAGCCACTGGCGTGGGTGAAGCTGTAGATGCGTTTGCTGAAGTCATCGGGGTTATTCGGATTGGTGAAGTGTTGGCCGTAGCGAAATCCTACGCTGTTGTTCATCCATTCCACCGCGACGGCCTCCCCACCGCCGAGAAGGGTCAATGCAACGGTTGCACCCTGTAATGCCTTTTTCATTGTTTTAGGTCCTTTGGCGTTCTGGCTCATGACGGCCGGATTGTTTTTGTAACGCCGATGGAGGGTATCTTGTTCGATTGATTGTATACAACTCTATGGACATGTAGTCCAAACATTGCATACAGTGTTCGCACAACAAAAACAGAGAACCCCTCACCATGACTATCCCGAAGGCGTCACCGCAGCGGCCAGAAGATGAGAATCTTGGCGCCGCCGCCAACATGGCTTACGGCCTGCAGCATGTGCTCACCATGTACGGCGGCATCGTTGCCGTGCCGTTGATCGTCGGCCAGGCGGCCGGTTTGTCGCCGGCGGATATCGGCCTGTTGATCGCCGCGTCGCTGTTTGCCGGTGGCCTGGCCACGCTGTTGCAGACCCTCGGCCTGCCGTTTTTCGGCTGCCAACTGCCGCTGGTGCAGGGCGTGTCCTTTGCCGGTGTGGCAACCATGGTGGCGATAGTCGGCAGTGATGGCGCCGGCGGAATACCGGCGATTCTCGGCGCGGTGATGGCCGCGTCGTTTATCGGCTTGCTGATCACGCCGGTGTTCTCACGGATCACCAAGTTTTTTCCGCCGTTGGTCACCGGCATTGTGATCACCACCATTGGCCTCACGCTGATGCCGGTGGCGGCACGCTGGGCCATGGGCGGCAACAGCCGCGCGGCGGACTTCGGCAGCATGGCCAATATCGGCCTCGCGGCGTTGACCCTGGTGCTGGTGTTGCTGCTGAGCAAGATCGGCAGCGCGACAATTTCGCGGCTGTCGATTCTGTTGGCGATGGTGATCGGCACGGTGATCGCGGTGTTTCTGGGCATGGCGGATTTCTCCGGTGTGGCCCAGGGGCCAATGTTCGGTTTCCCCACGCCGTTCCATTTCGGCATGCCGACCTTTCAGGTGGCGGCAATCATTTCCATGTGCATCGTGGTGATGGTCACCCTGGTGGAAACCTCGGCGGACATCCTCGCGGTGGGCGAGATCATCGACACCAAGGTCGATTCCAAGCGCCTGGGTAATGGCTTGCGCGCCGACATGCTGTCGAGCATGTTCGCGCCGATCTTCGGTTCATTCACCCAAAGCGCATTCGCCCAGAACGTCGGCCTGGTGGCGGTGACCGGGGTGAAGAGCCGCTTTGTGGTGGCCACGGGCGGGGTGTTTCTGGTGGTGCTGGGGCTGTTGCCGTTTATGGGCCGGGTGATCGCGGCCGTGCCGACATCGGTGCTCGGCGGCGCCGGGATCGTGCTGTTCGGCACTGTGGCGGCGAGTGGTATTCGCACGCTGTCCAAGGTGGATTACCGCAACAACATGAACCTGATCATCGTGGCCACGTCTATCGGCTTCGGCATGATCCCCATCGCCGCGCCGAACTTCTATGACCACTTCCCAAGCTGGTTCGCGACCATTTTCCACTCGGGCATCAGTTCGTCGGCGATCATGGCGATCCTGTTGAACCTGGCGTTCAACCATTTCACCGCGGGTAACTCAGACCAGCAGTCGGTGTTCGTGGCGGGGACTGAGCGCAGTTTGTGCTTCCACGATGTGGCGGCATTGCGCGACGGGGATTACTTCAGCGGCGGCAAGTTGTTTGATGCCGACGGGAGAGAGATTCCGCTGGTGCCGGATGCGCCCAGGAAGGCCGTAAAGCCTGAAACCACCGCAGTCTGAAAATGTGGGAGCGGGCTTGCTCGCGAATGCCGTGGATCAGTCGAACCCTTCATTGACTGACACCCCGCATTCGCGAGCAAGCCCGCTCCCACAGCGGAAGTTAGCCCGCCTTGAGGACGTTGTGCGGCACTGAGCACACCTCATCCAGAAACTTGACCACGGTCCCCATGCACGCCTGGCGCTCTTCCACGTGGGGCATGTGGCTGGAATCTTCAAACAGCGCCCAGCGCACGTTCGCGATCTCATCCAGGAACGGCTTGACCACCAGCGGCGTCGCCTCGTCGTGTCGGCCGGAAATCACCAGGGTCGGCACATTGATCGCCGACAGGCGGCCAATCACATTCCAGTCCTTGAGGCTGCCAATCACATGAAACTCGGTCGGGCCGCTCATGGCGTGGTACACCGTCGGGTCGGCGTCCACCGCCGCGAAGGTGCGGGCCACTTCTTCCGGCCACGGGATGACGCGGCACACGTGGTGGTCGTAAAAAATCCGTGAGGCGGCGAGGTATTCCGGGTCCTGGTAGGTGCCGGCCTGCTCGTGTTTGAGCAGGGTTTCATGCACGCCTTCAGGCAGCAGTTTGCGCAGGCGGTTGGCCTCGCTGACCCACGTGCGCATGCAGGTGGGCGAGTTGGCCGGGATAAATGCGCGCAAGCCCTTGGGCTGCAGAATCGCGTGCTCGCTGCCGAGCATGCCGCCCCAGGATTGCCCGAGGATCGCGTAGTTGTCGCTGATCTGCAGGTGGTCCAGCAGGTTGTTCAGCTCTTCAAGGAACAGGCCAATGGTCCAGAACGACGGGTCTTTGTCCGGCAAGTGGGTCGAGCGTCCATTGCCCAGTTGGTCGTAGTGAATCACCGCATGGCCGCTGGCAGCCACGTCTTTAAAGGCGTCGACATAGTCATGGGTGCAGCCGGGGCCGCCGTGGATGATCACCAACGGTGTACGGCCGGTGGTCAGGTCGCCAGTGACGCGGTACCAGGTCTGGTAGGCGCCGAATGCCGCATAACCTTCGCGCACTTTCTCGATGAAGTCCATTTCGTACCCTGCTCTGAAAAAAAAGGATCAGGGATACGATAGTCCGCACGTGAAGTTTAAGTAACTAGCAAAACAGCTAGGTTTTGCCCACGGGTCAGTCTTCCAGCAAGCGGTAATGCGTGGCGCGAACCACCGCCTGCACGCGGTTCTTGGCCCCCAACTTGTGCATCGCCGAGGCCAGGTGCAGGGTGACCACCGCCAGCGAGCGGCTCAACTGGGTGGCGATTTCGGCAGCCGTCAGGCCGTCGGCAGCCCATTTCAGGCATTCACGCTCGCGTTTGGTCAGGTGAATATGCGGGTAAGTGCGCAGCTCTTTACTGAACAGCGGGTAGGCCGCTTCCTGCAGGGCATGGGTAATCAGGCTGAAGTCCGCCAGGGTCTGCTGCGCATCCTTCAACACTGTACTGGCCTTGCCGGTGCGCAAGCCGGTGAGTGACGCGAAACCGCCGCGAGGCAGGTGGATCGGCACGCTGACGCCGCAGGTCAGTTGGCGTTCATGCAGGTAAGAGGACACGGGAGCGTGGCAGGGGTCGATGATTTTTTGCAGCGCGGTCTGGGCTTTTGCCTCGTAGGACCATACGAACGGGGACACCGTGCTCAGGGCCAGGTGTTGCACCGGGTCGATCTGGTAAAACCCTTCGCTGCACCATAACGCATGCCAGTCGGGCGGCGTGTTGCGCAGCTCCAGCACCGAAGGCGTGATCAGCGAGCCGTCCTGGTCGATGGGCACCGGCGTGTAGTCGTACACCAGCGCGTCGAAGCCCAGCTGCTGGGCAAGGATAAAGGTATTGTCCATCTGCTCATCCAGGCTCCTGCCCGGCATCAGACGATTATTGAAGGCAGTCAGCCTGGTCAGCATCCGTTCTGCTCCCGAATTCATTTGAATCTCGACTTGCGGCAAGTAGAATGCCACGCCCCGGCGAAGGACTGCCAGGCCAAACCTATAAGAAATACTAGGTTATGGACGCACGGCATCCTCGGTAGTGTTGGCCTGATTAACGGCCGCTACCTGCCAGGCCGATACAACACAAGGAATGTATGCATGTGGCGTGAAATTGCCCCCGACCAGCAGTACAACGTGCAAGTCGACGGCCATAACCTCGTGGTCTACAGCTTTGGCGCTGGCGATGAGGTGCTCTTGTGTCTCAATGGCGGCCCGGGCCTGCCATGTGACTACTTGCGCGACGCCCATGGCTGGCTCAAAGAGCATAACCTGCGAGTGGTTGCATTCGACCAGCTTGGCACTGGCGCATCAGCCAGACCGACTGATGTTTCCTTGTGGGAAATCAGCCGTTATGTCGAAGAAGTCGAAACCGTGCGCCAGGCCCTCGACCTGGGCCGCGTGCACCTGCTCGGGCATTCCTGGGGCGGCTGGCTGGGCATCGAGTACGCCATCCATTACCCCGATGCGCTGAAAAGCCTGATCCTCGAAAATACCGTCGGCGACATTCCGCACCTGTCCCAGGAACTCGAACGCCTGCGCGGCGCCCTCGGCAGCGAAACCGTGGCCATGATGCAGCGTCATGAAGCCATGGGCACTCTGGACCACCCGCAGTACCAGGCCGCCATCACCTTGCTTAATTACCGCCACGTCTGCCGCCTGGACGAATGGCCGGAGCCGGTCAAACGCTCGCTCGGCGACTGGAACATGGGCTCGTACGAAACCATGCAAGGCCCCAACGAATTCCTCTATATCGGCAACCTCAAGGACTGGAACCGCATCCCCGAGATGGCCGAGTTCAAGATGCCGATCCTGATCACCACCGGCCAGCACGATGAGCTCACGCCCGCCTGTGCCCATCGCATGAAGCTGGCCGCCAGGCATGCCGAGTTGCACGTGTTCCCCAACAGCAGCCACATGCCTTTTTATGAGGAGCCTCACGCGTACTTCCCGGTGCTGCTGGACTTCCTCGCGCGTCACCGGGGCTGACGGATGAACCTGGCGCGCTACCGTTTTGTGCTGTCCCGGCCGCTGCAATTGCTGCCGGTGCTGTTTGGCATCAGCCTGATCACCTTCGTGCTGGTGCGCTCGATCCCGGGCGACCCGGCCCGGGCCTTGCTCGGCTCGCGCAGTACGCCGGATGCCTTGCTGAAAATCCGCGCCCAATACGGCCTGGATCAGCCGTTGTGGCTGCAATACTTCTACTTCCTCAAGAACCTGCTCAAGGGCGACCTCGGCCAATCGCTGCTGTACAAAGTCGATGCCTTGAAGCTGATCGTCACCCGCATCGAGCCGACCCTGGTGCTGGTGCTTGGTAGCGTGCTGCTGGCGCTGTTGATTGCGCTGCCGCTGGCGACATGGGCGGCGCGCAATAAAGGCGGCTGGGCGGACAACCTGATCCGCGTGTTCACCACTGTCGGCCTGGGCATGCCGGCGTTCTGGCTGGGCTTGATGTTGATTCTGTTGCTGAGTGTGAAGTGGGGCCTGTTCCCGGTGTCTGGCTACGGCCGCACCTGGCTGGACAAGGCCCACCATATGCTGCTGCCGTGCTTGACCATCGCCCTGGCGCTGTCGGCGGTGCTGGTGCGCAACCTGCGCGCGAGCATGCTGATGGAATTGCAGGCCGATCACGTCACCGCCGCGCGGGCGCGTGGGCTGTCGGAGGCCGCCGTGTTCCGTCGGCATGTGTTGCCCAATTCGCTGGTGCCGGCGGTCAACCTGCTGGCGGTGAACATCGGCTGGCTGATCAGCGGCACGGTGGTGATCGAGAGCCTGTTCGCCATTCCCGGTATCGGCCAATTGCTGGTACGCGGGATTTTCACCCGTGACTACATGGTGGTGCAGGGCGTGGCCATGGTGCTGGCCTGTGCGACGGTTGTGGTCAACTTCGTCGCCGACGTGGTGACGGTGGCCCTCGACCCACGGGTGAACATGCAATGAGCAGCCGCCCACTGATCGCCCCGTGGCGTTTGCGCCTGCGTTTTGGGTTTCGCAATGGCCGGCTGACGGCGGCGTGGGGCCTGCTGATCCTGCTGGTGTGGTTGGCCCTGGCGCTGTTTGCCCCGTGGGTCGCACCCTTTGACCCGATTGCGCAGAACACTGACATCAGTTTGCTCGGGCCTAGCCTGGCGCACCCGTTCGGCACGGATAACTACGGCCGGGACATCCTTTCGCGGGTGATCTGGGGCGCGCGCATCGACCTGCAACTGGCCATTGTCGGGGTGATTTTCCCGTTCATGATCGGCACCTTCGTCGGCGCGGTTTCCGGCTACATCGGCGGGCGTTTCGACAGCTTCTGCATGCGCGTGATCGACGTGATCCTGGCATTTCCGTTTCTTGTGCTGATGCTGGCGATCATGGCGATTCTC
The DNA here is from genome assembly GCF_049896685.1 of Pseudomonas sp. TWRC1-2. Lineage (NCBI taxonomy): Bacteria > Pseudomonadati > Pseudomonadota > Gammaproteobacteria > Pseudomonadales > Pseudomonadaceae > Pseudomonas > Pseudomonas sp. TWRC1-2. The sequence goes on along the minus strand of NZ_JAFCUU010000004.1, from coordinate 334,007 downwards.
GGCCCTGGCTTGAAAAGCTTTTATATCGCCATGGCGCTGGTGGGCTGGGTGTCGTATGCGCGGCTGATCCGCTCGCAGATCCTGGTGCTCAAGGAAAGCGAGTTTGCGCTGGCCGCCAAAAGCCTGGGCTTTGGCCATGGGCGCATTCTGTTCCGGCATTTGCTGCCCAATGCCATGTTCGGTTCGATAGTGTTTTCCATGTCTGACGCCGTGCTGGTGCTGCTCAATGGCGCCGCCGTGAGTTACCTGGGCCTGGGCGTGCAACCGCCGACCGCCGAGTGGGGCACGATGGTGGCCGAAGGGCAGGCGTTTATCACCACGGCCTGGTGGATTTGCACCTTTCCGGGCCTGGCCATCGTCACGCTGGCCATGGGCTTCAGCCTGCTCGCCGATGGCGTGGCGCAAGTGTTGGGGGACCGCGCATGAGCCTGCTGCAAGTGCGTGACCTCAGCGTGATCGCCAACAATGCCGGGCGCGATGTCACCTTGGTCGACCGCGTGTCCTTTGACTTGGCCGAGGGTGAAATCCTCGGCCTGGTGGGCGAGAGTGGCTCGGGCAAGACCCTGACCTGTCGCGGGTTGATGCGCCTGCTGCCATCGCCCAAATTGCGCGTGCAAGGCGCTGCTGTGCGCCTGGCCGGGCAGGATCTTTTGACGCTGGACGATGCCGGCATGCGCGCCGTGCGCGGCGGGCAACTGGGCATGATCTTCCAGAACCCCAGCAGCCACCTGGACCCGTTGATGCGCATCGGCGAGCAGATCGCCGAGGGCATTCGCCTGCACCAGGGCGCGTCGAAAAAAGACGCGCGACTGCAAGCCATCGACGTGCTGCGCCAGGTCGGCATTCCCGATCCCAAGGCGCGGGTCGACAACTACCCCCACGAGTTTTCCGGTGGCATGCGTCAGCGCGCGATGATCGCTGTGGCGCTGGGCTGCAACCCGAAAGTGCTGATTGCCGACGAGCCGACTACCGCCCTTGATGTCACCGTGCAGGCGCAGATCCTGCGCCTGTTACTGGAGCTGCGCGACCAGCGCGGCCTGTCGATCATCATGATCACCCACGACCTCGGTGTGGTGGCGCAAACCTGTGATTCCATCGCGGTGATGTACGCCGGGCGCCTGTGCGAGCACGGCAGCAAGTACGAGTTGCTGGCCAACCCGCAACACCCGTACACCGCCGGCCTGATTGATTGCCAGCCCGCCCACAGCAGTGGGCACGCGTTGCTGCGCACGATTCCCGGCCAGCCGCCGTTGCTGGACGCATTGCCGCAAGGGTGTCGCTTCAACCCGCGCTGCGCGCAGGCGGGCGCCTTGTGCACGCAGTTGTTGCCGGAAGGCGCGCGGGTGGCGTGTCACTATCCTTTGGGAGACCGATCATGAGCCTGTTGCAGATCAAGGACCTTGAGGTGCGTTTCGCAGCGTCCGGTACCGGTGTGTTCGGCCTTAATAAACAGTGGGTGAGGGCGGTCAATGGTGTCTCGCTGAACCTGGCCGCCGGTGAAACCCTGGGCCTGGTGGGCGAGTCCGGCAGCGGCAAGAGCACGCTCGGCCGGGCGATTCTGCACCTCAACCCGATCAGCGCTGGCCAGGTGCTGTTCGATGGCGTCGACATGGCCCACGGCAGCGCTATTGATATCGCCCGCCTGCGCCATGAAACCGCGATGATCTTCCAGGACCCGTACGCCGCGCTGAACCCGCGCCACACCATCGGCGAAACCCTTGCCGAAGTGTTGCGCGTGCAGCGCAAAGTCGCGCCGCAGCAGATACCGGCCCGCGTGAATGAACTGCTCGATCTGGTCGGCCTGCGCCCCGAATTGGCCAGCCGCAAACCCGGCTCTTTAAGCGGCGGCCAGTGCCAGCGTGTGGGTATCGCGCGGGCGCTGGCGGTGGAGCCGCGCTTGATCATCGCCGATGAATGCGTGGCGGCGCTGGATGTGTCGATCCAGGGCCAGATTATCAACCTGTTGCTGGAACTGCAGCAGCGCATGAACCTGGCGATCCTGTTTATCGCCCATGACCTGGCCATCGTGCGGCGCCTGTGCGACCGCGTGGCGGTGATGTACTTGGGCAAAATCGTCGAGGAAGGCCCGGTGGAAGCGGTGTTTACCGCACCGCGCCATCCGTACACGGCGGCGTTGATCGAGGCGATCCCCGAGATCGATCCGCACCGGCCGTTGCCTGCAGAACCTTTGCCCGGTGAGCCGCCGAGCCCGCTGAATTTGCCCACAGGCTGTGCCTTTCACCCGCGTTGCCGGTACGCCCGAACAATGTGTTCCGTGGTGTTGCCGCCGACGCATTTCCTGCACGAGCATCGATACAGTTGCGTGCTTGAAGCGCCATTAACCCTTTCTGCCGTCCTAAACAAGGAGTTATGACATGCAATCCCGCCATTTGAAGTTGCTCGCCGCTGCTACGTTGACCGCGTGGTCCCTTACTGCCGGCCTGGCCCAGGCCGCCGGTGTGCTGACCATCGGCTGCCGTGAAGACAGCACCACGTTCGACCCGATCAAAAGCGCGCAAAACCGCGACACCTGGGTGTTTGCCAACGTCTACGACACGCTGGTGCGCGTGGATAACCTGGGCACCAAGATGGAGCCGGGCCTGGCAGAAAGCTGGGACATTTCCAAGGACGGCCTGACCTACACCTTCAAGCTGCGCGAGGCGAAGTTTTCCGACGGCTCGCCGATCACCGCCGACGACGCAGCGTTCAGCCTGTTGCGTATCCGCGACAACAAGGCCTCGCTGTGGAGCGACCCGTTCAGCCTGATCAACACCGCCAAGGCGTCGGACGCCCACACCCTGGTGGTCACCCTGAAAACTCCGGCTGTGGCCTTTCTCTCGCAATTGGCGTCGCCGACGGTGTCGATCCTGTCGGAAAAAGCCATGACCAAGATGGGCGAAGACGCTTACTCGGAAAACCCGGTGACGTCCGGCGCGTTTACCGTGGACGAGTGGCGCAAGGGCGACCGGGTGATTTTGAAGAAGAACCCGAACTTCTGGCAGGCCAACAACGTGAGCCTGGATGGCGTTGAGTGGGTGTCGGTGACCGACGACAACACGCGCATGCGCATGGTGCAGAACAACGAGCTCGACACGGCGATCTTCGTACCGTTCTCCCGCGTGGAAGAGCTGAAAAAAGACAAGAACGTGGTGATCCACTCCGACCCGTCGACCCGCGAAGACCACTTGCTGATCAACCACGCCCACGGCTTGCTGGCCAAACCGCAAGTGCGCGAGGCGCTGGACATGGCCATCGACAAACAATCGCTGGTCAAGACCGCCACTTACGGTCAGGGCACCGTGGCCTATTCCTACATTCCGAAAGGCTCGCTGTACCACTACGCCAACAACCTGCAACGTCCGTATGACCCGACCGCCGCCAAGAAGCTGTTGGAAGAGGCCGGGGCCAAGGACTTGAAGCTCAACTACGTGGTCAACGCCGGCAACGAAGCCGACGAGCAGATTGCGGTGATCATCAAGGACCAGTTGGCCAAGGTCGGCGTGACCGCCAACCTGCAGAAAGTCGACCCGACCCAAAGCTGGCAGATGCTGGTGGACGGTGAGTACGATATTTCGGTGATGTACTGGACCAACGACATCCTCGACCCGGACCAGAAAACCACCTTCGTGCTCGGCCACGACACCAACCAGAACTACATGACCCGCTACAAGAACGACAAGGTCAAGGCTCTGGTGGCGGCCGCGCGGATCGAGGCTGATCCGGTCAAGCGTGAGCAGATGTACGTCGAGTTGCAGAAGCTGGCGAAACAGGATGTGAACTGGATCGACCTGTACTACAGCCCGTACATCAACATCTCACGCAAGAATGTGAGCAACTTCCTGCAGAACCCGCTGGGGCGTTTCACCCTGGAAGAAGTGGTGAAAAACTAAACTTCTAAACCCAACGCGGGGCGAAACCTGTGGCGAGCGGGCTTGCCCCGCGTTGGGCTGCGAAGCAGCCCCCGTAGAGCCAGCGCGGTCTAACACAGCGATCGTGGTGGCAGGTTTTGGGGCCGCTTCGCAGCCCAGCGCGGGGCAAGCCCGCTCGCCACAACAGCCACTTCCACAGGTTGGTTCGTGGCAGGTCAGCGGTTATTGCGCATCAAACGCCTGCCCATTAATGCCCGCACTGTCCGGCCCCATCAGGTACAGGTACACCGGCATGATCTCTTCCGGCGCCGGCCTTTCCATCGGGTTTTCCCCTGGGTATGCCTGAGCGCGCATGCTGGTGCGCGTGCCGCCTGGGTTGATGCTGTTGGAACGCACCGACGCGACATCCTCCAGCTCATCGGCCAGGGTTTGCATCAAGCCTTCAGTCGCGAACTTCGACACGCCGTACGCGCCCCAGTAGGCACGGCCCTTGCGCCCGACCCTGCTGGAGGTGAACACCACCGACGCATCCTGGGACAGTTTGAGCAGCGGCAGCAACGTGCTGGTCAGCATGAACATCGCGTTGACGTTGACGTGCATCACCCGCATGAAATTCTCACCGGACAGCTGCTCGATCGGCGTGCGCGGGCCGATGATCGAGGCATTGTGCAGCAGGCCGTCGAGGCGGCCGAACGCCTTTTCGATCATCGCGGCCAGCTCATCGTATTGATGGGGCAGGGCGGTTTCGAGGTTGAACGGGATCACCACCGGTTGCGGTTGGCCTGCCGCTTCGATTTCGTCATACACCTGAGCCAGGTTGGCTTCGGTCTTGCCCAGCAACAGCACGGTAGCGCCATGGGCGGCGTAGGTTTTTGCCGCCGCCGCGCCAATCCCGCGACCGGCGCCGGTCACCAGGATCACCCGGCCTTTGAGCAGTTCTGGACGTGCGCAGTAATCAAACATAAATAGCCTCGACAGAATTCAAGATATTGCAGCTCTTGAAGTGGAATCCATTTCAGGTGGGAGCTGGCTTGCCTGCGATAGCAGAGTGCCTGTCTCCAGATGTGCTGGCTGGCAGACCGCTATCGCAGGCAAGCCAGCTCCCACATTGATCTCAGTGTTGGCGAGATCGTCCAACAATCAGCAACTGCACAGTGCGTTATCCAGCACCTTGCGCAGTTCCAGCGGGTGGTCCACCACGACATCGGCGCCCCAGTTGCGGGGGTTGTCGTCCGGGTGGATGTAGCCGAACGTGACCGCTGCGGTACGGGTGCCAGCATCGCGGCCGGACTCGATATCGCGCAGGTCATCGCCCACGAACAGCACGCTGGCCGGGTCCAGGTCGAGCATCTTGCACGCCAGGATCAGCGGCTCCGGGTCCGGCTTGCTGTTTTTCACGTGGTCCGGGCAGATCAGCAGCGCCGACCGCTCGGCCAGGCCCAGCTGCTGCATGATCGGTTCGGCAAAGCGCAGCGGCTTGTTGGTGACCACGCCCCAGACCAGGTTGGATTTTTCGATGTCCTGCAGCAGTTCTTCCATGCCGTCGAAGAGCTTGCTGTGGATCGCGCAGCCCTTGAGGTAGCGCTCCAGAAACTCCAGGCGCAACGCTTCAAAGCCTGGGGATTCCGGGTCCATCGAGAAGGTCACGGCAACCATCGCCCGCGCGCCGCCGGAGATTTCATCGCGAATGTGCTGGTCGTTGATCGGCGCCAGGCCGCGGTCGGCGCGCATCGCCTGGCAGATCGCGATGAAGTCCGGCGCGGTGTCCAGCAATGTACCGTCCATATCGAAGAGAACCGCTCGCAACTTCACAGGCTTACTCCTCGCGCAGGGTCTGGATCATGTAGTTGACGTCAACGTCGTTGGCCAGCTTGTAGTGCTTGGTCAGCGGGTTGTAGGTCAGGCCGATGATGTCTTTGACGGTCAGCCCGGCCTGGCGGCTCCAGGCGCCCAGCTCGGAAGGGCGGATGAATTTCTTGAAGTCGTGGGTGCCGCGCGGCAGCAACTTCATGATGTATTCGGCGCCGATGATCGCGAACAGGTAGGCCTTGGGGTTGCGGTTGATGGTGGAGAAGAACACCTGGCCGCCTGGCTTGACCATGCGGAAACAGGCGCGAATCACCGAGGAGGGGTCTGGCACGTGCTCGAGCATCTCAAGGCAGGTGACCACGTCGAACTGCTCGGGCATTTCCTCGGCCAGGGCTTCGGCGGTGATCTGGCGGTATTCCACGCTTACGCCGGATTCCAGCTGGTGCAGTTGCGCGACGGCCAGCGGGGCTTCGCCCATGTCGATGCCTATCACGGTGGCGCCACGCTGGGCCATCGCTTCGCTGAGGATGCCGCCGCCGCAACCGACGTCGAGTACCTTTTTGCCGGCCAGGTTGACGCGTTCGTCAATCCAGTTGACCCGCAGCGGGTTGATGTCGTGCAGGGGTTTGAACTCGCTTTCGCGGTCCCACCAGCGGTGAGCCAGGGCTTCGAATTTGGCGATTTCGGCGTGGTCGACGTTGCTCATGGTGAATCCTCTAAATCTGATAAATCGGTTTGCAGGTGTTCAAGCGTAGGTGCAAACCCTGCGTTATTCGCTGTGCCCGCTGATGCGTTGGCCCCAGGCAATGGCCGTGGAGGTCAACTGTTGTTCATCCATGCGGGTCAATTGCCGGTCGTCGAGCAACTGCTTGCCGGCGACCCAAAGGTGTTTCACGCAATCGCGTCCGGTGGCATAGATAAGCTGTGAGACCGGATCGTAGATCGGTTGTTGCGCCAGCCCCGAAAGATCAAAGGCCACGATGTCGGCAGCCTTGCCGACCTCCAGTGAGCCAATCTCGCTTTCCAGGCCCATGGCGCGCGCGCCGTTGAGCGTGGCCATGCGCAGGGCGCGATGGGCGTCCAGGGCGGTGGCCGAACCGGCGACGGCCTTGGCCAGCATGGCGGCGGTACGGGTTTCGCCGAGCAGGTCGAGGTCATTGTTGCTGGCGGCGCCGTCGGTGCCGATCGCCACGTTGACGCCAGCCTGCCACAGACGCTCCACCGGGCAAAAGCCGCTGGCCAGTTTCAGGTTCGATTCCGGGCAATGGATGACGCTGGTGTTGCTTTCTACCAGCAAAGCCAGGTCGTCCTCGCTGATTTGGGTCATATGAACGGCCTGGAAGCGCGGGCCGAGCAGGCCGAGACGGCCCAGGCGCGCGAGTGGGCGTTCGCCGGTCTGCTCGACGGCCTGCTGCACTTCGAAGGCGGTTTCGTGCACGTGCATGTGGATCGAGGCGTCCAGCTCTTCGGCAATTATCCGGATCTTTTCCAGGTTTTCATCGCACACGGTGTACGGCGCGTGGGGCCCGAAGGTGATCCGGATGCGCGGATGGTGCTTGAGGTCGCCGAACAGCTCGATGCCCTGGCGAATCGCCTCGTCGGCCGTGCTGGCGCCGGGAATCGGGAAGTCGAGGATCGGAATCGCGATCTGCGCGCGCATGCCGCTGTTGTGCACGCAGTCGCTGGCGACCTTGGGGTAGAAGTACATGTCGCAGAAGCAGGTGATGCCGCCCTTGAGCTGCTCGGCGATGGCCAGGTCGGTGCCGTCGCGCACGAAGGCTTCATCGACCCACTTGGCTTCGGCGGGCCAGATGTGTTTTTCCAGCCAGGTCATCAACGGTAAATCGTCGGCCAGCCCGCGAAACAGGCTCATCGCCGCATGGCCGTGGGCGTTGATCAAGCCCGGGCTGAGCAGCATGCCCGGCAGCTCGCGCACCTCGGTGGCGGCCAGCTTCAATGCCGCGGCCCGTGGCCCGATAAAAGCGATGCGACCATCGCGGATGCCCAGGCCATGTTCCTTGAGCACCACGCCGGCAGGTTCGACAGGTACCAGCCAGGTCGGCAGCAGCAATAAGTCGAGCGGGGCGGCAGTGGAGGTCATCGCAGGCTTCTTCCCGGGCAGCTATAAAAGAAGGGCGAAGTATACCCGAGCGTCCTGGCTGGCGGATCGCTATAATCGGCGGCTTTTGTTCATGAGTGCGGGGTAAGGGATGCGCGACCGACTGTTAGCAGCGGAGAAAGTGAAAGCCATCGAATGGCGTGATGGCGCGCTGCACCTGCTCGATCAGCGTGCCTTGCCGTCTCGGGAAACCTGGGTTGCCTGCACCTCTGTGGCTGAAGTGGCCGATGCCATACGCACGATGGTGGTGCGCGGCGCGCCGGCCATTGGTATCAGCGCCGCCTATGGCCTGGTGCTCGCCGCGCGTGAACGCATCGCTGAAGGCGGCGACTGGCAGGCCGCGTGGGAAGAAGACTACGCGCTGTTGGCTGATAGCCGCCCGACAGCCGCGAACCTGTTCTGGGCCTTGAAGCGCATGCGCGATCGCCTGGACCGCATCAAGAAGCACACCGACCCGGTGGCGGCGCTGGAGGCGGAAGCGATTGCGATCCATGAAAGCGACCGGGAGGCCAATGTGGTCATGGCCCAGTTGGGCCTCGAACGGATTCGCAAGCACCAGGGCAACGCCCAGGCGATCCTGACCCACGGCAATGCCGGCGCACTGGCCACAGGCGGCGTCGGCACGGCCCTCGGGGTGGTTCGCGCCGCGTTTCTGGAGGGGTTGGTCGAGCATGTCTATGTCAACGAGACGCGCCCTTGGCTGCAAGGTTCGCGGCTGACGGCGTGGGAGCTGGCAGGCGAGGGTATTGCGGCGACGGTGAATGCTGACTCGGCTGGCGCGCATATCCTCAAGACCAAGGGCGTGACCTGGGTGATCGTAGGCGCCGACTGCATTGCCGCCAACGGTGATGTGATCGGCACGATCGGTACGTATCAGTTGGCCGTGTGCGCGATGCACCATGGCGTGCGCTTTATGGTGGTGGCGCCAAGCTCGACACTCGATTTGATGATGGCCACGGGTGAAGACGTCGCCCTGGAGGAGCGTGATCCCGGTGAGTTGCTGGAGGTCATGGGGCAGCGGTTGGATGTGGCTGCTTTGAATCCCGTGTTCGACGTGACCCCGGCTGATCTGATTGATGTGATCGTGACCGAAAAAGGCATCGTCGAGCGCCCGGACGCCGCCAAGCTGGCCAAGTTGATGTGCCGTAAGCGCCTGCATTGAGGGTGTTGGTGACTGTCAGGCTGCTATCGGAGCAAGCCCCCTCCCACATTTTGACTGTGTTCACTCTTCGAGTGTGGGAGGGGGCTTGCCCCCGATTGGCCTTATAAGTCAATAAAACCCTTGGATCTGCCCTCAAAAAACAGCACCACCCTACCTCTGAGCCCCTCTCGTCGCCCTCAGGCCCGTCATCCGTCAACTAACTATGCTCCATGCGCATCTGGGGGATAGGTGCGTGGCGGCGATTGTGATAACATCCGGCGGTTTCCAGGGCTGCCTCAAGGGGCTGCCCATAACGTGCAGATCCGTGTCATAACTCGTTGATTTGTCGTAAGTCGTTGTCAGGCACTCTGCCGGCAGCGGCGAGCTTCGTTCGTCCCATAGGATGTGACGAGGTTTCACCCGAAAAAGGAATCAGGCTTCTCATGGGCGAACTGGCCAAAGAAATCCTCCCGGTCAATATCGAAGACGAGCTGAAACAGTCCTACCTCGACTACGCGATGAGCGTAATTGTCGGTCGAGCACTGCCTGATGCGCGCGATGGCTTGAAGCCCGTGCACCGGCGTGTGCTGTTCGCGATGAGCGAGCTGGGTAACGACTGGAACAAGCCGTACAAGAAATCTGCCCGTGTTGTCGGTGACGTGATCGGTAAGTATCACCCTCACGGCGACACTGCGGTGTACGACACCATCGTTCGGATGGCGCAGCCGTTTTCCCTGCGCTACCTGCTGGTAGACGGCCAGGGCAACTTCGGTTCGGTCGACGGCGACAACGCTGCGGCCATGCGATACACCGAAGTGCGCATGACCAAGCTGGCGCACGAGCTGCTGGCCGACCTGCACAAAGAAACCGTGGACTGGGTGCCGAACTACGACGGCACCGAAATGATCCCGGCCGTCATGCCGACCAAGATCCCCAACCTGCTGGTCAACGGCTCCAGCGGTATCGCCGTCGGCATGGCGACCAACATCCCGCCACACAACCTCGGTGAAGTCATCGACGGTTGCCTGGCGCTTATCGACAACCCTGAGCTGACCGTCGATGAGCTGATGCAATACATCCCCGGTCCGGACTTCCCGACCGCCGCGATCATCAACGGTCGTGCCGGCATCATCGAAGCCTACCGCACCGGTCGCGGCCGCATTTACATGCGCGCCCGCTCGATCATCGAAGACATCGACAAGGTCGGTGGCCGTCAGCAGATCGTCATCACCGAACTGCCTTACCAGTTGAACAAGGCGCGTCTGATCGAGAAGATCGCCGAGCTGGTTAAAGAGAAGAAGCTGGAAGGCATCACCGAGCTGCGCGACGAGTCCGACAAAGACGGTATGCGCGTGGTGATCGAGCTGCGTCGTGGCGAAGTGCCTGAGGTGATCCTCAACAACCTCTACGCCCAGACCCAGCTGCAAAGCGTGTTTGGCATCAACGTGGTTGCACTGATCGACGGCCGTCCGCGCATCCTGAACCTCAAGGATCTGCTGGAAGCCTTCGTGCGTCACCGCCGCGAAGTGGTTACCCGCCGTACCGTGTTCGAACTGCGTAAAGCGCGCGAACGTGGTCACATCCTGGAAGGCCAGGCCGTTGCCCTGTCGAACATCGACCCGGTCATCGCCCTGATCAAGGCTTCGCCGACGCCGTCGGAAGCTAAAGAAGCGCTGATCAAGATGCCGTGGGAATCCAGCGCCGTTGTGGCGATGGTTGAGCGTGCCGGCGCCGATTCGTGCCGCCCCGAGACCCTCGACCCGCAATACGGTCTGCGTGACGGCAAGTACTTCCTGTCGCCGGAACAGGCCCAGGCCATTCTGGAACTGCGCCTGCACCGCCTGACCGGTCTGGAGCACGAGAAGCTGCTGGCCGAGTACCAGGAAATCCTCAACCAGATCGGCGAGTTGATCCGCATCCTCAGCAGCGCCGTGCGCCTGATGGAAGTGATCCGCGAAGAACTGGAAGTGATCCGCGCCGAATACGGCGATGTACGTCGCACCGAAATCCTTGATGCGCGCCTCGACCTGACCCTGGGTGACATGATCCCGGAAGAAGAGCGCGTGGTGACCATCTCCCACGGTGGCTATGCCAAAACCCAGCCGTTGGCTGCGTACCAGGCCCAGCGTCGTGGTGGTAAAGGCAAATCGGCTACCGGCGTGAAGGATGAGGACTACATTGCTCACCTGCTGGTCGCCAACAGCCACACCACGCTGCTGCTGTTCTCCAGCAAAGGCAAAGTGTACTGGCTGAAAACCTACGAAATCCCGGAAGCCTCGCGTGCCGCCCGTGGTCGCCCGTTGGTCAACCTGCTGCCGCTGGACAGTGATGAATACATCACCACCATGCTGCCGGTCGAGGAATACACCGAAGGTCACTTCATCTTCATGGCTACCGCCAAAGGCACCGTGAAGAAGACCCCGCTGGAATCCTTCAGCCGTCAGCGCAGCGTGGGCCTGATCGCCCTGGAGCTGGACGAAGGCGACGTGCTGATCTCCGCTGCCATCACCGACGGCGAGCGTGAAGTCATGCTGTTCTCCGACGGCGGCAAAGTAACGCGCTTCAAGGAATCCGACGTGCGTGCCATGGGCCGTACTGCCCGCGGTGTGCGCGGTATGCGTCTGCCAGAAGGGCAGAAGCTGATTTCGATGCTGATTCCGGAAGAAGGCAGCCAGATCCTCACCGCTTCGGCGCGTGGTTATGGCAAGCGCACGGCGATCACCGAGTTCCCGGAGTACAAGCGTGGCGGCCAGGGCGTTATCGCCATGGTCAGCAACGATCGCAACGGCCGTCTGGTCGGCGCGGTCCAGGTGCTCGATGGCGAGGAAATCATGCTGATTTCCGACCAGGGCACCCTGGTGCGTACCCGTGTGGCCGAAGTGTCGAGCCTGGGCCGTAACACCCAGGGTGTGACCCTGATCAAGCTGGCCAAGGATGAAAAACTGGTCGGCCTGGAGCGTGTGCAGGAACCGTCGGAAGTTGAAGGCGAAGAGCTGGAAGAAGGTGAAGAGTTCGACGGCGAGGTGATCGCAGCTGGCGATGACAACGTCGACGAGCCAACCCTCGATGCTGCCGCAGACGAAGAAGAACCGCAGGAATAAGCGGACACACAGGGGGCGGATGAAGATTCGCCCCCTTGTTGTTTGTCCGAACGGAAATATCGACAGCTGTGGAGATCGAGTGTGGGAGCGGGCTTGCTCGCGAAAGCGGACTGACATTCACCAGAGATGTCGCCTGTTGGATCGCTTTCGCGAGCAAGCCCGCTCCCACATTGGATTGGGTGTCGGCTGATATGTTTGTGTGACTACCACCAGATCAGAGTGAGATTGGATGTGAGCAAGAGAGCCTATAACTTCTGTGCCGGTCCCGCGGCGCTTCCTGAAGCAGTCCTGCAGCGCGCGCAGGGTGAACTCCTCGACTGGCATGGAAAAGGCCTCTCCGTGATGGAAATGAGCCATCGCAGCGATGAGTTCGTGTCCATTGCCACCAAGGCCGAGCAGGATCTGCGCGACTTGCTGCACATCCCCTCCCACTACAAGGTGCTGTTCCTGCAAGGCGGCGCCAGCCAGCAGTTTGCTCAACTGCCGCTGAACCTGCTGCCCGAAGATGGCACGGCCGACTATATCGACACCGGTATCTGGGGCCAGAAGGCCATTGAAGAGGCCTCGCGTTACGGTCACGTCAACGTGGCGGGCACTGCCAAGCCTTACGACTACTTCGCCATCCCTGGTCAGAACGAGTGGAAGCTCTCGAAAGACGCGGCCTATGTTCACTACGTAGCGAACGAAACCATCGGCGGCCTGGAGTTCGACTGGGTGCCGGAAGTGGGCGATGTGCCATTGGTGTGCGACATGTCCTCGGACATCCTCTCGCGTCCGATCGATGTGTCCAAGTACGGCATGATCTATGCCGGGGCGCAGAAGAACATCGGCCCGAGCGGCATCCTGGTCAACATCATCCGTGAAGACCTGCTGGGTCGCGCTCGTTCGGTGTGCCCGACCATGCTCAACTACAAGGTCGCGGCCGATAACGGCTCGATGTATAACACGCCGCCGGCGTTCGCCTGGTACCTGTCTGGCCTGGTGTTCGAGTGGCTCAAAGAGCAGGGCGGTGTCGCCGCCATGGGCAAGCTCAACGAAGAGAAGAAGCGCACCCTGTACGACTTCATCGACGCCAGCGGCCTGTACAGCAACCCGATCAACCTGACCGACCGCTCGTGGATGAACGTGCCGTTCCGTCTGGCTGATGATCGCCTGGACAAGCCATTCCTGGCCGGCGCCGACGAGCGCGGCCTGCTGAACCTCAAGGGCCACCGTTCGGTCGGTGGCATGCGCGCCTCCATCTACAACGCTGTCGACATCAACGCGATCCACGCGCTGGTTGCCTACATGGCAGAGTTCGAAAAGGAACACGGCTAATGTCTGAGCAAGAACTCAAGGCCCTGCGTGTACGCATTGACAGCCTGGACGAGAAAGTCCTGGAGCTGATCAGTGAGCGCGCGCGGTGCGCCCAGGAAGTGGCACGGGTAAAAATGGCATCCCTGGCTGAGGGCGAAGTACCGGTTTTCTACCGGCCTGAGCGTGAAGCGCAGGTGCTCAAGCGCGTGATGGAGCGCAACAAGGGGCCATTGGGCAACGAAGAAATGGCGCGGTTGTTCCGTGAAATCATGTCCTCGTGCCTGGCGCTGGAGCAGCCGCTCAAAGTGGCTTACCTCGGCCCTGAAGGCACCTTCACCCAAGCGGCGGCCATGAAACATTTCGGCCACGCGGTGATCAGCAAGCCAATGGCGGCGATTGACGAAGTGTTCCGTGAAGTGGCGGCCGGTGCGGTGAACTTTGGCGTGGTGCCGGTGGAAAACTCCACCGAAGGCGCGGTCAACCACACGCTGGACAGCTTCCTTGAGCACGACATGGTGATTTGCGGCGAAGTCGAGCTGCGTATCCACCACCACCTGCTGGTGGGCGAGAGCACCAAGACCGACAGCATTAGCCGCATCTACTCCCACGCCCAGTCCCTGGCCCAGTGCCGCAAGTGGCTGGACGCGCATTACCCGAATGTCGAGCGCGTGGCGGTGTCCAGCAATGCCGAAGCGGCCAAGCGGGTCAAGGGTGAGTGGAATTCGGCAGCAATCGCTGGCGATATGGCAGCGGGCCTGTATGGCCTGACGCGCCTGGCCGAGAAAATCGAGGACCGCCCGGACAACTCCACGCGCTTCTTGATGATTGGCAGCCAGGAAGTGCCGCCGACCGGCGACGACAAGACTTCGATCATTGTCTCCATGAGCAACAAGCCCGGCGCGCTGCATGAGCTGCTGGTGCCGTTCCACGACAACGGGATTGACCTGACGCGAATCGAGACACGTCCTTCGCGCAGCGGTAAATGGACTTATGTGTTCTTTATCGACTTCATCGGCCATCACCGCGACCCACTGGTCAAGGGCGTGCTGGAGAAAATCAGTCAGGAAGCCGTGGCACTCAAGGTGCTGGGCTCTTACCCGAAAGCGGTTTTGTGAGGCTTTAACATGAGTGGCAACTTCCTCGCCCTGGCTCAGCCGGGCGTGCAACAACTGTCGCCTTACGTTCCAGGCAAGCCTGTGGACGAGCTGGCGCGTGAGTTGAACCTGGATCCGTCGAAGATCGTCAAGCTGGCCAGTAACGAAAACCCGCTGGGCCCGAGCCCCAAGGTATTGGCGGCGATTCGTGACGAGTTGGCTGAGCTGACCCGCTACCCGGACGGGAATGGTTTTGCCCTCAAGTCTCTGCTGGCGCAAAACTGCCGGGTCGAGTTGAACCAGGTGACCCTGGGCAACGGCTCCAACGATATTCTTGAGCTGGTCGGCCGTGCTTACCTGGCGCCTGGACTGAATGCGGTATTCAGCGAGCACGCGTTTGCCGTCTACCCGATCGTCACTCAGGCAGTCGGCGCCGACGCGCGCGTTATTCCGGCCAAGGACTGGGGTCACGACCTGCCGGCCATGCTGGCGGCCATCGACGCCCAGACCCGCGTGGTGTTTATTGCCAACCCGAATAACCCGACCGGCACCTGGTTCGATGCGCAAGCGTTGAGCGACTTCCTGCAAGACGTGCCGGAGCACGTGCTGGTGGTGCTGGACGAGGCCTACATCGAGTACGCAGAAGGCAGCGACCTGCCGGATGGTCTGGATTTTCTCGCGGCGTACCCGAACCTGCTGGTGTCGCGCACCTTCTCCAAGGCTTACGGCCTGGCGTCGTTGCGGGTTGGCTACGGCTTGTCGACGGCGGTGGTGGCCGACGTGCTGAACCGCGTGCGCCAACCGTTCAACGTCAACAGCCTTGCCTTGGCGGCGGCGTGTGCGGCGGTGAAAGATGCCGAGTACCTGGAAGAGGGTCGTCGCATCAACGAAAGCGGCATGCTGCAACTGCAGGAAGGCTTCCGTGAGTTGGGCTTGGGCTGGATTCCGTCCAAGGGCAACTTCATTTGCGTCGATCTTGCTCAAGTCGCCGCCCCGGTTTTCCAGGGGCTGCTGCGCGAAGGCGTGATCGTGCGCCCGGTGGCCAACTACGGCATGCCGAACCACCTGCGTATCACCATCGGTTTGCCGGCGGAAAACAGCCGCTTCCTGGAGGCATTGGCCAAGGTTCTGGCTCGTGGTTGATGTCACTGCATTGCAACCCGCTGTGCCTATGATCGGTCGCCTGGTGGTGGTGGGTCTGGGATTGATCGGCGGCTCGTTTGCCAAAGGTCTGCGTGAAAGCGGACTGTGCGGCGAAGTGGTCGGTGTGGACCTGGACCCGCAATCGCGCAAGTTGGCGGTTGAGTTGGGCGTGGTGGATCGCTGTGAAGCAGACTTGGCGCTGGCTTGCCAGGGTGCGGACGTGATCCAGCTCGCGGTGCCGATTCTGGCGATGGAGAAGCTGCTGGCCTTGCTGGCCGGCATGGACTTGGGGCAGGCAATTCTCACGGATGTCGGCAGTGCCAAGGGCAATGTGGTGCGCGCGGCGCAACGGGCGTTTGGCGGCATGCCTGCGCGTTTTGTGCCGGGCCACCCGATTGCCGGTTCCGAGCAGAGTGGTGTCGAGGCGTCCAATGCGCAGTTGTTCCGTCGTCATAAAGTGATCCTGACGCCGCTTGAGCAAACCGACCCGGCAGCCTTGGCTGTGGTCGATCGCCTGTGGCGTGAACTGGGTGCGGATGTCGAGCACATGCAGGTCGAGCGTCACGACGAAGTGCTGGCGGCGACCAGCCATTTGCCGCATTTGCTGGCTTTTGGCTTGGTGGATTCGCTGGCTAAACGTAACGAGAATCTCGATATTTTCCGCTACGCCGCTGGTGGTTTCCGCGATTTCACGCGTATTGCCGGCAGTGATCCAGTGATGTGGCATGACATCTTCCTTGCCAATCGCGAGGCGGTGCTGCGCACCCTGGACACCTTCCGCAGCGACCTCGACGCCTTGCGCGACGCGGTGGATGCGGGGGACGGCCATCAATTACTGGGCGTGTTCACCCGTGCGCGGGTGGCGCGTGAGCACTTCAGCAAAATTCTGGCGCGCCGGGCCTATATGGAAACTGCTGTGAACGCCGATGAGCAGACCTTCCTCGCCAACCCGGGTGGCCGCCTGAGCGGACAGATTCGGATGCCGGGCGACAAGTCGATCTCCCATCGCTCGATCATGCTCGGCTCACTGGCTGATGGCGTGACAGAGGTTGAAGGTTTCCTTGAGGGCGAAGATGCCCTGGCGACCTTGCAGGCGTTTCGCGACATGGGCGTGGTGATTGAAGGGCCGCACCATGGGCGCGTGACCATCCATGGGGTTGGCCTGCATGGCTTGAAGCCGGCGCCGGGGCCGATCTACCTGGGCAACTCCGGAACGTCGATGCGGCTGTTGTCCGGCTTGCTGGCGGCGCAGCGCTTCGACAGTGTGTTGACCGGCGATGCTTCGCTGTCCAAGCGCCCGATGAGCCGCGTGGCCAAGCCACTGCGCGAAATGGGCGCGGTGATTGAAACCGGGCCGGAAGGGCGTCCGCCGTTGACCATTCGCGGAGGTCAGGCATTAAAAGGCCTGACCTATACGCTGCCAATGGCCAGCGCGCAGGTTAAATCCTGCCTGTTGCTGGCGGGCTTGTATGCCGAGGGCAAAACCTCGGTGACCGAGCCTGCACCGACCCGTGACCACACCGAACGAATGCTGCGCGGCTTCGGTTATCCGGTGCAGGTGCAGGGCGCTACGGCGTCGGTTGAGTCGGGCCATGCGTTGACCTCCACGCATATTGAGGTGCCGGGGGACATTTCTTCTTCTGCATTCTTTCTGGTCGCGGCGTCGATTGCCGAGGGTTCCGAGCTGTTGCTGGAGCATGTGGGGATCAATCCGACACGGACCGGTGTGATCGATATCCTGCGGCTGATGGGTGCGGACATCACGCTGGAAAACCTGCGTGAGGTCGGCGGTGAACCAGTCGCCGATTTGCGCGTGCGTGCTGCTGCGCTGAATGGCATCGAGATTCCTGAGGCGTTGGTGCCGCTGGCGATTGATGAGTTTCCGGTGTTGTTCATCGCGGCGGCCTGCGCTCAGGGCCGTACCGTGTTGCGCGGCGCTGCAGAGCTGCGCGTGAAGGAATCCGACCGTATCCAGGTAATGGCCGACGGTCTGCTGGCGTTGGGCGTGAAGTGTGAACCGACACCCGATGGGATTATCATTGACGGTGGCCTGATAGGCGGCGGCGAGGTGCATTCCCATGGCGATCACCGGATTGCTATGGCCTTTAGTGTGGCGTCCCTGCGGGCGACAGCGCCGATTCGTATCCGTGACTGTGCCAATGTGGCTACATCTTTTCCGAACTTTCTTACACTGTGTGCCCATGTCGGCATTCGTGTTGCCCAAGAGGCTCAATTGTGAATATCAAAGCACCGGTGATTACCATCGACGGGCCAAGCGGCTCGGGCAAAGGCACGATTGCCGGCATTCTGGCCAAGCGCCTGGGCTGGTGCCTGCTGGATTCCGGCGCGCTGTACCGTTTGCTGGCCTTTGCCGCGCGTAACCACGGCGTCGACCTGACCAACGAAGAATCCTTGAAGCTGCTGGCGGCGCATCTTGATGTGCAGTTCGTCGGCGCGACGGAAGGTCATCCGCAACGCATCATCCTCGAAGGCGACGATGTGACCGATGATCTGCGTAACGAACAAGTTGGCTCCTGGGCCTCCCAGGTTGCCGCGCTGCCGGCCGTGCGGGACGCGCTGCTGCAGCGCCAGCGGGCGTTTCAGGAACCGCCGGGCCTGGTCGCGGATGGTCGCGACATGGGCACCGTGGTGTTTCCAGACGCGCCGTTGAAGATTTTCCTGACCGCCAGCGCCGAAGAGCGGGCGCGCCGCCGTTACTTGCAGTTGAAGGGCAAAGTCGATGGTGTTAGTCTGTCGAGTCTGCTAGATGAGATCCGTGCACGCGATGAGCGTGATACCCAGCGTGCGGTAGCCCCGCTCAAGCCGGCGGCTGACGCCATACAGCTGGATTCCACGGAGTTATCCATCGAGCAGGTGCTGGAACGCATCTTGAGTGAAATCGCCATTCGCGATATCACCGGGTGACCAAGAAGGCTGCAGGGGACCAGTCATAGTCCTGCGGTGCTTCTTTTAATTGAAACTGACCCACACCGTCTGGGGTGTGGAGATGGGCGTATTCTTCGCCCTTATCAACAGGAATTAAAATGAGCGAAAGCTTTGCGGAACTCTTTGAAGAAAGCCTAAAAACCCTGAACCTTCAGGCAGGCTCCATCATCACCGGTGTTATCGTTGATATCGATTACCAAGCTCGCTGGGTAACCGTTCACGCTGGTCTGAAGTCTGAAGCTCTGATCCCGCTGGAACAGTTCTACAACGATGCTGGTGACCTGACTATCAATGTCGGTGACGAAGTTCACGTTGCTCTGGACTCGGTTGAAGACGGTTTCGGTGAAACCAAGCTGTCCCGTGAAAAAGCCAAGCGCGCTGAATGCTGGATTGTTCTCGAAGCAGCCTTCGCAGCTGAAGAAGTGGTCAAGGGCGTTATCAACGGTAAGGTTAAAGGCGGCTTCACTGTCGACGTTAACGGCATCCGTGCGTTCCTGCCAGGTTCTTTGGTCGACGTTCGTCCAGTGCGCGACACCACGCACCTGGAAGGCAAAGAACTCGAATTCAAGGTCATCAAACTCGACCAGAAGCGCAACAACGTTGTCGTTTCCCGTCGCAGCGTCCTGGAAGCAGAGAACTCCGCCGAGCGTGAAGCTCTGCTGGAATCCCTGCAGGAAGGCCAACAAGTCAAAGGTATCGTCAAGAACCTCACCGATTACGGCGCATTCGTCGATCTGGGTGGCGTCGATGGCCTGCTGCACATTACCGACATGGCTTGGAAGCGTATCAAGCATCCTTCTGAAATCGTCAACGTTGGCGACGAGATCGATGTCAAGGTTCTGAAGTACGATCGTGAGCGTAACCGCGTTTCCCTGGGCTTGAAGCAGCTGGGCGAAGATCCATGGGTTGCTATCAAAGCTCGTTACCCAGAAAGCACTCGCGTAACCGCGCGTGTTACCAACCTGACCGACTACGGCTGCTTCGCAGAGCTGGAAGAAGGCGTGGAAGGCCTGGTACACGTTTCCGAAATGGACTGGACCAACAAAAACATCCACCCTTCGAAAGTCGTACAAGTCGGCGACGAAGTGGAAGTTATGGTTCTGGACATCGACGAAGAGCGTCGTCGTATCTCCCTGGGCATCAAGCAGTGCAAATCTAACCCATGGGAAGATTTCTCTGGCCAGTTCAACAAGGGCGATAAAATCTCCGGCACCATCAAGTCGATCACCGATTTCGGTATCTTCATTGGTCTGGACGGCGGCATCGACGGCCTGGTTCACCTGTCCGACATCTCCTGGAACGAAGTTGGCGAAGAAGCTGTTCGTCGTTTCAAGAAGGGCGACGAGCTGGACACCGTTATCCTGTCGGTTGACCCAGAGCGCGAGCGCATCTCCCTGGGTATCAAGCAACTGGAAAGCGATCCGTTCTCCGAGTACGTTCAAGAGAACGACAAAGGCGCAATCGTTAAAGGCACTGTGAAAGAAGTTGACGCTAAAGGCGCCATCATCACTCTGGCCGACGATATCGAAGCGACTCTGAAAGCCTCCGAAATCAGCCGTGACCGCGTTGAAGACGCACGTAACGTTCTGAAAGAAGGCCAGGAAGTAGAAGCCAAGATCATCAGCGTTGACCGCAAGAGCCGTGTAATCCAGCTCTCCATCAAGTCGAAAGACGAGATCGAAGAGAAAGAAGCCATTCAGAGCCTGCGCGACAAGCCAGCCTCTTCTGAGCCTTCTGCTGGTCCTACCACTCTGGGCGACCTGCTGCGTGCACAGATGGAAAAACAGAACTAAGTTCTGTCAGACCATAGAAAAAGGGCGACTTCGGTCGCCCTTTTTTGTGCCTGAAATTCGTTGAATCAATACCGAGAACCAAGGTGCGCAGCACAGTGTCAGAACTGGCTATAGTTTTATTAAAAGCACGGTTGTCAGCGATGTTGTTTCAATAAGGATTTCGATGAACAAGTTTATTTTAATTTTCGCTGCAGTCATGCTTGCCGGCTGCTCTACCACCAGCGCCAAAACTCACGTCAAGCGCGGTGTCAGTGGTATCGAGGTCGACTGCTCGGGCCTTGGTGGCAATTGGAGCAAGTGCGAGAAGCGCGCTGCCCGCGAATGCAAGATGCAAGGCTATAAGGTCATCACCCGATCCAGCGATGCCAAGGACGAAGAGGGCGACTATCCGTTCGGCTGGAATCCCGCTGGCGCAGTAACTCGCACTATGCTGGTGATCTGTAATTGAGGCTCAAAGGCGCATGTTGCGGGTGTCCGCCTGTGCAGCAGATAAGTTGTCTAGTGGGCTGTTCAAATTCATCAAGTCATGCTAAAACCTTTGAAGCGCTTTTCCTAGCTGCTTGAAAAAGAAGGGAAAAATATGACGAAGTCGGAGTTGATCGAACGAATTGTCACCCATCAAGGGCTGCTTTCATCCAAGGATGTAGAGCTGGCTATCAAGACTATGCTTGAGCAAATGTCCCAATGTTTGGCTACTGGGGATCGGATTGAGATCCGTGGATTTGGCAGTTTCTCCTTGCATTACCGCGCACCGCGCGTCGGCCGTAACCCAAAAACCGGGCAGTCGGTCAGCCTTGATGGCAAGTTTGTACCTCACTTCAAGCCTGGAAAGGAATTGCGGGACCGGGTGAACGAAGACGAGGAAGAAGGCGTCTGACTGTTTTTGGGCAGGAGATGGTTATGCGAGGAATCAAGCGCGTGTTTTTGTTGCTGACAGTACTGGCAGCTGTACTGATAGTTTTAGGGTTTGTGCTGGAAAATCAGCAGGGCGTGTCTCTCTCGTTCTCGGGGTTGGCGACTGCGCAGATGCCGGTGTCGGTATTTGTGGTAGTTGCTTTGATTGTGGGGTTGCTGATTGGGCCTTTGCTAAGCGTCTTGTTTCGTGGGCGACGTGTTAAGTCGAGGCATGCTACCCATAATTGAGCGGTTAGGCCTCTCACTTTGCAGTGATCGGTTGGAGTGCTCCGGACACCGTTTGTCAGATAATTTCTTCGTGGCCCGTCCGCCAAGTTGTGCGCAGTTTTGTGAATCTTTGGATTTTCGTGCCGTAAAATCTACGGTGGTATTGGTGCCATATCGGTGATGCTCCATTTTTCTCTCTTCACCCCCCTGCACAGACACCTCCAGGGAACGCTTTGCTAGCATTTTAAGAAATGGCCTACAGACATTTAGAAGCTTGAAATATGTTTTGGAGGTGGCAAAATGGAATCTGTGCCTCGATAACAGGCATTTTTTGCACTCAAGACTCAGAAGCGACGCTGGGTTCTGATGAGTATCTAATTAAAATAAAACACACAATGTAGTATGCATAACGAGCCCGCAGTTTCTCCTTGACGGCAGGTTTTTGTTGTGATTAGTAGCTTCTGCTCCCCCCAGTAAGATCCTCTGACGCCATAGATTTAATAGAGCTATTAAAAGTCGTCTACCTTCAAAAAAAGCTTCTGCTTCTAGTGAGTTTAACGGTTGCGTTGATTGCACGGGTCTACGCGTTTATGGCAACCCCCCAGTACAAGGTCAGCGTGGTGCTGCGCCCTGAAGCCATCAATGAACTGGATGCGCTGAATCGCTCCGAAGCTTACCAATTACCGGCCGACGCGCTGCGCAAGGGTGGGCGAGGCGCTGGAGTCGTACGATACTCGCCTGGCTTTCTTCAAAGCCAATCAGAAGCTGTTCGCAAGCTTCGTTCGCCCTGTAGAAACACTGGAGCTGAGTTTCGAATCGTTCAACCGCAATTCGATTCAGTTGCCGTTGCCCGATCCGGATAAAAAAATTTACCGGGTGCTTATATCAAGCTCGAAATGATTTATCCCAAGGGTATTGACCGGGTTGCTATCCTGAATGGTCGGGTCGACTACGCCATCGGCACTACGCGTGAACAAATCAGTGCTGGCGTGAATGTCATCGTCCAAAACCGGCTCAGTGAGCTCAAAGGAAAAATTGACTCGGCTCGCTCGAACTACAATGTCGAGAAAGAAGCCAAAACCGGTTCGTTACGTGAGGTCGATGCTTTAAAACGTGCACAGTTGCAGGATGAGCTGAGTGCCTTGAGTGCGCAATTGAAAGTGCTACGCAGTGATCGTATCTTTCAACTGAATGAAGCGATAGGAATTGCCGGATCCTTGGGTATGCGAAAACCTGCTACGTTGTTTTCATTCGCTGAGCCCGCCAATACCCGTGCCGGCAGCGTGATTCGCAACGAAGTGAACAACCAGCAAACACCCCTTTGTTTTATGGGTGGGAGGCACTTAAGGCTGAGCTTGCCGCGCTGGGGCAGCGCAAGTCGGATGACTTCGCGGATCCTCGCGTCGCGCAGATCGCGAAGGAGTTTCAATTGCTGGCTACCAACCGCGAAATTGAAGTGCTGAACGCGCGGAAAAAATGAGGATGTTTTCCTCGCGGGTGTTCAACCGGTACGTGCAGAGATGACCCGGTTGAGTCATTTGAATGCTGATATGTCGACCCTCAAGTTGGTCGCTATCGATCAGCAGGCCCTTGAGCCGTTGGCGCCAGCTATACCAAATCGCCTACTCATAGTGGTTCTTGGTTTGATCGGCGAGGCTGTATAGGCTGTTTCATTGCGCTCATCAGGCATCAGGCTCTCGTCTGCGGCGCTTCTGCAGCGGATAGCGCTTCGACCGCTCCCGCTCGTGCGCTTATCGATGCTAAGTCAATCAGTGGTGCTCAACCCATGCTGTCCAGAAGTAGCTGAGCAGCATGGGGTGCTTGATCGAACTGTCTTTATGTTCGGATGGCTTTCATCGCCCTCGATCCTCAGAGCACCGCTGTCTGGCGTGTGCTCATTTTTCTGCGAAAGGTTGGGTAACCCTGATTCTTGAATTTATGCCCGCAGCCATAAGCGACGCTGAATCTTTCAGCTTTCGAATTGGTTTTGACGCGGTTATGGTGCTCCGAGAAAGATTTCTATACATGGTGAAAAAACTCGTCGCGGACCTTTACTGCTCGAGAGGGCGCAGGTGTTAGGATTGGCTGCGTTGATCGGGCGGTATCATCTCAAGGCTGAAGATGGTCGCTTGGGGCATCCGTCGATGGGTATGGCGCGCGTTGATAGGACGCGGAACTGCTTCATAGGCGCATAAATCTTTTGCCATGGCATTTCGGTGCCGTGTTTGAACCAACGTTCCGCGTTGAGCTCTACCAAGAGTTCGAGTGCCGAACGGAGTTTCGAAAAGTATCGAATCAAAAAACTAGAACGATATTTTTTTGTGTGAAGGAACACGTCGAGATCAGTGTTGATACAGGCTATCGTACGTAGTTTGGCGCACGTGAGGGATTCGGCGAACGTCTGTCGAACTCATAAGAGCAAAAAAGCCGTTTTTATGCGTGTGCATTTTTTGAGCCTCAGGCAAACGCGTCAAGACGGTGGGTATTTCAGGCCCTTCGAAGGGAGCTGTGTTAACGACCAAGCGAGGCAAGATTAAGCTGATCGCGAAGAGTCATCACGATACAGTGTTCCTCCTGGTTCGTTATTTTTCCAAAGTCAAGTGCGAAAGCGTAATGACGAATGAGCGCTTCTAGCGCTGTTTGAGTTTAAGGAGAGTGTTTTGAAAATATTAGTGACCGGTGGCGCTGGTTTCATTGGTTCGGCGGTTGTCCGCCATATCATTGCAAATACCAAGGATTCGGTGGTCAATCTCGATAAATTGACCTATGCCGGCAATCTGGAGTCACTGGGAGAAAGCGCCACGAGTAGCCGATATAGCTTTGAGCGCGTTGATATTTGCGATGCCGACCAACTCAAGCGGGTTTTTGAAGAACATCGCCCGGATGCCGTCATGCACCTTGCGGCGGAGTCCCATGTTGACCGTTCGATCAGTGGCCCTTCGGATTTTATTCAGACCAATATCGTAGGGACCTACACGCTCCTGGAGGCGGCACGTCATTACTGGATGGGGCTTGATCCTGAGGCCAAACAGCGCTTTCGCTTCCATCATATCTCTACTGATGAGGTATACGGTGACCTTGATGGTCCGGAAGACCTGTTTACCGAGCAGACGTCCTACCAGCCCAGCTCGCCTTATTCAGCGAGCAAAGCAAGTTCCGACCACTTGGTGCGGGCCTGGGCGCGAACCTATGGTTTACCGGCAATCGTAACGAACTGCTCGAATAACTACGGTCCCTGCCACTTCCCTGAAAAGCTGATACCCCTGGTTATCTTGAATGCACTCGAAGGCAAGCCCCTGCCTATTTATGGTAAGGGTAACCAAGTTCGTGACTGGTTGTACGTGGTAGATCATGCCCACGCTCTTTACAAAGTGGTAACTGAGGGCGAAATCGGCGAGACCTACAATATTGGCGGTCACAATGAGAAGAAGAATCTCGAGGTGGTACACACCGTTTGTACCTTGCTGGATGAGCTTTGCCCTGAATCGCCGCATCGTCCGCACGAGCAACTGATCACCTACGTTCAGGATCGTCCAGGACATGACCAGCGCTATGCGATTGACGCCAGCAAAATTCAGCGTGAGCTGGGATGGAAGCCCGAAGAGACATTCGATTCGGGTATTCGCAAAACGGTTGAGTGGTATCTGCACAACCAAGGTTGGGTAGAGAACGTGAAAAGTGGTAACTACCAGCAGTGGATCGAAAAAAACTACACCGAGCGTAAAGCCTGACATGAAAATTTTGCTGCTAGGTAAAAATGGCCAGGTGGGTTGGGAGCTTCAACGTTCGCTTGCGATGTTGGGCACTGTCGTCGCGCTCGATCGCAATCTAAGCAATGGTCTGTGCGGCGACCTTGCCAACGTCCAATCCTTGCGCGCCACGATCCAGCAAGTAGCTCCGGACATAATCGTCAATGCAGCCGCTTATACTGCAGTGGACAAGGCTGAGTCCGATAAGGATCTGGCGTTGCTAATCAATGCGACGGCGGTGGCGGCAATCGCTGAAGAGGCGAACAAGCTCGGATGCTGGTTTGTGCATTTTTCCACGGATTATGTATTTGACGGCCAAGGCGACGCGCCTTGGCAGGAGAACGACCCTGTTTCTCCAGTCAATTATTATGGCACTACCAAACTGATGGGCGAGCAGGCGATTGTGGCGTCAGGCTGCAAGTACCTTATTTTTCGTACAAGCTGGGTTTACGGCGTAAGAGGCAATAACTTTGCCAAGACGATGTTGCGACTCACTGCGGATCGCGACGAACTTAACGTCATTGCGGACCAGATAGGCGCGCCTACTGGTGCAGATCTTATCGCCGATGTATGCGCAGTCGCTGTCAGGCAAGCAATGGTAGATCCGTCGGTAGCTGGCGTTTATCATGTGGCTGCCGCTGGGTTTACCTCTTGGCACGAGTACGCCCAGTTGGTTATTGATTACGGCAGATCTCTGGCGCTGCCGATGCAGGTACAGGTTGTAAACCCTATTCCAACATCGCAGTTCCCAACGCCTGCCCGTCGACCATTGAATTCACGGCTCAATACCGAGAAACTGCGTCAGACTTTTTCCATCCACCTGCCTGAATGGCGCGGTGGTGTGACTCGGATGTTAAAGGAAGTTTTAGAGAAATGACGGTTATTAAACGCAAAGGCATCATCCTGGCAGGCGGTTCTGGTACGCGCTTGCACCCCTTGACGTTGGGCGTGTCCAAACAGATGTTGCCCATCTTTGACAAGCCGATGATTTTCTACCCGCTGTCCGTGCTGATGCTAGCTGGGATGCGCGAAATCCTGATTATCTCTACTCCAGAAGACCTGCCGTGCTTCAAAAAATTGCTGGGCGACGGTAGCCAATACGGTATCGAACTCACCTATGCAGAACAGCCGAGCCCCGACGGATTAGCGCAAGCTTTCATCATCGGCGAAGAGTTTATTGGTGATGATCCGTGCTGCCTGATCTTGGGCGACAACATTTTCTATGGCCAGCATTTCTCTGATAATCTTCGCTCTGCGATGTCTCAAAACTCCGGCGCGACTGTGTTTGGTTATCATGTTTCGGACCCTGAGCGTTTTGGGGTAGTCGAATTTGACCACACTGGCCGTGCGCTCAGCATCGAGGAGAAGCCAGCTCTGCCTAAGTCAAACTATGCAGTGACAGGTTTGTATTTCTACGATAACCGTGTTGTTGAAGTCGCAAAGAACATCAAGCCTTCGCCGCGTGGTGAACTCGAGATTACAGATGTAAACAAGGCTTACCTGGACGACAAGTCATTAACGGTGGAAATGTTAGGTCGAGGTTTCGCCTGGCTTGACACAGGTACTCACGAATCGTTACTTGAAGCGAGCCACTTTGTTCATACCATTGAGCACCGCCAGGGGCTTAAAGTAGCTTGCCTTGAAGAAATCGCCTTTAACAGTGGTTGGATTTCGGCAAAGCAACTAAGTGAGCAAGCTGAAAAGCTCAAGAAAACCGGCTACGGGCAGTATCTGCAGAAGCTACTCAAAGAGGCTTCTGATAAATGAAACTGATCCAGACCTCGATCCCGGACGTCGTCATAATTGAACCGGCTGTTTACGCAGATGCGCGTGGCTGGTTCATGGAAAGTTTCAACCAAGCAAAATTTCATGCGGCGCTGCAGGATCTTGGTTTGTCTGTCCCGAATGCATTCATTCAAGACAATCACTCCTATTCCGCTAAAGGGGTGTTGCGTGGCCTGCATTTTCAGCGTGCACCCCACGCACAGGGAAAACTGGTCCGGGTTGTGAGGGGCTCAGTCTATGATGTTGCCGTCGATATCCGTCCCGGTTCAGCCACCTATCTGCAATGGGTTGGCGTTGAACTAAACACTGATAACAACCGCATGCTGTGGATTCCGGAAGGGTTTGCGCACGGGTTTGTTTCGTTAGAAGACAATACGCACTTCTTGTACAAAACGACGGATTATTACGATAAACAATCGGAGGGTGCACTTCATTGGAGCGATCCTCAACTTTCCATTGAATGGCCGGGATTTGAAGATTACATTATCAGTGATAAAGATAATGAAGCCCCAGGCGTTGAAAGCCTGTCGGTAGTTGTGGGATGAGTTTAATTAACTTTTTAGATGTTAAGAAGTTGGGTGATCATCGCGGTCACCTTATAGCGCTTGAAAACAACAGAAGTATCCCTTTCGCTATAAAGCGTGTCTATTACCTGACCGATACGCAGGTGGACGTGCCTCGTGGATTTCACGCGCATAAAGAGCTAACTCAAGTCGCGGTCTGTGTGTCAGGACGTTGCCTGATGAAAATGGACGACGGAGTAAATAAAGAAGAAGTTTGGTTGGACGCCTCTGACAAGGCGATTGTCATCGATAAAATGATTTGGCACGAAATGCATGAGTTTAGTGCAGATTGTGTGTTGTTAGTGTTAGCCGATGATTATTACGACGAGCAAGACTACATTCGGAATTACGACGCGTTTTTGGAGCTGACAAAACATGCCTAAAATACATCCACTCGCCGATGTGAAAAGCACACGCCTCGGAAAAGACACTCGAGTGTGGCAGTTTGCAGTGATTTTCGACGGCGCGGTCATTGGTGAAAACTGCAACGTTTGTGCGCATACACTGATAGAAAACGGTGTATCGGTAGGCAACAACGTCACCATTAAGTCGGGCGTATTTCTCTGGGAAGGGACGGTTATTGCTGATGATGTTTTCATCGGACCTAACGCCACATTTACGAATGACGCTATGCCTCGTTCCAAAGTCTACCCGGAGATTTTTTCAGGGATCATTATCAAACGAGGTGCCAGCATCGGTGCCAACGCGACGATCTTGCCAGGCGTGACGATTGGTGAGGACGCAATGGTCGGTGCGGGCGCTGTAGTCGTGTCCGACATTCCTGATCGTGCAGTCGTTGTTGGTAATCCAGCTAAAGTTATTAGGTACTTGACCAAATGATAAGTTTTCTCGATTTGAAATCAATCAATCACCTGTGCCGCCAGGAACTGGTTGATGCGTGCACCCGAGTAATCGATTCCGGTTGGTACATCGGTGGGAGCGAACTGCAGCAGTTTGAACAGCGCTATGCTGAGTATTGCGGAACTAAGCATTGCATTGGCGTCGCCAACGGGCTTGACGCTCTGGTGCTGGTCATCCGCGCCTGGAAGGAATTGGGCTACTTGTGCGAAGGAGATGAAATTCTGGTTCCTTCAAATACCTATATCGCGAGTATTCTCGCCATATCGGAGAATGGGCTGACACCCGTTCTGGTAGAGCCAGATCCAGCAACGTTTAATATATGCCCCCTTAACGCTGAGGCTGCAATTACTAGCAGAACCAAAGCTATTCTGCCGGTGCATTTATATGGTCGTCTTGCGGACATGCCAGCCATCATGGCGCTCGCTGAACGATCTGGCCTGCTCGTGCTGGAAGACTCTGCTCAATCCCATGGGGCCAGCGTTGATGGAAGGAAAGCTGGTAACTGGGGCCATGCTTCCGGTTTCAGCTTCTATCCCGGAAAAAATCTTGGTGCGCTTGGCGATGCAGGTGCAATTACTACAAACGATGACGTACTGGCGTCGACGCTGAGGGCTTTACGTAATTACGGCTCTCACGAAAAGTACAAGAATCTGTACCGTGGAATGAATAGCCGACTGGACGAGATTCAGGCGGCTTGTTTGTGTGTAAAGCTAAAATATCTGGACGATCAAACGGCTCACCGCCGTCAGATTGCCGACTTGTATACCAGGACCATTAACAACCCTGCCATTGTTTTGCCTGAGTCCGAAGGTTTCGAGCCTTCGCAGAATACACGTCATGTATGGCATGTTTACACTGTTCTTTGTGAGCAAAGAGCTGCGCTCCAAGATCACTTTTTGCGAGCGGGCATTCAAACGTTGATTCACTATCCTATTCCTCCACATCACCAGCAGGCCTATGCTGAATTAGCGGGGTGCTCTTTTCCGGTCTCAGAAAAAATACACAGTCAGATCTTGAGCTTGCCTATCGGCCCAACGATGTCACTGAGCGATGCTGAAGCGGTCGTTCAGGCATGCAACAGCTTTGTGGCTAAAGAAACTAAATGAACCTCGTTAAGACCAGCTTTTTTAATGGGATAGCTGTTGTCGTTAAGATGTTGACCCTTTTGGGAATCAATAAGATCTTGGCGCTGTATGTTGGGCCGTCAGGTTATGCAGCATTGGGGCAACTACAGAACGCTCTTACAATGATAATAACGCTCTCCAGTGGTGCTGTTAATACTGGTGTTACCAAATACACAGCTGAATACGCTGAAGAGCCGAGCAAGCAGCACGCGGTTTGGAAGACTTCAACCGCTTTGGCGGTTGTAGGCTCTCTGACTGTGGGCATTGCGGTAGCGGTGTTTAGCCATAGGTTGTCGTTGTATTTTTTTAAAAAAGAAGAATATGCCAGTGTATTTTTGTGGGTCGCTTTATCTTTAGTTTTTTTTACATTAAATGCTTTATTGATGGCTATAATCAATGGGAAAAAAGATGTAAAGACATTAGTCATCGCTAACATTGCCGGCAGCGTCTTGTCTTTGATAGTTACGGGGTTACTCACCTGGTTTTTAGGGCTCTATGGGGCGTTGGTTTCTCTCGGTATCTATCAGGCGCTGGCGTTCGTTACGACTGTTTTCCTATGCAGGCATGCAGACTGGTTTCGCGTCGAATATTTTTTTGGACGGTTCGATAAACGCGTCGCTGTTGATTTAAGTAAGTATGCTGCAATGGCGTTGACGACTGCTGTGTGTCTTCCAATCGCTCAAATATTGATCCGGGACCATTTAACAAACGAGTTCGGCATCGAGTACGCTGGTTATTGGGAAGCGATGTGGCGGCTAAGTAGCGCCTATCTCTTGCTGGTGACAACGACGCTAGGCGTTTACTATCTGCCTCGTCTTTCAGAGCTTTTCGGCTATAATGCGATTCTGAAAGAAGTAATTGACGGTTATAAAATTGTGCTTCCTGTTGCCATATTAGGCTGCGCAGCTGTGTATTTTTTACGCGATTTTGTTATTTCTGTTTTGTTTAGCAAGCAATTTTTACCCATGAGGGATCTCTTCGCTTTTCAGCTCATTGGTGATGTGATGAAAGTGGGAAGCTGGATACTTGCTTATGTCATGCTCGGCAAGGCTATGTATAAGTTATATATCGTCACGGAGGTGCTGTTTTCCATGTCATGGTACTTCTTGGTTTTGCTGTTCACACGGTGGCATGGGTTTGATGGAGTGGTTGAAGCCTATGCATTCAATTATTTCCTTTATTGGATTATTATGGCTGTTTGTGTGATGTACGCACTGAGTACCCATTCCAAGGGTCAAACTGACCCGTCGATGAAGAGCGCCCAATGAAAATTTTAATCCCGATGCTCGCGTTTTCAAGCGCCGGTGGGATGAGGGTATTGTCGAGACTGTCTAGCGAGTTAATAGAGAGCGGCCACCAAGTCGATTTTTTAGGTCCGCATTTCATTAACAAGCCTTACTATCCGACGCTCGCTAATGTCAGAGTTTTTAAGAATGTTTTTAATCGGATACCGGTGCTGCGGGGGATTTTTAACCTCATAGGCATGTTCCTGTTTGTTCTAAGGCATCGGAAAGAATATGACGTTTTTCTGGCGAATTATAATTTAACTGCCTTCCCGGTCGCGCTGGGTGCCCTGGGTACAGGTAAAGGTTTTTACTATATTCAGGCTTATGAGCCCAGCTTTTATGACAGGAAAAGTTTTATAGGTTTTTTTGGCTATCTCATGGCGTCGGCTTCGTATTTCTTACCGCTCCGGCGAATTGTTAATGGCGAAATTTACCAAAGCTATAAGCTGTTAAAAGCAAAATGCGTTGTTGAACCTGGGATTGATTTAGACGTATTCAAATTTTCTCCGAGGCCGTTTCCGTCCGGAGAAATAGTTGTAGGATGCATAGGTCGGGGCCTGGCTTGGAAGGGGACGTATGAGATTGTGCAGGCCGTAAAAATTGTCAGAGCAACCACCGGTAAGAATTTGATCTTAAAAGTGGCTTTCGAGCTTCCTAAAACGGTTGATTTGAATAGTTACGACTTTATTGAAATGAGTGCGCCTCATGGTGATGAGCACTTGGCGGCGTTTTATAGAAGCGTTGACTTGTTTATCGCCACCGGGCTTCTGCAGGACAATGCCTTTCACTATCCGTGTTTAGAGTCTCTGGCGTCAGGTTGTATAGTCGTCTCAAATTACGGGCCGGCCACTGAAAGTAATTCACTGTATGTGTACCGGGTAACGATTGAGAAGATAGTTTCTCAGATACTGCAGTATCTTCAATTGGACGAGCAAGCGTTAGCCACTATGCGGGCTAATGCAGAACAAGACGTGAAAGCCTATGAATGGTCGGCGATAGCAAGAAAAATGCTTGATTCATTTGCTTCTCTACGTTAACTATTTCTTAAGAATATTAATATGAATGCTTCCGTTGCCGCAGTAGTAGTGCTTTTTAAACCTGATTTGGTCGTACTGGACAGATTGTTGCTCAGTATTCACGAGCAAGTTCAGCGTGTGTATATTATTGATAATACACCCGCATCAGGTATTGATGATTACGCGGGCAGGTTTGATGATGAAAAATTGTTTTATAAAGCCCTTGAGGATAACTACGGTATAGCTCGTGCACATAATGTCGGTGCCCAACTGGCTGAACAAGCGGGCTATTCACATGTTTTGCTGCTCGATCAAGACAGCGAATTGCTACCCGGCACCGTCGACACACTGTTGGCCGAGGAGACGAAGTTGCTTGATATGGGCGTTAAAGTTGGTGCAATAGGACCTGTTTTTGTGGATGAAAAAACAGGTGACGCTGCGCCGATACTCAGGCCGTCTTTTTTTGGCACTAAGAAGATTGATATCGATTTAAACTCGACACTGCCGGTGCTCAGTAATTACATCATCGCTTCCGGTTCCTTAATTCGCACGAGTGTTTTTAACGTCGTGGGGTTGATGCAGGAAAGTTTGTTCATTGATTGGGTGGATATAGAGTGGGGCGAGAGAGCCTCCTTAGCTGGTTATGGCTCGTACTTGACGCCACTTGTTACAATGCGTCACAGTATTGGTGATGAGTTTGTAACACTTTTAGGGAAAAGAATTACTCTGCATAGTGATTTTAGAAACTACTTTATTGTGCGCAACGCTGCTTATCTCGCTATGTGGAGTAACACGCGTATTCAGACGCGTTTTGAGTTCGCGCGCAAGGTCCCTTATTATATTGTTTGCTATACGTTGTGTTCCAGGAGGAAGTTTTATTCTGCAAAATTGTTGTGCCAAGCTTTGTATGATGGCATCGCGCGTAACATGTTCAAAGGTAGGTTTTGATGTTGTACTTTTTAGTTTTTTTTACTGCGTTATCCTGCGGATTTTTTTCGTTGGTGCGCGACCAAAAAAACATAGTAATACTTTCACGCCCTTTGTTTGCTGTTTTATTTTTATTTCTATTTCTTTTTGCAGGCCTGCGCGCGCCTGATATGGCGCCTGACTATTTAAATTATATTAGCTGGCTCTATCGGGTCGGTACGTCGCCTGAGTCAATCTTTGAAGAATTCAAAGATCCAGGGTTTTTACTGACGTTCAGCTTTATTCATTGGCTGGGTCTGCCAGATTATGTGTTTTTTTCTTTTGTTTCATTGATTTCGCTATATGCCAAATCGATTTTCTCAAACATAGCGTTGCGTGGTTGTTTTTCTTATCTGCTTTTCTTTATGATTTTTTCTCGATTCTATATCGTTCAAGATATGGTTCAGGTGCGTGTGGGCGTTGCGATAGCACTCGCCTCCTGTGGCATGATGTTTTTTTACACAGGACAGAAAACCAAGGGCCTGATTTATTATTTTTTAGCGCTTAGCTTTCACCTTTCGGTCATCACATTTCTTCCTTGTTTCGCCCTCGTTATGCTTGGCTTTAGATTTGTCGGACGCGTTAGCATTGTTGTGCTGTTGGGCTTAGCTTTTGCGTTGAGTACTCTCATTTCAGGATTTGCTGATCGTTTGAGTGGGTTCAGTCGCCTGGCGCCTTATATTAACGGCGAGTACCATACGAGCGCACTGTCATTATTTTCGTTCTATTTTATTACGCGTATGACATTGGTTACAGGGATTTTGATTGTACTGTATCAACGACTCACAGAAGCTGAGCGTTTTATTTTAAGTCTGTCGGCCATCGGTTTGGCCCTGCAGATTTCCCTCTCATGGAACGATTCTTTTTCATTGAGAGCTGCCGAGATTTTTGGCTTTTTTGATATGGCTTGCTTCGTTATGTTGATGCGATTATTTGACTATCGAAGCAGGTTTCTCTATGGGTTAATGCTGGTTGGGATGGCCGCCGTTTTCTACGTTTCATCTTTGAAGATGGTCGAAGATTATCGCTCGGTCTTTTCTTGATTTTATTCAGGTATAGTTGTGGAACCTAAGTTTCTTGTTCTTCTCGCTGCTTATAATGGTATGCAATGGATCTCCGATCAGGTCCATTCAATACTCAATCAGCACGGTGTTTCGGTGACATTGCTCATCAGCGTCGACAGCTCAAGTGATGGGACTGAGGAGTGGGTCAGTGCGTTGTCTGAGCGTAATCCGAATGTCATTATCCTTGAGCACGGGAAAAAGTTCGGGGGCGCTGCACCTAATTTTTTTAGGCTGATCAACGATGCGCCACTCAACGACTGTAATTACTTTTCCTTTGCCGATCAAGACGATATCTGGCTGCCCAACAAGTTGATTGAGGCTGTTGGAGCCATGTCTTTGGCGGGTGCTCAGGGTTATTCAAGTAACGTCACGGCATTTTGGCCTGATGGCAAAGAAACACTTATCGTTAAGTCTCAACCCCAAGTGCAGTTCGATCATCTGTTCGAAGCCGCTGGCCCAGGGTGTACGTACGTGTTCTCAAAAGAATTATTTGCCGATCTACAGCAGCATATTGCTGATCGGTTTTCGGCTGTGCAGAAAGTGACCCTTCACGATTGGTACTGCTATGCCTTTAGTCGTACTCACGGGTATCAGTGGATCATAGACGCTCACTCATATATGCGTTATCGGCAACATGGTAACAACCAGGTTGGAGTGAACAGCGGTTTAAAAGCTTTCAAAGCTCGACTGTCACAAGTTTTCAATGGATGGTGGCTGAATCAGGCAGCTTTGATTTCGAGGTTGACGGGTGTTGAAAATACGCCATTCGTCCAGCAGTGGATTAGTTTGCGTCGGTTCGGCCTAATTCGTTTAGCCTTCTCCGGTTATAAGTGTCGTAGACGTTTTCGCGATAAAATCGTATTCACAGCATTGTGCGCTGTATTGGCAATTTTGAGACAGAAGAAATGACCAACCTATTGGTTACCGGTGGCAGTGGTTTTGTAGGACGACGTTTAATTGAGACGTTGATAAGCGTTGCGGATTATCAGGTAAGTGCGATAGTTCGTCGCATGCCCGCGCAGCCCGCCCAAGATGTTACTTATCACCACGTGCCCGATTTCTCCGTTATCGATACTGATCTCGACGCGCTGAGAGGCGCTGAGGTCGTGATCCATCTCGCGTCACGTGTCCACGTCATGAACGATACAGAGGCTGATCCTCTGGCTGCTTTTCGTCTGGTTAATGTCGGGCACACGCTCAATCTGGCGCGCAGCGCAGCAATGGCTGGGGCTAAGCGTTTCATTTTCGTCAGTTCGGTAAAAGTGAATGGGGAGGGCACCGTACCTGGTCATCCATACCGGGAAACTGATGTGCCAGCGCCCGTTGATCCGTATGGCATTTCCAAAATGGAGGCCGAAGCAGGCTTACGTCTGATCGCTGCCGAGACAGGCCTGGAAGTTGTCATTATTCGCCCAGTACTCGTTTATGGTCCGGGCGTGACCGCCAATTTCGAAAGCATGATGAAGTGGTTGCAAAGGGGTGTACCGTTGCCATTCGGAGCGATACGGAATCAGCGCAGTCTGGTGGCCTTGGATAATCTGGTGGACTTTATCCTCACGTGCGTGAATCACCCCGCCGCTTGCAATCAGACATTTTTGGTGAGTGATGGTGAGGATGTTTCTACTACGCAACTATTACAAAAACTCGCAAATGTTTTGAACAGTCCCGCACGCCTGCTGTCTGTGCCTGAAGGGGTGCTGAAAGCAGGCGCTAAGCTATTGGGTAAGGCTGCACTTTCTCAACGGCTGTGTGGTTCTCTGCAAGTCGACATTACCAAAGCTCGCTGCTTGTTGGAGTGGAGCCCGTTGATCACTGTGGATCAAGGGTTACGTAAGACAGCAGAACATTTTCTGAACGAGCAAACTAAATGAAGTACTGGTATATTTTTCCGATAGTTGCGTTTTTATCTTTAGCGTTGACGGCGCTGTTGCGACGCTATGCATTGCATCGAAGCATTATGGACATCCCCAACGAACGGAGTTCCCATTCAATTCCTACTCCGCGTGGCGGCG
The DNA here is from genome assembly GCF_049896685.1 of Pseudomonas sp. TWRC1-2. NCBI lineage: Bacteria > Pseudomonadati > Pseudomonadota > Gammaproteobacteria > Pseudomonadales > Pseudomonadaceae > Pseudomonas > Pseudomonas sp. TWRC1-2. The sequence continues at coordinate 298,148 of NZ_JAFCUU010000004.1, read as the reverse complement.
GGGTTGCAATTGTCGTGATGTTTTTGATTTCGTTAGTGTTGCTCGGATGCCTGCAATTACAACCTTATGCCTGGTTAACTGGGTTGCTCGGCGCCGGGAGTTTGGTCGCGGTGATCGGTTTTATGGACGACCATGGGCATATCGCGGCGCGATGGCGGTTGTTAGGTCATTTCGCAGCGGCGCTATGGGCACTGTTTTGGCTCGGTGGATTACCCCCCCTCAGTCTTTCAGGATTCGTTATAGACTTGGGTTGGGTAGGTCATGTGCTGGCAGTGTTTTATCTTGTATGGATGCTCAACCTTTATAATTTCATGGACGGTATCGACGGCCTAGCCAGCGTTGAAGCAATCACTGCCTGTTTAGGCATGTGCGTCATTTACTTTCTTTTCGGCGCTGGTGATCTGATTTGGGCACCGGCGATACTCGCAATGGCGGTAGCCGGATTCCTTTTTTGGAATTTACCTCCGGCTAAAATATTCATGGGTGACGCAGGTAGCGGTTTCCTGGGGATCACGTTGGGTATTTTGTCGCTACAAGCTGCGCGGGCTGAGCCGGGCTTTATCTGGGCTTGGCTGATTATCCTCGGCGTGTTTATTTGCGATGCGACCTTTACGTTGGTTCGCAGATTGCTTCGAGGGGATAAGGTGTATGAGGCCCACCGAAGCCACGGCTACCAGTTCGCATCGCGTAAGTTTGCTGGTCATTTACCCGTTACTGTCGCTGTGCTGTGTATCAATATTTTTTGGTTATTGCCCATTGCTTTTTTAGTCATGAAATTCCCAGCGCAAGGGTTTTTGGGATTGGTAGTTGCTTATATGCCGCTTATTTTTCTCGCCGTTAAATTTAACGCGGGTGCAGTTGAACAATCTAACTTAAAATAAATGGACAATTTTGGTCTTCACAGTGTGCCGAGGGCATACGATGCGCGTCTCAGGACGTTCAGGGGCAGCTAGTAAAGAACGGCGGGGATTTTATGGATAAAGTTAGATTGTTTCTATTGGCGCTGTCGCGCCGGCAAAAACGTTTCATTCAGGTTGGAACGGACGTCGTGTTGGTCTGGCTTTCGTTGTGGGCGGCGTTTCTCGTTCGCCTTGGCATCGACGAAATGATAAATCCTGTCAGCAGACATCTCTGGCTATTCCTCGCCGCCCCGCTGGTGGCCATCCCTCTGTTCATTCGTTTCGGGATGTACCGAGCGGTGATGCGTTATTTTGGCAACGACGCATTAATAGCAATCATCAAGGCCGTCAGCCTGTCAGCGCTTATCCTTGGTGTGGTTGTGTATTGGTACAGCAATCATGAAAATGTGGTCCCGCGCTCGATCATTTTCAACTATTGGTGGCTCAGCCTGATCATGATTGGTGGGCTGCGCCTGGCGATGCGCCAGTATTTCTTGGGTGACTGGTTTGCAGCGGTTCAACACGTACCATTCACTAGCAGGGATAACGGGTTACCCAGGGTTGCCATCTATGGTGCGGGGGCTGCAGGTAATCAGCTAGTTGCTGCGCTGCGCATGGGCCGAGTAATGCGCCCTGTGGCATTCATTGATGATGATAACGGAATCTCTGGCCGCGTTATCTCCGGGTTGCAGGTCTATAAGCCCAAGCGTATTCAGCAGATGATTGAGGAAACGGGGGCGCAAGAAATTCTACTGGCCATTCCCTCCTCGAACCGAGGTCGCCGCCGGGAAATTCTCGGGTTCCTTGAAGGGTTCCCTCTTCATGTACGAAGCGTCCCCGGATTCATGGACTTGGCCAGTGGACGGGTCAAAGTAGATGATATTCAGGAAGTTGACATCGCCGACTTATTGGGGCGGGATGCAGTACCTGTTCAGGCTGAGCTGCTGGAGCACTGTATCAAGGGGCAAAGCGTCTTGGTAACAGGGGCGGGCGGTTCCATTGGCTCTGAGCTCTGCCGGCAGATTCTCGCTCTGCAGCCGACCACGTTGTTGTTGTTTGAGCACAGTGAATTCAACCTCTACAGCATTCTTTCGGAACTTGAGCAACGTATTACTCGAGAATCGCTATTGGTTAAGGTGTTGCCGATCCTGGGCTCTGTACGTAATGAGTCAAAACTGCTGGACGTGATGAAAACCTGGCACGTTGACACTGTCTATCATGCGGCGGCTTACAAGCATGTGCCTATGGTTGAACACAATATTGCAGAGGGCGTGTTGAACAACGTTCTCGGCACGCTGAACACTGCGCAGGCAGCGCTTCAGGCAGGAGTGTCGAATTTTGTACTGATTTCCACAGACAAAGCCGTGCGGCCGACCAATGTGATGGGCAGCACCAAACGTCTGGCTGAGCTCACCCTGCAAGCTTTAAGCCTTGAGCTGGCACCCGTATTATTCGGTGATAAGTCTAACGTCTCTCGGGTTAACAAAACGCGCTTTACCATGGTGCGTTTCGGTAATGTGCTGGGCTCTTCCGGCTCGGTGATCCCGCTCTTTCACAAACAGATCAAGTCTGGGGGACCGCTAACGGTTACTCATCCGAAAATCACCCGCTACTTCATGACGATCCCCGAAGCGGCTCAACTGGTCATCCAGGCAGGCTCTATGGGGTTGGGGGGGGATGTGTTTGTTCTGGACATGGGCGAGCCGGTAAAAATCGTCGAGCTGGCTGAAAAGATGATTCACTTATCGGGCTTGAGCGTTCGTTCGGAAAAAAATCCGCACGGTGATATTGCTATCGAGTTCTCCGGTTTACGCCCTGGTGAGAAGCTTTATGAAGAGTTGCTAATTGGTGACGACGTTCTTGCTACTCGGCACCCGATGATCATGAGTGCTAATGAAGATCACCTTTCTTGGGATGTGCTCAAGCTCAAGCTGACCGAGTTGCTCGCAGCCGTGGAACAGGACGATTACACGCGCGTCCGACAACTCCTGCGCGACACCGTCAGCGGCTATTCCCCGGATGGCGAAATCGTCGACTGGATCTACCAACAGCGCCGTCTCGACCCTTAATTAAACACCTTGTAACTCAAGCGTTTTTGACGAATTACCAACACCATCTAAGGTTGAAGAGCAGCTTCGGAAAAGCTGCTTCTCTTAGCAATGTCATGGAGCGTCAAAATGCAAAACACCTATTTCACCTCGCTGATCTTCGCTTTCCTCACCACTCTCTCTGTCACCGCCATCGCAGCCCCTTCCGCTAAGCCTGAAGTGACAGCCCCCATCACCGCCCAAATGGCAGCAGCCGAGCAATCCGCCAAGGTCAACTTGAATGCTGCCGACGCTGAGACCTTGCGCCGTGACCTCTTCGGCATTGGTTCGGCTAAGGCGAAGGCGATTGTCGCTTACCGTGAAACTAATGGTCCCTTTACGGCAGTGGATGAGTTGCTGGAGGTAAAGGGTATCGGCAAGGCGCTGCTGGAAAAGAATCGCGATAGGGTGGTAATCAACTAAGTCAATAAAGGAAGCTGAATATTGATCCCAACGCTGTTCACATAGGGTTTGTTGGCTAATCTTCAAGCTGCTGAAAAATCCGGAGTCTGATGAGGGCTCCGGTTTTTTTATGCACGCGTCTCCTTCCTTCAGTACGCGACGCTATCATTCATCAAGACCTGCTACTCCTTGGCACGAAACGTGATTATCTCTCCATAAAAGATTGTTCAACAATCACGAGGTAGCAATGTATCCCCTCAGTCTTCAGCCGACCAGGTTGCCTTGGAGTTGCGTGCCGACATTATCGGCGGGCGGCTGTTGCCTAGGATGGCGTTGGTCGAGGGCGAGTTGGTGAAGGCCTATAACACATCGCGCAATACGATTCGCAAAACATTGCACCGTTTGGGGCAAGAAGGGTTGACCCGCTACTTGCGTAATAAGGGGGTGATGGTTCGCCGATTGGAGCGTGAGGAAGTGCGCGATTTGTTCGTCGTTCGGCGCACTCTTGAGTTGGAGGCTCTCGCCCAGAGCGGTTCGCTCACCGGGCATCAGTCCGAGCGCATGCAGAACGCCATCGATGTCACCACCTTGGCCCGTGAGCGTGAGGATTGGCGCGCGGTGGCCATCCACAGCCTGGTGTTCCATCAGCAGATTGTCGGGCTGATGCGCAGCCCTTTGTTCGATGAGTTTTTCGCCCAGGTTATCGCGCAGCTGCGCCTAGTGTTTTGTGCAGCGCCCGATGAGCAACGTTTTCAGTCTCCTTGGCCCGAGCGCGATCGCGAGACTTACCAACTCCTACTAAACAATGATAAGCCGGCAGCGGGGAGGCAATGAGCCTGTATCTCGATGATTCGGAACGCCTGTCGTTGGCCTTGTTTGATCACCCCTGATGGAGGATTGCCCCATGTATAAAGACTATCCGGCCGCGTACCAGGTCAGTAAAGGTTCTGCGCTGCAGGTTGATATCGCGTTCTATGAGCGCATTCGTGATCGTGCGGACCAACGCACATTGATCGAGCAGTTCGAAGTGCCGATTCGCACGGGCAGGGCGTGGAAGGTGCCGGCCGGGCATGTGTTCCGGGTTACCACGCCGGTTGGGCCACAAGTGGGTGACTTCAACGTGTGGAATGCCAACGATCCTCGCGAACGTCTTTGGGCCGCACGCACCCGCCAGTTACAAGGCGCACATGTCAGCACTCATGATCGACTGTGGTCGAACCTGCCGTTTCTGCGGCCGCTGGTGACCATCACCGATGACAGCCTGGCGAGTTATGGCATCGATGAGCATGGCGGGCGCCTGCACGACTTGCTTGGCACGCGCTGCGATCCGTATGTGAATCGCATGCTCACCGGCGAAGACTTTCATCACCATTGCCACTCAAACCTGACACGCGCGGTGCTGCCCCACGGTCTGACGGAATTCGACGTGCATGACGTGTTGAATATTTTCCAGTGCACCGGCCTCAATCACGATGACATGTACTTCATGAAAGCCTGCCCGGCGCAGAAGGGCGACTACCTGGAGTTTTTTGCCGAGATTGATTTGCTCTGCGCGCTGTCGACGTGCCCGGGCGGGGATTTGTCGCTGCCGATGTGGGGGCCTGACGCGCAGGATCCGTTGACGGTGTGTCGCCCTTTGGGTGTGGAGATTTATCGTCTGGAGGAGGAGTTGCTCAATGGCTGGAGCCAGCCCGAACGTGCGGCCTATAAAGGCCAGCACGGGTTGCATATCGCCAAGGCGGCGTGGGAGTAGCGCCAGGTTCAGCGGTCCTGGGCGTCCTTTGAGTCTGCCTGGGCGTTGCGCTCGGCCACGCGTTTGCGTTGTTCGTCGGTGAGTTCCACCTTGTTGGCGCTGTCACGCAGCATCAATAAACCACCGACGATCGAACCGATCGCGACCACTAAAATCAACCAGGCATACCACGGCATAGGGCTCTCCTTGAGGCAGCAAACCGTGGGGAAATTTCCCACGGTAATAGCTGCTTTGAGTCACGGGCTTTCTTAGTAGTTCATTGTAGGCCCGTTCTGCCCCAGTAGCCTCACAGCCCCGTCAACATCGCATCGGCCGGTGCGTCGGCGCGGTCCTGCGCGGTCAGTTGGAAGTACACAAAACCCACCACCATGAAGCCCAGGAAAATCAGCCCGATCAGCGCGTTGAACCAGGCCATGGCCACCAGGCAGACCACCGCCAGCACCAGCGCTATGCCGGGCACGATCGGATAGCCCGGCGCACGAAAGGTGCGCTCCAGCAGCGGCTCGGTCTTACGCAGTTTGAACAGGCTGAGCATGCTCATGATGTACATCACGATGGCACCGAACACCGCCATGGTGATCATCGCGGCGGTCAGCGTCATGCCGCCCAGGTTGATCAGGCCGTCGCTGTAGATGGCGGCGATGCCGACCACACCGCCGGCAATGATTGCCCGGTGCGGCGTCTGAAAACGCGACAGTTTGGCGAGGAAAGAGGGCAGGTAGCCGGCGCGCGCGAGGGCGAAGAACTGGCGCGAGTAGCCGAGGATGATGCCGTGAAAACTCGCCACCAGTCCGAACAGACCGATCCACACCAACATGTGCAGCCAGCCGGAGCTGTCGCCCACCACGGTTTTCATCGCTTGCGGCAACGGGTCATTGATATTCGACAGCGTGCGCCAGTCGCCCACGCCGCCGGCAAAGAACATCACGCCCATGGCCAGCACCACCAGCGTCAGGATCCCGCTGATGTAGGCTTTTGGGATGGTGCGCTTGGGATCCTTCGCTTCCTCGGCAGCCATCGCTGCACCCTCGATGGCAAGGAAGAACCAGATGGCGAAAGGAATGGCCGCAAACATCCCGGCTATCGCCGGCGCGCCGAAGGTGTCGGACCCGGCCCAGCCATTGAGGGCGAAGTTGCTGAAGCTGAACGCCGGCGCTACCACGCCCATGAACACCAACAGTTCGGCGACGGCGAGCACGCACACCACCAGCTCGAAGGTGGCCGCGAGTTTCACCCCGAGAATATTCAGGCCCATGAAGACGATATAGGCACCGACGGCCGCGTGTTTGGGGTCGAGTGCCGGAAACTGCACATTCAGATAAGCGCCGATGGCCAAGGCTATCGCAGGCGGGGCAAAGACAAACTCGATCAACGTTGCCAGGCCGGCGATCAAGCCGCCTTTCTCACCAAAGGCGCGACGGCTGTAGGCAAATGGGCCACCCGCGTGAGGAATCGCCGTAGTCAGTTCGGTGAAGCTGAATATAAAGCAGGTGTACATGGCGGCGACCATCAGCGAGGTCACCAGAAAGCCCAGCGTGCCTGCGACGCCCCAGCCGTAGCTCCAGCCGAAGTACTCGCCGGAAATCACCAAGCCGACGGCAATGCCCCACAGATGCAGGGTGCCCAAGGTGGGTTTGAGTTGTGTGTTCATCGTGTTGCGCTCCCTGAACGGTTTGGAATATTTCAGGGTGTTGCAGCGGCCATGCCAGTGCGCCATTCATTGTCGTAAAGACGCCGAACTGTCGTCGAGGAGACGGTTTGGCGTTTGAAATCTTCTGTCATTGCACCAGTTGAGTGCAGGGGCGTTTGAGCTGCCGTCATCGCGGGCAAGCCCGGCTCCCACAGGGGATTGCGGTTACCTGTGGGAGCCGGGCTTGCCCGCGATGAGGCCCCAACAGCCACCACCGACCTCTGTAAACCCCGCATAAATCCACTCTTTACGCCGTCTTTACGCCCGGCCCCCAGCGTCGCTCTCGTTCCTTTACGCCACTCCTGCGGACAATTGCCTCACACGCGGCAATCGCCGCAAAACGGAGAGACTTCCATGAGCGTTCTGGACGGGGTGTCACTGCTATTGGCCGTGGCGCTGTTCATTTATCTGCTGGTTGCGCTGTTACGCGCGGATCGGAACTAGGAGCAGGCTATGCACAGTTATGACTATTGGCTGATCATCGCCTTCTTTGCCGTGGTGCTGGTGCCGGCACCGTTCCTGGGAAGGTTCTATTACAAGGTGATGGAAGGCCAGCGCACCTGGCTCACGCCGGTGCTCGGCCCGGTTGAGCGCGCGTGTTATCGCCTGTCTGGCGTGGACGAACACCAGGAACAGAGCTGGCAGAAGTACACGCTGGCGCTATTGGCGTTCAATCTGGCCGGTTTCGTGTTGCTGTTCGCTGTGCTGTTGTTCCAGGAATATCTGCCACTCAACCCGCAGAAATTGCCAGGTCAGGAATGGACGCTGGCCTTCAACACCGCGGTCAGTTTCATGACCAACACCAATTGGCAGAACTACAGCGGTGAAGCCTCCCTGAGCTACCTCAGCCAGATGATCGGCCTCACCGTGCAGAACTTCGTCAGCGCCGCCACCGGCCTGGCTGTGCTGGTCGCGCTGTGCCGTGGTATCGGGCGTAAGTCCACCAAGACCCTGGGCAATTTCTGGGTCGACATGACCCGCGCTACCCTCTACGGCTTGTTGCCGTTGTGCCTGGTATTCGCGCTGTTCCTGGTGTGGCAGGGCGTGCCGCAAACCTTCGCGCACTACGTGAATGCCGTGACGATGCAGGGCGTGGACCAGGTGATCCCACTCGGCCCGGCAGCCAGCCAGATTGCGATCAAGCAACTGGGCACCAATGGCGGCGGCTTCTTTGGCGTCAACTCGGCGCACCCGTTTGAGGACCCGACGGCCTGGGCCAACCTGTTCGAGCTGTCGGCAATCATCCTGATCCCGGTGGCGTTGGTGTTCACCTTCGGTCACTACGTGAAAGACCTGCGTCAGAGCCGCGCGATTCTCGGCTGCATGCTGGCGCTGTTCCTGATCGGCGGCGCGACGTCGCTGTGGGCCGAGTACCAACCCAACCCGACCCTGAACAACCCGGCCGTTGAGCAAACCGCACCGCTGGAAGGCAAAGAAGCGCGCTTCGGCACCACCGGCACGGTGTTGTGGTCGGTCACCACCACGGCGGCGTCCAACGGTTCGGTCAACGGCATGCACGACAGCCTCAACCCGCTGAGCGGCATGGTGGCGCTGGTCAACATGATGGTCGGTGAAGTGATCTTCGGCGGCGTCGGTGCCGGTATGTACGGCATGTTGCTCAACGTGTTGATCGCGGTGTTCCTCGCCGGCTTGATGATCGGCCGCACCCCGGAATACCTGGGCAAGAAGCTGCAGGCCAAGGAAGTGCAATTGCTGGTGGTGACCTTGCTGGTGATGCCGGTGGGCACGCTGGTACTGGGCGCCATTGCCGCCAGCCTGCCAGGCCCGGCAGGTGCCATCAGCAACCCTGGGCCGCACGGTTTCAGCCAGTTGTTGTACGCCTACACCTCGGCCAGTGCCAACAACGGTTCGGCGTTCGGCGGCTTCAGTGGCAACACCGCGTTCCACAACCTGATGTTGGGCCTGGGTATGTTGATCGGCCGCTTCGGCTACATCCTCCCGGTACTGGCTCTGGCTGGCAGCCTGGCAATGAAAAAGACCGCTCCGATTGGCCAGAACAGCTTCCCCACGCATGGCCCGCTGTTCGTGACCCTGTTGACCGTGACCATTTTGCTGGTGGGCGGCCTGACTTTCCTGCCGACACTGGCACTGGGCCCAATCGCTGAACACCTGAGCATGGGCTTCTAAGAGGGGATATGAAAATGAATATGCCTGCAAAAAACGCCGCCCCTGTGACAACTCAGGAGTCGCCAAAAACCGCCATCTCTGCGCTATGGCGCCCGGCGCTGGGCCAGGCGTTCGTCAAGCTGGACCCGCGCCAGCTGCAACGTTCGCCGGTGATGCTGGTGGTCGAACTGACCGCCATCCTCACCACCGTGTTGTGCTTTGTGCCCGATACCAACGTGCCGACGTTCGTCGCCGTGCAGATCGCCGTGTGGCTGTGGTTCACCGTGCTGTTCGCCAACTTCGCCGAGGCCTTGGCCGAAGGTCGCGGCAAGGCCCGCGCCGACAGTCTCAAGGCTGGCAGTGAAGGCCTCAGCGCACGCCGCAAGGAGGCTGACGGCAGCTTCAAGGTCGTGCCGGCCACCAGCCTGCGCAAAGGCGACGTCGTGCGCGTCGCCGCCGGAGAAATGATCCCCGGTGACGGCGAGGTCATCGAAGGCATCGCGGCAGTCAACGAAGCGGCGATCACCGGCGAATCCGCACCGGTGATCCGTGAGTCCGGCGGCGACCGTTCGGCCGTCACCGGCAACACGCGGCTGGTGTCGGACTGGTTGCTGATCCGCATCACCGTCAACGCGGGCGAGTCCACGCTGGACCGCATGATCGCCCTGGTGGAAGGCGCCAAACGCCAGAAAACCCCCAACGAAGTCGCGCTGGATATCCTGCTGATCGGCCTGACCCTGATCTTCCTGCTGGTGGTGGTCACCCTGCAGCCGTTCGCGCACTTCGCCAATGGCAGCTTGCCGCTCGTGTTCCTGGTCGCACTGTTGGTGACGCTGATTCCTACGACCATCGGCGGCTTGTTGTCGGCCATCGGTATCGCCGGCATGGACCGTCTGGTGCGCCTCAATGTGATCGCCAAATCCGGGCGCGCGGTGGAAGCGGCGGGTGACGTGCATGTGTTGCTGCTGGATAAAACCGGCACCATCACCTTTGGTAACCGTCGCTGCGCGGCGGTGATCGCCGCGCCTGGCGTCAGTGGTCGGGATTTGGCCGAGGGTGCGCTGCTCGCATCGCTGGCAGACGACACCGCAGAGGGCAAATCCATCGTCGAATACCTGCGCACCTTGCACCCGCAGGCTGAGCCGACCCTGGACCAACTGACCTCGGTGCCCTTCAGTGCGGAAACGCGTTTGTCCGGTGTCGACTACGAAGGCCGTGTGTTCCGCAAGGGCGCGGTGGATTCGCTGCTGGCGTTTATCGGCCAACAACGCCGCGACCTGCAACCGGCACTGTCGCGGGAAATCGACAAGATCGCCCAAAGCGGCGGCACACCCTTGCTGGTGTGCGCCGACGGCAAATTGCTCGGTGCGATCCACCTCAAGGACGTGGTCAAGCCTGGCATCCGCGAACGGTTTGCCGAGCTGCGCAAACTGGGAATTCGCACCGTGATGGTGACGGGCGATAACCCGCTGACCGCTGCGGCGATTGCTGCCGAAGCCGGCGTGGACGATGTGCTGGCCGAAGCCACGCCGGAGAAAAAACTCGCGCGCATTCGCCACGAACAGAACGACGGTCGTCTGGTTGCCATGTGTGGCGACGGTGCCAACGACGCCCCGGCACTGGCCCAGGCCGACGTCGGCATGGCGATGAACGACGGTACCCAGGCGGCTCGCGAAGCGGCCAACATGGTCGACCTCGACAGCGACCCGACCAAGCTGCTGGACGTGGTGCAGATCGGCAAGGAATTGCTGGTGACCCGCGGCGCGCTGACCACGTTTTCCATCGCCAACGACGTGGCCAAGTACTTCGCAATCCTGCCGGCGCTGTTCGCCTCGATCTACCCGCAATTGGGCGTGCTCAACGTGATGCACTTGCAGAGCCCGCAGAGCGCGATTCTCTCGGCCATTGTGTTTAACGCGTTGATCATTGTGGTGCTGATCCCGCTGGCGCTGCGCGGTGTGCGCGTGCAGGCGGCGAGCGCGGCGGCGTTGCTGCGTCGCAACCTGCTGATCTACGGGCTGGGCGGGATCGTGGTGCCGTTCGTGGGCATCAAGGCGATCGACATGCTGCTGACCGCGCTGCACCTGGTTTGACCCGATTCCTGTGGGCGCCACGTCGGCGCCCACAGGTTGCAATGACTCACGTGAGGAATCTGAAATGTCCACCATGATCCGCCCGGCCTTGAGCCTGCTGGTACTCATGACCCTGATCACCGGCGTCGCCTACCCATTGGTGGTGACCGGTGTCGCGCAAGTCGCTTTTCCTGACCAGGCCAACGGCAGTCTGGTGCGCGATGCCGACGGCAAAGTGCGCGGTTCCAGCCTGATCGCCCAGGATTTTACCGGCGATCAGTGGTTCCATCCGCGCCCGTCGGCCGGCGCATTTGCGACGGTTTCCAGCAGCGCGAGTAACCTGGGCCCAAGCAACCCGGCGTTGGCCACGCGCGTCTTCGATGATGCCAATAAACAACTGGTGCCAGGCCAGGGGCCGGTGCCGTTGGCCTCGCTGACTACCTCTGGCAGCGGTCTTGATCCACACTTGCCTCCACCGGCGATTGCCTATCAACTGGCGCGGGTGGCAGCCGCACGAAATGTGCCGGTGGCAACCCTGCAGCGCTTGCTGGATGAGCACATCGAAAGCCCGCTGGTGGGGCCGCCGGTGGTGAACGTGTTGGCGCTGAACATGGCGCTGGAAAAGTTGTAAGCGTGGTGCCGCCATCGTGGGCAAGCCCGGCCCCCACAGGTGAATGCATTCCAACTGTGGGGGCGGGCTTGCCCGCGATGGCGGCCTGAAGGACTCCAAATAAACACCTGAAGGAACCGCAACGCATGAGCGACTCCGGCCGCGCCGACGCCCTGTTAGCCGATCTGCCCCGGGACGGCCGTGGCCGGCTCAAAGTTTTTCTCGGCGCCGCGCCGGGCGTGGGCAAGACCTACGCCATGCTCCAGGCCGCCCACACCCAGCTGCGCCAGGGCGTGCGGCTGATCGCCGGGGTGGTCGAAACCCACGGCCGCGCCGAGACCGAGGCCTTGCTCAGCGGCTTGCCGCAGCAACCGTTGGTGCGCACCGAATACCGCGGCGTGATGCTCGAAGAAATGGACCTGGACGGCCTGCTCGCCGCCAAGCCCAAGCTGGTGCTGGTCGACGAACTGGCCCACAGCAACGCCCCCGGCAGCCGGCATGAAAAACGCTGGCAGGACATTCAGGAACTGCTCGCCGCCGGCATCAACGTGTTCACCACGGTCAACGTCCAGCACCTGGAAAGCCTCAACGATCAAGTGCGCGGGATCACCGGCGTGCAAGTGCGCGAAACCCTGCCGGACTGGGTGCTGCAAGAGGCAGACGAGTTGCTGCTGATCGACCTGCCATCGCGCGAACTGCTGGAGCGTCTGCGCGAGGGCAAGGTGTACGTGCCGGAGCAGGCCCGTGCGGCCATCGACGCGTTTTTCACCCAGACCAACCTGATGGCCCTGCGCGAACTGGCGATGCAGACCGCCGCCGCCCACGTCGATGACGACCTGGCCCAGGGCTATCGGCAACTGGGCCAGGCTGCGCCGGCGGTGCGCGGCCGCTTGTTGGTGGGCGTGGATGGCGATGCGCAGGCCGAACGCCTGGTGCGTCATGCCAGCCGCGTCGCTCAACGCCGACATTTGCCCTGGAGCCTGGTGCATATCGACAACGGCCGCGCGCGCGATGAGCAAGCGCGCCTGCGCCTGCAAAACGCCCAGCAACTGGCCGAGCGCCTTGGCGGCGAAGTGGTGTTGCTGCGGGCGGGCGAGGTGGCGAAGACGCTGATCCAGCATGCCGCCGAACGCCGCGCGAGCCTGCTGCTGGTCGGGCAGTCGCGCATGCGTTGGCGGCGTCGGTTGTTCGGCGGTGGGCTGGCGGCGCGCTTGCTGCGCAATGCGCGCGGTCTGGAAATCAACGTCCTCGACAGCGACGACGTGCCCGCACCGCCGCGACTGCCGGATGTGCGCGGGTTGGTGTGGTTCGATTATGGCCTGGCAGTCGTCGCGACGATCGTGGCGGCGGCGCTGGCTTGGGCTGTGGCCAGCGTGTTGCCGCTGCCGAATATCTCGCTGGTGTTTCTCGCGGCGGTATTGCTGGTGGGCGTGCGCAGCAGCCTGGGGCCGTCGCTGGTGTGTGCGGCGCTGTCGTTTCTGACCTACGATTTTCTGTTTATTCCGCCGAATTTCTCCTTCGCCATCCAGCGTGAAGAGGACGTGTTGACGCTGCTGTTCTTTCTGCTGATGGCGGCACTGACCGGCAACCTGGCCGCGCGTCAGCGTCGGCAACTGCAGGCCTTGCGCGATACTCAGGAAGAGACCAGCGAACTGCTCGACCTGTCGCGCAAACTCACCGCCGCCACTGATCGCCAGGCGGTGATCAGTGCGGCGGCCCATCATCTGGAAGGCTGGAGCGATCTGGAGCTTTGCCTGGTCAATCGGGACGCGCATGGCGATTGGCAGGTCGAGACCGGTTCACCGCTGAACCTCACAGAAGCCGAACGCGCCGCCGCCGATTGGGCCTGGCAGCACGATCAGCCGGCCGGCATGGGCACCGGCACGTTGCCGTTCGGGCGCTGGTGGTGGTGGCCGCTGTCGGGCGAGGAGGGGCCGCTGGGGTTGCTTGGCGTGAGCCCCAAACCGGGCCTGGAGCTGAGCGGGCAGCGTCGTCGCCTGCTCACCGCATTGAGCCAGCCGCTGGCCCAGGCCTTGGCGCGGGCGCAATTGGCGCAGGAACTCGAATCCGCGCGTCTGCATGGCGAAACCGAGCAACTGCGCAGCGCCTTGCTGGCCTCTGTGTCCCACGACCTGCGTACGCCGTTGACGTCCATGCGCGGCAGCATCGACAGCCTGTTGGCGCTCGGCGAGGCGATTCCTCTGGAGGATCGCCGCGAATTGCTTGAGGGCACCCGCGATGAAGCCGAGCGCCTGGACCGCTATATCCAGAACTTGCTGGACATGACGCGCCTGGGCCACGGTGCGCTGAAACTGGCGCGTGATTGGGTTTCGCCCGGCGATATCGTCGGCAGCGCCCTTGGCCGTTTGCGCGCGGTGCTGGCGCCGCTGCAGGTCAAGACCGACGTGCCGGCCGAGTTGCCGTTGCTGTATGTGCACGCCGCCTTGATCGAACAGGCGCTGGTCAACGTGCTGGAAAACGCCGCGCGTTTCTCACCCGCCCAAGGCCGTTTGGAGGTGAGCGCGGGCGTGGCGGATGACCAATTGTTTTTTGCGGTGGCCGATGAAGGGCCGGGGATTCCCGAAGACGAGCGCGCGAAGATTTTCGATATGTTCTACACCGCCGCCCGCGGTGATCGCGGCGGGCAGGGCACGGGCCTGGGCCTGGCAATTTGCCAGGGCATGGTTGGCGCACACGGTGGGCGTATCAGCGTCGCCGAGGGCATTGAAGGGCGGGGCACGTGCATCACCTTGTTCCTGCCGTTGCCGACTCAGCCTGGCCTGGAACGCGAGGCTTGAGCTACCCTCTTTTTTCCACGGATTTTGATTGGACACCATGAGCCAGACCGCGACGATTTTAGTCATTGATGACGAACCGCAGATTCGCAAATTCCTGCGCATCAGCCTGGCCTCCCAGGGCTACAAGGTGATCGAGGCCGGCACCGGTAACGAGGGCCTGGCCCAAGCGGCATTGAGCAAACCGGATTTGCTGGTGCTCGACCTCGGCCTGCCCGACATGGACGGCCAACACGTGCTGCGCGAGTTTCGCGAGTGGTCGACGGTGCCGGTGCTGGTGCTGTCGGTGCGCGCCAGTGAAGTGCAGAAGGTCGAGGCCCTGGATGGCGGCGCGAATGATTACGTGACCAAGCCTTTTGGCATCCAGGAATTTCTCGCCCGCGTGCGCGCATTACTGCGCCAGGCCCCGGCGGGGGAGGCTCAGGAAGCGGCCTTGAGTTTTGGTCCGCTGACGGTGGACCTGGCCTATCGCCGCGTGCTGCTGGACGGTGCCGAAGTGGCGCTGACCCGCAAGGAGTACGCGGTACTGGCGCAACTGGCGCGGCATCCGGGGCGGGTAATTACCCAGCAACAACTGCTCAAGGATATCTGGGGGCCGACCCACACTGAAGACAGTCACTACCTGCGCATTGTGGTGGGGCATTTGCGGCAGAAGTTGGCGGATGACCCGACTCAGCCGAGGTTTATCGTGACCGAGGCGGGGGTGGGGTATCGGTTGTTGAATGCCTGAGTTTGGCGGCGCCCGCGCAGGCCTCATCGCAGGCAAGCCAGCTCCCACCATTGAATGTGTTCACAGATCAGAATGTGGGAGCGGGCTTGCCCGCGATAGGGCCATCAGCCACAGCACACATTTCAGCCCTGCTCACTCTCATACTTGTCCAACGTATCCCTGGCAATTTCCCGCCCCAAAGCGATCAACTCCGGCGCTTTGTAAAACTCGAAAAACCGGCACACGCGCTTTGGCACGTTGATCAGCACATCCGGCGGGTAACCGGCGATCTTGTACTGCGCCAGCGATGTCTGCATCACCTCGAAACTCTGGTTGATCAGGTCCAGCAGGGACGCCGGGCCGACGTTGTCGATGATGAACGAACCGGTCGCCGACTTTGGCGCCCCGGCTTTCTCCGGCGCCGCCGCGGGTTGCTGGGATTCTGGTTCGGCCGATTCCAGCCATGGGTTGATCTCAGCTGTCTGAGCGTGCAAAGCCTCCTGCTCAAGCTTCATTAACTGTTCAGCTTGTTTGCGGCGAAACGGCAGGTGTGAACCCAACGACTTGGCCAAGCTGTTGAAGCGACTCTTGAACGCCGGCGGACGCTGGATCACGGGCAGTTGGTAATGTTTTTGGTTGGTGGCGTTGAGGTTGACCGCGATGATCAAGTCGCAGTGGCTCGACACCACCGGCACGATCGGCAGTGGGTTGAGCAGGCCGCCGTCCACCAGCATACGGTTGCCCTGCATCACGGGTGTGAACAGGCTTGGAATCGCCGCGGAGGCGCGCATGGCCTGGTGCAGGCAACCTTCCTGAAACCAGATTTCCTGCTGGTTGGTCAGGTCGGTCGCTACGGCGGTGTAGGGAATGCGCAGTTCTTCGATGTTGATCTCGCCGACGATCTTGCGGATCTGGCCGAAGACTTTTTCGCCACGAATCGCACCCAGGCGGAAGCTTACGTCGACCAGGCGCAGTACATCGAGGTAGTCGAGGCTTTCGATCCAGTTGCGGTACTCGTCAAGCTTGCCGGCTGCATAGATCCCACCCACCACGGCGCCCATGGAGCAACCGGCGATACAGGCAATGTCGTAGCCGCGCCGTTCGATCTCCTCGATCACGCCGATATGGGCATAACCGCGGGCTCCACCGGAGCCCAGCACCAAGGCAACACGTTTCTTCATGGTCCATGTCCTTCACAAAGCAGGTGCCCACAATGCACCCATTGAGGGGCCAGCTTCAATCTTCGCCGGGGGCTGTAATATTTTTCCAGGATCAGCGCAGTGCTCGGGTATGCTCTGACGATAGGCGCTCTGATTTCAGGCTGCGAACAAGGCACTTTTCCTTGTAGGCAACGTCTACACCCTACGACTGTTTTTCTTTATTTGAGGTGTCATCGATGAAAGCCTGGATGTGTGTGCCTGTGATTGTGTTGGCCCTGGCCGGCTGTGCCGGGAAAACCGCATACCGCGACAGCTGTGGCACGCAACTGGATGCCGCGTGGCATGAGCTGGACCTGGCCAAGGCTGAAGGTTTTGCCGGCACCGTGAGCTACTCCAAGGCATTGTCCTTGTTGACTGGCGCCAAGACCCAGCAGCAATTCGAAGCGTTTGAAGGCTGCTCCAACAAGGCCGAAAAGGCGCGGTTCTATATTCGTGAGTCGCGCGCCGGACGTTAATTTCTAGCGTCAAACAGGATTCTCATCGTCAAGGGAGGAAGGCATGTCAGCTTTGGTCGATCAGTTAGTCGCTCAGGTCATTGGCCTGGAAGTAGGGTTACTGAGCTGCCAGGCTCGCCTCGCCGCCGTCACCGACGATGAAGCCCTGCATGACCTGCGCACCACCGTGCGGCGCCTGCGCAGTTTGTTGCGCCCGTTGCGCGGGTTGCCGGGAGTCGAACAACTCGAATTGGCCGCCAGCACAGTCGGCCAAATGACTACGCCGCTACGCGACCGCGAGGTCCTGGCGGCGTATCTGCATCAGCACGGCTATCACCAGGCCGCTGAACGGCGCCTGCGCCTGCAACCCGACGCCTATCGCCAGGTGGCGCAGAGCCCGGAAGTGGCGCACCTGTTGCAAATTCTCGATGCGTTCCCACGCTTTATCCGGGCTTCGCAGCATCAGAAACTGCTCAAGGGCCTGCGCCCGCGCATCGAGAAGCGCTTGGGCAAGCAATGGCACAAACTCGGTGATGCCCTCAAAGACCCAACCCATGATCGCCACCGCCTGCGGTTGCTGATCAAGCGTGTGCGCTACGCCGCCGAGGCCTACCCCGAACTGGACAAACTGCCTGCCAAAGCCATGTCGCGCCTCAAACAAGCCCAAGGCGCTCTGGGCGATTGGCACGACTGCTGGCAATGGCTGGCGCAGGCCGGGCACCAAGCGGATTTGCAACCGTGCGTGCCGGTCTGGCATCGCACCATGAGCAAGGCAGAAGGCCAGGCGGATCGGGTGCTGGACAAACTCAGCGCGGATTGTTTCTAGGTCGGTCCGGTTTTTGGCCGGAATGGGCGCTGTACCTCACCGGCTCGATGGTTAAGATCCCTCATCTGTTTTCTTGATGTGAGGTCGCCATGCGCTTTAGTGATTTGCTCGACGCAGCCCGTAACAACCCGTTGGACGTGACCATCCCCGCCGAATGGGCTCAGGGCCGCGCGACCTTTGGTGGCCTGGTTGCAGCGTTGCAGTACGAAGCCCTGCGCGCCCAAGTGCCGGCAGATCGACCCCTGCGATCTTTGGCCATCACCTTTGTCGGCCCCGTTGCGCCGGATGTGCCGGCCAGTTATCAAGTCGAAGTGTTGCGCGAAGGCAAGGCCGTCAGCCAGTTGCTTGGCCGCGTGGTGCAAAACGGTGAAGTGGCGACGCTGGTGCAGGCCAGCTTTGGCGCGCCGCGTGAGTCAGTGATAGATGTCGCAAGCGAGGCGCCGCCTAGGTTCAAACACTGGGATGAATGCCAGGAGCTGCCCTACATCAAGGGCGTGACACCCGAGTTCATGCGCCACTTGGCGATGCGCTGGAGCGTCGGTGGGTTGCCGTTCACCGGTAACAAATCGCGCGACATGGGCGGTTGGGTGCGCCTGCGCGGTGATGTAAAGGAAGAGCCGCTGACCGAGTCGCACATCCTCGCCCTGGTCGACGCATGGCCCCCGGCCTTGCTTCCGCACCTGACCCAGCCGGCGCCGGGCAGCACGCTGACCTGGACCATTGAATTTATCCAGCCGCTGCAAGACCTGACCACCCTCGACTGGTGCCAGTACTCCGTCAACATCGAACATGCCCGCGACGGCTACGGCCATGCCGCGGCCGCGCTCTGGAGCCCGGCCGGCGAGTTGATCGCCATCAGCCGCCAGACCGTGGTGGTTTTCGCCTGAACCTCAGAACCGCTGGCTGCCTTGCGCTTCCAGTTTGCGACCGTGGCGCTGAAGCGCCACGCCTGCCAACACGCCGATAACGCCGACGGCAAAACTGGCCAGGCTCAGGCTGAACACGCCGGATGCCATCAGCAGAAAACCGATGATCAGCAGGGGTACGGCAATTAATTGCAGCCCCAGGTTGGTCGGGTGCTGATGAGTTTCTGGGTGAATGCGCCATTGCCAGGCGGGGAAGTTAGGATGACGTTTGCCCATGATGGTGAATCCTCTGTCCGTTGAAACAACTTGAACAAAGTTTAGATCGCGGGCGGGCGGGGCGGCGAATCAAGGCTGGCTATGGGGGCTATAGCCAACCTTGTTTGGTTTACAACTTCAACTGCCCAATCGCCTTGCTCAATTCCCCGGCCAACGTCGCCAGCTCATTGCTGGTGGTCGCTGAATCCACGGTCTGCTGCACCGTGTTTTCGGTCACATCACGAATGCTCACCACGGCGCGGTTCATCTCTTCGGCGACATGGCTTTGCTGTTCGGCCGCCACGGCGATCTGGGTGTTGCTTTCGCGCATCTGCGCCACGGCGCCGGTGATTTCGGCGAGAGCCGCGCCGGCTTCCTGGGCTTGCTGTACGCAGTCGTCGGCCTTGAACGAGCTTTCCTGCATGAAGTCCACCGCGTCGCGGGTGCCGGCCTGCAGCGCCGAGACCATGTGGGTGATTTCGTCGGTGGAGCTTTGCACGCGTTTGGCCAGGTTGCGCACTTCGTCGGCGACCACGGCGAAACCACGGCCCATTTCGCCGGCGCGGGCGGCCTCGATGGCGGCGTTGAGGGCGAGCAGGTTGGTCTGTTCGGCGATGCTGTGGATCACGCCGACCACGCCGTTGATTTTCTGGCTGTCCTCGGCGAGCTTCTGAATCATCTCGGCAGTCTGTTGCACGCCGGTGGAAAGCCCGGCAATCGAACGCTGTACCCGGCTGACCACTTCCTGGCCGCTGCCGGCGAGGGTGTCGGCGGTTTGGGACAGGTCGCGAGTGGCGCCGGCGTGCTGGGCGATGTGGTAGACGGTGGCGGTCATCTCATTGATCGCGGTAGCGGCCTGATCGGTTTCGCTTTGCTGGCCGAGCATGCCGTGTTGCACCTCGTTCATGCTGCTGGCCAGGCGCGCGGCGCCATCGTCCAATTGCTGCGCGGTGTGTGCCACGGTGCTGACCACCCGCTGGTAGCCGGCTTGCATGGCGTTGAAGGCGCTGGCCATCTGGCCGACTTCGTCCTTGCAGGCCAGGGGTACGCGGGCCGACAGGTCGCCGGTTTTTTCGACGTGCAGCATCACGTCCTTGAGGGTGTTGAGTTGGCTGAGCAAAAAGCGGATCAGCAGTTGCGAGGCACCGAGCATCGCCAGCATCAGGATCAACACCGCCACCGCGTAGTTGGCGAAGCGTTCGCCGAACACTTGGCTCAGGCTGCGTCCGTAGGCCAGCACGGCGACCTGCTGGCCGTCGGCACGCGCGATCACGTCGGCACCGATCAGCGGGTTTTCACCGAATAACGGCATGTGATTGAGCTCGACCCAACCGCTGGCGTTGCCCAGGGCTGACAGATCCTGATCGGCCAGCTGTGGGACTTGTCCACGGGTAAACGTCAGCCAATGCTCGCCCTTGGGCAATGGCTTGTCGGCGGGCCAGGCACTCAGCAACCGCGCCTGCGCCTGTGCCGAAGCCTGGGAGGCATCGCTGCGCGCCTGTTGCTCGAGTTGCACGGCGTAGAGCACGAGCAACAAGGTGGTGATGAAGGCGACCGCGTTGACGGCCCAGAATTTGTATTTCAGCGAGATATTGCTAAGCCAGGCACCCATGGAAGGTTTTCTCTGATAGCGGAAACAGCATTGGCAAGGTGCCATTATTGTGCCGCTACTCAGGAAGCCGGTTTTGACATGGGTCAATGCGCCGCATTAATCCACTTGAGGCAAACCAAAAAACGCCCGCGAACAGGCGGTGCTGTGTGCAGCCAAGTCTTCCAGGGTTTCGTTGCGGTGCAGGGCGACTTCGCGCAGTACTTCCGGCAAGTAGGCCGGTTCATTGCGGCCGTTTTTCGGCTTGGGCCGCAGCGTGCGCGGCAGCAGGTAGGGCGCGTCGCTTTCCAGCATCAGACGGCCACGTGGGATTTCCCTGACCAGCGGGTGCAGGTGCGTCCCACGGCGTTCGTCGCAGATCCAGCCGGTGATGCCGATATGCAAGTCGAGGTCGAGGTAGCTGAACAGCGCCGATTGTTCGCCGGTGAAGCAATGCACCACGGCGGCGCTCAGGTGGTCGCGGTAATCCTTGAGGATCTCCAGCAAGCGCTGGTTGGCGTCGCGCTCGTGAAGAAACACTGGCAGTTTCAGCTCGACGGCCAGTGCCAGGTGTTCTTCGAGGACTTTTTCCTGTTGTGGGCGCGGGGAAAAATCGCGGTTGAAATCCAACCCGCATTCGCCCACTGCACGCACGCGGCTTTCGCTGAGCAAACCCCGCAATTGCCGCGCGCTGTCGCCGTTCCAATCGCTGGCGGAGTGGGGATGAATGCCGGCGGTGCTGAACAGGCGCTGGCCGCTGTCATCGAGTTTTATGCAAAGCTCCAAAGCCTGCTCGCTGCCTTCGACACTGGTGCCGGTGAGCACCAATTGCTGCACGCCGGCGGCATAGGCACGGTCGAGAACGGCCTGGTGCCTCTCGTCGAAACTGGGGTTGGTCAGGTTGACGCCGATATCAATGAGTTGCATGGTGCTATCTCCGCCTGCGGCCGGAAAGCATATCAGAGCTGTAGATTTATAAGAAAAACGAAGAACTACAACAAGTTATAGCTGTCTTTGAACGTCGCAAGTGACATTGTGGTCGGTCGTACGCCTTCCTCCATGCCACCGTTGCGCGCCTTGCCAGCGCATAAAGCGCTCTGTTTCTGACCTCCAGCCCTTCGCCTTTCGCGAGGGTGCTGGCCAGTATTCTTTCCGGAGAGCGGATGATCCGACCCTCGGCGTTGCTTGTGTTGTGCCTGACGTTACTGCTGCCCATGGCGGCGGTCGCACGTCTGGATGGGCCGCTGGAAGTGACCAAGCCCGGCAAGGTACGCGACCTGGCGCAGATTCGCTCCAGTCGCACGCTGCGTGTGCTGGTCAACCAGAGCCGTAACAGTTCCGGTGAGGTTCAGGGCCAGGCCATCGGTGTTGAGTACCATCGCCTGCGCGCCTTCGAGCAATACCTGAACGGCCACGCCCGTGACGGGGAAGAAATCACTCTCAAAATTATCCCGAAAGCCAAGGACCAACTGCTCGGCGCGTTGGCCCGTGGTGAAGGCGACCTGGTGGCTCCCGGTGAATTGCTTGATGTGAAGGCTGCGCACAAGATCAGCACCAGCGACCCGATTGCCAGTGATGTACCGTTGTGGCTGGTTGGCGTGAAGGGCGAGCGACGCTTTACCAAGCTGGAGCAGTTGTCCGGGCGCACGCTGGCCCTGACTACCGGCAGTGCAGCGGCGGATGCGATCAATCAGGTCAACCAGCAACTGGCCCTGCACAAGCGACCGCCGGTGAAGGTGGAATGGGTCGATCCGACCTTGGCGGTGGAAGATGTATTGGAGATGGTCCAGGCCGGGATCTTCCACCTCACCATTGTCGAGAAACCCATTGCCGAACGCTGGTCGAAAATCCTGCCCAAGCTGCGCTTTGATCGGCAAGTGGCAATCAGCGAGCCGGGCGATGAGTACTGGTTTGTGCGCCAGGATGCCTCAATGCTGCGGGCCAGTATTGACCGTTTCCTCAAGACCTACCGAACCCCGGCCGACCAGGACGTGGCATTCCAGCGTATCTACCGACGCCTTTATCAAGTGCGCAATCCACTGGCTCGCGCCGACCGTCAGCGCCTGGAGAAACTGCGCCCGGTGCTGCAAAAGCATGCGCGAGAGCAGGGCATGGACTGGCTGAACCTGGCGGCGCTGGCGTTCAAGGAGTCGGCGCTGGACCCCGGCGCGCGCAACGGTGGCGGCCCGACCGGGCTGATGCAGATCACGCCTTCGGCGGCGCAGCGAGTGGGCGTCAACAATATCGAGAGTCTGGACAGTAATGTGCAAGCGGGCGCCCGGTATCTGGCGATGATCCGTCGCAAGTTTTTTGCCAGCCCCAAGCTTAACGAGCGCGAGCGTATGGCCTTCGTGCTGGCGGCTTACAACATGGGGCCGGAGCGGGTGCAAGGCATGCGGGCCGAGGCTCGGCGCCGCGGTCTGAACCCCAACCAATGGTTCTTCCAGGTCGAGCGTATTGCCATGGAGCAAGTGGGCATGGCTGGCGTCAGCTATGTTAATAGCGTGAACAAGTACTACTTGGCGTTTGATCGGGAGCGGGAGTCTCTGGAACCGTCAACGCCAAAACTTGCCTCGCGTAAATAATCGGATTTATAGATGATTATTAAGCGATTTTTGCGCTTTTATCATTGCCTTATCCGATTAATATAGCGGCCAACCCACCCCTACCTGGAAAAGGATTAGCACCATGAGCCCACTGATCAACCGTATCCTGTCTACCCGCGCTGGTTATGGCCTGACCATCCTGCGAATTTTTGTCGGCATCATCTTCGCTGCCCATGGTTCGCAAAAACTCTTTGGCTGGTTTGGTGGCTACGGCCTGGCGGGCACTGCGCAGTATATGGAAAGCCTTGGGCTGACTCCGGGCACCTTGATGGCGGTATTGTCGGGCGGCACGGAATTCTTCGCCGGCCTGGCGTTGATCATCGGTTTGCTGGCGCGCCCGGCGGCCTTGGGCCTGACCTTCCTGTCGCTGGTGGCAATCTTCTCGGTGCATATTCATAACGGGTTGTTCATGGCCAACAACGGTTATGAATTTGCCCTCGCCTTGCTCGGCGGCTCTTTGGCGGTGCTGCTGGAAGGGGCGGGCAAATTGTCTGCCGACCGCGCCATTGCCCGCTGATACTCAGATAAAACCCGGAAAAAGCCCGCCCTGTGCGGGCTTTTTCGTTGCTCGGGATTCTTGACACTGCCCCACCGGCTTCTCTAGGATGCTGCTCATGCGCCGATTTAAACAGCTAATTGCGGGGCGCCACTGGGCTCGATACAGCCCGACAGAAGCACGCACTCATCGAGAGGCAGGCTTCGAAATACCGCTAAAGCGCTGGTTCGGTGTTGCCTCTCACCTGCCCGCAGACTTTTGAGGCAGAGACACGACACGATGAATGCACTTCGCCCCCTCATACGCCTGGCCCCGATCACCGCGGACCTGACGCAACGCAATCCGAAAATCCTCCTGGGTGGTAAGCACCAGCCTACGCTGCTGCGTTACCTCGATGGCTGGCCGCGTCGCACCGGGAGACCTTCGGCGTTCCTGATCCAGTTTGTGGAAGATGGCGACTCCCTGGCCCGCTTTGCCGCCAACAGTTTCGACCTTGCAGTGATTCAGGCGCCCAGCGCCGCTGATGCCGATGAAGTCATCCGTCAGCTGACGCGCATTGCCCGCCAGGGACTGATCGCTCGTCGTTGAGTGCTTAAAGCAGGTTGGCGGTCACGGCTGATCGACGTCGCCGGTTGTAAAACGACACTGTCCACGCGATAAAGCACAACAGCAGCGGTACGGCGCTGATCAGCAGCAGTTTCAGGGTTAGCTCCACTTGATGCACCGCTGCGTAAGCCTCGACCTTGAGCGCCTGTAACTCCATGGGCAGTCGCAGGCGTTCCTTGTTCAGTGCTTGCAACTGGGTATTGGTATTCACCGCTTGGGTGCCGAAGCCGGTGTCCGGCGGTTTCAAGCGTTGCCATTCGTGCTCGGTTCGCTCAAGCCGTCGTTCAAGTTCCCCTGCCTTTTGGGCGTAGGCCTGTGCAGCGGCTTCGCGCCTGTCTGAAAGCGGGGTGGGTGATTGGCTGGCCATTGCACGGGGCCGAATGTTCGCGAGAACATCAGGAACTGTCAGGTTATCCAGGGTATTCAAGACAAACGTAACGTTGCCGTTGGCGGCTGAGCTGATGACAGAGTCCATGAGTAAATCAGTGTCGGCGACCACCACCACCTGAATGTCTGCAGCCTTTTGCAAACCAGCGGGCTGCCCGTCGACACCGTCTGGAAATGCCGAATAGGCGGGGCCGCTGAGGCGAGCCGCTATCACCTGGCGTTGGCCGACAGCAGACGGTTGATCGATTTGTGAGTCGAGTGCGCTGGCTGATGCAAAGCGCGCAGCGTCCAATAGCGCAGACTGCGTGGAGCTTTGCAGCAGCGGGGTGAGCAGCGTGCGGCTTTTCCTGAGGCGAGAAAGTGCGCCACTGCTCGAGACAATCACCGTATTCAGTTTCCACGCGCTGACGTCGTCCGCCGTCATCGCCTGGCGTGGCAGGCTCAATCTGGCCGGATGGAAGACGGTCGGCTCGCCAGCGCCGGAAGACGCGGACGACGCAAAGAGATTATCCACCAGCAGCTTGTCCGTCGGCATCTGCAGGCCCCACGCGGCAAGCAGGCCGTCCAGCGTGGAGTTTGCCGGCGCGGCGTCTGCCGCGCTCTCGCTCAGAGGGTCGAGAAAGATCATCAACTTTCCGCCCCTCAGTACAAACTGTTCGATCGCGTACAGGGTTCGCTCGGGCAGTGCACGCGGGTGGACGACCATCAGTGTCCCGATCGATTCAGGCACCTGTGGAATGTTCGATGCCAGGCTTTCGAGGGTGAAGTGCTGACGCATTTTCGTCAGTAACTGCCCGGCGGACTCGTTCAACGCCAGCCCTGTCAGCACGCCAACAGTGGGTGGCGCTGGGTGCCCCAGTGTGTAGATCAAGTGGCTTATTTCATATTCGAGCACCGGCTGGTCATCCAGGCTGAATGCGTCGATACGTTGTGCGGCCTGGCCTGCACGCACGCCTATCAGACCGAGAAACCCGTGGGTGTCGTCCAGCCCGAACAGGCCCGCTTTATAGGCCTCTTCTGAATAAGGCGCCGGATCAATAACGTGCAAGTTAATCCTGCCCTTGGCGGCTTTTTCGAACTCTTCAAGCAAGTCTTCCACACGCTCGCCATAGCGTTTCAACGCATGGCTTTTTCGCGGGTCATGGCGTGAGTTGAAGTAATACAAATCCACGGGGGCCTCAAGTGAGGCGAGCAGATGCCGTGCCTGCGGCGACAACGTATGGATTTTGTGTTGTGAAAAGTCCCAACGGATATCGGGAAGGTTGTTTACCCAGACCAGATTAAAGGCCAGAAAGAGTAATGATATGACCGTAAGTGTCATACCCGTGCGAATAGCGGATCGCATGCGGTGCTTTCCTTCTCAACGGGCTTTGTAATTGAGTGTGACTGCTGTTGCCGCAAGAAAGGCAAGGATCACGCTGACGAAGTACAGGCAGTCATGGAGTGTCAGTTTGCCGTTGTCCAGAGCGCCAAAGCGTAAGATCGGGTCAAGCGCGATCAAACTGTCTACCACCCAAATAGGCGCCTGGTGCTCAAGGGCATCCAGTGCTGAAGAAAGCATGCTGACGGTAAGCAGCAAACCGAGCGTTAGTAGGAAAATAACGATGCGCCGGTGGGTCAGCGCGCAGATAAAGCATCCCACCGATAGATAACTTCCCGCGAGCAACCCGCTTGCCAGAAATTGTGACGTGATAACGGCGTTGTCCGCGGCGCCCAGGTAGTTGGCGATAACCACCAGAGGAAAGGTCAGGGCCAAGGCAATGCCACACACGACCCATGCGGCCAGAAATTTTCCCAGCACGCGCTCGATGGTCGTGATGGGCAGCGTTTTCATCATGTCGCGCATGCCAGGGTGATGTTCGTCCGACCACAGCTGCGTTGACAAGGTTGGAATCAGCAGCAGGTAGAGCCAAGGGTGTAGCTGGAAAAACACTTGTAAGTCAGCACCAGCTTCTTCGAGCCACGGGCTCGCATTCAGCCCCAGTGCCGCGCACAGCAGCACAAACGCGGCAACACTCAAGTACGTGCCTGGCGTACGGGCATAGCTGACGAGTTGACGCTTGAAAATCACCGGCAGCAGTTTCACAGAGATACCTCATGACTCAAATGGCGAACGACTTCGTTCAGGCGCCCTGTTTCCAGTTTCAATGACGTTATGTTCCAGCCGCGGTTGGCGATCAGTGCGTTGATAGGGGGATAGATGCTGTGCCCAGGCAGGGCCAGAACGGTCACGGTGCCGGGTGTATGCCGGTCTTCTTCTATGCCTGCGACGCCGGGCAAGACGGCCAGTGCGAGTAAATCCAGAGGGGTTTCTGCGGCCAGGGTGACTGCCCGGTAGTATCGGGATTTGCGCTGAAACTCGGACAGCGGCGTGTCAGCCACCAACTGGCCGCGCGCGATAACCAGCGCCCGCGTGCAAAGGCTGGCCAGTTCGTCGCAATGACGCGAGGCGATAATCACCGCCATTTCTTCGGTCAGGGACTGGACCAGTGTTCTGAATTTGAGCCGTTGATTCGGCGCCAGTCCGTCGCTCGGTTCATCCAGCAGAAGCAGGCTGGGTGTATGCAGGATGGCTTGGGCGATGGCTACCTTGCGCTTCAAACCTACGCAAAGCGCACTGATAGGAACGTTGAGCACACGCGACAACTCCAGGCGCATGGCCGCTCGATCCACCCTGCTGCGTTTTTCAGCCCCGCTGAACCCTCGCACGTCGGCAATGAAATTGAGAAAGCCTTTAACGGACATCGTCTGATGGCTGAGCCCGGCCTGGAGTTGATAACCGAGGACTTTGCGTGCTTGAAGTGGATGGGTCTGGGTGTTGAACCCATGGACGGTGATGGACCCGGAGGAGGGGTTAGCGATGCCGGAGATCAAGTTCAGCAAGGTTGTTTTGCCGGCGCCGTCTTCCCCGAACAGACCGATACACTCCTGGCGCTGAGCAAACAATGAGAAATTGTTGATTACATTACTTTTGCCCAAGTGCTTAGTCAGGCTGCTTATCTCGAGCATGTTGTTACCGATTAAGTTTGGCTGAGCGAAGGAGAACGTGCGTGTTGTGGATGGATGAACTTTAAAAAGGTTACGGTTAATCAATGCGCTTGGGAACGCGCGGGCGAAGTTATAAGAAAACTCCTACGTCAAGCCGGATAACTTACTGAAACAATTGCGCTGTTTCGAGAATGGTTAACGGTCGGATTTTTTTATCTGGCGTTTATGTAAGGTTTACTCTTTTGTAACGAGACCTGATTATCATGATGCTTCTACGTACCCTTGTTCTTGAACGCAGTGGCCAGGACGCCCCGGTTAACGGTGCGCTGCTCTGCGGGTTTGCTGTTGCCCAGATCGACTGCAACTTTCTCGTCTATAGCCTTGATGAAGAGACTGAGCCGGGCAACTCCAGGGTTTATATCGCCGCGTTGCGTAAAAAACTCGACCGGCATTTTCTGGGCAGTATCGAGTCCAAAGAAGACCTGCAAGTGGCCATGCAAGTCTTCAAGCAAATCCTGATGGCCGCGGCAGCCTCCGGCACTAAAGCCAGCGCAGTGAACGACAGTTCGATTGCATTCCATTTTATTGATTTGAAAGGCTGCAAATTACCGCCCGCCAGGCCCGAGGATCATCATTCGATGATCATCAAGAAGGCATTGGTAATGAAGGTGATTACCCTGGGCATGTCTGCGCCTGTCTTGCCTGCGATCGAAAGTGCTTCCTTGATCGTGCCGTCCATTCGCTTCTCATCACAAATGATCCCGCCCGCCAGAACTTCAAACCCACCCATGCCCGTCGAGCCGCCGGTGCTTGAGCCTGTGGTTGCTGAGGCGTTGGATATTCCCGTCGCAACTGCACAGAAGGTAGCGCTGGCAGAGCCCGTTGCACAGCCGGCTCAATTGACACCCAGTGAACCCGCGCCATTGCAGCGCCCCGTTGAAATGGAACATGCATTGATGCCTGAACTGGACAGTACGCTGACCAATCTTGCCAAGGTCGCCCAGGACCTGACGCAACAAAAAAACGCGGTCATTGAGCGAGAAAAAGTGCTTGAGCAATGGCAGGCGCGGCTGCAACAA
The DNA here is from genome assembly GCF_049896685.1 of Pseudomonas sp. TWRC1-2. Classification (NCBI taxonomy): domain Bacteria; kingdom Pseudomonadati; phylum Pseudomonadota; class Gammaproteobacteria; order Pseudomonadales; family Pseudomonadaceae; genus Pseudomonas; species Pseudomonas sp. TWRC1-2. The sequence continues at coordinate 269,653 of NZ_JAFCUU010000004.1, read as the reverse complement.
AAGCAGGGCGAACTGGATGAAAAGGATCGTCAGTTGGAGCAGCACGCGACGCAACTCCAGGAGCAGCAAGCATACGTCAGCCAAAAAGCCCAGAAGCTGGCGCTGGCGATGTCGCAGGTGTCGGGTATGCGACAACGTTTGCAGGGTGTGCTGCTTGAGTTGGATCAAACCCTGGAAGGCTAGAGTGAAGCAATGTGCTTGCCGATCTGGCTACTTTTCATAGTTCATTTATCATCACCCCCGCCAGTCGACGCCAAGGCATGATGCTGTGGCGTTTCGGCACCATTGGACATTGTCTGGGGATGCAAGCGTTTGAGTACCAAGCTGATTACCAAAGAAGGTCATGAGGCGCTAAAAAAAGAGCTGGATTATCTGTGGCGTGAAAAACGTCCGGACACCACGCGTAAAGTGACCTGGGCAGCGTCTCTGGGGGATCGCAGCGAAAACGCGGACTACCAGTACAACAAGAAGCTGCTGCGCGAAATTGACCGGCGGGTGCGTTATTTGCGCAAGCGGCTGGAAGATATGCGCGTGGTGGAATACATGCCTGAGCAGGAAGGCAAGGTGTTCTTCGGCGCCTGGGTTGATATCGAAAACGAGCAGGGCGAGACCAAGCGTTTTCGTATCGTTGGCTATGACGAGATTTATGAGCGCATGGACTACATCTCCATCGACTCACCGATGGCCCGGGCGTTGCTCCGTAAGGAGGTCGACGATGAGGCCATTGTGCAAACCCCGACCGGCGAGGTGTGCTGGTGGATTACCGGTATCGAGTATGTGAAATAAACGCTGCTGGCCCGTACTCCGAATAGCGTACGGGCCATCAATGTTTCAACCTTCGCGCAATACCGTCAGTGGGCTGGCATTTAACGCACGGCGCGTGCCGAATACGCCGGCACCGCCGATCAGCACGGCACCGATCACCGGCAGCAGCAACAGCCACGGGTGAGGGTGCCAGGCCAGGTCGAACGCGTAGCGGTACAACACCCATGTCACCAATTCCGTACCCAGCGCTGCCAGCAGGCCGCTGACTGCGCCGAGCAAGCCGAACTCGATGCGGCGTGCCTTGACCAGCAACTTGCGCTCTGCACCCAGTGCACGCAGCAGCGCCCCCTGGCGAATGCGCTCATCCAGGGTGGCCTGCAAGCCGGAAAACAGCACCGCCATGCCGGCCGCCAGTACAAACAACAGTACGTATTCCACCGCCAGGGTCACTTGGGCGAGGATGCTGCGCAACTGCTCCAGCAAGGCCTCGACCTGCAGGATAGTGACGGCCGGGAACGCCCGGGACAGGTCAACGATCTGCTGATCATGGCCTGGCGCCAGGTAGAAGCTGGTCAAGTAGGTCGCGGGCAGGTCCTTCAAGGTGCCCGGTTGGAAGATCATGAAGAAGTTGGGCTGGAAGTTATCCCAGTTGATGGTCCGCAGGCTGGTGACGCGCGCTTCACGATTTTCTCCGCCGACGGTAAAGATCAGATGATCGTTGAGTTTGAGCTTCAGGCTTGCAGCGACCTTGGCTTCCACCGAAACCCCGGGGACTTCATCGCCCGGTTGCTGAGACCACCAGGAGCCGGCTGTCAGCACATTGCCCGGTGGCAGGTCGGCGGCCCAGGTCAGGCTCAAGTCACGCTGCACCGCTCGGTCGCCGCTCGAGTCTTTGCTGACAATTTCCTGCACCGCTTCGCCATTGATGCTGATCAGCCGGCCCGGCACCACGGGGTACAACGGCGCCGATTGTGCCTGTACCTCCAGGAGTCGGGCGCTGAAGGCGTCCTTGTCGGCCGGCAGGATGTTCAGGGCGAAATAGTTGGGGGCATCCTTGGGCAACTGGTTTTGCCAGGTGTCCAGTAACTCGCCACGCAGCAGGGCGATCAAGCCCATGGACAGCAGGATAAGGCCAAACGCCAGCGACTGCCCGGCCGCCGCCAACGGATGACGCAGCAACTGTCCCAGGCCCAGACGCCAGGGCAGCGTGGCGCGAGCCAACAAGCGCCGCAAGCTTTGCAGCAACAGCAGCAGCAAGCCGCCGAGGATCAGCGCAGCCACTACACCGCCGCCCAGCAAGGCGAAGGTCAGCACCAGGTCGAGGCTAAGGCGCCACATAATCAGGCCGAGCGCCAACAGCGCCGCGCCATACACCATCCAGGTACTGGACGGGATCGGCAGCAGGTCACGGCGCAATACCCGCAGCGGTGGTACACGCCCCAGTGCCGCCAGGGGCGGCAAGGCGAAGCCGGCGAGGGCGACCAGCCCGGTGCCGATGCCTGCGACCGCCGGCAGCAGCCCGCCGGGCGGCACGTCCGCCGGCAGCAGGTCGTGCAGGAAATAGAACAGGCCAAACTGCGCCAGCCAGCCAAGCAGGGCGCCGGCCAGGCTTGCCGCCACGCCCAGCACGCTCAGTTGCAGGGTGAACAGCAACATCGCTTCGCGGCGCGACAGCCCAAGACAGCGCAACAGTGCGCTGGCATCGAAACGTCGACTGGCGAAGCGGTTGGCCGACAATGCCACCGCCACGCCGGCCAGCAAGACCGCCACCAGGCTGGCCATGTTCAGGTAGCGCTCGGCCTTGCCCAGCGCGCCGCCGATCTGCTGGTTGCCGTCTCGCGAATCCTGCAGGCGCTGGTTGGCGGCGAGGCCCGGCTTGACCAGGTCGCGATAGGTTTGCAGTGCCGTGCTGCCTTGAGGCGCGCGCCACAGTTCACGGTAACTCACGCGGCTGCCGGGCTGCACCACGCCGGTGGCATCGAGGTCGGCAAGGTTGATCATGACGCGGGGTGTAAGGCTGTAGAAGTTACCGGCGCGGTCTGGCTCGTAGGTCAGTATGCGCGTCAGTCGCAGGGTCTTCATGCCGACATCGATGCTGTCGCCGACTTTCAGGTCCAGCGCCGTCAGCAGCCTTGCTTCCACCCAGGCCTCACCGGGCTTGGGGCCACCGCCAGGAGTTTCAGTGCCGAACGGTTCTGCCGCACTTTTGAGCTCGCCACGCAGCGGGTACTGCTCGTTGACCGCCTTGATGCTGGAAAGCTGAATGCCATTATCCGTGGCGATGACGCTGGAAAACTCAACGATGCGGGCATGATCCAGGCCCAGTTCAATCCCGGACTTGATTTGTTCGGGACGGGCTGGCGAGCTGCCTTCAAGCACCAGGTCGGCGCCGAGGAACTCGGTGGCACGCAACAGCATGGCGCCATTGAGACGCGCACCGAAGTAACCGATGGCAGTGCTGGCCGCCACGGCTACCACCAGCGCGAAGAACAATACGCGCAACTCGCCGGCGCGGGCATCGCGCAGCAATTGACGCATGGCAAGGCTGAACAGGCGCAACAGCGGCAAACGGGCCATCAAGGCTCCAGGGGCGCGACCATCAGGCCGGCTTCAAGGCGGATCAGGCGTCGGCAACGGTGGGCCAGGCGCTCGTCGTGGGTGACGAGTACCAGGGTCGTGCCGCTTTCTTTATTAAGTTCGAACAGCAGGTCGCTGATGCGTTCGCCGGTGTGGCTGTCGAGGTTGCCGGTGGGTTCGTCAGCAAACAGCACATCCGGTTCGGCGGCGAAGGCTCGGGCGATGGCAACCCGTTGTTGCTCGCCACCGGAAAGCTGGCGTGGCGAGTGGGTCAGCCGCTGGCCCAGGCCGACGCGCTCGAGCAGGTGTTTGGCGCGCTCGCGGGCGTCCTTGCGGCCGTCCAGTTCCAGCGGCAGCATGACGTTTTCCAGGGCATTGAGACTGTCGAGCAGCTGGAATGACTGGAAGACGAAGCCGACGTGCTCGGCGCGGATGCGTGCGCGTTGGTCTTCATCCAGGGAGCTCAAGGCTTGGCCTGCCAGTGTGACTTCGCCACTGCTGGGCAGATCGAGGCCGGCCAACAGGCCCAGGAGGGTGGATTTGCCGGAGCCGGAGCTGCCGACGATAGCCAGGCTATCGCCCTTGTTCAGTTCCAGGCTAAGTTCGTGCAGGATAGTCAGTTCACCTTCCGCGCTGGGAACCACTTTGCTAAGGTTTCGCGCGGTGAGAATGCTTGCGCCCATGGAGAATCCGATGCGAATGTGGTTTTTGAGTGCTGGCCTGGCCTTGATGTGCATGGCCCAGAACGCAGCGGCGGGTACAGTCCTGATCGTTGGCGATAGTATCAGTGCCGGTTTCGGCCTGGATACCAGCAAAGGGTGGGTGGCCTTGCTGCAGCAGCGGCTCAAGCAGGAAGGTTTTGACGACAAAGTGGTCAATGCGTCCATCAGCGGCGACACCAGCGCAGGTGGCCTCGCGCGGCTGCCGGCGGCGCTTGCAGAGCATAAGCCGGACCTGGTGATTCTCGAGCTGGGCGGTAACGACGGCCTGCGCGGTCAGCCGCCAGCGCAATTGAAACAAAATCTTGCGTCGATGATTGACCAGTCCAAGGCCGGCGGCGCCAAGGTGCTGCTGCTGGGCATGCAACTGCCGCCCAACTACGGTCCCAAATACACCACGGCGTTTGCCGAAGTGTATGGCGCCTTGGCCAAGGAAAAAAGTATCCCGCTGGTGCCGTTTTTCCTTGAAGGTGTGGGCGGCCATCCGGAGTTGATGCAGGCCGATCAGCTGCACCCGGCGGTCGGTGCCCAGGGCAAGTTGCTGGAAAATGTCTGGCCAACGCTAAAACCGCTGCTATGACGCTTTTATACCGGCAGGCTTTCGGCTAAGGTGGCGCCCCCCCGATCTGGAGCCCCCGATGTCGCGCCCTGCCTGGTCCCTGTTCAATTACCAACTGATCGAGCCTGACGAGCAGCTGGACCTGTTCGCCTGCCAGGAAGTTCGGGTGCATCTGGTCGCGCGGCAATTGGAGCTGGGCGGCTCGATCGATCGCACGCTTTGCGGGACTTTATTGCCCGCACAACCGCGTTGGTCATCTGTCGACCGCTCGATCTTTCAAGACCAGCGACTGTGCCCCCTGTGCCGAGCCATCCTCGAATCGCAGAAGCGTGGCACACCGCCGATCTGGCCGGAGCTGCGTTTCGAGCTGTAAAGGCTTGCGCACGGTCGCAGGCCCTCTGCCTTCCCCTCTGACACCCGTGTACAATCAGTTTTTTCCTACCCGTCGTTCTGCGAAGGATTTTCCGGATGTTGTCGCGCCTTTCCGTCGTTTCCTGCTGCCTGTCCCTCGCTGCGCTCTGTGCAGCCGGTTCGGCATCAGCGCTGCAGTTGCCCTTGCCGCCGCCAGGTGAAGACATTGTCGGTCAGGTTCAGGTGATCAAGGCCAAGTACGAAGACACCTTCGCCGACCTTGGCACCACCTACGACCTGGGTTATTCGGAAATGGTCGCGGCCAACCCTGGCGTCGACGCCTGGTTGCCGGGGGCCGGTACCGAGATCGTGCTGCCGACGCGTTTCATCCTGCCGCCGGGTCCTCGCGAAGGCATTGTGATCAACCTGGCGGAATACCGGCTTTACTATTACCCCAAGGGCCAGAATGTGGTTTACACGTTCCCCTTGGGCATCGGCCGTGAAGGCTGGGGTTCGCCGGTCGCGCACACCACCATCACTGGCAAGATCCCCAACCCGACTTGGACGCCGCCCGCGTCGATCAAGGCCGAGCACGCTGCCAATGGTGACCCGCTGCCTAACGTGGTGCCTGCCGGACCGGACAACCCACTGGGCCCGTTCAAGTTCACCTTGGGCACGCCGGGTTACTTGATTCACGGCTCCAACATGAAATTTGGTATCGGCACGCGTACAAGCCACGGCTGCTTCCGCATGTTCAACAACAATGTGCTGGAGATGGCCGACATGGTGCCGGTCGGCACATCGGTGCGCATCATCAATGATGCCTACAAGTTCGGCAGCAGTGGCGGCAAGGTCTACCTTGAGGCGCATACACCGCTGAACGATGACGGCACGCCGTCCGTGGTCGACAAGCACACGGCGGTCATCAATGCTTTGCTCAAGCGCGAAGACCTGGCCAATAACCTGCGGGTGAACTGGGATCAGGTGCGCGATGTGGTGGCGGCCGAAGACGGTCTGCCAACGGAGATTGGTGTACCAGGCGCCACTGCGCCGGTGGCGTCCAGCACGCCGGTCGATCTGCAGCAGTAAGCCTGCTCGATCCCTGGCCCGCCTCAGCCTTGCGCTGCGGCGGGCTTTTTATTGCGCGGGCTTCAGGGCCGAATCCCGGGCAATAAAAAGCCGACCCAAGAATGGATCGGCTTGATAACAACCCCGAAGGATTATTACTTGCGGCTTGCTTTTTCAAGCATGCGCAGAGCGCGCTCGTTAGCTTCGTCAGCAGTCTGTTGTGCTTTTTGAGCAGCAGCCAGAGCTTCATCAGCTTTACGGTAGGCTTCGTCTGCACGAGCCTGGGAGCGAGCTGCTGCGTCTTCAGTTGCAGTCAGACGAGCTTCGGTTTCTTTGGAGACGCTGCTGCAACCGGTAGCCAGAACTGCGGCCAGAGCCAGAGCAGAGAATTTCAGAACGTTGTTCATCGTGTTCCCCTTCAAGGACTTTCTATTAAATGGCTACTTTCTCAGAGTGAGCGGATAGCCGGCGTACATACTACTCATTACTTGTAGTAAGTAAACTGACGTAGCGCAAGAAGCAAAAAAAATTCTTGCGCCGAATCTGTTTTGGCTAATCTTCAGGAGGTTTGTATAAAAACCCTCCAGATTTTTTCATTTCCCTGGGAACTCGATCCAGGCTGAGAGGTCCGGCCCGCATGTGCCGGGTCCGGTAAACAGGTAAAGATTTATATATCGAGGTTGACACTTTTTTTCAGTGGGCCGTTACCGCCTCGCGCATCTTTTGCGTATGTAGAGGTGACTTTAAGAGCGGCAGTTCGTCTCAAGATTCAACTGCCGGCAATGTTCAGGCTATCGATCACTGATTGATCGAGGCCCTTTCTGTAACCGCCAGCGGCAAGGGATGACGAGTGCGCCTTGAGCTATTGCAGCATTGGTGACTACTATTCCCTACGTGCTGGTTGTGAGCGCTATAGGTTTTCTCGTTGTCGAAACCGGCACGGGGTGGCGTAGATGTTCCTTCGCCGGAAAAACATCGGTAAGGTAGGGGTCAAAATCCAAGACCCGCGAGGAGTAGTGATGAGCGAGGCGTTGTCCATCCACCATGACCAGGCAGGTCATCAGTTCGAGACCAATGTGGACGGTCATCGTGCCTATCTGACCTATATGGACCTCGGTAAACAGACCCTGGATATCTATCGCACCTTCGTGCCCAACGCGTTGCGGGGCCGTGGCATTGCTGCGGCGTTGACCGAAGAAGCGTTGAAGTTCGCCGAAGAGGCCGGCTACACGGTGATCCCCTCGTGCTCTTATGTAGAGCGCTACATGGAGCGCCACCAGCGCCATGCCGCGAAGCTGTAACTGAGCGACCGCACCACGAAAAACGCCGGGCTAAGCCCGGCGTTTTTGTGTGCGCGATTCAGCGGTTCAAGTGCGTTTGCGTTTCGGCAATACGTCCTTGAGCTTGGCGTGCATGCTGCGCAGGGTGGTTTCGGTGGCGGACCAGTCGATGCACGCATCGGTGATCGACACGCCGTACTGCAAGTCGGCCAGGTCTTTTGGAATGGCCTGGCAACCCCAGTTCAGATGGCTCTCGACCATCAGGCCGATAATCGACTGGTTGCCTTCGAGGATCTGGTTGGCGACGTTTTCCATTACCAGTGGCTGCAGGGCCGGGTCCTTGTTGGAGTTGGCGTGGCTGCAGTCGACCATGATGTTCGGCTTGATGTTGGCCTTGTTCAGCGCCTGCTCGCACAGCGCAACGCTGACCGAATCATAGTTGGGTTTGCCGTTGCCGCCGCGCAAGACCACGTGACCATAGGCGTTGCCCTTGGTGGTGACGATGGACACGCCACCTTCCTGGTTGATACCCAGGAAGCGGTGCGGGCTGGACACCGATTGCAGCGCGTTGATCGCGACGGTCAGGCCGCCATCGGTGCCGTTTTTGAAACCCACGGCCGAAGACAGGCCGGACGCCATTTCGCGGTGAGTCTGGGATTCGGTGGTGCGCGCGCCGATGGCCGACCAGCTGATCAGGTCCTGCAGGTACTGCGGGGAGATCGGGTCGAGGGCTTCGGTGGCGGTGGGCAGGCCCATTTCGGCCAGGTCCAGCAGCAATTGACGACCGATGTGCAAGCCGTCCTGAATCTTGAACGAGTCGTCCAGGTACGGGTCGTTGATCAAACCTTTCCAGCCGACGGTAGTGCGCGGTTTCTCGAAGTAGACGCGCATCACCAGGTACAAGGTGTCGGACACTTCAGCCGCGAGCACTTTGAGGCGCTCGGCGTATTCGTGGGCAGCCTTGAGGTCGTGGATCGAGCAAGGGCCGATCACCACAAAGAGGCGGTGGTCGGTGCCGTCGAGAATGTCACGGATGACTTCGCGGCCCTTGGTGACGGTCTGCAGGGCAGCGTCGCTCAAAGGGATTTCGCGCTTGAGCTGATCGGGCGTGATCAGGGTCTCGTTGGATTCGACGTTAAGGTCATTGATCGGTAAATCAGCCATCGTGTTACTCGTCAGGGTCACGGGTGCCGGCCGCCAGCCATCCCCGTGCGGCGGAGCACAGCATGATTTGAATGCAGGGGGGAGGAACCTTAGCGCGTAACACGGGCCCGCGACAATGGGCAAAACCGGCTTTAATCCAGCGCCGGCGCCACAAAAGTCTCGCGGGAGAACTCACCGGCATGGCGCGAGACCCACTCGCGAGCCATGGCTTCGAGTTGCGCAGGCGTCGGCTCGGCGTCTTCATGCAAGCGGCAGTAGCGTTCGATCTGGCACACTTGCTCGCCCATTCGCGCACCGAACAAGGCGTGCTCATCGGTAAAAGAGATGCCGATGCGATAGCCTTTTTCAAGCTTGCGACACCAGGCAACATAGCCCGGATAACGGGCGCTGGCGCCCAGGGAGGGGATGCGCAGATCAACCGCCGTACCCTGGCGCCAGGCACGCGGGCAATTGCAGGCGACGCCGCCCAGGCCGATAGTGTGCAGGCGTTGGCGGGGAATGGCAGGAGCGGGGCGTTGGATTAACTCGACAGCGACATCATCAGGGTGAGGTAAAAAACGACCCATGTACACGGACTCCGAGCACCGTCCAGTTGACGGCGGTGGCAGCAGTATAGTGAAGGAACTGGAATTGACCGACCTGGATATTGACCAGCAACTGCTGGGATTGCCAGGTATTTCGCTGGTGGTATTTACCAGTGTCGGTTGTTCCAGTTGCCGCTGGGCACGCCAGCAGCTGCCCGGCTGGCGTTTGCCGGTCGACCGCGTGTGCTGGGTGGATGCCGGGCACAACGGCGGTGCGGTCGAGCGCTACCAGATCTTTCATTTGCCCGCGTTGTTCCTCGTGTGCGAGGGTCAATTTCTTGGGCAGTTGCACACCCGTCTTGCACTGGCCGACCTCATCGAGGCAGTGAATCAAGCACTTACCCGCACACCAGAGGATTTGCCATGACCGCAGTTGCATCCCCGTCGCCACGCATTGGCATTATCGGCACCGGTGCTATCGGTGGGTTCTACGGCGTGATGCTGGCGCGTGCCGGGTTCGACGTGCACTTCCTGTTGCGCAGCGAATACGCGGCGGTCAGCGAGCACGGCCTGCACCTCAACAGTACGCTGCATGGCAAGTTGCACCTGCACCCGGTGCAGGCCTACGCCCGCGCTGCGGACATGCCGGCGTGCGACTGGCTGCTGGTGGGCACCAAATCCACCGGTAACGTGGACCTCGCGCCGACCATTGCCCAGGTCGCCGCCCCGGACGCCAAGGTGGTGCTGTTGCAAAACGGCCTCGACGTCGAGGACAGCCTGCGCGAACACCTGCCGCCGTCGCTGCACTTGCTGGGTGGCCTGTGCTACATCGGCGTGCACCGCTCTGCGCCGGGCGTCGTCGAGCATCAGGCCTTGGGCCGGGTCAATCTTGGTTACCACAGCGGCACAGCGGCCAACGATGAATCGCGCCAGCAGGCGATTGTCGAAGAGGGCGCCGCGCTGTTTCACCAGGCCGGTATCGAGTCCCAGGCCATGGCCAACGTGCACCTGGCCCGCTGGCATAAGCTGGTGTGGAATGTGCCGTATAACGGCCTCTCCGTGTTGCTGGGCACTGGCACCACCGCGTTGATGGCTGATGAATCGAGCCGCGAGTTGATCCAGGCATTGATGGCTGAAGTGGTCAAAGGCGCGCACGCCTGCGGCCATGAAATCCCTGCCAGTTACGCCGAGCAGATGTTCGCCATGACCGAAACCATGGACGACTACCTGCCCAGCATGTATCACGACCATGTGCACAAACGTCCGCTGGAACTGGCGGCGATCTACGCCCGGCCATTGGCCGCGGCAAAAGCGGCGGGTTGCGAATTGCCACGCATGCAGGCGCTTTACCAGGCCTTGAGTTTTATTGATCGGCACAACCGCTGATTCGGGGGAAACACCATGGCGAAGGGATTGGGCGACAAACTGGTGCTGGCGATTTCGTCGCGTGCACTGTTCGACCTGAGCGACAGTCACAAGGTCTACTTGGCCGAAGGGGTAGAGGCTTACCGCAAGTACCAGATCGAGCACGAGGAAGAAACCCTCGAGCCCGGCGACGCCTTCCCTTTGGTCAAGAAGCTCTTGAGCCTTAACGCCAGCCTGGGCCGGGCCCGCGTCGAAGTGGTGCTGGTGTCGCGCAACAGTGCCGACACCGGCTTGCGCGTGTTCAATTCGATCCAGCATTACGGCCTGGATATCTCCCGTGCCGCGTTCGTCGGCGGGCGCAGTCCCTATCCTTACCTGGCCGCATTTGGCTGCCACCTGTTTCTGTCGACCCATGCCGAAGATGTGCGCAGTGCACTGGATGCCGGGTTTGCCGCGGCGACGATTCTGTCGGGCGGCCCGCATCGGGCCTCGAGTGAGGAATTGCGGATTGCGTTCGACGGTGATGCGGTGCTGTTTTCCGATGAGTCCGAGCGTGTCTATCAATCAGGCGGGCTGGAGGCGTTTCTGGCCAACGAGCGCGAGTCGGCGCGCCAGCCGTTGCACGGTGGTCCGTTCAAGGGGTTTCTGGCGGCGCTTAACGTGTTGCAGAGCGAGTTCGCAGACGAGGCGTGCCCGATTCGCACAGCGTTGGTCACCGCGCGTTCGGCGCCGTCCCACGAGCGGGTGATTCGTACCCTGCGCGAATGGGATATCCGTCTGGACGAGTCGTTGTTCCTCGGTGGTCTGGAGAAATCCGCGTTTCTGGAGGCGTTCGCCGCCGATGTGTTTTTCGATGACCAGGCCGGTCATTGCGAGAAGGCCAGGGAAGTGGTGGCCACCGGGCATGTGCCCCATGGCATCAGCAATGAGTTGAAAATCCACACCGAGAGCTGAGCCCCAGTCCCGCAGGCGCTGCTAAGCTCATTCAATCCCCGCCATCCTGGCCGTCCAGGAGGTTCTATGATTCGTTCGATGCTGTACGCCACGGACCTCGGTCTGTATGCGCCCTATGTCATGCAGCATGCGCTGGCACTGGCCCGAACGTTCAAGGCGGATTTGTATGTGATTCATGTGGTCGAGCCGCTCGGGCTGTTCGCCGAATCGGTGTTGCAAAGCTACCTTGATGAGAAAGCCCTGAACGAATGGCAGAGCCAGGGGCTGACCACGGTGATGGCAACCATCGAGCGGCGGGTGCTGGACAGTTTTCGCGAGGAGCTGGGGGAAGGGGAGCAGGACCTGAAATTGATTCGCTCGGTGCGCGTGATCCAGGGCGACCCGTGCGAGGTGATTCTCGACCAGCTGCGAAAACTTTCCGTCGACTTGTTGATCGTAGGAAGTCACAGCCACGCAACGGCCGCTGCCACGCCGCTGGGGCGCACGGCCGCCAGGGTGCTGCAGTTGGCGACAGTGCCGGTTTATATGGTGCCCTCGCTGCAGCGCCGGCGCAGTGACGATGCCTGATCGGTAAAAACGATAAAAAGTTCTAGATTTATCCGTCTAACCTTTAATATAGTTATATACCGTCGCTGATACCCGTGGCGTCTATCTGCTTTGAGGGACACATATGAAGCTTCAACAACTGCGCTACATCTGGGAAGTGGCGCACCACGACCTCAACGTTTCCGCTACCGCTCAAAGCCTTTACACCTCGCAACCCGGTATCAGCAAGCAGATCCGCCTGCTCGAAGACGAGCTGGGCGTCGAAGTGTTCGCGCGCAGCGGCAAGCACTTGACCCGCGTCACCCCGGCCGGCGAGCGCATCATCACCACCGCCGGCGAGATCCTGCGCAAAGTCGAAAGCATCAAGCAGATTGCCCAGGAATTCTCCAACGAGAAAAAAGGCACCCTGTCGATCGCCACCACGCACACCCAGGCGCGTTATGCCTTGCCGCCGGTGATCCGCGATTTCATCAAGCAATACCCGGACGTCGCCCTGCACATGCACCAGGGATCGCCGATGCAGATCGCCGAGATGGCCGCTGACGGCACTGTCGATTTCGCCATCGCCACCGAAGCCCTCGAGCTGTTCGGCGACCTGGTGATGATGCCGTGCTACCGCTGGAACCGTTGCGTGGTCGTGCCCCAGGGTCACCCGTTGGCCAAGCTGCCGAAGTTGACCCTCGAAGCCCTGGCCGAATACCCGATCGTGACTTACGTGTTCGGTTTCACCGGCCGCTCCAAGCTCGACGAAGCCTTCAGCCATCGCGGCCTTACGCCGAAAGTGGTGTTTACCGCAGCCGACGCCGACGTGATCAAGACTTACGTCCGACTGGGCCTGGGCGTGGGTATCGTGGCCAAGATGGCGGTCGATACCAACCTCGACAAAGACCTGGTGGTGCTCGACGCCAGCGAGCTGTTCGAGTCCAGCGTGACCAAGATCGGTTTCCGTCGTGGCACGTTCCTGCGTGGCTTCATGTGCGACTTCATCGAGAAATTCGCGCCGCACCTGACCCGCGAAGTCATGGCCAAGGCGATCCAGTGCCACAACAAGCAAGAACTGGAAGAGCTGTTTGACGGCGTAGAACTGCCCGTCCACTGAGTGGCTTATCGGGCCTCGGTAACCGTAAAGTGTTGCCGGGCGCCCGCCACCAGAATCTCCACCTCATCACCCTCGAACTTGCCCAGCAGGCTTTTGCCCAGCGGCGAGCGCGGGGTGATGACGGTCACCGGTTGCCCCACTACGTCGACTTTCAAGCCCGCCGCATCCGGCGCCAGGAACAGCCACTGCTGGCGACCGTTCTCGTCTTCCAAACCCAGTAGCGCGCCGACTTCTATGCCGCGCTGATCGTCGTAAGCACGCAACTGCAGGTTCTGGCACAGCGCCAGCGATTGCTTGATTTCTTCGACGCGCTTGGCTTGCCCGGCCGCGAGGTAAGACGCCTCCAGCCCCAGCGTGTCGTATTTGTTCTCGGCGATATTCTCTTCGTGGGTCGCGGTCTCGTAGGCGGTCTGCGCGGCGCGCTGGGCAATGTCGAGGTCGACGGTGAGTTTTTCCAGGATCAACTGGAGGACGGCGTGCTTATTCATGGGCATCAATCGCAGAATTGCAGGACATTCGCCTTGCTCTTTTCATTGGGCGCGTTCTGGTCCTGTTGCAGCCAGAACTGGCATTTGGGATTGGACAGGTTGCGCGCGTTGTTGCGCGCCTGGTCCAGGGTTTGCTGTTGTTCCTGCTTGCGAAGGTTTTCCTGGTACTGCTCGAACATACGGTTCGGCGGCTCTGGCGCAACAACGCTGGCGGGCTTGCCCAGTTGCTGGACGGCCTGCGCCACCGGCGCCAGGCTTTGCGGGAACACGTAGCGCGACGCCAACCACGTGGTCAGCACAATGGCGATAAACCCCAGCCACAGGCCGAACGCCACTGCGATACTGAGCTTGAACAGCGACAACGAACGATCAGACATAGTGGCCTCCTGGTGGGCATTTGCGGCGTGGCGGCGATTGTCGCACAGCCACTGTGCAGAATAATCGCGATCAAGCCTTCTGCATCGGCGCATTTATGCGGACAATCGAGCCTTTGAGTGTTGGAGCCCGGAATGAAAGCCCGCTGGGATATTTTTTGCAGCGTCGTCGACAACTACGGCGACATCGGCGTGACCTGGCGCCTGGCCCGGCAATTGGTGGTGGAGCACGCCTGCGACGTGCGCTTGTGGGTCGATGACTTGCGTGCTTTTGAACGCATGTGCCCAGAGATTGATGTGCAACTGAACCAGCAATGGCAGGAGGGCGTAGAGGTGTGCCATTGGCCGGCACAATGGCGCGACACGCCTTGCGCCGATGTAGTGATCGCAGCCTTTGCCTGCCAGTTGCCACCTGAGTACATGGAAGCCATGGCCGCTCGCGACCGCACGCCATTGTGGATGAACCTGGACTACCTCAGCGCCGAAGACTGGGTGGTGGGTTGCCATCGCCTGCCGTCGGTGAAGTTCAAGGGCGTACAGAAGTATTTCTTCTTTCCTGGCTTTCGGCCGGGCACTGGCGGGCTTTTACGCGAAGGCGGCTTGCTGGAGCAGCGTCAGGCTTTTCAAGAGGATCGCGCCGCACAGCGACAATTCCTGCAAGCGCTGGGCGTATTTCCGGCAGATGGCGCGCGTTTGATGTCGCTGTTCGCCTACGAAAACGCCGGGCTCGCCCGTTGGCTGGACGTGCTGGCGACGGACGGGCGTGCCACTCATCTGTTGGTGCCGGAAGGCCGCATCCTTGGCGATGTGCAGCGCTGGCTCGGCGTGGAAGGGCTTGCGGTGGGGGCGGTGCATCAGCGCGATGCCCTGACGGTGCAGGTGTTGCCGTTCGTACGCCAGGAGCAATATGACCGCCTGCTGTGGTGCTGCGACTTCAACGCCGTGCGCGGCGAAGACTCGTTCGTACGGGCCCAATGGGCCGGGCGGCCGATGCTGTGGCACATCTATCGCCAGGACGAAGACATCCATCTGGACAAGCTCGATGCCTTCCTGCAGCTGTACACCGGCGCCTTATCGCCCGCCGCCAAGGCAGCGGTGGTTGCCCTTTGGCAAGCCTGGAACGCTGATGGCGATATGGCACAACCGTGGAAAATGCTGCTGGAGCACTGGCCAGAGGTGTGTCAGAACGCCCAGGCGTGGTGTCTGGAACAAGGCTTGCAGGCTGATCTTGCGACGGCGCTGGTACAGTTTTATGAAAGTTGGATATGATACGCGACCTTGATTTTTGTAAATCCCATCCAAATTTCGGATATACGCAATGAAAACTGGTAAAGAACTGAAACCCGGTACAGTGATCCGTCTCGAAAACGACCCTTGGCTGGTTCAGAAAGCTGAGTTCACCAAGTCTGGTCGTAACAGCGCAATCATGAAGACCAAGCTGAAGAACCTGCTGACCGGTTACAAGACCGAGATCGTTTACAGCGCCGACGACAAACTGGACGACGTGATCCTCGACCGCAAAGAAGCGACCCTGTCCTTCATCAGCGGCGACACCTACACGTTCATGGACACCACCGACTACACCATGTACGAGCTGAACGCTGAAGATATCGAAGCTGTTCTGCCGTTCGTTGAAGAAGGCATGGAAGACGTCTGCGAAGCGATCTTCTTCGAAGACCGCCTGGTTTCCGTAGAGCTGCCTACCACTATCGTGCGTAAAGTTGCCTACACCGAAGGTTCCGCTCGCGGCGACACTTCGGGCAAGGTCATGAAGCCTGCCAAACTGGCTAACGGTACCGAGCTGCAAGTGGCTGATTTCATCGAAATCGACGACCTGATCGAGATCGACACCCGTGAAGGTGGTTCGTACAAAGGTCGCGCCAAGAAGTAATTCTGGCCCCGCCGATACGAAAAAAAGCCCGACCTTGAGTCGGGCTTTTTCATGGGTGCCTGTTTAGTTCAGGTGTTGCTTGAGCGCTTGCGAGGCCTGCTGCAAGGCTGAACGGACTTCCGGCACCTTGGGTCGCGCCTTAGGCCTGGTTGATCGCCACCGGGTAATGCGCTTGCGGCGAACGCGGTGTTGATCGACAGCGCGAGCAGGGTGCCGAGGGCTTTACCCATTGTGTTCATGGTCTTCTCCAGTGGCGGCAAAGGGCATCAGACAGTCACGTGCAGGCGCACATCGACGTTGCCACGGGTGGCGTTGGAGTACGGGCAGACTTGGTGAGCCGCGTCGACCAGGCTTTGCGCATCATCCTGCGCCAGGCCCGGCAGGCTCACGTGCAAGTCGATGTCCAGGCCGAAACCGCCGGGGATTTGACCGATGCCGACGTGGGCAGTGATCGAAGCGTCATCCGGGATTTTGCGTTTGGTCTGGCTGGCGACGAACTTCAGCGCGCCGATGAAGCAGGCCGAGTAGCCGGCCGCGAACAGCTGCTCAGGGTTGGTGGCTTGGCCGCCGGCGCCGCCCAGCTCTTTGGGGGTGGAGAGTTTGACGTCGAGGATGTTGTCGCTGGAAACAGCACGACCATCACGGCCGCCGGTGGCGGTGGCTACTGCGGTATAGAGCGTTTGCATGGTGTCGTCCTCTTGGTTTTTAGCGCTAAATGTTTGCGCGCTAAGTAGTTGGTGAGGGCGAATGTATAGCGCTAATGTTTAGTGCGCAAGGTAAATTTACAAAAATCTTTTCCGGACGTTATTTTCTGGCACACACCCAAACAAATGTGGGAGCTGGCTTGCCTGCGATTGCGCAGTGTCAGCCAATGTATTCATGACTGATGTACCGCGATCGCAGGCAAGCCAGCTCCCACCTTTTTACTGCGTGAATGCCTTTAAATGGCGTCTTGCAGATTTCCCCGCAAGGCAATCAAATCACTTTGCAACTTGCGCAACTGCTCCAGCTGTAACCCGCTGGCGCCGAGGATGCACTGCGGGATGCCCATGGCTTTTTCCTGCAACGCACGGCCTGCCTGGGTCAATTCCACCACCACCACACGTTCATCTTCGCGGCTGCGGGTCCGGCTGAGCAGGCCTTCGGCCTCCAACCGCTTGAGCAGCGGCGTCAGCGAACCCGGATCGGTCAGCAGGCGAGTGCTGATTTCGCCAACGGTCAGACCATCCTCTTCCCACAGCACCATCATCGCCAGGTACTGCGGATAGGTCAGGCCGAGGGCTTGCAGTAGCGGCTTGTAGACCTTGGTCATCAGCAACGAAGTGGAGTGCAGGGCGAAACACAGCTGGTTATCCAGCATGAGGGATTCGCAAGGGTCGGGATTTTTGCGCATGACAGTGCCTCGAAAAAGCGTATATGGGCTGGAATCTAGCGATCAAACCTTTAATGCGCCAGATAATTCTGGCTATTGGGTCAGACCATGCCGCTTTGTAATGCCAGATCCCAGGGCGGTACCGGGCTGAAGCGGGACTTGAGGTATTCCAGCAGCAGGCGGCTGCGTGCATTGGCCTGCTGTTCCAGACGCAGCGCGTAAATGCCGGTGGTTTCCGGGCTGGGCAGACCGTTTTCGCAAAACAGCGGTAATAACTCACCACGCACCAGGTATTCACTGGCCAGCCACGTCGGCAAATGCGCGATGCCCAGCCCGGCGAGCGCGCCGCACAGCAGTGCTTCGGCATTATTGGCACTCAGGCGAATGCGTTGCGGGCGATAGGTGGCGCGGCGCCCGTCCAGCTCGAAGCGCCAGGCGAACATCGGCGCCAGGCCGTCCCAGTCGAGGCCATCATGCTCGCTCAGGTCCCGAGGATGGGTCGGCGTGCCACGGTTTTTGAGGTAAGCGGGGCTGGCGCAGGCGATGCGCACGATGCTGGCCAATGGCGTGGCAATCAAGCGGGTGTCGACGATGTGCCCGGCGCGCAGCACCAGGTCGACCTTGCCCAAGTGTGCGCCCTGCATGTCGACAAAGCTGTCGATCAAATGCAGGTGCACATCCAGCCCCGGATACACGTTCAGAAAGTCGGCAATCACCGGCGCCAAGTGCCGTCGGCCGAAGGCTGCC
This sequence comes from Pseudomonas sp. TWRC1-2, assembly GCF_049896685.1. Classification (NCBI taxonomy): domain Bacteria; kingdom Pseudomonadati; phylum Pseudomonadota; class Gammaproteobacteria; order Pseudomonadales; family Pseudomonadaceae; genus Pseudomonas; species Pseudomonas sp. TWRC1-2. The sequence continues at coordinate 251,810 of NZ_JAFCUU010000004.1, read as the reverse complement.
GGCGCGTCCACGCGGATCAGGCCCTCCGGCGCGTGGCTCAACGATACCGCCTCGGCCCGGGCCAGTTGCAACTCGCTGACAATCCGTCGCGCCCGTTCGGCAAACGCCAGGCCTGCCGGTGTTGGTACCACGGCATGGGTGCTGCGCTGAAACAAGCGGCTGCCGACCGAGCTTTCCAGGCTGTCAATGCGCCGAGCCACCGCTGAAGGGGTCAGCGGATGGCGCCGGGCAGCGGCGGAAAAACTGCCGGTTTCCAGCACATCAAGAAACAGGCTCAGTTGGTCGGTCAAGGTATTGGGATTCATGAGGAGGCGCTTATGCGAGTTCGGCACAGCCATTGTGCGTTGCTGTGCGTTTCCACGCCACAGGCGACTGCGTAGCATGCTTCGCCTGGGCTTTTGGAGTGATGCGCGGTGTTGGATTTAGCGATTTACCTGGTATTGGGCGCAGCCCTGGGCACGGTCGGCGGCCTGTTCGGCATTGGCGGCGGGCTGATTGCCATCCCGGTGCTGGGCGTGTTGTTTGGGCTGGATCAACAGCTTGCCCAAGGTACTGCGCTGGTGATGGTGGTGCCCAATGTGATGCTGGCGCTTTGGCGTTATCACCAGCGTAACCGTATCGAATTGCGCCACGCGTTGCCGTTGGGCGTCATGGGTTTCTGCTTTGCCTGGCTGGGCTCGATCTGGGCGGTGGGCCTGGACGCCGGCGCGATGCGCATCGGTTTTATTGCATTCCTGCTGACGCTCTCTGCTTACAACTTGCTGCGCATGTTCACTCGCAATGCGCCGCCGACCGCGCAGATGCGTTATTCCTGGCCTTGGCTCGGCGTGCTCGGCGCCGCCTCGGGTTCCATGGGCGGCTTGTTTGGCGTGGGTGGCGCAGTGGTGGCGACGCCGGTGCTGACCAGTCTTTTCGGTACCACCCAAGTGGTCGCTCAAGGCCTGTCGCTGGCGTTGGCGCTGCCCAGTACCAGCGTGACCCTGGTCACCTACGCCTGGCACCAGGAGGTGGATTGGATGATCGGCGTGCCATTGGCGGTCGGTGGCCTGCTCAGTATCAGTTGGGGGGTAAAAGTTGCCCACGCGCTGCCGGAACGGGTATTGCGCGGCCTGTTCTGCGGCTTTCTGGCGGTGTGCGCGGTGATGCTGACGTTTAAAGTCTGAAGCCTTCGAGGATGTATTCGGCCAGGCATTCGGTGATGGGCGAGGCCATCGCCGGGTTGCGTAGCAGGCGCAGGCTCATCGACGGCAGAGGCGGAAAGCCTTCATCGCTGCCCAGGATTCGTAAGTCGTCGGTCACCAGGCCTTCCATGCTGACCATCACCGCCAGCCCCGAGCCGACCACGGCCTGAATCGCCGCGACGTTGGAACTGTGGTACGCCAGGCGATAATCGATGCCGGCAGCATCCAGCGCGGTGCGGGTCCATTGGGTGCAAAAGCTGTCGACGCCGGAAATGGCCAGGGGCAGGGTCTCGTGCTCATCCACGCAGAAGCACGGCGCCGCCACCCAGACCATGCGCTCACTGCGCAGCAATTCGCCGATTTCATTGCCGGGCTCGCGGCTGATCACGGTCAGCGCCAGGTCGCGCCGCTGCATCAACACCGCCGACGACTCGCAGTGCATTTCGATCTGGATCAGCGGGTAGGCCTTGGAAAACCGTTTGAGAATCCCCGGCAGGAAACGCATCACGTAATCATCCGGCGTGCCGATGCGCACCAGCCCGACCATGTGAGGTTCGCGCAGGGTGTTGAACACCTCACTGTGCAGTTTCAGGATGCGCCGTGCATAACCCAGCAATACCTGGCCTTCGGCCGTCAGCCGCACTTGACGACCGTCGCGCTCGAACAGCTTGCGCTGCAGCACGTCTTCTTCGAGGCGCTTCATTTGCATGCTCACCGCCGACTGTGTGCGGTTGACCAGTTCACCGGCGCGAGTAAAGCCGCCCTGATCGGCGATGGCGACGAAGGTGCGCAGCACTTCAGTGTCGATGCTTGGGTAGCCGGACAATTGATCAATCTCCGAGATGTATTACATAAGAAACATTCGTTGGATTGATCATAGTGCCAGGCACACACTCTCGTCATCCCCATTGGAGGGCGAGAAGATGAAAGGTCAGAAAGGTTTTGTGTTGATGACGAAACGTCCGTTTTCCGGATTTTTTCAGCGGGTTGCCCGGTGGCAGTCGCTGCACCATGAGCGCCAGGCGCTGGCGAGTTTGAGCGACGATGCGCTCAAGGACATCGGGCTTAATCGGGGCGATGTGGAGCAGGACAGTCACCTGCATTTCTGGCAAGACCCGCTGCGAAAGTAACCTGGAATGCAGTAGGGTTGTCGGCGAGCCCACACGGAGAGACTCATGCCCGCCGACCTGTCTTTTTCACTCAAGCACGCTCGACGCATGGCGCTGGCGGCCCAGGGTTTTTCCGGGCGCCAGGCGCCGGCACTGATCAAGGCCACGCACCTCAATCGTTTGATCGAGCGCTTGGGTGTGCTGCAGATCGATTCGGTCAACGCCGTGGTGCGCTCGCATTACTTGCCGCTGTTTTCCCGCCTTGGCCAGTACTCCCCGCTGATCCTCGAACAAGCTGCCTGGAGCCAGGGGCGGCGGCGCTCGCTCTTTGAGTATTGGGGCCATGAGGCCTCGTTGCTGCCCATGGCGCTGTACCCGTTGATGCGCTGGCGCATGGAGCGGGCCAAGCAGGGGCAGGGGATTTATGCGCAAATGGCGCGGTTCGGGCGCGAGCAGCAGGCCACCATCCAGCGCGTGCTGCAGACCGTCGAGCAACAGGGCGCGGTGGGTGCTGGCAGCTTGTCGACCCGCGAGGAGCGCGCCGGCCCGTGGTGGGATTGGAGTGATGAAAAGCACGCACTGGAATGGTTGTTTGCCGCAGGGTTGGTCACGGTGGCGGGGCGTCGCGGGTTTGAGCGGCTCTATGATTTGCCCGAGCGCGTCATCCCCGCCAACCTCCTTCTGGCCACGGTGAGCGAGGCCGAGGCCCAGCGCGGTTTGTTGCTGCACAGCGCGACTGCCTTGGGCGTCGGTACCGAAAAGGATCTGCGCGATTATTTCCGCCTGGACCCTGCCGACAGCCGTGGCCGCTTGGCCGAGTTGGTCGAGGATGGGCAACTGCGGGTGTGTCAGGTGCAGGGCTGGAAGCAACCGGCGTACTGCCTGCCAGAACCGAAGGTACCGCGCAAAGTACCGGCCAGTGCCTTGTTGTCGCCGTTCGACTCACTGATCTGGGAACGCAGCCGCACCGAGCGATTGTTTGATTTTCGCTACCGGCTGGAGATCTACACCCCCCAAGACAAGCGGGTGTACGGCTATTACGTGCTGCCGTTTTTGCACAATGAGCGGATCGCCGCGCGTGTCGACCTGCGCGCCGAACGCGCCCATGGGCGGCTGGCCGTGCATGCGGTGCACGAAGAAGAGCCGGGGCTGGACGAGGAGGGGATGCAGGCGTTGGCCTTGAACCTGCGGCAGATGGCTGATTGGCTGGGGCTGGAACAGGTCCAGCTCAACTGCCAGCGGCCAAGTGCTGCCCGCTTAAGGGTGGCGATGCTGCAAACCTGAGCTGCAGCTGTTTTTTGTGGCGAGCGGGCTTGCCCCGCGTTGGGTGGCGAAGCCCCCCAAAACCATCCACCTCATTCTTCCAGACACACCGCAGTGGTTGTAGTGGGGCGGCTGCGCCACCCAACGCGGGGCAAGCCCGCTCGCCACAACAACCCCACTCACCCAAATTTCAGCGTTTGACTTGCTTCAAGGTCTCGGCAATCAAAAACGCCAATTCCAGCGACTGATCGGCATTCATCCGTGGGTCGCAGTGGGTGTGATAGCGGTCCGACAGGCCATCTTCGGTGATCGGTCGCGCGCCGCCGATGCATTCGGTGACGTTCTGCCCGGTCATTTCGATGTGAATCCCGCCGGCATACGAACCTTCGGCTTGATGCACCTGGAAGAACTCTTTCACCTCGCCAAGAATCTGCGCAAAGTCGCGGGTCTTGTAGCCGCTGCTGGCCTTGATGGTGTTGCCATGCATCGGGTCGGAGCTCCACAGCACCTGCTTGCCCTCGCGCTGCACGGCGCGGATCAGGTTGGGCAGGTGGTCGCCCACCTTGCCGGCGCCCATGCGTGCGATCAGGTTGAGGCGGCCGGGGTCGTTGTCCGGGTTGAGAATGTCGATCAAGCGGATCAAATCGTCGGGGTTCATGCTCGGGCCGACCTTGACGCCGATCGGGTTGTTCACCCCGCGCAGGAATTCGACGTGGGCACCGTCCAGCTGACGGGTGCGGTCGCCGATCCAGAGCATGTGCGCCGAGCAGTCGTAGTAATCGTTGGTCAGGCTGTCGCGGCGCACAAAAGCTTGCTCGTAGTTGAGCAGCAGCGCTTCGTGGGCGGTGAAGAAGCTGGTTTCGCGCAGTTGCGGCGAGCTGTCCATGCCGCAGGCGCGCATGAAGGCCAGGGTTTCGTCGATACGGTCGGCCAGCTGGCTGTATTTTTCGGCCAGTGCGGAGTTGGCAATGAAGTCCAGGTTCCACTTGTGCACTTGATGCAGGTCGGCAAATCCGCCTTGGGCAAACGCGCGCAGTAGGTTAAGCGTGGCGGTGGACTGGTGGTAAGACTGCAGCAGGCGATCCGGGTCCGGAACGCGGCTTTTCTCGTCGAAACCGATGCCGTTGACGATGTCGCCACGGTAGGCGGGCAGGGTGACGCCGTCGATGGTTTCATCGTTGGCCGAGCGCGGCTTGGCGAACTGGCCGGCCATGCGCCCGACTTTGACCACCGGGCAGCCGGCGGCGAAGGTCATCACGATTGCCATCTGCAGCAGCACCTTGAAGGTGTCGCGGATTTTTGCCGCGGAGAACTCGGCAAAGCTTTCGGCGCAGTCACCGCCCTGCAGCAGGAACGCGCGGCCCTGGGTCACTTCGGCGAACTGACGGCGCAACTCGCGGGCTTCCCCGGCAAACACCAGTGGCGGGTAGCTGGCCAGGTTCTGCTCCACTTGCAGCAAGTGTGCAGCGTCCGGGTACTGGGGTTGTTGCTGGATCGGCAGGGCGCGCCAGCTGTCGGGGCTCCAGGGTTGGCTCATCGTGAACTCGATTGGTTGATTGACGGTGGGGCGCCAATGTTATCAGCAATTAGTGCGTGACCTGTTGCTGCCGGTTGGCCGACAATCGCGCCTTTGCCGTGCGGTAAACCCTTTAGGAGTAGTGATGACCGAGGAGCGTGTCGAGCGCCTGCTGGCCGAAGTCCATGATGATTTCGGCATGATCCGCGTGCTTGAAGTGGCCGATTACCGCTTTCTCGAGTTTGGCGACGCCATCGAGCAAAGCTGCGTATTCACCGCCGACCCGAGTTGGCTGGAGTACGACTACACCCGCGCGATGCTGATTGGCGCGTTGTGCCACGAGCAACCGGAGAGTGCGCTGTTCCTCGGGCTGGGCGCCGGCACGCTGACCCAGGCGTGCCTCAAGTTTCTGCCGCTGGAAGACGTCGAAGCCATTGAGCTGCGCCCGGACGTGCCGCGCCTGGCCATTGAGTACCTGGGGCTGGATGACGATCCGCGCCTGTACATCCGTATTGGCGACGCGCTGCAGTTGCTCGACACCGCCGAATCGGCCGACCTGATTTTCGTCGACCTGTATACCGACGTCGGCCCGGGCGTGGGGCACCTGGCCTGGACCTTCCTGGAAAACTGCCAGAAAAAACTCAACCCTGGCGGCTGGCTGGTGATCAACCAGTGGGCAACCGATGATGGCAAGCCACTGGGTGCGGCGTTGTTGCGTGGGTTGTATCACCGGCATTACTGGGAGCTGCCGGTGAAGGAGGGCAATGTGATTTTGCTGGTGCCTTCGGAGTTGGATCAGGCACTGGACCTGGGTGCGCTGACGGCGCGTGCCGAAGCTTTGGCGCCGCGGTTGGGGTACTCGTTGCAGGCGTTGATCAAGGCGATTCGGCCGGCGACTTAGTTGCCGGTACTGGCGCCATCGCGGGCAAGCCCGGCTCCCACAGTTGAAGTATGTTCACCTGTTGAAATGCATTCCCCTGTGGGAGCGGGCTTGCCCGCGATGAGGCCGACACTGTTCACTCAAATCCCCTTGAACACCCCCGGCCGCTTCTCAACCATCGCCCGCACACCCTCTTTGGCATCTTCACTGTTGAGCAGCTTCTCCACCACCACCTGCAACCCGGCGGCGGCAACGGTTTCGCCTTCCATCCGTGCCTGTCGCGCCGACATCAGCGTCGCTTGCACACCCAGCGGCGCCTGGCGGGCAATACGGCTGGCTAGCTCAATGGCGCGCGGCAGCAAATCTTCGCTGGCCATCACTTCCTGCACCAAGCCCAGCCTGAGCGCCTCGTGCGCATCAAATTCATCGCCGGTGAGCAACCAGCGCATGGCGTTGCCCCAGCCGGCCACCTGATGAAAACGTAAGGTCGCGCCGCCAAAAGGAAAGATCCCACGCTTTACTTCCATTTGCGCAAAGCGCGTATTGCTCGCGCAAATATTGATATCGGCTGCCAGCATCAACTCGATGCCGATGGTCAGGCAGTAGCCCTGGGCCGCGACGATCACCGGTTTATTGACCCTCGGCCCGGCGAACACACCCCATGGATCGCAGCCGCCCAGTGGCGGTTGCCAGCCTCCGGACATCACGCCGCTGACATTGGCCAGGTCCAGCCCGGCGGTGAAGTGGTCGCCGTGGGCAAACACCACGGCCACCCGGGCCTCGTCGTTTCGATCAAATTCGCCATAGGCCAGGCTCAGCTCATTGAGCAGATCCAGGTCAAAGGCATTGCGCTTGGCCACTCGGTCCAGACCCAACAGCAGGACATGGCCCTGCAACTCACGGCTGACGCGACTGCTGCTGGCTTGATTCATCGGGTGTGCCCTCAGGGCTTGGGTGGGTTTCAGACCAAAGGTCTTGATGGGCAGGTGAACCGTTTAAGCGTTATGACCAACAGGGCCGGGCCTTTGAAAAATAGACCCTGACGCGGCTATCCGCAAAGGCTTTGATGCAGCGCGGTTTATCGGCGCTTTGCGATAAAAAAAGCTCCCTTTTTCAGCTATTTCCGGTATAGTGCGCGCCGGCCTTTAACCGGGCCGCGTTTAGGTAGCGCAATTCCCCGAAGTCAGCTTCGGCTGCACGTCCGCACAGCGGACTCTTCCTTGACGAATCTTTTTCATTCATTCGTTTTCGCAAATCCCCGCCGACAAAGCAGCCAGGGCGACTCTTGAGTCTCAACACGGCATGCGCAGCTTTGGAGCATGGGTCTTTGCGGATGCACTTAGAGGCAGACCCATGACCCAGGAAACCGGCGGCTTCGCCGCTTTTAATCTTAACCCGAACATTCTTGCAGCCGTCATCGCGACCGGCTACGAAGAACCTTCGGCTATTCAGCAGCAATCGATCCCGATCATCATGGCCGGCCAAGACATGATTGGCCAAGCGCAAACCGGTACCGGTAAAACCGCCGCGTTCGCCCTGCCAATCCTGCACTGCATCGATCCTGCCAAGCGCGAGCCGCAAGCCCTGATCCTGGCGCCAACCCGTGAGTTGGCGCTGCAAGTAGCAACCGCTTTTGAAACCTACGCCAAGCAAATGCCAGGCGTAACCGTTGTGGCCGTTTACGGCGGCGCGCCTATGGGCCCACAACTGAAAGCAATCCGTAACGGCGCACAGATCGTTGTCGCCACTCCGGGCCGTCTGTGCGACCACCTGCGTCGTGACGAAAAAGTCCTGTCGACCGTGAACCACCTGGTTCTGGACGAAGCTGACGAAATGTTGAAGCTGGGCTTCATGGATGACCTGGAAGTCATCTTCAAGGCGCTGCCACCGACCCGTCAGACCGTATTGTTCTCGGCCACCCTGCCACAGTCGATCCGTGCCATTGCCGAACGCCACCTGCGCGATCCGCAACACGTGAAGATCCAGACCAAGACTCAGACCGTTACCGCGATCGAACAGGCTCACCTGTTGGTTCACGCTGACCAGAAGACCTCGGCTGTATTGAGCCTGCTGGAAGTCGAAGACTTCGACGCCCTGATCATGTTCGTGCGCACCAAGCAAGCGACCCTGGACCTGGCCAGTGCCCTGGAAGCCAAAGGCTACAAAGCCGCTGCGCTGAACGGTGACATTGCCCAGAACCAACGTGAGCGCGTGATCGACTCCCTCAAGGATGGCCGTCTGGACATCGTTGTGGCGACCGACGTTGCTGCCCGTGGTCTCGACGTTCCACGTATCACCCACGTGTTCAACGTTGACATGCCGTACGACCCAGAGTCTTACGTTCACCGTATCGGCCGTACCGGCCGTGCCGGTCGCGAAGGTCGTGCACTGCTGCTGGTGACTCCGCGTGAGCGCCGCATGCTGCAAGTGATCGAGCGTGTAACCGGTCAGAAAGTTGCCGAAGTCCGCCTGCCGGATGCTCAGGCCGTTCTCGATGCTCGCATCAAGAAACTGACCAACAGCCTGTCGCCGCTGGTGGCTGACGCTGAATCGACCCACGGCGAACTGCTGGACCGCCTGACGGCCGATATCGGTTGCACCCCGCGTGCCCTGGCTGCAGCCCTGCTGCGCAAGGCTACCAACGGTCAAGCGCTGACCCTGGCTGCGATCGAGAAAGAACGTCCACTGGTGCCGAACAACGCTCCGCGCGGTGATCGTCCAGAGCGTACTGGCGACCGTCCAGACCGTGGTGATCGTGAGCGTCGTGCTCCGGTTCCATTGGCTGAAGGCCGTGCTCGTTGCCGTACCGCGCTGGGCGCGCGTGATGGCATCGCGGCCAAGAACCTGCTGGGCGCTATCCTCAACGAGGGTGGCCTGGCACGTGAAGCGATCGGTCGTATCCAGGTTCGTGACAGCTTCTCCCTGGTGGAGCTGCCGGAAGACGGTCTGGAAAAACTGCTGGCCAAGCTCAAAGACACTCGCGTTGCCGGTAAGCAGCTGAAGCTGCGTCGCTACCGCGAAGATTGATCCGCCTTTGGGCTGATTGATCGCACATAAAAAATCCCCGACTGGTTCGGGGATTTTTTTTGCCTGGATTTCAGGTTTGGATCAGCACTCGATCCCACATTTAGATCTGCGTTAGCCGAAGCGGTAGATGTCCATCCCGAGCGCACCCATGGTGAAACCTTGATGCGTCGTGCTGAACTCGCCGCCGGCGCCCCGGGCGAAATACAGCGGCAGCAAATGCTCGTCGCTGGGATGGCTGCGCACGGCATGTGGTGCCTGGCGGCGATAGTCGTGCAGGGCGGCTTCGTCGTTGGCCGCCAGTTTGCTGACCATCCAATCACGAAATTCCCGTGCCCAGGGCTCGATGCTTTCCGGCCCGGCATGCCAGTCCAGTTCGCCCAGGTTGTGGGTGATGCTGCCCGAACCGATCAACAGCACGCCGTGCTCACGCAAACTGGCCAGGGCATGCCCGACGCGGGTTTGCAGGGCAGGGCCCATACGGCTTGGCAGCGACACCTGCACCACTGGAATATCGGCGGCCGGGTACATCAGTGACAGGGGCACCCAGGTGCCATGGTCGAACGGGCGCTGGTCATCGACGCGCGCCTCAAGGCCATCAGCCTTGAGCAGTTCGACTATCTGGGCTGCCAACTGCGGGTCACCGGGGGCGGGGTACTGCACGGCGAACAAATCCCGTGGGAAGCCGCCGAAATCGTGCCAGGTCTCGGGTGCGGCGCTGCCGGTAACAAGCAGGCCCTGGCTTTCCCAGTGCGCTGAGACCACCACAATGGCCTTGGGCCGTGGCAACTCGGCCGCCAGGCGCTTGAGTGCCGGGCCGCTGGCACCGGGTTGCAGGGCGAGCATGGGCGAACCGTGGGAGATAAACAGGCTGGGGAACATAAGTAGGGTCCTGAGCGTTAACATGGGCCCATCTTCAATCAGATCATTGATCTAAATCTAATATAAGTTTTAGCGCCTTTTGATCGAATTTTCAGGGTGATTCCATGGAGCCTAAGTTTTGGCAAGAGCGTTGGGCACGCAACCAGATCGGTTTTCATCTGCCCGAGGTCAACCCCTACCTGCTACGGCACTGGCCAAAACTGGCCTTGGCTGAAGGGGCAAAGGTGTTGGTGCCGCTGTGCGGCAAAAGCCTGGATCTGATGTGGCTGGCAAGCTTGGGGTATCGCGTGCTGGGTGTGGAGTTGTCCGAGCAGGCGGTGGAGGCGTTCTTCAGTGAGCAAGGGCTGATGCCCAAGATCAGCCAGCGTGGCGTGTTCAAGGTGTACCAGGCGGATCTGATCGAGGTGTGGTGCGGCGATTTCTTTGCCTTGGACGCCGAAGCGCTGGCCGATTGCTCCGCGCTTTACGATCGCGCGGCATTGATCGCGTTGCCGCCGTTGATGCGGGCGCAGTACGCCGAGCATCTGAATGCCTTGTTGCGCCCGGGCTGTCAGGGTTTGCTGATCACCCTCGACTACGATCAGACACAAAAGGCCGGGCCGCCGTTTGCCGTCGCTGATGAAGAGGTGAGGCTGTTGCTGGGGGCGCGCTGGTCTGTGCAGGTGGTGGAAGAGCAGGACGTCCTGGGCGAGAGTTGGAGGTTTGTGCAGGAAGGTGTCACGCGGCTGGAAGAGCGCGTGTACCAACTGACAAGGTACTGACCCTGCTATCGCCATCGCGGGTAAGCCCGGCTCCCACATTGACCGCTTCGCTCACCGTGTATGTGAACCTGAGCAGATCCTTGTGGGAGTCGGGCTTGCCCGCGATGGCGATTCAAGCACTCACAAAAAAGGGGCGATCAGATCGCCCCTTTTTTGTGTTACCGCGCAGCTATCAGCCCCGGCGACGCAGTGCGTCGATCCGCTCTTCCAGCGGCGGGTGGCTCATGAACATGCGTGCAAAACCTTGCTTGATGCCACCGTTGATACCAAACGCGGTCAGGCTGTCCGGCATGTGCACAGGCAGGCCTTGTTCGGAGCGCAAGTGTTGCAGTGCCGCAATCATCGCCCCGGTACCGGCCAGGCGGGCACCGGCTTCGTCCGCGCGGAACTCGCGTTTGCGCGAGAACCACATGGTGATCGCGCTGGCCAGGAAGCCCAGCACCACCTCGGCAAAGAGGGTCGCCACGAAGTAGGCAATGCCGCGGCCTTCTTCGTTCTTGAAGATCACCTTGTCGACGAAGTTGCCGATGATCCGTGCAAAGAACATCACGAAGGTGTTCACCACGCCTTGTACCAGCGCCAGGGTGACCATGTCGCCGTTGGCCACGTGGCCGATCTCGTGGGCCAGTACCGCTTTCACTTCGTCGTAGGAGAAGCGTTCGAGCATGCCCTGGCTCACCGCAACAAGGGCGTCGTTCTTGTTCCAGCCGGTGGCAAAGGCGTTGGCCTCATACGCCGGGAAAATCCCGACCTCAGGCATCTTGATGCCAGCCTCGCGGGACAACTGCTCAACGGTCTGCAGCAACCATTGCTCATGGCGGGTGCGTGGCTGGGTGATGACCTGGGTGCTAGTGCTCATCTTCGCCATCCACTTGGATATGAACAGCGAGAAGATCGAGCCGGCAAAACCAAAGACTGCACAGAAGACCAGCAGCTGATTGAGGTTCAGATCAACCCCGTTGGCCGCCATGAACCCGTTGAAGCCGAACAGGCTCAGGGTGATGCTGGCAATCAGCACGACCGCCAGGTTAGTGGCCAAGAACAGCAGGATGCGCATCATGGTTGTAGAATTCTCCTCATGCTTAATATGTCGCGTACTGCGGGGTATATAAGGTGCGGCCTGGGGCTATTCAACCGAGCGACTATTTCAAACTGTGTCCTACAGCCTGAATGTAGAGCCTTGAAAGGATTTTCCGAGCCGAAAAGCCAGCCGCGATCACCCCATTCAAGCCTTCGCGCCCTGCAATTATAGGAGGCTGACCGGTCCGTGGCGTGCAGCGGCAGGGAGGAGGGGACGGCGGGTAGAGAAGTGTTGCCAGATACTCGCCGTACGACCGAATGTCGGTCGTACGGCGGCATGTGCGTTATTGGCGATAGGACTTGAGGAAGTTGCCGATGCGACCAATGGCCATGTCCAGGTCGTCCACTCGCGGCAATGTCACCACGCGGAAGTGATCCGGCCACGGCCAGTTGAACGCCGTTCCCTGCACCACCAACAGCTTTTCCGACAGCAGCAGGTCGAGCACGAATTTCTCGTCGTTGAGGATCGGGCAGACCTTCGGGTCGATCCGCGGGAACGCATACAGCGCGCCCATGGGTTTCACGCAGCTCACGCCGGGGATCGCGTTGAGCAACTCCCACGTACGGTTGCGCTGCTCCAGCAGGCGGCCCTGAGGCAGTACCAGGTCGTTGATGCTCTGGTAGCCGCCGAGGGCGGTCTGGATTGCATGCTGGCTCGGCACGTTGGCACACAGGCGCATATTGGCCAGCATGTCGATGCCTTCGATGTAGCTCTGGGCGTTGTGCTTGGGCCCGGAGATGGCGATCCAGCCAGAGCGGAAACCCGCCACGCGGTAGGATTTGGACAGGCCATTGAAGGTCAGGCACAGCAGGTCCGGCGCCAGGGAGCCGGTGCAGATGTGCACGGCGTCGTCGTAAAGGATCTTGTCGTAGATCTCGTCGGAGAACACCACCAGGTTGTGCTGGCGTGCCAGCTCGAGCATGCCCAGCAACACCTCCCTGGAGTACACGGCGCCGGTCGGGTTGTTCGGGTTGATGATCACCAGGGCCTTGGTGTTCGGCGTGATCTTGGCCTTGATGTCGGCCAGGTCCGGGAACCAGTCGGCGCCTTCATCGCACAGGTAGTGCACCGGGTGGCCGCCAGCCAGGGTCACGGCAGCGGTCCACAGCGGGTAGTCGGGCGCCGGCACCAGCACTTCGTCGCCGTTGTTGAGCAAAGCCTGCATGGACATCACGATCAGCTCGGACACGCCGTTGCCCAGGTAGATGTCTTCGATGCCGACACCTTCCACCTGCTTCTGCTGGTAGTACTGCATCACGGCTTTACGCGCGCTGAACAGGCCCTTGGAGTCGCTGTAGCCCTGGGCGGTCGGCAGGTTGCGGATCACGTCCTGGAGGATTTCGTCCGGCGCTTCGAAACCAAATGGCGCCGGGTTGCCAATGTTCAGCTTGAGGATGCGATGGCCTTCCTCTTCCAGGCGTTTGGCGTGCTTGAGCACTGGGCCGCGAATGTCGTAGCAGACGTTGGCGAGCTTGTTCGATTTGCTGACCTGCATGGCGATGTGATCCTGAAAATGAACGATCCAGACGGCGTGGACACTACCGTACTGCGAATCCTGCGAGGCCTGCACCCATAAATACGTTTGAATGCCGGTAGCGCGGGTGCCAGACTGGCGTTTTTAAGAGGCGCAATCATACGTGCCGCCTGTTCCGTGGAAAAGATACAGATCAGGCTTTTTCAGTTGCCGAGGTGGATTGATGGATAAGTTGCAGAAAACCCTGGATGAGTGGCGGGACATGCTCGACCCCGCGCAGTATCAGGTGTGTCGTCTCAAGGGCACCGAGCGCCCGTTCAGCGGCAAGTACAACGAAACCAAAACCGACGGTGTGTATCACTGCATCTGTTGCAATGAGCCGCTGTTCGATTCCAGCACCAAGTTCGACTCCGGCTGCGGCTGGCCGAGCTTCTACGCGCCGATCGCCGACAGCGCGATGATCGAGATCCGCGATGTCAGCCACGGCATGATCCGCACCGAAGTCACCTGCGCCAAGTGCGATGCGCACCTGGGGCATGTGTTCCCGGATGGTCCGCCGCCGACTGGTTTGCGCTACTGCATCAACTCGGTGTGCCTGGACCTCGTCCCGCGCTAGGGCAGGCAGCACCTTCCAAGTGTGGGAGCGGGCTTGCTCGCGAATGCGGTGGGTCAGTTACCAATGAGCTGGCTGACACACCGCATTCGCGAGCAAGCCCGCTCCCACTTTTGTATCGGACGTGAATGAAGGAATTGATGTGAGCAAATAGAGCCTCATCAATGCGGTCAATTAAATTGCACACAATTGAATTGCCTACTATCGTTCCAGGTCTTTCCCCTGTTTGAGGCACTGCCATGAGCAACAACCTGCTGAGCATCCCGTGCACCACCATCAAAGGTGAGCAAAAGACCTTGGCCGACTTCGCCGGCAAGGCCATTTTGGTGGTCAACACCGCCAGCAAATGTGGCTTCACCCCGCAGTACAAGGGGCTCGAACAACTCTGGCAGCAATACAAGGACCAGGGCCTGGTGGTGCTGGGGTTCCCCTGCAATCAATTCGGCAAGCAGGAGCCCGGCAACGAAGGCGCGATTTCCGAGTTTTGCGAGTTGAATTTCGGTGTCAGTTTCCCGTTGTTCAAGAAGATCGACGTCAACGGCAGCGAGGCCCATCCGCTGTTCGTGCAGCTTAAAAAACAAGCGCCGGGCTTGCTGGGTTCCAAGGGCATCAAGTGGAACTTCACCAAGTTCCTGATCGGTCGTGACGGTCAGGTGGTCAAGCGTTTTGCCCCGACCACCAAGCCTCAGGACCTGACCCAAGAGATTGAAGCCCTGCTCAAATGATCGATGTATCCGCCGTGTCCCTGGCACTGGACGACCAGCTGTGTTTCAAGCTCTACGCTGCCTCACGGGCGGTGACGCGTGCTTATAAGCCAATGCTTGACCAGCTGGGCCTGACCTACCCGCAGTACGTGGTCATGCTGGTGCTGTGGGAGTGGCACGAGGCAACGGCGCCGCAGCCGACCGTCAAGGCCTTGGGCGAGCGGCTGATGCTCGATTCGGGCACATTGACGCCGCTGCTCAAGCGTCTTGAGCAGCTCGACCTGGTGAGCCGCCAACGCAGCGCACGGGATGAGCGGGAAGTGCACCTGGGGCTGACTCAGGCCGGTGTGCAGTTACGCCACCAGACTCACCGCCTGAAAACCCGCTTGCTGTGTGACAGCGGCATCGACCTGAACCAGGCCGATGCCTTGCGCGAAGGCCTGGACCAGTTGCTGGCGCAGATCAAAGGGTTGTCGTCTGCGGCACCCACAGGTCCAGCAGAGCCTTGAGTTCTTCGCGGCGGAACGGTTTGGCCAGGTAGTCATCCATGCCCGCGGCCCGGCAACGCTCGCGCTCTTCCGAGAGTGCGTTGGCCGTCAAGGCGACAATGGGCAAGTCGGGCCAGCGCCCGCTGCGGCGAATCTGCCGGCTGGCTTCGTACCCATCCATTACCGGCATGTTGCAGTCCATCAGCACCATGTCAAAGCGCTGCTCTTCAAGGAACTTGAGCGCTTCGCCACCGTGCGCGGCCACCACCACTTCGCAGCCGAGCTTGCTGAGCATGCCCTTGGCCACCAGTTGATTGACCGGGTTGTCCTCCACCAGCAGGATGCGCGCCCGGTGCGTAAACGGCGCGGCTTCCATCTGGATCGGGTCGAGGATCAGTGGTGCGTCGCTGCGCAAATTGCGTTGCAGGATCTGATACAGCGCGTTGCGGCTCAAAGGGCGCGCCTGTTGCTGCAGCGGCGCCAGGGCTGCCACTTCCTCACTGGGCATAAAGTTGCCGTAGGCGGTGACCAGCAGAATGGGCGCCTTGATGGCTGGGCGCAGGCGGAACAGGCACTCCGGGCAATCGGTGATCAACAGGTCGGGATTTTGCCCGCTCAGGTCGTCGTCTTGAGAATAAACGCGCGGCGCCAGCCCCCAGTGAGGCAACAGGGTGGTGAGCAATTCCGTCAGGCCGCTGCCGGCGTTGGTGATGGCAATGACTTCGCCTGCCAGTGGCGCGTAACGCGTCGCGGGCAAATGCGTGGGCAGTGGCAGGTCGGCGCAGAACTGGCTGCCAAACCCGACTTCCGAGCTGATGCTCAGCCGGCCCTTCATCGCTTCACACAGATTGTGCGTCAACGCCAGCCCCAGCCCCGTGCCACCAAACTGGCGGGTGATGCCTGCGCCGGCCTGGGTGAACGGCTGGAATATTTTTACCTGCGCATCCTGAGCGATGCCGATTCCGGTATCACACACTTCAATGTTCACCCGGCCCTCACTGGCGCTCAGGCGCACGTCGACTCGGCCAAAGCGCGTGAACTTCAAGGCGTTGGAGAGCAAGTTGCTGACGATTTGCCGCACGCGTGTCGGGTCGCCAATCACTTGGGCGGGAAACAGTGGGTCGATCAAGCACGTCAGTTCAACGCTCGGTGCTGCGTTCTGCGACAGCAGGTTGGCGGTGTCTTCCACCAGCGAGCTAAGATCGAACGGGATACGCTCCAGCTCCAGCTGGCCGGCATCGAACTTGGACAGGTCGAGGATATCGTTGAGCAATTCCACCAGCACTTTGCCGGAGTCATGGGCAATCGACAGTTGCTGGCGCTGCTCGGCATTCAACGGGCTGTCCAGCGAGAGGGCGATCATGCCCAACAGGCCATTGAGCGGCGTGCGAATCTCGTGGCTCATGTTGGCCAGGAACGCCGCCCGTGCCTGGGCCATGCCCAGCGCCGTCATCTTCGCAGCCTCCAACTCATCATTGGACTGGCTCAGGCGTTGGTTGCTGGCCTTGAGCTCCAGCGTGCGTGCGGAGACGATATCTTCCAGTTGGCCCAGGTACTCGGTGAGTCGGTCCTCGGCGTGGCGGCGCTGCTGGATTTCGGTCTCCATGTTTTCGAATTGCTGGTTGGCGACACTGACCAGCACGCCGATTTCGTCGTTTTCGTGCCCTGGCGGGCAATCCAGGTGCGCCTGCTTGCTGGTGCTCAGCGCGCGAATAATGCGCACCAGCGGCTGGGTCAGCATCACGTAAAACAGGCCCAGCAGGATGCCGGTCAGCAGCAGGCTGCGGGCAAAGCCGTTAAGCAGTGTGATCTCGGCGCGGTGCAGGAAACGGCTGCCGAAGGCGTAAGTGTCGACGTCCAGGCGCAACACGCCCAAAGAATCATTAGGCATGTGGCTGAGGAACAACCGATCCTCAAACTGGCGGTTGGCGCCAAACAGAAAATCGCTGATGGGCCGGTACGTGCTTTCCTTGCGCGGGCGATCAACGTCGGCCAGGACCACACCATTGTTGTCGACCAATTGCGCACGGGTGATCGCCGGGGAGTGCAGCAGGCCCAGCGTCAGTTCCTGGGCGAGTTCGGCGTCGATGTTGTAGGCGATACGGGAGGCGGGGTTATGGCTGATTTCGATCAGCGAGCGGATTTCACGGTTGATGGATGCGTCTTCGCTGGCATAATCAATGCCGATTTGGATCAGACTGAGCAAGGTTCCCAAGACGAAACCGACCAGCACAGTCAATCGAGCTTGTTTATAAGACAAGCGGTGGGCGAACTTGATATCCATCGGGTGTTGAACCACTTCACGTTTCCCTTCGCCCGGCAAGCATAGCTGAACATCCACCGGCTTTGGCTTGCTCGGCATAATCATTGATTTTTTTACAGGTGCAGCCCTGTCGCGGTCTGCCGCAGGGTTGCCAATACGCCATCTTTTGCAAGAACTTGCCAGAGGAATAGTCGTGGATAATCGATTGAATGCCTTTCTTGAGCGTGCCGACGCGGTACTTGCACGCCTGGAACCGTTGTTGCCGGCGCCCCGCCAAGCCATCGACTGGGACCAGTGCCTCGCCGCCCGCTGGCAGCGCGAAGGCCGCAGTGGCTTTTTGCTGCCCCTGGAAGTCAGCCTGGACATGCGCCTCAGCGACCTGATCGGTGTGGACAAGCAACGCGAACAACTGGCCCGCAACACCCAACAGTTTCTCGATGGCTTGCCCGCCAACCACGCGCTGCTGTGGGGTTCGCGCGGCACGGGCAAATCGTCCATGGTGCGCGCCTTGCTCGCCCAGCACGCCAAGGCCGGCTTGCGGTTGATTGAAATCGAGCGCGATCACTTGGCCGACTTGCCGCGCGTGGTCGAGCAACTGCTCAAGCTGCCGCAGCGGTTCATCCTGTTCTGCGACGACTTGTCGTTCGAGGCCGGCGAGGGCGACTACCGCGTGCTCAAGAGTGTGCTGGACGGCTCGCTGGAGCAGGCGCCAGAAAACGTGCTGTTGTATGCCACGTCCAACCGCCGTCACTTGGTGCCGGAAAACCAGAGCGACAATGACAACTGGAAACGCGTGGACGGCGAGCTGCACCCCAGCGAGGCCGTCGAAGATAAAATCGCCTTGTCCGACCGGTTTGGCCTGTGGTTGTCGTTCTACCCGTTCTCTCAGGAACATTTCCTGAACGTGGTCGAGCACTGGATTGGCGAACTGGCCAGCAAGGCCGGTTTGCAATGGCAGCGCGATGAAGCGCTGGATATTTTGGCCGTACGTTGGGCCACCGGGCGCGGCAACCGCAATGGCCGGTGCGCGTATCAATTCGCCCGTTACTGGGTGGGTCTCAAGTTGTTGGAGCGTCAACCATGATCGATTTGCAACAGGCCGGCACGGGCCTGGATGGCTATGCAATGCTGTGTGCGCAGCTGGAGTCGCTGCTGGCCGATGAACGCGACTTCATCGCCAACAGCGCGCAGTTCTCTGCGTTTCTGTTCAACCAGCTGGATGACCTTAACTGGGCCGGCTTCTACCTCAACCGTGACGAAGAGCTGGTGCTTGGCCCGTTCCAGGGCCAGATTGCCTGCGTGCGCATTCCGTTCGGTCGTGGGGTGTGCGGCGCGGCGGCGGCATCGCGGCAAACCCAGCGGGTGGAGGACGTTCACGCGTTCCCTGGGCATATCGCCTGTGACAGCGCTTCGAACAGCGAACTGGTGGTGCCGCTGATCAAGGACGGCCAACTGATTGGCGTCCTTGATCTGGACAGCCCGTCGCTGGCGCGCTTTACCGCGCAGGACCAGGCGGGCATCGAACAGCTGGCAGCGATTTTCCTGCGTCTGACCGACTGCTGACCGGTGGCGGCAGGGGGAGTGCAAACACTCGCCCTGCCTATTGCACGTCCAGTTCATTAAGGCGCATCTGCAGCATCCTCTCCAATTCAAGCATGCATTTTTCCAGGCTCTTGATGCCGGTTTCGATCTTCGGCCGATCCTCACCCTGGGCGCAGGCGTGCTCCAGCGCTTCACATTCGCCGGCCAGCGCAGCGGCCTGCACGATGCGCGCAGCTCCCTTGATCTTGTGGGCCTGGTCAATGATGGCCTGGGGCGATGCCTGTTGCGCCAACATGGCGGTCAGTTCCTGACGGTCATGACGGCTGCTGTTAAGCAATTCTTCAAGCAGGCGGCGACTCAGCTGTGGGTCGCCGCCCGTCAGCGCCTCCAGGCTGCTGAGGTCGAGCCTCACACCGCCGGGTGGCTGGCCGATCTGCGCCAGTTGCCGCTCCAGCACCGTCAGGCTGATTGGCTTGAACAGGCAGTCGTTCATGCCCGCTTGCGCGCAACGCAGTTTCTCTTCCGGCTGGGCATTGGCGGTGAAGCCCAGCACGACGCAGGCCGGCAGCTGTTCGCGCTGTTCATACTCACGGATCGAGCGGGTCAATTCGTAGCCGTTCATGATCGGCATGTTGCAGTCGGCGATGACCAGGTCGAAGCGTTCCTGACGCCATGCCTTGAAGCCGGCGGCACCGTGCTGGGCTGCGGTGAACTGATGGCCCAGATAACCCAGTTGCTGACACATCAGCAGGCGGTTCGCGGGATGGTCATCCACCACCAGTACGTTGAGCACCGGCGCAAGCGCCGGGGGCGCGGGTTTGAGTTCGCCCGCGGGCTGGACCGGCTGCAGGCGGGGCATTTTCAAGTTGACATGCACTTGGGTGCCCACCATCGGCACACTGCTCAGGCTCAGTTGCCCGCCCATCATTGCGCACAGGCTTCGGCAGATCACCAGCCCCAGGCCGGCACCGCTCCTGGCCAGGTGCCCGGAGTTGTCGGCCTGGGCAAACGGCTCGAACAGGCGCAGCTGGTCGTCGCGACTGATACCAATGCCGGTGTCCTCGACCACCAGTTTCATCTCGACCTGCTGCGGTTGATCGGTGGGTTGCACGTCCACTTTGATGTGCACCCGCCCGCGCTCGGTGAACTTGATCGCATTACTCACCAGGTTGGACAGCACCTGTTTGAAGCGTAACGGGTCGATCAGCACCTCGGTGTCATCCAGCTCGGGCTTGAACTCCAGCAGCAGGCTGAGGGTTTTCTGCCGTGCCAGGCCATCGAACACGCGCACCACCGACTCGATGACTTCGCGCAGGTTCACACGCTCCGGCGCCAGGCTCAAACGGCCGGACTCGATGCGCGCGATGTCCAGAATATCGCCGATCAATTCCAGCAGGTCTTTGGCCGAGTTGTAGGCCACTTCAATGGCCGGGCGGTCGAGATGGCCCTGGTCAGCCCGCTTGAGGGTCAACTCCAGCATGCCAATCACGGCGTTCATCGGCGTGCGGATTTCATGACTCATGGTGGCGAGGAAAGTACTTTTGGCCCGGTTCGCTTCATCGGCGCGTTCCTTGGCGGCGCGCAACTCGTCGAACAGCTGGCGCCGCTCACTGATGTCGATCCAGCCCCCAATGATGCCCTGGACTTCACCAACGGAGTCACGGTAGGGAAGAATCCAGTGATAGATCGTCAGTTTTTTTCCATGCAGGTGCAGGGTGCGGTCGAGAATCAGCGTGTTGCCTTGCGCCACGACTTGCTGGTAGTCCGCGTGGTATTGCGCCGCCTCCGATTCCCGGGCCATGTCCATCTGGATCACGCTCTTGCCGATCACGTCTTCACGCTTGACGCCGAAGACCTGCAAGTAACTGTCATTACAGGTTTGCAACAGGCCGTTTCGATCACGCACATAGATCGGGTGCGGGGTTTCGTTGACCAGTGCGCGCATGAACTCGAACTGATCGTTGAGGGCGCGCTCGGCCATTTTCCGATGCTTGATCTGGCGGCGCATGTGGGCGTTCCAGGTCAGTGAAATCAGCAGCAACAGCCCGGTGCCAACGATGATTTGCGCGATCAACTGGTGGTAGTTGCGCCAGTAACTGTCGGAGGCGGCGGTGTAGCCGCGCCAGCGACTGTTGATCACGCCCATTTCGTCCGGAGCAATGCTCAGCAGGGCCTTGTCCAGGATTGAACTCAGTTCGACGGCGCGGCGTGGCGTCGCCAGGGCGAACGTGGCGGGAAGGGTGCCGATACTGGTGCTGATCTGCAGTTTGTCCTGGAAAACCTGCGAGGACAGGAAGTAGTTGGCGATCACCAGCGAGTTGACGGCACCTTCCACATTGCCTTGGGCCAGCATTTCGGATGCTTTGAAAGTGTCGCCGACCTCCACCAGGCGAATCTGCGGGAAGTCCTGCGTGAGGATTTTTTCCAGTGGGTTGCCCACGGTGATAGCCAGGCGCTTGCCTGTCATCTGCTCCAGGTTCGAGGGCGCGCCGGGCTCTTTGCGGGTCAGCAGGACGTAGGAGTTTTCCAGGTAAGGGCGACTGAAACTCAGCGAAGCCTCCCGTTCAACGCTGGGGACAATGGCCCCGATGATATCGGCTTTCCCGGTGGTGACCTGTTCGATCATCGCGTTGACTTCGCGACTGCGCAGGATCTTGAAACGTAACCCGGTGCGCAGGCGTATCAGTTCCAGCAAGTCTGCGGTGATGCCGCGAAAATTGCCTTCGGCGTCGAAAAACGTCAGCGGTGCGAAGGTCTCATTGACGACGACTGTTACCACCGGATGGTCTTTGAGCCAACGCTCTTCGCGCTGAGTCAGTTGCAGCTTCTTGTCGGTCAGCAAGATATCGCTGCCGGCGCTCCAGCGCTTGGCGATGCTGTCGCGTTCATTGATGGGGATGGCGGCCAGCACCGAGTCGACGATGCTCAGCAAAGTGCGCTGTTCCTGGCGCAGCGCAAAGCTGAAGCCATAGGCTTCATGCTTGCCGAAGTTGGCCATGCGGATGTTTTTCAGGTAGCCCTTGTTGATCATGTAATGGGTGGAAATGGTATCGCCCAAAAACACGTCGGCCTGGTCGAACGCCACCGCATTCAAGGCGTTTTGGTACGAGGGATAGGCGCGGATGTTGGCCTTTGGGTACAGCTTCTGCACTTCATTCAACGGCAGGTAGTGGTAGACCAGGCTCAAGCGCAGTCCGGCCAGCCCATTGCCCAGATTGTAGTTTTCCCCCTCACGGGTCACGAGTACGGGTTGGTCCACCGCGTATGGCTGCGACAGGATGAGATTCGGGTTGGCGGCTTCAAAGCCGTTGGAGGAGCCCAACAGGTCGATTTCGCCTGTTTCAAGCGCGTGGATCGATGCTTCTCGGGTGGGGTAGCGCACCACCTTCACGGGCAATGCCAGGGCTTGGGCCAACAGCCCTGCGTAATCGGCGGTCAGGCCCTCGTAGTCGCGGCCGCTGGAGGTCAGGTCGAAGGGCGGGTAGTCCGGTGCCGAAGTGCCGAGCACCAGCTCGCGTTTGTTCTGTAACCACTGGCGCTGGGCCTTGTCCAGTTGAACATCCAGTTGTACCGCACTTGCACGGCTCAACAGCGTGAAGTGTTCCGGGCCGGGAGCGGGGTCCGCAGGCACCGTCGTGCTGAAACACACACCGGCGATTAATATAATCAAATAGTCCTTTATACGGCTGGGCATCCGCTTTCTCACACTAGCGCGTTTCGTTTTGCCATCTCGATAAGTTCTACCAAGGACTTGGCTTTAAGTTTTTGCATTAGCCTTTTTTTGTAAGTGCTTACTGTTTTGTTACTTAGAAACATCCCTTTGGCGATTTCCTTATTGGTGCGACCTTGTGCGAAAAGTTGTAATACCATCAGTTCCCGGTCGTTCACGGTTTTAAACAGTTCAAGTTCCAGCGTGTCTGTGCCGTCTGCATTACCATTGAGGGCCTGGCTGGGAAAATAGTTATAACCCGACAGCACGGCGCGGATGGCACTCAGCAGTTCGCTGAGGTCGCCTTCCTTGCACACATAGCCATCCGCGCCCGAGCGCATGCAGCGGGTGGCAAACAGCGTCGGGCTCTGAGCGGTCAGAATCAGGGTTTTCATCGATGTGTTCATGGCGTTGAACCGGCACAGCACTTCGAGGCCGTCAAGTTTGGGAATGCTGATATCCAGAATGATCAAGTCCGGCAGGCATTCGCGAACCATTTGTATCGCATCACAACCGTTGTCCGTTTCACCGACGACTTTATAACCCTCATGTTCCAGCAACATGCGGATCGCCAGCCTGATAACGGGGTGGTCATCAATGATAAAAACCGTGTTCATAATCACATTCCATGCAAGTGCAAATAAAGCGGGCACATTAGCTCAGAAGAAGAGGGAGGAGCATGAACCATGGTGGGAACAGGTATAAAACAGGAGAATTCCTACATGAAAAAAGGTAGTTACCTACCAGTTGTTAAGGCTTTGTGACGCTGGATGTAAGCAAGTTTTAAATCGGTGCGGTCATTGGCAGTGCCAGCGATTCAGCGATTGGCTCAGGTATATTTTCGTAGGTGGACGAAGTTTAAAGTCCTACATTTACAATCGGATCAGGGGCGCAATCAACTTTGCAAGTTCGTCTTTATTCAGCGGTTTGGATAAATAACCAAGCAGCGGCAAACCACGCTGCAGGGCTTGGGTGGTCAGGTTGAAGAGTTCCGAGGAAGGCAGCCCGCTCAGCAGGATGGCGCCGGTTATAAAGTGTTGGCGACTGGCAATTTCCACCAGCTCCAGGCCGAGTAAATCAGGCAGGCATTGGTCGCACAGCATCAGGTCAAACGGCCTTTTGGATTCAGACATCGCGCGGATCGCCTGTTCGGCATTTTCTGCCAGCGTCAGGTGGTCGAAACCGAAGGTGTTAAGCAGGCACTGAGTGGCCAGAAGCTGAAAGGGGTGATCCTCCACCAATAGGATTCGAAGAGGGTGTCTGGGCATAGGGGCACACGGGTCAGTCAAGCGTCGATGGGGTGGCGCGTAGGAATTGCTCGCCAGGTCCGCCAGAAGCGGGCGTGATTATTCCTTGAATGAGTGTACGAATTCGATCAGGCAGCTCTGTTCCCGTCGTAGGCAGATTCTGTTCGGGGAACAGGCGGCGTGATCGCAAGCGTCATTGTGGGCTTGAACGCCCGGTCATCTCCCGCGCCATCTCGGTGGCGTAGCTGTCGGTCATGCCGGCAATAAAGTCGACCATGCGCATGAACGAGGCGTGCAACGGCCACGCCGGGTCCGGTGCGCTGTTGCCGAGCAGGTCGAGGATGCGCCGGTTCTTGAACGACGGCGTGCGCCCGCCATGCTGCTCCAGCGCGGCACCGCAAAACGCATTCAAGAGGATTTCCAGGGTGGTGTAGGCGCCGATTTCATGCAGGGTCTTGCGCTTGTCCTGGAAGATTTTCTTGCGGGCCATGTCCTTGGCATCCAGCACGCAACGCTTGGCGGGGCCATGCATGTGCTCCACCAGATCGCCCGGCAGTGTGCCGGCGAGTAAGGCATCCTGCTGTTCCACGAAAGCCCGGGCGGCGGCATTGGTCAGGTGCTCGATGGCCTTGCCGCGCAAAATCGCCAGCTTGCGCCGGCGCGAGTCCTGTGCGCCCAGTTGCCGGTAAGTCTGGGGCAGGTCGTCACCGACCAGGTCGAGCAGCAGCGACTCGACCTCGGCGTATTCGAGCAACTCCATTTCCAGGCCGTCTTCGAGGTCGATCAAGGCGTAGCAGATATCGTCTGCCGCCTCCATCAGGTACACCAGCGGGTGACGGGCCCAGCGTTGTTCTTCCAGTTGCGGCAGGCCAAGCCTGTGGGCGATCTGCTCAAGGATCGGCAGCTCGCTCTGGTAACAGCCGAACTTATGCTTCTTGTAGCCCAGCGAATCGGCGTGGCGGGCGGTCCAGGGGTATTTCAGGTAGGTGCCCAGGGTGGCATAGGTCAGGCGAGTGCCGCCGTCGAACTGGTGGTACTCAAGCTGGGTCAGCACCCGAAAACCCTGGGCGTTGCCTTCGAAATTGAGGAAATCATTGCGCTCGGCGCTGCTCATGTCGTCCAGCCAGCCGCGCCCGGCCGCCTGTTGGAACCAGTGGCGGATGGCATCTTCGCCGGAATGCCCGAACGGCGGGTTGCCGATGTCATGGGCCAGGCAAGCCGATTGCACGACCATGCCCAGATCGCTGGGGTCGCACCAGTCGGGCAGGGCGCTGCGCAGGGTTTCGCCCACGCGCATGCCGAGCGAACGGCCGACGCAACTGACTTCCAGCGAGTGGGTCAGGCGCGTATGAATATGATCGTTGCTGGACACCGGGTGCACTTGGGTCTTGCGGCCCAGGCGGCGGAAGGCGCCGGAGAAAATAATGCGGTCATGGTCTTTGTGAAACGGGCTGCGGCCGAGTTCTTCCGGGCTGTGCAGAGGCTTTCCAAGACGTTCGCGGGTAAGCAGGGTGGGCCAATCCAAGGCGGGTACTCTCCGTGCGGTGAATGACCCTCCCAGCTTCCCGGTTCAGCTGCACCGGGGCAAGCGAAAATCTACAAGCCGACCGCGTCTATATCGATTAACAGCAAACGCTGACCGTTATCGAAGAATTGTCCGGCGGTCAGGCAATACTGATTGGTGGTGGCGTCGCGGTAAGTCGAAGAGAGGGTCAGACGCCGCTCCTCCCAGCCTTCGGCCAGCAGGTGATAGAAGTAGGGGCGCCACGACCAGTTGTGCCCCAGGTAGCGGCTGTCGGCCTGCCAGGCGTCCTGGCGCCATTCGAAGTTGGGCGTCAGCTGGGTGCCATGCCGGTCGCACTGATAAAAGCGCAGCAGCCAGGGGAAATCCGGCAATTGAGGTAACTGGTCCAGCGGCGCCTGGCCCTGCGCCCAGTTCTGCAGGATCTTCATCAGTTCGGCCAGTTGCAGGCGCAACTGCATGATGCGGCCGCGTTCAGCCAGTTTCTGCTGCACGTAAACCGTACGCAGGCGGGCAAACTGCGGCACGAAGGCATCGGTGGCGAACCAGTCGAGTTGCGCCTGGGCAAACAGGTAACCCTGCACATACCGCGCGCCGCATTCCAGGGCGAAGCTCAGCTGCGCCTCGGTTTCCACGCCCTCGGCGATGATCCAGCAGCCAGTCTTCTCGGCCATTTGCGCCAGCGCACGCACGATCTCACTGCTCGGTCCGCCCTTGGCGGCTTCCTGGAACAGGCGCATGTCCAGCTTGAGGATATCCGGCTGCAGCGCGAGTACGCGGTCAAGCTGGGAGTAGCCGGCACCGAAGTCATCGATGGCAATGCGTGCACCGGCCTCACGATAGCGCGCCACCACCTCGGCCAGACGCTGGATGTCTCCGCCCAGTTCGGTGATCTCGAACACAATGCGCTGCGGATCGACGCCATGCGCATGCACCTGCTTCAGGCTGGGCAAGGCTTGGCCGGGGCGCAGACGGTTGATCCAGCGGGGTGAGATGTTCAAGCTCAAAAACCAGTCTGCAGGCGCTTCATGCAGGCGGCTCAAGGCATTGTCGCGGATCTGTCGGTCGAGGCAGCGCAAGGCCACGCCCGGTGTGCGCGGGTCGGCAAACAGCGGGCCGACTGACAGCAAGCGCCCATCAGCCTGGCGCAGACGGCCGAGTGCCTCGACGCCGGCGATGCGCCCAGTGGCAGTGTCGATAAATGGCTGGAAGCAGGCGAGCGGTTGCCCGTCGATCACGGGGCCTCCTTAAGAGAGCTGGCGAAAAAAGGCCCGGCCCTCAGTAACGAGGGCCGGGCCAATTCTGTTTGCAAGAATGCAGCCAGTCGCGCTTAACCCTTGCGCCCTGCCATGGCCAATTTGATCAACGGGATCAAACCGGCCCCCAGCCGCACCAGGCGCGTCACACTGCTGATACTGCCGCCCTTGGCGCCCTTGCCGGTAAAAAAGCCCATCAGCGTCACCGCGGCCACGCCCCACAGCGGCGCGTGCTTGATGCCCAGGCTGTCCTGCCAGTTGTGGCGCAGGTCACGCACTTTGTTCAGCGGGACCATCAGTTGATGGGATTCATGGCGGATTTCCTGACGGTGCATTTCCATGCGCAGGCGGATCAACGCCTTGCGCATTTCCCGACGGGAGGTGTTTTGCGGGATTTCAGTCATGCTCATGGCAGCAGGCGCTCCCGATCATTGGCCAGCTCTTCGAGGGTGGCGTGGAAGGGCGTGGATTCATCGAATATCGCCGCTTTCAAGCGCACTCCGCAAAACGCTGCGGCCAGGCTGTAGAACACGCAGAGGCTGATAATCCCAGTGAGACGGTAGGTGTCCCAGACCAGAATCATCACCAGCGCCGATAACCCCACCAGTAACAGCAGGGCAAATACCAGCGCCAGGCCTGCAAACAGCAGCAAGCTAACCGTGCGGGATTTCTGCTCCTGCAACTCGATGCCAAACAATTCGACGTGGCTGTGCAGCAAGCCCAGAACGGCCGCGCCCAGGCGTCGGGAAGTGGAGCTTGAGCTCGTGGACGAGCCGGATTCGCCGATAGACATGGTATTAGCGCCTTGTAGCCAGCAGACCGATCAGAAAGCCAACGCCGGCGGCAATGCCGACTGACTGCCAAGGATTGGCTTGCACGTAATCTTCGGTGGCGGTGACAGCCGCCTGGCCGCGTTCACGCAGGGAATCTTCGGTCAGTTGCAGGGTTTCGCGGGCCTTGAGCAGGCTGTCGTGGATCTTGGTGCGCAGCTCGTCGGCCTGGTCGCCGGCCAATACCGCGGTGTCGTCCAGCAACCTTTCAGTGTCACTGACCAGGGTTTGAAAATCCGCCATCAGTATTTCTTGAGCAGTCTTTGCAGTTCTTCGGGCCATGGTTATCTCCGTGATTGGCTGATCTGTGCGTCTGGTGCGTTACGTTTGTTTTCGAGTCACCGCTAACGGTGAAGGTTCACTGCAATTGTCTGGTACAGCTTTTGCTTTGCCTTGGTGCGCCTGCCCCAGGGTATGCGCTGAATCCGGGCGACCCGAGGCTAATGCCTTGAAAAACCTTACCCTAAATAAATAAAACCCGCGGAAAAACCCTGTCGGCAACGGCCTTTTGTGTTGATCGCTGCGCTAAAGCGGTTCACACCTTCTGCACAGAGGTGGGGCTGGTGGCGCCAATTTAGTGCGCGACACCCTGGCTTGAACCGCTTTGGTGCTTTTTGCCTTTAATGCAGGCCTGCCAACCTCCATGGAAAATTTGCAAAGTGCAGTGGACACACTTGTTCACAGCTCCAACACCCTGTTCATCCTGATCGGTGCGGTCATGGTTTTGGCCATGCACGCCGGCTTCGCGTTCCTGGAAGTCGGCACCGTGCGCCAGAAAAACCAGGTGAATGCCTTGTCGAAGATCCTCAGCGACTTCGCCATCTCGACCCTGGCCTATTTCTTTATAGGCTATTGGATCTCCTACGGCGTGAGCTTCATGCAACCGGCGGCCGTGATCAGCGCGGATCATGGCTACGGCCTGGTGAAGTTTTTCTTCCTGCTGACGTTTGCAGCGGCGATTCCGGCGATTATTTCCGGGGGCATTGCCGAGCGCGCCAAGTTCGCTCCGCAGCTGTGTGCCACCGCGCTGATCGTGGCGTTTATCTACCCGTTTTTCGAAGGCATGGTGTGGAACGGCAACTTCGGCCTGCAAGCCTGGCTGCTCGCAACCTTTGGTGCCAGCTTCCATGATTTCGCCGGTTCCGTGGTGGTGCATGCCATGGGCGGCTGGCTGGCGCTGGCGGCGGTGCTGCTGCTGGGACCGCGCAATGGTCGATACCGGGAAGGGCGCTTGGTGGCCTTTGCGCCGTCGAGCATTCCGTTCCTGGCGCTGGGCTCGTGGATCCTGATTGTCGGCTGGTTCGGCTTCAACGTGATGAGCGCGCAGACCCTCAATGGCGTCAGCGGCCTAGTCGCCGTGAACTCGTTGATGGCCATGGTCGGCGGCACCGTTGCCGCGTTGGTGATCGGCCGCAATGACCCAGGCTTCCTGCATAACGGCCCGTTGGCCGGGCTGGTGGCGATCTGCGCCGGTTCCGACCTGATGCACCCGGTGGGCGCGCTGGTCACCGGTGCGGTGGCAGGTGGTTTGTTTGTGTGGTTCTTCATCGCGGCGCAGGATCGCTGGAAGATCGACGACGTGCTGGGTGTATGGCCGCTGCACGGCTTGTGCGGTGTGTGGGGCGGCATTGCGTGCGGCATCTTTGGCCAGACGGCCCTTGGCGGCCTGGGCGGCGTGAGCCTGATCAGCCAGTTGATCGGCACGGCATTGGGCGTGGCGGTGGCGCTGGTCGGCGGGCTGGTGGTGTACGGCGTGATCAAGCGCGTACACGGGCTGCGCCTGAGCCAGGAGCAGGAGTACTACGGCGCGGACCTGTCGATTCACAAGATTGGAGCGGTCAGTCAGGACTGAGCGGTTTTTCGGTCTGCGCATCAAAGCCGTGCAATAGGCGATAACGGTTCTGGCGCACCTCATCCACCCGCGCCTGCACCTGGTGGTCCGGCAGGCCCAACAGGATCAAGGCGTGGGAAGCGAGCATCAGGCTCGATTCCAGTAGCTCGGGCACCACTTCGCTGGCGCCCGCCGCTTTCAACTCGGCCAGTTGGCTGTCATCGCGCGTACGCACCAGCACGGGGACGTGCGGGTTGATCCTTCTGGCCTCTTTCAGGACCGTGAGGGCCACATCGCTGTTGTCCACGGCAATCACCACCAGCCGCGCGCGCTCCAGGCCGACCGCACTGAGCAACGCCCCACGGCGGCAGTCGCCGTAATGCACGCTGCTGTCTTCGGTGGCGGCCTGCGTCACGCGCTCGGGGTCGTCATCCAGGGCGATGAATGCCTGATGTTCTCGACGCAGAAAGCGCCCGATGGATTGCCCGACGCGGCCATACCCGCAAATCACCGCGTGGCCACGTAACTCGGCATTGAGCGCGGTGATTTCCTCCAGTTGCACCTGTTGGTTGGGCTTGCGGTGCAGGCGCAGGGCGATGCCCGGTGCGGCGCGCAGCAACAGCGGGGTCAGCAGCATCGAGCAGAAGGTGGCGGCCAGCAGCAAACCGTTGAACTCGTCCGGGATCAGCCGGCTCTGTTGCATCTGCGCCATCAACGCGAAGCAGAATTCGCCGCCTTGCGCCAGGGCAAGGCCGCTTCGCCACGCGGTTTCACTGTCGCTGCCGCGCAGCTTGACCAGCGCTGCCACCACGCAGCCCTTGATCAGCATCAGCGCGAGGGTCAGGCCGAGGATCAGCAGGCTGTGGCTGACAAACAGTTGCAGGTCGATAAGCATGCCGATGCTGACGAAAAACAGCCCGAGCAGGATGTCGCGAAATGGCCGTATGTCCGCTTCAATCTGATGCCGGTAATGGCTTTCGCCCAACAACATGCCCGCCAGAAAAGCCCCGAGGGCAGGGGACAGGCCGAGCAAATGCGTGAGCCAGGCGGTGAGCAAGACGATCACCAGCGCCAACAGCACAAACAGCTCAGCCGAATGGGACGCGGCAACTTCGTGGAACAGGCGGGGCAGCAACCAGCGACTGGCAAACAGCAGGCCGACGAACAGCAGCACGGTTTTGCCCAGCGTCAGCGGCAGCGCCCAATACCAGGCGTGTTCGCTGCTGCCGGCAAACACCGGCACCAACGTGAGCAGCATTACCGCCACCACATCCTGGAACAGCAACACGCCAATCGCATTCTGGCCGTGGCTGCTGAAGATTTCCCCAAGGCTGCTCAGCTCCTTGCTGACAATCGCGGTGGAGGACAATGCCAGCCCCGCGCCGAGCAACAGCGCGACGCTTGGCGACAGACCGAAGCCCATCAACAGGCCTCCCAGCAAGACTGCGCACCCCAGCACCTGCAAACTGCCCAAGCCAAACACCACGCTGCGCAGGGCAAGCATCTTGGTCAGGGAAAACTCCAATCCCAAAGAAAACAGCAGGAACACCACCCCCAGTTCGGCAAGGTCGGGCAGCTCTTCGCTGTCATTCACCCAGTCCAGAGCGGTGGGCCCCACCGCCAGGCCGACGCACAGGTAACCCAGCACGGGCGGCAATTGCAGGCGTCGAAACAGCGCTATCACCACCAGGGATGAGGCCAGAATGATCAGCAAATTGGCAAACACGGGCAGCTTCCTTGCAGGTTGAGCGGACAAAAAGGCGCGAGAATCGCTGAATCAGTTATAGGCCATGGTGATCTGGGTCAGGCTTTCAATGCCCAGCAGGCGAGTTGTAGCGAGCGGGCCTGTCGTGGCGAGCGGGCTTGCTGTGGCGAGCGGGCTTGCCCCGCGTTGGGGCGCGAAGCGCCCCTAAAATCTGCCAGCCACGTTCACCCGAACAAACACACCCGCCGCCTGAGCCCTTTCGCCAATCAACCCGGATCACCCCGCTCGCCACCGGTATTTGGCAGGCTTAGAATGATTGCCTGTTTCCTGATCAGGCCCATTCGCCATGCTTCCTGAATGCCAGTTATTCGGCACCCTGGGTTGCCATCTTTGTGAGATTGCCGAAGTCGAAATCATGCCGCTCGTCGAACACGGGTTGCTGGTGGAACTGGTGGACATCACCGACCCCGATGACCTGACCGACGCCTACAGCCTGCGGATTCCGGTGCTTCGCCGGGTGGATACCGGGGCAGAGCTGGACTGGCCATTCGACACCGGACAGGTTGTTGCCTTCCTGTCCTAGGCTTTCTCCGATGGCGAGTTTCCAAATATTAAGTTACTGTATGTTTGTACAGCGATTGAATAGAGGGAACGCCCGTGGTGAATGTTGAACAACTGAAAAGCAGCGTCAATCGCATGTCCGCCGACGTCGTGCGCGACGCGGTGAACGAGCTGCGCCTCGATGGCCTGGTCACGGAAGGCAAGACGCCGTTTAACAAAGTGCACTTCAATACCTGCTTTGCCGAGATCGAAGCGTTGTTCCAGCGCGCCGGTTATCACAAGCAGTTGGATGTGGTGGGTTACCAAGGGTTGTTGTACGCGCTTTATGATCCGGGTCGCTGGGAAGCGGTGGACGTACTGCGTTGGCTCAAGGAGTTCACCGAGGCGGCCAGCGCTTCGCCGATCCTGCGCGCGCAATTGGCCAAGGCCTGAGATCCGCCCTAGGCTCCATCGCGCTCCATGCGGGATAATGCCCGCCTGATTTTCCAGGCTTCGAGCATTGTCATGTCATCTTCCGGTTTTTCCGCGTCGCAACACCAAGCCAGCACGTTGTATTTGCCACCTGGCAATTGGGCGACGGTGCTGGAGTGTCTGTGCGAGCATTTCCCTGCAATTGGCCGCGAGCACTGGCTGGACCGCATCGCCCGTGGCCGCGTACTCGACATCAACGGCACGCCGATCAGAATGGATTTGGCCTACAAGCAAGGCCTGTGCATTTACTACTTCCGTGAAGTGCCGAATGAAAAGGTCATTCCGGTTGAGGAAACCATCCTGTATGCCGACGAGCACCTGGTGGTCGCCGACAAACCGCATTTTCTCCCGGTGACCCCGGCGGGCGAGTACGTTGAACAGACCCTGTTGCGCCGCTTGATCCGGCGCCTGGATAACCCTGCTCTGGTGCCCTTGCACCGCATCGACCGGCACACCGCAGGGCTGGCGCTGTTCTCGGCCAACCCGCAGAGCCGTTCAGCTTACCAACAGCTGTTTCCAACACGGCGCATCGACAAATTCTACGAAGCCATCGCTCCAGCGTTGCCTGATTTGACCTTCCCCATGGTTCACAAAAGCCGTCTGGTGGAGGGCGAACCGTTCTTTCGCATGCAGGAGGGTCCCGGCGTCAGCAACACCGAGACGGCGGTGGAAGTCCGTGAGAAAAACGCCGACCTGTGGCGCTACGGCCTGTTCCCCGTGACCGGCAAGAAGCACCAGCTGCGCGTTCACATGACCGCGCTGGGGGCGAGTATCTGCAATGACCCGTTCTACCCCGACGTGATCAAGGACGCCGAGGACGACTACGCCAACCCGCTCAAGCTGCTGGCCCAGGGCGTGCGGTTTATCGACCCGGTCACCGGTGAGCAACGCGATTTCCGCAGCCGGATCACCCTCGACTGGTAAACCCCGCAAACGACAAGGCCCGCGCGAGGCGGGCCTTGTGGGTCCAGCGTTAAGACTTACAGGTCTTTAACGGTGCGAACCTGATCCTTGTTGATGCGGGTCTGCTTGCCGTCAAGTTGTTCGAACTCGTAGAAGCCCGAAGCCTTATCGAATTTAGGGGTGTCGACGGCCTGGATTTCGCGACCGTCATTCAGGGTGATCACTGTAGGCGAGGCGCAACCGGCGAGAGTAGCGAGGCCCAGTGCAAGCATGAGAGCGGCGATGGTCCGTTGAGTCATGAGTGTGTCTCCGAGAGAATGCTTTTAAATTGCTGACCTTGTGACGCGCGGCGCGTCGACAAAGTTCCTTGTGCGAGGTTCATTCTGACACGCCGAAGGCTGCGTGCAACAGTTCAGGTGTATTCAGGTTGGCCAGGCGCGGGTCATTCGCCGGGCACTCCAGGCCCACGCCGCCCAGTTGCAGCAGAATCTTGCGCGGGCTGCGTTCACCGGCTTCCCAGGCCCGTTCTACCTCGGTTTGCAGGTGGGTCGGGATGATGCAGATCAAGGGTTCCCAGAATTCGCCCTGACGCACCATCACCGGCACCAGCGGTGTGCGGCGTGCAGTTTCACGCAGGTCGGCGAGCAGCGCCGCGTCAATGTTTGGCACGTCGCAGGGCAGGATCAGCAGCTGTGCGTGGCGCGCGGCGGCCAGCCCGGCGCGAATGCCTGCCAACGGGCCGGGAAAGTCCGGGCTGTCGTCGCTCACCAACTGGTCGGCGTAGGGCGCGTACAGGTCATGGTTGCGATTGCACGAGATAATCAGGTCATCCGTCAGCGGCCGGGTCAGGCGCTGCAGGTGGGCAATCAACGGCTGGCCATGCCAGGGCAGCAGGCCCTTGTCCTGACCACCCATGCGCTGGCCGCGGCCACCGGCCAGCAGCAGAATCGAACAGGGCAGGGGCGAAGAATCGAGAGACATGGCGGTTCCGCTGCGGCAGGTAAATAGGGCCCTGTGATATAACATCGGGCTGTTCCTTCGACAACCGGACCGAGCCATGAAAGCCAAGGCTGATGCGCCCTTCGTACCCCTGAATATTGCTGTGCTGACTGTCAGCGACACCCGCACCCTGGACACCGACACTTCAGGCCAGGTCTTCGTCGACCGCCTGACCGCCGCCGGCCACAACCTGGCCGAGCGCGCGCTGCTCAAGGACGACCTCTACAAAATCCGCGCGAAAGTCGCCCACTGGATCGCCGAAGACGTGGTGCAAGTGGTGCTGATCACCGGCGGCACCGGCTTCACCGGCCGCGACAGCACGCCCGAAGCGGTGAGCTGCCTGTTGGATAAACAGGTCGACGGCTTTGGCGAGCTGTTCCGCCAGATATCCGTGGCCGATATCGGCACCTCCACCGTGCAATCGCGCGCCCTGGCCGGCCTGGCCAATGGCACGCTGGTGTGTTGCCTGCCGGGTTCGACCAACGCGGTGCGTACCGGCTGGGACGGCATCCTCGCCGAGCAACTGGACAACCGTCATCGCCCGTGCAACTTCGTTCCTCACTTGAAGCAGGCCGAACCCTGCGAATCCCGTGGATAAGCCCGGCAAAACTGGCGCCCTGATGCCAGTGGAAGACGCGCTGCGCCAACTGCTGGACATGGCCGAAGCCGCGCCGATCCGTGAGCCGCACGTGGTGCCGCTGGCCGACTGCGACGGCCGCGTGCTCGCGCACGACCTGATCTCTACCCTCGACTTGCCGCCCTGGCCCAACAGCGCCATGGACGGTTACGCCCTGCGCCAGGCGGACTGGACCGGCGAGCCCTTGCCCGTCAGCCAGCGCATCTTCGCCGGCCAGGCACCGCAGCCGTTGGCCGCCGGCACCTGCGCGCGCATCTTTACCGGTGCGCCAGTGCCGGAAGGCGCCGATTGTGTAGAGATGCAGGAAAATGCCGTGGTCCACGCCGATGAGCGCGTGAGTTTCAGCGAACCCTTGCAGGTGGGCCAGAACATCCGCCCGCAAGGCCAGGAAACCACCGTCGGCGAGTTGGTGTTGAGCGCCGGCACCCGCCTGGGCCCGATCGAGCTGGGCCTGGCCGCCTCCCTGGGGCACGACCGCTTGAACGTGGTGCGCCGCGTGCGCGTGGCCGTGTTGTCCACTGGCGACGAGTTGATCGAGCCCGGTTTGCCGCTCGGCCCGGGGCAGATCTACAACAGCAACCGACGTGTGCTGTGCAGTTGGCTGGCACGCATGGGCTGCGAGGTGATCGACGCCGGGATTCTGCCGGATGACCTGGAAAAAACCCGCAAACGCCTGGCGGACCTGGGCAGTGTCGACCTGATTCTGTCGACCGGTGGAGTGTCGGTGGGCGAGGCTGACTTTCTCGGCATCGCCCTGCGTGAAGAGGGCGAGTTGGCCCTGTGGAAGCTGGCGATCAAACCAGGCAAACCGCTGACCTTCGGGCATTTTCGCGGTGTGCCGGTGATCGGCCTGCCCGGCAACCCGGCGTCGACCCTGGTGACCTTTGCGTTGCTGGCGCGGCCTTATCTGCTGCGCCGCCAAGGCGTGCAAGAGGTGGAGCCGTTGCGTTTCGAAGTGCCGGTGGGTTTCGCCTGGCCCAAGCCGGGCAACCGCCGCGAATACCTGCGCGGGCGGATCGAGCAGGGCAAGGCGATCATCTACCGCAACCAGAGCTCCGGCGTGCTGCGCAGCGCCGCTTGGGCGGAAGGGTTTGTGGAAGTGCTGGAAGGCACCACGCTGGCTATCGGCGACAACGTCAATTTCATTCCGCTGAGCGAAGTGCTGAACTGACAGTAGCGATCTAAATGTGGAAGGGTTCCCTGTGGTGAGCGGGTTCGTTGTGGCGAGCGGGCTTGCCCCGCGTTGGGGCGCGAAGCGGCCCTGATACAGACGCCACGGTTTTTCAGAAAGATGTAATCGGTGAGGTTTTGGGGCTGCTGCGCAGCCCCAACGCGGGGCAAGCCCGCTCGCCACGACAAGCCCGCTCGCCACAACATGTCCGCTTACCGCAAGGGGCATGAGGTCTGCGTCTAGTAATCATCCCCGCGCTCAGTCACATCCCTTTCCACCGGCTCGGCGTTCGGGTCGTACCCCGCCGGAAACTTGCCCTTCAGCGTCCACGCAAAGGCAATGATCTCCGCCACCGTGCGGTACAACTCTTCCGGAATGCTGTCGCCCAGCTCCATGCGCGCCAGCAGCTTGACCAGCTCGGCGTTCTCATAGATCGGCACTTCATTTTCCCGCGCCAGCTTCAAAATGGCTTCGGCCAGGGCATCGTCGCCCTTGGCCGTCAGGGTCGGCGCTTGCTGGCCGTCGTACTTGAGGGCAATCGCCTGGCGTGGTGGGGCCGGATTTTTCATGCGGTTTCATCCACCCAGCGTTGTTCCAGGCCGGTTCTTGGGCCGCGCGGTGGGGTGCCGAGGTGGCAATCCAGGTCGCCGACGTTGAGGCCCGAGGTCACCAGGCGCTCGCGCAAATGGCCCAAATGGCTTTCGATCAAACTGGCGGTAAAGGGCCGGGTTGCCCACAGCTGGCTGGACAGTTTGCCCTGGGTCAGTTGCGCCTGAACCTGCAATGGCCCCAGCGGCTCCATGTCGAACGCCAACTCGACGCGCCAGAGCATCTGCTTGGGGTCTTTCTTGTCTTTGCGTTCGGGTTGATCCTTGTCCGGCGTCGGTTCCTCGCGCTGGAACTTGACCTGCAACGGCACGATGTCCTGCAAGGTGCGCATGGGAATTTCCAGTTGCCAGGTGCTTTGCAAGCGGCCATCGGCGGTGGTGCCGGTTTGCTCCAGGCTCGACAACTGATGGCTCTGCAAGCGCGAAATCGCACCGGCGGCCAGGCGCAGCAGGTTTTCCAGGTCACTTTCGCCTTCCAGGCGCTGCATCAGCCGATCCGGCAGCGGAAAGCCGGCGGGTGCCTGGCGCGCGCCGATCTGGCCGAGCGTATTCAGCGGGTTACGCACAAAATTGGGCAATACCTGGGCCAGGGTATTGGCGGCGAGGATGGCGTTGAGATTGGTGGCACTGGGCAGCGCCGGCAGCAAGTCGGCGACCAGGCGCAGCAACGCGCCTTTCATGTCCAGCGGCGGGATTTGCGGGTTTTGCCCGGCGAGCAACTTGGCTTCAAGAAACGCGCCGCTGTTCTGTACCAGTTGCGCCAACACCTTGGGGTTGCTCACTTGTGCCAGGTCGGGCAACGCCGCCAGCAACCGCGCGGCCGCGGCGCGCAGGTCGGTGGACGTGCTGTCGTCGGTGGGCAGGTTTTGCAGGGCGGTGAAAACCACGTCCAGCGAGCCTTGGCGACTTTGCTGAGTAGAAAGCTGTTGGGCCACGGCCAATTGATCCTTGAGCCCGCTCAACGGCACGAAGTTCAAGGTCTGCGCATTTTGCACCACGGCGCTGAGCAAGCTGCCCACCCGCAGTGGCTGCGGGCTTTCCAGCGTCAGCGTGGTGCCGGCGAGGGCGTTGTTGAGCACCGTCACCAGCGAGCGGTAGATCGCCGGTTGCGTGGTGCCTTGCGGCAACATCTGGGTGGTCAGCACCTTGGCTTGCAACAGCGTCCCCACCGGCATTTGCGTGGTGTCGATACGGGTGAGGGCAGCCACGTTGGCGCTCAAGGCCTGCTGCAACGAGAGTGTCAGGTTGCCGGCTGGCGTCTGGCTCACCGCTACATTGCTGCCCAACGGCAAAGGCTGGGCGCTGCTGGCTTGCACCAGGGTCTGACGGCCGCCTTCAAGGGTCAATTTGAGCAGCAGCTGAAACGCATCGCCGCCTTGTTTAAGCGCGATCACCTCGGCGTTGGCGGTTTTCCCAGGGTCGATCAGTCCGGCCTGCGGCTCCAGCAGTTTGAGCAGCTCGCCGGTTGGCGGCAGCGGGGCGGGCCCGGGCGCCGGGGCAGGAGGCAGCGTAGGAAGGTTGATCTCACCGGTCATCGTGCGCATCGTCTCTGGGGAAATTGCCCTCTTTAGAGTAGGGCATCACATGTATAATGCCGCCCGTCTGCAAAGAGAGCGGTAAAAACCTCACAACTATTTGATCCAGCTCTCTAAAATCGGTCGCCAAAGCCGTTATTGTGCATCTCTCTATAACGGCCGCTGCACCGCCGACTTGAACCGTAAAGGCCCGCGATCTCTTGACCAGCCCTCTTCTTGAAGCCGTAGCGCTCGCCTGTGAACGCGACCTGCGGATGCTGTTCGAACACCTCGAACTGCGTCTGACGGCCGGCGACATGGTGCAAATCAGCGGCCCCAACGGTAGCGGCAAGACCAGTTTGCTGCGCCTGCTGGCCGGTTTGATGCAGCCGACGGCAGGGGGTGTGCGGCTCAACGGCCAGCCGCTCAACGAACAACGCAGCGAACTGGCCCGTAACCTGATCTGGATCGGCCACGCCGCCGGCATCAAGGACGTGCTCACGCCGGAAGAGAACCTCAGTTGGCTCAGCGCCCTGCATCACCCGGCCTCCCGTGATGCCATTTGGCAAGCCCTGGCGGCCGTCGGCCTCAAAGGCTTTGAAGATGTTCCCTGCCATACCCTGTCCGCCGGCCAGCAGCGCCGCGTCGCCCTGGCGCGTTTGTACCTGCCGGGCCCGCCGCTGTGGATTCTCGACGAACCGTTCACTGCCCTCGACAAACAAGGCGTCGCCCAGCTCGAAGAACACCTGGCCCGGCACTGCGAGCAGGGCGGTTCAGTGGTGCTTACCACTCACCACACGCTGACGCGCATGCCCGCCGGTTACCGTGATCTGGATTTGGGCCGGTGGTCGCTATGAGTGTGTTCGCGCTGCTGGTCGCCCGTGAAGCACGGCTGTTGTGCCGTCGCCCGGCTGAATTGGCCAATCCGCTGGTGTTCTTTGCCATCGTCATCGCCTTGTTCCCGTTGGCGGTCGGTCCCGAGACTAAACTGTTGCAAACCTTGTCCCCAGGATTAGTGTGGGTCGCGGCGCTTTTATCGGTGCTGCTCTCGCTGGACGGGCTGTTTCGCAGCGATTTCGAAGACGGTTCCCTCGAACAGTGGGTCCTTTCGTCGCACCCGCTGCCACTTCTGGTTCTGGCCAAGGTACTGGCACACTGGGCTTTTTCCGGCTTGGCGCTAGTCTTGCTCTCACCGTTGCTGGCGATGATGCTGGGCTTGCCCGTCGAATGCCTGCCGGTATTGTTGCTGTCCTTGTTGCTCGGTACGCCGGTGCTCAGCCTGTTGGGGGCGGTGGGCGCAGCGTTGACCGTCGGTTTGAAGCGGGGCGGCCTGTTGCTGGCCCTGCTGATTCTGCCTTTGTATATCCCGGTGTTGATCCTGGGCAGCGGCGCCTTGCAGGCCGCGCTCATGGGCATGCCGGCGACCGGTTACCTCCTGTGGCTTGGCAGCCTGACCGCCCTGGCGGTAACCCTGACACCCTTTGCTATAGCGGCTGGCCTGAAGATCAGCGTCGGCGAATAATGAGGTCTGGTTAAGCGTTATTAACCAGTAAAGACCCTGAGTTTCTCGCCAAGACGAGAAACCACCGTGATGGAAACAGCAATGAACTGGACCTGGTTTCACAAGCTCGGCTCGCCCAAATGGTTTTACGGCATCAGCGCCAAGCTGCTGCCGTGGTTGAGCATTGCCGCCGTGTTGCTGATCGGCATCGGCCTGGTCTGGGGCCTGGCCTTCGCACCGCCGGACTACCAGCAAGGCAACAGCTTTCGCATCATCTATATCCACGTGCCCGCCGCGATGCTGGCGCAGTCCTGCTACGTGATGCTGGCCGTGTGCGGCGTGGTCGGGCTGGTGTGGAAGATGAAACTGGCCGACGTCGCCCTGCAATGCGCCGCGCCCATCGGCGCGTGGATGACCGCCGTGGCGCTGGTCACCGGCGCCATCTGGGGCAAGCCGACCTGGGGTTCATGGTGGGTGTGGGACGCGCGCCTGACCTCGATGCTGATCCTGCTGTTTCTGTACTTCGGCCTGATCGCCCTGGGCAATGCCATCAGCAACCGCGACAGCGCCGCGAAGGCCTGCGCGGTGCTGGCGATTGTCGGCGTGATCAACATCCCGATCATCAAATACTCGGTGCAGTGGTGGAACACCCTGCACCAGGGCGCCACGTTCACCCTTACCGAAAAACCGGCGATGCCCGTGGAAATGTGGGCGCCGCTGCTGCTGATGGTGCTGGGGTTCTACTGCTTCTTCGGCGCCGTGCTGCTGATGCGCATGCGTCTGGAAGTGCTCAAGCGTGAAGCCCGCACCAGCTGGGTCAAGGCCGAAGTGCAAAACAGCCTGGGAGCGCGGGGATGAGTTTCAACTCTTTCAGTGATTTTCTCGCCATGGGCCACCACGGCCTGTACGTCTGGACGGCCTATGGCATCTGCCTGGCGGTGCTGGCCCTCAACGTCGCCGCGCCGATCCTGGCCCGCAAGCGTTACCTGCAACAAGAGGCGCGTCGTTTGCGCCGGGAGACCGATAAGTGAATCCGCTGCGTAGAAAGCGTCTGTTGATCATCCTGGCCATCCTGGTCGGTGTGAGTGTTGCCGTGGGCCTGGCGATGAGCGCCCTGCGGGAGAACATCAACCTGTTCTACACCCCGACCCAGATCGCCAACGGCGAAGCGCCGGTAGACACGCGCATTCGCGCGGGCGGCATGGTGGAGAAGGGCTCGCTCAAGCGTTCCGGCGATTCCCTCGACGTCACCTTCGTGGTCACCGACTTCAACAAGGCTGTGACCATTACCTATCGCGGCATCCTCCCGGACCTGTTCCGCGAAGGCCAGGGCATCGTCGCCCTCGGCAAGCTCAATGCCGACGGCGTGGTGGTCGCCGATGAAGTGCTGGCCAAGCACGATGAGAAATACATGCCGCCGGAAGTCACCAAGGCCCTGAAAGACAGCGGCCAACCCGCTCCAACCCCGGCAAAGGAGGGCTAAGTTGATGACGTCCGCACTGTTTATTCCCGAGCTGGGCCAGTTGGCGATGATCCTCGCCTTGTGCTTTGCCGTCGTCCAGGCCGTGGTGCCCTTGCTTGGCGCCTGGCGCGGCGACCGCCTGTGGATGAGCCTGGCCCAGCCGGCCGCCTGGGGCCAGTTTGCCTTTTTGCTGTTCGCGTTTGGTTGCCTGACCTACGCCTTCATGACTGATGACTTTTCTGTCGCCTACGTCGCCAACAACTCCAACAGCGCGCTGCCCTGGTACTACAAATTCAGCGCCGTGTGGGGCGCCCACGAAGGTTCGTTGCTGTTGTGGGCCTTGATTCTTGGCGGCTGGACCTTCGCCGTGTCGGTGTTCTCGCGCCAACTGCCGCAAGTCATGCTGGCGCGGGTGCTGGCGGTGATGGGCATGATCAGCATCGGCTTTCTGCTGTTCCTGATCATGACCTCCAACCCATTCAGCCGCATCCTGCCGCAGATCCCGGTGGACGGGCATGACCTCAACCCCTTGTTGCAAGACATCGGCCTGATCGTGCACCCGCCGATGCTCTACATGGGTTACGTGGGTTTCTCGGTGGCCTTTGCCTTCGCCATCGCCGCCTTGCTCGGCGGGCGCCTCGATGCGGCGTGGGCGCGCTGGTCGCGGCCGTGGACCATCGTCGCCTGGGCCTTTCTCGGTATCGGCATCACCTTGGGCTCGTGGTGGGCCTATTACGAACTCGGCTGGGGCGGCTGGTGGTTCTGGGACCCGGTCGAAAACGCCTCGTTCATGCCGTGGCTGGTGGGCACCGCGCTGATTCACTCGCTGGCTGTCACCGAAAAACGCGGTGTGTTCAAGAGCTGGACCGTGTTGCTGGCCATCGCCGCGTTTTCCCTCAGTTTGCTTGGCACGTTCCTGGTGCGTTCGGGCGTGCTGACGTCGGTGCATGCGTTTGCGTCCGACCCGGCGCGCGGGGTGTTCATCCTGATCTTCCTGCTGTTTGTGGTCGGTGGCTCGCTCACCCTGTTTGCGTTGCGCGCGCCGGTGGTCAAGAGCCAGGTCGGCTTCAACCTGTGGTCGCGTGAAACCCTGTTGCTGGGCAATAACCTGGTGCTGGTGGTGGCCGCGTCGATGATCCTGCTCGGTACCTTGTACCCGCTGGTGCTGGACGCGCTGAGCGGCGCCAAGCTGTCGGTGGGCCCGCCATACTTCAACGCGTTGTTTATCCCGCTGATGGGCCTGCTGATGGTGGTGATGGCAGTCGGCGTATTGGTGCGCTGGAAAGACACCCCGGTGAAATGGCTGGCGGGCATGCTGATGCCGGTGCTGCTGGGCAGTGTGGCCTTGGCGGTGATCGCAGGCTTTG
Organism: Pseudomonas sp. TWRC1-2; assembly: GCF_049896685.1. Taxonomy (NCBI): domain Bacteria; kingdom Pseudomonadati; phylum Pseudomonadota; class Gammaproteobacteria; order Pseudomonadales; family Pseudomonadaceae; genus Pseudomonas; species Pseudomonas sp. TWRC1-2. The sequence continues at coordinate 209,735 of NZ_JAFCUU010000004.1, read as the reverse complement.
CCTACGGCGACTTCAACTGGGCGGTGCTCGCGACCTTCCTGCTCGCCGCCTGGGTGTTGCTGGCCGGCGTGCGCGACATTGTCGACAAAACCCGCCACAAAGGCCTGATCAAAGGCTTGCCGACATTGACCCGCAGCTATTGGGGCATGCAGGTCGCGCACCTCGGCATCGCGGTGTGCGCCCTCGGCGTGGTGCTCTCCAGCCAGAACAGCGCCGAGCGCGACCTGCGCCTGGCACCCGGTGAGTCCATGGACCTGGCCGGTTACCACTTCATCTTTGAAGGCGCCAAGCACTTTGAAGGTCCGAACTTCACGTCGGACAAAGGCACCATCCGCGTGGTGCGCAATGGCAAGGAAGTGGCCGTGCTGCACCCGGAGAAACGCCTGTACACCGTGCAAAGCTCAATGATGACCGAAGCGGGCATCGACGCCGGTTTCACCCGCGACCTGTATGTGGCGCTCGGTGAACCCCTGGGCGACGGCGCCTGGGCGGTGCGCGTGCACGTCAAACCGTTTGTGCGCTGGATCTGGTTCGGTGGGTTGCTCACCGGCGTTGGTGGTTTGCTGGCCGCGCTGGACCGGCGTTATCGGGTCAAAGTAAAAAGCCGCGTGCGTGAAGCCCTCGGCCTGCAAGGAGCGCCGGCATGAAGCGTTGGTTGATGGTGTTACCGCTGGCGGCCTTTCTGGTGGTGGCGGTGTTTTTGTATCGCGGCTTGTACCTGGACCCGGCCGAGCTGCCTTCAGCGATGATCGGCAAGCCATTCCCGGCGTTCAGCCTGAAAACCGTGCAGGGCGACAAGACCCTGACCCAGGCCGACCTGCTGGGCAAGCCGGCGCTGGTCAACGTGTGGGCGACCTGGTGCATCTCGTGCCGCGTCGAGCACCCGGTGCTGAACAAACTCGCCGAGAAGGGCGTGGTGATCTACGGCATCAACTACAAGGACGACAATGCGGCGGCCTTGAAGTGGCTGGCGGAGTTCCACAACCCCTACCTGATGGATATCCGCGATGAAGACGGCAACCTCGGTTTGAACCTCGGCGTGTACGGCGCCCCGGAAACCTTCTTCATTGATGCCAAAGGTGTGATCCGCGACAAATACGTCGGCGTGATCGACGAAGTAGTGTGGCGCGAGCAACTGGCCGCCAAGTACCAGGCGCTGGTCGATGAGGCCAAGCCATGAAGCGTCTGTTAGCCGCTGCTGTTCTCGCTCTCGGATTGGCCGACGTAGCCCACGCTGCCATCGACACCTACGAATTCGCCAAGGACGGTGATCGTGAGCGTTTTCGCGAACTGACCAAGGAACTGCGTTGCCCCAAGTGCCAGAACCAGGACATCGCCGATTCCAACGCGCCGATTGCCGCCGACCTGCGCAAAGAGATTTTCCGCATGCTGGGGGAGGGCAAGGACAACCAGCAGATCATCGACTTCATGGTCGACCGCTACGGTGATTTCGTGCGCTACAAACCGGCCCTCACCGGCAAGACCGCGCTGCTCTGGTTCGGCCCAGCCGGGCTGTTGCTGGCCGGTGTGGTGGTCATGGCCGTGATCGTCCGCCGCCGCCGCGCCGCGCCTACCGATGGCTCCGACGCGTTATCCCCTGAAGAGCGCAAACGCCTCGACCAATTGCTGGACACCAAGACTGATGATTGATTTTTGGCTCGCAGCAGGGTTGCTGCTCCTGATTGCCCTGAGTTTCCTGTTGATCCCTGTATTGCGCGGCCGCCGCGCCCAGCGTGAAGAGGACCGCACCGCGCTCAACGTGGCGCTTTACCAGGAACGCGTCGCCGAGCTGCAAGTGCAGCAGGACGAAGGCGTGCTGAATGCCGCGCAACTCGACACCGGCCGCGCCGAAGCGGCCCGTGAACTGCTGGCCGATACCGAAGGCGTGGAAAAGCCTCGCGAATCGCGCCTGGGCAAACCGTTGCCGTTTTTGGCGGCGTTTCTGGTGCCGGTCCTGGGCGTTACGCTGTACCTGCATTACGGGGCCAGTGACAAGGTCGAGCTGACCCGCGAATTCTCCCAGCCGCCGGTGTCCATGCAAGACATGACCCAGCGCCTGGAACGCGCCGCCGCTGCCCAGCCGGATTCGCCGGAAGGCTTGTACTTCCTCGGTCGCGCCTACATGGCCCAGGACCGTTCCGCCGATGCGGCGAAAGTCTTCGAGCGCACCGTGGCTTTGGCCGGCCGCCAGCCGGAACTGCTCGGCCAGTGGGCGCAGGCGCAGTACTTTGCCGACAACAAGCAGTGGTCGCCCAAGGTGCAGGCGCTGACCGATGAAGCCTTGAAGCTGGACCCCAAGGAAGTCACCAGCCTTGGCCTGTTGGGTATTGCCGCCTTTGAAGGCCAGCGTTATCAGGACGCCATCGACTATTGGAACCGTCTGTTGGCGCAGCTGCCACCGGAAGACAATTCCCGGGTCGCGCTGCAAGGTGGTATCGACCGAGCGGCGGAAAAGCTCAGGGAGAGCGGTGGTACTGTCGCTCAAGCGCCCAAGGCTGTTCTGAAAGTCCGTGTGGATTTGTCCGCCGAGGTGAAGGCCAGAGCCCTGCCCACCGACAGCGTGTTCATTTTTGCCCGCGCCGTCTCCGGCCCGCCTGCACCGCTGGCGGCCAAACGCGTGACCGTCGCCGAACTGCCAGTCACCGTCGAACTGGGCGATGCGGACGCGATGATGCCGCAGTTGAAACTGTCGAACTTCCCCGAAGTCCAACTGGTTGCGCGCATATCCCGGGCAGGTCTTCCGACCGCTGGCGAGTGGATCGGCCGCAGCCAACCCTTGGCCAGCACTGCCACTGCGCTGCAGCAGCTGACCATCGACAGTCCGGACAAGTAAATCGAGGAAAACGCCTATGCCCGCATTTGCACGCATCACCTTGCTCAGCCTGGTACTCGGCCTGAGCGCTTGTGCGGTCCACCGGCCACCTCCGGCACCCACCGGCCCGACCATCCCACCGTCGGGCCCTTCGACCCAGCCGAGCACCCAACCGTCCGGCCCGGTGACCCCGCCGCCGAAACCGCTGCCAAGCAAATCGCCAACCTTCGCCCCACCCCCGGGCGCCGCCAGCCACTGGGACGGCAAGATGCAGGTGTACGTGCTGGAAGAACAGCCCGACACCTTCTACCGCCAGCGCACCTACTACCGCTGGAGCAACGGCTGGAGCCGCTCCATCAGCCCGAACGGGCCGTGGGAAGAAACCGATGTGCACGGCGTACCGCCGGGGTTGAGCAAGCAATACGCGCAATGAAAAAAGGCGACCTTCGGGTCGCCTTTTTCATACGCGCTAAATGCAGTCTTGCATCCACTGAAGACCAACTGTGGGAGCGGGCTTGCTCGCGAAGGCGGAGTGTCAGCCAGCCTATCAATCACTGACCCACCGCCTTCGCGAGCAAGCCCGCTCCCACAGTTTTGAACTCTACCTGATCTGAGTTCTAGGCCTGTTTCGCCATCGTGCGAGAAATCCCCTGATGTACACCACACTCAGTGTGGGATCACCGCGCTATCAAGCTACGGGACACTCCCGATTCAGCGCTTGATCCACCAACAACTGCGCAATCTCAATCATCTGCATCACCGCCAGCACCTGCTTGCGGCCTGTGCCCTTCAAGTGCTCGGCACAGTCGTACGCACACACGGTCGCCGATTCGAGCATCTCACTGGCATTGCTCAAGGCAACTTCGGTGCTGAGGCCGGGGCGCACGGTGAATATGGGTTGGGCGGGAGTTGTGGGGTGTCATCCGAATGGGATGGCGGGGGGTTAGGCGTGACTTTTTTCATGGGGAAGCTCCTATGAATGAGCACCTCCATCTCGCTACCACACGATGTAAGGAGGCGACTGTACACGGGGTGGTAGACCGGTCATAGAAACCCGGCAGGCCGAAGCCTCCCGTGCACAGCCGCCACAAAGCAGCCCGCACAAAAAAACGCCCTGGAGCGTTTTTGGGGATCTATGAAAGAACCGGGCTACCACACCCGTTCGCTGATTTTGCAGCGACCCGCGAAGGTTAGCGGCGAGGTTACTCGGACGCAACCCGAAAACTGTGTAGGGCAGGTCCTAAAGGTCGAATGATTATATAGAGGCGAACCCTTGTGGCGAGCAGGCTTGCCCTGCGTTGGGCTGCGAAGCGGCCCCAAAACCTAACGGCGCGTTCTGCCTGAATTCGTGGGTTGTCGGTGGCCAACCATGACGACGCAACGTTGGCGCATGTTGAAGAGTCGGCGCGCTACGGCATGACCATCGCCGAATTCCCCACTACGCTTGAAGCAGCCCAGGGCTGCCAGGCGCTGAACATGAAAGTGTTGATGGGCGCGCCGAACGTGGTGCGCGGCGGGTCACACTCGGGTAATGTGGCCGCCGCCGGCCTGGCCCGCGCGGTCAAGATGATCAGCCTGGCGCGCGCGCGGCGGGCCTGACTGATCGCGGTGAAATTGCGGTGGGCCTGCGCGCCGACCTGGTCCAGGCCAAACGCCGTGAAGGGCTGCCCGTGGTGCAACAAGTGTGGCGACAAGCGAAGAGGGTGTTTTGATGGCAGGCAGGTTGATCTATCTCATCGGGCCATCGGGTTCGGGCAAGGACAGCCTGCTGGATGCCGCCCGCCCGCGCTTGGCCGAGCGCGGCTGCCGCATTGTGCGGCGGGTGATCACCCGTTCGGCCGAAGCCGTGGGCGAGGCGGCTCAAGGTGTGAGCCCGCAGCAGTTCGCCGCGATGCAGGCCGAGGGCGCGTTTGCCCTCAGCTGGCACGCCAATGGGTTGTCGTACGGCATCCCGCGTGTGATCGACGATTGGCTGGCGGCGGGGGAAGACGTGCTGGTCAATGGGTCCCGCGCGCACCTGGCGCAAACCCGCGAACGGTATCCCTCGTTGCTGGTGCTGTTGCTGACGGTCGATCAAACCGTGTTGCGTCAGCGCCTGATCGCGCGGGGGCGTGAGTCGCTCGCCGATATCGAGGAGCGCCTGGCACGCAATGCGCGGTTCACCGCAGACCTGATCGCCGGCAATGGTGCGGGGCTGTTGGTGCTGGATAACTCCGGCCCGCTGGTGCATACCGTCGAGCGCTTGCTGTGCTGCCTGGATCACGGGCACTCGGCATGCGCCTGACCTTGCTTGGCACCGGTGACGCGCGGCAGGTTCCGGTGTACGGCTGCGAATGCGCTGCCTGCGCCCTGGCGCGCAGCGATGAAGGGTTACGCCGCCGACCTTGCAGCGCGTTGATCGAATGCGGCGACCAGCGCTGGTTGATCGACAGCGGTTTGCCGGACCTGACCGAACGCTTCCCGCCGCGCAGTTTCAACGGGATTTTCCAGACCCACTACCACGCTGACCATGCGCAAGGTTTGCTGCATTTGCGTTGGGGCCAGGGGCTGGTGATTCCGGTGCATGGCCCGGCGGATCCGCAGGGGTTGTCCGACCTTTACAAACACCCGGGGATCCTGGATTTCAGCCAGCCGTTTGGCGCATTCGAAACCCGCGAATTTGGCGAGTTGTGCGTGACGGCGCTGCCGTTGCAGCACTCCAAACCCACCTTCGGTTATCTGCTGGAAGGCGAAGGTCGGCGCATCGCCTACCTCACCGACACGGTCGGCCTGCCGCCTGCCACCCTGGCCTGGCTGCAGCGCGCGCCGCTGGAAGTGTTGGTGCTCGATTGCTCCATGCCACCGCAGCCGCAGGCACCGCGCAATCACAATGACGTGACGCTGGCATTGCGCAGCATTGAGGAATCGGGTGCGCAATTGGGCGTGCTGACGCACGTGGGGCATACGCTGGATGCGTGGTTGCTGGAACATCGGCGCGAGTTGCCCAGGCATGTGACAGTGGCGTGGGATGGCCGGATTCTTTGAACGGCGCAGCACTCATGTGGGAGCGGGCTTGCTCGCGAATGCGGTGTGTCAGTTGAGGGATTCTTCACTGACCCAGCGCATTCGCGAGCAAGCCCGCTCCCACTTTGTGATCTTTATTGTTTGCACGTCTCCATTCCAAATCGGCTTGCCAGCTCCCTGCGTCCTTTGGCCGTTAACCCCAACGCACGACTGTCCAGGTCCTGGGTCACCCATTCACGGCGGATAACACTTTGCAGCAATGCCGCGCCCAAAGCACCGGCCAGGTGCGGGCGGCGCATGCTCCAGTCCAGGCACGAACAGGCGAAGCGTCGCCGCTGCGTGCGCAGTGCGGGCACATCGATGCCCAACTCGTTCATGGCTTGTTCACCCGCCGCGCTGAGTTGGTAAGCGCCGTCGCCGACCAACCAGCCGGATGCGATGAAATGGTCGTGCAGGTGCACCGCCAGGGTACCGGCCATGTGGTCGTAGCAGGTGCGCGCAAACTGCAAACGCGTGGGCGTGGTCGGGACGAAACCCTTGCTGGTGTTGCGGCTGATCACCATCAGGCCCTCGATGGCCTGGGCCACGTGCGGCCCAGCCAGGCTGTAATAGCGATGACGCCCCTGGGTGTGCAGCGTAAGCAGGCCATCGTTCTTGAGCCTGGCCAAATGGGCACTGGCGGTCGACGCGCTGACCTGGGCAATCGCCGCCATCTCGGTGCTGGTACGCGCGTGGCCATCCATCAGCGAACAGAGCATTTTCGTGCGCGCGGGCTCCGCAATCGCCCCCGCCACGTGTGAAAGCGCCGTGTCCTCGTCCTGAGCGTGCATATTTCGTTCCTGAGCGAATCGTTGCCGTGTGAGAGGGCAGATAGTAACGCTTCTTTTGCAAACAGGACGTGCCCGATGACACCGCTGCAAGCCGCTACCCATGCCGACCCTTACGCCTATTACGCGGCCCTTCGGCGTAACGATGGGCTGTCGTTCGATGCTGAACTGGGACTGTGGATCGCCAGCAGCGCCAGGACTGTCGAGGCCGTGCTGACGCACCCTGACTGCCGGGTACGCCCCTCACACGAGCCGGTGCCTGCGGCGATCGCGGACGGTGCAGCGGGGCAGGTGTTCGCCAAGTTGATGCGCATGAACGAAGGCGCGGCCCACCAGTGCCCCAGGGCGGTGGTCGAACCTGCTCTGGCCAGGTTGGACGCAGGGCATATCGCCAACGTGGTGAGGCAAGTCAGCACGCGCCTGCAGAGCCTCGATGAGTGGATGTTCACGTTGCCGGTCGCTGTGGTCGGCTCGCTGCTGGGTGTGCCTGGCGAGCGGTTGCACCGGGTTGCCGCGCTGACCCGGGATTTTGTCGCGTGTCTTTCGCCGCTGAGCAGCCAGGCTCACTTGCGCGCCGCCGATGCTGGCGCTGTGCAACTGGGGCAGATGTTCAGTGCGGTGCTCGAGCAGACCGGGTTGCTCAAGCAACTTCTCCACGGCGAGTGGGGTGACCCGGATGCACTGACGCCTAACCTGATCGGCTTGCTCTCCCAGACGTGTGAAGCGAGTGCCGGTCTGATTGGCAATACGCTGGTCACACTCGCCCGACGGCCTGATCTGCTGGCGCACATCCAGCGCGTGCCGGCCCTGGTGCCAGCGCTGGTGGAGGAGGTGGCCCGCTATGACTCGCCGGTACAGAACACGCGGCGATTTGCGGCCGGGCCCTGCTCGATTGGCAGTAGCCTTCTAGAGACGGGCGATACCGTTCTCGTGCTGCTGGCCGCCGCGAACCGGGACCCCGAAACGAACCCTGACCCGGACAGCATTCTGCTTGAGCGACCCCATCGACGCTTGTTCAGCTTTGGTGTTGGCAGGCACCAATGCCCGGGCCAAACGCTTGCGTTGAACATCGCATCGCAAGCGCTGCGCGAATTATTGCGCCAGCCGAGCGCCTGGGCCGATGCTCGCCAGTGCGGTTACTGGCCGTCGCTGAATGGGCGCATCCCGCGGTTTGAATCTGCAGGGATATATCAGTGATGCGAGCCACTTCCAGACTATTAAGTGTGTAGGGTTTTGTTTCCATGCTGAGTTTAAAATGTGAGGTAATTCTAAACTTTATATGTTTATAGTGTTTTAAAGTGCCTGTTTTCGGGCGAGGGTTTGATTGTGCAGTGCGCGTAAATGAATATTCTTGTGTGTGGATGTTAAGTTTATGTATCCAGTTGTTATATGTTTGGGTGTGAAACATTGTCAGGGCTGGCGCTCGGTTTTTTGAGGTGGGAGGTTAGTTTGGCGGTTAAGTAAGTTGCCGCGTCTTGGGCCCTGTTTCGGGTCGACTTAACGTTTTCAAAGGATGTTATATGCGCGTCGCCACTTCATTTGTTGGTCATCATCCACATCACCCGCCATTAGCTGCGTCCAGTGCACCTGCTTTCACACACCCTGCGCAGGTTGCCACGGCGCCGGCCCAGAAACCTGCTTTCGGCACGGACGAGGCTGCCAAACAGATCCTGCGACGAGGCTATCGCCATTACGATCGCGATGGCGACGGTAAAATCGAGTTGTCTTTTACCCTTGACGAAAAGTTCTCTGCACAACAAAAAGTGTCCATTCGCCAGGCACTTCAAATGTGGCAAGACGTGACTACTGTCATATTCAAAGAGAATTCAACCTGCGCAGACGGCTCAATAACCATTGCAGCCGATCCTCGTACCAGTGGTGGCGTGTCACAGTTACCCAATCAGTATTACGGTGACATGAACGCCACCATTGGAACGCAGGGTGCTCGCGAAGTCCCCGCGCACGGCGATTACTTTTTATTTACCGCAGTTCATGAGTTGGGTCACGCCCTGGGCCTTGGTCACCCTGGCGAATATGGCAAGCAAGTGCACAACTATGCCCAAACCCCCTACGAGCAAGACACCAAGGCCTGCAGCGTAATGAGTTATTGGGATGAAACCAATCAACCGGGCCATGACTTCCACCGGCGTCATCCGTGCGTGCCGATGAAAGATGACATTGCCGCGATACAAAAACTCTACGGCGCCAATTTCAATACGCGACCGGCCGATACGACCTACGGGTTCAACTCCAACACAGGCCGTGATCACTTGAGCCTTGAGTCCGCGAACGATGCGCCGATCTTTTGCATTTGGGATGGGGGCGGCCATGACACGCTGGACGTTTCCGGGTTTTCCCAGGATCAGACCATCAACCTGCACGCTGAGTCGTTTTCCAGTGTGGGCGGCTTGAAGGGCAATGTATCCATCGCCAAGGGCGTTACGCTGGAAAACGCTGTCGGCGGTTCGGGCGACGACCAAATCAACGGAAACGAGGTGGGCAACAGGCTTCGCGGTGGGGCGGGTGCGGACAGGTTGCGCGGCGGTGGCGGCGCGGATGTCTTTGTGTACGACAGGGCGAGCGACTCTACCCTGGGTCAGCCAGACGAGATTCTGGATTTCACCAGCGGTACCGACAAAATCGATCTTTCCGGCCTGTTGAGAAATACCTCCATCAGGCATTTTTACGTGGTTGAGCAGTTCACGGGACGGCCCGGCGAGATCGTCCTCAGCCATGACCAGAGCAGTGGCGCTGGCAGTTTGAGCCTTGACCTGACGGGCCAGGGCAAAGCCGATTTGTTTCTCAAAAGTGCAGGGAGGATTCGCGCCAGTGACATTGTCACGGGTGCCGGCGCCGTGCGTGGGCTGACGGGCCTCAAACGCCAACGCAGCTCCACGTCGGGGTTTGTATCTGGCCTCAAGGCGCACGATACGGTTTATGGCTTCAACGCCAACAGCGGTGATCGCGCAAGCAGCCTGCATGCCGGCAGCGGCGCGCGGCGCTTCCTGGTACAGGACGCGGGCGGCAACGATACCCTGGATTTTTCCGGTTTCGAGCATCACCAAACCATCGATTTGCGCCATAACTCCGCCTCCAGTGTGGGCGGTCTGCGCAACAACGTCGCCATTGCCAGAGACGTTGTCGTGGAGAATGCGATTGGCGGCTCCGGCCAGGACACGCTCATCGGCAACGCGGTGGACAACGTCCTCACTGGCGGTGCTGGCGGCGATGTGCTCTGGGGCGTGGGCGGTAGAAACACGTTCAAATATGACCAGGCCAATGACTCGACCTGTCACGATGCCGATGTGCTCATGGATTTCGCCAGTGGCGAGGACACTATCGATCTGAGGGCACTGGCCAAGCAGTACGCGACCCCCTTGCGCCTGGTGCAAGACTACACGGGGCGCGTTGGCGACACCGTGGTCAAATACCACCCACAGAGCGGCCGCTACTTTGTCGGCATCGACCTATTGGGCGACCGCCAGTCTGACTTCCTGATTAAGAGCCCGCGTTTGATCAAGCCCCAGGATGTACTTGGCCTGACTGCGCATCGGCGCTGATCAGGGTTTGCACGTACTCCACAAACGCGCGTGTCTTGGCACTCGCCATCCTGCCGGTGGGGAACACCGCCCATAAATCAATCGGCGGCAGTTGCCAGTCGGTCAGCACGGGCTTGACCTCACCACTGGCCAGTTCCGGGGCAAACATCCAGGTCGATGCCATGGTCAGGCCCAAATGGTTCAGCACCGCGGCGCGCACGCCCTCTGCGGCGGTGACGCGGATGCGGCCGCGGGCGACGACCGGGTAGTGACTGTCGCCCTGGCTGAACGTCCAGTTTGAGCCGCCGCCCAGGCTGTAGATGATTGCCTGGTGTTGCAGCAAATCCGCTGGCGTGGCCGGCTCGCCACAGCGTTCGAAGTAGGCCGGGGTGGCGAGGATTTGCCGCGGGGATTGGCCGATCTTGCGTGCGGTAAGGCCCGAGTCGCTCAAGTTGCCCATACGCAGGGCGACGTCGATGCCTTCTTCCACCAGGTTGAGGCTGTGGTCGTTGAGCACCACTTCGACGTTCAAGGCGGGGTATTGAGCCAGGAACGAGCCCAGGTGAGGAATGATGTGCAACCGCGCGAAGGTGGTTGCAGCGCTGATGCGCAAGTTGCCCGACAGCCCGGCGCCTGCACCGCGTGCGGCGTCATCGGCCTCGTTGGCTTCGTCGATGGCGCGCTTGGCCTTTTCGAAAAACGCCAGGCCCGCCTCGGTCGGTGTCAGGCCGCGCGTGGAGCGCAACACCAACCGCACCGCCAGGCGCGCCTCCAATTGCGCGATGCTTTTGGAGACAGCGGGCTGGCCTATCCCCAAGCGTTTGGCGGCAGCTGAGAACGAGCCGGTTTCGACCACGTTCACGAAGGTTTCCATGGCGGTGAGGCGGTCCATCGGGTGTCCTTGGGTTATTGGGTGAGGGCGTCGAGCATCGCCGACGGTTCTGGGCGTTGAGTGTAATCCGGGTTGACCTCGGCGTAACGAATCACGCTGTCCTGGCCGATCACGTAGCGCGCTGGCATCGGCAGGGTCCAGGCTGGGTCGTCATTGATCAGCGGCAAGTTGTTGCCCAGGGCCTTGTAGAGTTCGATCAGGTAGTCCGGCAGCTGAAAGCGCAGACCGAATGCATCGGCAACGTCGTTGTGGGTATCGCTGAGGATCGGGAAACCCAACTCGGTGATGCGTTCGGATTTACGGCTGTTGGCGGCAGTCTGCGGCGACAGGGCCAGCAGGCTCGCGCCGTGGCCTTTCAACGTCGGCAAAAAGGTTTGCAGCGCTTGCAGCTCCATATTGCAATACGGGCACCACACGCCGCGGTAGAACGTCAGCACCAAGGGGCCGTTGGCCAACAGATCGGCTGAGGACACCAACGTACCGTTGGCATCCTTGAGACTGAACAACGGCGCCTTGTCACCCACCTTCAACGCACGCTGTGCGGCGCCGGACGCGATCAGCTCGGCTGTGGCGCGTTCCATGATCGGATGGATATGCGCTGGCGCGTTGTAGGGAGGCTTGCCTGCTTTGAAGTCAGCACGGAAGGCATCAAGTGTGGCTTGAAGTGTCATGGTGATATTCCCTCAGGAGATGAGCCGAGTTGGCTGGAGGGATAATGGGCGCAGCAGAGCGGGCGAAGAAGCAGGGTAAGGCGCATATGAGTTATGCCCTGCTGGAATAAACACCGTTTATTTCCAATATTTAGACATACAGCCGTCACTCCTGTTGAAGCAATCTGTGCTTGAGTAAATATAACTCTAGGGTTACTTTTATCAAGCCAGGCCAAGGAGGCTGAGGTGCAAAGCAGGTTATTGATCAAGGAGCTGCAAGAGGCGGGTTGGGTGCTGGATCGGGTTACGGGCAGTCATCACATTTTCACTCACCGCTATAACCCGTACACGATCCCGGTGCCGCACCCCAAGAAAGACTTGCCCCTGGGCACCGTCAGAAGCATCAGGAAACGCGCCGGGCTGTCTCAGTTTTAAGGAGAGCACTCATGCAATACCCAATGTGTATCGAATGGGGCGATGACTTTACCGCCACCGGTATTCAGATCCCCGATATTCCAGGCGCGGTCACCGCCGGGGACAGCTTCGAAGAGGCCTACAACGCCGCCGTGGAAGTCGCGCACATCATGCTGCAAGAGATCGCCGCCGAAGGCGGGCCGATTCCGATGCCCACCTCGGTGGCCAACCACCACGCGAACGAAGACTACGCCGGGATGGGCTGGGGGATGTTGGAGTTGGACATCTCGCCCTATCTGGGCAAGACCGAGAAGGTCAATGTGACCTTGCCCGGTTATGTCATCCAGCGAATCGACCGCTATGTGCGCGAGCACAAGGTCAAAAGCCGCTCGTCATTTCTGGCGGATGCGGCCTTGGAGAAGTTGGTGCGCTCCTAGTTGCGATCAGGCTGTGGCAACGGCCACCGTGCGCGAAGCACTCAGGAACCGCAACAACGCCACCAGCGGGAACGCACTGCCCACCAGCATCACGCCCAGCCAGCCGCCGTGTTCATACACACTGCTGGCAATCGCCGAGCCGAAGGCGCCGCCGATGAAGATGCTGGTCATGTACAGCGCGTTCAGGCGGCTGCGGCTGTTGGCGTCGAGGGCGTAGATGGCGCGTTGGCCGAGGACCATGTTCATCTGCACGCAGAAGTCCAGCACCACACCGGTGACGGCCAGGCCGATCACGCTGTACAGCGGGTGCACGAAGGCGGGCAAAAAGCTCAAGGCGGCAAACAGCATCGCCAGCAGTGAAGTGCGGTGCGTGTGGCCGGCGTCGGCCAGGCGGCCGGCGATGGGCGCGGCGATGGCGCCCAAGGCACCGACCAGGGCGAACAGCGCGATCTCGCTTTGGCTCAGGCCGTGGTTGCGCGCCAGCTCAAGCGGCGCGGCAGTCCAGAACAGGCTGAACGTGGCAAACATGCAGCCTTGGTAGAACGCCCGCTGGCGCAATACCGGTTGCTTGCGCAGCAGCGTGCCCAGGGAGCGCAGCAGTTGGCCGTAGCTGGCGCTGTGGTCGGGCTGGCGCTTGGGAATGGTCATCAGCAAGACCACGCTGATGAAGGCCATCAAGGCCGCGGCGGCCATGAACATCGCGCGCCAGCCGAAGTGGTCGGCCACCACGCTGGACACCGGCCGTGCCAGCAGAATGCCAAGCAACAGGCCGCCCATGATGCTGCCAACCACGCGGCCACGGGATTCGGCGGGCGCCAGGTGCGCCGCCAGCGGGATCAGGATCTGCACCGAGACGGAACTGAATCCGATCAACAACGACACAAGCAGGAACAAATTCGGCTGCTCGGTGAAGGCGGCACCCAGTAGGCTGGCGATGGCCAACACGGTGGTGGCGATCATCAGCTTGCGGTTTTCCAGCAAGTCACCCAGCGGCACCAGGAAGAACAGGCCCAAGGCGTAGCCGATTTGTGTCAGCGACACGATCAGGCTGGCCATCGCCGGAGTCAGGCCAATGTCGGGTGCAATCAGTTCGATGATCGGTTGGGCGTAGTAGATGTTGGCAACAATGGCGCCGCAACAGAACGCAAACAGCATCACCATGCCTCGGGTCATGGTGCTTGAAGCGTGTGGGGTAGCGTTCATGGTGTTCTCGTTAAAGCGAAGGAAGATGGCGTGCGAGAGTAAAGACAACCGCACGGCCGGAGTAGGGCGCTATGGGTGATAACACTCATGCCGCAAATTAATGACTGAATCGTTAACTGTTGAGTCGAACGGCAATGATACATTCAGTCACAACTGCCGAAACAGGAAATCCACTTTCATGAAAATTTCGCTGAACAAGATGATCCTGGCTTCAACCCTGGCCGCCGCCATGGCCATCGGGTTGGCCAATGCCGCCGACGCTCCGCGGGTCGGTGTGCGCGGCGCTATTACGGCAATCGATGGCGACGCAATGCACGTCAAGGTCAACAGCGGTGAAGACGTCACCGTGCACCTGACCAAAGACACCCAGGTCCGCGCCGTTACCCTGGCCAAAATTGATGAAATCAAGCCCGGCAGCTACATCGGGTCGGCCGCCATGCCGAATGCCGACGGCACCCTGACTGCCCTAGAAGTTCACGTGTTTCCACCGGCCATGGCCGGCACGGGCGATGGGCACCGCGCGTTCGACTTGAAAGAAGGCAGCAGCATGACCAACGGCACCGTCGGCGACCTGGTGGTCAGCAACGGGCGCACCTTGACCGTGAAGTACAAAGGCGGCGAGCAGAAGATTGTAGTGCCGGATGATGTGCCGATCGTCAACCTGGAGCCAGGGGATCGCAGTTTGTTGAAGCCCGGCGTGAAGGTGGTGATGTTTGCATCGCAGGCGGCGGATGGGACGGTTACCGCTCAGGCGATTTCGGCCGGTAAGGACGGCGTGACACCGCCGATGTAACGGCCAAACACTCAACCAGATGTGGGAGCTGGCTTGCCTGCGATGCAAGCACCTCGGTGTTTCAGGCATTGCGAGGTGATGCTATCGCAGGCAAGCCAGCTCCCACACTTGACTGCATTTCTTCAGTTAAAGCGGTTTACTGACCGCTGTAGATCTGATCAAAAATCCCACCATCATTGAAGTGGGTTTTCTGCACGGTTCGCCAGTCTCCAAAGGTCTTCTCCACCGACAGGAAGTCGACTTTCGGGAAGCGGTCGGTGTACTTGGCCAACACCTTCGGGTCGCGGGGACGCAGGTAGTTGTTGGCTGCGATTTCCTGACCTTCAGGCGACCACAGGTACTTCAAGTAATCTTCGGCCGCCACGCGGGTGCCTTTCTTTTCGACGACTTTGTCGACCACCGACACCGGTGGTTCCGCCTCGGCAGAGACGCTTGGGTAGATCACTTCGAACTGATCACGGCCAAATTCACGCGCGATCATTTCTGCCTCGTTTTCAAAGGTCACCAGCACGTCGCCAATCTGGTTGGTCATGAACGTGGTGGTGGCTGCACGGCCGCCGGTGTCCAGCACTGGCGCGTGTTTGAACAGTTCGCCAACGAACTTCTTCGCCTTGTCTTCATCGCCGCCGTTCTTGAGCACATAACCCCAGGCCGACAGGTAGGTGTAACGGCCGTTGCCCGAGGTTTTCGGGTTGGGCACGATCACTTGCACGCCATCTTTGAGCAGGTCTGGCCAGTCTTTGAGGGCCTTGGGGTTGCCCTTGCGCACGATAAACACGGTGGCGGAGGTGAACGGCGCGCTGTTGTTCGGCAGGCGGGTGACCCAGTTGTCCGGCACCAGCTTGCCGTTGTCCGCCAGGGCATTGATGTCGGTGGCCATGTTCATGGTGATCACGTCAGCCGGCAGGCCGTCGATCACCGAGCGCGCCTGTTTGCTGGAGCCGCCGAAGGACATCTGCAAGGTCAGCTTGTCGTTCGGGTGCTCGGCTTCCCAGTGCTTTTGGAAGGCGGCGTTATAGTCCTTGTAGAAGTCGCGCATCACGTCATAGGAGACGTTGAGCAGTGTGACGGGGGCAGCCTGGACGGCGCCCGCCAGGGCTAGGCCGGCGGCCAGTAAGGAGGCGCTAACGAGTTTTTTCACTGCTCATTCCTTGTTGTTCGAGAAGGTTGTCGATTGAGTGGGGGCATTTTGCCACCGACTATAGCCGCGCCCGTATAGACGTTTAAAGATTAAAACGAACTTTGCTTATTCCACTTTACGAAACAGGTTGCTGCCACAGCGCGAGCAAAACGCTGCGTTGGGCTCGTGGTTGTCTTTCTTGCACACCGGGCAATCGTGCTGCAGTTGTTCACCGCGCATGGCACTGGCCAACTCGGCGGTAAAAATCCCGGTGGGCACGGCGATGATCGAGTAACCGGTGATCATCACCAGCGACGAAATGACCTGGCCCAGCGGGGTCTTCGGCACGATGTCGCCAAAGCCCACGGTGGTCAGCGTCACGATCGCCCAGTAGATGCCTTTGGGAATACTGGTAAACCCGTGTTCCGGGCCTTCGATCACGTACATCAGCGTGCCGAATACGGTCACCAGGGTGCACACGCTGACCAGAAACACCACGATCTTCTGCTTGCTGCCACGCAGCGCGGCCATCAAGTAGTTGGCTTGCTTGAGGTACGGGCTGAGCTTGAGCACGCGGAAAATCCGCAGCATCCGGATGATGCGGATGATCAGCAGGTACTGCGCGTCGCTGTAATACAGCGCGAGGATGCCGGGCACGATGGCAAGTAAATCCACCAGCCCATAAAAGCTGAACGCATAACGCAACGGCTTGGGCGAGCAATACAGCCGCAGGCTGTATTCGATGGCGAAGATGACGGTAAAGCCCCACTCGATGTAGGCCAGCACGTCGGCGTAGTTGTCGTGGACGGTCTGGATACTGTCGAGGATCACGATCACAAGGCTGGCGAGGATGATCAGCAACAGGGTGCTGTCGAAGCGCCGGCCGGCCACGGTGTCGCTTTGGAACACCATTACATAGAGGCGCTGACGCCAGTCGTTGTTGCTGTGCATAAATCCCGCCCGAATCGAATATCGGGCAAGCCTAGGGGGATTCGAACGGGCTGTCCACGCGGGCTTTGAACATCCGCTGGCTGGCGTGTACCAGCCAGCAGGCGAGGATAAACGGCGCCGTCAATGCGGGCAGGTGCAGGGCGGCGAAACCGGGCGTGAGCATGACCGCCAGAAGGATGCCGAGCAGCGGCTGCCAGGGGCGGCGTGACTGGCTTAACGCCAGCGCGGCCAGCGCCGGGTTATAGCTGTGCAGGCCGAGGAGGGCGCTGGCGGGTTCGTCCAGCCACAGGGCGATCAACACGCCGGTAGCGGCGCCCGTGAGTGCCCACAGCGCGGCGCGGCGGTTGGCCAGCAACAGGCCAAGCGCAATCAGAGCGCCCGCCAATGGCTGGTCCAGCAACATGATTTGTGCGAGCCCGGTGAAGGGCGCGGTGAGCACGTCCAGGGTGTCGGGTTCGGTCAGCGTGAATGTGCTGTCAGGCACTGCGCCGATCAGCAACCAGCCGAGGCCGACAAAGGGCGCGGTGTAGGCGGGCAAGTCATCTGGTGCAGGGGCGTGTTTCAACCATTGCCGCGTGAGCATCGCACTCAGGCCGCCGCACGCCAGGATCAGCGGCGGCAACAAGGCCGACCAGGCGAAGTGCTGGCTGATCAGCAAGCCCAGCAGCACGCCGTTGTAGCTGTAAAGGCCCGCTTGGCGTTCGGCCTTGGGATAACCCCGGCGCTGGGCCGTGAGCAAACCGGCGACGCCACCCAATAATGCGCCGCCGAATAAGGCCGGGGCGCCGATCAGGATGGCCAGCAGGCACAGCAAGCCACACAGTGGCTGGCGTTGCAGGAAGATCTGGCTGAAGCCATTGAGCAGGGCTTCGGCCCAGTCGGGGCAGGTTGGGTTGTGCATGGTGGTTTAGTCAGTGAGACCGAGTCGTCCCCAATCGCAGGCAAGCCAGCTCCCACACTTGATCGGGTTCACAACAATCAAATGTGGGAGCGGGCTTGCCCGCGATGAGGCACTTACAGACGCTAAATCAACGTCTCGATGCGCAACGAGTTGGTCGACCCCGGCTGCCCGAACGGCACCCCCGCCGTAATCACCAAGGTATCCCCGCGCTGCGCCATGCCTTGCGCCTGAGCAATCTCCAGCGCGGTGGAACACACCTCATCCACCTGGCGCAGTCGATCGTTGACCACCGAATGCACGCCCCACGCCACGCTCAAACGCCGCGCCGTAGAGAGGTTCGGCGTAAGGTTGAGGATTGGCGCCACCGGCCGCTCCCGCGCCGCGCGCAGGCTGGAGCTGCCGGACTCGCTGTAGTTGACCAGCACCGCCACCGGCAGAATGCTGCTGATACGCCGGATCGCGCAGCTGATCGCATCCGACACCGTGGCGTCCGCCTTGGGCCGGCTGACGTCCAGCTGCGTCTGGTAGTCCGGGCCGTTTTCCACCTGGCGGATGATCTTGCTCATCATCTGCACGGCCTCCAGCGGGTATTCACCCGAAGCGGTTTCCGCCGACAGCATCACCGCGTCTGCGCCTTCGGCCACCGCGTTGGCCACATCCGTCACTTCGGCGCGGGTCGGCGCCGGCGAAAAGCGCATGGATTCGAGCATCTGCGTGGCCACCACCACCGGTTTGCCCAGCTGGCGGCAGGTGCTGATGATGTCTTTCTGGATTTGCGGCACGCTCTCGGCGGGCACTTCCACGCCCAGGTCGCCTCTGGCCACCATGATTGCGTCACTCAGCTCAGCGATTTCCTGCAAGCGTTGGACGGCGGACGGCTTTTCGATCTTGGCCATCAAAAACGCCTTGTCGCCGATCAACTCGCGGGCCTCGCGGATGTCTTCCGGGCGCTGCACGAATGACAGCGCCACCCAGTCCACGCCCAGCTCCAGACCAAAGCTCAGGTCGCGGCGGTCCTTGGCGGTCAGTGGGCTGAGTTCCAGCAAGGCTTGTGGCACATTCACGCCTTTGCGGTCCGACAGTTCGCCGCCATTGAGCACGGTGGTGTCGATGGCATCGGCATGCTTGGTGATCACGCGCAGGCGCAATTTGCCGTCATCGAGCAGCAGGTCCATGCCCGGCTCCAGCGCCGCGATGATTTCCGGGTGGGGCAGGTTGACCCGGCACTGATCGCCCGGCGTTGGGTCCAGGTCCAGGCGCAACGCCTGGCCGCGCACCAGTTGCACCTTGCCCTCGGCAAACGTGCCGACGCGCAGCTTCGGCCCTTGCAGGTCCATCAGGATGCCCAGCGGGTAATTGAGCTGGCGCTCCACCTGGCGGATCCACTGGTAGCGTTGGGCATGATCGGCGTGGTCGCCATGGCTGAAGTTGAGGCGAAAGATATTCACCCCGGCCTCCACCAGCTCGCGGATGTCATCGATGCCGTCGGTGGCCGGGCCGAGGGTGGCGAGGATTTTGACCTTCTTGTCAGGCGTCATGTTTGGCAGTCTCAAAAATCAGGATGGCGCGGAAGTCATTGACGTTGGTGCGGGTCGGCTCGGTGATGATCAAACCGTCGAGGGCGGCGAAATAGCCGTAGCCATTGTTGTTGTCCAGCTCGTCGCTGGCCGACAGGCCCAGGGCTTCGGCGCGGGCGTAGCTGGTAGGGGTCATGATCGCGCCGGCGTTGTCTTCCGAACCGTCGATGCCGTCGGTGTCGCCGGCCAGGGCGTACACGCCGGGCAGGCCCTTGAGGCTGTCGGTGAGGCTGAGCAGGAACTCGGCATTGCGCCCACCGCGGCCATCGCCGCGCACGGTGACGGAGGTTTCACCGCCGGAGAGGATCACGCACGGTGCCGCCAGCGGCTGGCCGTGCTGCACGATCTGCCGGGCAATGCCGGCGTGTACCTTGGCCACGTCCCGCGCTTCGCCCTCGAGGTCGCCGAGGATCAACGGGCTGAAACCGGCCTGGCGCACTTTCACCGCCACGGCTTCCAGCGACTGCTGCGGGCGGGCGATCAGTTGGAAGTGGCTGCGTGCGAGCACCGGGTCGCCGGGTTTGACGGTTTCCGACGCTGGGTCTTGCAACCAGCTGCGCACCGAAGCGGGCGCGTCGATGCTGTAACGCTTGAGGATCGCCAGGGCTTGCTGCGAGGTGCTTGGGTCGCCGACGGTGGGGCCGGACGCGATGACGGTGGCCTGATCGCCCGGCACGTCGGAGATCGCGTAGGTGTAGACCGTCGCCGGCCAAGCGGCCTTGGCCAGGCGCCCGCCCTTGATCGCCGAGAGGTGCTTGCGCACGCAATTCATCTCGCCAATGGTCGCGCCGGATTTGAGCAGGGCTTTGTTGATGGTCTGCTTGTCCGCCAGGGTGATGCCTTCGGCGGGCAAGGCCAGCAAGGCAGAACCGCCACCGGACAGCAGGAAGATCACGCGGTCGTCTTCGGTGAGGTTGCCGATCAGTGCCAGCACGCGCTTGGCCACCGCCAGGCCGGCGGCATCGGGCACCGGGTGTGCGGCTTCGACCACTTCGATTTTTTTGCACGGCGCGCCGTGGCCGTAGCGGGTGACCACCAGGCCCGAGACGTCGCCTTGCCAGCACTCCTCGACCACGAGTGCCATGGCCGCCGCGGCTTTGCCGGCGCCGATTACGATCACACGGCCGCTGCGGTCGGCGGGCAGATAAGGTTCAAGCACTTGCCGGGGGTGGGCGGCGTCGATGGCTGTGGCAAACAGCTCGCGAAGCAGGTGTTGCGGATCGACCGACATAAGCGGGCTCCCGGGGATTTTTTGTTATTAGATATGCATCAATTTCAGACTTGGAATGCGATCAACTGTGGGAGCGGGCTTGCTCGCGAATGCGGTCTTTCATTCAACATCCATGCTGACTGACCTACCGCTTTCGCGAGCAAGCCCGCTCCCACATTCGACCGCATTTCAAAGGGGGAACGGTGTTTCTTACTTATCGCGAATCGAAAAATTCGCCATATGCTCCAGGCCCTTGATCAGCGCCGAATGGTCCCAATTGCCGCCGCCAATCGCCGTGCAGGTACTGAACACCTGCTGCGTACCGGCGGTGTTCGGCAGGTTGATGCCCAGCTCCTTGGCACCGGCCAGTGCCAGGTTCAAATCCTTCTGGTGCAGGTTGATGCGAAAGCCCGGATCGAAGGTGCCCTTGATCATGCGCTCGCCATGCACTTCGAGAATCTTCGAGGAAGCAAAGCCGCCCATCAGCGCTTCACGCACCTTGGCCGGGTCGGCGCCGTTTTTCGAGGCGAACAGCAGCGCTTCGGCCACCGCCTGAATATTCAGCGCGACGATGATCTGGTTGGCGACCTTGGCGGTCTGGCCATCGCCGTTGCCGCCGACCAGGGTGATGTTCTTGCCCATGCTCTGGAACAGTGGCAAAGCGCGTTCGAAGGTCTGCGGCTCGCCACCGACCATGATGCTCAAGGTGCCGGCCTTGGCGCCAACTTCGCCACCGGACACCGGCGCGTCGAGGTACTGCGCGCCGGTTTCGTTGATCTTCGCCGCGAACGCCTTGGTGGCGGTGGGGGAGATCGAACTCATGTCGATCACTACCTTGTTCGGCGACAGGCCGGCCGCGACGCCATCCTTGCGGAACAGCACGTCATCGACCTGCGGGGTGTCGGGCACCATGACGATGATGAACTCGGCTTCCTGCGCCACTTGCTGGGGGTTGGCCAGGGCCACGGCGCCGGCGTCGATCAGGGCTTGCGGAGCCTTGCCGTGGTGTTCGGAGAGAAACAGTTGGTGACCTGCTTTCTGCAGGTTCGCAGCCATGGGTTCGCCCATGATGCCGGTGCCGATAAATCCGATTTTAGCCATGATCAAAATCCTCTTTTTATTAGGTGTATGGGCCTGGCACGGCCTTCTAAACACAGGAGATCCAATGTGGGAGCGGGCTTGCTCGCGAATGCAGTCTGACACTCAACATTGATGTCGACTGATACACCGCTTTCGCGAGCAAGCCCGCTCCCACATTTGGTCCGTGTTTATTCAATCAGATAGCGTTGTGGCTCTTGAGCCAGCCAAGACCCGCCTCGGTCGTGGTCAACGGCTTGTACTCACAGCCAACCCAACCCGCATAACCAATGCGATCCAGATGCTCGAACAGGAAGCGATAGTTGATCTCCCCGGTTCCCGGCTCGTTGCGCCCCGGGTTGTCCGCCAGCTGGATGTGGTTGATCTCACCCAGGTGCGCGGCCATGGTCCGGGCGAGGTCACCTTCCATGATTTGCATGTGATAGATGTCGTATTGCAGGAACAGGTTGGCGCTGCCCACCTGCTCGCGAATCGACAGGGCCTGCGCGGTGTTGTTGAGGTAGAAGCCCGGGATGTCACGGGTGTTGATCATCTCCATGACCAGCTTGATGCCCGCTGCTTGCAGCTTGTCGGCGGCGTATTTGAGGTTGGCGACAAAGGTTTTTTCCACGGTTTGGTCGTCAACGCCTTGCGGCCGGATGCCGGCCAGGCAGTTGATCTGGGTATTGCCCAGCACCTGGGCGTAGGCGATGGCCAGCTTGACCCCGGCGCGGAATTCCTCGACCCGGTCCGGGTGGCACGCCACGCCACGCTCGCCCTTGGCCCAGTCCCCGGCCGGCAAGTTGAACAGCACTTGGGTCAGGCCGTTGGCGTCCAGTTGCGCCTTGATCTCGGCGGAGCTGAACTCGTACGGGAACAGGTACTCGACCCCCTGGAAGCCGGCATCGGCAGCCGCTTTGAAACGGGCGAGAAAGTCCTGCTCGGTAAACAGCATGGACAGGTTGGCGGCAAAACGCGGCATAGGGTTCTCCTTAATCGAGCAGGGAAATGGCAGTCGGTGCATCGTTGCCGACCAGGGCCAGATCTTCGAATTCGTTGACGGCGTTGATCTCGGTGCCCATGGAAATATTGGTCACGCGCTCCAGAATAATCTCAACAATCACCGGAACCTTGAATTCTTCGATCATTTCCTTGGCCTTGCGCAGCGCCGGGGCGATCTGGCCCGGTTCGAACACACGCAGCGCCTTGCACCCCAGGCCTTCGGCGACGGCCACGTGATCGACGCCATAACCATTGAGTTCCGGGGCGTTGAGGTTGTCGAAGGACAGCTGCACGCAGTAGTCCATTTCAAACCCGCGCTGGGCCTGGCGAATCAACCCCAGGTAGGAGTTGTTCACCACCACGTGGATGTACGGCAGCTTGAACTGCGCGCCCACGGCCAGTTCTTCGATCATGAACTGGAAGTCATAGTCGCCCGACAGTGCTACCACTTTGCGGCTCGGGTCAGCCTTGACCACACCCAGCGCGGCCGGAATGGTCCAGCCCAAGGGACCGGCCTGGCCGCAGTTGATCCAGTGACGAGGCTTGTAGACGTGCAGGAACTGCGCGCCGGCAATCTGCGACAGGCCAATGGTGCTGACGTAGCAGGTGTCTTTGCCGAACACCTGGTTCATCTCTTCGTACACGCGTTGCGGCTTGACCGGCACGTTGTCGAAGTGGGTCTTGCGGTGCAGGGTGGCCTTGCGCTCCTGGCAGTCGTGCAGCCAGGCGCTGCGGTCCTTGAGTTTGCCGGCGGCTTTCCACTCGCGGGCCACTTCAATGAACATCGTCAGGGCGGAGCCGGCATCGGAAACGATGCCCAGGTCCGGGGTGAACACGCGGCCAATCTGCGTCGGCTCGATGTCGACGTGGATGAATTTGCGCCCCTCGGTGTACACCTCCACCGAACCGGTGTGGCGGTTGGCCCAGCGGTTGCCGATGCCCAGCACCACGTCCGATTTGAGCAGCGTTGCGTTGCCATAACGGTGCGAGGTTTGCAGGCCGACCATGCCGACCATCTGCGGGTGATCGTCCGGGATCGTGCCCCAGCCCATCAAGGTTGGGATTACCGGGATGCCGGTCAATTCGGCGAACTCCACCAGCAATTCGCTGGCGTCGGCGTTGATCACGCCGCCACCGCTGACCAGCAATGGGCGCTCGGCCTGGTCCAGCAGCGCCAAGGCTTTTTCGACCTGGATGCGCGTGGCCAAGGGCTTGGCCAGGGGCAGCGGCTGGTAGGCGTCGATGTCGAATTCGATCTCGGCCATCTGCACGTCAAATGGCAGGTCGATCAGCACCGGGCCTGGGCGGCCGGAGCGCATTTCATAGAAGGCTTTCTGGAACGCGTAAGGCACTTGGCCGGGTTCCAGGACGGTGGTCGCCCACTTGGTCACCGGCTTGACGATGCTGGTGATGTCGACGGCCTGGAAATCCTCTTTGTGCATGCGTGCACGCGGGGCTTGGCCGGTGATGCACAGAATCGGGATCGAGTCGGCCGAGGCGCTGTACAGGCCGGTGACCATGTCGGTGCCCGCCGGGCCCGAGGTACCGATGCACACACCGATATTGCCGGCCTTGGTGCGGGTGTAGCCCTCGGCCATGTGCGAGGCGCCTTCAACGTGGCGAGCAAGGACGTGATCGATGCCACCGACCTTCTGCAAGGCCGAATACAGCGGGTTGATGGCGGCGCCTGGAATGCCGAAGGCGGTGTCTACGCCTTCACGGCGCATCACCAGGACGGCGGCTTCGATTGCTCTCATTTTGCTCATGGTTTTGGTGCCTCTTGCGTTTTGTAATTGTATACAAGTGGTTTCTGGTCGAAGTGTATTCACGGCGAGCGGGGCAGGTCAATGCATTTTATAAACTGGCCTTTACGCGGGTCTGGATCGCTTTTTTCGACGTATGGAGCCTTTGTTCGCAAATATTGTATACAAAAAATAATTTCATTGTGTTCTATTTGTTTGATCGAGCTTCTCATCAAACAGACTTCAACCCTTTCCCAATAACAAAAGAAGGACGGCACCTATGAGCGCTTTAACCTTGAAACTCGCCACCCAACTGGCCAGCCAGGCCCTCACCGCAGGCCGCACCATTTGCGCCGCGCCGCTGACCATTGCGGTGCTCGACAGCGGCGGCCACCTGGTCACCCTGCAACGCGAAGACGGCGCCAGCCTGCTGCGCCCGCAAATCGCCATCGGCAAGGCCTGGGGCGCGATTGCACTGGGCAAGGGCTCGCGTTTGCTGGCGTTGGATGCGCAGCAGCGCCCGGCATTTATCGCGGCGTTGAACAGCCTCGGGCAGGGCAGCGTGGTGCCGGCGCCGGGCGGCGTGTTGATTCGGGATCAGGCGGGGGCTGTGCTGGGGGCGATCGGGATCAGTGGGGATACGTCGGATATTGATGAGCAGTGCGCGATTACGGCGATTGAGGGCGTGGGGTTGTTGGCGGATGCGGGGGTGTCTGCTTGATTTGAGGTGACTGGGCTGGCCCCTTCGCGAGCAAGCCCGCTCCCACAGTTTTGACCGTGTTCACAGATCAAATGTGGGTGCGGGCTTGCTCGCGAAGGCGACGACTCGATCCCGGCTCTATACCCAAACCGCATCCCACAGCGGATAGTCGCCAATCCGTTTCACCAAACCGGCCCGCAGAGGGTTGGCGACAACATACCTGGCCATTTTCACCAGGTCGTCTTCCTTGCGCAGCGCACGATCATGAAAGCTGGTCTGCCACAGCCGCCCCTTGCGGCCCGTGGCACCGTTCACAGTCCGAGTGCTTTTGGATTTCACCTGGCACAGCAGATCCCCCAGCGAGCCTTTCTTCAGTTCGATCAGCCAGTGAAAGTGGTCAGGCATCACCACCCAGGCCAGGGAGTTAGCCAGCCCTTGGTACTGGGCCAATCTGAACTGCCAGACCACCAGTCGACCGAGGTGAAAGTCGTTGAATATCGGTATGCGTTCGTGAGTGTTGGTGGTGATCAGGTAGGTGCGATTTGATTCGCTGAGCCGGCCGATGCGCAGGCGGTGTGAGGTCGCGTGATCAGGCATTCCATGGCCTCTCTTCAGATGGTGTTCTGAGAGGCTAGATCCTGGTGATGGATGCTGATCGACAGGCTGTTGGCAGGATGTGTCTGGGAGGGCGCTTTCGCGAGCAAGCCCGCTCCCACATAGGCTCTGCGGCGTTCATACACTGTGTGTCTAGCGCAAAACCCGTGTGGGAGCGGGCTTGCTCGCGAATGGCACAGGCGCCGCGGTCCCTCAGTCCGGCTCACACCCCTTAAGCACCAACCGAATAATCGTCTGCGCCGCCGCTTCATAATCGGCCTCATCCAGCTTGGCCTTGCCGGTCACGGCCGATATCTGCCAATCAAAGTCGGCATAGGTCTGCGTCGCCGCCCAGATGCTGAACATCAGGTGATGGGGGTCAATGGCGGCGATCAGGCCGCGATCCACCCAGCTTTGGATGCAGTCGATGTTGTGCTTGGCCTGGGCGTTCAGTTGCTCGACCTGCTGGCTGCTCAGGTGCGGTGCGCCGTGCATGATTTCGCTGGCGAATACCTTGGAGGCGAACGGCAGGTCGCGGGAGATGCGGATCTTGGAGCGGATGTAATTGCTCAGCACCACCGCGGGCTCGCCGTCTGGATTGAACGGCGTGGACGCGGCCAGGATCGGCTCGATAATGCTTTCGAGCACCTCGCGGTAGAGGTTGTCCTTGGACTTGAAGTAGTAATAGACGTTGGGCTTGGGCAGCCCGGCCTTGGCGGCGATGTCGCTGGTTTTGGTCGCGGCGAAGCCCTTGTCGGCAAACTCCTCGCTGGCCGCCCGCAGGATCATTTCTTTATTGCGCTCGCGAATGGTGCTCATAAACCAGGATTTTCCTTGCCAGGACAGGCGGTCGAGCATGGTAGCACCGGCTTGACGCAGCGCTCAAGAATGCCGGCGCAGCCCTTGTACGCCGGGCGTTGCAGCTGACTTTATCTGTCTTGATGCTGAACGTATTCACGGTAGTACAGGCACAGGCTGGCCGCGCTGCTAGAGTTCAGAGCAAGGACGCGGCCATCTGGGCCGGCGTTCAGTCCTGTAGTCGGCGTTCGAGTGAGAAACCGTGGAGAAAAGCAGACGACGTACGTTCGCCTGGGTGGTTGGCGCGTTATTGGTGGTGGCGCTGTTGATTGGCCTGGGCATGCATTTGTTTGGCGGCGCCCATAAAGGCAAGCCCGTGTCCCCCGGCGAACCGGTAGCAGCAGTGCCGGTGGCCTTGCAGGATGTGCCGGTGTACATCGACGCCCTCGGCACCGTCACACCCACCCGCAGTGTCACGGTGGTGACCCAGGTCGATGGCATCCTCAGCAGCGTGGAGTTCAAGGAAGGCCAGCACGTCAGCAAAGGCCAGGTCATCGCCCGTATCGACGACCGCGCGCTCAAGGCGCAACTGGCCGTGGCCAAGGGCACCCTGGCTCACGACCAGGCGGTGTTGAGCAATGCCCAGCGCGACCTGGCCCGTTACCGCGACCTGGTCAAAGCCGGCTCCACCAGCCAGCAAACCCTCGATACCCAGGCCTCGCTGGTGCAGCAACAACAAGGCACTGTGGCCGCCGACCAAGGCAACGTACAAAACCTCGATGTGCAATTAAGCTACTGCACCATCACCTCCCCGGTGGATGGTGTGGTCGGCCTGCGCCTGGTCGATCCCGGCAACTACGTGACCACCGCCAGCACCACCGGCATCGTGGTCATCACCCAGATGAACCCGGCCACCGTGGTGTTCGCCGTGCCCGAAGATGACCTGGGCGCCATCAACCAGGCTCTGGCGCGCGGCAGCGTCACGGTGCTGGCCTACGACCGCAACAAGCAATCGTTGCTCGCCACCGGCAGCCTGCTGGCGCTGGATAACCAGGTGGACACCAGCACCGGCACGATCAAGGTCAAGGCACAGTTCGATGACTCGGGCAATGCGCTGTTTCCCAATCAGTTCGTCAACGCCCGGCTCAAGGCCGACACCTTGAGCCAGATCGCCGTGGTCCCGACCCGTGCGATCCAGCACGGCAGCAAGGGCGACTTCGTGTTTGTGGTCAACGGCAACAAGGCCAGCCTGCGCACGATCAAGACCGGCCCGTCCACCGGCGATGTCTCGGCGGTGCTCGACAATGGCGTCAAGGCCGGTGAGCAGGTGATCACCGAAGGCGCCGACAAGCTCGATGACGGCTCGGCGGTGAAGGTCGTCGCCCAGTGAGGAGCCGCCGAGCATGAATATTTCGCGGCCCTTTATCGAACGCCCGGTGGCCACCACGCTGATGATGGTCGCGGTGTTGCTGCTCGGCCTGTTGGGTTACCACTTGCTGTCGGTGTCGGCGCTGCCAGAGGTGGATTACCCGACCATCCAGGTGTTCACCCAATACCCCGGTGCCAGCCCGGACGTGGTCAGCTCGTCGATTACCGCGCCGCTGGAGCGCCAGCTCGGCGAAATGCCGGGGCTCAAGTCGATGAACTCGACCAGCTCGGACGGCGCTTCGGTGGTGACCCTGCAATTCGATTTGTCGCTGTCGCTGGACGTGGCCGAACAGGAAGTGCAGGCGGCGATCAACGCGGCGGGCACCTTCCTGCCGGCCAACCTGCCGTACCCGCCGGTGTACAGCAAGGTCAACCCGGCGGATGCGCCGGTGCTGACCCTGTCGTTGACCTCCGACGTGTTGCCGCTGACCAAGGTCGAAGACCTGGCCGACACGCGCCTGGCACAGAAAATCTCGCAGATCACCGGCGTCGGCCTGGTCACCATCAGTGGCGGCCAGCGCCCGGCGGTGCGGGTCGAGGCCAACACCTCGGCGCTGAATAGCCTCGGCCTGTCACTGGATGACCTGCGCACCTCGCTCGGTACGGCCAACGTCAACCAGGCCAAGGGCAATATCGATGGCAAGTTCCAGGCCTATTCCATTGGCGCCAACGACCAACTGCAGTCGGCCGAGGAATACCGCGACCTGGTGATTGCCTACAAAAATGGCGCGCCGATTCGCCTGTCGCAGATCGCCAGTTCCACCCAGGGCGCGGAAAACCCCCGCCAGGCGGCGTGGACCAATGACACGCCGTCTATCGTGCTGAATATCCAGCGCCAGCCCGGCGCCAACGTGATCGAAGTGGTCGACCGCGTGCAGCAATTGCTGCCCAAATTACGCGCCAGCCTGCCGGGCACCTTGAAGGTCGCGGTGCTCACCGACCGCACCCAGACCATCCGCGCTTCGGTCACCGATGTGCAGTACGAGCTGGGGCTGGCGATTTTGCTGGTGGTGATCGTGATCTTCATCTTCCTGCGCAATATCCCGGCCACGATCATTCCGGCCGTGACCATCCCGCTGACGCTGATCGGCACCCTGGCGGTGGCCTACGCGCTGGGCTTTTCGCTGAACAACCTGACGTTGATGGCGTTGACCATCGCCATCGGTTTTGTGGTCGATGACGCCATCGTCATGATCGAAAACATCACGCGCTACCTGGAGGCCGGCGACACGCCGTTGCAAGCGGCGCTCAAGGGCGCGGAGCAGATCGGTTTTACCATCATCTCGCTGTCCATCGCGCTGATTGCGGTGATGATCCCGCTGCTGTTCATGGGCGATGTGGTCGGGCGGTTGTTCCGCGAATTCGCCATGACCGTGGCGGTGACCATCGTGATTTCGGCGGTGATTTCACTGACGCTGACGCCAATGATGTGCGCGCGAATGCTCAAGTCCAAGCATGAAGAGCGCCGCCCGGACTTCTTCGACCGCATCAACAACCATTATGTACGCGGTCTGGATTGGGTGTTGGCGCACCGCACCTTGACCCTGATCTCGGTGGTGCTCACCGCCGCGCTGACCTTGTTCACCTTGGTGATCATGCCCAAGGGCTTTTTTCCCGATCAGGACACCGGCCTGATCCAGGGCATTTCCCAGGCCTCGCCGACCATCTCGTTCCAGCAGATGCAGGTTGAACAGCAACGCCTGGCCGCACGTATCCTCAAAGACCCGGCGGTGCAAAGCCTGTCGTCGTTCGTCGGTATCGACCAGACCAACCCGACCATCAACCAGGGCAACTTGCTGATCAACCTTAAGGCGCGTGGCGAGCGAGACAGCGCCACCGAAGTGATCCGCCGTTTGGCCGATGCGAATGCCGACGACGCCGGCATCCGCCTCTACCTGCACTCGGTGCAGGACCTGACCCTGGACGCCACGGTGTCCACCACCAGTTACCGCCTGGGCCTGCAAGCCACCGACCCGGATGAACTGGAGCAGTGGACCACCAAGTTGCTCGCCGCGATCAAGCAAGACCCGATGTTCACCGACGTGCAAAGCCAGGCCATGCAGTTCGGCAACCAGATCAAGCTGACCTTCGACCGCGCCACCGCCTCGCGCCTGGGGATTACCCCGCAGGCCATCGACGATGTGCTCTACGACGCGTTTGGCCAGCGCCAGGTCTCGACCATTTACACCCAGCTCAACCAGTACCACGTGGTGATCGCCACCGACCACCCGCCGCGCAATTTGCCGGATTTGCTCACCGGTTTGTACGTGGACATTCCCGGCGGTGGCGTGGCGCCGCTGTCGAGCATGGCGACCCTGGAGGTGGTGCGTTCGCCGGTCACCATCAACCGCCTGGGGCAGTTTCCCTATGCGGATGTGTCGTTCAACCTCGCGCCCGGCCAGACGCTGGGCGCGGCGGTGACGCGGCTGCAGGACATTGAAGCCAAAGTCGGCCTGCCATTGTCGGTGCAAGCCAATCTTGAAGGTGCGGCGGCGACGTTCCAGGCATCGCTGTCCAACCAGGTGTTTCTGGTGTTGGCGGCCATCGTGGTGGTGTACCTGATGCTGGGCATTCTGTACGAGAGCTTCGTGCACCCGGTGACCATCCTCTCGACCCTGTTGTCGGCGGCCCTCGGCGCGTTGCTGGCGTTGCTGGTGACGGGCACGCAGTTCGACATCATCGGCCTGATCGGCATTGTGTTGCTGATCGGCATCGTCATGAAAAACGGCATCATGATGGTCGACTTCGCGCTGGAGCTGCTACGTGAGGGCGGCTTGAGCCCGGTGGAAGCGATTCGCCAGGCGGCGGAGCTGCGCTTTCGGCCGATCCTGATGACCAGCATGGCCTCGCTGTTCGGCGCGGTGCCGTTGGCACTGGGCACCGGCATCGGCTCGGAGCTGCGCCACCCGCTGGGCATCGCGATCATCGGCGGGTTGCTGCTTAGCCAGTTGCTCACGCTGTTTTCCACGCCGGTGATCTTCCTCGCCATGCACGGCCTGGGGCAGCGTTTCAGCCGTCGCCCGGTGGCGCTGGAATGATGCGATGAACCTCAGCGCGCCGTTTATCCATCGCCCGATTGCCACCACGCTGCTGGCGGCCGGGCTGGCGTTGTTTGGTGTACTGGCCTTCAACCTGTTGCCGGTGGCGCCGTTGCCGGAAGTGGATTTCCCCACCATCAGCGTCAGCGCCTCATTACCTGGCGCCGACCCGACCACCGTCGCCAGCTCCGTGGCCACGCCGCTGGAGCGCCAGTTCGGGCAGATCGCCGGGGTCACGCAAATGACCTCCGCCAGCAGCCTCGGCTCGACGCGCATCACTATGCAGTTTGATCTGAGCCGCGACATCGACGGCGCCGCGCGGGACGTGCAGGCGGCGATCAACGCCGCGCGCAGCAACTTGCCCAGCGACCTGTCCGGCAACCCGACCTACCGCAAGGTCAACCCGGCCGATTCGCCGATCCTGATCATCAGCCTGACCTCCGACAGCGCCACGCCGGGGCAGATGTACGACGCGGCCTCGACGGTGCTCGAACAGCGCCTGTTGCAGACCACTGGCGTCGGCGACGTGACGGTGGGCGGCGGTGCATTGCCGGCGGTGCGCATCGAGCTGAACCCGGACCGGCTGAACAGGTACGGCGTCAGCCTGGAGCAGGTGCGTCAGGTCATCGGCGCGTCCAACGCCAACTTGCCCAAGGGCAATGTGGCGGTGGGCGATCGCTCGTATGGCATCGGCGCCAACGATCAGTTGCTCGACAGCAACGATTACGGGCCGCTAGTGGTCAAGGCCAAAAACGGCGACCTGATCCACATTGCCGACCTCGGTTACGTGCGCGAAGACGTGCAGGACCTGCGCAACTTCGGCCTGTCCAACGGCAAGCCGGCGGTGCTGCTGGTGGTGTTCAAGCAGCCGGGCGCCAACGTGATCGACACGGTGGACGCGGTGAAAGCGTCGCTGCCGTTTTTGCAAAGCTCGATCCCGGCGTCGATCAAGCTCAACCTGTTGATGGACCGCACCACCACTATTCGCGCGTCGTTGCATGACGTGGAAGTGACGTTGCTGGCCTCGATCCTGCTGGTGACGCTGGTGACCTTCGGCTTCTTCCGCGACTGGCGCAGCACTCTGGTGCCGGCTGTGGTGGTGCCGTTGTCGTTGCTCGGCACCTTTGGCGCGATGTACTTCCTCGGCTACAGCCTGAATAACCTGTCGTTGATGGCGCTGACCATTTCCACCGGCTTTGTGGTCGACGATGCGATCGTGGTGGTGGAAAACATCATGCGTCACCTGGAGCGCGGCAAGACGCGGGTGGAGGCGGCGCTGGCCGGGGCGCAGGAAGTCGGCTTTACGGTGCTGACCATCAGCGTGTCGCTGGTGGCGGTGTTTATTCCGTTGCTGCTGATGGGCGGGATTGTCGGGCGGCTGTTTCGCGAGTTCTCGGTGTCGTTGTCGGTGGCCATCGTCATCTCGATGGTGATTTCGCTGACGGTGACGCCGATGCTTGCCAGCGTGTTGTTGCGCGCACCCAAGGAAATCCGCGAAGGCAACGAGCACCCGGACTCACGCTTTCACCGCTTCTACGACCGCACGCTGGGCTGGGTGATCGAGCACTCGATCCTGATGGGCGTGGTGACGGTGCTGGTGATCGTGCTCGCGGGCGTGCTGTACGTGCTGGTGCCCAAGGGCTTCTTTCCCCAGGAAGACACCGGCCGCCTGCAGGGCAGCATCATCGCGGCGCAGAGTATTTCCTACGGGGCGATGCAAAAGGACTTTACCCAGATCAACCACAAGGTCATGCAAAACCCCAATGTGGAAACTGCTGCCGGGTTTGTCGGCGGCGGTGGCGGTGGCGGCGGGGCGGTCAACAGTGCGCAGCTGTTTGTGCTGCTCAAGCCGATTGATCAGCGCAAGGACAGTGCCGTCGATGTGATCGGCCAGATCCGCCGCAGCCTCGGCGATCTGCCTGGCACCAAGCTGTTTTTGCAGGCCGCCCAGGACATCACCGTGGGCGGCCGACAAAGCGGCGCGCAGTACCAATACACGCTGACTGCCGACGACCAGCAATCCCTGGATGAATGGGTGCCCAAGGTGGTGGAAGTGCTGCATAAGTTGCCGCAACTCACCGACTTGAACACCGACCAGCAAGACAACAGTCTATTGGCCAATTTGAGCATCAACCGCGACACCGCCGCGCGGCTCGGCGTGGGCATGTCGGCGGTGGACCAGACGCTGTACGACGCGTTCGGCCAGCGTCAGGTCTCGACCCTTTACCGCGCCGCCAACCAGTACCACGTGGTGATGGAAATCGCCCCGCAGTACTGGACCGACCCTCAAGCGCTCAAGGGGATTTACGTGCCGGCCGGCAACACCGCAGTGGCGGCCAAAGGCACCACCGCCGCGCCGAACCTGACCACGCCCACGACGTTGGTGCCGCTGTCTGCGCTGGCCGATAACAGCATCTCGCGCACGGCGATTTCGATCAGCCACCAAGGCACTTTTCCGGCCGTGACCGTCTCGTTCAACCTCGCTCCCGGCACCTCGATCGGCCAGGCCACCGCGCTGGTGGAGGACGCGGTGAAACAGCTGCGCATGCCGGCCAGCGTCACCGGCCAGTTTGCCGGCACGGCCCAGGTGTTCCAGTCGTCGGTGGCCAGCGAGCCGCTGCTGATCGTCGCCGCGTTGCTCTCGGTGTACATCGTGCTGGGCATCTTGTATGAAAACCTGATGCACCCGCTGACCATCCTCTCCACCTTGCCCTCGGCGGGCGTCGGCGCGTTGATTGCCTTGCTGCTGACCGGCACCGAACTGTCGATCATTGCGCTGGTGGGCGTGATCCTGTTGATCGGCATCGTGAAGAAGAACGCAATCATGATGATCGACTTCGCGATCACCGAACGGCGGGAGTTAGGCCTCACGGCCAAGGAAGCGATCCGGCGCGCCTGCCTGATCCGCTTCCGGCCGATCATGATGACAACGCTGGCGGCGATTCTCGGCGCGCTGCCGCTGGTGCTCGGCTCAGGTTATGGCTCGGAACTGCGCCGGCCGTTGGGGATTTCGATTATTGGTGGGCTGTTGTTCAGCCAGGTGCTGACGCTCTACACCACTCCGGTGATTTACCTCTGGCTCGACCGGGCGTCTCAGCGCCTGGGGCGGCACAAGGAAGCAAGGTCATGAAACTCAGATATAGCGTGCTGTTGGCCAGCCTGGTGCTGGGGGGCTGCATGGTCGGGCCGGATTATCAGAAACCGGCGATGGAACTGCCGCAGTCGTTCAAGGAGGGCGCGCAGTGGCAGCGCGCGGTCTCCAACCCCCAAGGGGCGTTGGACAGCCAGTGGTGGCTGGCCTATCAGGACCCGGTGCTCAATGACTTGGTGGCGCGTTCGGCCAAGGCCAACCAGTCGATCATTGCGGCTGAGGCGGCGTATCGGTTGGCCCAGGCGCAGGTGGCGTCGAGCCGCGCCGGGTTGTGGCCGACGGTGGGCGTGGGCTTGTCCGGTTCGCGTGGCGAGGGCGGCGACGGCAGCACGTCCAGCAGCACCACGGCATCGACCGGGGTGAAGAACAGTGTCAGCGCCACCTTGACCGCAAGCTGGGAGCCGGATTTGTGGGGTGAAGTGCGCCGGGGCATCGAATCGAGCCAGGCCACAGCCCAGCAATCGGATGCGCTGCTGGCCGGAGTGCGGTTGTCGATCAGTTCCAGCGTGGCGAGCAATTACCTGGCGTTGCGGCAGATGGATATCGATGTGCGCCTGTTGCAACAGCAGCAGACCATCAATCAGCAATTGCTCGACATGATCCAGGCGCAGTTCACCCAGGGCGTGGCCACTAATGACCAGTTGCTGGTGGCTCAGGATCAATTGACCACCTCGATAGCCGACTTGCAGACCTCGCTGCGTGATCGCGAGCAGTACGAGCATGCCTTGGCGGTGCTGGTGGGCGTGGCGCCGAGTGAGTTCAGCATTGCGCCACGGACTGATTTTGCATTCGTGGTGCCACGGCCACCGTTGACCTTGGCCTCGACCTTGTTGCAGCGCCGGCCTGATGTGGTTGCGGCCGAGCGCTCGGCGGCGGCGGCGAATGCCAAGATCGGCGTGGCTGAGGCGGCGTTCTTTCCCACGCTGGACCTGACTGCTCAGCTGGGGTATCGCGGCAGTGCCTTGGGTGGGTTGTTCTCCCTGCCCAATCGCATCTGGACGTTGGGCCCGGCGTTGGCGGAGACGATTTTTGATGGCGGCGCGCGCGAGGCGGCGGTCAAGCAGGCTGAGGCGAGTTATGACCAGATTGCAGCGAATTACCGGGGCACGGTGCTGAGTGCCTTGCAGAATGTCGAGGACAATTTGTCGGCGATCAACCATCTGCAAACTCAGGCGGATGCCTTCCAGCAGGTGTACCAGCGCAATCAGCAGTTGTTCGGCAGTCAGCAAGCGCAGTTGCGTGCGGGCACTGTCAGTCGGGAGACAGTGTTGACCCAACAACTGGTGTTGCTGCAGGCGGAGCAGAATTTGCGTGATACGCAGGGGCAGTTGAGCCAGGGCAGTGTGGCGCTGATCCAGAGCCTGGGCGGTGGTTGGCAGGCGCCCTGATGAGTTGATTCACCGCAATCAAACTGTGGGAGCTGGCTTGCCTGCGATAGCGACCTCCGAGCTGCCCAGTATCTTGCTGACCTAGCACATTCCAATTGTGGGAGCGGGCTTGCTCGCGAAGGCGGCGTGCCGGTTGGCTGGGATGTCTAGTCGGAGTACATATCCATTTCTGCGGTAACGGCCACTTAAGGTTCCGCTCTTACAGCGGCTCACTTTTTGAAGGACCGGAATGCCGGCCCAGCCAAAAGTAAGCAAAAAGTCCTCGCCCCACCACTCGGCACCTCGCCTAGGCTCGGAGTGCGGCCAGCGTGGTTGACGGGGCGACTTAGATCAAGATCAAGATCAAAAGCAGAGCAAAAGCCAGATCAACAGCAATCCTTCACGCAGTGGAAACCTATATTCCCTCACGGTCGCCGCGTTATATTCGCGGCACTTTACTTACAGGATGACCGCGTCATGGCAGGAAGCAGCTTACTGGTACTGATCGACGACATCGCCGCCGTCCTCGACGATGTGGCGTTGATGACCAAAATGGCCGCCAAGAAGACTGCCGGGGTGCTCGGCGATGACTTGGCGTTGAATGCCCAGCAGGTTTCCGGGGTGCGGGCCGAGCGGGAGATCCCGGTGGTGTGGGCGGTGGCCAAGGGCTCGTTTCTCAACAAGTTGATTCTGGTGCCTGCGGCGCTGCTAATCAGCGCGTTTGCGCCGTGGGCGGTCACGCCGTTGTTGATGCTGGGCGGGGCTTATCTGTGTTTCGAGGGCTTTGAGAAGCTCGCGCATAGCTTCATACACAAGCGCACTGAGGAACAGGCGCACTTGGTCGAAGCGGTGGCGGACCCGGCGACTGACTTGGTTGCGTTTGAGAAGGACAAGATCAAGGGCGCGATCCGTACCGACTTCATTCTGTCGGCGGAAATCATCGCCATCACCCTCGGCACGGTCGCCGATGCGCCGCTGATGCAGCAGGTAATCGTGCTGTCCGGCATCGCCATTGTGATGACCATCGGCGTTTACGGCCTGGTCGCCGGTATCGTCAAGCTCGATGACCTCGGCCTGTGGCTGACCCAAAAGCCCGGCCAGGCCGCGCGCAGCATCGGCGGGGCGATTCTGCGCGCCGCGCCTTACATGATGAAAAGCCTGTCGGTGATCGGCACGGCGGCGATGTTCATGGTCGGTGGCGGGATTCTCACCCACGGCGTGCCGGTAGTGCATCACTGGATTGAGACGGTGAGCCAGAACGTCGGCGCCATGGCGTGGCTGATGCCGACGCTGCTCAATGCGGTGGCCGGGATTATTGCGGGGGCGGTAGCGTTGGTGGTGGTTCAAATCTTCGAGAAAATTTGGCACGCAGTAAGACATTGACAGGTGTTTGCCAGGGCGTGTGAGTCAGTCTAGTCGCAGCGCTTTAGGCTTTTCCCTACAGAGGACCAATTCAATCCTTCCTAAGATCTGCGGCTCTGTTTGGCCTATCCAGGCGTTTTACAGAGTCTGTTAATCAGGGAGTTTTAAATGAATTGGTATCTGGACGCACTGAAGAAATCATTTGTATTCGAGGGGCGGTCGAGCAGGAGAGCTTTCTGGTATTTTCAGTTGGTTGATAAGGTAATTGAAGGGGCATACATAGCTATTTGCTGGTGGTTTTTTGAAGATTGGATAAAAACTACCTTGGGTATTGGCTTGGGTTATTTGCTGCTGACGCTGCCTGCCAGGGTCACTCTGTTATGCCGAAGGCTCACCGATAACGGCATCAGCCAGGTCAACTCGTTCTGGACGTTGTTGCCTTTTGTCGGGTCGCTCTTCTGGGTTGGTTTTGGGTTATGGCCGGGCGCTAAAGAACAATCTGCCAATCGCTCTGTGGATACGTCACGTACTGCTGCGTGATGTTGGAGCACAAACAAAAAAGCCACTCATTTAGGTGAGTGGCTTTTTTGTATCTGCAGGGCGTTTACTCGGCAATCTGCAACTTGCGCGATTCGGTGTAGATGTAACGCACCTTTTCATACTCGAACGGCGAGTTCATCTGACCGTAGCGGAAGCTGGTCTGGTAGCGCTTGTCGACGGCGCGCAGGGCCCAGATTTCCGGGTGGTTTTCGCTGACCTTGGACACGTTGAGGAAGTTGATCTCGGTTTCCGCGCCATAGTCGACGATCAGGCCGGTGGTATCGCGCAGGTTCGACGGGCCGAAGATCGGCAGCACCAGGTAGGCGCCGCCAGGCACGCCGTAGAAGCCCAAGGTTTGACCGAAGTCTTCGCTCTGACGCGGCAGGCCCATGGCGGTGGCTGGGTCCCACAGGCCGGCGACGCCAATGGTGGTGTTGAGCAGCAGGCGCCCGGTGGTTTCCAGGGAGCGATGGCCCTTGAGCTGCAGCAGGCTGTTCAACAGGTTGGGCACATCGCCCAGGTTGTTGAAGAAGTTGCTCACGCCGGTGCGCAGGAAGCTCGGGGTGACATAGCGGTAGCCGTCAACCACCGGCAGGAACACCCACTGGTCGAAGCGATAGTTGAAGTGGTACACGCGGCGGTTCCACGACTCCAGCGGGTCATACACGTTGAGCGCGGTCAGCGATGAACGCTCGAACTCGCGCTGGTCCAGGCCCGGGTTGAACTTGAGCTTGGTCAGCGGCTCCTTGAAGCCATCGGCGTCGACCTTGACCGGTTCATGCGCCTTGCTGTTGTCGGCATTGGCGACGCCCGCGCACATCAGGGCGGCGAGCAGCAGAAGATATTTAGCCACGGAAGAACTCCAGCATGGCGTCGGCGTTGACGCGGTAATTAAGGTTGCCGCAGTGGCCGCCCAGCGGGTAGACGGTCAAGCGATCGCCGAAGGTTTTACGCAGGAAACCGAGGTCGCCAGGGCCGAGGATCACGTCGTCGGCGTTGTGCATCACCGCGATTTTCGGGCTGCTGTGCAGGTAGTCCTTGAGCGCGTACAGGCTCACCTGGTCAACCAGTTGCAGCAGGCTGCCGCCGTCGGAACGCGCGCGCCACATGGGGATCACTTGTTCGGTGAGGTAGCAGTCGAAGTCGCATTGCAGCGCACGCTTGAGGAACGGCGTGAGGCTGGTGCCTTCGGTGATCGGGTACTTAGGCGGAATGATCAGACCGCGGCGGTTGATCAGGTCCGAGGTAAAGGCAATGTCGGCCGCCGAGAAGCGGAACGAGGTGCCGATCAGCATCGCCATTTGTTCGTTGGTCAGGTGCTGCTTGGAGTTCTGGAAGTCGTAGAGCAGGGCGTCATTGAGGTCGATGTAGCCCTTTTGCTGGAAGTAGCGGGTCAGCTTGCTCAGCACCAGCTCATAGAAGGTGGTGGTGTTATTGATGCCTTTGACCTCGGTCTGTACCAGCTTGTCGAGGTTGGTGATCGAGGTGTAGAGGTTGACCGGCGGGTTGAGCAGCAGCACCTTTTTGAAGTTGAAGCTGCGACGGGTCTCGTCGAGCTTGCTGACAAACGCCGCATCCAGGGCACCGAGGCTGTAGCCGGTGAGGTAGAAGTCGGTCACCGGCAGCGAGGCGTTCTGCGCGCGCACGGCTTGCATCACGCGGTACATGTCCTCGGCGTCTCCCTGGGTGATCCCCGGGGTGGCGAAGCGCGAGGCGGCGCTGATGAAATCGAAGCTGGTTGGCGACGACAGCTGCACCACGTGGTAGCCGGCCTGGTAATAGAGTTTTTTCAGGTATTCGTTGATGCTGCTGTCAAATCGCGCGCCGGTGCCTGCGATCAGGAAGATCAGCGGCGCGGCGTGGTCTTGTTTGGCGATGCGATAGGTGAGTTTCTTCACCGCCCAGAAGTTGTCCGGCAGGCTGAACTCGCGCTCGGGGCGCATGTTCAGCGTGTAGTCGGACTGGTTGATCTCGTCGTCGGTCGGCAATTTAGGCCGAAGGTCAGGCGGGGTGGTCGCAATGGTCGCTTCGAACGGGTTGGTCAAAGGGTAGCCATAGCTGGCTTGGTCGATGTCGACGGCCAGTGCTGACGCACTCAAAAATAGGCTGCCCAGCAAGGCAGCACAGCGCAAGGAACGGAGCATGACTTAATCCCTAAGAGGAAACGTGCTGAATGAAGTTCGCAGGCTATGACCACCGCGTTGCCACCGAAGTGCCAGCTCTCGGCACTAAAAGTCGGAAAAAAGCCACGGAATCGGGGTAATAGTAGCCAGAAGATACACTTTGCGAGGCATGGATGAATACTTATCTGTGCACACCGCTTGCTAACGGCCGCCGTGGGATTAAGCTGAGCGCCGTTTTTGTCTATCGGAGTGCCCCATGTCCCGTCGTTTGCCGCTGATCCTGCTGCTTATTGCCTTGCCTTTATGGCTGGCCGCCAGTTATGGCGCACGTTACGGTTTTATGGAGGATGGCCAGTGGGTCGGCATCTGCGCCGATGAGGCCAGCCGTTGGGAATGCCAGTTGCGTTCGAACCTGGGGTTGATGATTCACTTCAAGGTCTTGGGCTGGGCGGCGTTGGTTACATCGGTGCTGGGATTTTTTGTGCCGGGCCGTGCCGGATGGGGCGTGGCTGTGTTGGGGATGGTGTTCGGCTTGCCGGCCCTGGCGTTGTACAACACCACGTTTGCGGTGTTTGCGGTGGTGATTGCAGGGCTGCGGTTGGTCAGGAAACCGCGGGCTGCCTGACAGGGTCTCTTCGCGAGCAAGCCCGCTCCCACATTTTGACCGCGTGAATCCGGCCTTAATGTGAAAGCTGGCTTGCCTGCGATGGCGGTCTTAGGCCTTGCGCACGCGCAAGCAACGCCACAAGGCTACAACCATCAGCACACTCACGATTGCCCAACCCCACGCCTGCTGGTTCTGCAACCCTTCGCGATACAGCTGTGGCGCAATGCCTGCGCCGATGATGAAGGCCAGCAGCGCAATCTCCCGACGCGGGCCGGTTACCGGGCGAACCAGGTAAACCAGCGCCGGCAGCACCAGCGCCGCACTCGGGAAGCTGCGATAACGCGGGTCAAACACCAGCGCGAGCATCATTACCGCACCGGCGAACCCGGCGATTGCCACCAGCCAGCCCGCGCGTTG
Organism: Pseudomonas sp. TWRC1-2; assembly: GCF_049896685.1. Classification (NCBI taxonomy): domain Bacteria; kingdom Pseudomonadati; phylum Pseudomonadota; class Gammaproteobacteria; order Pseudomonadales; family Pseudomonadaceae; genus Pseudomonas; species Pseudomonas sp. TWRC1-2. The sequence goes on along the minus strand of NZ_JAFCUU010000004.1, from coordinate 169,460 downwards.
CTCCAGCCAGTTAAAGGCCCGCTCACGCCAACCGTCGCGCGCGCTCAGGGCCAGGGCGGCGTGGGCCAGCACCAGCAGGTTCAACACCACCAGCAAGCCTGCCCACACCCATTCATCGTTGAAGCGCGCGGTAACGCGGTTCAGCTCGGCCCAGGTGCCGATGGAACAGGCCGCTACGGCACCGAGCAATGGCAGCATGAGTGCTGCGCGCGTGCTGCGAACGCGCCCGCCAAGTACCAAGGTGCCCAGCAGGATAATCCCGCCCACGCTCAGCCACAGCGGCCAGTACGGCACATTGCTGACCGGCCCGGCGAGGATGCCCTTGTCCTGGCGATCAGCATCAAACAGCCCCCAGTAACCCCCGACCGCGCCCTCGCTGGCGCGTTTCCATGGCTGGTCAAAGGCTTCGATCAGGTTGTAATGCCAGCCATTGGCCTCGGCCATGGCCACAAAGCCGCGCATGAACTTGGCCTCATTGACCCGGCTCGGCACGGCGGTTTCGCGTTGGCGGCCTTCGCTGGGCCAGCCGGTCTCGCCGATCAGCACATCCTTGGGAGCGAACGTGTTGCCGAAAGTCTGACGTACATCACCCACGTGCTTGAGCGCCTGGTCGATGCCCGACGGGTCATCTTCCCAGTACGGCAGCAGGTGAATGGTCAGGAAGTCCACCGCCGGAGCGATTTCCGGGTGCTTGAGCCAGAACTCCCACACGTCGGCATAAGTCACCGGCTGCTTGATCTGGCTTTTGACCTTATGGATCAGCGTCACCAACTGCTTGGCGGTGACTTCCTTGCGCAGCAGCGCTTCGTTGCCGACGATCACCGAGGTGACCACGTCAGGGTTGGCGTTGGCCGCAGCGATCAACTCGGCGACTTCTTTTTCGGTGGCAACCGGGTCACTGCTGACCCAGGCGCCGGCCATCAACTTCAGCCCATGCTTGCGCGCCAGGTCCGGCAAGGCTTCCAGGCCCGTCATGGAGTAGGTGCGAATGCATTCAAAGCGGGTGGCCAGCAGGGCCAGGTCGGCGTCCATGCGCTCGGGGCGCAGCTTGAAGGGCTGGTCGAACGGCGACTGGTCCTTGTCGAACGGCGTGTACGAGGCGCATTGCATTTTGTGGCTGGCGCTGGCCACGTCCGGCAACACCACGGGCCGGCCGAGGCCGTACCAATAGCCGACAAGGGCAAGTACGCCGAGGATCAGGGCGAAAATATAGGGCAGGGCAGGGAAGCGGGCAGTCGCGGGCATGGTCGGCTTATCTGGGGAGCAAAGGCGCGCATCTTACCCGGATTTAGCCCTTCCCAGTGGGGCCGCATAATTTAGACATGCAAAGTTCGGGCGGGATTTTGCTGCGATGTCCTACAAATCGTCCTGCTGGCGATGTGATGTCGTTTCTTGCTTACCTGAGGTCGCAGTCAGAGCAGGTCCAAGGTCCCGGCAGGTTGATGATCGAAGTGTCAGCACTCCACTGATGTCTGGGCCGCCGGATCGATGCGCGTGACGGGGGCGCGGTGCACCACATAACAACAGGTTGACGTCGCTCGGCATCCGCCGGGCGCAGCACTTTCGGGGAAGTACTATGAAGATGCGACGACTCTTGGGCGCAGCTGCCACTCTGGTAGTTGCGATGAGCTCCACACTGGCCAGCGCCGACAGCAAAACCCTGAGCATCGGTTACGTAGATGGCTGGTCTGACAGCGTTGCCACCACCCACGTGGCGGCAGAGGTGATCAAGGAAAAGCTCGGTTATGACGTGAAACTGCAGGCCGTCGCTACCGGGATCATGTGGCAGGGCGTGGCCACCGGCAAGCTCGACGCCATGCTCTCCGCCTGGCTGCCCGTGACCCACGGTGAGTACTGGGCCAAGAACAAGGACAAGGTGGTCGACTACGGCCCCAACTTCAAGGATGCAAAAATTGGCCTGATCGTGCCGGAGTACGTCAAGGCCAAATCGATTGAAGACCTCAAGACCGACACCACCTTCAAGAACAAGATTGTCGGCATCGACGCCGGTTCAGGCGTGATGCTCAAGACCGACGAAGCGATCAAGGCCTATGGCCTGGACTACAAGCTGCAAGCCAGCTCGGGCGCCGCGATGATCGCCGAACTGACCCGTGCCGAAGACAAACAGGAGTCCATTGCGGTCACCGGTTGGGTGCCACACTGGATGTTCGCCAAGTGGAAACTGCGTTTCCTGGACGATCCAAAAGGAATTTATGGGGCTGCTGAAACCGTCAACAGCATCGGCAGCAAGGGCCTGGAGAAGAAAGCGCCGGAAGTCGCGGCCTTTTTGAAGAAATTCCAGTGGGCCTCCAAGGACGAAATCGGCGAAGTCATGCTCGCAATCCAGGAAGGCGCCAAGCCTGATGCCGCGGCCAAGGATTGGGTCGCCAAACACCCTGAGCGTGTGGCCGAGTGGACTGCCAAATAAAGCACTAACTCTTTAGAAGCCCCACCACAACCCTAATGTGGGAGCGGGCTTGCCCGCGAAGGCGGTGTGTCAGTCAGCCCATGTATTGACTGATGCACCGCCTTCGCGAGCAAGCCCGCTCCCACATTTTTTTGCCTGCATTCAGGCTGTCGTTTATTTGTTGGCTTAAAAACTTGCGAAGTTGCTATCTCGTTCTACTACTAAGGTCGTCTGGAACCTGTTCCGCAGCCGCATACAGTGGATATGTTCCAAAATAATAAAAAGCTGTGCTGCGAGGATAAAAACAATGAACGACAGCATTTACCTCTCGATTCAAAACAGCCCGCGTTTCAAGGAGCTGGTGAGAAAAAGGGAAAGGTTCGCCTGGATTCTCTCGGCGATCATGCTAGGGCTTTACTCCGCTTTCATCCTGTTGATTGCCTACGGGCCACAAGTGCTGGGCGCCAAGCTCAGCCCCGGTTCCTCGATTACCTGGGGAATCCCGATCGGGGTCGGGCTGATTGTGTCGGCCTTCATTCTTACCGGCATCTACGTACGACGCGCCAACGGCGAATTCGACGACCTGAACAATGCGATTCTCAAGGAGGCTGCGCAATGATCCGGCGTCTATTGGCTGTATGTGGCGCTTCGATCTTCGCGCCCGCCGTTTGGGCGGCGGATGCCTTGACCGGTGAAGTGCACAAGCAACCGCTGAATATCGCCGCGATCCTGATGTTCGTGGCGTTTGTCGGTGCAACCCTGTGCATCACCTACTGGGCGTCCAAGCGCAACAAATCGGCGGCTGACTACTATGCGGCCGGCGGCAAGATTACCGGCTTCCAGAACGGCCTGGCGATTGCTGGCGACTATATGTCGGCAGCGTCTTTCCTGGGTATTTCCGCGCTGGTGTTCACCTCCGGTTACGACGGCCTGATCTATTCGATCGGCTTCCTGGTGGGTTGGCCGATCATCCTGTTCCTGATCGCCGAGCGCCTGCGTAACCTGGGCAAGTACACCTTTGCCGACGTGGCGTCCTATCGCCTCGGGCAAACCCAGATCCGCAGCCTGTCGGCCTGTGGCTCGCTGGTGGTGGTGGCGTTCTACCTGATCGCGCAGATGGTCGGCGCGGGCAAGCTGATCCAACTGCTGTTCGGCCTGGATTACCACGTTGCGGTGATTCTGGTGGGCATCCTGATGTGCCTGTATGTGTTGTTCGGCGGCATGCTGGCGACCACCTGGGTACAGATCATCAAGGCTGTGCTGTTGCTGTCCGGTGCCTCGTTCATGGCGCTGATGGTGATGAAGCACGTCAACTTCGACTTCAACACGCTGTTTGCCGAGGCGATCAAGGTTCACCCTAAAGGTGAAGCGATCATGAGCCCGGGCGGCCTGGTGAAAGACCCGATCTCGGCGTTCTCCCTGGGGCTGGCGCTGATGTTCGGTACTGCTGGCCTGCCGCACATCCTGATGCGCTTCTTCACCGTAAGCGACGCCAAGGAAGCGCGTAAGAGCGTGCTGTATGCCACCGGCTTCATCGGTTACTTCTACATCCTGACCTTTATCATCGGCTTTGGCGCAATCCTGCTGGTCAGCACCAACCCGGCGTTCAAGGATGCGGCAGGTGCCTTGCTCGGCGGCAACAACATGGCGGCGGTGCACCTGGCCAACGCGGTGGGCGGCAGTATTTTCCTGGGCTTCATCTCGGCCGTGGCGTTTGCCACCATTCTGGCAGTGGTTGCCGGCCTGACCCTGGCGGGTGCTTCGGCGGTGTCCCATGACCTGTATGCCAGCGTGATCAAGAAAGGCAAGGCCAACGAGAAGGATGAGATTCGCGTGTCGAAGATCACCACCATCGCTCTGGCGGTGCTGGCAATCGGCTTGGGTATCCTGTTCGAAAGCCAGAACATTGCGTTCATGGTCGGCCTGGCGTTCTCCATTGCCGCCAGCTGTAACTTCCCGGTGCTGCTGCTTTCCATGTACTGGAAAAACCTCACCACCCGCGGCGCGATGATTGGCGGCTGGCTGGGCTTGATCAGTGCCGTTGGCCTGATGATCCTCGGCCCGACCATCTGGGTGTCGATCCTGCACCACGAGAAAGCCATCTTCCCGTACGAATACCCGGCGCTGTTCTCGATGATCATTGCGTTCATCGGCATCTGGTTCTTCTCCATCACCGACAAGTCGGCGGCGGCAGAGAAAGAGCGTGCGCTGTACTTCCCGCAGTTTGTGCGTTCACAAACGGGCCTGGGGGCGAGTGGGGCGGTTAACCACTAAGTCTCGTAACGGTTACAAAAAAAGCCCCGGTCGCGAGATCGGGGCTTTTTTTTTGCATTTATTGGTCACGGATACGACAAAACTGTTTCTTAAATCCTGCATCAATAAAAGTGGTTTTCAGCGGGTGAGGGGGGTGGGAGTGATCGGTGCCGACGCGCGTTCGACAGAAACAAATAAGGCCCCCAGAGGAGGCCTTATTCGGTGCAACTAAGCGGTTGGCTTACTTGCGGTCTTCCAGCTTGGTGATGTCACGCGACTCGTAGCCGGTGTACAGCTGGCGCGGGCGGCCAATCTTGTACGGGCTGGAGAGCATTTCTTTCCAGTGGGAGATCCAGCCCACGGTCCGCGCCAGGGCGAAGATCACGGTGAACATGCTGGTTGGAATGCCGATCGCCTTGAGGATGATCCCCGAGTAGAAGTCGACGTTCGGGTACAGCGAGCGCTCGATGAAGTACGGATCGGTCAGCGCGATCTCTTCCAGGCGCATGGCCAGTTCGAGTTGCGGATCGTTCTTGATGCCCAGTTCCTTCAACACTTCGTCGCAGGTCTGCTTCATCACGGTGGCGCGCGGGTCACGGTTCTTGTAGACGCGGTGACCGAAGCCCATCAGCTTGAACGGATCGTTCTTGTCCTTGGCCTTGGCGATGAACTTGTCGATGTTCGAGACATCGCCGATTTCATCGAGCATGGTCAATACGGCTTCGTTCGCACCGCCGTGGGCAGGGCCCCACAGTGCGGCGATACCGGCGGCGATACAGGCGAACGGGTTGGCACCCGAAGAGCCTGCCAGGCGTACGGTCGAGGTGGAGGCGTTCTGCTCGTGGTCGGCGTGGAGGATGAAGATCCGGTCCATGGCCTTGGCGAGCGTCGGGCTGATCGGTTTGATCTCGCACGGGGTGTTGAACATCATGTGCAGGAAGTTTTCCGCGTACGTCAGGTCGTTGCGCGGGTACATCATGGGTTGCCCCATGGAGTACTTGTAAACCATTGCGGCCAGGGTTGGCATCTTGGCAACCAGGCGGATCGCGGAGATTTCGCGATGCTGCGGGTTATTGATGTCCAGGGAGTCGTGATAGAAGGCCGACAGGGCGCCAACCACGCCGCACATCACGGCCATCGGGTGGGCGTCGCGACGGAAGCCGTTAAAGAAGGTCTTCAACTGCTCGTGAACCATGGTGTGGTTCTTCACGGTGCTGACGAACTGGGCTTTTTGCTCGGCTGTTGGCAATTCGCCATTTAGCAGCAGGTAGCAGGTTTCGAGGTAGTCCGATTGCTCGGCCAACTGCTCGATCGGGTAGCCCCGGTGCAGCAGAATGCCATTGTCGCCGTCGATATAGGTGATCTTCGACTCGCAAGAGGCGGTCGACATGAAGCCTGGGTCGAAAGTGAAACGGCCCGTGGCCGTCAGGCCCCGTACGTCGATAACATCGGGACCAACGGTGCCGGTTAAAATGGGCAGCTCGACGGGGGCTGCGCCCTCGATGATCAACTGCGCTTTTTTGTCAGCCATGTGGCCTCCTATTTATGCTTCAAATCATCAGACAGACCCCCCACGCAGGGCCCGCACCACTATAGTGAGATAAATTCAGATGTCAATTTGCCTAAAGTCTTGCTCCAGAAGGCTTTAACCGTACTTTTTCGTCGAAATTGACTGCCATTTACGCCTTTTATCCCGCCAGCGCAATCAGCTATTAGGGTGAGGAGCGCGCGTTGTCATTAGTAACCTAACTGTCTATACTCGGCCACCGACCGCCAAGGGCTTTTGGGCTTGCTTTCATTGGGGGTCGCACTCCCTGGGTGGTGCTTACCTGACCAGTCGCACTCCCCAACAACTTTGCCCTGATTGTTAGGGGCTCTTCAGTGTGAAAAAAAGCCGTGAATAGCCAACGACCTGTAAACCTAGACCTAAGGACCATCAAACTCCCCATCACCGGCGTTACGTCGTTCCTGCACCGTGTTTCCGGCATCATCCTGTTCCTGGGCTTGGGCATCATGCTTTATGCATTGAGCAAATCCCTGGGTTCCGAGGAAGGTTTTGCCGAGGTGAAGGCATGCTTGACCAGCCCGCTGGCCAAGTTCGTAGCATGGGGCCTCCTGTCCGCTCTGCTTTATCATCTGGTAGCCGGCGTGCGCCACTTGATCATGGATATGGGCATCGGTGAGACGCTGGAAGGCGGCCGCCTGGGCTCGAAAATCATCATCGCCATTTCCGTGGTGCTGATCGTTCTGGCAGGAGTTTGGATATGGTAACCAGCGTTACGAACCTTTCGCGTTCGGGCCTCTATGACTGGATGGCACAGCGTGTGTCTGCGGTCGTTCTCGCGGCTTATTTCATTTTCCTGATCGGATACCTCGTCGCAAACCCGGGCATCGGCTATGAGCAATGGCACGGCCTGTTTTCCCACAATGCGATGCGAATCTTCAGTCTGCTGGCACTTGTAGCTCTGGGCGCTCACGCCTGGGTCGGCATGTGGACCATCGCGACTGACTACCTGACGCCAATGGCGCTGGGCAAGTCCGCGACTGCAGTCCGTTTCCTCTTCCAGGCAGTATGCGGCGTCGCGATGTTCGCTTACTTCGTCTGGGGTGTGCAGATTCTTTGGGGTATCTGATTCATGGCTAACATTCCAACTATTTCCTTCGACGCCATCATTATTGGTGGCGGCGGTGCTGGCATGCGCGCAGCGCTGCAGCTGGCCCAGGGCGGTCACAAGACTGCCGTGATCACCAAAGTGTTCCCAACGCGTTCCCACACCGTATCGGCCCAGGGTGGCATCACCTGCGCCATCGCGTCCGCCGACCCGAACGATGACTGGCGCTGGCACATGTACGACACCGTCAAGGGTTCCGATTACATCGGTGACCAGGACGCTATCGAATATATGTGTCAGGAAGGCCCGGCCGCCGTGTTCGAGCTGGACCATATGGGTCTGCCGTTCTCGCGTACCGAGCAGGGTCGTATCTACCAGCGTCCATTCGGCGGTCAGTCGAAGGATTACGGTAAAGGCGGCCAGGCTGCCCGTACGTGCGCCGCTTCCGACCGTACCGGTCACGCGCTGCTGCACACCCTGTATCAGGGCAACCTGAAAGCCGGCACCACGTTCCTGAACGAATACTACGCGGTTGACCTGGTGAAAAACGCTGACGGCGCATTCGTCGGCGTGATCGCCATCTGCATCGAAACCGGTGAAACGTCCTACATCCGCGCCAAGGCTACCGTTCTGGCGACTGGCGGTGCAGGCCGTATCTACGCATCGACCACCAATGCCCTGATCAACACCGGTGACGGCGTCGGCATGGCACTGCGTGCAGGCGTACCGGTGCAAGACATCGAAATGTGGCAGTTCCACCCAACCGGCATTGCCGGCGCTGGCGTACTGGTAACCGAAGGTTGCCGTGGTGAAGGCGGCTACCTGATCAACAAGAACGGCGAGCGCTTCATGGAGCGTTATGCTCCGAACGCGAAAGACCTTGCCGGTCGTGACGTTGTAGCCCGTTCGATGGTCAAGGAAATCATTGCCGGTAACGGCTGTGGCCCTAATGGCGACCACGTACTGCTCAAGCTCGATCACCTGGGCGAAGAAGTACTGCACAGCCGCCTGCCGGGTATCTGTGAGCTGTCCAAGACCTTTGCTCACGTTGACCCGGTGGTTGCTCCGGTTCCGGTTGTTCCGACTTGCCACTACATGATGGGCGGCGTGCCGACCAACATTCATGGTCAGGCGATCACTCAGAACGCCGACGGCGTGGACGAGATCATTCACGGCCTGTTCGCGGTAGGCGAAGTGGCATGCGTATCGGTTCACGGCGCCAACCGCCTGGGCGGCAACTCGCTGCTCGACCTGGTGGTATTCGGTCGCGCTGCCGGCCTGCACCTCGAGAAGGCACTGTCCGACGGCATCGAATACGATGACGCGACCGACGCCAACATCGAAACTGCCCTGGCGCGCCTGAACGCTCTGAACGAGCGTACCGATGGCGAAGACGTGGCAACCCTGCGTCGCGAGCTGCAAAACTGCATGCAGAACTACTTCGGTGTATTCCGTACCGGCGAATACATGCAGAAGGGTATTGCCCAGCTGGCCGATCTGCGCAAGCGCATTGCCAACGTCAAGATCAACGATAAGAGCCAGGCGTTCAACACCGCTCGTATCGAAGCCCTTGAGCTGCAAAACCTGTTGGAAGTGGCTGAAGCGACTGCGATCGCCGCCGAGGTTCGTAAAGAATCCCGTGGTGCTCACGCTCGTGAAGACTTTGAAGACCGCGACGACGAGAACTGGTTGTGCCACACCCTGTACTTCCCGGGTGACAAGCGCGTGACCAAGCGTGCCGTGAACTTCTCGCCGAAGACGGTTCCGACGTTTGAACCGAAGATTCGGACTTACTAAGGGTGGCTGCCATGTTGAAAGTCAGTGTTTATCGCTACAACCCTGATCAGGACGCTGCGCCGTTCATGCAGGAATTCCAGGTTGATACCGGTGGTAAAGACCTGATGGTGCTGGACGTGCTGGCCCTGATCAAAGAGCAGGACGAGGGTTTCTCCTATCGTCGCTCTTGCCGTGAAGGTGTGTGCGGTTCCGACGGCATGAACATCAACGGCAAAAACGGCCTGGCGTGCATCACGCCGCTGTCTGCCGTGGTTAAAGGCAACAAGCTGATCGTTCGTCCTCTGCCAGGTCTGCCGGTTATCCGTGACCTGGTCGTCGATATGAGCATCTTCTACAAGCAATACGAGAAAGTTAAGCCGTTCCTGCAGAACGACACGCCGGCTCCGGCCATCGAGCGTCTGCAGTCCCCGGAAGAGCGTGAAAAGCTCGACGGTCTGTACGAGTGCATCCTGTGCGCTTGCTGCTCGACTTCGTGCCCGTCCTTCTGGTGGAACCCGGACAAGTTCCTGGGTCCAGCTGCACTGCTGCAAGCGTATCGCTTCCTGGCAGACAGCCGTGACACCAAGACGTCCGAGCGTCTGGCCTCACTGGATGACCCGTTCAGCGTATTCCGCTGCCGCGGGATTATGAACTGCGTCAACGTATGTCCCAAAGGCCTGAACCCGACTAAGGCCATTGGTCACATCCGTAACATGCTGCTGCAAAGCGGCGTGTAACCGACGTTGTAATAAAGCAGGACCGTTGTGCCCGTAAATGCTACGGCGCAGGCTTCAACCGGCGCCGTAGTTTTAACTTGAGCAGCGACTTACAAAGCCGCGGCTCTTATTTTGAAGAAATGAGACAAGCAGGGGCATTCGGGTTGGTACCCGAACTATCAGCGTGATCCTAAGTGGCTTGTTTTGGTCGCTGCACTTGGCCTTTTGCAAGCAAACTCGGTGTTTTCGCCGGTGGTGTCCCCAAATCGAGGGTGACCAAGCATGCAAGAAAGCGTGATGCAGCGCATGTGGAACAGCGGCTATCTTTCAGGTGGTAACGCTGCCTATGTGGAAGAGCTTTATGAGCTCTACCTGCACGACCCTAACGCTGTGCCAGAAGAATGGCGCACCAAATTTCAGACGTTGTCTTCAGACGGCAACGCTGCCACCGATGTATCGCACGCAACAATTCGCGATCAGTTTGTGCTGCTGGCAAAGAACCAGCGCCGCGCTCAGCCGGTTTCCGCCGGGAGCGTGAGCAGCGAGCACGAGAAGAAGCAAGTTGAAGTACTGCGACTGATCCAGGCTTACCGGATGCGTGGCCACCAGGCAGCCCAGCTTGACCCGCTGGGGCTCTGGAAGCGTCCTGCACCTGCTGACCTGTCGATCAATCATTACGGCTTGACCAATGCCGATCTTGATACGACCTTCCGTGCCGGCGACCTGTTCATCGGCAAAGAGGAAGCGAGCCTACGCGAAATTCACGAAGCGTTGCAGCAGACATATTGCCGCACCATCGGCGCTGAATTTACGCACATCACCGATTCCGAGCAGCGCCACTGGTTCCAGCATCGTCTGGAAGGTGTGCGTGGCCGTCCGGTTTTGTCTGCCGACGTACGCAGCCATTTGCTGGAGCGCGTGACCGCAGCCGAAGGTCTCGAGAAATACCTGGGTACCAAATACCCGGGCACCAAACGTTTCGGCCTGGAAGGCGGCGAGAGCCTGATTCCAATGCTCGACGAGCTGATCCAGCGTTCCGGTTCCTACGGCACCAAGGAAATCGTGATCGGCATGGCTCACCGAGGTCGCCTGAACGTGTTGGTCAACACCTTCGGCAAGAACCCGCGCGAGCTGTTCGACGAGTTCGAAGGCAAGAAGAAGGTCGAGCTGGGTTCCGGTGACGTTAAATACCACCAGGGCTTCTCGTCCAACGTGATGACCACCGGCGGTGAAGTTCACCTGGCCATGGCCTTCAACCCATCCCACCTGGAAATCGTTTCTCCAGTGGTCGAGGGTTCGGTACGTGCTCGCCAGGATCGTCGCAACGATTCCACCGGTGAAAAGGTTCTGCCGATTTCCATCCACGGTGACGCGGCATTCGCCGGTCAAGGCGTGGTTCTGGAAACCTTCCAGATGTCGCAGACGCGCGGCTTCAAGACCGGCGGTACGGTTCACATCGTCATCAACAACCAGGTGGGTTTCACCATCAGCAACCCGCTGGACGCGCGCTCTACCGAGTACGCCACCGACGTTGCCAAGATGATCCAGGCGCCGATCCTCCATGTGAATGGTGATGATCCGGAAGCCGTGCTGTTCGTGACCCAACTGGCCATTGACTACCGCATGCAGTTCAAGCGTGACGTGGTGATCGACCTGGTCTGCTACCGTCGTCGCGGTCACAACGAAGCGGATGAGCCTAGCGGCACCCAACCGTTGATGTACCAGCAGATCACCAAGCAGCGCACCACCCGTGAGCTGTACGCCGACAGCCTGATCAAGGCCGGCGTGGTTGACGATGCGCGTGTTCAGGCGAAGATCGATGAATACCGCAACGCGCTGGACAACGGTCTGCACGTAGTAAAAAGCCTGGTTAAAGAGCCGAACAAAGAGCTGTTCGTGGACTGGCGTCCGTACCTGGGCCACGCCTGGACTGCGCGTCACGACACCTCGTTCGATCTGAAAACCCTGCAGGAACTGTCCGCCAAGCTGCTGGAAATTCCAGATGGCTTCGTGGTGCAGCGCCAGGTTGCGAAGATCTACGAAGACCGTCAGAAGATGCAAGCCGGCGGCCTGCCGATCAACTGGGGTTACGCTGAAACCATGGCGTACGCGACCCTGGCGTTCGAAGGTCACCCGATCCGCATGACCGGCCAGGACATTGGCCGCGGTACGTTCTCGCACCGCCATGCGGTATTGCACAACCAGAAAGACGCGGGCACCTACATCCCGTTGCAGAACCTGTACGAAGGCCAGCCACGTTTCGACCTGTACGATTCGTTCCTGTCCGAAGAAGCCGTACTGGCGTTCGAATACGGTTACTCGACCACCACGCCAAACGCGCTGGTGATCTGGGAAGCCCAGTTCGGCGACTTCGCCAACGGTGCCCAGGTGGTTATCGACCAGTTCATCACCAGCGGCGAGCACAAGTGGGGCCGTCTGTGCGGTCTGACCATGCTGCTGCCACACGGTTATGAAGGTCAGGGCCCGGAGCACTCTTCGGCCCGTCTGGAGCGTTACCTGCAGCTGTGCGCCGAGCACAACATCCAGGTGTGCGTGCCGACTACTCCGGCCCAGATCTACCACTTGCTGCGTCGCCAGGTGATCCGCCCGCTGCGCAAGCCGCTGGTAGTGCTGACCCCGAAATCGCTGTTGCGTCACAAATTGGCCATCTCGACCCTGGAAGATCTGGCCGACGGTTCGTTCCAGACCGTGATTCCAGAAATCGACACCCTGGACGCGGCCAAGGTCACTCGCCTGATCCTGTGCAGCGGCAAGGTTTACTACGACTTGCTGGAAAAACGCCGTGCCGAAGGCCGCGAAGACATCGCCATCGTGCGGATCGAGCAGCTTTACCCGTTCCCGGAAGACGACCTGATGGAGGCCATCGCGCCTTACACCAACCTCACCAACGTGGTGTGGTGTCAGGAAGAACCGATGAACCAGGGCGCGTGGTACAGCAGTCAGCATCACTTGCGTCGCAGCATCGGTAACCACAAAACAGGCCTTGGCCTTGAGTATGCCGGTCGTGATGCTTCTGCTGCACCTGCGTGTGGTTATGCGTCGATGCACGCCGAGCAGCAGGAAAAACTGCTGCAAGATGCTTTCACTGTTTAACGCCTTCGCGCTGACTGAAACCGAATTTTAAGGACCCACAGATAATGGCTATCGAAATCAAAGCCCCGTCATTCCCGGAATCGGTTGCCGATGGCACCGTTGCCACCTGGCACAAGAAACCAGGCGACGCCGTCAAGCGTGACGACCTGATCGTTGACATCGAGACCGACAAAGTCGTTCTGGAAGTGTTGGCTGAGGCTGACGGCGTACTGGGCGCAATCGTTGCCGAAGAAGGCGCTACCGTTCTGTCGAACCAGATCCTGGGCTCGATCGAAGAGGGCGGCGCTGCTGCTCCTGCTCCAGCCGCTGCCCCGGCCGCCGCTGCTGCACCGGCTGCTTCGGCGCCAGCTGCACCGGCTGCTGCTGGCGAAGATCCAATCGCTGCACCGGCTGCGCGTCAGCTGGCCGAAGAAAACGGCATCAACCTGGCGTCCATCAAAGGCACCGGCAAAGACGGCCGTGTCACCAAGGAAGACGTGGTAGCTGCAGTTGAAGCCAAGAAAAACGCTCCAGCTGCCGCGCCTGCCAAGGCCGCTGCTCCGGCTGCCGCTGCGCCTGTGTTCGCCGCTGGCGACCGCACCGAGAAGCGTGTACCGATGACTCGCGTACGTGCCACCGTGGCCAAGCGCCTGGTCGAAGCACAGTCGAACATGGCGATGCTGACTACCTTCAACGAAGTCGACATGACCGAAGTCATGGCCCTGCGTTCGAAGTACAAGGACCTGTTCGAGAAGTCCCACAATGGCGTGCGCCTGGGCTTCATGTCGTTCTTCGTGAAAGCGGCCACCGAAGCGCTGAAACGCTTCCCGGCAGTCAACGCTTCCATCGACGGCAGCGACATCGTTTACCACGGCTATGCAGACATCGGCGTTGCCGTGTCCAGCGACCGTGGCCTGGTGGTACCGGTTCTGCGTAACGCCGAACTGATGAGCCTGGCTGAAATCGAAGGCGGCATCGCCGGCTTCGGCAAGAAAGCCCGTGACGGCAAGCTGACCATCGACGAGATGACCGGTGGTACCTTCACCATCACCAACGGTGGTACCTTCGGTTCGATGATGTCGACCCCGATCGTCAACCCGCCACAAGCTGCGATCCTGGGCATGCACAACATCATCCAGCGTCCGATGGCCATCAACGGCCAAGTCGTGATCCGCCCAATGATGTACCTGGCACTGTCTTACGATCACCGCCTGATCGATGGTAAAGAAGCCGTGACTTTCCTGGTGACCATCAAGAACCTGCTGGAAGACCCGGCTCGTCTGCTGCTGGACATCTAAAGACGCAGCGGCAAGTTGCGAGCTACAAGCTGTAGGAAAAAGCAGCTTGGCTTGCGGCTTGTCGCTTGAAGCTTGTCGCTGAATAGAGGAACTATTTTCATGTCGCAGAAATTTGACGTTGTTGTGATTGGTGCAGGTCCTGGCGGCTACGTTGCCGCTATCAAGGCCGCACAACTGGGCCTCTCGACTGCTTGCATCGAAAAATACACCGACAAGGAAGGCAAACTGGCGCTGGGTGGTACTTGCCTGAACGTAGGTTGCATTCCTTCCAAGGCGCTGCTGGACAGCTCCTGGAAATTCCACGAAGCCCAAAGCGGTTTCGCGATCCACGGCATCAACCATGCTGGCGTGACCATGGACGTGCCAGCAATGGTCGGCCGTAAAGCCAACATCGTTAAAGGCCTGACTTCCGGCGTTGCCACCCTGTTCAAGGCCAACGGCGTTACTTCCCTGCAAGGTCACGGCAAACTGCTGGCCGGCAAGAAAGTTGAAATCACCAAGCCGGACGGTTCGGTAGAAGTCATCGAAGCCGAGAACGTGATCCTGGCTCCAGGCTCGCGTCCAATCGACATTCCACCGGCTCCCGTTGACCAGAACGTGATCGTTGATTCGACCGGCGCCCTGGAATTCCAAACCGTGCCTAAGCGTCTGGGCGTGATCGGCGCTGGCGTCATCGGTCTGGAGCTGGGTTCGGTATGGTCCCGCCTGGGTTCGGAAGTGACCGTTCTGGAAGCCCTGGACACGTTCCTGCTGGCTGCCGACACCGCGGTGTCCAAAGAAGCGCTGAAAACCCTGACCAAACAAGGTCTGGACATCAAGCTGGGCGCCCGTGTTACCGGTTCCAAGGTCAACGGCGAAGAAGTCGTGGTGACCTACACCGATAAAGAAGGCGAGCAGACCATCACCTTCGACAAGCTGATCGTAGCCGTGGGTCGCCGTCCAGTGACCACCGACCTGTTGGCTTCCGACAGCGGCGTGAACATCGACGAGCGTGGTTTCATCCACGTTGACGATCACTGCGCTACCACTGTGCCTGGCGTGTACGCCATCGGCGACGTGGTGCGCGGCATGATGCTGGCGCACAAGGCGTCCGAAGAAGGCATCATGGTTGTCGAGCGCATCAAGGGTCACAAAACCCAGATGAACTACGACCTGATCCCGTCCGTTATCTACACCCACCCGGAAATTGCATGGGTCGGCAAGAACGAACAGCAGTTGAAAGCTGAAGGCGTTGAAGTTAACGTCGGCACCTTCCCGTTTGCCGCTTCTGGCCGTGCCATGGCAGCCAACGACACCGGTGGTTTTGTCAAAGTCATCGCTGATGCCAAGACTGACCGCGTATTGGGCGTCCACGTGATTGGCCCAAGCGCTGCAGAACTGGTTCAGCAAGGCGCGATCGGTATGGAATTCGGCACCAGCGCCGAGGACCTGGGCATGATGGTCTTCTCCCATCCGACCCTGTCTGAAGCGTTGCATGAAGCCGCGTTGGCTGTGAATGGCGGCGCCATCCACATCGCCAACAAGAAGAAACGCTAAGCGAGATAATAAGAAACCACGGCGGTTGCCCGTCGTGAGCCTTGCGCGCAAGACTCACCGCGGAATATCCGCTGGACGCAGTCTTGCGCAGCTTTACGGGCGTTAAGCCCTGCAAGTTGTGCAAGCAGCAGTCACAGGTGGCGCGGCACTCATAATGAGCGCAGCGCCGAATGCGCAGTACCTAACGAAGACGGTAAAAAGCATGAATCTTCACGAGTATCAGGGTAAGCAGCTGTTCGCTGAATACGGCCTGCCAGTATCCAAGGGTTACGCAGTAGACACCCCGGAAGCAGCAGCGGAAGCTTGCGACAAAATCGGTGGTACCGAGTGGGTTGTCAAAGCCCAGGTCCACGCTGGTGGTCGCGGTAAAGCGGGCGGCGTTAAGCTGGTTCGCAGCAAAGAAGACGCCAAGGCCTTCGCACAGCAGTGGCTGGGCAAGCGTCTGGTGACTTACCAGACTGATGCCAATGGCCAACCAGTCACCAAGATCCTGGTTGAATCGTGCACTGATATCGCTAAAGAGCTGTACCTGGGCGCTGTCGTTGACCGTTCGAGCCGTCGCATCGTGTTCATGGCTTCCACCGAAGGTGGCGTGGACATCGAGAAGATCGCTCACGAAACCCCAGAAAAAATTCTGAAAGCCACTATCGATCCACTGGTTGGCGCTCAGCCATTCCAGGGTCGCGAGCTGGCTTTCCAGCTGGGCCTGGAAGGCAAGCAAGTTGCCCAGTTCGCCAAGATCTTCGTAGGTCTGGCCAAACTGTTCCAGGATCACGATCTGGCCCTGCTGGAAGTGAACCCGCTGGTGATCAAGGCTGACGGCGATCTGCACTGCCTCGACGCCAAGATCAACATCGACGCCAACGCCATGTACCGTCAGCCTAAGCTGAAGACTTTCCACGATCCGTCGCAAGACGATCCGCGCGAAGCGCACGCTGCCAAGTTCGAACTGAACTACGTAGCGCTGGAAGGTAACATCGGTTGCATGGTCAACGGTGCTGGCCTGGCCATGGGTACCATGGACATCGTCAACCTGCATGGCGGCAAACCAGCCAACTTCCTCGACGTGGGCGGCGGTGCTACCAAAGAGCGCGTAACCGAAGCGTTCAAGATCATCCTGTCCGACTCCAACGTCGCTGCAGTATTGGTCAACATCTTCGGCGGCATCGTTCGTTGCGACATGATTGCCGAAGGCATCATCGGTGCAGTGAAAGAAGTCGGCGTTAAAATCCCGGTTGTTGTACGCCTTGAAGGTAACAACGCTGAACTGGGCGCTAAAGTACTGGCAGAAAGCGGTTTGAACATCATCGCGGCTACCAGCCTGACCGACGCTGCTCAACAAGTTGTCAAAGCTGCGGAGGGCAAATAATGAGCGTCCTGATCAATAAAGACACCAAAGTTATCTGCCAGGGTATTACCGGTTCGCAAGGTAGTTTCCACACCCAGCAAGCCATCGAGTACGGCACCAAGATGGTTGGCGGCGTAACTCCGGGCAAAGGCGGCACCGAGCACCTGGGTCTGCCAGTGTTCAACACCGTGAAAGACGCTGTAGCTGCCACTGGCGCCACCGCCAGCGTGATCTACGTTCCAGCACCTTTCTGCAAGGATTCCATCCTGGAAGCAGCATTCGGCGGCATCAAGCTGATCGTGTGCATCACCGAAGGCATTCCTACCCTGGACATGCTGGACGCTAAAGTTAAGTGCGACGAGCTGGGCGTAGTCCTGATCGGCCCTAACTGCCCAGGCGTGATCACCCCAGGCGAATGCAAGATCGGCATCATGCCAGGTCACATTCACTTGCCAGGCAAAGTCGGTATCGTTTCGCGTTCCGGCACCCTGACCTACGAAGCTGTGAAGCAAACCACTGACGCCGGTTTCGGTCAGTCGACTTGCGTCGGCATCGGCGGTGACCCGATCCCAGGCTCGAACTTCATCGACATCCTGAAGCTGTTCCAGGAAGACCCGAAGACCGAAGCGATCGTGATGATCGGTGAGATCGGCGGTTCGGCTGAAGAAGAAGCGGCTGCCTACATCAAGGCACACGTGACCAAGCCGGTTGTTTCCTACATCGCTGGTGTGACTGCCCCTGCGGGCAAGCGCATGGGCCATGCTGGCGCAATCATCTCTGGCGGCAAAGGCACTGCAGACGAGAAATTCGCTGCACTGCAAGACGCAGGCGTTAAAACCGTGCGTTCGCTGGCAGACATCGGCAAAGCCTTGGCTGAGCTGACGGGTTGGGCTGTCAAGTAAGCCTCGCGCTTAGCTGACGCTTCACCCACACAAAGGCCACCTTCGGGTGGCCTTTGTGCGTTCTGGAGATTGTTGAAGATCAAAATGTGGGAGCGGGCTTGCTCGCGAATGCGCAGGATCAGTCGGTAAATTTGGTACTGACAGACCGCATTCGCGAGCAAGCCCGCTCCCACATTGTTCTGTATTAACAACGTTAAGTATGAAAACGCGACATTTGGATGTCGCTTATCGGACAGTTCGCCCCGCAACAGTGCGTTTGTCAGCCCAATTCTGTACTCTAGCCGCCTCTTTATGCGTCCGCATCCCAAAAGGAAGCCGCGCGCCAGATCGGTCGGTCCCCATAAGGACCGGCAGCAGTTCCCTCATCCACAGGGAATCCCTCTCTAAATTCCGATTCAGTAGTGTGGTATTTCCTGAAATGAAAGTGTTGAAAAGCCAGGATATCCTGGCGTTAGGCTTTATGACTTTTGCCCTGTTCGTGGGCGCCGGCAACATCATCTTCCCGCCTATCGTTGGTTTGCAGTCCGGGCCTCACGTCTGGATGGCAGCGCTGGGCTTCCTGATCACCGCGGTCGGTCTGCCGGTGGTCACCGTCATCGCCCTGGCCAAGGTTGGCGGCGGTATGGACGCGTTGAGCAGCCCGATCGGCAAGATCGCCGGCGGCCTGCTCGCGGCGGCGGCGTACCTGGCGGTAGGGCCGCTGTTCGCCACCCCGCGTACCGCGACCGTTTCGTTTGAAGTGGGCTTGGCGCCGCTGACCGGCGAAAGCCCGCTGGCGCTGTTCCTCTACAGCTCGGTGTATTTCCTCGTGGTGTTCTTCGTGTCCCTGTACCCGGGCCGCCTGCTGGACACTGTCGGTCGCTTCCTGGCGCCACTGAAAATCATCGCCCTGGCCATTCTCGGCATCGCTGCATTTGCCTTGCCGGCCGGTGATGTGGGCGTGGCGACACCGGAATACGTGGCCGCACCGTTCTCCCAAGGGTTCATCAATGGTTACCTGACCATGGATACCCTGGGCGCGCTGGTGTTCGGGATCGTCATCGTCAATGCCATCCGTTCCCGTGGCGTCGAATCGCCACAGCTGATCACCCGCTACGCAATCATTGCCGGGTTGATTGCCGGCGTGGGCCTGGCGCTGGTGTACGTCAGCCTGTTCCGCCTGGGTTCGGGCAGCCATGCCGTGGCGGCCGGTGCGAGCAACGGTGCGGCCGTGCTGCACGCTTACGTGCAACACACGTTCGGCTCCCTGGGCAGCGGCTTCCTCGCCGTGTTGATCTCCCTGGCATGCCTGGTCACCGCTGTGGGCCTGACCTGCGCGTGCGCCGAGTACTTCAGCAAAATCCTGCCACTGTCCTACAAGACGCTGGTCGTGATCCTGGCGCTGTTCTCGCTGTTTGTGTCCAACCTGGGCCTGACCAAGCTGATCGCCTTCTCGATTCCGGTGCTTACCGCGATCTACCCGCCGTGCATCGTGCTGGTGGCCCTGAGCTTCTGCAAAGACTTCTGGCTGGAGCAGGGCCGTATCGTTGGCCCGGTGATGCTTGTGTCGTTCATCTTTGGTTGCATCGATGCGCTCAAGGGCGCGGGCCTGGCCGATTGGTTACCTGCCCAGCTGGCGCACCTGCCGCTGAGCGAGCAAGGCCTGGCATGGCTGGTGCCGTCGGTGATGACGCTGGTCGTTGCATTTGTGGTTGATCGCATGCTCGGCAAGCGTAGCGAAGCCATCGCGTAACGAGCGGTTTCACGCGGCATCGAAATGCCCCGTATCAATCGATACGGGGCATTTTTTATGCCTGTGAGACGACTACCCTCTAAAGTTGAAACGCGGTCGGTGTGGGAGCTGGTTGCCTGCGATTGCTGTATCGCCCGATCCAGCGCTATCGCAGGCAAGCCAGCTTCCACATTTTGAACCGCGTTCGTCTCCATCCATTGTGCATAAGGCCCCGCATGTCGTTCATCGAAACCAATCAGGTCCACCTGCTTGCCGCCCTCTGGTTCGTCCTGTGCTGGGGGGGTTACACCCGATACGCCACTTGGAAAGCCCGCGACACCGCCTGCCTGGCCAGCGTGCTGCATTTGTATCGCGAAGACTGGATGCGCCGCATGTTGCTGCGCGACAACCGCATCGCCGACGCCAGCGTGATCGGCAACCTGGAGCGCAACGCTTCGTTCTTCGCCTCCAGCACGTTGATCATCCTCGCCGGCATTCTTACCGTGCTCGGTGCGTCCGAGCGGGCGGTGTCGTTGCTGGCGGACATCCCCATGGTGCAGCAGGCGTCCCAGGGCATGTCGGAAATCAAGCTGCTGTGCCTGGCGCTGGTGTTCGTCTACGCGTTTTTCACCTTCAGTTGGTGCATGCGCCAATACAACTTTGCCGCGGTGCTGGTGGGGTCGGCGCCGATGATCGGTGAGCGGCATGTGTCGGAGCAGGAGCGCAAAGCGTTTGCGCTGCGAGCAGCCAGGGTGATCTCGATGGCCGCCAACCAATTCAACTTTGGCCTGCGCGCTTATTATTTTGGCATGACCATGCTCGCCTGGTTTGTCAGCCCCTGGTTGTTCATGTTGATGAGCGGCGGGGTCGTGGTGGTGTTGTACCGTCGGGAGTTTCATTCCGACGTACTGCAGGTGATGGTCTATACCCCGACTGATACGCCGGCATCCGAAGTGGCTAAAGACGCAGTGTCTTAACTAGGGCGTCCGGTTAGTCCAACTTTTAACCCACGGCTAAACAGCAGACAAAGAAAAGCCCGCTATGTAAGCGGGCTTTCTTTCGCAGCAATTGCCAGGCTATTAAGGCTTGGCAGGTGCTACTGGAGTAGCGGTACCATCTTCTTTCGCTTTTTCAGCGTTTGCATCAGCCTGAGCTTTGGCAGCATCGGCGTTTTCTTTTGCAGCGTCGTTCACTTTATCCTGTGCTTTCGCCATGTCCTTCTGAGCTTGCTCAGAATGCGACTGTGCATCTTGGGCTTTGTCTTCGGATTTTTTATCGCAGGCAGCGAGGCCGAGGGCAGCGGCGAGCATCATGGAAATAGCTAAAGTCTTGCGCATGGGGTGTTTCTCCTTATTGAAGATATCTACTGGCCTTTCGAGCCTGGGGGGTCAGCATTAGTTCCTTTTATTCCCCAGATATATAAACACCGGTGATCAAGGAACTTTCAACCGCACGACATACTCCGCGGATCAACACTAATAAGAGTCTAGACCACATGACCGAAAATCCCCTGTTAGCCCGTGCCACGCGCTTTGTTTCGGCGCTGCGCCATTGCCAGGTGCTGGGCATCACCGTCCATGCTGCCAGCGACGAAGGCATGACGCTGTGCCTGCCTTACGGCCCGCATATCGTTGGGGATCCCCAGACCGGCGTGATTCACGGCGGCGCATTGACCTCCTTGATGGACACGGCCTGCGGCATGGCAACCCTGTGTGTATTGCCCGAGTTCGAGGTGTGCCCAACCCTGGACCTGCGCGTTGACTACATGCACCCCGCCGAACCGCACAAACCTGTTTATGGCTTTGCGCACTGTTACCGGGTGACCACTGACGTGATCTTCACCCGTGGTTTCGCTTATCAGGATGACCCGCAACAGCCGATCGCCCATGTGGTGGGCACATTCATGCGCATGGGCAAGCGCCTCAAGGGCACCCAAGGGCTGGGCAGCGCCATAAAGGGAGAGCGGGCATGACACACCGATTCAAAACCCGCCTCGAACAGGCCCATGAGCGCGGTAACTATGAGGCGCTGCTCGACCTGATTCCCTACGCCAAGCTGATCGGCATTGAGTGCACGCGTCTGGGAGATGAATTGCTGTTTCGTATGCCGGCCAACAAGGACAACATTGGTAACCCGATATTGCCGGCGCTGCACGGTGGCGTGATTGCCGGGTTTATGGAACTGTCGGCGGCGCTGCACCTGCTGGTGTTTACCGGTTCGCCCGGCATTCCGAAAATCATCGACTTTTCCCTCGATTACCTGCGCGCCGGCCAGTTTCGCGACACTTACGCCAAATGCCAGGTATGGCGCCAGGGCCGCCGAGTTGCCAATGTGGCGATCACCGCCTGGCAAAGTACCCCGGCCGAACCGATTGCCACCGCCCGCGCACATTTCAAGATTGAGGAATCGGCGCGCCCTTGAAATCCTGGTCTTAGCCCCCAACTTTGATGACAACCCGCCGCCAACCCTCAAGGGCGCGGCCACTGCCATCCAATTGGAGTTTGATGACCATGAGTGTGGAAACTCAAAAGGAAACCCTGGGCTTCCAGACCGAGGTGAAGCAGCTGCTGCACCTCATGATCCATTCGCTGTATTCCAACAAGGAAATCTTCCTTCGCGAATTGATCTCGAACGCCTCAGACGCTGTCGACAAATTACGTTTCGAAGCCCTGTCCAAGCCTGAGTTGCTGGAAGGTGGCGCCGAACTGAAAATCCGCGTGAGCTTCGACAAAGACGCCAAGACCGTCACCCTCGAAGACAACGGCATCGGCATGAGCCGCGAAGACGCGATCACCCATTTGGGCACCATCGCCAAATCCGGCACCGCCGATTTCATGAAAAACCTGTCGGGCGACCAGAAAAAAGATTCGCACCTGATCGGTCAGTTCGGTGTGGGCTTCTACTCGGCCTTCATCGTCGCCGACAAGGTTGAAGTGTTCAGCCGTCGCGCCGGCCTCGACGCCAGCGAAGGCGTGCACTGGTCCTCCAAAGGTGAGGGCGAGTTCGAAATCGCCACCATCGACAAGGCTGACCGTGGCACGCGCATCGTGCTGCACCTCAAATCCGGTGAAGATGAATTCGCCGACGGTTACCGTCTGCGCAACATCATCAAGAAGTACTCCGACCATATTGCTTTGCCGATCGAACTGCCTAAAGAACAGGCGGCTGTCGAGGGCGAAGAGAAACCTGCCCAGGAATGGGAAGTGGTCAACCGTGCCAGCGCCCTGTGGACCCGTCCTCGCACTGAGGTAAAGGACGAGGAATACCAGGAGTTCTACAAGCACATCGCTCACGACTACGAAAACCCGCTGAGCTGGAGCCACAACAAGGTCGAAGGCAAGCTGGAATACAGCTCGCTGCTTTACGTGCCGGCCCGTGCTCCGTTCGACCTGTACCAGCGTGAAGCGCCAAAAGGCCTGAAGCTGTACGTGCAGCGCGTGTTCGTGATGGACCAGGCGGAATCCTTCCTGCCGTTGTACCTGCGCTTCATCAAAGGTGTGGTCGACTCCAACGACCTGTCGTTGAACGTGTCGCGCGAAATCCTGCAGAAAGACCCGATCATCGACTCCATGAAGTCGGCGCTGACCAAGCGCGTGCTCGACATGCTGGAGAAACTGGCGAAGAACGAGCCTGAGCAATACAAGAGCTTCTGGAAAAACTTCGGCCAGGTCATGAAAGAAGGCCCGGCGGAAGATTTTGCCAACAAGGAAAAAATCGCCGGCCTGCTGCGCTTCGCGTCCACCCTGGGTGATGACGGTGAGCAGGTTGTGTCGCTGGCCGAGTACCTGGCGCGCGCCAAGGAAGGTCAGGACAAGATCTACTACCTGACCGGTGAAACCTACGCGCAGGTCAAAAACAGCCCGCACCTGGAAGTCTTCCGCAAGAAAGGCATCGAAGTGCTGCTGTTGACCGACCGTATCGATGAGTGGCTGATGAGCTACCTCAGCGAGTTCGACGGCAAAACCTTCGTCGACGTGGCCCGTGGTGACCTGGACCTGGGTAACCTGGACTCCGAAGAAGAGAAAAAAGAAGCCGAAGAAGTCGCCAAGGCCAAAGAAGGCCTGGTTGAACGAATCAAGTCCGCCTTGGGCGATGCCGTCAGCGAAGTGCGGGTTTCCCACCGTCTGACCGACTCTCCGGCGATTCTGGCCATCGGCGAGCAGGACCTGGGCATGCAGATGCGTCAGATCCTTGAAGCCAGCGGTCAGAAGGTTCCGGATTCCAAGCCGATCTTCGAATTCAACCCGGCTCACCCGCTGATCGAGAAACTCGATGGCGAGCAAAGCGAAGAGCGTTTTGGCGACCTGTCGCACATCCTCTTCGACCAGGCGGCGCTCGCCGCTGGTGACAGCCTGAAAGACCCGGCCGCCTACGTGCGCCGACTGAACAAGCTGTTGGTTGAACTGTCGGTTTAACACCGTTGTAGAAAAACCCGCTTCGGCGGGTTTTTTCGTTCTACGCATCTCAACTGGAGTAAATGATGAGCCAAGTCACTGTGCGTTCCGTGGTCTATCAGATTGATGGCCAGTCTTATGAAAGCCGCCTGGCGTTCGATGCCAGCCATAAGGGCCCGCTGCCGGGTCTGCTGATGGCGCCGAACTGGATGGGTGTGAGTGCCGGTGCTGAAGAGATCGCCAAAAGCGTGGCTGCCAAGGGCTACGTGGTGCTGATCGCCGACCTGTACGGCCAAACCGTGCGGCCCTCCAATGGCGATGAAGCTGGCGCGGCCATGATGCCGTTGAAAAATGATCGCCCGCTGCTGAACAAGCGCATGCAGGCGGCCTTCGAGCAACTGCAAGGCCAGAGCGAGGCGGCGGTGGATACCTCCAGGCTTGCGACCTTTGGTTTCTGCTTCGGCGGTTGCTGCTCCCTTGAGCTGGCGCGTACCGGCGCCCCGTTGAAGGCCGCCGTGTCGTTCCACGGCACCCTCGACACGCCGAACCCTGCGGATGCGAAGAACATCAAAGGCGCGGTGTTGGTGCTGCACGGTGCGTCCGATCCCTTGGTGCCGAAAGAGCAACTGCCGGCGTTTGAAGATGAAATGAACGCGGCCGGTGTGGATTGGCAACTGCTGAGCTACGGCGGCGCCGTGCATTCCTTCACCGACCCGCACGCCAATGTGCCGGGCAAGATGATGTATGACGCGAAGACCGCTGCGCGGGCGTTCCAGTCGATGCATAACTTGCTGGATGAAGTGTTCAAGGGCTGAATCTTCGGCGCCTGTTAGGGCTTCATCGGGGGCAAGCCCCCTCCCACATTTTGAATGTATTCACAGTTCAAGTGCGGGAGGGGGCTTGCCCCCGATGGCTATCTCCCAGGCAACTCAATTCTTTCAGTTTCCCCCGGCACCGTCGGCCAATCCCCGGCCGCCCATCGTTGCCGCGCCTGTTCGATCATCGCCGGGTCGCTCGTGACAAAATTCCAGTTGATCCGCCGTGGCCCGTCCAGCGGCGCGCCGCCAAACACCACCAGGTGGCAATCACTTTCAGCGAACAGCGTCATTTCCTGCCCGGCAGGCAGGACAACCAGGCTATGCACCGCCAAGGCCTCACCGTCCAACTGCGCTTCACCCTCCAGCACATACACCGCCCGTTCCTCGTATTCATCCGGGATCAGCAGCGTCGTGGCCGTCTGCATCTGCACTTCGGCATACACGGTGGGCGAGAGCACCGGTACTGGCGATTTAAGGCAGAAGCCGGCGCCTGCGATCAGGCGAACCTGCACGCCCAGGTTGTCACTGACCGGTAAGCTCGCTGCCGCGTGATGGCTGTAATGCCCGGGTCCGGTTTCATGGTCCTTGGGGGAGGCCAGCCACACTTGCAGCCCATGCAGGCTGAAACCGTCGGCCTTGAGTGCCTCGGGCGTGCGTTCGACGTGGGCAATCGCGCTGCCGGCGGTCATCCAACTGACGTCGCCGGCCTGCACCACCTGGTCCGAGCCGAGGCTGTCCTTGTGCTGCAGCGCGCCCTCAAACAAATAGGTCAGCGTGGACAACCCGATATGCGGGTGCTGGCGGATGTTCATGCCGGTACCCGGCGCATAGCGCGTGAGCAGCATGTGATCGAAAAACACGAAAGGCCCGACGCTACGGCATTCGCGCGACGGCAGCGGGCGCAGGATTGGCTGGCCCTCGACCTCTTCGGCGCGCGGGCGGATCACGGTGAGGATGGGCATGGTGCGTCCCTGTCTGAGCGGGTTGGATGACCAAGAGCATAACCCGCTCGACGGGAGGTTGGCGCTATTGGCTGAAAGCGCCTTCGGACAATGTGGTCTCGATGGTGACGTCGGCGGTGGTCATCAGTTTGTGTACCGGGCAGCGATCGGCGACGTGGTGCAGCTCATCGCGCTGTGCGTCGGTGAGCACGCCTTTGAGGGTCAGCTTGACGTTGAGTTTGTATTTGCCTTTTTGCTCCTCGGTGCTGTCGTGGGTGACTTCCACGGTCACGCCGGTCAGCGGGATGTCTTTCTTCTGGGCGTAGAGCTTGACGGTCAAGGCCTTACACGAGGCCAGGGCAGCATCGAAATAGTCGTGGGGGGAGGGCGCCGAGTCGTCGCCGCCCAGGCTCTTGGGCAGGTCGGTGAACAGTTCGTGGTTATTGATATTCACACTGTGGCGAAAATTGTCGTGGTTCAGGGTGTTGACGGTAACAGGCATGGTGAACCTCACAAGGTTGGCAGGATGAAGGTCATGCAGTTATAGAACATGCTGGCACTTAGGTGTTCCGCGTTTTTGGCCGATGAACCGTGGTGCTGTGCACACGGTCTACCCGTATTAGCCGATACCGAGGTTCTACCGTGCCCCTGACCCGCCTGAGTCTCGCCCTGCTGTTCGCCGCCGCCAGCGTTGCGGTGCAGGCGCGCGACTATGCCTACAGCGACGCGCACCTGCACTACGTGGATTTTTTCCAGGAAACGGCGGGCATGGATGCATTGCTCAAGGCGATGGCCGACGCCCACATCGAACACGTGATGATTTCCGGTATTCCCGTCGCTAAAAAATGGCACGAAGACGAACCCAAGCGCCCGCGTTACTACGCCGGGGACGATGCCGATGCCTATTGGTACAGCGCCACTGACGTGATCGTTGCGGCTGCGGTGAACAAACTCACACCTGAGCAGCGTCGGTACTTTCACCCGTTTTTATCCGGCTTCAACCCTAACGACAAAAATTCCGCGGCCCATATCCAGCGCATGCTGGATCTCAACCCCGGGCTTTGGCAGGGCATCGGTGAGGTGTTCACGCGCCATGATGACCTCACGGCCTTGACCGCCGGCGACACCCCGCGCGCCAACAACGAAGCCATGAGGCGCATCTATCACCTCGCCGCCGAAAACGATCTGCCGGTGATGCTGCACGCCAACATTACCTCCAAGCGCGAGCGCAACCCGCTGTACCTGCCGGAGGTGGAAGAATCGCTGCGCAACCACCCGCACACCCGCTTTATCTGGGCCCATGCCGGCACCAGCAAAGAGATTCACCGTCATCAGGTGCAGATGGACTTTCTTCTGCCGACCTTGAACCGCCTGCTTGAGGCGTACCCCAATCTCTACATTGACCTGTCCTGGAGCATGCTCACGCCTTACTTGCTCGATGAAGCGGGCAAGCCTCGGCCCGAGTGGGTAAAGCTGGTAGAGCGCTTCCCGGAGCGTTTTATGCTGGGTTCGGATGTTGTAGGGCGCTTCAACAAGCTCGGTAAGGAAATGCATCGCTTTGCACCCTTTCTCGACGCTCTGCCCGAGGAGGTAGCCCGCAAGGTAGCGCGAGACAACTTTCTGGCAGTTCTGCCGAAATCAGCTCGCGATGAGCAAGCACATTGATATCGCCTTTTCGTCTTACGCAATATTGAACACGGGCCGATACCTTTCAGGAGACCCGCTGCAGGTGGATGCAGCGCATTTGGAAGGAATCCAGGCAATGAGTATGCGTAGTCTGAATATCGCCCCCCGCGCCAGTTTGGGCTTTGGCGTGCTGGCATTGATGGTGTTCGCCTTGGGCGGCTTTGCCCTGTTGCAGATGGCCAATATGCGCCAGCAGTCGGATCAGGTCGAAAACAACTGGTTGCCCAGCGTGATGGCGGTGGGGGAGATGAGCCAGGACCTGTTGCGGGTTCGTGCGCTGACCCTGCGCTTGCTGGTCAATCGAGACCCACAGGCGCTGGCGCAGAACGAGCAGAAACTCACCGAGCTCAAAAGTGGCCTGCACCATGCGCAAACCCTCTATGAAGCGCTGATTGTGCTGCCCGAAGAGCGCACGCTGTTTGATCGCTTCAAGGCCGGGGAGCAGCAATACCTGCAGCGCCAGGAACAGGTCATGACGCTCTCCAAGGCCAATCGATTGGAAGACGCAATCAAGGTGGTCAACGGCGAGATGAATCAACTTGCCGATGAGATGGCCGGGACGCTGCACGACCTGGTGGCCTTGAACAAGGCCAGTGCCAATCAGGCTGCGAGCCTGGCGCAACGAGTGTTTGCTCAATCTCGCACTTGGGTGGTCGGCATGATCGTGGTCACCGCGCTGATCACCATCGGGCTGGCGGTGTGGCTGACTCGCAGTATCGTGCTGCCGCTGGCACAGTCGTTGAAAATCGCCCAGGGCGTGGCCAGTGGCGACTTGACGGGTGAGATCAGCGTGACGGGCAGCGACGAGCCGGCGCGTTTGCAGCAGGCGCTCAAAGGCATGCAGGAGAACCTGCGCGACACCATTCGGCGTATTGCCGAATCGTCCAACCAATTGGCCTCGGCGTCCGAAGAGCTCAGTTGCGTCACCGAAGACGCTACCCGCGGCTTGCACCAGCAGAATCAGGAAATTGAACAGGCGGCGACGGCGGTTAACCAGATGACGGCGGCGGTGGAAGAGGTGGCGAGCAACGCCGTGGCGACGTCACAAGCCTCGCGTGAGTCCGACCGCATTGCCCAGCACGGGCGTGAACAGGTGCACCAGACGGTCGAGTCGATCGAGGCCCTGGCCACGGATGTGACCGCCAATGCGACCCAGGTCGAGGAGCTGGCGCAAAAGGTGTATGGCATCAGCAAAGTGCTGGATGTGATTCGCTCAATTGCCGAGCAGACAAATTTGCTGGCCTTGAATGCGGCGATTGAAGCGGCCCGCGCCGGGGACGCCGGGCGTGGGTTTGCGGTGGTGGCGGATGAAGTGCGGGCCTTGGCCCATCGCACGCAACAGTCGACCCAGGAAATCGAGCAGATGATCAGCGCAATTCAACAGGGCACCGATCAGGCCGTGAGTTCGATGCAGCAGAGCAATACGCGGGCACGGTCCACGTTGGGCATCGCCAAGTCGGCGGGCACGGCGCTGGAAGAGATTGCGTCGGCGTTTACCCTGATCAACGAGCGCAACCTGGTGATTGCCAGCGCGTCGGAGCAGCAGGCCGCGGTGGCGCGCGAGGTGGATCGCAACTTGATGAATATTCGCGATTTGGCGCATCAGACGTCGACCGGGGCGAATCAGACCAGTGCGGCGAGCCAGGAGTTGTCGCGGTTGGCGGTGGATCTGAACACGATGGTGGCGCGGTTTTCGGTGTAGTGCCGTAAACCGAGTGGACGCTATCGCAGGCAAGCCAGCTCCCACACTTTGATGTGTGAACACAGTCAAATGTGGGAGCTGGCTTGCCTGCGATGCGGCGACTCGGTCTCAAATCCAGCCACGCATAAAAAAGCCCCGAACCAGTCGGGGCTTTTTCACATGCTCAGCCTACAGGTCTTACTTACCCTGCCAGCGTTTCAGCACCAGAGTGGCGTTAGTGCCACCGAAGCCGAAGCTGTTGCTCATCACGGTGTCGATTTTTGCGTTCTCGACGGTCTTGGTCAGGATCGGCATATCGGCGACGACCGGGTCGATCTCTTCGATGTTGGCCGAACCGGCCATGAAGTTGCCTTCCATCATCAGCAGGCAGTAGATCGCTTCGTGAACGCCAGCGGCGCCCAGGGAGTGACCGGACAGGCTCTTGGTGGAGCTGATGGCCGGAGCCTTGTCGCCGAATACCGCACGCACGCCTTCCATTTCCTTGGCATCGCCGACCGGGGTCGAAGTGCCGTGGGTGTTCAGGTAGTCGATTGGGGTATCCACGGTGGACATGGCCATCTGCATGCAACGGATAGCGCCTTCGCCGCTTGGCGCAACCATGTCGTAGCCGTCGGACGTGGCGCCGTAACCGACGATTTCCGCGTAGATCTTCGCACCGCGGGCCAGAGCGTGTTCCAGCTCCTCGACCACGACCATGCCGCCACCGCCGGCGATGACGAAACCGTCACGCTTGGCGTCGTAGGCGCGGGAGGCCTTTTCCGGGGTTTCGTTGTACTGGGTGGACAGTGCGCCCATGGCGTCGAACAGGAACGACTGGCTCCAATGCTCTTCTTCACCACCGCCGGCGAAAACGATGTCTTGCTTGCCCAGCTGGATCTGCTCGACCGCAGTGCCGATGCAGTGAGCACTGGTGGCGCACGCGGAGGAGATCGAGTAGTTCACGCCCTTGATCTGGAACGGCGTGGCCAGGCAGGCCGAAACGGTGCTGCCCATGGTCCGCGTTACACGGTACGGGCCAACGCGTTTCACGCCTTTTTCGCGCAGGATGTCCAACGCTTCCATCTGGTTGAGGGTCGATGCGCCGCCGGAGCCGGCGATCAGGCCAGTGCGTACGTTCGATACCTGGTCTTCGCTCAGGCCGGAATCAGCGATGGCGTCTTTCATGGCCAGGTAGGCGTAAGCGGCAGCGTGGCCGACGAAGCGATAGATCTTGCGATCGATCAGTTCTTCGAGGGGCAGGTCGATGGAGCCGGAAACCTGGCTACGCAGACCCATTTCGGCATATTCCGGGTTGAAGCGGATGCCAGGGCGACTTGCACGCAGGTTAGCGGTGACGGTCTCTTTGTCATTGCCCAGGCAAGAAACAATGCCCAGACCAGTGATAACGACGCGGCGCATGCGGATAACCCTTAAAAGTTGTCAGTGGAAGTGAATACGCCGACCCGAAGGCCTTCGGCAGTATAGATCTCGCGACCGTCGACAGTGACCGAACCATCGGCGATTGCGAGGTTCAGCTTGCCCTTGAGGACGCGCTTGATTTGAATGTTGTAGGTGACTTTCTTGGCGGTCGGCAGGACCTGGCCGAAGAACTTCACTTCGCCCGAACCCAGTGCCCGGCCGCGGCCCGGCAGGCCTTGCCAGCCCAGGTAGAAGCCGACCAGTTGCCACATGGCGTCGAGGCCCAGGCAACCTGGCATGACAGGGTCGCCTTCGAAATGGCAGGCAAAGAACCACAGGTCAGGGGTGATATCCAGCTCGGCGACCAATTCACCTTTGCCGTACTTGCCACCCTCTTCGCTGATATGGGTGATGCGATCCACCATCAGCATGTTCGGGGCGGGCAGTTGCGCGTTACCTGGGCCGAACAGCTCACCGCGACTGCAGCGCAGCAGGTCTTCCCGAGTAAAGGCGTTTTGTTTGGTCATGCGAGCTCCTCAATAATCCCATGCGGCAGGGTAGGGCAAATCTTCCCGAACCGAATGAAGCGTTCATGCCTCATGTCGGCAGCCTACACATAGACTATTGCGTTGTAGTGAAAGTCACAGCGGCAAGGCACTGAATGTACACTTGTTCACTGAAATTTTAAACCGAGCCTGTTTATAGGCCCGTTCGGGTGCCTAAGACTGCCGCACTTTCGTGTTTCACGCCAGTCGCAGTTGGTTGATGGCGCAGCGCTATTGCACCCAACGTTGCAGTATTTGCTGCAAATCCGTGCGTTTGAACGGCTTGGCCAGGTAATCGTTCATTCCGGCTGCCAAACAGGCCTCGCGATCGCCCTGCAACGCGTTGGCGGTGAGCGCGATAATCGGCAGATTGGCGCAGCCGGGCAGTTGGCGAATCTGGCGGGTGGCTTCATAGCCATCGATCAGCGGCAAGCGGCAATCCATCAGAATGGCGGTAAATATCAGGCTCTCGGCACTGCGGATCGCCTCGGCTCCGTCGGTGGCCAGGCTCACTTCAAAGCCCAGGCTGCGCAACATGGCTTCAACCACGGTGCGGTTGACCGGGTTGTCTTCCACCAGCAACACGTGGCGGCCGTTACCGGCGCTGGTTTTGCCTTCGGCGTGCAGGGCAATGGTCGGCAGGCTTTGCTGGTCGATGGCCAGCGGAATTTCCAGGGTAAACACCGAGCCACGGCCTTCTTCGCTCTTGGCGCGCAGCGTGCCGCCCATGCGTTCGGCGAGGGTGCGGGCGATCGGCAGGCCCAGCCCGGTGCCGCCGTAACGTCTTGAAATGGAACTGTCGGCCTGCTGGAACGCATCGAACATCAGTTCTAGACGCTCGGCGGAAATGCCGATGCCGCTGTCGCGCACGGTGCAGGTGAACCACACCAATTCATGGTCGAGGGTTTGCCAGTGAGGCTCGACGGTGACCGTGCCATGCTCGGTGAACTTCAGCGCGTTGCCGATCAGGTTCACCAGGATCTGCCGGATCCGCGTCGGATCGCCCTGCACCCGCAAGGACTCCATGCCCGCCGGAATCGGCAACGCCAGCGCCAGGCCGCGTTGCTGGGCGCTGTGCTGGAACGCCTGGGCACAGCTGCTGATCAGGTCCGCCAGATTGAACGGGATATGCTCCAGCTCCAGCGCGGCGCGCTCGATGCGCGAGAAGTCGAGGATGTCGTTGATCACTTTGAGCAAGTGTTCGGTGGACTCGGAGGCCAGCGCCGCGTACTCGGTCTGCTCCTCGGTCATCTCGGTGGTTTCCAGCAGTTGCAACATGCCCAGCACGCCGTTCATGGGCGTGCGCAGCTCGTGGCTCATCATCGCCAGGAAGTCCGACTTGGCATTGTTCGCGCGCTCGGCTTCTTCGCGGGTCTGGATCAACTGGGCCATGGCCTGGTGCTGCTCGCGGCTGGCCTGGTTGAGGCCCTCGGCGAGGTTGTTGATATGGCGCGACAGGTCACCGAGCTCCGAGTCGTCGACGATCGGCAGCGGCGTCTTGTAGTCGCCTTGCTGGATCGCTTTGACCGCGTGGCCCATGGCGCTGATCGGCTGCGACAGGCTGGCGGCCAGACGCCGTGCGAGCAGGAAGGTAAACAGCAGGGCGAACAGGGCGAGAATCCCGGCCTTGAACAGAATCTCCTGTTGGCGCTGGCTGAACGCGTCATTGGACATGCCGACAATTACCCGTCCCAGGTAATCCGCCCGCGGCGCCTTGGGTTCGTTGAGGTTGTCCTGGAAAAAGTCATTACCCAGCTGGATATGTTGCAGACGGATCGGTGCCTGGAACACTTTCACCGACAGCGAATGGTCGTGCTTCTCCGACGGCTGTTCGACGTACAAGAGGATTTTCTCGGTGCTGTCCTGAATCTCCAGGAAGCGCACGTGCGGCGTGGCCAGTGTCGCGCGCAGCAAGCTGTCGAGCACATCGATGTTGCCGGAAATCACGCCGTATTCGGTGGCGGGGGCCAGTTGGTTGGCGATCAACTGACCGGTATGGTCCAGCTCCTGGCGCAAATCCTGAATACGCACGAAGGTAAAGAAGCTGATCAGCAGCAGGGTCAGCAACAGCGCCGGGCCCAAGGTGATGAGCTGGGTGCGGGTATTGATGTCCCAACGACGACGCAAGGTCATGGGCGTTTTTCTCCTTCGGCCAGTCCGGCGGCGACGGCGACTTCGTCAACCTGTTCGATGCCCAGTGAGCGCGCGACTTGCGGGTTGCCCACGACTTTGAAGTGTTCCGGGTACAACGTGCGTGGCCAACTGGACGGCGGGTGGTTCAGCAGTCGGTCGAGCACGTCGAGCCAGTCAGCCTGGTCGCTGTAGGTGCTGGCCAGGCTGCCGGCCTTGACGAACCCGGCGTTGGGGCCCACCAACGGCAGTTGCTGGGCATAGCTGCTGAGCAACAGGTTCTTCACGGTCTTGGGGTTGTACAGCTGCGGGTCGTCAAGGCCGAGCAACACATCGCTGTTCTTGAACAGGTTCAGCAAGGGACGACTGTCATTAATGTTGTCCCAGCGCTGCGGCACAATTTCCAGCCCCATGGGCGCCGCATACTGACGCAGCTCCTGCAGCAGGAATTCACTGTCGATGCCGTAAAGCACGCCGATGCGTCGGTATTGGGGCAGGATGCTGGCGATCAGCCTCAACTGGCGTTCCAGCGGCGGGTCGCTCCACAACAGGCTGATTCTGGCCGGATGTGTGCTGCCCAGCCGCTGGCGAGCTTGCAGGCGGCTGATGCGCAGCACCAGGGTCGACGGGCCTTGGGCATCCTGCAGGCGCCAGTCAAGACCGGGCAGGTCCAACAGGATCAGGCGGGTGCTGGCTGGCAACTGGCTCGGCGCCGGCAAGTCTTTGAGCGGGGTGAAGGTCACATGGTCGTCGGGGCGGCGCTGGGCAAGGGCCTGGGCGAAGGCCTGGACGCCGGCACCGTCTTCGGCGGCGGTCAGCAGGATGTCGGCGCTCCACACCGGCGCACTCAGCAGCAGGCACGCCAACAGCACGCCTCGCCGCCAGAGCCGGGGAAAAAATCGCAGGGTCATCCGTGACTGATCGCCCATGTCAGAACTCTAACTCCGCGCTGAAGTAGAGCACGTGGCGACTGTCGTAATTGTTGTCGGCCCAGGTGGTGGGCTGGTTATCGAGGCGTTGTTGCAACATGCCGGCCAGCTCCACATTGGCGTTGCCCAAGGCAATGCGCTTGGCCACCCGCAGGTCGACCCGTTCGAAGCGATACCTGTTGAGCGCGTCGTCGCCATAGTAGAACAACGCACTGGACCAGCCCTGGCCCCATTCACGCAGCCAGCCGGCAGAGCCGCTGTTGCGTGCGGTTTGTGCCTTGTCCAGCGGGTTGCTTGAAGCGGCGTCGACGTAAGCATAGGTCAGCCGCAGGCGGTCGGCGTTGCTCATGCGCCAGTCGAACTGCGACTCGGCGCCGGTAAACCGTGCGCTGTTGGCGTTGCTGGCAATGTATTGGTTGTTGCGCAGTGGCGAGCTGATCATGTCGGTGATTTCGTCGTAGAACAGTTTCACGTCGACATTCAGCCCAAGGTCGGCAAAGAAGCCGTTGTAGCCCAGCTCGCGCGAGCGCATCAACTCTTTATCGAGGTTGCCGGGGCCGCGAGTTACCACAAAATATTGCCCGGAGTTTTGCCCATAGGCCGGGGAGCTGAGATTGGTGACGCGATAGCTCCAGTTGACGTTGTTCTCGAACATGTCCGGCGAGCGAATCGCCTCGGAATACACCGCGCGCAGGCCGTGGCGCGGGTTGATCAGGTAATTGACCGCCACCCGCGGCGTCAGCGAGTTGCCGCTCAAGTGGGTGTCTTCGTACATCGCGCCACCTTGCAGCAGCCAGTGTTCGCTGGCGCGCCATTCCAGGTGGCCGAACAGGCGCCAGGTGGTGTCGTCGAGGGTGCCGTTGAAGTAAGTGTCGGAATCGGCGCGGTCGTAGCGGTAATTCATGCCGCTGACCAGGCGCAGGCTGTCGGACAGGCTCAGGGTGTCCTGAAGCTCAATGTCATAGCGGCTTTCGCGGGTGCTTTGGTCGATATTGCCGCACACGCTCTGGCTGGCACCCTGGCGCCACTGGTCCAGCACCTGGTTGCCGAGTGCTTGTTCGGCGGCGGTGCCGGACGGGGCCGTGCCCTTGCTGTAGATGTCCATGTGGCGGGCCAACTGCTCGGCGTAGTTGGGGTTGAGCTGCCACAGTTGGGTCAGTTCCGGGCTGAACGACACCTTGGCGTCACAGGCTTTCCAGACCTGCTGGCGGTCCCATTGCTGGGCTGAGCCCTGGATATACAGGCTGTGTTCGGGGTTGAACTCGACGTTCCAGCGCACGGAGCCGGCATAGTCCTTGGCTGTTACGTCGGAATTGGTGCCACCTTCGGTAATCCCGGCGAATACCGGGGTGTAGGTGTAGGGGCGCTGGTTGCTGCCTTCCTTGGCGTCGAGTTGCAAATCGATGCTCTGCTGCGCGTTCAGGGTCTGGCTCACCGCCAGGCTGAAACGGCTGAGGCGGCGGCCGTCACGGCGGTCGGCGCCGACGGCATCGCTGTCAAAACCATCGTCCTGTTGCCCGGACATCGACAGGCGCAAGTCACCGGTTTCCCAGCCCATGCCCTGGCTGGCATAGAAGTCGTTGATCCCACGTTCGCCACGGATCACTTTGACCCGCGAGCCGTGGCTGTTGGACGGCGAGCGCGTGAGGATATTGACCACCGCCATCAGCGCATTGGCGCCATAGCTGACTGTGTTGGGGCCGCGAAACACCTCGATACGCTCGATGTCTTCCATCGCCACCGGAATATCGCTCCAGTCCACCGTGGCCAGGCCCGCGCGGTACACCGAACGCCCGTCGATCAACACCTGCATGCGCCGCGCATCGCTGGCGCTGGTGCCGTGGTAGTTCACCGCCGCCTGGTTGCCGGTGGTGTAGCCGACCATCATCCCCGGCACCAGCCGCAGCAACTCGGCGATGTCCCGGGCGCCGCTGGCCTTGATCAGTTCGCTGTCGATCACGGTCATGCTGCCGGGCACGGCGGCCGCCGATTGCTTGAGACGCGTGGCCGTCAGCACCTGTGGCAGCGGCTGACTGTCCAGAAACAGGTCATCCGCCACGGCAGGCACACTGCACAACAGCATCAACAATAGAGGTGAGCGAGGAGGAGGGCCCAGATACACGGCACGGCCTTGATAATTACGGATAGCCGCCCATGTTAACTGAGGTGGGGCCATTTGCCAGTCGTGGCCCGCGCAATTACTTCACACAGCGGTGGCATTTTCCGACAAGCGCGGGAATTGATACGGGGGCTGGCCGCAAGCGGGTCGCCCCGTATAATGCCGCCATCGCCACTGGTATGGATTAACGGATTGCATATGACTGAACAGCGCCCTATTGCGGTCCTGGGAGGCGGAAGTTTTGGTACCGCCGTGGCAAACCTGCTGGCCGAGAACGGCCACGCGGTGCGCCAATGGATGCGCGATCCCGAGCAGGCCGAGGCCATCCGCGTTCATCGGGAAAACCCCCGTTACCTTAAAGGCATCAAGATTCATGCGGCGGTCGAACCGGTGACCGATCTGCTGGCCACGCTGACGGAATGTGACCTGTGCTTTGTCGCACTGCCTTCGAGCGCCTTGCGCTCAGTGCTGGCGCCTCACGCCGAACGCCTGGCGGGCAAGCTGCTGGTCAGCCTGACCAAGGGCATCGAGGCGCACACCTTCAAGCTGATGAGCGAAATCCTCGAAGAGATCGCCCCTCAGGCGCGCATTGGCGTGCTGTCCGGGCCGAACCTGGCGCGGGAAGTCGCCGAGCATGCGCTGACGGCCACCGTGGTCGCCAGTGAAGATGAAGCGTTATGTGAACGCGTCCAGGCGGTGTTGCATGGCCGCACGTTTCGCGTCTACGCCAGCGGCGACCGCTTTGGTGTCGAACTGGGCGGGGCGCTGAAGAACGTCTACGCGATCATCGCCGGCATGGCCGTGGCCCTGGGCATGGGCGAGAACACCAAGAGCATGCTGATCACTCGCGCGCTGGCGGAGATGACCCGCTTTGCGGTGAATCAGGGCGCCAACCCGATGACTTTCCTGGGCCTGGCGGGCGTGGGTGATTTGATCGTGACCTGCTCGTCGCCGAAAAGCCGCAACTACCAGGTCGGTTTCGCCCTGGGCCAGGGTTTGAGCCTGGAAGACGCGGTCACGCGCCTGGGCGAAGTGGCTGAAGGCGTCAACACGCTTAAAGTGCTGAAGGCCAAGGCTCAGGAGGTCGGGGTATATATGCCGCTGGTCGCCGGGCTGCACGCGATCCTGTTTGAAGGGCGCACCTTGAACCAAGTCATCGAGTTGCTGATGCGCGCCGAGCCCAAGACCGATGTCGACTTTATTTCCACCAGTGGTTTCAACTGAGGAACGCGCCATGAACGATCCCAAAGCGGCCCCGAAATACGAGTCCATTCTCCTGCGTATCCTGTGGATGCTGGTGTTTGCCCTGGTGTGGCAAGTTGCCCAGTTCCTGCTGGGCGCGTTGGTGGTGGTGCAGTTGGTGTATCGCCTGGTCTACGGCGCGCCGAACCTGGGCCTGATGAATTTTGGCGACAGCCTCAGCCAGTTCCTTGCGCAGATCGGCCGTTTCGGCAGCTTCCACACCGAGCAGAAACCCTGGCCCTTCGCCGATTGGCCCACCCCGCGTGCTCCTGAAGGTGAGGCCGCCCACAGCGTGCCGCCAGCGCCGCACCCGGTGCGTGATGAAGAGCCAAAACTGTGAAGCTGTGGATTTTGCGTCACGGTGAAGCCCAAGGGCATGCGCGCACCGACGCCGAGCGCAACCTCACCGAGCATGGCCGTGGCGAAGTGTTGCGCAGTGCCGCGCACCTGATCGGCCAGCCGATCAGCGCCATCCTCGCCAGTCCGTATGTGCGTGCGCAGCAAACTGCCCACTTGGTTCGTGACGCCTTGGGGTTTGAGCCGCAGATTCGTACCGTGCCGTGGTTGACGCCTGACAGCAGTCCGTTGCAGGTCTTGGAAAAGCTCGACACCGATGACAACGTGCTGCTGGTCAGCCATCAGCCGTTGGTGGGCAGCTTGATCAGCTTTTTGCAGCATGGTCATCTGCGTCAGCCGCAACCGATGCACACTGCCAGCCTTGCGGAGCTTGAGGGGGATTTTCCGTTGGCGGGGTTGATGAGTCTGGTTGGTGTGAATAACCCGTAGGGTCGGGGTGCATGTCCGTTGCTGCGGTAACGGCTTCTTAGGGTTCCGCTCTTACTGCGGGTCACTTTTGGCAAACGCCCGGAATGCCGGCCCAGCCAAAAGCAACCAAAAGGTCTGTGCCCCACCCCTGGGCACCTCGCCTGAGCTCGGCCAGCGTGTATCTGATGCTGAGATCCAAATGTGGGAGCGGGCTTGCTCGCGAAGGCGGGGTGTCAGTGACACATAAGCTGACTGACCCACCGCCTTCGCGAGCAAGCCCGCTCCCACAAATTGACCGAGTGCATCTGCCGGCACCGCACTGCTTTGCCTTTCTGTAGGAGCTGGCTTGCCTGCGATGCAGGCACCTCGGTGTATCAGTGACACCCAGTAGATGCCATCGCAGGCAAGCCAGCTCCCACATTTGATTGAGTTCAGCTTCCAAGATCAGGTCGGCTGTCAGACCGCCTCGCTTCCGCTTTTGATCTAACCACTCAGGTCGGCTACCAGGCCGCCGTGCTTTTGCTTTTGATTTTGATCTTAGGCGCCCCGTTAAACCACGCTCCAAAGCCTGCGTGAGGGCACACCGAGCCTAAGCGAGGTGCCGAGTGGTGGGGCAAGAGCCTTTTGGTTACTTTTGGGCTCTTTTCAAAAGTGACCCGCCGTAAGGGCGGAACCCATCTCAGCCATCACCTAAATAGCGGATATACCCCCAGCAACCCCGTAACAACCCCAAAAACATGCGTAACCCCCAAAGGCTCCAAGGATAAATCACCCCCCAGTGTGTGCTATACAGTCAACCAAGCAAGTGCTTGGTTGGCTATGGCCGGATCACAAAGGAGCGCGTCCCATGCCCGTCGCTTTTCGTTTGCCGTTGCAGGTCTTCTTCGAACGTGAAGCGCGACACCCGCGCAAAACCTTTCTGGTGCAACCCATCGGCGCTGGCGAGGTGCAGACCCTCACCTGGGGCGAGGTCGGCCACCAGGCCCGTTGCGCCGCGCATTGGCTGCGTGCCCGCGAGCTGCCGCAAGGCTCGCACATCGCGCTGATCTCAAAAAACTGCGCACACTGGATCATCGCCGACCTCGCGATCTGGATGGCCGGGCACGTCTCGGTGCCGCTGTACCCCAACCTCACCGCCGACTCCGTCGCCCATGTGCTGACCCATTCCGAGGCGGCGCTGGTACTGATCGGCAAGCTGGATGACTGGCCTGCGATGGCGCCGGGTATCCCCGCCGGGCTGCCGACCATCAGCCTGCCCCTGTGCCCGGCCGGCGACTTCGATTACCGCTGGGCCGACCTGCAAGCCTGCTCGCCGATCCAGGACAACCCCGAACCTGGCGCCTCAAGCCTGGCCACCATCGTCTACACCTCCGGCACCACCGGCTTGCCCAAGGGCGTGATGCAAACCTTTGGCGCCTTGGGTTTTGCCGCCACCCGTGGCACCGAGTTGTTCGGCCTGGGGGAGGGCGACCGGTTGCTGTCCTACCTGCCGCTGTGCCATGTGGCCGAGCGCATGTTCGTGGAATTGGCCTCGATCTACACCGGGCAAACCGTGTATTTCGCCGAGAGCCTCGATACCTTTCTGGCGGATCTGCGTCGGGCCCGGCCAACGGCGCTGTTCGGCGTGCCGAGGATCTGGACCAAGTTCCAGATGGGCGTCTACAGCAAGATCCCGCAAAAGCGCCTCGACAGCCTGCTGCGGCTGCCATTTATCGGCAAGCGCGTCGGCCATAAGGTCCTTGCGGGGTTGGGCCTGGATGCCCTGCGCATTGCGTTGTCCGGGGCGGCGCCCGTGCCCGAAGCGTTGCTGCGTTGGTATCAGCGCCTGGGGCTGGATGTGCTGGAGGTGTATGGCATGACCGAAAGCTGCGGCTATTCCCATGTGTGTCGCCCCGGCCAGCAGACGCTCGGCTGGATCGGCCTGCCGTGCCCTGGCGTTGAAGTGCGCATCGACGCGTCGGGCGAAGTGCAGGTGCGCAGCGGCGCGACCATGCTCGGCTACTTCAAGGACCCGCAGAAAACCGCCGAGACCCTGACCGATGATGGCTTTCTGCGTACCGGCGACAAAGGCGAACAGGACGCCGACGGCCGCCTGCGCCTGACCGGGCGGCTCAAGGAAATCTTCAAGACCAGCAAGGGCAAATACGTGGCCCCGGCACCGATTGAAAACCGCCTGGCCGAACATGCACGCATTGAGCAAGTGTGCGTGGTGGGCGATGGCCTGACTGCGCCGATCGGCCTGTGCGTGTTGTCCGCCGGGCCTCAGGACCGAAACGCCTTGGGCAGCAGCCTCGAACGCTGGCTGGAACAGGTCAACCAGGCACTGGATAAACACGAACGCTTGCGCCAGCTGGTGGTGGTGAAAGACAGTTGGGCGGTGGAAAACGGCTTTCTCACGCCGACCCTGAAAATCAAACGCACGGTGATCGAGTCGACCTACGGTGCCGAGCTTGCAGTTTGGAGCGCGCGCAACGAAGCCATTGTGTGGCAGGATTAGGGTCGTAATAAAACCAATAAGGACACCTTCATGAGTTTGTGGCGCACCCAACCGAATATCGAGCAACTCAACGCGAGCCAGAAAAACACCATTGGTGAGCTGCTGGACATCCGCTTCGAAAGCTTCGACGACGAGTCCCTGACCGCCAGCATGGTGGTCGACCATCGCACCCATCAACCCTACGGCCTGCTGCACGGCGGTGCGTCGGTGGTGCTGGCTGAAAGCGTCGGTTCCATGGCGGCTTACCTGTGCATCGATGCCAGCAAGTTTTATTGCGTGGGCCTGGAGGTCAATGCCAACCACCTGCGCGGTGTGCGCAGCGGGCGGGTCACGGCGGTGGCCCGGGCGATCCATATCGGCCGTACCACTCAAGTGTGGGACATTCGCTTGACCAGCGATGAGGGCAAATCCAGCTGCGTGTCGCGCCTGACCATGGCCGTGGTACCGCTGGGAGAGAACCCGCCGGCGCGATAGGCGTGGCGTGAGTGTCATCATTCCTGGCGGTTACAGTCATTGCTGTAACGGCCGGGCATGGTGACAATCAACTTCTGTTTTTGCAGATGGATCCGGTATGTCGCAGCACGTGTTTTTTGCCCACGCCAATGGCTTCCCTTCGGCTACTTACGGCAAGTTGTTTGCCGCCCTGGCCCCGGAATATGCCGTGGCTCACCTGCCGCAACACGGTCACGACCCCAGGTTTCCGGTGGACGACAACTGGCAGAACCTGGTGGACGAGTTGATCCACCATTTGCAGTTGCAGCCGGAACCGGTGTGGGGTGTGGGCCATTCCCTGGGCGGTGTGCTGCATTTGCACGCGGCCATGCGCTGTCCGCAGCTGTACCGCGGCGTGGTGATGCTCGATTCGCCGGTGCTGACCCGCGCTGACCGCTGGGTGATCCGTGCCGCCAAGCGTTTCGGCTTTATCGACCGCCTGACCCCGGCCGGGCGTACGCTGGGCCGCCGTGAAGAATTTGCCGACCTGGAGGCCGCGCGCAGCTACTTTGCCGGCAAGACGCTGTTTCGCGGGTTCGATCCGGAATGCTTTGACGCGTACCTGCAACATGGCTTGCAACAGGTGGGCGATCGCCTGCGTCTGCGCTTTGATCCGGCCACTGAAATCAGCATCTACCGCGGCGTGCCTCACACCAGCCCTGGCCAGGTTCGTCAGTTGAAGGTGCCGTTGGCGGTGGTGCGCGGCCGTCAAAGCCGCGTGGTGATGCGTCACCATGCCAGCGGCGTCGACCGCCTGCCGATGGGCGAAATGCTCACCATGCCCGGCGGTCATATGTTTCCCCTCGAACGCCCGCAGGACACCGCGACCTTGATCAAGAACCTGTTTTCCCGCTGGGCAGCCCGCGAGCGCAGTTGCGCATGAGCACGCCCGTCGAAGAAGTCCGCCTGAGCCTGCCGCACATCGAGTTGGCGGCGCATCTGTTTGGTCCCGAAGACGGTTTGCCGGTGATCGCCCTGCATGGCTGGCTCGACAACGCCAACAGCTTTGCGCGGCTGGCGCCGAAGCTGCACGGTTTGCGTATCGTCGCGTTGGACATGGCCGGTCATGGGCACTCGGCGCACCGTCCTGCCGGCGCCGGTTATGCCCTGTGGGATTACGTCTTTGATGTGTTGCAAGTTGCCGAACAGCTGGGCTGGAAACGTTTTGCATTACTTGGCCACTCCCTCGGCGCCATCGTCTCGCTGGTGTTGGCCGGTGCCTTGCCGGAGCGAGTCACGCACCTGGGGTTGATCGACGGCGTGGTCCCGCCCACCGCCGCGGGCGAGAGCGCCGCCGAGCGGCTGGGCATGGCGCTGC
Organism: Pseudomonas sp. TWRC1-2; assembly: GCF_049896685.1. NCBI lineage: Bacteria > Pseudomonadati > Pseudomonadota > Gammaproteobacteria > Pseudomonadales > Pseudomonadaceae > Pseudomonas > Pseudomonas sp. TWRC1-2. The sequence continues at coordinate 126,832 of NZ_JAFCUU010000004.1, read as the reverse complement.
AGGCGCAACTGAACCTGCAGGACAAGCGCAAACCGGTCTACACCTCGCTGGATCGCGCCGTGGAAGCACGCATGAAAGGCGTGGTGGCGGTCAGTCGCGAAGCCGCCGAGCTGTTGGCCCAGCGCGGTTTGATGCCGGTGCCGGGCGGTTACACCTGGCGTACGGACAGCCGCCTGACGCTCGCCTCGCCGATGCGCCTGACCGATGAGCAGGCGATGGCTTTCGTGCGGCGCGTGGGTTGCCCTACACAGCTGGTGGTCGCGGCTGATGGCATGCTGGCGAAACATCCAGAATTGCTTTCTCAGCTACCTTTTACAGTGAACACGCTGCCCGGCGGCCATCATTTACACCTTAATGATGAGCCCGGCGCGCTGCTTGTTGCAGACTGTTTCAATCGGTTCTTCCACGCGCCTTGACTTGACGCGGGCAACTGCCGAGGCTGGGCGGATTGAAAGGGAGTCAACCATGAACGCTATGAACACTGCTGCGACCTCTAATGGCCAGGGCTCACCGATCCGATGAGCCTGCGCAAAGGATGTATCCGTGCCCTCGGGCTGTGCTGTTTCAGCCCCTTGGTGTTCGCCGCCGACCTGCCGGGAAGCCAGGATTTACCGGCCGTGGCCCGTCAGACCGATGCGCAAATCGTCGATTACCGCCCCGCTGAAGAAAAGGAACGCATCTACCCGATGGGCGCGATCCGCAAGATCAGCGGCCAACTGCGTTACGAAGGCCAAGCCACAGCGCGTGGCCAGACCACCGCCATCACCTATGAGCTGCCCGCCGAGCACACTTCCAGTGCCGCGTTTACCGCGACGCGCGAAGCGTTGCAGGCCAAGGGCGCGCAGCTGTTGTTCTGGTGCCAGGCTCGCGATTGCGGCGAAAGCAGCCTGTGGGCCAACGAAGTGTTCGGCAACGCCAAACTGGTCGGCGCCGATGGGCAGCAGGAATACCTGCTGCTGCGTCTGGCGGCGCCGCAGGACAATTCCCTGGTAGCGCTGTACGGCATCACCCGCGGCAACCGTCGCGCCTATCTGCATGTTGAACAGCTCGACGCCAGCGCGCCGCTGGGGGACTTGCTGCCCACCTCGGCCACCTTGCTGCGTGAGTTGAAAAGCACCGGCGAACTGGACTTCCCGGCGTTGGGCGCCGAACCCGACGCCACCTGGCTGACCCTGATTTCCCGTGGCTTGAACCTCGACGCCACCTTGCGCGTCAGCTTGACCGGGCCGACCGCCGAAGCCTGGCGCCAGGGCCTGATCGACAGCGGCGTGCGCGCCGCGCGCATGGAAACCGGCAGCGGTGACGCTAAGGGTTTGCACCTGCATCTGATACGCTGACCCGCAACAGGGCGAACGGACCCGTGCCGTTCGCCTAAGCTCTCTTCCTACAGCCTTATTCTCGAGATACCCGATGCTCAATAACGATCGCCTACTGGTGCAAATCCTGCTGCTGGTGTTGTTTGGTGCCAGCTTCTGGGTGATGGCGCCGTTCTGGTCGGCGCTGTTCTGGGGCGCGGTGCTGGCGTTTGCCAGCTGGCCGCTGATGCGTTTGCTGACCCGCTGGCTGGGCGGCCGGGAATCCCTGGCGGCGGGCATTCTGACCCTGGGCTGGATGCTGCTGGTGGCGGTGCCACTGGTGTGGCTGGGGTTCAACCTGGCCGACCATGTACGCGACGCGGTGGGCCTGATCAAGGATATCCAGGTTGACGGTCTGCCGGCCGCGCCAACGTGGCTGGGTTCGATTCCATTGGTTGGTGAGCGCCTGGTGGCCACCTGGGACAGCATCGACCAGCAGGGCGCGGCGTTGATGGTCAGCATCAAGCCGTACCTGGGCCAGGTCGGCAACTGGTTGCTGGCGCGCAGCGCGCAGATCGGCGGCGGTATCCTCGAATTGACCCTGAGCCTGGTGTTCGTGTTTTTCTTCTACCGCGACGGGCCGCGCCTGGCGACGTTCGTGCATCGCCTGCTGGAACGCTTGATCGGCGACCGTGCCGGTTACTACATCGAGTTGGTGGCCGGCACTGTGCAACGCGTGGTCAACGGCGTGATTGGTACCGCCGCCGCTCAGGCGTTGCTGGCGCTGATCGGCTTCCTGATCGCCGGCGTGCCGGGCGCATTGGTGCTGGGCATCGTCACCTTCCTGCTCAGCCTGATCCCCATGGGGCCGCCGCTGGTTTGGATCCCGGCCACGGCCTGGCTGGCCTGGAAGGGCGATTACACCTATGCGGTGTTTCTCGGTGTGTGGGGCACGTTCATCATCAGCGGCGTCGACAACGTGCTCAAGCCGTACCTGATCAGCCGCGGCGGCAACCTGCCGCTGGTGATTGTGCTGCTGGGCGTGTTTGGCGGGTTGATCGCCTTTGGCTTTATCGGTCTGTTTATCGGCCCGACCTTGCTGGCGGTGGCCTACAGCCTGCTGACGGATTGGAGCGCGACCCAGGCGCAAGTGCGTCGCGAAGACAAACCCCTTTAAGCCCTCGGCAACCGCATCACGGCGGTCAGGCCGCCGCCTGGGGTTTCCTCCAGGCTCAGGCTGCCGCCGAGGCGTTCCACCGCCTCCTTGGAAATCGTCATGCCCAGGCCGACGCCGCCGGAGTTGCGGTTGCGTGAGCCTTCCAGGCGAAAGAACGGTTCGAATACGGCCTCACGTTTATCCGCCGCAATCCCCGGCCCGTGGTCGATCACACGGATGACCAAGGCTTCGCGGCTGTCGCTCAGTTCCACCCGCGCCGTACCGGCATAACGCAGTGCATTGTCGATCAGGTTGTTGAGGCACGAGCGCAGTGCCATCGGCTGCACCTGCAAAGGCGCGCAATTGCCCGCGAACTGCACATCAGAGCCCTGGTCCTGGGCGTTTTCGCTGAGGGATTCGACCAGCGCCTGCACGTCGAGCCAGTGCCGGGTTTCGCTGGTGCGCTGTTCGTGCAAGTAGCTCAGGGTGGAGTCGAGCATGTCGATCATGTCGTCCAGGTCCTGGCGCATCTGACCTTGCAGCTTGGTGTCTTCGATCTGCTCCAGACGCAGCTTGAGGCGTGACAGCGGGGTGCGCAGGTCGTGAGAAACGGCGCCGAGCATGCGTGCGCGCTGGCTGACTTGCTCGCGAATGCGTTTTTGCATCAGGTTGAAGGTCGATGCAGCCTGCCGCGCCTCGCGAGGCCCGGACTCATTGAGGGGTGGGCTGTCGAGGTCGAGGCTCAAGCGTTCGGCGGCTGCGCTCAGGCGCTGGATCGGCCGGCTCAGCAGTTTGGCGCCATACCAGGCGGCAATGATCAGCGAAATAAACTGAAACGTCAGTGGCACCATCGGGCCACCGAACCAGGGGCGATGGTGCTTGGGCAGCGGCTTCATCGTTCCATCCGGCTGCTCGACAAAGGTTTCCTGAGGCGGCGGCGGTGGCGAGCCATAGTGGTGAAACCAAAAGAACGCCAGCACGTGGGCCAGCACAATGGCCACCAGCAATACGCCGAACAGCCTGCCGAACAGCGTATTGAAGGTGGCGCGCATCAGCCGATATCCCGCGCGTCAAACAGGTAGCCTTCGCCGCGGACAGTCTTGATCAACTGCGGTGCCTTGGGGTCATCGCCCAGCTTCTGGCGCAGGCGCGAGACCAGCAAGTCGATGCTGCGATCAAACGCCTCGATGGAACGGCCACGCGCGGCATCGAGCAATTGTTCACGGCTTAGCACGCGGCGCGGGCGTTCGATAAACACCCACAGCAGACGAAACTCGGCGTTGGACAGCGGCACCACAAGGCCGTCGTCGGCCACCAGCTGGCGCAGTACGCTGTTGAGGCGCCAGTTGTCGAAACGGATGTTGGCGCGCTGCTCGGTACGGTCATCGCGTACCCGGCGCAGGATGGTCTGGATGCGTGCCACCAGCTCGCGCGGTTCGAAGGGCTTGGACATGTAGTCATCGGCGCCCAGTTCCAGGCCGATAATGCGGTCGGTAGGTTCGCAGCGCGCGGTGAGCATCAGGATCGGGATGTCCGATTCGGTGCGCAGCCAACGGCACAGTGACAGGCCGTCTTCGCCCGGCAGCATCAGGTCGAGCACCACCACATCAAAGGTTTCAGCTTGCATGGCCGTGCGCATGGCGGTGCCGTCGGTGACGCCGACGGCGAGAATATTGAAGCGCGCCAGGTAGTCGATCAGCAGTTCACGAATCGGTAGATCGTCATCGACGATCAGCGCACGGGTATTCCAGCGCTTGTCTTCGGCGATCACCGCGCCTTTTTGCTCTTCGTTTACAGAGACGGTAGGGGTATGCATAGTGCGATCATCTGCCTGGGTTGTTGCTGTCAGCATAGGCGCCCAGCTCCATGGCTGGAAGTGCTGGACGGGCGGTCATGTGCGCGAGGCTAGACGTGGTGCGTGTTGAGGGCATGTCGTGAATGTATCAGTCTTGACACAATTGCGCTAAATGCCGGGTTATGGGCGCTCGATCAGTATTTTACCGATCATCGGATCCCGCAACGGCGCCGCTTGCGCTACAATCCGCGCCGATTTCGACTTGCCTGAGAGCCCATTCCAATGTCCGTCTGCCAGACTCCTATCATCGTCGCCCTGGATTACCCCACTCGTGACGCCGCACTGAAGCTGGCTGACCAGTTGGACCCCAAGCTTTGCCGGGTCAAGGTCGGCAAGGAATTGTTCACCAGTTGCGCCGCCGAAATTGTCGGCACCCTGCGTGACAAAGGCTTCGAAGTGTTCCTCGACCTGAAATTCCATGACATCCCCAACACCACCGCCATGGCAGTCAAGGCCGCGGCTGAAATGGGCGTGTGGATGGTCAATGTGCACTGCTCCGGCGGCCTGCGCATGATGACGGCCTGCCGTGAAGTGCTGGAACAGCGCAGCGGCCCGAAACCGCTGCTCATTGGTGTGACCGTGCTGACCAGCATGGAGCGCGAGGACCTGGCCGGCATCGGCCTGGATATCGAGCCTCAGGAGCAGGTATTGCGCTTGGCGGCGCTGGCGCAGAAGGCAGGTCTTGATGGTCTGGTGTGCTCGGCGCTGGAAGCCCAGGCCCTGAAGACCGCTCACCCGTCGCTGCAACTGGTCACTCCAGGCATTCGCCCGGCGGGCAGTGCCCAGGATGACCAGCGGCGCATTCTGACGCCGCGCCAGGCACTGGATGCGGGTTCGGACTACCTGGTAATCGGTCGCCCGATCAGCCAGGCGGCGGACCCGGCGAAAGCCTTGGCGGCAGTTGTCGCCGAAATCGCCTGAATATCGCTGAGCTAAAATGTAGGAGCGGGCTTGCTCGCGAAAGCGGAGTGTCAGTCACCGGATGTGTGTCTGATACACCGTATTCGCGAGCAAGCCCGCTCCCACATTTCGATCCACAGTGGTCAGCTGACTTTCAGCACCAACTTCCCGAAGTTCTCGCCGTTGAACAGCTTCATCAGTGTTTCTGGGAACGTCTCCAGCCCCTCGACAATATCCTCCTTGCTCTTGAGCTTGCCCTGCGCCATCCAGCCGGCCATCTCCTGCCCGGCCGCGGCAAAGTTCGCCGCATGGTCCATCACCACAAAGCCTTCCATCCGCGCACGGTTGACCAGCAACGACAAGTAGTTGGCCGGGCCTTTCACGGCTTCTTTATTGTTGTACTGGCTGATGGCACCGCAAATCACCACCCGCGCCTTTAACGCGAGGCGGCTGAGTACGGCGTCGAGGATGTCGCCGCCGACGTTATCGAAATACACGTCCACGCCTTTAGGGCATTCGCGCTTGAGGGCGGCTGGCACGTCTTCGCTTTTGTAGTCGATGGCTGCGTCGAAGCCCAATTCATCCACGAGGAATTTGCACTTGTCGGCGCCGCCGGCGATGCCGACCACGCGGCAGCCTTTGATCTTGGCAATTTGCCCGGCAATGCTGCCCACCGCCCCGGCGGCGCCGGAGATCACCACGGTTTCGCCGGCCTTGGGCGCGCCCGTGTCGAGCAGGGCGAAGTAGGCGGTCATGCCCGTCATGCCGAGGGCGGACAGGTAGCGCGGCAGCGGCGCGAGCTTGGGGTCCACCTTGTAGAAGCCGCGCGGTTCGCCGAGGAAGTAATCCTGCACGCCCAGCGCGCCATTGACGTAGTCACCCACTGCAAATTTCGGGTTGTTCGACGCAATCACCTTGCCCACGCCCAGCGCGCGCATCACTTCACCAATGCCGACGGGCGGAATGTAGGACTTGCCCTCGTTCATCCAGCCACGCATGGCCGGGTCCAGGGACAGGTATTCGTTGTGCACCAGCACTTGCCCATCCCCTGGCGTGCCCACCGGCACTTCCTGATAGGTGAAGGTCTCCCGTGTCGCCGCGCCGACCGGGCGTTTGGCGAGCAGGAACTGGCGGTTGGTCTGGGCAGTCATGGCAAAGGACTCTTTAGAAATGAACCCCAAGTGATAGACCCCTAACGGCCTGAGAGCAAGGTTGCGAGAGAAGCGCGAATGCCCGCCGATAGGCCTGGTTGATAGTGATGCTGGTGGCCTTATCACTGCGATTCATACACAGCTAACCGGCCTTCTGATAGTGCTGACGCGCCCGTCCTGCGGTTGGCTAGACTCGGCCCACGGCTATTTTCCCCACAGGACATCCCCATGAGCATGACGTTTTCCGGCCAGGTCGCCCTGGTCACCGGCGCCGCCGCCGGTATTGGCCGCGCCACCGCGCTGGCATTTGCCGCCGAAGGCTTGAAAGTGGTGGTTGCCGACCTGGACGTGGCGGGCGGCGAGAGCACCGTTGCGCTGATTCGACAGGCGGGCGGCGAGGCGTTGTTCGTGCGCTGCAACGTCACGCTGGAAGCCGATGTGCAGCAGTTGATGGCGCAGACTGTCGCCGCCTATGGTCGGCTGGACTACGCCTTCAACAATGCCGGGATCGAGATCGAGAAGGGCAAGCTGGCCGACGGCAGCCTGGATGAGTTCGACGCGATCATGGGCGTTAACGTCAAGGGCGTGTGGCTGTGCATGAAGCACCAATTGCCGCTGCTGCTGGCCCAAGGCGGCGGAGCGATCGTCAACACCGCTTCGGTGGCGGGTTTGGGGGCAGCGCCGAAGATGAGCATTTATGCGGCGTCCAAACATGCCGTGATCGGCCTGACCAAATCGGCGGCCATCGAATACGCGAAAAAGAAAATCCGCGTGAATGCGGTGTGCCCTGCGGTGATCGACACCGACATGTTCCGGCGTGCCTATGAAGCCGACCCGCGCAAGGCTGAGTTTGCCGCCGCCATGCACCCGGTCGGGCGCATCGGCAAAGTCGAGGAAATCGCCAGTGCGGTGCTGTACCTGTGCAGCGACGGTGCCGCGTTCACCACGGGCCAGGCATTGGCGGTGGATGGTGGCGCGACGGCCATCTAGGACTCGGCGCCACTGCATATTCGAAAAGGCCAGGGGCGCTGTGGGGCGTTTCCAGGGCTGGCACAAGGCCTCGTCAGAATGTGTATCAGTAGGTAAATAATTCAATAAAATCAATACTTTAATAAATTTCGGCGACAGGTCGAACCCGGCTTCTGTGCTTAACTGTTTGGGGTTGAATAACAGACAGTTGAAGTGAGTGGCTCATGGATTTAGGCATCGATCGACAGGCCCTTGTACCGGTGGTGCAGCAAATCGTCAGCGCGGTGGCGCAATGGATTCGCACGAGCGGGGCAAGCCCGGGCACGCGCTTGCCGTCCATCCGGCAATTGGCCCTCGACAACCTGCTCAGTCAATCCAGCGTCATCGAAGCCTTTGAGCGAATGGTGGCGCAGGGGGTGTTGGTGGCAAAACAGGGCGCGGGGTTTGTAGTGGCCCAGCCGCCGGTTTCCCTTGAAAGCCACTGGTATGAAGGCGCCGAGCTGGGCTGGGGCGCCTACGTCGATGGCCCGTTGGGCGAGTTGAAACTGGGCTGCGGCTGGCTGCCGGACGCCTGGCGTGAAAGCGATGACATTTGTTACGCCATACGCGAAGTCAGCCGCACCGACACCGCCGGGTTGTTCAACTACAGCACGCCGCTGGGGTTGCCGGCACTGCGTGAGCAACTGCTCAAGCGCCTGACACAGATGAAAGTGCCCAGCAGCCTCGACTGCATCCTCACCACCCATGGCGCCAGCCATGCACAGGACCTGCTCATACGGACGTTGCTCAAGGCCGGCGATACGGTGGTGGTCGAGACGCCCGGGTATGCCAACCTCTACCGTCAGTTGGAGCGCCACGGCGTCACGCTGCTGCACGTCCCGCGCACGCTGGGCGGCCCGGATATCCCGGTGTTGGAGACGTTGCTGAAAAGCCATCGCCCCAAGTGCCTGTTCATCAACTGCCTGTATCACAACCCGACCGGTACCAGCCTGTGCCGCGTCGTGGCCGAGCGCCTGCTGCAATTGGCGAGCAGCGAAGACTTCCTGATTGTCGAAGAGGACGTCTACGGCGACTTGCAGCACGCCAGTTGCACACGGCTGTCGGCGCTGCCCCATGACGGTCGGGTGATTTATATCTCGAGTTTCTCCAAGACCCTCAGCAGTGCCCTGCGCGTGGGGTATCTGAGCGCCAGCGCAGCGATTATTGCGCCAATGGTGACGCTCAAAACGCTGACAGGCATCGGCACGTCGCGGTTTGCCGAGGCGGTGCTGGCCACGCTGCTGGCCAATGGCACCTACCGTAAGTGGGTGCAGCGCCTGCGCAAGCGCTTGAACACACAAATGGCCGCGACCCTGCAGGTGCTGGAGGACGAGGAGTGGGAGGTGTTCGCCGTGCCCGCCGGGGGCCTGTTTGTGTGGACCCGGCCTGGCAGGGGCGATCATTCACGCTTGCTGGCCTGCGCCCGACGGAACGGTGTGTTGTTGTCGCCAGGGGCGCTGTTCAATCCCAAGGGCGAACACAGCGACTGGCTGCGCATCAACGTGGCCTATGCTGCTGATCAGCGGGCGCTGGCGTTGTTCCGTGCCATGGGGCCTGCCAGATCGACCTCGACCATTCTGAAAACGACGGGCATGTAGCTTTTTGCCATTATTGTGGCGCCAACGTCTTGTGCCGCTGGCTCGTCGTTGCGAATCTCGCTGCATGGAAACCGGGCTCGATGGCATCTGCCATTGCAAGAGGATTCAAGTGCAATGATTTCAGGCGTGCAACGACGTTTCGCCAACCTCGGTATGGCGAAGAAACTGGGCTTGGGTTTCGCTCTGGTGCTGCTGTTGACGGCGCTGGTGGCGGCCATTGGCGTGTGGTCCCTGCAAACCGTTGGCCAGCGTTTTGAAGGCCTCAAGGCCATGTCATCGCTCAACAGCGGCTTGCTCAAAGTGCGCCTGATCGAGCAGGACTATGCGCTGCACGCCGACCCCAAGTCTGTCGATGCCATGCATGAAAGTGTCGATGCACTGGCGGCGATGGCCGCCAGCCTCAAGGCTCGGTCAGCCACGAATGTGCCAGTGATGGGCGATGTCGAGCAGGCGTTGGCGGCGTATCGCAAGGCATTCGACGAGTTTGTCGAACTGACCCAGACCAAGGACCTGGCGCTGGAAATGGCCAGTTGGTCGGTGTCCAGTGTGGCCAATAACCTCGATGTGTTGCAGGCCGGCCTGGCCGACGATGGCGCCTATGGCCTCAAGGAAAGCCAGGGCAAGGACGGCGCCGAGTTTATCGAGCAGGCCGGGCAGGTCAGCCAGGTCTCGCGGCTGATGTTGCAAGCCATGAATGAGGCGCACGTGCGCCTGGATCAGAGCCGCAAGGCCGATGCCGACAACGCCGAGCAAGGCAAGATCGAACAGGCCGACCAGGCCCTGGCGCAAGTCGAGCAGTTGAAAACCTCGGTCAAGGATGCGGGTTACCAGACCGTACTCAATGAAGTCTCCGGGCATATCGCGGCATTCAGCGAAAAACTCGGCGAGTACACCGGGCTGCTGGCCCAGGAAAAAGTCGTCTACAAGCAGTTGCATGATCGCGCCGACCAAGTGGTCAGCCGGGTCAACCAGGCGTACGACGCCGAAGACCAGTCCATGCAGGCGCAATTGAAGAAAAGCGCGTTGTTGATCATCGGCTCCTCAGCCCTGGCGCTGCTGGTGGGCTTGATCGCGGCGTGGGTGATTACCCGGTTGATCGTGGCGCCGCTGCGCACGGTGATCGCCGTGGCCCAGCAGATTGCGTCCGGCGACCTGAGCGGGCGGATGGAAGTCAGCCGCCGCGATGAAATCGGCCAGTTGATGCAGGCGATGCAGCAGATGGGCAGCGGCCTGAGCCAGATGGTCAGTGGGCTGCAAGCGGGCATCGAGCAGTTGGCCAGTTCGGCACATTCACTGTCCAGCGTCACTGAGCAGACCAATGTTGAAGTCAGCAGCCAGAAGGAGGAGACCGAACAGGTTGCCACGGCAATGAACCAGATGACCGCCACGGTGCACGACGTGGCGCGTAACGCCGAAGAGGCCGCGCAAGCCGCGCAGACCGCCGATGACAAGGTCGACAGCGGTCAGCAAGTGGTACGCCAGAGCCTGCAACGGATTGAATTGCTCGCGTCCTCCAGCACCAGTGCCTGCGCAAGTATCGAAAGCCTGAGCGCGGAAATCCAGAATATCGGCACGGTACTGGGCGTGATCAAAAGCGTGGCCGAGCAAACCAATCTGCTGGCCCTTAACGCCGCCATTGAAGCTGCCCGCGCCGGCGAGCAGGGCCGAGGGTTTGCAGTGGTGGCCGATGAAGTGCGGGCGTTGGCCAAGCGCACGCAGCAATCGACCGAGGAAATCGAGCGTCTGGTCAGTACGTTGCGCAGCGCAACGCAGTCGTCGGTGCAGCAAATCCAGCAGAGCGGCGAGCTGGTGAAGTTGGCGGTCAGCGATGCGCTGGAAACGGAGAGCGCGTTGGGCAGCATTGCCGCGGCGGTGTCATTGATCCAGCAAATGAACCAGCAGATTGCGGCGGCGGCCGAGGAGCAAAGCTCGGTAGCCGAAGAGATCAATCGCAGCGTGACCAGCATTCGTGCGAGCGCCGATCAGTCGGCGTTGAGCATGCAGGGCAATGCCGCGTCGAGTATCCAGCTGGCGCAGTTGGGCGCGGAGCTCAAGGGCATGGTGGGGCACTTCCGCCTTTGATCGCAGCGGGTGAGCTGCGAGCAAAGGGCAGGGCGCCAATCAGGCGTGGTTGGCGAGGAAGGTCAGCAGCGCTTCATTGACGAAGTCCGGGTTTTCCCGGGCCGAGATATGCCCCGCGTCGGGAATCAGCGTGAGGCTGCAGCCAATCAGTTCAGCCATTTCCTGTGATTCTGCGGGCGGCCGCGGTTTGTCCTGCTCGCCGCACATCACCAGCGTGGTGTCCGAGTCCAGACGGGGCAGCTGGTCCAAAATGGTCTCGCGGCTGAAGATCAGGCGACCCAGCGGCACGATGCTGTTCAGCAGGCGCTCTTTGGGAAAGGCCTGCAACGCCTTGCGAAAATCCTGGTACAGGGCCGACTCGCGGTCGATGCCCGGGCGGAAGAAAATCGGTGCAACCACATCCAGCAACGGCTCGGGGATGGCGCCGGCGTCTTCGATCATCTTGAACAGCGAGAAGTAATACTGGCGCGTGGCGTCGGGCTCGGCGCCCAGGTAGGTGTCCATCAGCACCACGCTGTTGATGCGCGCCGGTGCCAGCAACGCCAGGCGCGCGCCCCACATGCCGCCGACCGACAGGCCGACCAGATTGATTTGCGCGATATCCAGCTGATCCAGCAGCGCCAGGGCCTGGCGCGCGAGGTCGTCCAGAGAGCGGGTTTGTGTCGGCAGCGGGCCGGACTCACCGTGGCCCCACAGTTCGGGCACGATCACGCGGTACTGTTGCGACAGGGCTTCAATTTGCGGGGCCCACATGTCGTGGTCCCACAGGTAACTTGAACCCAGCAGGACGGCCGGGCCGTTACCCTGGTCGACATAGTGCAGCGGTTGTCCATCAATCACGGCAACAGGCATAGCAGGCCTCTAACTTCACGGAGTGAGGGGCACTTTTTTACGCTAGTCGGGGGCGGGCGGATAGGTGCAAAGTGATGGCATGTGGCGACCTGAGGTCGCCACATGGGGCAGGTGATCAGTCGTAGATGGCTTTCTTCTTCCATTCGGCGTCGGCGTCGACGACTTTCAGGCCTTCGGTCAGTTCGTTGACTTCGTCTTCGGCCGGCTTGCTGTTGGTCAGCACCGTGGAGTTGGCGCGGGCCAGTTGCGACTCCAGCAATTGCAGTTGTGCACTGTAGAGCACCGGCTCCGGCTGTTTGCGCAAGTACTGCACGCCACGCTCGAACGCCAGGCGTGCCTGGCCAGGCTGGCCTTGTTGCAGGGCGTGCTGGCCCAGGTTGTTGAAGAACTCAATGTGCAGCAACACCAGGATATGGCGAATTTCCTTGATCCAGTGCTTGGCTTCGTTGGCCGGCAGAAAACCGTCCTGGGCGGCACGGGTAACTTGACCGTGCAGTGCCTCGAGCAGGAAACGCACGTCCTTGGCCTTGGCTTCGGTCTGGATCGGCGCGGGCGGGTTGGCCACCGGGATCGATTCGCCCTGGCCGATCAGCGCGTTCAGCTCAGCAATACGTGCCTTGAGCGGCGCGCTGGATTTTCTGAGGTTCAACAGGCGCTGGGTGACGTTGAGTTCCAGGCGAGTCAGCAACAGTTTGAGTTTCGGGGTCATCAACTGGCCGGGGAACGTCTCGGTGATCTCACCGCAACGACGCAGCCGATCGTTAAGCTCGATTTCGGTGCGCTGCTTTTCCAGTTTGTTGTTTTCCACCACGTGGTTCATGTAGCCAATGGCGACCAGTATTGCGATCCCGGCTATTACCAGCAGGGTGATCATGAGTGGTGTCACCGGTGTGACCTCTTTATAGGGTTTGCTGTGGAGTGTAGTGACTGGGCCTTGCGACGGATAGGATTGTTCGACCAGTTGCCCAGGTAGTTTCTTCTATATAGGTAAGTGTTCCCTGCGTGGATGCACATTGCCATCATTTGCCTGGGTGAACTATAGCGCCTTGTCGGGCGCCAGAATATAGGCGCCAATGCCCGGACGGGCACAATGCCCGCAAAGGCCTGGAAAGCAGGGCGAAGTCATTGATTTAAATAAATTTATCCTTGGGGGTTGACGACCTTTCAATCCATCCATAGAATGCGCGCCACTTACAGCGTAAAGCACACAGCGAAACGCGGTAGGGAGTGAATGTTGTACGTGTGTCCCCTTCGTCTAGTGGCCTAGGACACCGCCCTTTCACGGCGGTAACAGGGGTTCGAGTCCCCTAGGGGACGCCATATGCGGGAATAGCTCAGTTGGTAGAGCACGACCTTGCCAAGGTCGGGGTCGCGAGTTCGAGTCTCGTTTCCCGCTCCAAATTTAAGCAGTGTGGCCTTCGGGCGACACTGAGTGAAACCAGGGCATAATCTTAGGATTTAATCTCTGGGCACTGAAATACACACCATGTGTTTCAGTAGCGTGTCCCCTTCGTCTAGTGGCCTAGGACACCGCCCTTTCACGGCGGTAACAGGGGTTCGAGTCCCCTAGGGGACGCCATTTGCGGGAATAGCTCAGTTGGTAGAGCACGACCTTGCCAAGGTCGGGGTCGCGAGTTCGAGTCTCGTTTCCCGCTCCATATTCAACGAAAACGCCGATCAGTGATGATCGGCGTTTTTGTTCGTGTCGCTTTTTTGCCGACAAAACGCACCGCGCGTGTAGGCCATGTGCTGATGTACGTAGGAATGGTCTGTAATCAATGTCGGGTAGCTGTGTACCTGTTCCGCTGTCTCTACTCTGGCCAGCCCATTTTCCTTGTTTACTTCAAAGGACTGTCCAGATGCTTCAGCTCGATTTCTATTCAACCCTGGTCGCTGCCTCCCTGGTGCTTTTATTGGGCCGTTGGCTGGTGGCCCGGATCGGCTTTCTACGCGCCTACAGCATTCCGGAGCCGGTAGCCGGCGGCCTGTTGGTTGCCGCATTGCTGCTGGCGTTGCGTGCGCTGGCGGATGTCGAGGTTCGCTTCGACACATCCTTACAAACCCCATTGATGCTGGCGTTTTTTGCCACGATTGGCCTGAACGCAGATTTCGCCAGCCTGAAGCGAGGCGGGCGCGTGCTGGGTATTTTCCTGCTGGTGGTGACGGCCCTGCTGGTGGTGCAAAACGCCATGGGCATCGCGTTGGCCAAGGCGCTGGGGCTTGATCCATTGATGGGCTTGCTGGCGGGCTCCATCACCCTGTCGGGTGGGCATGGCACGGGCGCCGCATGGGGCGCGGTGTTCAGTGAGAAGTACGGCGTGGCTTCCGCGTCTGAACTGGCGATTGCTTCGGCGACCTTTGGTTTGGTGCTGGGCGGCTTGATTGGTGGCCCGGTCGCGCGCCTGCTGATCAAGCGCGTCCAGGTGCCTGGCGTTGAACACTCGCAGCCGCGGCGGCCCAAAGGCTTTGAGCGCCCCGATCAGGAACGCATGATCACCTCGTTTTCATTTATCGAAACCCTGGCCCTGTTGGCGATCAGCTTGCAGGTTGGCACGTTCCTGAGTGGTGTTATCCAAGGCACCGCCTTCGAGCTGCCCACCTTTGTGTGCGTGCTGTTCGTCGGCGTGGTGCTGCGCAATGGCTTGTCGGCGCTGGGTTGGCATCAGGTGTTTGAGCGCGAAGTGTCGCTGCTGGGTAACGTCAGCCTGTCGTTGTTCCTCGCGATTGCCTTGATGTCGCTCAAGCTCTGGGACCTGGCGGCGCTGGCGTTGCCGATCGTCATCCTGCTGGCGGCACAGGCGCTGTTGATGGCCCTGTTCGCGATTTTCGTGACGTTTCGGGTCATGGGCAGCAACTACGATGCGGCGGTGCTGGCGGCCGGGCATTGCGGTTTCGGATTGGGCGCGACACCCACCGCCATTGCCAATATGCAGGCGGTGACACAACGCTTCGGCCCCTCGCAGATTGCCTTTCTGGTGGTGCCGATGGTGGGGGCGTTTTTCATCGACATCACCAATGCGGTGGTGATCAAGCTGTTCCTTGCGCTGCCGTTTCTCGGCGCGGCGGGCTGAGCGCTGCGCCTTCAGTTCACCGCGTAGACGTCCTGTTTTGGCATGAAGAAACGCGCAAAGAGTTCGGACTGGGACTTGATGTTCAGCTTGGTGTAAATGTTGCGCCGGTGCACTTTCACCGTTTCTGTCGACAGGGACAGTTTGCCGGCGATTTCTTTGTTGGAGAACCCGCTCAACAGCAACTTGAGCACGTCCTTTTCACGCGTTGTGATCTGGCTGCCCAGTTGAACAATTGCCTGCGACCAGGGCGGTGTCTCATTGAGGTTTTTTTCAACGTCGATCTCAAAGCACATACGCTGGTGCATCAATGCCAGCACCCAAGGCTTGATGATATCCAGTGTGGTGATCTGTTCCGGGCTGTAGCGCACGTTACTGCCGAATGAAATACACAGCGTCCTGTCCTCATCGAGCTGAACGTTGTACTGCACCTCATCCACCGAGACGTACTGGGCGAAATACTGACGGTAATACTCGGTGGTCAGAAAGTGCTCGGGCGCTATGTCTGACAAGTGAAAAAAGCCACTCTGCGGGTTTTCACGGTTGGCAATGTAGAACGGGTCCAGCAGGTACAGCCCTTTGAGGTAGCGCTGAGTCAGGGCATCCACCTCCTCGGCATCGGCCACTTCAGTAAAGCTGATGACGTTGACTTGTTGATCGCTGAAAACCAGGACAACCCAGTTGTCGATCTGCACATATTCATTCAACACGCGAACCAGCGAGCTCCAGAAAGCCGGGCGATTGAGCTCCATGATCAGCTTGCCGGCCGATCGGTGCCAGGCCAGGTTATGAAGGTCGAGTGACATGTTCTACCCCTTTAGGGTTAGGCG
This sequence comes from Pseudomonas sp. TWRC1-2, assembly GCF_049896685.1. Lineage (NCBI taxonomy): Bacteria > Pseudomonadati > Pseudomonadota > Gammaproteobacteria > Pseudomonadales > Pseudomonadaceae > Pseudomonas > Pseudomonas sp. TWRC1-2. The sequence goes on along the minus strand of NZ_JAFCUU010000004.1, from coordinate 111,037 downwards.
TTCATAGGCGCGAGCTAAGTACTTGTAGGTATTTACTATTCGACGACGCCGGGTATATTCACCTCCCAGCGGATGCAGGCCATGAAGGCCTGTCGTTTTTGACAAGGATAGTTATATGAGTCAATCACATTTGCGAGCCATTTTTTTGGCCTCGCTTGTCTGTGTAGGTATCAGCGCGCCTGCAGCGGCGGCGCAACCTCAGGTGAATCTGTACAACTGGTTCGGGTTGATCGCGCCAGAGACGCCCAAGGAATTCGAGCAAAAAACCGGCGCGCGCATGCACGTGGATGCCTTCGACAGCGCCGAGATCATGCAGAGCAAGGTCATGGCCGGGCGCACGGGCTATGACGTGGTTGTCGCCACCTCCAATGTCCTGCCAGGCCTGATCAAGGCGGGCGTGCTTGCACCGCTGGACCGCAACCAACTGAGCAACTTCTCCCATATCGACCCAGAGATGTTGGCGCTGCTTTCGGTGAATGATCCGGGCAACCGCTATGCCGTGCCTTACCTGTGGGGCACCACCGGGATTGGCTATGACATTGATAAAGTCAAAGCCGCGCTGGGTGACAACGCCCCGGTGGACAGCTGGGACCTGATCTTTAAAGAAGAAAACATCAGCAAGCTCAAGTCCTGCGGCGTGGCGATGCTCGACTCGCCCAGCGAGGTCATTTCGATCGCGTTGAATTACCTCGGCCTGCCGAGCAACAGCCAGAACCCTGAGGATTACCAGAAGGCCCAGGCGCTGCTGTTGAAAATCCGTCCCTATATCCTCTACTTCGACTCATCCAGAACCGACGCCGACTTTGCCGATGGCAATATTTGTGTGGTCGTGGGCTGGGCGAGCGGGGCGCTGACGGCGCAGGCCATCAATGAGAAAAACAACACCGGGCGCAAAATTGCCTACAGCCTGCCGCGTGAGGGTGGGTTGGTGTGGTCGGAAAACTTTGTGCTGCTCAAAGATGCGCCCCATGCCAAGGAAGGTCTGGCGTTCATCAATTACATGCTTGAACCGCAAGTGATTGCCAAGAGCTCGAACCACACGCTTTACCCGAACGCTAACAAGGACGCCACTGAGTTCGTCGAGCAGAAGCTGCGCGACAACCCTTGGATATATCCTGACAAGCATACGGTTGCCACCCTTGTTCCGCTTGAACCACTACCGTTGAAGTTGGAACGAATCCGCACGCGCGTGTGGACCAAGGTCAAGAGCGGTACGTAACCCCGCTGGGCATTCATCTTTATTGGCAGAGGGCTTACATGGCTATTTGCAAAAAAATCAAAGCCGACACTTATCAATTAGTGACGCTGATAAAGATGGTTGAGGCCTATGAGGCGCAAAGCACCCACGGCCTCACGTCACTGGGTAATGAACAACAACTGCTGAACCGCATCGAGGCATTGCTCCATAAACAGGGTGGGGGAGTCGCTCGACGAAAGTCGATCAGCGCCGGCGTATGCATGGGGCCATAGCGTCCCAGCGTTAGCCGTCGGCAGACCAAGGGGCTGTCGCAGCGTTTTCAGGGAGGAGAAAAATCATGCGCCAAGCGGCTAACCCATACGTTTTGAAGCCGGACGATTACCAGGCCTACAAGGACATCGAAGAACAGATCGGCCATTGCACGCCCGAGCAAGCCTGGGCGATGTATTACGTCTCGAGCGGGATGGTGCGCGAGTTCATCACGCGGGCGGTGATGGAGCATATCGGTCGCGGCAATCGGGCGCTGTTGCTCGAGTTTCCCGACCTGGCCCGGCTTCAAAACAGCGGCCATGGCGCGCTCTAGGTGGTGTCGATGCGTGCGTGTGATCAACGCCTGCTCATCACCTTTGCCAACCGCAGTGTGGCTTCCCGCAGCTCATCCCGATCAAGCGAGGCAAACCCCAGGCGCAGGGCATTTTCCGGCACATTCAGCGGTGAAAACTGACGCGCACTGCGCACCACCACGCCCTGGCCCCGGGCTGTGGCGAGCAACTGATCGACGTCGGTTTCATCCTGGAAGCGAACCCAGAGGGCCAGGCCGCCTTCTGGCTCGCGCACCTGGATTCGATCGCCGAATGCGCTGTGCAAACAGCTGTGCAGCACCTCTCGACGCGCCACGTATTCTTTCGAAACACGGCGCAGGTGCTTCTTCAATTCCCCCTGATTGATCAGGTCCGCGAGCATTTTTTGTGCAACCGCGTCGGTGTCGCCTACCATCAGTGCCGCACTGTTCTGCAGCACCTCAATCACGCTGGCCGGAGCCACCACATAACTGCAACGAAACGTCGACCCCAACGCCTTGGATAACGAGCCGATGTAGATCACATGGCGTTGCGCGCCATCACTGGCCAGCGGCAAGTAGGGCCGCCCGTTGAAGTGATATTCGTGGTCGTAGTCTTCTTCGATCACGCAGAAATTGTGCTGCGCCGCCAACGCCAGCAGGTGTTGCCGACGGGCCGCATGCAGGCTCACCGTGGTGGGAAACTGATGGTGCGGCGTGAGGTAAATCATCCTTACATCATGTGCATGGCATAACTGCTCGATGTGGTCCGTGCGACAGCCTTCATCGTCCATATCGACGGTGATCAATTGCGCGCCGAGCTTGCGGAAAATTTCCCACGCCGGCGGGTAACTCAGGCGTTCCACCAACACCACATCACCGGGTTTGATCAGCAGGCTGGCCGTCAGGTACAGCGACACCTGAGTGCCGGGCGTGAGGCAGATATTCTCGGCGCTGACGGTCAGCCCGCGATTGTTGCGCAGCATCTCTGCCAGCGCGCAACGCAACTCATAGCCGGTGCCCTCGCTGCCGTAGCGCACCGAGTTGGAGGCAAAACTGCTGCGCAGGGCATTGCGGTAATAGCGGTGTAAAACGGCCTGGGGCAGTAAGCGGTGGTCGCAGGCACCGTTATCGAAAAACAGTGCGTCATGCCGATGCTGCAGCGCGATGACTTGGGCATTCTGCTCGAAATACGGCACCACTGGCTGCGCCAGCAGTGGTGGCGCAAAGGAGTGCTGCGCGCGGCTGGACGCGGGCGTTGGCGCCAATTGCGCATTGACGAACGTGCCCCGGCGCGGCTCGCTGATCAGCCAGCCTTTGGTCGACGCTTCCTCGTAAGCCAGGATCACCGTCTTGCGGTTGACGTCGAGTATCTGCGCCATTTCCCGTGTGCCCGGCAGCAGTGTGCCGGGCGGCAGCCGTCCTTCGAGGATGGCCTGCACCAGGCCTTCGGCAATCTTGCGATAGGACGCCTGGGGAGTGCTCTCGTCGAGCTTGAGCAGCGGGCGCCATTTACGCATCTGGACCATATGAAGTATCCAAAACTGGAGGTTTTAATGGGCCTAGTCTAGCGCAACAATCCAACCTCACTGACCCCGAGGTGCTTATGAACACACGCCATGTCATCGAACTCTCCCCCTCGGGGAAAACCTTTGAAGCCGGCGATGAGCTGTTGCTGGACGCGATGCTCGCCAGCGGCCTGTCTGTGCCGTTCTCGTGCCGGCGCGGCGCGTGTGGTTCGTGCAAGGTGGTGGTCACGCAAGGCCATTACCGCGCCAAGCAGCTGGCGCCGGGCGCACCCGCGCCGTGCTACCCGTTGGCCGCCAATGAAATGCTCTTGTGCCAAAGCCACGCCTGCGCCGACATGCGCCTGGAGATTCCCGGGTGGTCGCTGGACACCCCTGCGCTGGTGGTCGAGGCGACGGTGCTGAGCAAGCGTGCCCTGAGCCCCGACATCATTGAGTTGGTGGTGATGCCGGACAGGCCGTTGGCCGTGCGGCCGGGCCAGTACCTCAAGTTCCGCCTGGTCGATGGCGACTCGCGCTGTTTCTCGATCGCCAACCTGCCGGCCGACGGCGATGGGCGCCTGGTGTTTCAGATTCGCCGGGTGCGCGGCGGGCTGTTTTCCGAGACCCTCCTGGACAGCCTTGAGGCTGGCGATCTGTTGACGCTGGAGGGGCCTTTTGGTGCCTGCACCTGGCAGGACGATGACGATGCGCCTGTGGTGTTGTTCGCCACAGGCACTGGCTACGCGGGTATCAAGCCGATCCTGCTGAGCGCGTTGAAGCAGGATGTGGAGGTGACGTTTTACTGGGGCGGCGCGCAGGCGGCAGACTTTTACGACCGCGTATTTCTGGACCAGGCAGTCATCGACCACCCGCGTTTTCACTGGCACCCGGTATTGGCGGCGCAGGGCAGGGTGCAGGAAGTGGCGCTGAGCCATGGGCACCGTTGGGAGGCGGTTCAGGTGTATGCCTGCGGCAACGGCGGCATGATCAGCCAGGCGCGTGCCGATTGCCTGGAAGCGGGTTTGCCGAGCCATCGTTTTGTCGCCGAAGCGTTTGTGCCCAGTGGTCAGTCGAGCGCCGACACGCTGCTCAATGGACTGGATGAAACCTGGGAAAAAGTCGGCCCTCGGTACTCGCTGGACGGCATGCTCGCCGCCCGTGAAAAAACCATCCGCGCCCTGGCAGCGATTGCCAGCCAGCTCAAAGTCGGCATGACCACCGGGCAAGCCCTCGACATGGCTGCCGCGCAATTGCAGGCCATGGGTGCCTCCCACACCTGGCACCCGACGTACATTCGTTTTGGCGACGACACGGTTCGCCCGCCCAGGGAAGGCATTGACCCACTGCGCACGCTGCGTGCCACCGATATCGTGGTGGTCGACCTCGGCCCGGTGTGGGACGGCTATGAGGGCGACTATGGCGACACCTTCGTCTTCGGCGAGTCAGCGCTGCACCGCGATTGCTTCAAGGTCTTGCATGAAGTGTTCGATGAAACCCGCGAGGCCTGGATACGCGGCCTGACCGGCTGTGAACTCTATGACTTTGCCGAGGAACGGGCCGTTTCCAAGGGCTGGCGGTTGTCGCGCAACCTGGCCGGCCACCGTATTGCGGATTTCCCCCACGCCTTGTTCGGCAACCAGGAATTGGCCGCGCTTGAGATCACGCCGAGTGAAATGGTGTGGGTGCTGGAGATCCAGCTCTGCCACCCCACCGAGCCGGTCGGCGGGTTCTTTGAAGATATCCTGATGCTTGAGGCTTGAAGGGCTACAGCGCAGCCCGCCATGGCCGCGGGTTGCAAAGCCTGGTAGGCCATTTCCCTGTTTTGCATGAACTTTGTGAGCGTTGTCCGCTCATACAGCCATTGGCCATCAAGGCGATTCTTGCTGCTCAAGTGCCGTTCTGGTGCTTGATGCGCCGGCAGGAAAATTTCACAAAGACGCGAAATGGAAGTGTTTTTCCGGCCAAGGGAGTCTCTGGCCCGTTTTGGCACGTTGTACTCAATACGATAGGGACATCACCTGTGAAATATGCAATCTGCGCCACCTTGCTGCTGTTACTGAGCGGCTGTCTGACCATGTCGGGTGAATACACCGTGACGGCTCAGGACGCCTCCGGCGCCCCGTTAACCAAGCTCGGCACGTTCACCGCCGAGGGCCATAACATTTACCCCATACGCAATGCGTTCTGCCTCAATGCGCCGGGGGCGACGGTGATCATTCGCGATGCCCGGACCGGCGAAGAACTGCGCAGCGAAAGCCCTTATCACTGCCGTTAGGCCTCAAAAAAAGGATTTCCATGAGAGCGTTTCTGATAGCCGGCCTGGCCGTGGCCGTGAGTGGCTGCGGCAATATTTCCAATATCCGTGCTTACAACACGCCCTATGTTGAACCCACAGCAGGGGATACCGCACGCTTGCGCGTGATCACCAATGGCATGGCGCGTGGTGTGCCGGGCCGTGATTGCATCGACTGGCGTGTGCCTGGCGCCGGGGTGATGGCCGTGTCCGAATCCGGCTTTGCGGGTCAGAATAATGGCCACAGCCTGGGCATGCCCGAGAGCAACCGCTGGGTGGAGGCGCAAGGCTCGGCGCGTAGCGAACTGAAGGTGCCGGCAAACAAGCCTTTTGCCATGAACTTCCAGAGTGAAGGCTATGTGTCTGGCGGCAATGCCTATAACTGCAGGCAAAGCTTTTACTTCACCCCCAAGGGCGGGGAGGATTACGAGCTGATCCTGCTGGACGGTGGCCAGTGCCTGATTGCGTTGCAGCGCCTGAACCCGACGGGGAAACCAGAGAACGTGCCGGTGGAGAAGGCCAAGCTGTGCAATGCGATGGATATGTTTTAGGCCGCAAGCCCGACCTGTTTAACCACAACGCCGATCAATCTTGATCGGCGTTGTGGTGTTTACCTTCGCGTATCAGAGCTTCGGCAGTTGCCCTACACGGCCCATCATTTCCGTGACGATCTGCAGGTCCAGCAAGAACTGCTCGACGGTCTTGAACTCACCGTCGGTGTGCCCGGTGTACTTCACGTCCGGCTTCGCCAGGCCGAATTGCACGCCATTGGGCAGTTCGTGTACAGAGGTAGCGCCGGCCGACGTGCCGAACTTGTGCTCCATGCCGAGGTTTTCGCTGGCCACCGCCAACAGGGCTTTCACCCACTCACCTTCAGGGTTGCGGTACATCGGCTCGGCCACCGAGTAGGTGACGTTCATCGCCACGTTGGTGTGCTTGTCCCAGGTGCTGATTTTCTCTTCGATTTCTGTCTTGAGCACCTCCGGCGATTTGCCTTTGGGGATGCGCAGGTTCACCGCCAGCTTGAAGGCTTTGTCATCCTGGCCGACAAACGTCAGCGAGGTGGTCAATGGCCCCATGAACGCATCGGAGAAGCCCACACCCAACTTACCGCCCAGGTAATCCAGGCCCCAGTTGTCAGCCGCATAGTGTGCAGCGTCGGTGATGTGGTTGTGCTTCAGCGCGATCTTGCCGTCAATGCTGTGGATCAGCTCCAGCATGCGTGCGACCGGGTTGACGCCCGCTTCCGGCTCGGAGGAGTGAGCCGACACACCGGTGAGCGTCAACTTGACCTCTTTGCCGACCACCTTGGCCGTTACGTCGAAATTGCCGCCATTTTGCTTGACGTAGTCAGCACCGGCTTTTTGCAGGCTGGCGGCCAGTTCAGCAGGCTTGTCGCTGAGCAGGGTGGCGACCGAGGCCGACGGAATCTGGTTGGTGGCCATGCCGCCGGTCATCGAGATAATTTCCGCGCCTTTGCCAGTGCCTTTGCGCACCGGGAAGCTCGCCATGACGGTGCCGTAGCCTTTCTCGGCAATCACGACCGGGTAGCCGCCATCCAGCGCCAGGTTGTATTGCGGCACCGGGTTGTGTTCGAAGTAATAGGGGATCGCGTCGCCCATGGTTTCTTCAGTGGTGTCCACCAACAGCTTGAAGTTGCGCGCCAGCGGCAGCTTCTCTTCCTTGATCACCTTCATGGCATACAGGGCGACCACGATGCCGTTTTTGTCATCCTCGGTGCCGCGACCATACATGCGATCGCCAATCAGCGTGACCTTGAACGGGTCGAGCTTGGTACCGTCCTTGAGCACCCAGTTTTCCGGGGTCACCGGCACCACGTCGGCGTGGGCGTGAATGCCGACGACTTCATCGCCGCTGCCTTCCAGCGAAATTTCGTACACGCGGTTGTCGATGTTGCGGAAGTTCAGGTTGAAGGCTTTGGCCAGGCTCTGGATCTTGTCGGCGATCTTGAGGAATTCCGGGTTTTTGTACTGCGGCAGGCCGTCGACGTTGAAGGTCGGAATTTCGACCAGCTCGCGCAGGGTTTCAAGCGCGGCTTTGCCGTATTTAACGCGGGTGTAAATACCCAGCAGGCGGTTGATTTCGTTCTGCTGGTCGGCGGTCAGGGTTTTGTTGGCCAGGAAAGCGTCAATGGCCGGGCCGACATCATCGGTTTTCGCCAGGTCGCTCTTGGCCAGGGTGCCGAGGAAACCACGGAAATCGGTGGCTGGGGTTTCGCTGAAATGTTTGATAATGGTCGCGCTTTGTTCCGCGCTGATGTTGGCGAATGCGGGTGTGGCAATGGCCGAGAAGCTGGCCGCGAACAGGGTGGCAGCCACCAGTTTTTTCAGTGGGAAGTGCATGACTAGAGGCATTCCTTTGCAAAAGAGGAGTGGGAAAATTTCTGATCGAAATGTCAGAAACAATTTCACACACTACCATCACCAAGGAGTGGTAGGGGAGACCCGGATCAGGGAAATGTCCTACCTCGGTAGTTGAGCCACCAAGCATCAAATGTGGGAGCGGGCTTGACCGCGAAGGCGGTGTGTCAGCCAGCGCCTACGTTGACTGACACGCCGCTATCGCGGGCAAGCCCGCTCCCACATTGTTTTTTTGCGTAGGAAAAACCGAGTTCAGCTCAAGGCTTGCCAGGATGCGGGTCCGGGTACTGCGCCGCTACAGCCAGTGCCTTGGCATACGGCCCATCCCACAATTGCGCATGCATCACCACTTCCAATTTGAGCCACAAAAATTCAAATGTGGGAGCGGGCTTGCCCGCGAAGGCGGTGTGTCAGCCAGCGTCTATGTTGACTGACACGCCGCTATCGCGGGCAAGCCCGCTCCCACATTGTTTTTTTGCGCAGGAAAAACCGAGTTCAGCTCACGGCTTGCCAGGATGCGGGTCCGGGTACTGCGCCGCGACATCCAGTGCCTTGGCATACGGGCCATCCCACAATTGCGCATGCAGCTCGCCCACCCGCTTGGCCATCGATGCGTCATGCATCACCACTTCCAGGTTGCGCGAGTTATCCAGGTACCCGCCCAGCCAGTTGCTGGTGCCGACCCATGCTACTTGCCCGTCAATTTCCATGGTCTTGCTGTGGATCACTCGCGCGTAAGGGATAAACCCTTGCTTGGCCTGCGGCAGGGTGACGATTTTGACCTCTACGTTGGGCAGCACGGCCAGGCTTTTGAGGTAGGGCAGTTCCAGCGAGTCGGTGTTCCAGTTGGACACCATCAGCTTGATCGACACCCCACGCGCGGCGGCGGCGCGCACGGCGTTGTCGATCACCGCGTAGTACGGCCGGGTTCGGTCCGGCCCGTAGGACAGCGGCGCGTAGTCGAGCAGTTGCACGCGCACTTCTTTCTTGGCCTCGCTCAACAGGCGCGGCAGTTCCCGCTGTGAATCGCCTACGCCGGGCGGGTTGTAGCGTTGTGGGCTGGCCACCAGATAGTTGCCGGTGCGTGCCGGCTCCTGGCCCGCAGCCGGCAGCGGCACGGCTTGCTTATCTGCAAGCGCGGCCTGGGCCTGCCAGTCCTGATTGAAGATCGCCTGCACCTGGCTGACCACGGTGGCATCACTGATGCGCAAGCCGGTTTCATGGATATGCTCCAGCGAGCGCCAATCGAAATTCTGGCTACCGATAAACGCCTGCTTGCCGTCCACCACCATGTACTTGGCGTGGATAATCCCGCCGCTCAGTTGCCCGTACGAGAGCACGCGAAAGGTCAGGTTGGGAATCGCGCGCAGGCGTTCCAGGGTAGAAGCCTCCGACAGCCGAAGGCCTTTTTCCTCAAGCAAAAAGCGAATCTTCACACCACGTTTACCAGCGGCTTCCAGGTGCTCAATCACCTTGTCCATCACCGAGCCGGGATGGTCGGCGGCGTAGAACTGGCCGATATCAATGCTGTTTTTTGCGCCATCAAACAACGCGATCCACACCGGCCCCGGCTGGCGCAAATCGGCCGTGCTCAGCGTGGTATCCACCGGCACGGTGTGCACCAGTTCAAAGCCTGGAATTGAAAAGTCCGCCTGGGCCAGCGGACTGAGGAGCAAGCCAGTGAGGCCTGCGATACGCAACTTCATCGATAGGGACATACGCGTCTCACCGGACAAAAAGAATGGCGGGCGCATTGCGCGCCCGCCCAATGGTCACGCCGTGCGGCTGTGCAGTGGCGTGGGTACCAGGTGCGGCACTTCATTGTGTACGCGGGCACCGGTGGCGGCGCGGATCAGCAGGATTTTCAGCTGGTCGTTGATGCGCTCCAGGCTGTCCTGGAAGAAGTTGTGGAACACCACGCAGAACAGCGCGATGGCGATACCCAAGCCGGTGGCGAACAACGCCGTCCCGATGCCACCGGAGATCTGGCCTGGGTCGGATACGCCGGCACTGGCCAGCGCCTTGAAGGTGTCGATGATGCCCAGGATGGTGCCCAACAGGCCGAGAAGCGGCGCGGCGGTGGTGATGGTCTCGATGATCCACAGGCTGCGCGACAGCGGCGCGCGGGTCTTCAGGTACTGGGTTTCGATTTCGTCGTCCAGGTCCTTGCGCGAACCCTGAGAAGCCTTTTGCGCCAGCACCGACAGCACCATGTTCAGTGGCAGGCTGTCGCGACGGGTCAGGCTTTGCGGCAAGTCGCGCTCGCTGTGCACATTGGCGCCCAGCACCTCGGTCAAGGCCCGCGCCTGGCGGCGCACGTAGGCGAAGTAAATGCCGCGTTCGATGGTGATGAAAATCGCAATCGCCATGGCGGCGTACATCACATAAAAGGTGATGTCGTGAAGCAGGTTCATGTCCATGATCTATAGCCTCGCAGTTAGAAATTCGCTTCCAGGGAAACAGTGACGGTACGGTCCAGGCCAACGATGTAGGCAGGGTCGCCATCGCGGAAACCGCTGTAGCTCGCCGCGTTGGTTTTGGTGGTGTACACGCCGTCCAGGTACTTCTTGTCGAACAGGTTGTCGACGTTCAGGCGCAGGGTCGCGTCCTTGACGACTTTCTTGTCCACGGGCAGGTAGATACCGGCGCCGAGGTTGAAAATAGTGCGCGCCGAGATGGCTTCGTCGTTGGTCAGGTCACCGTAGAGCTTGCTGGTGAACTTGCCGCCGAAGGTGCCGTAGAAGCGCCCGTCGTCATAGCCGATGTTGGCCGCCAGCATGTTGGCCGGCACGTTGGCGAACTGCTTACCGCTGGTGGGCAGCACAATCGGTTTGCCGGCGCTGAACACGGTCAGGTCGTCCTGCTGCTTGGAGCTGGTGTAGGTGTAGGAGGTGTAGTAATTGAAGTTGTGCGCCAGCTTGCCGCTCCACTCCAGTTCCAGGCCTTTGTTGATCACGGTGCCGGCGTTGATGTCGGCCGAGTCCCCGTTGCTGTCCAGCGAGGTCAGCTGGCGGTTCTTGAACTGCATGTAGAACAAGGTGGCGGCGAGGGTCATGTCTTCGCCGGTGTAGCGCCAGCCCAGTTCCTGGTTCCAGCTCAGTTCCGGCTTGGAGTCCAGTGAGCCGACGCCTTTGTCGTACAGCACGTAGTTCTGCGGAATCCGCATGTTGCGCGACAGGCTGTAGAACAGCTGATCACGCTCGTCGAGCTGGTATTTCAGGCCGGCATTGGGCAGCAACTTGTTGTAGGTCTGGTCAGCTTTGCCCGGTTGCTCGGTGAGGCTGCCGTGGTTGGTGCCTTCGCGCTCGACGTTCATGTAGGCAAGGCCGGCGATCAGGGTCCAGTCCGAATTGATGTACCAGGTGTCCTGGGCCCAGACTTTTTGCGCCGGCGTCACGGTGTAGCGGTCGCGGCCCTGTACGGTATTGCCGTTGGCATCGACCACCGAGTCGCCATCCGGCCAGGTGTCGCTCGGCTTGCCGCTGTTTTTGAGGGCAATGAACGGCTGGGTCTGGCTTTGGCGCGCGCGTTCGTACCAGTAGCCGAATTGCAGGCTGTGATCACCCAGGTCCCAGTTGAGTTTGGTGGTGATGCCAGGGCGCCAGGTCTGTGTGCGCGAAGGGCGGTAGTAAACGCCCGTGGTGGACGAACCGTCGGCGTTGTACTGGGCCTGCGTCGGCAGGTTGCCGAGGTCGAAAACGCCGCCCTTGTTCGAGCCGCTGTTGAGCGCATAAGCGGAGGAGCCCACGCCGCTGCCGTTGCCGTAGTAGTAATACGGGATCACCGACAGCGCCAGATTGTCGCTCAGCTTGTACTGGGTGTTGAGCACGGCGGTAAAGGTCTGGAACGGGTTCTGCGCCAGGTCGTAGTAGCTGCTGATCTTGCCGTTGGCGCCCAGCGCCGGCTTGGCCGGGTACGGGTCATATTTGCGGCCGAACTGCTGGAACTGCGCCTTGGTCAGCTGGCTGTAACTGTTGTTGTCCTGCTCGTGGTACTTGAGGATCAGGTTGGCGGTGTTGCCGTTGCCGGCGTCGAAAAAGCTGTTCCACTCCACCTTGTCCGCCCGCACGGCGCCCGAGCCACGCCACATCTGGCCTTCGGTATGCGAGGCCGACAGCCAGTTGCTCAGGCCGTTGACCTCACCGGTGTTGAGGCGCGCAAAGGTCTTGCGCGTGGCATTGCTGCCCACCACTTGTTTGACGAAGGCCCCGGTTTCCTTGGTCGGGCGGATGGTCACAATGCCGATGTTGCCGCCGCTGGAACCGATATGCGGGCCATCCGCTTCCGACGAGCCCTGGGTGACGAAGATCTGGTCGATGTTTTCCGGATCGCCCAGCAGGTTGGAATACAGCGCGTAGTTGCCGGAGTCGTTGATCGGCATGCCGTCGACCGACATGCCGACCTGGTCGGAGTTCATGCCGCGCATGGTGAAGCGAAAGCCCGAGAGACCGGTGTTGTCCTCGCTGGAAATGTTCAGGCCCGGCGTGTACTTGAGCTTGTCGATGGCGTTGCCGGTGGCGGTTTGCTTGTCCAGCGCTTCCTTGGTGATGGTCGAGCGGCCCTTGGCGCTCTCTTCCTGGACCATGTAACCGCCCCCCGCGGTTGCCTTGCCCCCCTGTATTCCAATCGTGCCGACGTCACTGTCATTGGTATCGGCCATGACCACTGCGTGGCTCATGCTAGTCGCGGCAACGAGTGCCAGATGAATACGGGTGAACCTCATCACTGTCGTCCTGGTGTCGGGTGCTTATTGCACGCTGTAGTTGAAGGTGGCGGTGAAGCGTTGCTCGTTACGTCCACCGAAGGCTTGTTCGGGGAACGGCTTGACCTGCTTGATGCGACGCAGGCTATTGGTGGCGGCTCGGTTGAGCAGCATGCTCGGCGCCGGGGTCTGGATTCCGGCATCGAGCACGCGGCCTTGTCGGTCCACCATCAACCAGACCACCACCTCGCCACTGGGGCGTTCGAGAGACGCCTGGCGCCCGGTGGGGTATTGCTTATACGTGTCCAGCTCGTTGCGCAGGCCTTTGAGGTAGCCGCCTTCCAGTGCCTGGCCATCTACTTTGGGCGGCGCCGGCGGGGCAGGTGGCGCAGGTGTCGGCGCAACGGCGGCCTGTACCGGCTTAGCAGCAACCGGCGCCACTGGCGCTGGCGTTGGCGTCGGTTTGGCGGCGACCACCGGCTTGGGTTTGGGCACCGGCTTGGGTTTGGGTTCAGGTTTTGGCAAGGGTTTGGGCGGTGGTGGCGGCGGGGCCGGTTCGGCCTCTTCATCCTCAATCACCGGCGGCGGTGGCTCCTGCTCCACGACGGGCTCGGGGACCACTTCGGGCTCGGGCTCGACCAGGGCAAGTTCAACCGCCGACTCGTCATACTGCGGCTGGATTTTCAGGGGTTGGGACTGGATACCCAGTGCAATCAGCACCAGGGCGATCAGGGCCGGGACACTGCCCAGCAGCCGACGCGCACGAAACAGGGCATACATGATCAGGACTTACGCGTGGCGATGGACACGGAGGTAAAGCCACCCAGGCGCAGGGTGTCCATGACTTCCACCAGGCGCGCAACTTCCACGCCTTTGTCGCTGTTGACGATGATGGTCGACTTGGTATCGGGCTTTTCAGCGGCTTTCAGCGCAGGGACCAGGGCGTCGACTGTGAGGTCCTTGCCATCGAGTTGCAGCTGGCCTTGCAGGCCCAGGGTGAGGATGAATTTGTTCTGCGGCTTGAGTTGCTGCGAGCTGCTGGCGCTGGGCAGTTGAGTCTTCATGCCGAGTGCCGGAATCACGTTCAAACTCACCAGTACGAAAAACACCAGGAGGAACATCATCACGTCGATCATCGGGATCAGCTCGATGTGCGCCTTGCGTTTCTTGGGTTCATCCCAGGTTCTCATTCTGTTGCCCCGTCATTGAATTAGGGGCGACACGCTAACAACCAAAAATGACCGAATGGTTAACTTTAATTGACGTTTTGAAGGCTCTAGGACGAGTCTTTCAGGCGTTTTGCCTTGCGGTTTCATGACGTAATGAAACTGACACGAAGGGCGTACATTCTGAAAGAATTTACCTCGAGGGCTGCCCCGTATGCCGACTGCACTGCCTCAAATATCCACACCACGACTTCTATTGCAGGCGCTGGAAATGAGCCAGGCCGAGATACTTTTCAGCCTCGTCAACGAGCCCACCATTGCCGACAACACCGCGAACATTCCGTCGCCCTACACCTTGGAAGTCGCGCAGACGTTTATCGCGCAGATGCAGGAAAAATACCGTGCGGGCGGACTGCTGGGCCTGGGCATGCACCTGCGCGAAACCGGTGAATTGATCGGCATGGTCAGCCTGCGGATCAACGCCCGTCATCACTATGGTCACCTTGGCTACTGGGTGGCGGCCCATCGTCGGAACGCGGGCTACGCCGCAGAAGCGGCGCGTGCAGTGATGGACTTCGGCTTCACCGAACTGGGGTTGCAGCGCGTCGGCAGCCAGTGTTTTGGTCGCAACCAGGAATCGGCGCGGGTCATGCAGAAAATCGGCTTGCGCTACGAGGGCTGCATGCGCGAAGCGTTTCTCAAATATGGCGTGTATGAGGACTTGCTGGGATTCGCCAGCGTGCGTGACGACTGGGAGCGTGCGTTGTGAAGGGCGGCGTGGACGCTGATCGGCGCCGCGTACTGAGCGGGCTGGCGGTTGCCACCGCGTTTTCGATCTTAAGCCCATTTGCGCGCAGTGCCGGGGTTGATTACCCGTTCACCCTCGGCGTGGCCTCCGGCGACCCGTTGCCCGATGGCTTTGTGATCTGGACGCGCCTGGCGCCGTTGTTCAATGCTGCGGACGGGCGCGGCGGGTTGAGCCGCGCCGTGCCGGTGCGTTGGCGCGTGGCCAGTGATGCGGCGATGACGCGTATCGTCAAGCAAGGCGATGTCATGGCGACTGAGCGGTTTGCCCATTCGGTGCATGTCGAGGTTGCCGGGTTGGAAGCGGGCAGGCCGTATTGGTATCAGTTCGACGGCCTCGGCGCACAGAGCCCGGTGGGCCAGGCACGTACCGCGCCGCCGCTGCACGCCATGGCGGCGGCCACCGTGGGGTTTGTCTCCTGCTCGCACTGGGAGCGCGGCTACTTCAGCGCCTACCGTCACCTGGCGGCGGAGCAACCCGATCTGGTGTTTTTTCTCGGCGATTACATCTACGACAGCTCGTACGCAGCGGACTCAGGCAAGATCATCCGCCCGCACGGCAGCGGCAATGCCGTGAGCCTGAGTGACTACCGCAACCGCTACGCGCTGTATAAAACCGACCCGGACCTGCAGGCTTTGCACGCGGCAGCACCCAGCGTGGCCACGTGGGACGACCATGAGGTGCAGAATGACTACGCCAACCGCTGGTCCCAGGACCCGAAGATTCCGGTTGAGCAGTTTTTAAGGCAACGGGCGGTGGCGTACCAGGCGTTTTACGAACATATGCCACTGCGTGTCAGCAGTGTGCCGAAAGGGCCGGACATGCGTATTTACCGGCGTCTCGATTATGGTCGGCTGGCGCGTTTTCATGTGCTTGATGGCCGCCAATACCGCTCCGAGCAGCCGTGTATTCAGGCTAACGGCAGTCACCAGGGGCGTATCGCCGCCAACACCTGCAAGGACCTGCGCGACCCCGGCCGCACGATGCTTGGCTGGCAACAGGAAGCCTGGCTCGACCAGGGTTTTGCCCAGTCGAAAGCGCAGTGGAATGTGATCGCCCAGGACTTGCTGGTGGCGCCGCTGATCCAGCGTGACCTGACCAGCCATCAGGTCGGGCATTGGACGGATGGCTGGGACGGCTACATGGCCAACCGCTCACGCATGCTGGCGTCCATCGCGCGCAATCAGGTCAAGAACCCGGTGTTCTGGGGCGGTGATATCCATTCGTTCTGGACCACCGACCTGCATGCCGACGGCAACAATCCGGACTCGCCCATCGTTGCCACCGAGTTCGTTGGCAGCTCGGTCACCTCCGATGGCCCGCCCTTTGAAGCCTTCAGCCAGATCTTGCCGCTCAATCCGCACGTGAAGTTCTTCGACAGTCGCCAGCGTGGGTACGTGTCGGTGAAGCTTGAGGCGTCGAAGATGCTGACGAACTTCCGGGTGATCACTGACCCACGTGACCCGGCGGCGACGGTGTCGACGCTCAAGTCATTTGTGGTGGAGCCGGGGAGGGCGGGGGCGATTGCGGTTTGATGCACAGTGGGGTGTGTGCAGGTTGGGTGTGGCGAGCGGGCTTGCTGTGGCGAGCGGGCTTGCCCCGCGTTGGGCTGCGAAGCAGCCCCAAAACCTGACAATTACCTCTTTCTGAAAAAGTGCGGTGACTGTATTGGGGCCGCTTCGCGCCCCAACGCGGGGCAAGCCCGCTCGCCACAGGAGGCCCTGTCGCTGGGATTTTAGTCGAGGCTGTAACGCACCGACAGCGCGCCCTTTTTCTCCGACAGGGCCAGGATCGTGACGTGGCCCAGTTCGCTCAAGGCTTGCACATGGGTGCCGCCACACGCATAAGCGGGTAATTTGCCGAAGCTGACTTTGCGGGTGCCATCTTCCAGCGTCATCTGGCGCGCGTGGTCCTCGGCGATCCATTGGTTGATCTGCGTTTGAATCGCCTCGGCATCGATGGCTTGCGCCGCTTGCCCGCGGATAAAGGTGATTTTGCATTCGCCCGGCCAGTGATGGGCTTTGATCGGCATCCAGCCCAAGCTTTCCCCGGCATTGCCGATCAGATGCCCGGCCGAATGCAGGCGTGTGTACAGGGCGCGGCGCTGTTCATCGACCCGTGCGGTGATCGGGCCGGGCGCCACAGGGCGGTCAACATAGTGCACGACGCGATCGGCTTCCTGGGTGACGCGCACCACCTGGCTGTCGCCGAGCCAGCCGGTGTCGAACGGTTGCCCGCCGCCCTGCGGGTGGAAGAGGGTTGACTGCAGCGTGACGGCAAACTGGTCCTCGTGCGGCGTACAGGCCAGCACTTCAATCTCGGCGGTCAGGTGGTCATGGGTAAAAAACAGGCGCTCGGTCATCATCTACATCCGCATCAGGGTTCTACGGGCAGTATAAATAGTGCGTGGATGGGTGATAATCCGCTCAATTATCAATGGACCTGTGCGTCATGAGCATCAATCTTCCTCTGCCCCTGCTGGGTGAAATGGCGATTTTCGTCAAAGTCGTGGAAACCGGCAGCTTCTCTGAAGCCGCGCGGCAACTGAGCGTTTCACCCTCGGCGGTGAGCCGCAGTATTTCGCGTCTCGAACAGGCCCTGGCCACGCGGTTGCTGCAACGCACTACGCGCAAATTGCGCCTGAGCGAGGGGGGCGAAGAGGTGTTCAAGCGTTGCCAGGAAATGGTCAACGCGGCGCGTTCGGTGATGGAAATCAGCGGCCAGTTTACCCATGAAGCCGAAGGGCTGGTGCGGGTCAGCGTGCCCAAGGCGGTCGGGCGGTTCGTGGTGCATCCGCATATGCCGGAGTTCTTGCGCCGCTATCCCAAAGTCGATGTGCAGTTGATTCTTGAGGACCGGCATGTGGACTTGATCGATGACAATGTCGACCTGAGTATCCGCATCACCGACAGCCCACCGCCCGGGTTGGTCGGCCGACAATTGTTGCCCATCGAACATTTGCTGTGCGCGACGCCGCAGTACCTGGCCGAGCACGGCACGCCGGGCCATCCGCATGATTTGCTCGAACACAGTTGCATTTACCTGGGCGAAACCCCGGGCGATTCGCGCTGGAAATTCCGCCAGGGCGGCAAAGCGGTGACGGTTGGCGTGCGCGGACGGTATGCGGCGAATCACACCGGGGTCCGACTGGATGCGGTGTTGCAGCATGTGGGCATTGGCAGCTTGCCGTACTTCACTGCGCGGCATGCGTTGGAGGAGGGGCGTTTGGTGCAGGTGCTGCCGGCGTGGGATTTTATTGCCTCTTATCATGGCGAGGCGTGGTTGCTGCATTCGCCGACGCGGTATCTGCCGCCGAAGTTGCGGGTGTTTATTGATTATCTGGTCGAGTGTATGGCACGCGAACCGACACTGCGTCGAAGGTAGGGAACGCGGTTAAAAGGTGGGAGCGGGCTTGCTCGTGAATGCGGTGTGTCAGTCGCCAAACATGTTGACTGATCCGCCGTATTCGCGAGCAAGCCCGCTCCCACATTTAGTTCGGTTGTGGCCTGCAGATCAGTGCTTGCTCTGGTCTTGCGGCATGGCCAGCAGCTGCTTTTCCTGGTTCCAGTCGAACGGTTCGTCGTTCTGTTCGGCCTCGAAGCGACGCTCTTCCAGGGCTTGGTACAGGTCCAGTTCTTCATCCGGCATGAAGTGCAGGCAATCACCGCCAAAAAACCACAGCAGGTCGCGTGGCACCAGGTGGGCGATCTGCGGGTAGCGCAGGATGACTTGGCTCATCAGGTCCTGGCCCAGGTACTGGCTCTCGATCGGGTCGATCGGCAGCAGGGCGCGCAATTCGTCGAAGCGCTCCAGAAACAGGGTGTGGCTTTCCTCGGGCACCTGTTCGGCTTCGCCGACGGCAACCAGGATGCTGCGCAAGTGGTCGAGCAAGACGAGATGATCGGCAACGACGTTGGACACGGGATAAGTCCTCTAAAGCAAAAACGGGCGCGAGAGTATATAGCTCAAGCGCCCGTTTTTATATGACCGCTGGTATCAGCGGACTTTACCCTCAGCCTGAGTCAGCTCTTCCTTGCTGAAATCATCCACGTCGATCACCTTGCGCCGTGCAGCTTCGGCGTCGCGCAGGGTTTGCGCTTCGCCCGGTTGCAGCACGCCGGCGTGCAGGGCGGCGTCGATGACGTGTTCGCCAGCGGTGGGTTTGACCTGACCGCTTTTGAGCGCCGCGTGGAGTTTTTTCTGCAGCGGGTGGCTGGCACCGAGCAGGTCGTAGGCGTGTTGCAGGGCGCCGACCGGGTCTTCTGCCGATTGCGGGCGGTAGCAGCCCGCCAGCAGCTCTTCGAGGGTCGGGTCGCCTTTGGCGCGCCCAATCACCGCGGCCACCTCGGCGTCCAGTGCATCGGACGGTCCGGTGTGGCGGCGCCCGAACGGGAACACGATGACCCGCAGCAGGCAACCGAGCACCCTGTTAGGGAAGTTGCTCAGCAGCTCATCCAGCGCACGCTCCGACTCGCCAAGGCTTTCTTCCATGGCCCAGGCGAACAGCGGTTCCAGGTGGTCCGGCGAATCCAGGTCGTGGTAACGCTTGAGCGCCGCCGACGCCAGGTACATGTGGCTCAGCACATCGCCCAGGCGTGCCGACAGGCGTTCGCGACGTTTCAACTCGCCGCCCAGCAGCATCATGCTCAAGTCAGCGAGCAGGGCGAACGCAGCAGCCTGACGGTTCAGTGCGCGGAAGTAACCCTGGCTCAGGCGGTTGCCCGGCGCTTTCTCGAAGTGACCCACGCCCAGGTTCAGCACCAGCGTACTGGCGGCGTTGCTCACGGCGAAACCGATGTGTTGCATCAGCAGGCCGTCGAATTCCTTCAACGCCTGATCACGGTCTTCGCGGCCGGCCAGGGCCATTTCCTTGAGCACGAACGGATGGCAGCGAATCGCACCCTGGCCAAAGATCATCAGGTTGCGCGAAAGAATATTCGCGCCTTCCACGGTGATGAAGATCGGTGCGCCTTGCCAGTTACGGCCCAGGTAGTTGTTCGGGCCCATGATGATGCCCTTGCCGCCATGCACGTCCATGGCGTGGCTGATGCATTCGCGGCCGCGCTCGGTGAGGTGGTACTTGAGAATGGCCGACAGCACCGAGGGTTTCTCCCCCAGGTCGACTGCATTGGCGGTGAGCATGCGTGCGCTGTCCATCAGCCAGGCGTTGCCGCCGATGCGCGCCAGGGCTTCCTGGATACCTTCGAACGCCGACAGCGGCACGTTGAACTGCTCACGCACCTGGGCATATTGGCCCGTTACCAGGCTGGTGAACTTGGCCGCACCGGTACCGACCGCAGGCAGGGAGATCGAACGGCCCACCGACAGGCAGTTCATCAGCATCATCCAGCCCTTGCCGAGCATTTCCTGGCCGCCGATGAGGAATTCCAGGGGGATGAACACGTCTTTGCCGGAGTTGGGGCCGTTCATGAACGCAGCGCCCAGCGGCAAGTGACGACGGCCGATTTCGACGCCGGGGGTGTCGGTGGGGATCAGCGCCAGGCTGATGCCCAAGTCTTCTTTATCGCCCAGCAGGTGGTCCGGGTCATGCGCCTTGAACGCCAGCCCCAGCAGGGTCGCGACCGGGCCGAGGGTGATGTAGCGTTTTTCCCAGTTCAGGCGCAGGCCAAGGGTTTCCTTGCCTTCCCATTCACCGTTGCAGATCACGCCGGTGTCGGGCATGGCGCCGGCGTCGGAGCCGGCCAGTGGGCCCGTCAGCGCAAAGCATGGGATGTCATCGCCACGCGCCAGGCGCGGCAGGTAGTGGTTGCGTTGCTCGTCGGTGCCGTAATGCAGCAGCAGCTCGGCCGGGCCAAGGGAGTTGGGCACCATCACGGTGGATGCCAGGTCGCCGCTGCGGGTGGCGAGTTTCATCGCGACCTGCGAGTGGGCATAGGCCGAGAAGCCCTTGCCGCCGTATTCCTTGGGAATGATCAGGGCGAAGAAGCCGTGGGTCTTGATGTGCTCCCAGGCGGCGGGCGGCAGGTCCATGGCCTGGCCGATTTCCCAGTCGCTGACCATCGCGCAGAGTTCTTCGGTGGGGCCGTCGATGAAGGCCTGTTCTTCTTCGGTCAGTTGCGCCTTGGGGTAGGCCAGCAACTTGTCCCAATCGGGGCGGCCGCTGAACAGTTCGCCATCCCACCACACGGTGCCGGCATCAATCGCGTCGCGCTCAGTCTCGGACATCGGCGGCAGGACTTTCTGGAACCAGCTGAACAGCGGCTTGGTGAAGTATTGACGACGCAGGTCGGGCAGCAGCAAGGGCAGGGCCACGGCGGCGATCAATACCCAGAAGATCAGCAGCAGCCAACCCGGTGCGTGGCTCCAGGCACCCATCGCCAGCAGGTAAACGGCGACCACGCCCAGGGCGGGCAGGGGCGCGGTGCGGCGGTGTGCCAAGTAGGCAATGCCGACCACCAGAACCAGTATCCACAACAACAGCATATTCAATCCTCCGTGAAACCAGGGGCGAAACCACCATGGAGCTTAGTCGGCATCCGAATAAGCGCGGTGATCAGGGTGTAACGAGTTGTACGCGAAGCACCGACCACCAGGCGCCGACATTTGGCCGAATCGTCGTTATCTCTGCGCCAGACCAGTCGTTAGACTCAAGGCTTCCTTCGGAGATAACGCGCATGGATACGTACCTGAGTCCCAGCCGCTTCATCGATAGTGACCACCCTGCGGTGGTGGAGTTCGCCGAAAAACATCGCGGCCCGAGCGCGGATTTACGTGACCAGGCAGTCAGTCTTTATTACGCCGTGCGTGAGGCGATTCGCTACAACCCTTACACCTTCAGCCGCGACCCAGGCACCTTGAGCGCCAGCTTTGCCCTCGCCGCCGGTGAGAGCTATTGCGTGCCCAAGGCCACCCTGCTGGCCGCCTGTGCCCGCCACTGCGGCATCCCGGCACGCATCGGCCTGGCGGATGTGCGCAATCACCTCTCGACACCGCGCCTGATCGCGCTGCTCAAAAGCGATGTGTTCGCCATGCACGGCTACACCGAGTTGTACCTGCGTGGCCGTTGGGTCAAGGCCACGCCGGCGTTCAACCAGCAGCTGTGCGAGGTGTTTGATGTACCGCCGCTGGAATTCGATGGGATCAACGACAGCGTGTTTCACGCCTTCAACCGCCAGGGCCAGCGCTCGATGGAGTACGTGCGGGACCACGGGCAGTTTTCCGACGTGCCGGAGGGGTTTTTCTTCGCGCATATTCAGCAGTGTTACCCGCACCTGTTTGCCGAGGACATGCCGACCCTGCTGGGGGACATGCAGAGCGATTTAAGCCGCGCCTGAACCGGCGTATGCTGCTGCGTTCATCAAGCCATGTTCATCAACGATAAGGCGCGGTCATGCTGAAAATCTGGGGTCGTAAAAATTCATCAAACGTCAGAAAAGCACTGTGGTGCGCCGAGGAACTCGGCCTGGACTATGAAGCAATTGATGCGGGCGGGGCATTTGGTGTGGTCGATACACCGCAATACCGCGCGCTGAACCCCAATGGCCGGGTGCCGATGATCGAAGATGGCGACTTTGTGCTGTGGGAGTCCAACACCATCGTGCGTTATCTCTGCGCCAGGCAGGCGTCGAGCTGGTACCCAAGCGACCTGCAAGCCCGGGCCAATGCCGAGAAGTGGATGGACTGGACCACCTCGACCCTCGCCGAACCGTTCAAGGCGGTGTTCTGGGGCATCCTGCGCACCCCGCCGGAAAAACAGAACTGGGACAGCATCAATGCCGGGCGCCAGGCCTGTATCGACGCATTGAGCACCGTGGATAAAGCCCTGGCAGAGCAGCCTTACCTGTCGGGCAACGACATCGGCATGGGCGATATCCCGCTCGGCAGCTTTATTTATGCCTGGTTCGAAATGCCCATCGAACGGCCTTCGATGCCCCATCTAGAGGCCTGGTATCACCGTCTGCAGCAACGGCCGGCGTACCGTAAAGCGGTGATGACCGCGTTGACTTAATACCCACTATTAATACGGGTGACTGTACTTGTGCGGCGCGGGCAAGCACCATGCCTGTCATGCGCCGCCGTTGAACTACCTGGGCTGCGCCCTCATCTACTGTTTCTATTCCCTTCTTTGGTGCGTATTCCGATATGAGTTCCGCTCTGTCCATCCGGCAGCTAACCAAAACCTACGGCAACGGTTTCCAGGCCCTGAGTGGTATCGATCTGGATGTTGCTGAAGGTGACTTCTTCGCTTTGCTCGGCCCTAACGGCGCCGGCAAATCCACCACCATCGGTATCCTCTCCACCTTGGTCAACAAGACCAGCGGCACGGTGAATATCTTTGGTCATGACCTGGACAAATCCCCGGCGGCGCTCAAGCGTTCCATCGGCGTAGTGCCCCAGGAATTCAACTTCAACCAGTTTGAAAAGACGTTCGACATCGTCGTGACCCAGGCTGGCTACTACGGCATCCCGGCGAAAGTCGCCAAGGAGCGCGCCGAGCAGTACCTGACCCAGCTGGGCTTGTGGGACAAGCGCGACGTGCCTTCGCGTTCGCTGTCCGGCGGCATGAAGCGCCGCCTGATGATCGCCCGTGCGCTGGTGCACGAACCGCGCCTGCTGATCCTCGACGAGCCCACCGCAGGTGTGGACATTGAGTTGCGTCGCTCGATGTGGACCTTCCTCACCGAGCTGAACGAGAAGGGCATCACCATCATCCTCACCACCCATTACCTGGAAGAGGCTGAGCAGCTGTGCCGCAACATCGGCATCATCGACCACGGCACCATCGTCGAGAACACCAGCATGCGTAACCTGCTGGGCCAACTGCATGTGGAAACCTTCCTGCTCGACCTGAAAAACAACCTGTCGGTGGCGCCGCAGCTGCTTGGCTACCCAAGCCGACTGGTCGATGGTCATACCCTGGAAGTCCAGGTGGACAAAGCCATGGGTATCACGGCGTTGTTCACCCAATTGGCCGCGCAGAACATCGAAGTGCTGAGCCTGCGTAATAAAACCAATCGCCTTGAGGAGTTGTTCGTGTCCCTGGTGGAGAAAAATCTGGCGAAGGTGGCGGTATGAGTTCCGAACTGCAACCCAACCTTGTCGCGCTGCAGACCATCGTCTACCGCGAAGTGAAGCGCTTTACCCGGATCTGGCCGCAGACGCTGCTGCCGCCGGCGATCACCATGGTCCTGTACTTCGTGATCTTCGGTAACCTGATCGGCCGCCAGATCGGCGACATGGGTGGCTTCACTTACATGGAGTACATCGTGCCGGGCCTGATCATGATGTCGGTGATCACCAACTCCTACGGCAACGTGGTCTCCAGCTTTTTCGGCAGCAAATTCCAGCGTTCCATCGAAGAACTGATGGTGTCGCCGGTGTCGCCGCACACCATCCTGATCGGCTACACCCTGGGCGGTGTGCTGCGTGGCTTGATGGTGGGCGTGATCGTGACCTTGCTGTCGCTGTTCTTCACTCACCTGCAAGTGCATCACCTGGGCGTCACCATTTTGGTGGTGGTGCTGACGGCGACGATCTTTTCGCTGCTGGGCTTTATCAACGCGGTGTTCGCGCGCAATTTCGATGATATTTCGATCATCCCGACCTTCGTGCTGACACCACTGACCTACCTGGGCGGGGTGTTCTACTCCATCACTTTGCTGCCGCCGTTTTGGCAGACTGTGTCGCTGGCCAACCCGGTGTTGCACATGGTCAATGCCTTCCGCTACGGCATCCTGGGCGTGTCGGATATCAAGATCAGCGTGGCGATCACCTTCATGCTGGTGGCCACCGTGGTGCTGTATGTCGGCTGCGCGCGGTTGCTGGTGAGCGGGCGCGGGATGCGTACGTAAGCAGTCAGTTGGAATAAAAAAGGCCTCTTTATGAGGCCTTTTTTATGGAATGCACGAAAACCGTGTGGGGGCTGGCTTGCCTGCGATGGCGGTCTTTAGGTGCTTGTTTAGGTGGATATGAGTACATATCCGTTGCTGCGGTAATGGCGGCTGGCGGTTCCGCTCTTACAGCGGGTCACTTTTGGCAAACGCCCCAAAAGTAACCAAAAGGTCTTTGCCCCACCACTCGGCACCTCGCCTAGGCTCGGTGTGCCCTCACGCAGGCTTGAATCCGTGGGCCGCCGCGACGGGCCATCCATGGCCCAACGCGGCTAACCCGGCGTCCTGCCGGGTTACCCACGGATTCAAACCTGCGTTCGGCCAGCGTGGTTGACGGGGCCTGTCAGATCAAGAGCAAGATCAAAAGCAGAGCACGGCGGCCTGGTAGCCGACCTGAGTGGTAGAAGCAAAAGCAGGGCAACAGCAGATCAACACACCTCTACCTGATGCACTGAGCTCCAAATGTGGGAGCGGGCTTGCCCGCGAAAGCGGTGTGTCAGCTACACATGAGTTGACTGACCCACCGCCTTCGCGAGCAAGCCCGCTCCCACAAGTTGATCGAGTTTAGCTCTCAAGATCTGGTGGTCTGTCAGACTGCCAAGCGCTGCTTTTCTGCAGGCGCTGGGCCCTTAGCCTTTCAGTGCCAGCTCGATCAGTTCATGCAGTTCTTCAACCGGCAGCGGCGCACTGGCAAACAGGCTGCGGTACACCGTGGGCGCGGCGATCAGGTTGAGCAACCGGTCCAGGCTCGGCAGTACGTCGTGGGTGCTCTGGTAGCGGTCGAGAATGACCTGCATCTGGCCCATCAGGATGTTGCTGCAGTAGTCCCGGGGATGGCTGCACTGCACGTCGCGCATCATGTTGCGCCCAAGCTCGGAACTCATTTCGTCCAGGTATTGCTCGCCCCACGCACGCAAATCGCCGCGCAGGCTGCCGGTGTTGGCGGGTTCACTGTCTGGGCGCAGGCGTTCCAGCGCCACGTCGGCGAGCAGCGCAGACAAGTCGCCCCAGCGGCGGTAGATGGTCGACGGCGTGACGCCCGCACGCGCAGCGATCATCGGCACGGTAACGCTGGAACGCTCATGGGCTTCCAGCAATTCGCGCGCGGCGTTATGCACTGATTCTTGAACCCGGGCACTGCGGCCCCCCGGGCGAAGGCCTTCTTTAATCGCCATGCGTAAAACCTTAACACAAAGAATTTGCTTTAAGCGCTTGCGAGTAGCACACTCTGCAAAAGCAAAATATTAGCTTTAGCGGAGTGTGCACATGTCTAGCGTCATTTCTCAACGTTCCAGCCTGGCGTTCCTGGTCATCACGATGTTGACGTTCCTGGCTGCGTCCAGCGCGCCGACGCCGTTGTATCAGGTGTATCAGGACAACCTGCATTTCTCCGCAGCAATGCTGACGGTGATCTTCGGGGTATATGCCGTGAGCTTGCTGGCGGCGCTGTTGACCGTCGGTTCGCTGTCGGACCACGTGGGGCGCAAGCCGGTGATTTTCGCCGCGCTGTTGCTGAATATTGTGGCGATGCTGCTGTTTATCAATGCTGACAGCACCGCCTACCTGATTGCCGCCCGGGCGCTGCAAGGTTTCGCCACGGGCACGGCTACCGCGGTGCTGGCGGCGACGCTGTTGGACACCGACCGCCTGCGCGGGCCGATGCTCAATAGCCTCGCGCCGCTGTTGGGCATGGCCTGCGGTGCCTTGGGCAGTGGCTTGCTGGTGGAATACGCGCCACGCCCGACCCAATTGATCTACTTCACGCTGCTGGGCCTGATGGTGCTGCAGGCGCTTTATGTGTGGCGCTTGCCTGAAACCGTCAGCCGCCTGCCGGGTGCCTTGAGGTCGCTGGCGCCCACCCTGCATGTCCCCGCGCAGGCGCGTCGGGCCTTGTGGCTGGCGATGCCGCTGAATGTGGCGGTGTGGGCGCTGGGCGGGTTCTTTTCATCCCTGGCGCCTTCGCTGGTGCGGGCGGCGACCGGTTCGACCTCGCACTTGATCGGCGGCGGCCTGGTTGCAGTCGTGACCTTGAGCGGTGCGGTGATGATTTACAGCCTGCGCGAGCACCCGGCAGACAAGGTCATGCGTCTCTCCGCGGTCCTGCTGGCGTTGGGCGTGGCGTTGTTGCTGGTTGCGGTGCAGAGCGCCAGCCTGTGGCTGTTCTTTGTTGCCAGTGTGATTGCAGGCTTCGGTTTCGGCGGAGGGTTCATGGGCAGTGTGCGCAGCATCGTCAGCCTGGCGTTGCCCCATGAGCGGGCCGGGTTGATGTCGGCTTTTTATGCGCTGAGCTACCTGGCGTTCTGCGTGCCGGCCCTGCTGGCGGGCAACCTGAGCCGCGTGTTTGGCCTGATCGCCACCACCGATGGTTATGGCGCAGTGCTCATCGTATTGGCGCTCGGCGCGCTGGCAGGCTTGCTGATCCAGAGGGCGGCGCGAGCCAAGGCAACGGTTTAGCTAGAGTGTCTATATTGGCAAAGTAGATAACAGATAGAGATATTACCCGTTATATAGATATTCAATCCGGTTCTATGATGGTCTCAACCTCATGCGAGGAAGAGGATTGCCAACATGACCTGCTCAACTGCCATTACCTACAAACCCTTCAGTCACCTGGCCCGTCCACGGGAAGTGATTCGTCAGTTCACGCCCAACTGGTTTGCCGCCACCATGGGCACCGGCGTCCTGGCCCTTGCGCTGGCCCAAGTGCCGACCCGCTTGCCCGGCTTGCACACCATTGCCGAAGGGCTGTGGATGTTCACCGTCGGCCTGTTCGTGCTGTTCAGCGTGTTGTACGCGGCCCGCTGGCTGATGTTTTTCCACGAGGCGCGGCGGATTTTCGGGCACTCCACCGTCTCGATGTTCTTTGGCACCATCCCCATGGGCCTGGCGACGATTATCAATGGCTTGCTGCTGTTTGGGCTGCCGCGATGGGGTGCCGATGTGGTGCCGTTGGCCGAAGCCTTGTGGTGGCTGGACGTGGCGATGGCCCTGGCCTGCGGCGTGCTGATCCCATTCATGATGTTCACGCGTCAGCAGCACAGCATCGATCAGATGACCGCCGTGTGGCTGTTGCCGGTGGTCGCCGCTGAAGTCGCTGCCGCCAGCGGTGGCCTGCTGGCGCCGCACCTGGCCGACGCCCACTCGCAACTGGTGATGCTGGTGACCAGCTATGTGCTGTGGGCGTTTTCCCTGCCGGTAGCCTTCAGCATCCTGACCATCCTGATGCTGCGCATGGCCTTGCACAAACTGCCTCACGCCAACATGGCCGCGTCCAGCTGGCTGGCCCTCGGCCCTATCGGCACCGGTGCATTGGGCATGTTGTTGCTGGGCGGCGACGCACCGGCGATCTTCGCGGCCAACGGTTTGCCAGGCGCAGGGGAGATGGCCAACGGCCTCGGCCTGGTGGCCGGCATTACCCTGTGGGGCTTTGGCCTGTGGTGGATGCTGATCGCCGTGTTGATCACCCTGCGTTACCTGCGCGCCGGCATTCCGTTCAACCTGGGCTGGTGGGGTTTTACCTTCCCGCTGGGAGTTTATGCCTTGGCCACACTGAAGCTTGCGAGCCTGCTGCACCTGGGGTTCTTCAGTGTGTTCGGGTGCGTGCTGGTGGTGGCGTTGGCGCTGATGTGGCTGATCGTTGCCACGCGCACTGTGCAGGGCGCCTACAAAGGTGAGCTTTTTGTATCGCCATGCATTGCAGGACTAGGGAATAAGTAAGCGGGATTAGGTAAAGTCGTGGCCTGTCTTTTTATAAAAAACCGGCAATCAAGCCTACCAGGCCACGCAGGAACACGGACGATGAGCCACCCCTCACAATTTACCTTGCTGCGCACACGGCGTTTCCTGCCGTTTTTCATCACCCAGTTGCTGGGCGCCTTCAACGACAACATCTTCAAGCAATCGCTGATCCTGGCCATTCTCTACAAGCTCACCATCGACGGTGACCGCTCGATCTGGGTCAACCTGTGCGCGTTGTTGTTTATCCTGCCGTTCTTCCTGTTCTCGGCGCTGGCCGGGCAATTCGGCGAGAAATTCAACAAGGACGCATTGATCCGCGCGATCAAGATCGGTGAGATCGTGATCATGAGCGTCGGCGCCACCGGTTTCCTGTTCAATCACCTGGAGCTGATGCTGCTGGCGCTGTTTGCCATGGGCACGCACTCGGCGCTGTTCGGGCCGGTGAAGTATTCGATCATGCCCCAGGCCCTGCACGATGATGAATTGGTGGGCGGTAATGGTCTTGTGGAAATGGGCACGTTTCTGGCGATCCTGGCCGGCACCATTGGCGCCGGGATCATGATGTCTTCGACCCATTACGCACCGATCGTGGCCGTGGCAATTATCGGTGTGGCAGTGCTGGGTTATTTGGCCAGCCGCAGCATTCCGCGCGCGGCGGCGTCTACCCCAGGGCTGCGCCTGAACTGGAACATATTCAGCGAATCGTGGGCCACCCTGCGCCTGGGCCTGGGGCAGACCCCGGCGGTGTCACGTTCGATAGTCGGCAACTCGTGGTTCTGGTTTGTCGGCGCGATCTACCTGACGCAAATCCCGGCCTACGCCAAGGAGTGGTTGTACGGCGACGAAACTGTGGTGACCTTGATCCTCACGGTGTTCTCGGTCGGTATCGCTCTGGGCTCGATGCTCTGTGAAAAGCTCTCCGGGCGTAAGGTGGAAATCGGCCTGGTGCCCTTTGGCTCATTTGGCCTGACAGTGTTCGGGCTGCTGCTGTGGTGGCACTCCGGCGGCTTCCCGCAGAGTGCTCAGGAGCATGACTGGCTCGGCGTACTCGGCTACGGCCAGGCCTGGTGGGTGCTGTTCGATATCCTCGGCCTGGGCGTGTTCGGCGGCTTTTATATCGTGCCGCTGTATGCGCTGATCCAGTCGCGCACCGCCGAAAACGAGCGTGCGCGGGTGATCGCGGCCAACAACATTCTCAATGCGCTGTTCATGGTGGTGTCGGCCATCGTGTCGATCCTGCTGTTGAGCGTGGCCAAGCTGTCGATTCCCGAATTGTTCCTGGTGGTGTCGCTGCTCAATATCGCGGTCAACACCTACATCTTCAGGATCGTCCCCGAGTTCACCATGCGTTTCATGATCTGGCTGCTCAGCCATTCCATGTACCGCGTGGAGCACCGCAACCTCGAGCTGATTCCGGATGAGGGCGCGGCGTTGCTGGTGTGCAACCACGTGTCGTTTGTCGATGCGCTGTTGATCGGCGGTGCAGTGCGTCGGCCGATTCGCTTTGTCATGTACTACAAGATCTACCGTTTGCCGGTGCTCAATTTTATCTTTCGCACTGCGGGGGCGATTCCGATTGCCGGGCGTCACGAGGATATCCAGATCTACGAAAAGGCCTTCGCGCGGATTGCTCAGTACTTGAAGGAGGGCGAGTTGGTGTGCATTTTTCCGGAAGGCAAGCTCACCGGGGACGGTGAGATGAATGAGTTCCGCGGGGGCGTGACGCGCATTCTGGAAGAGACGCCGGTGCCGGTGATTCCCATGGCGTTGCAGGGCTTGTGGGGGAGTTTTTTCAGTCGCGATCCGAACAAGGGGTTCTTTCACCGGATCTGGTCGCGGGTGGTGCTGGTGGCGGGTGAGCCGGTGACGGTCGAGGCGGCGACGCCTGCGCAGTTGCAGGAACGGGTGGGGGTGTTGCGCGGGAGTGTCAGGTAGTTTTTTACTGACTGTTCGGGCCTCTTCGCGGGCAAGCCCGCTCCCACAGTTGACCGAGTTGTTCAAGCGAACGCGGTTTAATGTGGGAGCTGGCTTGCCTGCGATAGCGACAGTGAATTAGGCGCTAATCTTAAGGCCAATCAGCCCGCAGATAATCAACGCCACACTGGCCAACCGGAACAGCGCCATGGACTCGCCAAACAGGATGATCCCGGCGATCACCGTGCCCACCGCGCCGACACCGGTCCAGATGGCATAGGCGGTGCCCAGCGGCAGTTCTTTCATGGCAAGGCCCAGCAGGCCGAGGCTGATGGCCATGGCGGCAATCGTCAGGGCGGTGGGCAATGGCTTGCTGAAACCATCGGCGTACTTCAAACCGACCGCCCAGCCCACTTCAAACAGCCCGGCAAAAAACAGGATGATCCAGGACATGATGACCTCTCTTCTAAAAGTGGGGTCGTCCCCTGGAATAGCGCTCGACAGCGTCGCGGGGTCGTCCCCGCGAAGCTCGGTAGAGTGCCCAATATCGATCAGGTGATCAAGTTTGCGGCGTGTTTTCCAGTACGCGGCGGTCTTCCTTTTCGCTCATGCGGCGGAAGTAAGTCGACAGCAACGCCCCGGAAATATTGTGCCAGACGCTGAACAGCGCACTGGGTACCGCCGCCAATGGCGAAAAATGCGCACTGGCCAACGCGGCGCCCAGCCCGGAGTTCTGCATGCCGACTTCCAGTGCCAGCGACTTGCGCTGGGCCAGTGGCAGTTTGAATAACCGGCCGGTGAAGTAACCCAGCAAGTAGCCGAAGCTGTTGTGCAGCATCACCACGGCCATGATCAACAGGCCTGATTCAGCGATCTTGGCCTGACTCGCCGCCACCACGGCCGCAACGATGATCACGATGCTCACCACCGACACCAATGGCAGCACGTCCACCGCATGGCGCACGCGCTCGCCGAGCACACGCTGTGCGACCACGCCGAGCACGATCGGCAGCAGCACCACTTGCAGGATCGACCAGAACAACTCCATGAACGACACCGGCAGCCAGGCTGATGCCAGCAGCCAGATCAGCGCCGGCGTGAGCAGTGGGGCGAGAAGGGTGGTGACTGCAGCAATCGCCACCGACAACGCCAGGTCACCACGGGCCAGCCAGGTCATCACGTTGGACGAGGTGCCGCTTGGGCAGCACCCGACGAGGATCACGCCGACGGCAATTTCCGCCGGCAGGTGGAAGGCCTGGCACAGCAACCACGCCACGCCCGGCATGATCACAAAGTGCGCGACCACGCCCAGGGCCACACGCCACGGGTGGCGGGCAACCTCGGCGAAATCTTCAAGTTTCAAGGTCAGCCCCATGCCAAACATCACCAGGCCCAGCAGCGGCACAATGGCGCCTTTCAGGCCAATGAACCAGCCGGGCTCGAGGAAGGCGAGCACCGCGAAAATCAACACCCAGTAGGCGAAGGTATTGCCGACGAAGCGGCTCAAGGCGGCGAGTGCGCGCATGAGGATGTCCTTGTTATTAGAGTGTTCGGGAGAGCAACGCGATCAAATGTGGGAGCTGGCTTGCCTGGGATGCAGGCACCTCGGTTTGTCAGTAACACCCAGGTGATGCTATCGCAGGCAAGCCAGCTCCCACATTGACCGTGTCCGTAAAGGCCTGTGTTGCGTTTAGATGCCTTGTGGGGTTTCTTCGCCGCCCAGTGCCTCAACCAGCGCCGGCAGGAACTCGCCGAACGTCAGCATCATCAGGGTAAAGCTGGCGTCCAGTTGGCCCAGGGCTTCGTCGCCGCCGTCCTGTTCGGCCTGGTCTTGCAGCAGGTCTTCGAACTTCAGGCGCTTGACGGTCATCTTGTCGTCGAGCATGAAGGACAACTTGTCCTGCCAGGCCAGTGACAGTTGGGTCACGACTTTGCCGGTGGTCAAGTGCAGCTGGATTTCTTCACCGGTCAGGTCCTGGCGCTTGCAGCGCACAATGCCGCCGTCTTCATGGGTGTCGCGCAGTTCGCATTCGTCGAGGACGAAGAAGTCATCGGCCGGTTTCTGCGTGGTGACCCAGTCGGTCATGATCGCGGTTGGCGCGGTTTTTACCGTGAGCGGGCGAACGGGCAGGGTGCCGATCACTTCACGCAGGGTCGACAGCAGGTCTTCAGCGCGCTTGGGGCTCGCTGAGTTGACCAGGATCAGGCCTTGCTTCGGCGCGATGGCGGCGAAGGTCGACGAGCGACGGATAAAGGCGCGCGGCAGGAAGGCCTGGATGATTTCATCCTTGATCTGGTCGCGCTCCTTCTTGTAGACCTTGCGCATTTGCTCGGCTTCGATCTCTTCGACTTTCTCTTTGACTGCGTCGCGCACCACGCTACCCGGCAGGATGCGTTCTTCCTTGCGCGCGGCGATCAGCAGGAAGTCACCGCTGACGTGAACCAGGGGAGCGTCTTCACCTTTACCAAAAGGGGCGACGAAACCGTAAGTGGTCAACTCCTGGCTTGCACAAGGGCGCGCCAGTTTGGTGGCCATGGCCGCTTCCAACGCCTCGGCATCAACAGGCAGATCTTGGGTCAGGCGATAGATAAGCAGGTTCTTGAACCACATGGGGTGAGTCTCTCCTTTATACAAAGGGGGGCATTATTCTCTTGATAGCGCTCGAGGCCAACCCTGCCTAAGCCATTGGAAGGGCTGAAAAAAAAGATTTAAGAAAGTGCTTGCCAGACCTAGGGTCGCTCCGTAGAATGCGCGCCACACCGAAACGAAGGGTGATTAGCTCAGCTGGGAGAGCATCTGCCTTACAAGCAGAGGGTCGGCGGTTCGATCCCGTCATCACCCACCATTCGCTTCATGTGTTACGCGCAGCGGTAGTTCAGTCGGTTAGAATACCGGCCTGTCACGCCGGGGGTCGCGGGTTCGAGTCCCGTCCGCTGCGCCATATTCGGTAACCTGGAACGCTGAACGCCAGGTAACCACGGAAAGCCCGCTCATTGAGCGGGCTTTTTGCTGTCTGGGGTGTGCGAAACCTCAAAAAACGCCGCCGATCATTTCCGATGATCGGCGGCGTTTTTTATTGGCCGGTTAGAAATCCCAGCGCACGCCACCGCCGACGGTCAACTTGTCCAGGTTGCCCTTGAGTTTGTAGGTGGAGATTTTTGCGTCCTGGTCATCACGCACGATCTTGTGGGTATAGCCGGCCTGCAGCTGCCAGCCGGCGCCAGTGCGCCGGCCATTTCCAGTTCATAACCTTGGTCACCGCCTTGGTGCCTTTGAAGGCATAGTGGGTCGGCGTCTGGTTGTTGTAATCGTCGTCGGACACCGAGCGATTGTTTTCGTGGATTTCGAAATAGGCCGCGCTGGCGTTCAGGCGCTCATTGAAGAAATCTGCCTTGGGGCCCAACTCGCAAGACTCGCGTTTGCGGGCCAGAAGCCCGGTTTTCCGGGGGCGTGCGCTGCGCTTGAGAAAATATTTCAAATAAAGTGCATTTAAATCAAGATATTGCGAATTTTTGGTGTATGATGCTGCCCACACCGAAAGTGAAGGGTGATTAGCTCAGCTGGGAGAGCATCTGCCTTACAAGCAGAGGGTCGGCGGTTCGATCCCGTCATCACCCACCATTCGCTTCAAAGTGTTACGCGCAGCGGTAGTTCAGTCGGTTAGAATACCGGCCTGTCACGCCGGGGGTCGCGGGTTCGAGTCCCGTCCGCTGCGCCATATTTGCTTCCACTAAGGCCCATTGAGCGCCTGGAAGCCACGGAAATAGCGGCCTTGAGCCGCTTTTTTCGTTTTCTGAATTCCACTGAATTCCACTGGAATCCATCCCCAGCCACGGTTTTTAAGTACACATTTAAGTACACCGCTGGCACAGCCTTTTAAGATTCCTTGCGCATCAATTTTCGTATTGGTCCGTCTACCGCTGAGTTGTATTCCCCTCCTTGATGCAAAAGGAGGTGTCTGATAGCGCGGACAGATACAGCGATCAAGCAAGCCAAGCCCGCCAGCCTTATACGTTAACCGATGGAGATGGCTTATCTATGCAAGTGCCACCGACGGGTTCGAAGCGCTGGCATTTCCGTTTCTATTGGTATGACAAGCAATTGCGTATTTCCCTCGGCATCTATCCAGGCGTCAGTCTCAAGGAGGCTCGCCAGCGGAGGGAGGCGGCAAGTGCGCTGGTGGCCAACAATATCGATCCCCGCTCAACATCGTCGTGCCGAGCGGCAGAAAGCCTCTCACGCCGCCAACAACACGTTTGAAGCGGTTGCCTATCGCTGGCATGAGTTCCGAAGTAAAAAGTTGACGAAAAGTAAGGCTTCTTTATGTGTCTTCTTTGGCCGAGGGTCGACAGCTGACCTGCTATTGGATGCGGACATCACGTCGCTCTTTGATGGGCGCTGATATTTCTGGGGCACCGGATTGCTGACCGACGGCTGCTCGGGCTAATTTGAACCTCAAAGGGGGATGTGGGTTGTCGACAAGACCTGGCGCAACCCCATGAACGAGCGAATCTGGCGAACCCCGGGCAGGTAAAGCAATTGCTCCGCATGGAGCCGGTTGAAACTGTTGCTGTCCTTGGTGCGCAGCAACATGAAGTAGTCGAACTCCCCTGTCACCACATGGCACTCCATGCAGCCGGACACTTTTTGTGCCGCCGCCTCGAATGCAGCGAAGGATTCCGGTGTGGAGCGGTCCAGTACCACGCCGATCAAGACCACCATCCCCGCATCCAGCGCTTCATTGTCCAGCAGGGCGACGATGCCCTTGATCAGGCCGGCCTGTTTGAGCCGTTCGACGCGCCTGAGGCAAGCCGGTGCACTCAATTTCACCTTCTCTGCAAGCGCCACGTTGGAGATGGAAGCATCTCGCTGCAGGGTCTTGAGAATGGCGCGGTCGGTTCGATCCAGCGGCTGCGGCAACGGGACTGTTTTGCCCTGCTTCACTTGAGTATTTGTTGCGTTCATATGGATTTATACGCAATTAAAGTATATTTAGTGTTTCTTATGAAAAATTATGTTTCTTTATCTAATAGAAATTTGCAACACATATTTTTCGAACTCTTCTTAATATTGAACTCATCGAAGCCCCTCTGAAAGAGCCTGGAACGCAGCTTCTTTTGCCTTTCGGTCTGGCGCTTGGATACTCAATAAACAAGGAGCAGAGTCATGAACCTGAATCGTTTTAAACGTTATCCGCTGACCTTCGGTCCTTCTCCCATCACGCCCTTGAAACGCCTCAGCGAACACCTGGGCGGCAAGGTCGAGTTGTATGCCAAACGTGAAGACTGCAACAGTGGCCTGGCCTTTGGCGGCAACAAGACGCGCAAGCTCGAATACCTGATTCCCGAAGCACTCGAACAGGGCTGCGACACCCTGGTGTCCATCGGCGGGATACAGTCGAACCAGACCCGTCAGGTCGCCGCCGTCGCTGCCCATCTGGGCATGAAGTGTGTGCTGGTCCAGGAAAACTGGGTGAACTACTCCGATGCGGTGTATGACCGCGTCGGCAATATCGAGATGTCGCGCATCATGGGTGCGGATGTACGGCTGGACGCCGCCGGGTTCGACATTGGCATCCGGCCCAGCTGGGAGAAGGCCATGAACGATGTGGTGGAGCGGGGCGGCAAACCCTTTCCGATCCCTGCGGGGTGTTCCGAACATCCCTACGGCGGCCTTGGGTTTGTCGGCTTTGCCGAGGAGGTACGGGAGCAGGAAAAACAACTGGGGTTCAAGTTCGACTACATCGTGGTCTGCTCCGTGACCGGCAGTACCCAGGCCGGTATGGTCGTCGGTTTCGCCGCGGACGGCCGTTCGAAGAACGTTATCGGCATTGATGCCTCGGCCAAGCCAGAGAAAACCAAGGCACAGATCCTGCGTATCGCCCGGCACACCGCAGAA
The DNA here is from genome assembly GCF_049896685.1 of Pseudomonas sp. TWRC1-2. NCBI lineage: Bacteria > Pseudomonadati > Pseudomonadota > Gammaproteobacteria > Pseudomonadales > Pseudomonadaceae > Pseudomonas > Pseudomonas sp. TWRC1-2. Next base: position 75,023 of record NZ_JAFCUU010000004.1, on the reverse strand, counting down.
CTGGTGGAATTGGGCCGCGAGATCACCGAAGAGGATGTGGTGCTCGACACACGCTTCGCCTATCCGGAATACGGTTTGCCTAACGACGGTACGCTGGAAGCCATTCGCCTGTGCGGGAGCCTGGAAGGTGTGCTGACCGATCCGGTGTACGAGGGCAAATCCATGCACGGGATGATTGAAATGGTCCGCCGTGGCGAGTTCCCCGAAGGTTCGAAAGTGCTTTACGCGCACCTGGGTGGGGCGCCTGCGCTGAATGCCTATAGCTTCCTGTTCCGCAACGGCTGATTAACGCCAATCACCTGTAGGAGCGAGCTTGTTCACGAAGCGGTGGGTCAGTCGGCATCAATATTGAATGTCACGACCTCATCGTCAGATCGCCGTCCGGAGCAAGTGGCTCCTACCAAACCGCCGGGAGTACCGCCATGCATGCGATATCGCAATCTGCAGTCTGGATCAAGCAACCTTCGGCGGATGCCGGAGTGGTCATCGTTACCAGCACCGCGTTGCCCCAATACATGATCGACAAGCTGCACGTAGCGATAGATGACTGGGACCAGGTGGCTTATCTAGCCATCAAGGAATCCGAGGCGTTGAGGGTCGACTGGTTACGGGCGGGGTCTAGCCCGGAGAACTCTGCCGGGGGCGATGCGTGTTTCGTCAGCCAACTGTTGTGCTCCGTCTCCCACGGAAGCTTTTTACTGGATGTCGAAGTTGGCATGGTGTCTGGCCTGACCTGGCTGGGATCCGTCTGCGGCCACCCGCTGCGCGTCGTCGAACTTGGAAAAATAGCTTCATCCACGGCGGCGATGGATCAACAGGTTGAAGAGGTGTTATCGGCGGCCCGCAGCCTGGCGAAAAGCCTGCTGCAGGCGCGGGGCGTGATTTAACCAATGCCCTCGTCAACCCGCCTGTTGCAACAAGAAAGGCAACGCATATGAGCCAAGCTACCGATTGTCGTAGCCACGCAATGAAGTGGGTGCGCGAGCCTTCAAGTTGCACGCGTATCGTGGTCATCGTGTGCGGACTTGATAGCGACCATATTGATTTGATCCATCAGGGTTTCAGCTGTTTTGACAATGTTGCGCTGATCCATGTCGATACGGTGAACACCGCGCCTGGCAAACGCGTCGAAGTGCGAGTGGCCAAGAGTGACTACTGCTTTGTGGTACTCGGTGAACTTGATGAGCGTTTATTGCACGACCTTTCCATTGGTCAGTCATGCATCTACCCGATAGCACCCGACGAGGCGGCTGAACGTTCCGTCATTGCGGCAGTAGAACAGGTTAAAAGCCTCGCCCGAGTGAGCCATTCGCACCACCTTGAAGTGGTACCCGACACCAGCAGAAGTTGCCTACGGGCCTGTCTGATACCCTGACCCCGGCGATTCGTAGAGACCCATTACCTCAAACGCTGTCGCCGACAGCCAGAATGGTCGCCACCAACGCCAGGGCGCGAGGCACCAGCGTGTCCAGTTCCAGGTATTCACGATCAGTGTGGACCTTGCCACCCACTGGGCCCAGGCCACACAGGGTTGGAATGCCCAGGCTGGCGGTGAATCCGGAGTCGGCGCAACCGCCGGTGAACTCGCCTTCGACGCTGAAACCCAGCGCCAGCGCTTTTTGCTGGTAGATGTGCAGCAGGCGTTCGCTGTGATGTGCTTCCATCGGTAGAAAGGTCGTCGCTTCCTTGAGGACGGCGCTGGTACCGATCAGTTCTTCTTCTGCAACGATGGACTGGATTGCGGTGAAGATCTGGTCCCAGTGCTTGAGTTCGATGAAGCGCACGTCCAGCCGGGCGCAGGCGCTAGGCGCGACGGTGTTGCTGGAGGTGCCACCGGATATCAGGCCTACGTTCGTGGTGATGCCTGCCGGGTAATCGGTCAAGGCATGGAGCTTGACGATCTTGCGCGCCAGGGCCTCTATGGCGCTGGCTCCGTCGGCATGGTTGACCCCCGAATGTGCCGCGCGGCCGCTGACTTCGATGATCAGCGTGGCACCGCCCTTGCGTGCGCTGACCACGTTACCGCTGGCCCGGCCGGGCTCGGTATTGAGCACGGCGCGGGCGGCTCGGGCGGCCTTTTCGATATGGGTTCTGGCGCTGCCGGAGCCGATTTCTTCGTCACCGGTGTACAGAACCTGCACCGGATAGGGCAACCGACCGGCGCGCTTGAGTGCCTTGAGAGCGAAGCAATTGAGCACCAGGCCACCTTTCATATCGGCGACACCAGGGCCATAGGCGAAATGGGTGTCGCGGCTGTAGCCGCGAGTCGTGGTGGTACCTTTGGGGAAAACCGTGTCGCGATGGCCCAGCAGCAACACCGGCTTTCCAGATTCGCCTGGCACTTCGGCGAGCATCACGTCGCCAAAACCATCGACCGGTATGCGCTTGAGCAGGATGCCGTCGGCTTCCAGTTCAGCCGCGAGCAGCGCGCCCACAGCGTCGACGCCCGCCTTGTCATAGCTGTTGGAGTCGGTGTCGACGATGCGCTGCAGCAGCGTTTCCATGGCTTGGCGCTGGTCAGCCAGCCAGCCCAGCGCCTGTTGTGGGGTGGCGCTCATTGCGCTTGCTCCCGTAACTGATGTTCCTGGGTCAGGCGTGCCGCGTCGTTGCCCAGGTCCCAGAACAGCCCGGCCATGATTTGCAGGCTTTCCTTGACCACCGGTGCCAGCAAGTGCTCGTTCGGCGCATGTTGCGAGCATGCAGGGTACGAGTGCGGCACCCACAATGTTGGCAGGCCGAGCACGTCCGCAAACACGTCGTTGGGCAGCGAGCCGCCGAGGTTTGGCAGCAGCGCAGGCTTTTTGCCGGTGGTCTGTGCCAGGGAGCTGAGCGCCCAACTGACCCACGGGCTTTGCGGATCCAGCCGAGTGGCATGCATCACATCGATGCGGCTTTGCTTGACCTCGACATTGCTGAAACCATGAGCATCCAGGTGGGCACGTACAGCCGGGATAAAGGTCGTGTAGTCGCTGTTTACCACGAAGCGGATATGGCAGTGGGCGTTGGCCTTGCCAGGGATCGCATGTACAGGGGCGTCCGGGTTGCCGGTCTTGAAGGCGATGACGTCGAGGGTGTTCCAGCCGAACACCTTTTCGCTCAGCGAGAGCTGCGGGTTACCCCAGTTGGCGTCGATTTCCGGATCGCCCGGTCCGCCACCGACGTCAATATCGGCCAGTGCCTGCCGAACCGGCTCCGGCAGTGTCTCGGGCATCAGGCCCGCAACTTTCACCCGACCGTGTTCATCGACCATGCTCGCGATGGCATTGGCCAGAATAATGCCGGGGTTGGCCAGCAACCCGCCCCAGTTGCCGGAGTGATGAGCGCCTTCGCGCAAATTGACCACCAGCTCGAAGTTGAATACACCGCGTGAGCCGAGAAAAATCGTCGGGCGTGATGCCGCCAGGCGCGGGCCGTCCGAGGCGATGAAAACATCCGCCGCGAGCTCTTTACTGTGTGCGGCACAGAACGCATTCAAGCCCGGCGAGCCTTCTTCTTCGCCCATTTCCAACAGCAGCTTGACATTGAAACCCAGCTTGCCGTCGCGAGCCTTGAGCGTTTGCTCCAGCGCGGTCAGGTTGATCAGGTGCTGGCCTTTGTTATCCGCCGTGCCGCGGCCGTACCAGCGATCGCCTTCGACCGTGACTTGCCACGGCGACAAGCCTTCACGCCATTGCGCTTCATAGCCGCGCACCACATCACCGTGGCCGTAGCTCAGCACGGTCGGCAGTTCTGGATGTTCAATGCGTGTGGCGATCAGGAAGGGGCCGCGTTCTGCCACCGGGTTGTTATAGACCATGACGCTGAAGCCCATCGCCTCGACATGCGGGGTGATGAAATCATTGAGGTAGCGATACAGCTCGGGCTGGCTGTCCGCTGCCTGGCTTTCGGTGTGCAAGGCGACGCTACGTTCGAGCAGATTAAAAAAATCGCCGTTGTCGAATTGCTCTGTGGTGTTGCTGATGGCCAGTGAACGACTCATGAGTGGATAAGCTCCAGTGTTTGGGCAGAATTGTCGTGAAGGTGGCAACGCACGTTGCCGCCGATAAGCGGACCATTGGCCGGATAGGCCGTTGTGCAGGGGGCGAAGCAGCTCGGGCAGCGCGGATGAAAGGCGCAACCGGACGGCGGTGACATGGGGTTGGGGAAGGCGCCGTGCAGGCCGATTTCAGGAATGCCCAGGCGCGGATCGGGCGTGAGCACCGAATCCAGCAAGGCGCGGGTATAAGGGTGGCCGGGGTTGGCGAACAACGATTCGCGAGTGCGTTCTTCGACGATGCGCCCCAGATACATCACTGCGACCCGGTCTGCGAGGTGTTCGATGACCGCCAGGTTATGGCTGATCAGCAGATAGGTCAGGCCGAATTCGCGCTTGAGGTCTTGCAGCAGATTGAGGATCTGCGCCTGCACCGACACATCCAGCGCTGATGTGGGCTCGTCGCAGATCAATACATCAGGGCGCATGATCAGCGCCCGTGCAATCGCCACCCGCTGGCGTTGCCCGCCAGACAGCTGGCTCGGGTAGCTGTCGATCACCCGCTTGGGCAGGCCGACCACATCAAGCATCTCTTCGGTCTTCTTGCGTCGCTCGGCGGTGCTGCCGATGTCGTGCACGATCAGCGGAAGGGTGACGATTTCGCGCAGGGTCTTGCGTGGGTTCAGCGAGGAGTACGGGTCCTGGAAAATCGGCTGGATATGCCGGGACATTTCCTTGCGATCAGTCGCCGCCAGATGTTTGCCATTGACCAGCACATCGCCGCTGGTAGGCGGCAACAGACCGAGCAGCATCTTGGCCAGGGTACTTTTGCCGCAACCGGACTCGCCTACCAGACCCAGGGTCTCGCCACGCATCAGGCGCAGGGAAACGCCGTCCACGGCCTTCAGGGTGGCGGCGGGTTTGAAAAAGCCCTTGTTGATCCGAAACTCGCGGCGGATGTCACACAGCTCTAAAGCGATGTCTTTTTTCATGACCTTGCACGCTCCTGAAGGCGAATCGGTGCCGGGTTCGGTGCGGCGAGCAGGCAGCGCGCCATGTGTCCGTCCTGTTCGACTTCGGGGATGTTTTGCGCGCAGTCCTGTGTCGCCTGGCTGCAACGATTGCGGAACGCACAACCTTGCTGTTCGCCTACCAGACTCGGCACAAGGCCCGGAATCGAACCCAGCGCCTCACCCGGTTTAGTCCGGCCAGGGATTGGAATACTCGCCAGCAGACCGCGGGTGTAAGGATGCTGCGGGTTCTCGAACAGTTGCAGGGCAGGGGCGGTTTCGACGATTTCCCCGGCATACATCACTGCGACCCGATCGGCGATCCGTGCCACCAACCCAAGGTCGTGGGTGATAAAGATCACCGCCAGGCCCAGTTCTTTCTGAATGTCGCGAATCAAGCGCAGGATCTGCGCTTGAATAGTCACGTCCAGTGCCGTGGTTGGCTCATCTGCGATGATCAGGTCCGGTTCGCACATCAACGCCATGGCGATGATTACCCGCTGGCGCAAACCGCCAGACAATTGATGCGGATACTGACGCAAGCGCTCGGTCGCATTGCTGATACCGACTTTCTCCAGCATCTGCGCGGCGCGAGCCAGGGCATCCTTGCGCGACACCTTGCGATGCTGAGTCAGTACTTCGCTGAGCTGATCGCCAATGCTGTAGGCGGGGTTCAGCGAGGTCATCGGTTCCTGGAAGATCATCGCCAGACGGTTGCCGCGCAGGTCGCACATGCGCCGCTCGCTCTGGTTTAGCATGTCGATACCGTCCAGCGTCAGCCGTGACGCGGTGCGTTTGGCCTTGCGTGGCAACAGGTCCATCAGCGCCAGTGAGGTCAGGGATTTGCCGCAGCCGGATTCGCCGACGATGCACAGCATTTCACCGCGCTCGACTTCAAAATTCAGACCGCGCACGGCATGCAGCATGTCATCCGGTGTCGGGCTGTTGCCCATTGGAATGTCCACGCGCAGGTTTTCCACATGGAGTAGTGCCATGTTCGGTACCCTCTTTAGTTACGGCCGTCTATCAGTTACGGCCGTCGGGCAGGATCAGATCGCGCAGGCCGTCGCCGACCAGGTTGATGCCCAGCACCAGAATCATCAGGGCGACGCCGGGAATGGCGATGACCCACGGGGAAAAGAACATGTAGGGTTTGCCTTCAGCGATCATCAAACCCCAGGACGGCGTCGGCGGCTGCACACCAACCCCGAGGAACGACAGTGCCGACTCCAGCAGGATCGCGTGGGCCATTTCCAGCGTCGCGACGACGATCAGTGCACCGACCAGATTGGGCAGAATTTCACTGACCAGAATGCGCAGGGTCGAGCAGCCAAGCGCCTGGGCCGACGCCACATATTCAGCATCGCGAATCTGTTGCACCGAAGCCCTGACCACCACCGCGAAGCGATCCCATAACAGGCAGCCGAGCAGCACGATGACCACTTTCAGTGAGCCACCCATCAGCGAGGCCGAGGCCAGTGCGACCATCACGACCGGCATCGCCAGCCGGGTGGTGATCAGGTAGCTGATAAACGCATCGACCTTGCCGCCGTAGTAACCCGCCAACAGCCCCATGACGGTGCCGATAAAGCCGGAAATCAGCGCCGCCGCAATCCCGATGAACAGCGAAATACGTGCGCCGTAGAGCAGTCGCGACAGGTAATCACGGCCCAGCTTGTCGGTGCCAAGGACGTATTCCCAGGTGCCGTGGGCCATCCATACCGGCGGTTTCATGCGCAGCATCACGTCTTGCGCGTAAGGGTCGTAAGGGGCCAACCACGGCGCGAACAGTGCGCCAGCGAAGATGATCAGCAACAACACCGCGCCGATGGCGAAACCACGATGACGAAAGCTCTTGCCAAGTACTCGGCTCAGGCTGCTCGGTGGTGGCAGGTAGTCATTGATCGTGAGGATAGTGGGGGTGCTCATGTAAGCCTCCTAGCGCACGCGAATGCGCGGGTCGAGCAGTGCGTTGAGCACATCGGCCAGCAAGGTGAGGATGATGTAGATCACCGCAATCAGCAGGACCACGGCCTGTACCACCGGGAAGTCGTCACGGGCGATGGCGTCCCAGGCGAGTTGCCCGATGCCTTGCAGGGAAAACACGGTTTCGATCACCACCGAACCGCCGAGCATGAAGCCGAACTCCACCGCGGCCAGCGCGACTACCGGAATCAAGGCGTTGCGCAGTGCGTGCTTGAACAACACGCGGGCAGGGCGCAGGCCCTTGGCGCGGGCGGTGCGGATGTAATCGGAACTGAGCACATCAAGCATGCCGGCGCGGGTCAGCCGCATGATTGCCGGAGTCGCGTAGTAGCCCAGGGCAATGGCCGGCATGACGAAGTGCAGCAGGGTCGAGTTGCCGGACACCGGCAGCCACTTGAGCGTCACCGCGAACACCACGATCAACATCAGCGCAAACCAGAAACTTGGCATTGCCTGACCCAGCACCGCAATGCTCAAGGCCAGTCGGTCAACCCAGGTGTCGCGTTTGACCGCGGCCAGCACGCCCAGGGGAATTGCCACCAGCAAGGCGATGCCCAACGCCATGGCGCCCAACCCGAGGGTAATCGGCAAGCGGCTGGCGACGAGGTTGTAGACCGACTCCTGAAAGAAAAATGAATTGCCCAGGTCCAGCCGTAGCAAATCGCCCAGCCAGTTGAAGTACTGGGTCGGTAGCGGTTTGTTCAAACCGTACTGCACGCGGATCTGTTCGATCTGTTCGCTAGTGGCTTCCGGTCCGCCAATGGCAGTGGCCAGGTCGCCGGACAGATGCAAAAGAGAAAAGCTGATCACCGACACGGTAATGGCAACGCAAATAGCGATGCCCAGACGGCGCAGAAGGAATCCAAGCATGGCGAGTTTCCTCATATCTATTGGGTGACATGTGTGAGGACGTGTCTGTGGCAGGGACGAGTCCAGGCGCTACGGCACCTTTGGATCAGTCCGCCAGCTTGCGCATTACTTCCACGTGGACTCGACGAAACGCGGCAGCTCATCCGGGTACGGGGTGAACGCGAGTTCGGAGGTGTAGGCGTAGTTCATCGAGTAGTTGAACAGCGGTGCCCAATAGGCCTGCTCGCTGATGCGCTGCAACGCCTTGCGGTAGTTGTCCTTGCGCACTTGCGGGTCGAGGGCATTGTCGGCGGTCTGCAACCAGCCCTGGACTTGTGGGTCCTTGATGTTGTCGTCCGGGTTGCCCTTGAACCAGGTACCGGCCGACGCCGAGGTGTCGAGGATCGAGAACGAGCCCCAGGCCTGAAACGACATGGGTACCTTGCCACCACGTTGCTGATCGCGCAGGGCGGCGTACTTCAAGTAGCGCAGCTTGGCGTTGATGCCCACGGCGCGCAGGTTGCCGATGATGGCTTCGACGTAATCACGGTCGCGATAAGCGAAGATTTCTGTCTCGAAGCCATTTGGGTAACCGGCTTCGGCGAGCAGCGCCTTGGCCTTGGCCGGGTCATAGTTGTAGACCGTGGCTGCGGTAGTATCGCAGCCGAACTGGCCTGGATAACAGGCAACCTGCAGGGGTTTGGCTTCGCCACCCACCAATTGCGTGGCCAGTGCATTGCGGTTGATCGCATGGTTGATGGCCTGACGCACCTTGAGGTTCTTCATCGGCGAGTTTTCAGTGGAGGTGCCCCGAGCATCAAGAATCAGGAAGCCGATGCGCATGGTTTCGCCGCTGGTCACGGTCAGGTTCGGCATGCCTTTGAGGTCGACTGCCTGATCCGGGGTGACACGCCAGGTCCAGTCGACACCATCGGTCATCAGCTCGGCCAGGCGGGTTTCCGCATCCGGGATCACCCGGAACTTGAGGTGGCTGATATGTGGCTGGCCTTGTGGGCTGTCCGGGAAGTAGTCCTTGTTGATCTCCATGGTCACGCCTTCGCCGGCCACCACCGACACGGCTTTATACGGCCCGGTGCCAATGGGCTTGCGACTGAATTCGGCCAGGCCGACCTTCTCGAAATACTGCTTGGGAAACATCGGAACGGCGTTGGACAGGTATTCCAGTGCGGGAGGGAAAGGCTTCTTCAAATGCAGGCGAACGCTGTAGTCACCGGTTTTTTCGGCGCTCTTGATCCAGTCTACGTTTTGCACGGTAACGACTTTCGCTTCGGGCGACACCACGTAGTTGAGGGTGAACACCACGTCGTCGGCGGTGAACGCGTCACCGTTGTGAAATTTGACGCCTTTGCGCAGCTCGAAGTCGATGGTGGTGTCGTCGACCTGTTTCCAGCTGGTGGCCAGCATGGGTTTGTATTCGCCGCTTTTGGGATCGCGGTAGATCAGGTTGTCCCAGATCAGCCGGCCGAGAATCACACCTTCGCGTAAATCGTTGTGATAGGGACTGATGTTTTCAGGCTCGCTGTCGGAAGCGTAAACCAAGGTGTCGTTGGCTTTACCGGCATGAGCCGGAAAACTGATGATGATGCCCATCAGCGCAATACTGCAGGCGAAACCTTTGATGCCCATGCCGTCGTCTCCGTTGGCGAGTGTGGTTGAATCAAAGGGCAGCGGGTCGCAAATGCGTAAGGAGGATGAAAGCTCAGGCAAGGTTTTTTTGGTCTGGACACGAATGTAGGGAAAGGCTATCAATGCCACAAGAATAATATTTCGATACTTCCTTTGCCGAAAAGGCAACCCTTGGAGGCGCCGATGCAACTGTATGGCGTGCAGTCCACAGCACTGCGCTATTTTCTCGAAGTCGCGCGATGCGGGTCGATCAGCGAAGCCTCATTGCGGCTGAATGTAGCGGCATCAGCGGTGAGCCGACAAATTTCCAAGCTTGAGGTGGCTCTGGATGCCAGCCTGTTTGAGCGTCGTGCCCGGGGCATGGTGCTCAGCGAGGCGGGGGCGCGATTGGCGGCATATGCGCGCAAGTCGCAGCTTGAGGCCGAGCAGGTGGTGCTGGAAATTACCGAGCTGCATGGCTTGCGGCGGGGCCATGTGCATGTTGCTTGCTCGGAAGGATTTGCACTGGAATACATGCCCAGGAGCATCAGCGCGTTCAGGCGTGAGTATCAGGGCATTCATTTCACATTGGAGGTCTGTGCGCCTGCGCAAGCAACTGAGAAAGTTCGTTCCGGCGAAGCCGATCTGGCGATGACCTTCAGCCTGACGCCGCAAAAGGAAATCAAGGTTGAACATGTCCTGAGCGGGGCGATTTTCGCCGTGGTCTCCAATTCTCATCCCTTGGCCGGGCGTGAAGCGGTCACCCTCGCCGAGTTGCAACCCTGGCCCATTGCGTTACCCAAGGCTGACACCACCATACGGCAGCTGTTTGACATCTGTTGCGGCGTACAGGGGTTGTTGTTCGACCCGGTGTTGACCACCAATTACGTTGCCGCGCTCTACAGCTTCGTCCGCGAAGAAGGCGTTATCAGCCTGGCCAGCGAAATGACCTTGCACAAGCAGGTGGAGGACAAGGCGCTGCAATGCGTGCCGATCCTTGATGAAGGCATGCAGGCACGCCGCATCGAACTGCAGAGCATGGCTGGGCGCAATTTGCCGGCAGCGGTTTCAGCGTTCAGGGATTTTTTGATTGCTGAGCTGGTGAAAGCCAAACGTCGCTGAACACCATCAGTAGGGCGTTGCCGCCGAGTTCAAGGGCAACGCGATTGATGGGTTTGCCGACCGTGGCGATGCGTCCGGTGTTACGTCCCTCATCCGTAGATGACCTGCGCACAGGTCAGTCCAGAAGTTCTGCTCTGTGCGCCAGTGCGGTCATGAGTTGTGAAAGATTGTCGGCAAGGGTGAGGATCTGCTGGCCTTGCACTTCATCCTGTTCGCTGTCGCGTTGCGAGGTCGGGCGCACGCAACTGATGCTACCCACGACTTTGCCGTCGCCATCGAATATGGGCGCCGCCAGGCCGAAGACGTCAGCATCCACTTCGCTGATGCTCAGCACATATCCCTGGCGGCGCAGGCGCTGCAGCGAGCGTCGGAATTGCTCCCACGTCTTACCCAGGTTGCTGGATTCGACATCACTCGGGTTTTCCAGAAATATCCGGCTTTGGTGTCGCGAGCCCATATTGGCCAGAATGACTTTGGAAGTGGCGCCCATGAACAACGGTCTTGGCGAGCCTCGTGAATAGCTCACCTGATTGGACAGATTGCCGGTTTGATGGACGCAGACCACTTGATCCTTGAACGATCGGCACACCAGCCATGCTTGCTCAGCGCCCCACTTTGGAAAGCTGGGCTCGAGTGCATGTGCGGCACGAACCAGCGGATCACTGACGCGCAGTTGGCGATCCCAAGTGATGATTCTCGCGCCCAGAGCGTAGCGCCCGGCCTCTACCTGAAACAGCAAATTGGCCTCGGCCAGTTCACGTACGTAACGGTAGGCGGTGGAGCGTGTGAACCCCAGCGCATTTCCCATCCCATCGACCGTCCAGATTGGATGGCGCTCGGTAAACAGGTCCAGGATTCGCAACATCCGCTCCAGGCTGGAGCCTTTGCTGTCAGCCAGGTGCTCGGTGTTGTCTTCGCAATCAAACGGTTTTTGCATGTCAGCGCTCGTCTACATTACTGGTGCGCAGGATACCAATTCGCTCGATTTCGATTTTGACGATATCACTCGGCTTCATCCAGGCCGGGGCGGCCGGCCGGAATGAACTGGAGGGGAGCACTTTGCCAGGGCTGGCAATAACCGGCAGAAAGCCGATTTCACTCAACCCCAGGCGGGCAGGTCTTTGAGCGCATCAGCGCCCGTTCGCTTTGTGAGCGTGTTGGTTGTTGCTTGCTTGCGGGGTCCAGTCGCAGCAAGGTAATCGCCGTCAGCGCGATGGCGCCCGGGATCAACGCTGCGATGAGGATCTCTGTCAAAACCCAGCCGGCCGCCAGCATCAAGCCTCCGCAAACAGGCCCTGTAATGGAACCCACGCGCCCGACGCCTAATGCCCAGCCGATACCTGTGGAGCGTATTTCCTGTGGGTACAACTCGGCGGCTAAAGCGTTAAGACCGGCCTGCGCGCCCTGTACCAGAATGCCCAGCGCCAGCATCGCGGGGAAAAGCGAATAAAGCGAAACCGGCAATTGGCTGAGCGCCAGCACGACCGCCAGGTAGCCCATGAACTCGAGGGTCAGCACATTGACCGAGCCCCAACGGTTCATCAGCCAGCCTTGTATCACTGAGCCGATCACACCTCCCAGGCTGAACAGAATAATCGCGCGGATCCCCATGCTTAGCGGTGCATGGGCTGCCACCAGCAGTGTCGGGATCCAGCTCATGATGAAGTACAAAATCAGCAGGTTCATGGCGTACGGCAGCCAGAGTAACAGTGTGCGACGCCACATGCCGGCGGTGAAAAGACGGCTCAGGGAAGTAGAGGAGGTTGCCTGTTGACGCGGACGGCCAAGGCTGGCGGGCAGTTCAGCGAGATCGGGTGCGAGCCGCTTGATGATAGCGCTCAGGGCAGGGCGACTGCCGGGCTTGCGACTGAGGAACTCAACCGACTCCGGAAGCCGCCGTGCCACGACGCCGGCGACCAGCAAGGGCAGCGCGCCACCAATCAGGAAAAGGTTTTCCCATCCCCAGGTGGCGAGGAGTTGGTCGACCGTCAAACCTGCCAGCATCGCGCCCAGTGGCATGCCACAGAACAGCAGTGTGACGGCACTGCGCGCATAACGCCGTGGGCTGTATTCAGAGATCAGCGCCACCAGGTTGGGGATCGCGCCGCCAAGACCTATACCGGTCAGGAAGCGCACGACCAGCAATTGCGGAACGCTGTTAACAAAAGCGGTCAGTAACGCGAATGTGCCGAACAACAGGATCGACAGCACTAGAATCTTCTTGCGCCCCAGGCGGTCCGCCATAGGGGCAAGTAGCAGGGCGCCGAGCATCAAACCCAATAAACCTGCCGCGAACACCGGGGCCAGGGCTTGGGGCGTCACGTTCAAGGTCGAAGCCATGGCCGTTACCAGGAATCCGACGATCTGGGTATCGAACCCGTCAAGCACTGCAACCAGTACGCAGAGGGCGAGCAGCTCCCATTGCAAGCGAGTGACAGGCCGGGCGTCCACTACGTCGCAGAGGATATTGCTGGGGGTAGGTGTGTGCATGAACGTACCTCTTATTGTTTTTATTGTCTGGGGCAGGCAGGTGTCCTCGACTACGGCCAAATCTATTACTAAGCAAAAATCCTGTAAAGATAAAATATTACAAAATCCCAAATAGCAGGAAATATGTAGTTTTTTCATTTGATGGCTCGACCGCGGGAGCCGTTTTTGGCGTGATCTGCCGCATCGGGCTGTTGCCCGAAGAGGGAACGGTGTGGGAGCTGGCCCTGGTTATCGCACTCTATAAATGCGAGCCAAAATCTTCACTCGGTTTTGAGGCGCGTTGAGGAACAGTGCATTCCTTCGCCCACCCTTTGGGCACTCCATGATGTGGACGAACTTTCTGGGTATGTCCATGGACGCGTAGCTCTGATTGGCGATGCTGCTCACGCCATGCTCCCCCATCAAGGGTGCCGGCGCAGGGCAGGGACTTGAAGATGCTTGGTTTCTCGCACGCTTACTGGCTGATCCGCAGGTTCAAAGCAGGTCACGAGGGGCGCTGGTGCGGTAACCCAACGACACCAACACGCCAAAAATGAGTGGAATGAACGTAGATCGTGATACCGCGGTTTTCTTCGTTTACACCCAATCTATTTAAGTACCATCTCGTGGTTCGGACCTGCTGGAGTTTGCATTTCCCAGGCCGCAAAAGCGTTCTCATCCGCGCCCGTACTTTTTCTTGTACAAAGTCGTCCTCGATATGCCCAACTGTCGAGCTGTGGCACTTATGTTGCCGCCATTAACCTGCAAAGCACTTTCAATTGCGCGTTGCTGCGTCTGCCTCAGATCCATCGGCGCTTTTGTAGGCGGTGGCGCAACCGACAGTGATAGGCCCTCAAGCATGATCATCATGTCATTGCCTGCAAGGGCACTCGCCAATCGAAGGGTTTGCTCTAACTGACGAATATTCCCCGGCCAGGCCTGTTCTTGCAGTGCCAGCAACGCATCTGGATGCAGTGGTGGGGCGTCGAAACGCTGGCGCAGCCGTTCCACTAATACGGCGAAATCAGTGCGCTCACGCAGCGCCGGTAGGGTAATAGCCAGGCCATTGAGGCGGTAATACAAATCTTCGCGAAACGCCTTGTGAGCGATGCGCTCAGCCAGATTACAGTGGGTGGCGCTGATCAGTCTGACGTCCAAGGGGGTGCGCACGGCGCTACCCAGACGTGATATTTCTCGCTCTTGAAGCACCCGTAGCAAGCGGGTTTGAAGGGCGAACGGCATGTCGCCGATCTCGTCCAGCAGCAAAGTGCCGCCGTTGGCGGCGGCAAGTTGCCCAGCGTAGCCGCCTTTGCGCGCACCGGTGAAGGTGCCTTCGGCATAGCCGAAGAGTTCGGACTCAATCAGGCTTTCCGGAATTGCGGAGCAATTGATCGCAACGAAGGGCGCTTCAGGATGCAAATGCTCGTGCAGCGCACGAGCGAAGACTTCCTTGCCGGTGCCGGTTTCACCCTGCAGCATAATCGGCACGCCAGCGGCGAACGCCTTGTGTGCTTGTGCCAGTTGCCGGTTAACAGTGGGGTCTGTGCCCATAGGGGTCGACAATTGCGGACTTGAGACGATGATCTTGGATTCCGGTAACAGCATCTTGGCGTATAAACGCGAGCCATCCGTGAGGGTTAGCTGTTGGGCGTGCTCCGCGCTGGCGACGGTTCGGGTTTCAAACAACTGCTCGATGTGGCACTCGATTGGGGCGAATTGCTCTAGCCCCAACAGGCGTTGTGCGGCGCGATTGGCGTTACAAATACGCCCTCTGGAGTCGATCGCGATCAGTCCTTGCAACGGGGTGCCCAGCAGACGCCGATCATGCTGGAGAGACAGGATCTGGCAGTTCTTTAGCGTGCCAAATAGCAGATTTTCAGCTGCCATAGCGGCATGGCTCAGTTGCTCCAGGACCGCTGCAATCTGCCGTTCGCCAGTGCCCGTGATATCAAGCCCGCCGATGAAATCCCCGTTCAAGCCGCGAATGGGGACACTTGCGCAGAATATGTTGCCGAAGTCGTTGAGATAATGCTGGTTGCCAATCAGCACAGTCGGGGCACAGGTGGCAATGGTGCAACTGGGTGCCGTAGTTCCGAGATCCGCCTCCTGGATTCGCCGACCGACCTGCAGCTCGCGTAGAGGTCCATATAACTCAGGCGCCTGCCTGGCGTGGACGATAACCCCCTGCGGGTTGACGCAGAACAATGTCCACGAGGCCCCACCTATTTGCTGCCATAACCGATCGATCTGAGGCCCGACATACTCAGCCAGTGAACGATCGTTGTCGTTCAGCGGGATCAGGCTCTCAGGGCCTGCTCGCCAATGGTCTGACGGCAGCAGGCCGCTTGCACGTGAGCGAAACCACGATTCGGCTACGACGGGGGGAACCAGACCGACAGGCAAGTCTGCGCCTTCACTGAAACGCCTACGGGCATGGAAAAGGCGTTGCTGGTCGACCAAGGCGTGGGCATCCATTAAAGACACCTCTAATAATTATAGGGATTACTGCTCGGACCACACAGCATAGGCAGGGCCCGCGATAGCCACTGATTTATACCCAACGACCAGCAAGGTCAATATCTGCATAACAATCAGAACACCAACAGCGCACGCAAATTAATACCAACGTCCTCCTGAAAGCCACCGACAGCTCGCACGTCGTGGGTCAATTGCGCGCTAAGTTGGACGGTGCGTCCGACCATCTGTTGAAACTCCATTCGTACCTGCTGAACCTCGGTCTTCTGCCCTGTGTAATCACCGTCCAGATATTGCTTACCGCCGATGCTGGCGCTGTAGCCGAGGGCCATGCGCTGCGTCGGATTAAAGTCATAGCGCAGATTGCTCTGCACCTGGTAGGTGGGGTCCTGTTTGAGGGTCTGATTTCCAGTGCCTGCATTAGCGTTGTGACCATAGGCTACGACATCGCCGTACAGCTCCATGCCCAGTTTGCCCCACAGCGGTTCGACCCAGCCCAGCTGCAGGTCGCCTTTGTAACGGTTTTCGCCCAGGTTCAGCGCGTCGTGACGATCGTAGTTGCCCCAAGGCAGGTAGAGCAAAGGTGTAATGCCGAAGTAGCGACCGCTGACGCCGGCCTCTGGCTGGTTAACCAACCAGAAGGTCGCGCCCAAAATAGGGTCGGCCAAGCCACTGGCACTGCCCAGCGCATGCCCACCGATACGCGCGTCGTAGACATGTCCAAACGGCAGGAGAATCTGTGGGTCGACCGTGATTCCGCCAATCTCGGTGAAGTGGATCAGACGCAGGATGCTGATATTGGATTTCAGGCTGGTCTGACGACGGCTGTCTCCGGCCCCGTCCGTATCGTAGCGGTCGGAATGACTGTATTGCTGATACCAGGCCGCGACACTGGTGCCAGCGGGAAGGGCTGTATAATCGCCAACATTGACGTCGACTGCCCAGGCGGGGGGGGAACCCAGGGCGAGCGCCATGGCGCCCACGTAAACGCGAGATATAAGTCGCATGTTCGACTACCTTTCTTGTTTTTATTTGCGTGATATGGCCCGGAGCATCACTGCTCCGGGTCAAAAGGTTATGGCGCGATGCGAATGATCGGCTTGAGCGTTATGCCTTTCTCGCTGTCCTCAGCGGCCTGGTTGATCTCGTCGAAGCGGTAGAATTTCACCAACTTGTCGAAGGGAAAGCGCCCCTGCAGATAGAGGTTCACCAGTTCCGGGATGAACTTCTTCGGCACGCTATCGCCTTCGACGATGCCGCGAATGGTCTTGCCGCCCAGCAGCAGATCATTGACGTCGAACTCGGCGGTGGTGCCTAGCGCGGGTGCGCCAACGACGCCGAGGCTGCCGCGACTGCCGAGCGCATCGACGGCTAGACGCAGCACCGCCGGACGCCCCGTAGACTCCAGGGCAAAATTGACACCGCCGCCTGTGATCTCGCGGATGGCCGCTACCGGGTCAGTGTCCTTGCTATTGATGACATGGGTCGCACCCAACTCCGTGGCCAAGGTCAACCGTGACGGCACCACATCCACGGCAATGATGGTGGTGGCGCCCGCGACCCGTGCAGCGAGTACTGCGCTCAGGCCCACTGCCCCCCCGCCAAACGCGGCGAAGCTGCTGCCGGGGGTGACCTTCAGCGAGTTGATTACCGCCCCGGCCCCGGTCTGGATCCCGCAACCGAGCGGGCCGAGCAATTCAAGCGGTGCTTGGCGACTGACTTTGATCGCGTTGTTTTCACGACTCAGTGCAAAGCTGGCAAACGACGATTGGGCGAAAAAGTGATCGTTCAGACGGGATCCCGCCTCATCCTGCAACGCGCTGCCGCCCTCCGGATCGCCGCCACTGAAGTTACGGCCAAAAAACTCCTGGCAGTAGGACATGTGCCCGGCACCGCAAGACAGGCATTGGCCGCAATAGCCGTAGGTGAGCACCACATGGTCGCCCACTTGCAGGCCCTGGACAAGCGGGCCCACGGCCTCGACGATGCCTGAGCCTTCGTGGCCCAGTACCGCCGGTAACGGCACGGGGTAGTACTGGTCGCGGACGATCATATCGGTGTGACACATGCCGGTGGCAACGATACGTACGAGTACTTCATCGCCCCGCGGTTCTCGAATCCGCGCATTTTCCAGCACGAAAGGCGCACCTTTACCTCGGGTAATAGCAGCAGTTATGGGGCGGTAGACTTGGGTGCTCATTATTTTTGTTCTCCTGGTTTTAAAGCGGATAAGCCGGTGCTTCACCTTTAACGGTGAGCCACTGCCATTGTGTGAATTCTTCCCAATTGGCTGGCCCGCCAATACTGGTCCCGTTGCCGGAGGCGCCCACGCCACCGAACGGATTAACCACTTCGTCGTTTACTGTCTGGTCGTTGATGTGCAGGAGGCCGACTCTAAGCTGCTCGCCTAGCTTCAGCGCACGGCCAACGTTCTGAGAAAGAATGGCGGCCGACAGTCCATACTCGGTGTCATTGGCCAATTCGATGGCCTCGGCATCAGTGTCAAACGGCACGACCACGGCCACAGGGCCGAAAATCTCTTCGTGAAACGCCGGGTTGTCGCGGGTCACACCGCTGAGTACGGTGGGTTTGAAGAACAGTCCCTCCGATGTGCCTCCTGCCGCCAGCGTCGCACCTGCCTGCACGGAGGCATTGACGACATGCAGCGCATGGTCACGTTGCTGGCGATTGATCAAAGGCCCC
Organism: Pseudomonas sp. TWRC1-2; assembly: GCF_049896685.1. Lineage (NCBI taxonomy): Bacteria > Pseudomonadati > Pseudomonadota > Gammaproteobacteria > Pseudomonadales > Pseudomonadaceae > Pseudomonas > Pseudomonas sp. TWRC1-2. The sequence continues at coordinate 56,810 of NZ_JAFCUU010000004.1, read as the reverse complement.
AGATGTACCTGTCCACTGGCGGGGTCGCCAACCACAAGGCTGTTGGCCTTGGCCACCAACTTTTCCAGCAGGCGCTCGTAAATGCCCCGTTGCACCAGCAGGCGGCCAGTCGACATGCAGATTTGCCCCTGATGCAGATAGACGCCCCAGGTGGCATTGGCCAGGGCCAGCTCCAGGTCGGCGTCGTCCAGCACAATAAGGGCGTTTTTTCCGCCCAGTTCCAAGGAGACTTTTTTCAGGTTACGGCCCGCGGCCTCACCGACCTTGCGACCGGCACCGGTGGAGCCGGTGAACTGAATCATCGCCACGTGCGGATCGCTGGTGAGCGCGGCGCCGGCTTCCGCTCCTCCTGGTAAAACGTGCAACAGGCCCATCGGAAGACCTGCCAATTCGAAGATCCGGGCGATGACAAAACCGCCGCATACCGCCGTACGTAAGTCGGGCTTTAGCACCACACCGTTGCCTGTCGCCAGGGCTGGGGCGACCGCGCGGATGGCCAAGTACAAAGGGAAGTTGAACGGCGAAATAACCCCGACCACGCCTAGCGGTCGACGGCGAGCAATGCTTAAACGCCCAGCGCTTGAGGGCAACACCTCGCCTTGGCTTCGAGACGGCATGGCCGCGCTCTCATGGAGCACCTTGATGCTAAGGCTAGTTTCAAACTCCGCCTTGGGTCGCGTGGAACCACTTTCCTGAATCAGCCATTGCACGATGGCCTCAAAATTGTCCTCTGCGGTTTTTGCAGCCCGGCGTAGTACGGCCGAGCGCTCGTCGTAGTGCAATTGGAACCATGCGCTTTGCGCGAGGCTGGCCGCCTGGGCTGATTGCGCCACTTGGCGGGCATCAGCGCAGGCCAGGCTACCGAGCGTGTGGCCCGTCGCCGGTTCCAGCACATCTGCAGAGCTGGCCGTCGTCGTCCAAGTGCCCGTGAACAGCCTGTTATTCCACAGCGCCGCAGGGAGGAAATCACTTTGTAATTCGCTGCTCATATCGAGGGTGCCCTTGTCAGACCTGATTCGTGGGTGTGTGGTCATCTGACAGCAGGGGACGTGCCAAAACGATAATTAAATCACAACTTATTGTTTTAAAAGGAAATTATTAAAATAAGTTTTACGTCTTACCGATCCACTGTTCAGAATCTGGACGCTTCGCTATGGGCAGGCGTCCATTTTCTGAACACTCAAGCCAACTCAGAAATTCCAAGCAATTCCAGGCACGCCTTCAATACGGTCGATTTATCGCCTGCCCGATAACTGACGACGATTGGGGAGCTCACGCTGGCATCCAGCAGCGGTGTGTAGCCGATGTCGTCTCGGTGCAGGCGCTGCACCGAGGCAGGCACCAGCGTGATCCCCATGCCCGCAGCCACCAACCCAATTGCAGTCTGCAGTTCGTTGGCCATTTGAGCCAAATGGATGCTTAAGCCGCGCAGGGCAAATACCCCCAGCACATGGTCGGCATAACTTGGACGGGGGCTGCCGGGATAGAGAATGAAAGGTTCAGCGGCCAATTGCTGAAGGCTCACCGGCGCGCCCAACAGCGCATGCCCGGCGGGCAATGCTGCAACCAGCGGGTCTTCGTGAACCATTTGCTGAGTAATGGACGGAGCATCGAACAGTAAGCGAGCGAAGCCGATCCCTAGCCACCGCTTGTTGCCCGATGCGACACGGCGGGTGTCCTCGCACACGCGATCGAGTTGAGCAAGCAACAAGTTGGAGTGCTCCTGAAAAAAACGCCCTGCCTCGGTCAATCGCAGGGGCCTGCTGCGGTCGAGTAACGGCACGCCAATCTCGCATTCCAGTTGCTGGATCTGCTGACTCAACGGCGGCTGGGCGATGTGCAGTTCTTCAGCCGCGCGGGTGAAATTCAGGGTGCAGGCCAGCACCCTGAAGTAACGCAAATGGCGCAGTTCTATGATACCTCCAAGGTATGGCGAGAGACTTATTCAATATTGGACGGGCCATTTAGCGGAGGTCAATCTTTGATGAAGAACAAATAGAATGCACACGGAACGCTCATGACTGCTATCACCATCGAACGCTTCGATACCCATATTGTGGTTCGCACCGCTGCTGACCGGCCAGGATGCCAGCGCCAGCGTGCGCGTCGATATCAATCAGGCCTGGAGTGAAGCGGTGGCAGTACGCGCTTGCCATTTGCTGGCCGATGCCGGGGGCGAGATTGTCGCGCCATGACCGGGCTGGCAGGGTGCGTCTGAGTGCCCATAGTCCTATTCCGTTGATGGCGGATGAGGCGATTGAGTCAGTGCCCGACAGCTTTGCCTTGGCCCAGATGGGCGCCGCCTCGATCTTTGCCCTGAAGATTGCCACGTATGGCGCGCTTTGCCCGCCGCTGATCATCTTCAAATAAACAGGAATCCACGCCATGCTTTTTCAGGTACGCATGACCGTCAAGCTACCTACCGACATGCCAGTCGAGAAGGTGAATAAGCTCAAGGCGGATGAAAAGCAATTGGCCCAGCACCTGCAACGAAAGGGCATCTGGCGCCATCTCTGGCGCATTGCTGGGCTTTACGCCAACGTCAGCATCTTCGACGTTCCGGATAATCAAGCGCTGCACGATACCCTGATGCAGTTGCCGCTTTACCCGTTCATGGAGGTCGACGTCACAGCCCTGTGCCGACACCCATCTTCGATCCACACCGACGACCGCTGAGTTCATCCAGTCAGCAACACGTAAATCGACAAAAACAATGAATTGATGAGGGTAAGCACCATGACCGTACGTATTTCCCAAACCGCTGAAGTGCAGCAATTTTTCGAAGGCGCAGCGGGCTTTGATCAACCGGCTGGCAGTCAGCGAATGAAGAACGTGGTGCATCGCGTGCTGAATGACACCATCAGGATCATCGAAGACCTACAGATCACCCCCGAAGAGTTCTGGAAGGCCGTCAATTACCTCAACGATCTTGGCAACCGTCAGGAAGCCGGGTTACTGGTCGCAGGCCTGGGGCTTGAGCATTACCTTGACCTGCTGATGGACGCCGAAGACGCGCAGGCCGGGCATGTCGGCGGCACCCCACGCACCATCGAAGGTCCGCTTTACGTGGCTGGCGCTCCCCTGTCGAAGCACTACGCGCGGCTGGACGATGGCCAGGACCCCGGCACGGTATTGTTCATGACCGGTCAGGTTCGCGGCACCGATGGCGCGCCGCTGAGCAACTCCACCGTCGACGTTTGGCACGCCAACACCGGGGGCACGTACTCATACTTCGACCCCTCGCAATCGGAGTTCAACCTGCGCCGTCGCATCCAGACTGACGCCGAAGGCCGCTACCGCTTCCAGAGCATCGTGCCGTCCGGCTACGGTTGCCCGCCAGATGGCCCGACCCAGCAATTGCTTGACCAACTGGGGCGCCATGGTCAGCGTCCGGCGCATATTCATTTCTTTATCTCGGCGCCTGGCCATCGTCACCTGACGACGCAGATCAATCTGGCTGGGGACAAATATCTGCACGACGACTTCGCCTACGCGACCCGAGACGAGCTGATCGCCGAGATTCGTTTCACCGAGGATGCCAACGGTCCGCGTGCAGATATCGAATTTGACTTTGTTTTGCAGCCGACCGCCGCGGCGGAAGATGAACGTCGGCATGAACGGGTAAGGGCATTGGAAGTCTGATCAGTCATTGCCGCCCGAGCCTGCGTAGCGTTTGCTGGCGGGGGCTTTGTGGCTTCTATCAGGCCTTGCATAAAAGAATAAGAGAGGCGCAGACATGACCGTGTTTTTGACTGAGCGCAGTCAGATTTTCGACCGCGCAGATGCCTATGCAGTGTCCGACTACGTTAACCAGCATGTGGGCAGTCACCATATTCGGCTGCCGCCCAAAGGCCACCCCCGGGCGAGCATCAGCCATCGCAACTTTTCGAGTCTGGACTTGTGTCGCATCAGTTATGGAGCCCCGGTGCAGGTCATCTCTGAGGCGCTGGAGACGATCTATCACTTGCAGATCCTACTTCACGGTCATTGTCGATCGGTGGCCTGGGGAAGGGAGCAGATTTTCCGTGCGGGCGAGGTCTTGCTGATCAATCCGGATGACCCGGTCGATCTGACCTATTCTGCCGACTGCGAGAAATTCATCGTCAAATTGCCTGTCAGGCTGCTCGAAAACGCCTGCCTGGAGCAGCACTGGGTGCTTCCCCAGCAGGGCATTCGTTTTGTTGCCGAGCGCCATCAACTCAGTGCCATGAGTGGCCTTTTACAACTGCTGGGTTTGATTTGCCACGAGGCCGAGAACACAACGCAAGGTGAGGTTCAGGCGCTGTACGAACGGATTGTCGCGAACAAACTGCTGGCGCTATTGGGCAGCAACGTTTTGCGGGTTGTCCCCCGAACTGAAGGCGGCGGCGGATTTGATCGGGTGCGACAGTTCATCGAAGAGCATCTGACCGAGGACATCAGCATCGAACAGCTCATGGTCGTGGCGCGGGTCAGCGAGCGTTCGCTGTATAAATTGTTCGAGCGTCAGGTCGGCCTGTCCCCCAGGGACTACATGCGCCAGTGCAAGCTGGAACGGGTGCATACAGAGCTGCAAATGGCAGCCGCGCGAAGCGTCACTGAAGTTGCGCTTGATTATGGTTTTCTGCATTTGGGGCGCTTCTCTGAAGCCTATCGCAAGCGTTTTGGCGAACTGCCTTCGCAGACCTGGCGGCGCCAGCGTCAGCAGGTTGCGCCAGGCGGATAGTGATTTGCAGTCATCGGATATTGTTGGGGTAGGCGAGCACGTAGGGTGAGGGGGCCTGATACAAGAATAACCGAGGGCCTACCCCATGATCAGCACTCTCGACAGACTCGCCCGTCAACTCAGCGAATCCGTTCAGGAAGATCCCGCTACCGGGGTTTTCCGTTGCCGCCGTGACATCTTCACCGACACCGAACTGTTTGCGTTGGAGATGAAGCATATTTTTGAAAGTGGTTGGGTGTACCTGGCGCATGAAAGCCAGGTGCCAGAAATCAACGACTACTTCACCACCTACATCGGTCGTCAGCCCGTCGTTGTCACTCGCGACAAGCAAGGGGCACTGCACGGGCTGGTCAACGCCTGCGCCCACCGCGGCGCTATGCTGTGCCGCCGCAAGCAGGGCAACAAGGGTTCGTTCACCTGCCCGTTCCACGGATGGACCTTCAGCAACGCCGGCAAGCTGCTCAAAGTAAAAGACGCCAAGACCGGTGCCTACCCCGACAGCTTCGATTGCGACGGCTCTCACGACCTCAAACGTCTGGGCCGTTTCGAAAACTATCGCGGCTTTTTGTTTGGCAGCCTCAACGAAGCGGTTCCGGAACTGAGTGATTACTTGGGCGAAACCCGGGTCATCATCGACCAAATGGTCGACCAGGCACCGCAGGGGCTGGAGGTCCTGCGTGGTAGCTCGTCTTATGTATACGACGGTAACTGGAAGCTGCAGATCGAAAACGGTGCAGACGGTTATCACGTCAGCTCAGTGCACTGGAATTACTCGGCAACCATGGGGCGGCGTAATTATGAGGCCCAAGGCACGCGTGCCGTCGATGCCAATGGCTGGTCGAAAAGTCTTGGTGGCGTGTATGCGTTCGAGCATGGCCACATCCTGCTGTGGACCCGCCTGCTTAACCCCGAAGTCCGACCGGTGCATGCCCATCGTGCAGCGCTCGCCGAGCGCCTCGGGCAAGAACGTGCGGATTTCATTGTCGATCAGACCCGCAATCTTTGCCTGTACCCCAATGTTTACCTGATGGATCAGTTCTCCACGCAGATCCGTGTGGTGCGGCCAATCGCTGTAGATAAGACTGAAGTGACGATCTACTGCATGGCGCCCAAGGGCGAGAGCGCTCAGGAGCGCACAACCAGAATTCGCCAGTACGAAGATTTTTTCAACGTCAGTGGCATGGGCACGCCCGATGATCTCGAGGAATTTCGTGCGTGTCAGACCGGCTATCAAGGCGCGACGACCCTGTGGAACGACCTCAGTCGCGGTGCCAAGCAATGGATTGAAGGCGCTGACGACAATGCCCTGGCCATGGGCATGAACCCTCAGCTCAGCGGCGTGAAAACTGAGGACGAAGGCTTATTTGTGCGTCAGCACGCGTACTGGGTGACCAGCCTGCAACGAGCGATCGAACTGGAAAAACAGGGCCTGATTGCGACTGACAAGGAGGCACTGTCATGAGCATTTCCCGTGAGAGCCTGCTGGCTTTTCTCTACCGCGAAGCGCGTTTGCTGGATGACCGCCAGTGGGACGAATGGCTGGAATGCTACTCGCCAAAGGCCGAGTTCTGGATGCCTGCGTGGGACGATCACGATACGCTAACGGAGGACCCGCAGAGCGAAATCTCGTTGATTTATTACCCCAGCCGCGACGGCCTGGAAGACCGGGTGTTTCGCATCAAGACCGAACGTTCCAGTGCCAGCACCCCAGAGCCGCGCACTGCACATTTCATCACCAACCTCGAAGTGCTCGCCGAAGACGCCGGGCATGTGGAACTGCGCTTTAACTGGCAAACCCTCAGCCATCGCTACAAGACCACGGATACGTATTTCGGCACCTCGTTCTATCACCTGGATATCAGTGCGCAACAGCCGCTGATCACGCGCAAGAAGGTGGTACTGAAAAACGATTACATCCATCAGGTCATCGACATCTATCACGTCTGAGGACAGACCCATGAAGTATTCCATAGCGCTCAATTTTGAGGACGGGGTGACCCGTTTCATCGACTGCAACGTAGGTGAAAAGGTGCTGGACGCGGCCTTTCGGCAGCGCATCAATCTGCCCATGGACTGCTCGGACGGGGTTTGCGGCACCTGCAAATGCCGGTGCGAGACCGGCGCCTATGACCTAGGTGACGACTACATCGAGGACGCGCTGAGTGAGGATGAAGCGCAAGAGCGGCAAGTGTTGACCTGCCAGATGGTGCCTCAATCAGACTGCGTTCTCGCCGTGCCGGTCCCTTCCAGCACGTGCAAGACCGGCACCGGCCGTTTCTCTGCCAGTATCACCCGCATTACTCGCCATGCCGATGCAGCGCTGGAAGTCAGTTTTGAACTGGATCAGGCGCCGGTTTTCCTACCCGGCCAATATGTCAACATTGACGTGCCGGGCAGTGGACAGACGCGCTCGTATTCATTCAGCAGTCGCCCGGGAGAAAAACACGCGAGCTTTCTGATCAAGCAAGTGCCCAACGGGCTGATGAGTAGCTGGCTGGAGCGCGCTCGGGAATCCGAGGAAGTCTCAATGACTGGACCATTGGGTAGTTTCTATCTTCGTGAGGTCACTCGACCGCTGCTGTTCCTGGCCGGCGGAACCGGGCTTGCGCCGTTTCTGTCAATGCTCGAAGTGCTCGCCGAACGTGATGAAACTCAGAAGGTATCGCTGATCTATGGCGTGACCCGGGATCAGGATCTGGTGATGGTCGAGGCCCTGAAAGCTCTCACTGAGCGCTTGCCCAATTTCAGCTTCGTCACCTGCGTTGCCGACCCTCAGACCTTCCATCCTCAGCAAGGCTATGTCACCCAGCACATGACCGCTGACATGCTCAACGGTGGCAACGTTGACGCGTATCTCTGCGGACCACCACCGATGGTCGACGCGGTGCGACAGTACTTCAAAGATCAGGGCGTCGTCCCAGCCAACTTCCATTATGAGAAGTTTACGCCCAATGCAATTGTTAGCGGCGACGCCGACCGAGGGCAGTGAAATGAACCCACGTTTCAAAGCAAAAGTTGCGCTAGTGACCGGCGCAGCCCAGGGCATTGGTCGGCGTGTCGCCGAGCGTTTGTTGGAGGAGGGCGCGTTCCTGGTCGCCGTCGACCGTTCTGAACTCGTTCATGAATTGCAGCATGACCGTGCGCTGACCTTGACCGCTGACCTGGAGCGGCACGCAGAATGCGCGCAGGTGATGGCCACGACCAAAGCGCGTTTTGGGCGCATTGATATCCTGATCAACAACGTCGGCGGAACGATCTGGGCCAAACCCTTCGAGCACTACGCCGAGAATGAAATCGAATCCGAAGTGCGCCGCTCTCTGTTCCCCACGTTGTGGTGCTGCCACAGCGCGCTGCCCTACATGCTCGAACAGGGCACCGGCGCCATCGTCAATGTCTCATCGATCGCCACACGGGGCGTGAATCGGGTGCCGTATGGCGCAGCCAAGGGCGGCGTTAACGCACTGACTGCCTGCCTGGCGCTGGAAACTGCCGGCAGTGGCATCCGCGTCAATGCTACCGCGCCAGGCGGAACTGAGGCTCCACCGCGCCGTATCCCGCGTAACAACCAACCGCAAAGCGAACAGGAGCGGATCTGGTACCAGCAAATCGTCAATCAAACCATCGACAGCAGTTTGATGAAGCGCTACGGGACCATTGATGAGCAAGCGGGCGCAATTCTTTTCCTGGCCTCGGACGAGGCTTCCTACATTACGGGCGTGACGTTGCCGGTGGGAGGCGGCGACCTAGGCTGACTCAGCGGTAACATCTGCGGATCTCAGATATACAACAAAAATAATGAGACTAACGCCATGAAAACTTATCTACGTACCTGGTTTTGCCGTAATTAAACTTTGCTATGGTTTTTTGGTGTTGTTCTATGCGCGTCACAGGATGTATTTGCTAATAATGGCGTGATGTTGCCCGGCTACGGTTCACTCCCTAGAAGTTTTCAGCGCGGATGAGGGCGTAGCCCAGGTAAGCGAACAGGCCCACGGCACATAAGCCGCTGACGACATAAATGAAGGTCAGTGTGAGCACGGTGTAACTCCCCTTGTTGAAGAAGCGGGGGAGGTTATGCGCTTGGGTATCAAGCCCGGGCACTGATTACGAGGGGCGGTATTAAGACGGTATATAGATGGGTTTTGGCTGGACGAACGAAAACAAGGGATAGCCCGGGGGTGGGGTATCCCTTGAAAAACTGGGGTTCTGCTGATTTCAGGGATCAGCTTATTTGGCTTTCTTTTTCTTTTCGCCGCGGGTGGCGAGGTGCTCGAAGCAAAACGCGGCGGTGCCGAAGAGCGCAATCATTGACAGGACGACCATGCCTAAAGTTGAACTTTCCACGATGACTTCCTACGGGTTTTGGGGGTAGGAATTGACGGTAGAGGGTGGGGGGGTAGTTGCTCAATAGGGACGACGAAATCGTTATGGGGAAGTTGGGATTTATACGGGTTCTTTACGGGCCGGGGGGGGAGGGTACATATCCGTTGCTGCGGTAACGGCGGCTGGCGGTTCCGCTCTTACAGCGGGTCACTTTTGGCAAACGCCCGGGATGCCGGCCCAGCCAAAAGTAACCAAAAGGTCTTTGCCCCACCACTCGGTGCCTCGCTTCGGCCAGCGTGGTTGACGGGGCCTGTCAGATCACAAGCAAGATCAAAAGCAAAAGCACGGCGGCCTGGTAGCCGACCTGAGTGGTAGAAGCAAAAGCACAGCAACACACTTCTACCTGATGCACAGAGCTCCAAATGTGGGAGCGGGCTTGCTCGCGAATGCTGTGTGTCAGTCAGCTCATGTGTAACTGACCCACCGCCTTCGCGAGCAAGCCCGCTCCCACAATTTCACCGAGTGCAGCCCGCCAGCACCGCACTGCTTTTGCTTTTCTGTGGGAGCTGGCTTGCCTGCGATGCAGACACCTCGGTGTATCAGGCACAACCAGTTGATGCCTTCGCAGGCAAGCCAGCTCCCACATTTGATGAGTTCAGCTTTCAAGATCAGGTCGGCTGTCAGGCCGCCTCGGCTCAGCTTCTACCACTCAGGTCGGCTACCAGGCCGCCGTGCTCTGCTTTTGATCTCAGGCACACCGAAGCCTAAGCGAGGTGCCGAGTGGTGGGGCAAGAGCCCTTCGGTCACTTTGGGGCTTTTCCAACGTGACCCGCCGTAAGGGCGCAACCCATACCCGACACCTCACAAATTACGACTATGCCGATAGTCGCTCACAGCCTCATACACCGCCTTACGCAACCGATTAATCCCTCCAATCGGCCGGTGCGCCTCCAGCCCAAACCACGGATTAAACGACTGGTTGTCACAAGCAAGATTCAACGCCGGGGTATCAAAATCCTGCGCCTCAACCCGCACGGTCGCCACGGTCTCATACGGCGCATCGCTCTCCTTCCATTCAATGCTGGTGTCTTCAATCGGCATGAATTTCTGTGGATTCTGCCGCTGAACCTGCAACACAAAACACGCCGGCACACGGTCGGTCGACAGCTGCTGGCTCAAGGCACTGCGCAGAAAGTTCGGCAGGTCCTGGTTCTGCTTGGGCAATACATACTCAGGGCAACTGAGCGGGTCAGGCGCTACGCGAAACTTGGCATTGGCTGCGCCGAACTTGTAGGGCGACACCGAAAAGTAAGTCGTCTGCGTCGGGCTGGCCGGGGCAGGCGACAGTGTGGCCAGCGCGATAAACAAATGGCGCACCTGCCAGCTGCGCGGGTCTGCCTTGGGAAAGAACGCCAGGACCTTCTTGCCGTCGGCCTGGGCGCCGATGTTTTGCGCGTACTCCGCCACATCGCTGACAAAGAAATTCGGATGGCTGAACATCACGAAATCCTGTTCGGTGCGCGCCTGCTGATCCGCCATCAACTGTTTGCCCGGAACATCCAGCAACTTGATCGCCATGCCCCGCGCATCGCGGATGCTGTCGAATTGCGGATAAGCATTGCCATTGGACAGGCGCATCAGTGCCTGCCAGGTTTTGCCCGGCTCGGCGAACACGCCTTGGCGCAATGCCGGGTCAAGATCCGCCACTACGCTGACTTGCGCCTTCACGCAGCCGTGAGCCTTGGCATGCGCATCGCGCAGGTAGCGCGTGCCTTCGCGGTGTTGATCGACGATGCGCACGGCCGTCTGAATGATGCCCTGGGTCATGGCCGCTTCACCGGGCGGGATCTGCTCGTCCGGCGACACCGGGCCGCTGTGCTGCCAGGCGAACCAGGCGGCAGCGATCAACCAGCCCAGCAGCCCCAGGCCCACCAGCCATAACAGGGTTTTACCCAGAAACGCGCCGAGGCGCAGCCACAGACGCGCGAGCATCGAAGATTCCTTGTAGTCAGATCGGATATTCATGGCAACTGTTGCTCCAGCGGGCCGCCCAGTACTTTGAGGTATTCCAGCAGCGCCCAGCGTTCCTGCGGTTGCAGGCCGCGGCCGATCACGCCATTGCCACGTTGGCCGGCGCGAAACTCGTGGCCGCTGTTGTGATTGCCGGTGATCTTGGTATCGAACAGGAAGCCATTCTTGAACGCCTGCGTTTCAAAGCCCAGGTGGCGCGGGTCGTAGGCGAACGTGCCTTTATAGAAAGTGGTGCTGCGCTCGTCCTGAGGCGAGAGCAATTGGTAGATCGTCGGCACCGAGCCGTTATGCAGGAAGGGCGGCGTGGCCCATACGCCGGCCAGTGGCCGCGCTTTGTAGGCGCGCACCTCGCGCACACCGATAGGCAGGCCGAAACCGTCCAGGCCTGGCCGCTCGGCCGGGGTCACGCCGGCGGCGCGGTAGGCGTGGTCTTCGACAAAGGCGGTGACGTAGGCCAGGCCTTGCGCCACCGACATATTGTGCAGGTCCAGCGGCGCGGTTGGCGTGGGGTGCAGTTCGACGTTGAGCTTGGCCAGTTCCGCCGGGTCCCATTGCAGCGCGCTGAGGTCGTAGCGCTGGTCGGCGATGTTGCTGGCGGTGCCGGGGTCGGTGCCGATGTATTCAACGGGGAGCATTTTCAACTGCTGCACCGGGCGGCCATTGACCTGGCTGACGGCGGGCACATGGCAACCGGCGCAGTTCTCGGCGAACAACGCGCGGCCCTGGGCGGCGAGGGGTTTGTCGATGGCGCCGAACAAGTCTTCCGGCCAGGTGGGCGGCTTGAGGCGTTGCAGGGTTTCTTCGATCAGGTTGAGGTCACGCACGCGCACGCTGGAAGGGTAGCGCGCTTCGCCTTGAAGGGGCTGGCCGGCGCTGTCGAAGAAGTCCAGCGTCGCACCGACGCCGAGGGCTTCGCCGATGTTGCGCGCCATGGGTTGCTGGGCCGAACCGTTCCATTGCACCCAGTCGAAGGTCCAGATATCCCACAGGTGGGGGTAGTCCACCGGGGCATTGGCAACGCGGTAATTGTCCGGCGAGATAGCGTCGCCAAAGCTGGCGTTGGCGATGCGGCCAAACGCGTCGGTACGGCCCGGGCCTTCTTCGGTGGGGTAGAGGCCGCGGTGGGTGTCATTCCAGGCGACTTTGAGGAACTGGTTGAGTGACCGTTTGAACTCCTGACGCAGCTGGCCATGTTCGGCGTCGTATCGTTCCCCCAGCACTTGGCGGGCAAAGCGCTCGAATTTCCACGGGTTGTAATAGGTGGCGGCCAGGCTGGCCACCAGTGCCTGGCCGAAGCTGCCGCCGCGCAAGGTGGGGACGCTGGAGGGCAGCACGTGCTGGGCCGAGCCGCCATCAATGCGCAGAGCCTGGCCTTTGAAGTGCAGCTCGCCGGTGTGGCAGGCGGCGCAGGTGATATCCAGGTATTCAACTGTGCTGCCGGCATTCTGATGGCGGGCAAAACCGACTGGCAGATTGCCGGGGTTCTGCGCGGTGGCGACCTGCTTGGGGTCTACCAGAAAACCAAAGCGCGCCAGGTACTCGGGCGTGGCAAAACGCTGTTCGGAGAACGGCAGCTCCAGGGCGGTGAACCAGTCGTAGTGCAGGCCCTTTACCTGGGTGCCCTGAGGCGTGAAGTAGTAGGTCTGGCGATCGGCCGCACTCCATTGATCCTGGTAGCGCACCTGCTGCACGGGCACGTAGTCGGGCAGCTTGGGGTTGATGGTGCAATAGAGCACGACGGCCAGCAGCAGGCCGAGTGCGAGCAATATCAGAAGCAAAACACGGGAAAAAATGCGCAAGATAACTATCCTTGTCGAGTTGTCGCGTTGTTATGCCACTACGCCATAGGTGCGGCAAGTGGCCATGAGCCTGGTTGCAGGTAGTCCCGCGATCCGTCGCGGGCCTCCATCATGAATGAAAATGCTTTTAAACACGTGAACTTATCGGAAGTTTCCTGCTCACATGCCGGTAGCCATTGGTCGTGGCCGCCTGATAAGCTCGCGACTTTACTCGAATGCCCTTTTGGCGCACGAACAAGGAAATAGCATGAAACAGCATCGGTTGGCGGCGGCGGTGGCCCTGGTTAGCCTGGTACTTGCGGGTTGTGATTCGCAGACCAGCGTAGAGCTGAAAACCCCGGCGCAGAAAGCTTCCTACGGTATCGGTCTGAACATGGGCAAAAGTCTTGCCCAGGAAGGCATGGATGACCTGGACTCCAAAGCGGTAGCCCAAGGCATCGAAGATGCCGTCGGCAAGAAAGAACAGAAGCTGAAAGACGACGAACTGGTTGAAGCGTTTGCCGCACTGCAAAAGCGTGCAGAAGAACGTATGACCAAAATGAGCGAAGAGTCGGCAGCCGCCGGCAAGAAATTCCTCGAAGAAAACGCCAAGAAAGACGGCGTAGTGACCACTGCTTCCGGTCTGCAGTACAAGATCGTGAAGAAGGCCGACGGCGCTCAGCCTAAGCCGACCGACGTGGTGACTGTGCACTACACCGGCAAGCTCACCAACGGCACGACCTTTGACAGCTCCGTTGATCGCGGTAGCCCGATTGACCTGCCGGTCAGCGGCGTGATCCCGGGTTGGGTCGAAGGCCTGCAACTGATGCACGTTGGCGAGAAGGTCGAGTTGTACATCCCGTCTGACCTGGCCTACGGCGCTCAGAGCCCGAGCCCGGCGATTCCAGCCAACTCCGTGCTGGTATTTGACCTGGAACTGCTGGGCATCAAGGACCCAGCCAAGGCTGAAGCCCCTGACGCACCTGCTGCTCCAGCCGCCAAGAAGTAATCGGCGCCTGAACAGACAACGCCCCGTTTCGACGGGGCGTTGTCGTATCTGCGGCCCGGCAAATCCGCGTGATTCACACCCGACGTAAATTCAAACGAACCCCCGCAAACTGAAACAGTCTGATATAAGACTCGAGCACGGGTAGCCGCACATCAACGCCAAGTCAATGAAATCTTGGGTTTTTTTTATGTGCGCAAAAAACGCCCGATCTGACTGCAAGCCTTGTAGTCCGTGGCTTTCAGCCGATAAAACAGGCTCTGTTCACAAGGTTATCCACAATTTGTGTGGATAACCTTTTATGTCGCCTGGAACTGGAGTGACAGATGAAACCACCGTTCAATTTCACCCGTTTTTTGCCCATGGCCGCGCGTCTGCTTGGCCGTGGGCGTTTGCCAACCCTGCTGTTTGCCGTCGCCGCAAAAGGCTCAAGTCAGGGCAACCGCCTGGGTAAGCTCAAGGATGATCTCAAATTGCTTCAGGCCCTGTGCCTGGCCTACTGGCGCGGCGAATACCGGGCAATCAGCCCCAAGGCGCTGATTTCGGTGGTGGCGGGCTTGATGTACTTCCTCAGTCCGATTGACGCGATCCCGGACTTTATCCCGGTATTTGGCATGCTCGATGACATCGCGGTGCTGGCATGGGTCATGAAGACCCTGGACGGCGAACTGAGCGCCTTTCGCGCCTGGCGTGACGCCCAGCGCCCGGAAAAGCTCGCAGTGGTTGAGCGCCTGCCTGCGACGCCTGCGCTGCTGGCTGAGGAAAACCCGCAAAAAAACTGATCACACGGCTATCCCCCTGCGACCTTTGTGGCTGTTAGGATTACACTCCTAAGGAAAGAGCTTACTTAGTAAGTGTTGTTATCCTACGGGGCAGTCATGGATATTCAGATAATTTCACGCAATGGCGAACCCGAGTACGCGGTGTTGCCATGGGACCAGTACCAGGCGCTACTAAAAGCCGCCGGTCAGCAACAACCAGCACTCCCTCCTTCTTCTGACGCTCAGGTCGCTCCCGATCAGGCTTTGCGCCCGCTCGCGGACCTGCGCGGCCTGCGTGAAACCCGGGGACTGGCCATCGAAACCCTGGCCCGCACCGTGGGTATCAGCCCCTCGTATCTCGGATTGATTGAAAGTGGTGAACGCCAGCCGGATGCCGCCATTCGCCGCAGCCTGGCCTGGGAATTGGGCGTTGCAGGTTGGAGGGATGAATCTTGAGCCTACGTATCAGCCGTCAACACTGGGATGGACTACTCAACGAACTGGATCAGGCGCGCCGCCAGCGCCACCTGCTGACCTACCGCGCGCTGCTGGAGCGTCTGCAATTTCCCACGCCGGCCATGCAGACCCTGGCCGCCGCCCTGGAGCACCTGGCCGCGCTGGACGCCAAGGCTGAGCAGCCGTTGCGCAGCTCACTGGTGATCAGCCAGGGTGCCAGCCGCCTGCCGCGTACCGGTTTCTTCGAATGCGTGGAGCGCCTGGGGCGTTTCAGCGGGCCGTCCGATGGCGTGGCCGCCGCCTCCTGGCACGCCTCGGAAGTGGTGCGCGTGTTCGAATACGATTACCCGGAATCTGCCGAGGCTTAAAGCGCCTGGGCCAGCATGTCCATGCTGTCGATCACATGAATGCTGTAGCCCGCCACATCCTTGGCGTGGTGCTTGGCCTGCGAGGCCAGCTCCGCCAACTGGCTGGCATCGAGTTGCCCACAGGCCTGTGGATATAAGTGAACCACGCCGATCGACAGCGACAGCAAGGCGAATTCCTGACGCGCGCCCTGGCGGTTCAATGCCACAAAGCA
This sequence comes from Pseudomonas sp. TWRC1-2, assembly GCF_049896685.1. Classification (NCBI taxonomy): domain Bacteria; kingdom Pseudomonadati; phylum Pseudomonadota; class Gammaproteobacteria; order Pseudomonadales; family Pseudomonadaceae; genus Pseudomonas; species Pseudomonas sp. TWRC1-2. Next base: position 41,170 of record NZ_JAFCUU010000004.1, on the reverse strand, counting down.
GCCGGCGTCGAGGTGTTCAGCGCGGTAGAAGCGTCGGCACTGGGTGTGAAAATCATCCAGCAACTGGTTGAGACGCTTGCGCCAATCCTGTGGGCCCAGCACCAGCAAAAAATCATCGCCGCCGATATGCCCGACAAAGTCGCGGCTGGGGTCAACCCGGTCGTTGAGGCATTGCGCCAGGCAGAGCAAGACCTCATCCCCGCGCCCGTAGCCGTAGATATCGTTGAACGGCTTGAAGCTGTCGATATCCACGTAGCAGATCACTGACTCTCTTTGTTGCTGCAACAGCCGCGTCAGGCATTGCTGGATCGGCACGTTGCCCGGCAGCAGCGTCAGCGGGTTGGCGTAACGCGCCTGCTGGATCTTCAGCTCGGTGATCAGCTTGAGCACATCGATCACCCGCCCCAGGCCCAGGTAATCGCCATTGAGCGTGATGATGAAATCCTCTTCAATCCGTTGCCGTGCGCGGCTGGTCAGCAGGCGGCTGACTTGCTGCAGCGATTGGCTCAACTCAACCGCCAAAAAGTCATCGCTCATCAAACGGCTGATGGGCTTGCGTGCGAACAGATCGGTGGCGAAGGGCTTGAGCAGTGCGTCCGATAACGAATGCCGGTGCACGATGCCGACCGGGTGGCCACGCCCGTCCAGTACCGCCAGCGAATTGAGATTGGCCTGACGGCGGAACGACTCCAGCACCTGGGCGGTGGCCGTGTCCTGATCCACCGCCGGTTGCTCGTTCAGCAGGGCACTGAGGTCGCTGCCTTCTTCGCTCAGGGCGAGGTTGGCGTTGTCCTGCTTGGGCAGCATCAGGCGTGCTTCCTGGGGCGGCTGTTCCTGCGGGCGGCAGAGCAGGTAGCCCTGGACCAGGTCCACGCCCATCTCGGTCAACACCGCCAATTCTTCGGGTAACTCAATACCTTCGGCAATGACCTGTGCCCGCGACGCCCTGGCGATTTGCAGGATGGAGCCGACGAACTCACGCTTGAGCGCGTCCTGATGGATGCCGTCGATAAAATGCCGGTCAATCTTCACGTAGTCCGGGCGCAGCTCCGACCACAACCGCAGGCTGGAATAGCCGGCGCCCAGGTCATCCAGGGCGATGGCGAAGCCCATGTCGCGGTAATGGTGCAGTGCGGTTTGCAGCAGATCGAAGTCGTCGGTAGGGGTCTGCTCGGTGAGTTCGATCACCACTTGGCTTGGGGGAATGCCGACGTCGCGCAGCAGTTGCAAGGTGCGCCCCGGTTGATGCGCGGTCTCCATCAAGGATTCCGGCGAGATATTCAGGAACAGCTTGCCTGGCAGTTTCTGTTCGCTGAACCGTCGACACGCGCTTTCGCGGCAGGCCATCTCCAGTTCACTGAGGCGCCCGATATGCCTGGCCACGGAAAACAGCGCGACCGGGGAGTGCAATGGGCTATTGGAGGGGCCACGGCTGAGGGCTTCGTAGCCGAGGATGCGCCGTTCGGACAGGCAAATGATCGGTTGGAACAGGCTGTGCAAACTGCCTTGAGCCAGGATAGAGCCCAATGCATTCAGCTGTTCGGTCATGGTCATGGCGATCTCGATCGAAAAAAAAGGACCGCGGGCTTGGCGCCTGCGGTCCTTCATTTCACGACAGAATGATGTCTATATGATGACACTCCGAGGAGCATTCACATTAAACTGCCATCATTTACTGCTTGGCCACCTGCTTGCTGATCTTCAGGTAGTCGAGCAGAATCCGGCCTGTTTCAGACAGGTAGGCGTCGTCTTCCGGCTTGGTTTTTTCCGGCTCGGTCGGCAGCGCATCTTCATCTTCTTTCTTCAGTTCCTTGAGCGGGTCTTCGCCTTTGGCCTTGCGGCGGGCGTTTTCCAATACCAGTTGCTGATTTTCGATGCTGGTGTGCTGCGCACGGCGATCGGCTTCGTTGAGGCTGACGGTTTTCTCTTCCATCAGCTTCTTGGCCAGGGCCAGTTTGTCGCGGATGAACACAAACTCGGCATCCTTGGCGGAGCGCGCGTCATGGTCAGCCTTCAACTGCGTCAGGAACGGTTTGAACGGGTCCGACGCCGGCTTGATCGCAGGGCGGATGGTGTCCCACGGCATGGCTTCAGGCAGGGCGCTCTCGCCGATTTCCTTGGTGTCGATGATCGACGGGAAGTCGACATCCGGCAGCACGCCCTGATGCTGGGTGCTCTGCCCGGAAACCCGGTAGAACTTGGCCAGGGTCAGTTTCAGTTCGCCATGGTTGAGCGGCTGAATGGTCTGCACGGTGCCTTTACCGAAGGTCTGGCCGCCGATGATCAGCGCACGGTGGTAGTCCTGCATCGCACCGGCGAAAATCTCCGAGGCCGAAGCCGAGAGGCGGTTGACCAGCAGCGCCATCGGCCCTTTGTAGAAGGCACCTGGGTTCTCGTCTTCAAGCACGTCGACACGGCCGTCAGCGTTGCGTACCAACACGGTCGGGCCTTTGTCGATAAACAGGCTGGTCAGCTCGGTGGCTTCCTGCAGGGAACCGCCGCCGTTGTTGCGCAGATCGATCACTACGCCGTCGACTTTGTCCTTCTGCAGCTCGGTCAGGATTTTCTTCACGTCGCGGGTGGTGGACTTGTAGTCCGGATCACCGGCACGGAACGCTTTGAAGTCCAGGTAGAAGGCCGGGATCACAATCACGCCGAGCTTGTAATCCTTGCCATCCTGCTTGAGGTTCAGGATCTGCTTCTGCACGGCCTGGTCTTCAAGCTTCACCGCTTCACGGGTGATGGACACGATCTTGCTGGTCTGGTCGTTCGGCGCATTGGTGTGCGGAATCACTTCCAGGCGCACCACGCTGCCTTTCGGCCCGCGGATCAGCTTGACCACTTCGTCCAGACGCCAGCCGACCACGTCGACCATCTCTTTGTCGGCCTGGGCCACGCCGATGATCTTGTCGGCCGGAGCAACCTGCTTGGTCTTGTCTGCCGGACCTGCCGGCACCAGACGCACGATTTTGACCTGGTCATTGTCGCTTTGCAGGACGGCACCGATGCCCTCCAGCGACAGACTCATGTTGATATCAAAGTTTTCCGCGTTATCTGGCGACAGATAATTGGTGTGCGGGTCGTAGGACATTGCGAAGGTGTTGATGTAGGCCTGGAAGATATCTTCGGCACGGGTCTGGTCCAGACGTGCCAGCTGATTCTTGTAGCGCTTGGTCAACAGCTCTTGAATGGCCTTGGGCTCTTTGCCGGCGATCTTCAAGCGCAGCACTTCGTCCTTGACGCGTTTGCGCCACAGGTCGTCAAGGGCGGCGCTGCTGGTCAGCCAAGGCGCGTCCTTGCGATCCACCAGAAGGGTTTCCTTCTGGGTGAAGTCGAGCTTGTCGACGCCTTTGTCCAGCTCAGCCAGGGCGAAGTCCAGACGCGCTTTTACGCGGTCCAGGTAACGCTTGTAGATGGTGAAGCCGGGCTGCAGGTCGCCGCTTTTGAGGAAGTCGTCGAACTGGGTCTTCCACTTGTCGAACTCAGCGATATCGCTGGCCAGGAAGTAGCTGCGCGACGGATCCAGCAGCTTGAGGTAGCTGTCGTAGATGATCACCGAGCGCGCGTCGTCCAGCGGCGGCTTGCTGTAGTGATGACGCTTGAGCAACTCGACGACGTTAAGGCTTGCAATCACCTCATCGCGATCAGGCTGAAGGTTGTCCCAGCTGTTGGCTGCGAACGTATTGGTCGACATCGACGCGAAGCCGAGACCAATGAAAAAAGCGAGGGCGGTGCTGGGGAACAGATGCTTCATGCTGATTCGACGCGGGGGCAATTGATAACGCATATTAGGCCGTCTTTGAGGGAGCCGGTTCCATATGATCCGGTCGCATAATGCAAAAAGCCCGGCGCTACAGCTACGGGCTCAGTCCAGACTCACTATGGAGGCACTGTGAAAGCATTGCAAGGCGTTGAAGGTCATGTGGAGTGGCTGACAGAACCCAGCCCTATCTGCGATGTAGGCCAAGTTCGCATTCGTGTGGCGGCTGCGGGCCTTAATCGCGCCGATTTATTACAGCGCGCCGGGCTCTATCCGCCGCCGCCTGGTGCCAGCCACGTGCTGGGTCTTGAGTGCTCCGGGGTCATCAGTGAGGTCGGGCCGGGGTCGTCCTGGCAGGTCGGTGACCGCGTTTGCGCATTGCTCGCCGGGGGCGGCATGGCCGAAGAAGTGGTGGTGGATGCGCGCCACGTCCTGCCGGTGCCGGAAGGCTTGTCGCTGACCGAAGCGGCGGCATTGCCTGAGGTGTACAGCACCGCGTGGCTGAATCTGTTCCAGCTGGCGGGCCTCAAGCCCGGCGAAAAAGTCTTGCTGCATGCCGGCGCCAGTGGCGTGGGCTCGGCGGCGATCCAGCTGTGCAAAGCGTTTGGAAGCCCGTGCTGGGTCAGCGTCGGCTCGGCGCAGCGCCTGGCGTACTGCGAAGCACTCGGTGCCCAGGGCGGCGTGGTACGTACTGACGGCATTGAAGGGCTAAGCGATTTCGGGCCGTTCGATGTGATCCTCGACCCGGTGGGTGGCAACTACGCCGCGCTGGACCTCAAGCTGCTGGCCCTGGACGGCCGTTGGGTATTGATCGGCTTGATGGGCGGGCGCGATGCGCAGCTCGACCTGGCGCAGGTGCTGGGCAAGCGCATTCAGTTGCTCGGCTCGACTCTGCGCAGCCGCAGCGATCAGTTCAAGGCAGATTTGTTCAGCGATTTGAGCCAGCATGTATGGCCGCTGTTTGCCGAGGGACGCTTGAGCCCGCAACTGGCCAAGACCTTCCCGATCAAGGATGCCGAGGCGGCGTTTGCTGAGTTGGCGAGCAATCAGATTTCGGGGAAATTGGTGTTGGTGATTGACGAGACGTTGGCCTGATCTCAAGTTGAAATGCAGTGAGTGTGGGAGCTGGCTTGCCTGCGATAGCGGTGCCTCAGTGAAGAATGTTTCATCTGGTACACCGCTATCGCAGGCAAGCCAGCTCCCACCGTTGATTGCATTTCAATTAAATAGAGTCACACCCAGTGATGAATCGGCCAACCGGCCTTTTCTGCATGCTCACGCAACACCGGATCCGGATTCACCACCTGCGGGTGATCCACTTTCAGCAGCAACGGCAAATCATTGCGTGAATCCGAGTAGAAATACGCGCCGTCCAATGTCTCGCCTTCCTGCTCCAGCCATTCCAGCAACCGCGTGATCTTGCCTTCACGGTACGTCAGCACGCCCACGGTATGGCCGCTGTACACGCCATGGCTGACATCCAGGTCGATGCCCAGCACTTCATCAATACCGATACGTGCCGCAATGGGTTTGACCAAGTGAGTGCCCGACGCGGAAATCACCAGAATCCGGTCGCCATTCGCGCGGTGGCGGGCGATGGTCTTGGTGGCGTCGCTGTAGATCAGCGGCTCGATGACGTCCTCGACCCATGGCTCTACCAGGTGCTCGATCTCTTCCGGCGTGCGGCCGATCATTGGCTCCAGGCTGAAGTCCATGAAGTCTTCCATGCGCAGCTTGCCCTGGCCGTAGGCGTCCATCAGTTCGTTGTTCTTGCGCATGAATGACTCAGGGTCGACCCAGCCCAGGCGGCCCATCTGCTCGCTCCACAGCGTGGCGCAGTCGCCGTGGATCAAGGTGTCGTCCAAATCAAAAATTACCAATGCCATCCGTCATGCTCTCTGAAATAAATCGTGGCGTCAGGCTACTTCACACAACGCACTGGGGTCGATGGAAAGTGCCAGGCGCTGGCCATCCGGGTGCAGGTCGTCGGCGGAACGGTTGAGCACATCCACCACCAATTCCACGCCGCGCGCCTCGATGCGGTAGCGAATCACGTTGCCCAGCAGGCTGTGGCTGCGCACCAGAGCGTCCAGTTCGCCGCTGCGGCTCAGTTCGATGGCCTCCGGGCGAATCGCAATGCGCCCACTGATCGGGCGCTGCAGCAATTGGCTGGCCTTGTCGGCGTCGAGCAGGTTGTAGTTGCCGATGAAACCGGCGGCGAACACATCCACCGGCGCGGTGTAGAGCGTTTCGGCATCGCCGCTCTGCACGATCTTGCCCTGGTTCATCAGGAAGATGCGGTCGGACATGGTCAGGGCCTCTTCCTGATCATGGGTGACGAAAATCGTGGTCAGCCCCAATTCGCGCTGAATCTGCCGGATCTGCTCGCGCAGGTGCTTGCGGATCCGCGCGTCCAGCGCCGACAGGGGCTCATCGAGCAGCAACAGGCGTGGGCGGGTCACCAGCGAGCGGGCGAGGGCCACGCGCTGGCACTGGCCACCGGACATCTGATGCGGGTAGCGGCCGGCGAGCTCCTTGAGCTCCACCAGTTGCAGCACTTCCTGCACGCGCTTGTGGCTGTCGTCGGCGTTGACCTTTTGCATGCGCAGGCCGAAGGCAACGTTCTGCTCCACGGTCATGTTGGGGAACAGCGCATAGCTTTGGAACACCATGCCGATGTGGCGTTTCTGCGGGCTGAGGGGAACGATGTCCTGGCCATCCAGCAGAATTTTGCCACTGTCTACCGACGTGAGGCCGGCGATGCAACGCAGCAAAGTCGACTTGCCGCAACCGGACGGGCCGAGCAGGGTGACGAATTCGCCCTTGGCGATCTCGCAGTTGATGTCACTGAACACCGGGGTGCCGGCGTAGCCTTTTTGCAGGTGTTGGACGCTGACGAAGCTCATTGGCTTTTGTCCTTGTTCAAGATATTGGCGGCCCAGGTCAGCACCAGCACAAAGAAGAAATAGGAAATGACGACAGCACTGGTGAAGTGGCCGCTGCTGTTGCGCATGTTGTTGAGGTACACCTGCAGGGTTTCGTAGCGGGTGCCCACCAGGATGTTGGCGAACACGAACTCACCGAACAGGAACGAGAACGACAGCAGCAGCGCCACCATCAAGCCCTTGCGCAGGTTCGGCAGCACCACCAGGATTGCCGCCTGCCAAGTGCTCGCGCCGAGCAATTGCGAGGCGTCCATCAAGTCGCGCAGGTTGATCGCTTGCAGGTTGTTGGTGATCGCGCGGTACATGAACGGCAGGGCCACGGTGAAGTAGCAGCCGATCAAAATCCACGGTGTGCCCACCATCGCCAGCGGCCCGGAACCGTAGAGTTGCAGCAGGCCCACCGACGACACCACCGGCGGCACCGCGAAGGGCAGCAGAATGAGGATGTTCATCAGCGCATCGAGCCGAGGGAAGTGGTAATGCACCACGAACAGCAGCGGCAGAATCAGCACCACCGACAGGATCAGCGCACCCACGCACACCAGCAGCGATTGGCCAAAGGCGGCCAGAAAGCGTGGGTCGCTCCACAGTTGCACATACCATTTCACCGTGAAGCCGGCGGGCAGGATCGTCGCTGACCAACTGCTGGCAATGGAGTAGACAAAGGTGCCCACCAGCGGCAACACCAAAATCGCAAACAACAGGTACACCACTACGCGATGGTAGAGGGAGGCCGAGCCGGCTTCAGCGCGAGACATGGTAGCTCCTCTTGAGCAGCAGTTGATGAACCACGGTGACCACGGTCATCAGCGCCACCAGCACCACGGCCAGGGCACTGGCCATGTTCGGGTCCAGGGAAATATCACCGGAGACCATCGCCGCAATGCGAATCGGCAGCACGTTGAAGTTGCCGGTGGTCAGCGCGTACACCGTGGCATAGGCGCCGAGCGCATTGGCCAGCAGGATCACGAAAGTGCCGAGCAGCGCAGGGGTCAGCACCGGCAAGCCGATGTGCCGCCAGAACTGCCAGCCGCTGGCGCCCAGCAGCGAGGCCGACTCGCGCCAGTCTTCACGCAACGCATCGAAGGCCGGGTAGAGCAGCAGCACGCCCAATGGAATCTGAAAATAGGTGTACAGAATGATCAGGCCGGTTTTGGAATACAGGTTGAAGTCCTGAATGATCCCGGCCTGCTTGAGCATGATCGTGATGCTGCCGTTGAAGCCCAGCAGGATGATGAAGGCGAAGGCCAGCGGCACGCCGGCAAAGTTGCTGGTCATGTTGGCGAAGGCGGTGACGAAATTGCGCAACGGCCCGTCGACGCGGCGCAACGAATAGCTGCCGAGCACCGAGATGATGATGCCGAACACGCTGGAGTAGAAGCTGATCTCCAGGCTGTATTGGATGGCCTGCAGGTAGAACTTCGAACTGAAGATCTTGATGAAGTTGGCCACGCCCCAGCCGGACTCTTCCGATTGCAGGCTGTTGATCAACACCCACACCAGCGGGGCGATTTCAAACACGATAAAGAACAGCGCAAAGGGCACCAGGCACAGGATCGCCAGCCATTTGCCACGGGTTAGGGAATTCACTTCAACAGCTCCCGGCATACAGGTTTGTCGTGGGGCACACCGAGCAGTTCGCAGACAGTGCCGCACAGTTCGGTTTGCTTGGGGGTAGCGGCAGGGTCGAAGTTGAAGGCCGAGCCCAGCACGAACAGCGGCACTTCACGCTCCTCGGGCAGCAGGCCGTTGTGCGAGCGATCGTTGTTCATGCCGTGGTCGGCGGTCACCAGCACCTGGTAGCCGGCGTCGAGCCAGCCTTGCAGGTAATTGGCGAGGATGATGTCGGCCGAGCGTGCGCTGTTGCGGTATTGCGAGGTATCGAGGCCATGCTTGTGGCCGGCGTCATCGATGTTCATCGGGTGCACCACGAGGAAGTTCGGCGCGTGTTTGCGGCGCAGGCTTTCGGCGTCGGCGAACAGGTGCGAATCCGGGTAGTGGTCATTCCAGTAGAAATGCCCGTGCTGGATCGCCAGCGCCGTGTCGTCGGTATGGCGATCACGCGCGGCAATAAAGGGCGTGCGGTTATACAACTCGCTGACCCAGTGGTAAGCCGCCGCCGCTGTGGTGAGGCCGGCGTCGGTGGCGTAATGGAAAATGCTGCGCTGGTTGGACAGGCGCGAGACATGGTTGTGGACGATGCCGCTGTCGATCGGTGGCACGCCGGTGAGGATGCATTCATACAACGGCCGGGACAGGGCCGGCAGTTCACAGTCCAGTTTGTAAAGCGCTGCGCGTCCTGCGCCGATATAGGCCTGGAGATGCCCCATGGCATGTCGGGCAACCTCGTAGTTCAGGCCGTCGAGCACCACAAGGATGACGTTGTGCTTCATAGGGGCTGGGGCTCCGCGACGGATTAATCTTGGCTCGGTTTTCTTGGAGGAACCGGGTAAAAATGTGGGAGCGGGCTTGCTCGCGAAAGCAGTGTGTCAGGCAGCACTTCTTTCACTGAACCACCGCTTTCGCGAGCAAGCACGCTCCCACACAAGCCCGCTTCCACATTGGATCTCCAGTGGAGAGCCAATGCGGGTTGAAGCCTTACTGCATATTAATGATGACTTCTTCCTGCCACTTCTGCGGCAGTGCCTTGGAGGTCTTCTCCCAAGCATCGGCATCCTTGATCGGCGTGACTTTCTTGTATTGCTCGTTCGGCAGCAGCTTGGCCTGCACGTCAGCCGGCAAGGTCAAGTGCTCGGCACGGATCGGACGGGCGTTGCCGCGCGCCAGGTTGGTCTGGCCGGCGTCGCTGAAGATGTACTCACGGGTCAGCTTGGCGGCGTTCGGGTGCTTGGCGTATTTGTTGATGATGGTGGTGTAGCCGGAAATCACCGAGCCGTCCGATGGGATCAGCACCACGTAGTCATCCGGGTTGGCCATCTTGGCTTTGTAGCTCAGGCCGTTGAAGTCCCAAACCACGCCCACTTCGACTTCGCCTTTTTCCATGGTGGCGATGGTCGGGTTGGCCAGCGACAGGCGGCCTTGCTTGGCGATGTCGGCAAACATCAGCAGCGCAGGCTGGATGTTCTTCTCGTCGCCACCGTTGGCCAGGGCTGCCGCGAGCACGCCGTTGGCGGCCTGGGCGGCGGTGCTCACGTCACCGATGGAAACCTTGTATTTGCCGGTTTTCAAGTCAGCCCAGCTTGTTGGAGCTTCGGAGCCGTGCAGCAGCTTTTTATTGACGATAAAGGCGATGGTGCCGGTGTAGGCCAGGGCCCAGTTGCCGTCTTTATCTTTTGCCCAGTCCGGCACTTGCGCCCAGGTGCTCGGCTTGTACGGTTGGGCCACGCCCTGTTTCACCGCAATCGGGCCGAAGGCGGCGCCGACGTCACCGATATCGGCGCTGGCGTTGTCTTTCTCGGCGGCGAACTTGGCGATTTCCTGGGCCGAGCTCATGTCGGTGTCGATGTGCTTGAGGCCGTAGGTCTTGGCCAGGTCTTCCCAAGTGCCTTTCCAGTTGGCCCAGTCATCGGGCATGCCGACGCTGTTGACGGCGCCTTCGGCTTTCGCGGCAGCTTCCAGAGTCTTTAGATCGGTATCAGCAGCCATGGCGGCGGTGCACATGGCAATGGTCGAGCCTAACAGTGATGCCAGGAAAAGCTTTTTCATCCGAAGCTCCTTTGGGCGTTTTCAACGCGGCGTTTTTATGAACGTTTGCGGTGGTGTTGGTCTAGGTCAGAGCAATACCTGAGCCAATCTAGGCTCGGTGCATGACAGTTTCATGTCGATGTCGTTTTTAAATCGCTTTTATCGCGCAGTGCAGGCTTAGCGTAGACCATGCTCAAGTGCCCGCAGGACCTGGACTTGGCCGATGTATTGCAGGGTGTGGTGCAGGGCGCGGACAGGGACTGTCATCTGTCGGTCATCTGTAATGCCTAGGCTGGCAAGCAGAAGCAAAAGCCCATTTACGGAGCGGTATGTGCACCTGAACGGTGCTGGTCTAGTCCAGATAGGTAACGTTGATGCGTGATGAGGCAATCAAGGCGGTGACATCCATCGGCCTGGCGCTGCAAGAGCAGATCGACCACGGCCTGTTGCCGCCTGCGAGTAAATTGCCCGCCGAGCGCAAGCTCAGCGAGTTGTTTGGTACCACTCGCATTACCGTGCGGGAAGCCTTGTTACAGCTGGAAGCCCAAGGGCAGATTTACCGTGAGGAGCGCCGTGGCTGGTTTGTCTCGCCGCCACGGCTGGCCTACAACCTGATGCAACGCAGCCACTTCCACGCGATGGTTGGGGATCAGGGCCGGGTGGCGTCCACCGAAGTGATTTCTGCGCGGCTGCAACCGGCGTCGGCGGCGGTGTGTGCGTGGTTGCAGTTGCCGGCGCTGTCGAGTGTGATCCAGATCTGCCGAGGCCGGCGGATTGATGGGCGCCTGGTGTTGTATGTGGAGCACTACCTGAACCCGCAGTATTTTCCGGGGATTCTGGCGTGTGATCTGAATCAGTCGATGACCGAACTGTATGCGCGCAAGTACGACCTGCACTATGGCCGTGTGCGCTTTGAAATCGTGCCGACGTCACTGCCGGTGGAAGCCGCCGCCGCGTTGCGCGTGTCGGTGGGCAGCCCGGGGTTGCGCATTGCTCGGGTCAACTATGACCAGCACCAGCGGTTGATCGACTGCGACCTGGAGTTCTGGCGCCATGATGCGATTCATGTGGGCGTGGATGTGGTGTAACCCGGTGGCTGGCAGGTTGGGTGTGGCGAGCAGGCTTGCCCTGCGTTGGGCTGCGAAGCAGGCCCACAGGCTGCGACGGGGATTTGTCTGAAAGGAACGCGGTGGCTTTATTGGGGCTGCTCCGCAGCCCAACGCGGGGCAAGCCCGCTCGCCACAACACGCGCGCGGTCAGTCCGGCATCAGCGTCTTGGGCGGCATGATGCGATTCATGTGGGGGGGATGTGGTGTGACTTGGTGGCTGGTGGGTTGGGTGTGGCGAGCAGGCTTGCCCTGCGTTGGGCTGCGACGGGGATTTGTCTGAAAGGAACGCGGTGGCTTTATTGGGGCTGCTTCGCAGCCCAACGCGGGGCAAGCCCGCTCGCCACACAAGCATGCTCGCCACAACATGCCCGCTGTCAGTCAGGCATCAGTGTCTTGATCACCTGATCCACGTTGCCTTCCAACTCCGCCACCGGGTCGGTACCGTCGACGTTCAACACCAATAGCTGCGCACCGGATGCCGTCACTGCTGCTTTCACCGCTTCGCTCGGTTGACGATGGTGCAGCACCACGGCCACGTCGCTGTCTTTCAAACTGGCGGTTAACCCCTGTAGCGCTTCGGGTGTCCAGTCCGCGTCCGGCCGTGCATCGGTGCTGACCACTTCCAGGTTCAAACTGCTGACCAGGTACGCAAAGTGATCGCTCAGGCTGACCACGCTCAGGTTATCGGCCTGCGCCAGTCGCGCTTCGCTGTCGGCGTTGAGTTTGAGCAGGCGTTGCTTGAGGGCGGCGAGGTTGGCATCAATCGTCGGTTTGGCATTCGGCGCCAGCCGGCTCAGGTCGGCGGCCATCACATCGGCCATGCGCCCCATATTGTTGCTTGACTGCCAGGGCTGGCTGTTCAGCCCGTCGGTGCTGCCTGGTTGCACGGCAATGCCCGGCAGGCCGCCGTCCACCGGGCGCGCAGCGTCGATTTCGACGATGCGGATATTGCTGCGCCGCGCCACCGGATACAGCGGGTCATCCGACCACAACGAGCGCAGGCCGATGGCGGCGTCGGCGTCCAGTGCCAGGCTGTTCAACGCGGGTGCGCCACGGCCGGTGAAATAAGACACTTGCCGCGAGCCGGGCAAATTGGCGGGGGCGGCGCGTTCCAGTTTCACCCCGGTGCCTTTGAGCAGCACCTCGGCCAAGCCGTAAGTGATGGGCAACGAGGCCAGGACTTTGACCGGCTTCTTTGCTTTGGTCAGGGCGGCATGGCCGAGACCTTGGTTGACTTTGAAGTCGTTGGGATTAAAACCATCGACGGCGGCCAGCGCCGAAGTGCCGACCAAACAAGCGATGGCCAAGGTCAGTGGGCGAAAAAAAGGGCGCATTATCCAAGATTCCCTTTGAGGCTGGGCACGGTGCCGCGCGCGATGGCGGCGAAGGCGAAAGCGATACCGGCGACCAGAATGATCGCGGCGCCGGACGGGATAGGCAGGTCGAAGATGATCGGCAGCAAGATGCCGCACAGCGTGCTCACGGTGGCGATCACGACCGACACCCAGAAAAAACCTTTGAGCGACTGGCTCAGCAGGCGCGCCGCCGCGGCTGGAATCACCAGCAGGGCGCCCACCAGGATCGCGCCGATGACCTTGACCGCCGCCACGGTGATCAGCGTCACCAGAATCACGAACAGGTAGTCCAGGGTCTTCACCGCCACGCCGCGCACGGCAGCCAGTTGCGGGTTGAAGCTGGCCAGCATGATGCGGTTGTACAGCGGCAACGCCAGCGCCATCACCAGCGAACCCACCACGGCCAGTACCAGCAAATCATTGCCGTTGACCGTCAGCACCGAACCAAACAGCACGTTTTCCAGAATGTGCACGTTGATCTTGCCCGCCAGAATCAGCAACAGGCTCGCGCCCAACGCCAGCGACACGGAGAGGAACACGCCGATCAAGGTGTCCGGCGCCAGGCCGGTGCGGTTGCGCAGGTAATTGAGCAGGATGCCGAACAGCAGGCAGTAGCCGAACAGTGCGCCATACGGCCCGGTGTAGGGCTCACCGAGCAAAATGCCCACGGCTACGCCGGTCAGCGCGGCATGCCCGACCGCTTCGGAGAAAAACGCAAAACGCTTGACCACCACCAGCGTGCCCAGGCCACCCAGTACCGGGCCGATCAGCAAGCCGGCGAGCAAGGCATTGACCACAAACCCATAGGCCAGCGCTTGCGGCAGATAGCCGGAAGAGGCCCAGCCCTGGACCATCAGACGAAACGCTTCATAACTCATGGTGCCGGGCTCCGGGGGTGAGTGGAGAACAGGGTCAGCAGGCGATCGGGCGTCAGTGCCGCTTTCGGCGCGGCGTCGAACAGCACGCGACGGTTCAGGCCAGTCACACGGTCGGCCAGGCGGCCCACGGCTTCGAGGTCGTGCTCGATCCACAGCACGGTGATTCCGGCCAGGCGCCAGTCATTCAGCAGGCGTTCGAAAACCTGGATGCCGGCTTCATCGAGCGCCGACATCGGTTCATCCAGCACCAGCAGGTGCGGAGCCGGAATCAGGCCCTGGGCCAGCAACACACGCTGACGCTCACCACCCGACAACGCGCCCATGCGGCGTTTACGTTTGTCCTGCATGCCCACCCGCTCCAGTGCCTCGCCGATTGCCCCGGCGTAGTGCCTGGACAGGCCGAGAAACGCCGGGCGCCGTTGACACATGGCGGCCATGAAATCGTCGACGGTCATCGGCAAACCACGGTCGAACTCCAGCGCCTGGGGGACATACCCGATGGTGCCGGGCGTGGCCTGCCAGTGCAGGCGCAAGTGGCCCTGGTGCGGCATTTGCCCCAGCAGGGTCTTGATCAGCGAGCTTTTACCGCCGCCGTTCGGGCCCACCAAAGCATGGATGCTGCCCGGTTCTACCTGGAAGCTCACACCGTCAAGAATGGTCGTGCGGCCCAGGGTCAGCGACACCGAGTCGAACTCGATTGTCGGGCCAATGCTGGCCACCTTCAGTTGTTCCGCCGCCGTCATGCCCCGGACTCCTGAATCGCCCGCACCACGGTGTTGAGGTTGCCGGTCATTTCCACTTCGTACTTCTCAGGCGTGTATTGGCCATAGGAAATATGCGACAGCGGGTAAAGTTTCACGCCGGATTCGCGCTGGATGGTCTCGACATAGGTGGACGGGAAATCCATCTCCGAGAAGATCACCTTCACATCCAGCGCGCGCAGTTCGTCGATGGTCTTTTTCAACTGGCTGGGGCTTGGTTCGATGCCGTGGGCGGGCTCGACCACAGCCGTGACTTCCAGGCCGAATTCGCGCAGCAGGTAGTCGTAGGCCGCATGCACGGTGGCCACGCGCAGGTCGGGGTTGGGCGCGCTGGTCAGCTTGGCCAGGGCGTCGGCGCGCATCTGGCGCAGGCGCTTGCCGTAGGCGCGGGCGTTCTGGGTGTAAGCCCTGGCGTTGTCCGGGTCGAGTTTGCCCAGCTCGCGGGCGATGTTGTTGACCTGGGCAATGGATGCGCTGATCGACAGGAAGGTGTGCGGGTTGACCACCTTGCCTGCACCGCGCGCGGCATTGCCGGTGGCAGCCAGCAGTGGCACGTTGGCGTTGGCCTCGATCACCGGGATGTCCGGGCGCTCGCTGGTGGCGATCATGCGGTCGGCGAAATCGTCATGGCCGACGCCGTTGAGCACGATCACGTCGAGGGTGCCGATGCGCTTGATGTCTTCGGCGCGCGGCTCGTAGGCATGCGGGTTGAAACCGGCCGGAATCAACGGCACCACCTCGGCCTTGTCGCCGACGATGTTGGTCACGTAGCTGTAATAAGGGTGCAGGGTGATGCCGATGCGCAGGCGTTTGGCCGCCTCGGCGTTCGCCAAAGGCGCCAGCAGCAAGCTGAACAGGCTGACCAGCAACAGGCGCAACAGGGGAGATGAAATAGACATGGGCACTCGGTCTTCTCGGGTCAGTGACGGTGCTGGCGCGTGACGCCGGCATCGAATTGCGCGACCACCTGCTGCCAGCCGGCCGCGATCAGCGCCTGGTCAGAGAGGTCGGAAGGGGCGGCGAGGTTGGCCTGGCGGTTGAGCCAGATATCCGGCTCGGTGCCGTGCACGCGCATAAGCAGCGAGCCGCTGGTGCTTGGCGTCTGGCTCACGCCCAAGTAGGCCGAAGGCTCCAGCAATTGCCAGCGATGGTCGCCACGGCTGACCGAACTGGCGTCCTGAGCAAACGGCGCAAACCCTTCTTCGGCCAATTGTTCAGGCGTCGGCAGGGCGCCTTGCTCCTGTTGCAGCAACTGGATTTCATCCAGGGTCACCCGCAGGTCGGCGTAGATGCCTTGCTCGGAGGCACTGAGGTCGCGGCGTGCATCCAGCTGGTGGCTGGGCAGCGCTGCAACTTCCTGGGTTTCACCGTGCAGGGCGATCACTGAGCCTGCCACCGCCAGGATGATCAGGCACAGCAATAGCACGTAGAGGGTTTCGTGGCCGGCACCGGCGGGGCGTACAACCTGTGTGGTGCTCATTGAGGTTGGATATCCGCTTGGTCGATTTCCACCACGTGACCGGGGCCGGCATCAAACAGCACATAGAACTCGGCCGAGGGCTTCTTGAAGGTCAGCGTCGAGTCCTGGCCGAGCTTGCCGGGCAGCAGGATGGTTTCGTCGTAGCCGATCACGTCCAGGGTCACGCCCGGGGCGCCGCTGCCGTCGGAGAAACCGCCGGTGCACTGGATCTGCTCGCCGGGGATTTCCTTGCATTCGCACATCGGGTTGTGGGCGAAGGCGGTGGTACTGAAGCCGGCGCACAGCAACAGCGCTGCACCGGCGCGGGTCAGGCGCATCAACGTCATGGTTTGACTCCTTGCTTGTTCAGCCAGGCAATAGTGGCAGTCGAGGCCTGGCTCAGCGGAATGGAACCCTGGTGCATCGTGCCGTCCCAGCCTTCCATGGTGATCCACAGTTCGGCGTCGGCCGGCGTGCGTTCCGGCACCGGCAGGGCGGCGCCCATGCGGTACGGCGTGCCGAAGAAGATCACTCCGGCGGCGCGCAGGCTGCGCGGCTTGCCGATACGCAGGTAAGTGGCCTTGACCTGCTCGGCGCAGGTGTCGCACAGGGCGGCATTGAAAAATTTCATCGGGCCGGCCGGGTCCGGGCGCGGGCCTTCATTGCGGAATTCGGCGAGTTTCAGGCTCCAAGGCCCGACCTGCACGTCACCGACCACTCGCTCACCAATGCCGGTGTCGCCGCGAAACAACGCGGCATCGGCAAAGTACTTGGGCATGAACCCCAGCGGCACCAGCAACAGCAGGATGTTGATATGGAACCGCCATTTCAGCCAAAAGGCGCGCAGCGGCGAAGGCGGTGTTGCAGCACTGACCTTGCTCATTATTTGGCCTCCGAGGTTTCAGCCTGCAGGGCTGCAGCGGCAGCAGGCGCCCGTTGGGTCTTGGCTTCGCGCTTGAGCGCATTGAGGGTCGCCAGCGCGGTGCGTTTGGTCCAGATCAGCAGGCCGCTCAACACCATCATGCTCAGCACCAGGCCGAAAAACGCCCAGATCAGCTTGATCCACAGCCCGCCAAAGTCGCCGGTGTGCAGCGGGCGCATGGATTCGGTGACGAACTCCAGCGTCGAGCGATCGGAGAGCAGGTGCGACACCGCGATTTCACCGCTGTAGGGGTTGAGTTGAGCGGTCTGGAACATCAACGGGTACCAGCCGCGCCCGCCGATTTGCAGGTGGCTGTAGGCGTTGAGCGGCAGGAACACGAATGTGGCGTCCAGCCCGGGAATGCGTTGGGTGGCGATTTCGATGGCTTCGTCCAGCGCGATCATCGGTGCCGGCACGCCGGGCGCCGACATCGGCACTTTCTCGCGGGCAATCACTGGGACGATCGGTTCGCTGGAGATGGAAATCTGGTTGTCGCCCAAAATCGCCTGGATCAAGAACCAGGTGCCGGTGATGGAAATCACCGCGATAAACCAGATCGACCAGATACCGCTGAGGCGATGGAAGTCGCCCCAGAAGATTCGCGCGCCGTGGCGGATGCGCAGGGTAGGGCGCAGAAACCCTTTCCAGAAGCGTTTGTAGACGACCAGCCCGGTTACCAGCGACGCCAGCAACGGCAGGCCGAGCGCCGAGACCAGGTACCAGCCCCAGCTGAAGCCGTTGGTGAACGGTACGAGCCACCAGCCATGCAGAGCGCGGGTAAATTGCTTGAAATCGAACGACGGGCTGATGCCTTGGATCGCCCCGGTGTACGGGTTGACGTAGACCTCCACGGAACGCCCGTCCGGGTAGCTGAGGTCGACACTCAGCGCAAAGTGCGTTTCGTCCGGACGGATGATCGATTGCACGATTACCTGGGGTTCTTCGCGCTTGATGGCGGCGATCACCTGGTCAAAGCTCAGCATTTGGGCATCATCCGACGGCTTGCTCGCGCGGATATCCGGGTTGGCCAGCCAGACGATTTCCTGGCTGACCACCGCCAGGGTGCCGGTGACGCAGACGATCAGTACAAAAAACCAGATGGGCAATGCCAGCCAGCTGTGTACGAGAAACCAGAGTTTTGAGCGTGACTTCTTCGACATGTGAATGCGGGTCTTGATCGGAGAGGGGCGAAGGAGGCCCGGAAAAGGCCGGTCGTAGCTTTTGCTGACGCGTCGGGCTGTATCTAAGTTAAGACGGATGAGGTCTGGAAATCCCTAACCCGGATATGAAAGAAAATGTTTCAGGTTTCCATTCAAAGCGCTGACAGGGCCTTCATCGAACACGAAACATGTTCCAAGCCATCACCCGGTCGCCATTGATAGGGCCCAAGGGCTGCGTAGGATGGATTTATACCGTTGAGCCCGCCTCCAGAAACGTGAGCCCTGAGAAAAATGACTGCCAGAACCCTCTACGACAAACACATCGATTCCCACACGGTGTGCCCCCTGGATGACCAGGGCCATGTCCTGCTTTACATAGACCGCCAGGTGATCAACGAATACACCAGCCCCCAGGCCTTCAGCGGCCTGCGCGATGCCGGGCGTGAGGTGTGGCGCCCCGGCACGGCGCTGGCGGTGGTCGACCATGTAAACCCCACCACGCCCAAGCGCATCGCGGCGATGCCCGACGCCGGCGGGGCGCGGCAAGTTTCGTACCTGGCCGAAAACTGCCGCGATTTCGGCATCGAGCTGCTGGATATCCTCGACAAACGCCAAGGCATCGAGCACGTGATTGCCCCAGAGCAGGGCTTCATCCTGCCGGGCATGGTGATCGCCGCCGGCGACAGCCACACCACCACCTACGGTGCGCTCGGCGCGTTCGGTTTTGGCATCGGCACTTCGGAAATCGAGCACCTTCTGGCCTCGCAGACGCTGGTCTACAAACGCCTGAAAAGCATGCGCGTGACGGTTGAAGGCGACCTGGCGCCAGGCCTCACGTCCAAGGACGTCATCATGGCCTTGATCGGCAAGATCGGCGCATCCGGTGCCACCGGCTACGCCATCGAATTTCGCGGTTCCACCATCGACGCGTTGAGCGTCGAGGCACGCATGACCGTCTGCAACATGGCGGTCGAAGCCGGCGCGCGCGGCGCCTTCATGGCGCCGGACGAAAAAGTCTTCAGCTACCTCAAGGGCAAGCCCCGTGCGCCCAAGGGCGAGTTATGGGAGCAGGCGCTGGTGGGCTGGCGCCAATTGCATTCGGACGCCGACGCCGTGTTCGACCAGGAAGTGCACCTGGATGCCCGCACCCTGGAACCCATGGTCACCTGGGGCACCAGCCCAGACCAGGCTGCGCCGATTGGCGCCCGCGTGCCCGACCCGCAGGACGTCAGCGACCTGATCCTGCGCCAGGACATGCGCCGTGCCCTCAACTACATGGGCCTGGAAGCCGGCATGCCGCTGAGCGACATCGTCATCAGCCATGCGTTTATCGGCTCCTGCACCAATGCCCGCATCGAAGACCTGCGCGACGCCGCCAGCGTGGTGCGCGGCAAACACGTGGCCGAGCACGTACGGGCGATGATCGTGCCCGGCTCCACCGAGGTGCGCGACCAGGCCGAGGCCGAAGGGTTGGCGGCGATCTTTATCGACGCCGGCTTCGAATGGCGCCAGTCCGGCTGCTCGATGTGTCTGGCGATGAACGACGATGTGCTGGCCCCCGGCGACCGCTGTGCCTCCAGCACCAACCGCAACTTTGAAGGTCGCCAGGGCGCTGGCGCGCGCACGCACCTGATGAGCCCGGCAATGGTCGCCGCTGCCGCGATCACCGGCCGCCTCACTGATATTCGCCACTTTGGAGACCGTGCATGAGCCTGCAACCTTTTACTGTGGTCACCGGCAAGGCCGTGCCGATGCTGGCGGCCAATATCGACACCGACGTGATCATGCCCAAACAGTTTCTCAAAGGCATCGACCGCAGCGGCCTGGACCGGGGGCTGTTCTTCGATCTGCGCTTTCTGGCGTCCGGCGAGCCCAACCCGGCGTTCGTGTTGAACCAGCCGGGCTGGCAGGGCGCATGCTTCATGGTCGTCGGGCCCAACTTCGGCTGCGGGTCCAGCCGCGAGCACGCGGTGTGGGGCTTGAAACAAATGGGCATTCGCGCGCTGATCGGCAGCAGTTTTGCCGGGATCTTTTATGACAACTGCCAGCGCAATGGAGTGTTGCTGATCACCCTGGACGAAGCGCTGCTGCACACACTCGCACAGGCTGTCAGCCAGGCGGACCAGGCGCAGATCAGTGTCGACCTGGAGGCTCAGCAGATTCGTCTGGCGGATGGCCAGGTCATTGCGTTCCAGATCGACACCTTGCGCAAGACCGCACTGCTGCTGGGCCTGGATGCCATTGGCAGCACGTTGCAGCGCAGTGAACACATCAAAGCATTTGAACGCGAGCATTTGGCTGCCAACCCTTGGCTCAGTTGATAAACACGTAGTTATATAAGTAGCCAACACAGCGCCCTCTTTAATAAGAGGGCGTTTTTGTGTGCTATTTACTTTTCAAATAACAGTCATTAAATGCCGGCTTCGCCCATTATTGCGGGGGGTGTGGCCAGTTGAAAGAATAATCCCGGAAAACCCACAAGGGTATTGGGTTGACACCCCGCAGACCATCGGCTTAAGTGGGGGCTGGCTTGGAAAGTCAGCACATTATAAGAAAGGGAAGTTAATACTATGACCGTTGAGTTAGTGAGTGGTTATGTCTCTTGGGTGTCGGTGATCACGTTAATAACCTGATTGCGCGCGCGCGCCTGTAAACGATTGTCTTTGTTGCAGATAGTAATGTTGTTCCGGTCCAGGAATGGCAGGCATTTATCTGCCCTTAACATAAGTTAAAACACAGAGAGTACATACTCATGTCGATTTTTGATCAGGCCACCCATCGCTCGGTGCAATGGCAAGATTGGCGCTGGCAGCAAAAGAACGCCCTGCGCGATGAACCGGCCTTGCGCATTGCCTGCGGCGGGTGGAGTGAGGAAATAACGGCGCATATCGAGCACAACTTGCAAGACCGCAAAATGCAGATCACGCCTTATTACATTGACCTGATCAAGCGCTCACTCACCAGCGGCCCGATAACCGACCATCCGCTGTGGCGCCAGGTAGTGCCGTACTGGAGCGAGCAGGTGGCGGGCGATTACGACGGGACGTCGGAGAACTGGGAACTCGGGCATGAGATGAAAACGCCCATCTGCCAGCACAAGTACGACAACCGCGTGATCCTGCGCATGACCAACACCTGCAATGCCTATTGCCAGTTCTGCTTTGAGGCACTGCGCACCTTGCAGGTCGGCACGGACAAGCCCAACGCCAGCACCGACTCATTCAAGGATTCGGTGGCGTACATCCGCAGCAATCCGGCCATTGAAGAAGTGATCCTCAGCGGCGGTGACCCGTTGATGCTGGCCGACCGCAGGCTGGAAGAAAACCTCGCGGCGTTGCGTTCGATCCGCGACGACCTGCTGATTCGAATCCATTCACGGGCGTTGAGTTTCAACCCGTTCCGGGTAACCGATGAATTGGTGGCCATGCTCGAGAAGTACAACGTCAATGCATTTGGGGTGCACGTTTGCCACCCGCTTGAACTGACGACTGATTTTGCGGCGGCGGTTAAACGTATTCAGAGTGCCGTGCCGATAGTGTTCTCCAACATGCCATTGTTGCGCGGCGTCAATGATGATGAAGCCACCTTGCATAAACTCTTTATTGATCTTTATCGTCTGGGCGTAAAACCGTATTACTTGTATCACTTCATGCCGTTTTCGCCGGGGGCGTCCGAATATAAAGCCTCGATCAGCCAGGCGATCGCTATTATGGATCGTCTCAAACGGCGCGTGTCGAACATTGCCCTGCCCGAATATGTACTGCCGCACGCACAAGGCAAGTTTACGGTGCCGTTGCTGGACTTTGAAAAGCCTGAAGACTTGCCCCATTTTGAAGTGCACGACGGGCAGCGCCATTATCGTTTCCGTAATTGGGAAGGGCACTGGTGCAGTTGGCAGGATGCCTGAATCAACTCACGGAAGAGGCAACGATGGTCATGAAGCAAGAGGCGGTTCTTTTTATTGATGTCGATGACAGTGCCACGGTGCGTTACAACTACCGCGAGCCGCACTTTGCGGTCGCCCGCGCACAAGGCCTGGCCTGTTTAACCGCCGGGGTCGCGGGGCGTCATCACCTGCAGCGACTGCGCGGCGACAGTGATGAAGTGTTCCTGCTCGACGCCTTAAGCGAACAATCGATTCTGGACCTGGTGGGCCGGCTGGACGGGCGTTACCAGATTCGCGCGATTTTCTGCCAGGCCGGGCACCCGTCTGCATTGGGCGAAGTGGGTTGCATCGTTGCAACCACCTGCAAGCGCCTGGGGCTGGTGTACAGCCGTGCCGAGGCGATTGCCGCGTGCAATAACAAGTACCTGATGCGCAGTGTGTTGCAAAAACACGGGCTGCGTTCGGTGCCGTTTGCGCTGTGCAATAACGAGCAGGCGCTTCAAGCCGGCGCCGAGCGGGTGGGCTATCCGCTCATTGCCAAACCGCCTTTTGGCGGTGCGTCGGCCTTTATCAAGAAGTGCTCCAACTGGGCCCAGTTGCGCAGCCATTACGCGCAGTTCGTGAGCGGCCACGGCGCGGCGGCTTACGCGGATTTCTACGGTTGCGCGCACCGTTTGCCGGCAGTCGACGGGCAGGCGTGCGAGTACATTCCGGGGCGTAGCATCCTGCTCGAAGGCTACATCCCGGGCATTGAAGGCAGCGTGGAGTGCGTGGTTGTCGGCGAGCGCATCCACGCGCTGCTGATCAACGAGAAACTCATGCTGACCGAGCGCAGCGGCACCGTGTTGGAGAACCTGCTGATTTCTCCGCCGACCTCTTTCACGGCCGAGCAGTGCGAGCAGATCCGCACGTACGCCACGGCATGCCTGCGCGCGGTCGGGCTGACCAACGCGGTGGTGCATTTTGAATTTCGCATGACCGATCAAGGCCCCGTGGTTATTGAGATCAACCCGCGCGTGGGCGGGCTGTATGTCAACGCGGCGTTCCGAGACCTGGCCGCGATCAATCCGTACCAGCTGTATCTGTCGCTGCTGCTGGGCGAACCGGGCGTTAACGCGCAACTGGAGGCCGGCGCGCACAAAGTCGCCAACGGCAACCAGCACTACGCGATGCTGGCGATTTACCCGGAGCACAGTGGCCGCTTCAAGGGGATCGAGGGCGTGCAGTTTCTCGATCATCACGCCGCGGTGCTGGAGTACGCGCAACTGGACGCCGGCCACTGCCTCGACGCCGATATCGAGGAGCACTATTTGCTCAAGTGCTGGGCCAAGGTCGACGGTGCCGCCGACGCTCACGCCGTGCATGACGCGATCAGGCACAACCTGCACGTGGTCATCGAGGATAAGGTTTAGCGCTATGGACATCCCACAGATCTCTGCGCATTTGCGCGACCATCACTACTGCCATCGCCGCGACTATGGCGGGTTGATCGGTATTGAGCCCGGGCAGGAGCAGAGCTTTCGAGCCTACTGGGCCAACCTGGTGCGGGACGAGGCATTCAAGGCATACACCCACCGCGAGCGCCGCATCCTGCGCTATCGTTTATTGCCTTCGCGGCAGTTGCAGCTCGACCGCAACACCGCGTTTACGTCGCCGGTCACCTACGCCGTCAATTATCGGCAGGGCGTGAACCATTTGAGCTATTGCGAGGACGGTTTTAT
This sequence comes from Pseudomonas sp. TWRC1-2, assembly GCF_049896685.1. Classification (NCBI taxonomy): domain Bacteria; kingdom Pseudomonadati; phylum Pseudomonadota; class Gammaproteobacteria; order Pseudomonadales; family Pseudomonadaceae; genus Pseudomonas; species Pseudomonas sp. TWRC1-2. The sequence continues at coordinate 17,569 of NZ_JAFCUU010000004.1, read as the reverse complement.
CGAGCACCCGCTGATGCAGAAGCTGTTGGCCACCGACCTTGCAGTGATTGCCCCGCACTTGGGCGAGCAGGCGTATACGATCGATATTCACCAGTTCCGCCTCCGCGCGGATGGGCAATCGAGCAGTCCGACGACCTCGGGGATTCACCAGGATGGCCTGGACTGGGTGTTCATGCACTTCATTGGCCAGAGCAATACGGTGCCGGTGGTTTCGGAAGTATTTACCTCGCCGGCCGAGCAAAGCCGGGTGTTCAACCTGGCGATGGAGGCGTTTCTGGAAACCATCGTGATCAACGACCGTGGGCTCTACCATCGCGCCAGCGATGTGCGGCCCCATGCCGATGCGGCGCCGGCCTGGCGCGACGTGCTGCTGGTGAGCCTGCGCGGCGTGCCGACCGACCAAGAGGCGCAACCTGCATGAGCCATGATCCGCAGCTGATCCTGTCGACCCGCAATGCCCGCTTGATCATCTTTGCCCGCGGCGTGTCGGATTTTGGCGCGTTTCTCAACCTGGTGGCGCTGTCCACTTACGTTTACTGGCTGAGCCAGAGCGTGGTGTTTGTCAGTGTGTTTCTAGCGTGCCGTGTCACCGGCGGGATAGTCGCCAGCCTGTTCGGCATTCCGTTTTTTCGGCGTTTTCCCGGACGCAGCACACTGGCCGGGCTGGACCTGGCCAGGGCATTGCTGCTGTTGCCGCTGCTGGTGCTGATACCGGCGCATCAGCTGCACGTGCTGCCCTTTATCGCGTTTGGCATCGGCTTGTGCAACTCGCTGTTTGCCATTGGCCTGAACAGCCAGCTGCCCACCTGGGTCGCGCTTGAGCAGCGGGTGAGCACCAATGCGTGGATCACGTCGGCGGCGGCGACCGGCGCGGTGTTCGGCAGCCTGCTCTCCGGGCTGTTGATTGCTACGGGAGGCTTCGAGGCGGTGTTTGCCGTCAACATTGGCACCTACGTTTTGGCGGCCTGCCTGATCCTGCCGTTGCGCGCGTTGTTCTCGGTCGCCGTTGCCGTGCACCGCGGGCTCGCGGCTGAATGGCGCGAGCTGACCCAAGGCCTGCGCGGCGCGCCCGTGCTGGCGGCGATGTTGTTGATCAGCATGCTCGACACCCTCGGCAGCGCTGCGCATAACGTCGGCTGGCCGGTGTTGTCGCAGTACATTTCGCCAGACACGGCCAAGACCGTCATGGGCTATCTGCTGGCGGTGTGGGCGTGCGGCAAGTTTGTCGGTGCGCGCATTGCCAGTGCGCTGTTGAAAGGGCGTGGCACTCAGGCCATGGAGCGCCTGTTCATGCTGGGCGTGGCGCTGATGTCCAGTGGCTTTATCCTGACCTTCCAGCAAACCGAGCTGTGGCTGGCGCTGCTGTTGGTGGTGTGGGCCGGGCTGGGCGATGGTGTGTCCGAGGTCGCGTTGGTCTCCCGCGCGCAAAGCGAACCGGATAGCCTGCGCTTGCCGCTGTTCAGCCTGTTGACGCTGATTCAGATGGCCGGCTTCGGGGTGGGCATGCTGGTGGTGGGGCCGTTCTACCTGACGTGGACGCCGGCCCAGGTGATCGTGTTGTTCCATGGCCTGCCGCTGACCGCGTTGCTGGTCATGACGGTGTGGCTGGGTTACAGCGCCCACCGGAGCGTCAGATCGACAAGCCCTTGAAGTGCTCCTGCAAGAACTCCACGCAGGCTCTTAATTTTCCGGAGTAGGCCAGCCGTGTAGGGTACACCGCCCACACGTTGGCACTCTGGGTGCAGTCGTGCAGCACCTGCACCAGCTTGCCTTGTTCCAGCAGTGGCTTCACGTCCCACATCGAGCGCAGCAATACGCCGCGCCCATCCAGCGCCCATTGCAACACGATCTCGCCGTTGTTGGAGGACAGCGGCCCGCGCACGCGCACGCTTTCGGCGGCGCCATCGCGCTCCAGGTTCCAGATGCCGAAGGCGTTGTCGCGCTCCTTGAGCACCAGGCAGTCGTGCTGCTCAAGGTCACTCAACTGCTGCGGTGTGCCGCGCCGCTTGAGGTAGGACGGTGCGGCGCACAGCACGCGGCGATTGCTCACCAGACGTCGGCCGATATGCTGGCCGGGGATGTCATCACCTACGCGAATTTCCAGGTCAAAGCCCTCGCTGACGATATCCACCACGCGGTCGAACAGGTCCAGGCGGATTTCCAGGTCCGGGTATTGCTCGGCCAACAAGGACAGGGCAGGCGCCACATGGTTACGACCAAAACCGAAGCTGCTGCACAGGTGCAGGTGGCCGCGCGGGCTGTCGTGGGCGTCAGACAGCTCATCGGCCAGTTGCTGGAAATCTTCGAGGATGCGCACGGCCCAGCGCTGCACCCGCTCACCGTCTTCGGTCAAGGCGATGCGGCGGCTGGTACGGTGCAGCAGGCGCGTGGCCAGGGTGGTTTCGAGGATCTGGATGCGCTTGCTGACGTACGCAGGCGACAGCCCCAGTTCATCGGCGGCGGCAGCAAAGCCTGCCTTGCGGATCACGGTCAGGAACACCCGCAGGTCTTCGGGTAGGGGCACGGTATCTTTCTTAAGGGTCATCAGAAACAGACGTGGCGGCATGAGCCGCCAGAATAGCACCGGATCGGCGCGCCTTCCGGCACGCCCAGGCGTTATTGCTTATTCGGCAGCGATCTTCGCCTGTGCCGCCTGGGCAGCCCGCGCATGGCGGCCGCGCTTGAGGGCGATGGGCGCCATTTTTTCGCGATCCAGCTCACCTTCCCACGCCGCCACCACCAGGGCTGCGACGGCGTTGCCGATGATATTGGTCAGCGAGCGGCATTCAGCCATGAAGCGGTCAACGCCCAGGATCAGTACCATCGCCGCCACCGGCACCGTCGGCACCACCGCCAGGCTGGCGGCCAATGCCACGAAGCCGGCGCCGACCACGGCACCGGCGCCCTTGGAGGTGAGCATGGCCACCGCCAGCAAGGTCAGTTGTTGTTCCAGCGGCAGGGGTGTATTGGTCGCCTGGGCCAGGAACAGCACGGCCAGGGTCATATAGATGTTGGTGCCGTCGAGGTTGAAGGTGTAGCCGGTAGGCACCACGATGCCCACCACGCCTTTGGAGGCACCCAGGCTTTCAAGTTTCTGGATCAGTTGCGGCAGCGCAGATTCCGACGAGCTGGTGCCGAGTACGATCAACAGCTCCGACTTGATATAGCCCATCAGTTTGAAAATGCTGAAACCGGCGTAACGCGCGATGCTGCCCAGCACCACTGCGACAAAGAAGAACGCGGTGAGGTAGAAGGTGCCGACCAGCTTCAGCAGCGGCAGCAGCGAGCCCACGCCGTACTTGCCGATGGTGAAGGCAATGGCGCCGAAGGCGCCGATCGGGGCGACGCGGCTGATCATGCCGACGATGCGGAAAAACACCTCGCTGGCCTGGTTGATCACTCCTACCAGCGGTCGTGCCTTTTCGCCGACCATCACCAGGCCCAGGCCGAACAAGACGGAAATAAACAGTACCGGCAGGATCTCGCCCTTGGCGAAAGCATCGAAAAACGTGCCCGGGATAACGTTCAGCAGAAAACCGGTGACGCCTTCACCGTGCTGCGCCTGGCCGACGAAACCGGCGATGGCCGAACCGTCCAGGGTCTTCACATCGATGTTGAAGCCCACGCCGGGGTGCAGCAGGTGAGCAGAGAGAATGCCGATCAGCAAGGCAATGCTGGAGACGATTTCAAAGTACAACAGCGCCTTGCCGCCGACCCGACCGACCTGTTTCACATCGTGCATGCTGGTGATGCCGGAGACCACCGTGCAGAAGATGATCGGGCCGATGATCATCTTGATCAGCTTGATAAACCCGTCGCCCAAGGGCTTGAGGTCGATGCCGACTTGCGGCCATTGATGGCCGATCAACACACCCAGTGCAATAGCGATGAGCACCTGCACATACAGGGTTCCCAGCAGTTTTTTGATTGTCATTGTTATTATCTCAATCGTTTTTTGGGCAAGCAGAACCCGTCGCAGGCCATCAGCAGCCTGCGAGGCGGGTCTTTCAGGTCACGGAGCTACAGCGTTCAGAGCTGGTTCAGCGAAGGAAGGTCAGGACTTCGCCGAGCAATAATTCAGGCACTTCTTCGGCAATGTAATGGCCGGCCGGCAGGGCCTTGCCACGCACGTCGGTGGCGACTTTCTGCCACTCCTTGAGTGGCTCGAAACAGCGGCCGACAGTGCCTTCGGCGCCCCACATCACCAGCAAGGGCAGGTTCAGGTGATGGCCGGCGTCGATATCCGCCTGGTCGTGCTCAAGGTCGATGCCGGCGGCGGCACGGTAGTCTTCGCAGATGCCACGCGCAGTGCCCGGCAGTTGCAGGCAACGCAGGTATTCGGCGAGGGCTTCTTCGGTAAACGGTTTGAGGCCCGCGCTGCGGCTGCCGATGACGCTACGCAGGTAGAGCTCGGGGTTGGACTCGATGAAGGTTTCCGGGAGCGGCGCCGGGCGTATCAGGAAGAACCAATGCCAGTAGGCGCGGGCAAACGCTTCGTTGGTCTGGGCATACATGGTCAGCGTCGGCGCGATATCCAGCAGCACCATGCGCTGCACGGCGTCGGGATGGTCGAGTGCCAGGCGATGCGCGACGCGGGCGCCTCGGTCGTGGGCGAGTACCGAGAACTGCGCGAAGCCGAGCGCCTGCATCAGTTCGACGCCATCGCGGGCCATTTCGCGTTTTGAGTAGTGTGTGTGCTGGTCATTGGCCGGCGGCTTGCTGCTGTCGCCATAACCGCGCAGGTCAGCAGCCACCACGGTGAAATGCTCGGCCAGTTGCTCGGCAACTTTGTGCCAGATGACGTGGGTTTGCGGGTGGCCGTGCAGCAGGAGCAGACCGGGACCTGTACCGCCTTTGCGGTAGCTGATGTCCACGCCGTTGACGTGGCACTGGTCTTTTTGGAATCCGGCGAACATGGAATGACTCCTTGTGATGATTGCCTGCATCCTGGAATCACGCGGCGTGCGGGGCAAGGGGGAAAGCGTGGAGGGGTTGTTCATGAAGTGTGTAGGAGCCTCAACCGTTCAAACACTGAGGACTCCTGTGGGCGCTGGCTTGCCTGCGATGCAGACACCTCGGTATGCCTGTCACACCGCGGCGATGCCATCGCAGGCAAGCCAGCTCCCACATTGAGCAAGTTTGCAGGTCAGGAGGGGGGCGTCGGTTCCAGCAACTGGGCGCCCGGCCCGCGCTCGCCGAGCTGGTCATCCTGATTGCGCAACGGACACGCCTCCAGCGACAAACACCCACAGCCGATACACCCGCTGAGCTTGTCGCGCAGCAGCAACAATTTGTTGATGCGAGCGTCCAGGTCCTCTCGCCACAGCGCCGACAAGCGTTCCCAGTCTTCAGTGGTGGGCGTGCGCCCATCCGGCAAGGTTTGCAGCGCCTCGCCAATCGTCGCCAGCGGAATGCCCAAGCGCTGGGCGATCTTGATGACCACCACCCGGCGCAACACATCCCGTGGGTAGCGCCGTTGGTTGCCGGCATTGCGCTGGCTCTTGATCAGTCCCTTGGACTCATAAAAATGCAGGGCCGTGACCGCCACGCCACTGCGGGCGGCCAACTGGCCGACGGTGAGTGCTTTGTTGAGCATGAAAACTCCGAAACAATGCTTGACCTTGACTTAACTAGAGGTTTTACCCTGCGTGGCATCGAATCGCAAGATTTTGCCTACGCCGAAAGGGGAGTGTTCATGCAGGTATCAGAGAAGAATCGCAGCTTCACTCAATTGATCGAATTTCAGATCGAGCCCCGGCAGCAACGTGCGCTGGTGGCGGCCTTGTCCACTCAAAGCGAGCGCCTGGCCCAGGGCCATGGCGGCTTTATCAATGCGAGTGTGCAGGTCAGCGACGACGGCCGGCGGGTGCTCAACTACCTGCAATGGCGCTCGCGCGAGGAGGGCGAGGCAGCCTTCAAATGCTTTGAGCATGGCGAGGAAGATTTCTGGACGCTGATCCGCGCCCACCAGGCCACGGCGGTGACCTTCGACTCGTTCCAGGTACTGCGCAGCTTTGAGCGCAGCCATGACAACGCGTTGCACTGTCGCCTAAATGGATAGGTGCAACATGCGCTCGCCTTGCACGTTTTCACCGGGCCTGCGCTTGTTTACCGCCAGCTCACCGATCTTGATCAGGCGTGTGCGCGTGACGTTGCGGCTCAGGCCCAGCAGGTTGGCGGTGTGCACCTGGTTGTAATGGCTGAAGCGGTAGGCGGCGCGCAATAACGCGTCCTCGACCTTCTCATGCAGGGCGCCGGCCTGTTCCTCGAAGAGCTTTTGAAACGCGCGCGCCAGCAGGGCTTCGGCGCTGTTGTCGGTGCCGTGCTGGCTGTCGTCCTGGCGCTCGATGCGCATGTTGGACAAGCGCAGATCATCGCGCTCGATCACGCCATTGCGGCAGATCAGCAGGGTGTGGTGAATCACGTTCTCCAGCTCGCGAATATTGCCCGGCCAGCTGTAGCTTTTGAGTTTGTGCTCGGCCTCGCGGCTGATGGTGATCGGGCCGTAACCCAGGCGCTGGCTGTAGGCTTCGATGAAGTGCCGGGTCAGCGGCAGGATGTCGCCGGGGCGCTCGCGCAATGGGCTGAGTTCCAGGCTGACCACGTCGAGGCGGTAGTAGAGGTCTTCGCGGAAATGCCCGGCGTTGATGGCCTTTTCCAGTTGCACGTTGGTGGCGGCCAGTACACGCACATCAATAGGAATGCTCTTGCGTGAGCCCAGGCGCACCACTTCGCGCTCCTGCAACACGCGCAGCAACTTGACCTGGATCGCCATCGGCAAGTCGCCGATCTCATCGAGGAACAAGGTGCCGCCGTCGGCCTCCTCGAACCAGCCGGCCTTGGCGCTGAGGGCGCCGGTAAACGCGCCTTTTTCATGGCCGAACAGTTCGGCTTCCACCAGCGACTCGGAGAATGCGCCACAGTTGACCGCCACGAACGGCCGGTTGCGGCGCGCGCTCAGGTTATGGATGTGGCGTGCCACCAGCTCTTTACCAGTGCCGGTCTCGCCGATGATCAGCACGCTCGCTTCGCTGGGCGCCACTTGCTGGATGTGGTCGAGCAGCGCCTGGGATTTGGGGTCTTCGAAGACCTGGGCCGTGGCGCGGATCGAGGTCGCAAGGGCGGGCGAGGGCGGTAAGGTTAAAAGCTGCATGGGCACCTCTCTTAGGAATAGAACGTGGGAATCGGCAGGGACTGGTTCAACGCCCAGTCCCCCAGCTCGTGAAGTTTGTAGTCCACCGGGTCGTGCAAGGTTTGTGTGCGCAGGTTGCGCCAGTGGCGGTCCAGGCGCAGTGAGGCGTGGGTGGAGCGCGCGCCGGTGACTTCAAATAGGCGGCTGCACAGCTCCAGGCCCTGGCGGGTGGCGGCAACCTTGGCGGTGGCAATCGCAATGGCCAGCTGGCCGCGTTCGTGCTCGCTGAGCTTGGCGCCTTTGGCCCAGGCCTGGTCAAGCAGATCGGTGGCGCGCTCGACCAGCAGGCGCACGCCTTCCAGCGCCACCCAGAACTCGCCGTAGTGGTGCAGCACGTAAGGGTCCTGGCGCACGTCGTCGGCCGAGGATTTGTGCCACGAACGGGTTTCGGTCAGGGTGTAATTGCGCGCTTCTTCAAACGCGCCTTCGGCAATCCCGAGAAACATGTGCGTGAACGTCAGTTGCGCGATCAGCGGGCGCAGGCAGGCGAAGGGCGTGCTCAGTGGGCCTGGATCGAGGAGCAGTTCCGATTCTTCAACACGCACCCGTTCAAAGCTGGCGCTGCCGCTGTCGGTCTGGCGCTGGCCGATGTTGTTCCAGTCATTGTGCAAGGTGATGCCGCTGCGCCCGCTGGGGATGGCCGCGATCAACAGTTTGCCGCCGGCACTTTCATCCACCGCCGAGGCGATGAGCATTTCCGAGTCGCTGGCGCCGGAACAGAAGCTTTTTTTACCCGAGAATTCGCGCCAGCCGCCGAAATCCTTGACCACCGTGCGGGTGTCCAGCGGGTTGAGGGCATTGCCCCAGAACCAGTTCTTGCGCGCGGTCTGTTCGAACCAGGGTTGCCATTGGTCCGGGCGTGCAAACAGGCGCACGGTGGCGAGCATCAAGTGGTGGAAGCCAAAGACATGGGCGATGGAGCTGTCGACCTTGGCGAATTCGCGCACGATGCCCAGGGTTTCGCTCCAGCGCGCGCCGAGGCCGCCGTACTGCGTGGGTATGCTCAGGGCCAGCAGGCCGCTGTGGCGCAGGGCGTCACGTTCGGCTTTCGGTGTACCGCCACGCTCGTCGCGCTCGACGGCCGTGAGGGCGAATTCGGCGGCCAGCAGTTTGGCGGTTTGCAGCGGCGATGGCAGGACGCTGTGGGGGTTGGCTGTCACGGGGTTTCCTCAATTGGCTCAGAAGCCGTGCGCTGTAGGTCTGGCAATGCAGCTCAAGTGTGGGCGCTGGCTTGTCGAGTCGTCGCACCGCTGCGATGGCATCAACCGGGGTTCACTGAAACACCGAGTCGCCTGTATCGCGGGCAAGCCCGGCTCCCACAGAAAAGCAGCTGCCCTATCAGGCCGATTTCAGCGTGCTCAGGCCTTTGTTTTGGGCAGCACATCATTGGCAATCATTTCGCCAAACGGGCCGGTGAGGTTGGTGATGCCGCGCCCGGCGAGGCTGGCGTAGGGTTCCGGCAACAGCGGGAACACCAGCTCAGCAAAACGATAGGCCTCTTCCAGGTGCGGGTAGCCGGAGAAAATAAAGCTCTCGATGCCCAGGTCGGCGTATTCCTTGATGCGCTCGGCCACCTGCTGCGGGTTACCGACCAGTGCCGTACCGGCACCGCCTCGGACCAGGCCGACGCCGGCCCACAGGTTGGGGGCGATTTCCAGGTTGTCGCGGCGCCCATCGTGCAAGGCGGCCATGCGGCGCTGCCCTTCGGAGTCAAAGCGCGAGAAGGATTTTTGCGCGGCCGCGATGGTTTCGTCGCTGATGTGCTCGATCAGTTTGTCGGCGGCTTTCCAGGCGTCTTCTTCGGTTTCGCGCACGATCACGTGCAGGCGAATGCCGAACTTCACGGTGCGGCCGTGGCGTGCGGCGCGTTCACGCACATCCGCGAGTTTTTCCGCGACGGCGGCGGGCGGCTCGCCCCAGGTCAGGTACACGTCCACCTGTTCGGCGGCCAGGTCGTGGGCCGCGTCTGAAGAACCGCCGAAGTACAGCGGCGGATAGGGCTTCTGCACCGGTGGGTAAAGGGCCTTGGCATTCTGTACGCGCAGGTGTTTGCCTTCGAAATCCACCGATTCGCCCTGCAACACACGGCGCCAGATCTGCAGGAATTCGTCGGAGACTTCGTAGCGTTCGCTGTGGTCCAGGAAACTGCCGTCTCCGCGGTTTTCGTCGGGGTCGCCGCCAGTCACCACATTGATCAGCAAGCGGCCGTTGGACAGCCGATCCAGTGTGGCGGCCATGCGCGCCGAGACGGTGGGCGAGATGATGCCCGGACGAATTGCCACCAGATACCGCAGGCGTTCGGTCAACGGCACCAGCGCCGAGGCGATGACCCAGGAGTCTTCGCACGAACGGCCGGTAGGAATCAGCACGCCGTAATAGCCCAGGTTGTCAGCCGCTTGCGCCACTTGTTTCAGATAATTGAGGGTGACCGGCCGTGCACCTTGGGTGGTGCCCAGGTAGTGACCGTCGCCATGCGTCGGCAGAAACCAGAAAACATCCATGACAAATCCTTAAGCGATTTTCAGCAGAGAGGGGGAGTGCGCGGCAAACAAAGGTGCTGCGCGTTCTGCGGCAAGGCGTATGCGGCCCTTCAAGGGCTCGCTGGTTATTTGGTAGTCGGTGAAGTCGGCTTCGGTGGCGTACACACCGATCGGCAAGGTCAGTGCCTGGAAGAAGCTGAACAGCGGGCGCAGCTGATGATCGAGCACCAGCGCGTGACGTTCGCTGCCGCCGGTGGCAGCGAGCAATACCGGCGTGTTGATCAGTGAATTGAGGCCGACCAGATCGAACAAGTGCTTGAGCAGGCCGGGGTAGGAGCCGCGGTACACCGGTGCGGCGACGATCAGCAGGTCGGCCTGTTCGATGGCCAACAGTTGCGATTCAACCTCGCCCGGCAGTTCGTCACGCGACAAGGCGCCGCCCAATGGCCGGGCGATGTCGCCCAGTTCGATCAGCGTGGTCTGGATCGGCAGCAACGTCGCCAGCTCGGCCAACACGGCCTGGGTCAGCACCAGGGTGCGCGAGGGGCGCCACGTTCCGCCGGAGAGGGCAACGACATTCAGGGGACGGGTCATGAACAGTTCCTTTATCAACAGGGGTACATAGCGGGTGAAGTGGAGCGTGTTGAGCAAGAGCTGTACCAACGGCTGGAAGCCTTGATTGGCGTGGGCTTCAGGCTCACTGCTGAACGGTGAAGCTGTTGGCTGACTGGTGTTTTGTTGAATGACTGTTGCTGGCGCAACAGTTGCGTGGCGAACAGTGTTGATTCGATATGGGCTATTTATAGAGGGTTAGGTTTATTCCGTAAATGAACGTATTTCCATATTTATAGATCTTAAATGAATATGCATGGCTGGCTATTGCAGGTGTCTGAACGGTTGATAGCGACTATCACGGCGGGTGATTTTTCACCGTGCAGGGGCGGGAGTAGCCTGTGTTCATTGACTCGAAACCTCCTTCGCAGGGCCTCCACCATGAACCATTTTCTGGCTGTTTCCTTACTCGTTGTCAGCGCCGTCCTTGCTGGCTGTGCGACTCATCCATCACCTGAATCACGCCCTTACACGGCTGAAGAAACCAAGCAATTGGCCCTGGAAGCGCTGAGCCGTCGCGGCTTGTCGTTTGATGAATACCAACAGCAGCGCGCCGCACTGACCGCCCAGCCACAGAAGCCGTTCGGCTTTGATCACCAAGGCGAAATGAACGCCGAACGCAGCGTGGTGCTGCATGGTCGTCCCAGTTGAGCCGGCGCTCAGCAGCAAAAAGCCCGAGGATTCCCCTAAGGAACCTCGGGCTTTTTGTTTGCCATTGGGCTACTTCAGCCTGTTAAGCTGAATTTCAGGAGCGTTCCTACGCACATTTGCATAAAGTTGTTCTTCTTTAATGGCATTCGATCGGTTAAACCTGACGACCTCTGTTCCGGTTGATGCCCCTGAGACGTTGCTCTCGGGAATACGCTCTGCGAGTCTTGAACGTCATGAATAAACGTCCGTTGTATTTCGACTACGCCGCCACCACGCCGGTGGATGAGCGGGTCATCCAGGTGATGGTCGAGTGTCTGGGCTTCAATGCCAATTTCGGTAACCCTGCGTCCAGTTCCCATGCGTACGGCCAGGCGGCCCGGCAAACGGTTGAACAGGCGCGGCGCCAGGTCGCCGAGCTGGTAGGTGCCAGCCCTGAGCAGATCGTCTGGACCTCCGGTGCGACTGAATCCAACAACCTCGCGATCAAAGGCGTGGCCCAGGCGCGCGGCGTCGCGGGCGGGCACATCATTACCAGCCAGATCGAACACAAGGCCACGCTGGACACCGCGCGTCAGTTGCAGGAAGCCGGGGTGGCCGTCACTTATCTGGTGCCGGACGCCGACGGGCTGATCAGCGCCACCGCGGTGAGTGAGGCGTTACGTGACGACACCTTTCTGGTGTCGCTGATGCTGGTCAATAACGAATTGGGCACCTTGAACGACATCCCTGCCATCGGCGCACGGGTGCGTGAACACGGCGCGCTGCTGCATGTGGATGCCGCGCAAGGTGCCGGCAAAGTCGCGATCGACCTGGCTGAATGGCCGGTGGACTTGATGTCGTTTTCTGCGCACAAGCTGTACGGCCCCAAGGGCATCGGCGCGTTGTATGTCGGCCCGCGAGCGCAGCAAAAGGTGTTGGCGCAGATTCACGGCGGTGGTCACGAAGGCGGCCTGCGCTCCGGCACCCTGGCGACACATCAGATTGCGGGCATGGGCACCGCGTTTGCCTTGGCGGCGCAGTCCTTTGCCGAGGAAAAGGCCAGCATCGTCGCCTTGCGCCAGCGCCTGCTCGACCAGTTGGAAACAGTGACGGGCGTGCGCCTGAACGGCAGCGCCACACAGCGCATTCCCCATACGCTCAGCCTGACGTTCAGTGAAGGTGAGTTCAATTCCGCCGCACTCAGTGCCGGCATGGCGTTCTCGGCGACTTCGGCGTGTAACTCGGCGAGCAACGCGCCGTCCCACGTGCTTCTGGCCCTGGGCCATGACGCGCGCAGCGCTGGTCGTACCATTCGCCTGAGCCTGGGCCGGTTTACCACCGAACAGGACATCGATCAGGCCGTGCAGTTGATCAAAGCCGCACTCGCCAGTGCCCCGGCCTTCTGGGCGGTCTGATTTTTCATTCGCAACACATAACAATTATTAGTGGTTAGCAGGAGACACAATGAGTACGCAGCCTTTGACCCATGGAACGGTTCCCCAGCGCCTGGCGCACACCCGTGAACTGATGCGCCGCGAGGGCATCCACGCCCTGTTGGTACCGTCGGCCGACCCGCACTTGTCCGAGTACTTGCCGGGTTACTGGCAGGGGCGGCAATGGCTGTCGGGGTTTCATGGTTCGGTGGGCACGCTGATTGTCACTGCAGATTTCGCCGGTGTCTGGGCCGATAGCCGTTACTGGGAACAGGCGACCAAGGAACTCAAGGGCAGCGGTATCGAGCTGGTGAAGTTGCAGCCCGGCCAACCCGGCCCGCTGGAATGGCTGGCCGAGCAAACCCCCGAAGGTGGTGTGGTGGCGGTGGATGGCGCGGTCATGGCCGTGGCCTCGGCGCGTACCCTGGGCGGCAAGCTGGCAGAGCGCGGCGCGCGCCTGCGTACCGATATCGATGTGCTCAACGACGTCTGGCAAGACCGCCCGGCATTGCCGAACCAGCCGATCTATCAACACCTGCCGCCGCAGGCGACAGTCAGCCGCGGCGAGAAGCTCGCCGCGCTGCGTGCCAGCCTGAAAGAGAAGGGGGCCGACTGGCACTTCATCGCCACCCTGGATGACATCGCCTGGCTGTTCAACCTGCGTGGCGGCGATGTGTCGTTCAACCCGGTGTTTGTGTCGTTTGCCTTGATCAATCAGCAGCAGGCCACCTTGTTTGTGGCGCTGAGCAAGGTCGATGCCGAGTTACGCGCGGTGCTGGAGCACGAGGGTGTGACCCTGCGCGACTACAGCGAAGTGGCGGATGCACTGCGCGCTGTGCCGTCGGGCGCGAGCTTGCATGTTGACCCGGCGCGGGTGACGGCCGGTTTGCTGGAAAACCTCGATGCCGGCGTCAGGCTGGTCGAAGGGCTGAACCCGACCACTCTGGCCAAGTCGCGCAAGAGCCTGGCGGACGCCGAGCATATCCGCCAAGCCATGGAGCAGGACGGCGCGGCGTTGTGCGAATTCTTCGCCTGGCTGGACAGTGCGCTGGGCCGTGAGCGCATTACCGAACTGACTATTGATGAACACCTGACGGCGGCGCGTACCCGTCGCCCCGGTTATGTGTCGTTGAGTTTCAACACCATCGCGGCCTTCAACGCCAATGGCGCGATGCCGCACTACCACGCCACTGAAGAAGAACACGCGCTGATCGAAGGCGATGGCTTGCTGCTGATCGATTCGGGCGGCCAGTACCTGGGCGGCACCACGGACATCACGCGGATGGTGCCGATCGGCACGCCGAGCGAAGAGCAGAAGCGTGACTGCACGCGGGTGCTCAAGGGCGTGATTGCCTTGTCGCGTGCGCAGTTTCCCAAGGGCATTCTGTCGCCGCTGCTGGACGCCATTGCGCGTGCGCCGATCTGGGCCGAAGGCGTGGACTACGGCCACGGCACGGGTCACGGTGTAGGCTATTTCCTGAATGTGCATGAGGGCCCGCAAGTGATTGCCTACCAGGCCGCCACTGCGCCGCAAACGGCGATGCAGCCGGGGATGATCACCTCGATTGAGCCGGGCACTTATCGCCCAGGCCGTTGGGGCGTGCGCATCGAGAACTTGGTGCTGAACCGTGAAGCGGGCAAGACCGAGTTCGGTGAGTTTCTCAAGTTCGAAACCCTGACCCTGTGCCCGATCGACACCCGTTGCCTGGTGCCGTCGCTGCTGACGGCGGACGAGCGCGAGTGGTTCAACGCCTACCACACCGAGGTGCGCGAGCGGCTTAGCCCGCTGCTCAGCGGCGCTGCGCTGGAATGGTTGCAGGTGCGCACAGCGGCGATTTGATCGGTTGCAGTTCGGGCGCCTGGGCCAGGGCGTCGGCCATATAGTCGACGAACGCCTTGACCCGGGCCGACTGGCGGTGATTGGGCGCCGAGACCGCGTAGATGGGCAGTGACAGCGGGGTGTAGTCCTGCACACCGATACTGGCTGAGGCGGCCAGGTTGATCGATGCGGGCAAGCTCAAGCCGATCATGGACCCGCATCAATTCGACCTGCAGAGGGCAAACGCCGCTTACGATTTGCTCGCAAGCGGCGCTCAGGGGCGATTGGTGATAGCGATTAGCTGAGGGCTTCGCGCACAAATTCCAGACGGTCCTGACCGAAGAACAGCTGGTTGCCTACAAACATGCTGGGGGCACCGAACACGCCGCGCTGAACGGCCTGTTCCGTGTTGTCCTTGAGGGCGGCTTTCACGCTTTCGTCATTGGCCAGGGCCAGCACTTCTTCCGGGTTGAAACCGGCTTCGGTCAACACCGCGGCCACGACAGCGGGATCGCTCATATTCCGACCTTCGACCCAGAGGGCGTGGAACAGGCAGTCGATGAAGCCTTGGAAGCGCTCGGGCTGGTGACGCTGCATGCCGGTCACTGCGCGCATCAGCATCAGGGTATTGATGGGGAAGTGCGGGTTGAACTTGAGCGTCACGTTGTAGCGTTGGGCATACCGCGCCAGGTCATTAAACATGTACCGGCCCTTGGCCGGGACGCTGATGGGGGATGCATTGCCGGTGGCTTTGAACACGCCTCCGAGCAGCATCGGCTGGTACACCAGGGTCGCGCCGGTTGCGGCGCACAGGGCAGGCAGTTGGGTGTAGGCCAGGTACGTGGCGGGACTGCCTAGGTCAAAGAAGAATTCCAGGGTTTTACTCATGGTCGATGCTCGCTGCTTATTGTTGTGGAGGCGTGCTTACCAGGGTTCATTCCAGGGGCGCAGGTCCAGTTCGAAGGTCCAGGCGTCGCGTGGTTGGCTGTGCAGGTACCAATAGTTGTCGGCGATGTGTTCGGGGTTGAGGATGCCGTCCTGATCCTTCAGGGCGTATTTTTGCGGGAAGTTGTCGCGAATGAAGTCGGTGTCGATGGCGCCGTCGACCACTACGTGAGCCACATGGATGTTCCTGGGGCCCAGCTCTCGCGCCATGCTTTGTGCGAGTGCGCGGATGCCGTGCTTGGCGCCGGCAAACGCAGCGAAACCCGCCGCGCCGCGCAAGCCTGCGGTAGCGCCGGTGAACAGGATGGTGCCGCGGTTGCGGGTGACCATGCGCTTGGCCACTTCGCGTGCATTCAGGAAGCCGGAGAAGCAGGCCATCTCCCAGATCTTGAAGTACTTGCGCGCGGTTTCTTCAAGGATGCTGCAAGGCACGTTGGCGCCGATATTGAAGACGAACGCTTCGATCGGGCCCAACTCGCTTTCGATCTGTTCGATCAGCGCGATGACCTCGTCTTCCTTGCGTGCATCACAGGCAAAGCCGTGGGCTTGGCCACCGGCCGCCTGGATGCTGTCGACCAAGGGCTGCAGTTTGTCTGCGCTGCGGCGGGTGACGCAGGCCACGTAGCCTTCGCGCGCGAAGCGCTTGGCAATGGCGCCGCCGGTGGCATCACCGGCACCCACTACCAATACGATTTTGTTGTTTTCTGTCATGGGAACTCCGTTGCTCGATAGTCGAGCAGGAGTGTAGCCGCAGCGTCGCAAAGGGCCGGGTCGAGATCAGATTTTCAGAAAAGAGGAGCAGTCGGATGAAGACTGCTCGGGTGCTCACTTACAGATGACGATCATGCTGCGACTGGTGTAGCCGGCAGGGTTGAGGCCGAAGGGGTAGTCTCCAGGCTCCTCGGAGTTGTCACCGGACTTGGCGATAACCCGGTAGCCCTTGGCTCCGCATGAATTGGCTGCGCTGGTGTAGCACTGGTCCCAGGAGGAGGACAGCCCCGAACAGTTGATATGCAGCCCTTTTTTGCCCCGTTTCACTTCTGTCTTGGTGGTCGCAGCACAGCCCGCAATGCCCACGACCATGAACAGTATCAATATTCTTTTCATCACTATCCTTAATAGCCGCTTCGCAAAAAGGCTCGATGCAGGCTTCACTCGCTCTCGATTGTAGCGTTCAGCTGTCCTTGTCGAAATTCTCCATGAAAGACATTCATTTACGGCCTAAACATGGCCTAAATAAGCGGCAAATACCAGAGCTACCTTAGATAGCGATCAATCGGCCGGCACCAGCGGTTTGGATTCATTGCGCATCGTCAGCGTAGCGCCTACAGAGGCCAGGATAATGCAGGTGATGGCCAGCCACTGTGCCAGCGACAAGTGCTCTTGCAGGAAGAACAGCCCGGAAAGCGCGCCGAATGCAGGCTCGATGCTCATCAGGGTGCCGAAGGTGCGGGCAGGAAGGCGGGTGAGTGCGACCATTTCCAGGGTATAGGGCAGGGCCGTGGACAAGATGGCGACAGCCAGGGCGACGGGGATCAGTGCTGGGGTCAGCAGCGCGGCGCCTGCGTGGACGATGCCAATCGGCGCGACAAATAAGGCAGCAATCATTACGCCGAGTGCTGCGGTCTGGACGCCATTGTCGTTGCCGGCCTTTTGGCCGAACAGAATATAGAGCGCCCAGCAGACACCCGCGCCGAGGGCATAGGCTGCGCCCGTCAGATCGATACCGCTGCTGGCTTCGCCTATGGGTATGAGCAGTAGAAGGCCGGCGATCGCGAGGCCGATCCATAGAAAGTCCACCGCCCGGCGCGAAGCGTAGATCGCAACGGCGAGCGGGCCTGTGAATTCCAGCGCTACAGCGATGCCCAGGGGCACTGTGCGCAAGGACATATAGAAGAGGAAATTCATGCCACCCAGCGCCATGCCATAAATGACAACGGTACGCAGGGACTTGGCCGTGAGCTTGGCGCGCCATGGGCGTAATAGAAGCAGCATGATCACACTGGCAAATATCAGCCGCAGGGTGGTCGTGCCCTGGGCGCCGACAATGGGAAACATGCTTTTGGCCAGCGAGGCGCCGGACTGGATGGACGCCATGGCTATTAATAGCAGGCCGACCGGGAACAACGCCGATGCCAGGCTGCGGGGTGGGGTGGTCATTGGGGGTGTTTGTCCAAAGTCGTGGTGGAGAGGCAGGGGGCATATGATGCTCAACTGGTGAGCTTTGAGCAATATATTGCTCAGTTGCTGGATTTTGGCCCTCTATATAGAAGGTGTCGTTAGGTTTTCGGGCAGTTTGATAGAAAATCCAAATTAAGGGTTGACGGCAGATTCTGGAAGTCTATAATTCGCCCCACTTCCGGCGCAGTCGAAACGGAAAACTCCTTGGTAAACAAAGAGTTACGCGAGATTCGACAGCGAGTTGCTTCAGTTCATCGAAGCCCAGAAGGAGTTGGTA